>CAMVID010000001.1:0-320063 GCA_947167445.1 uncultured Lachnospiraceae bacterium
TAGCGAAATTCCTTGTCGGGTAAGTTCCGACCCGCACGAAAGGCGTAATGATTTGAGCGCTGTCTCGACAATGCACCCGGTGAAATTGAAGTACCAGTGAAGATGCTGGTTACCTGCGCCAGGACGGAAAGACCCCATGGAGCTTTACTCCAGTTTGATACTGGGATCCGGTGCTGTATGTACAGGATAGGCGGGAGACGTTGAGACATGGACGCCAGTCTATGTGGAGTCGTTGTTGGGATACCGCCCTTACAGTACTGGGTTTCTAACCTGCGGCCGTAATCCGGCCGGGGGACAATGTCTGACGGGGAGTTTGACTGGGGCGGTCGCCTCCGAAAGGGTATCGGAGGCGCTCAAAGGTTCCCTCAGAATGGTCGGAAACCATTCGAAGAGTGCAAAGGTATAAGGGAGCTTGACTGCGACACCGACGGGTGGAGCAGGTACGAAAGTAGGACTTAGTGATCCGGTGGTATAAAGTGGGATTGCCATCGCTCAACGGATAAAAGCTACCCTGGGGATAACAGGCTTATCACTCCCAAGAGTTCACATCGACGGAGTGGTTTGGCACCTCGATGTCGGCTCATCGCATCCTGGGGCTGAAGTCGGTCCCAAGGGTTGGGCTGTTCGCCCATTAAAGCGGTACGCGAGCTGGGTTCAGAACGTCGTGAGACAGTTCGGTCCCTATCCGGCGCAGGCGAAGGATATTTGAGAGGAGCTGCCCTTAGTACGAGAGGACCGGGGTGGACGGACCGCTGGTGTATCTGTTGGAGACCAACTCCATGGCAGAGTAGCCAAGTCCGGCAGGGATAAACGCTGAAGGCATCTAAGCGTGAAGCCCCCCTCAAGATGAGATATCCCATTTCTTTAAGAAAGTAAGACCCCTTGAAGACTACAAGGTAGATAGGAGTGAGGTGTAAGCATGGTAACATGTTCAGCTGACGCTTACTAATCGGTCGAGGGCTTTTCCAGATAAGGTTTGTTTAGATTGGTTTAGATTGATTCGGTATCGGTTTTGAAGGTACAAGTACAAATCACTGCAAAATTTTGCAGTGATTTTTTTATTCGATAATTTAAAAAAAATACTATTTTTTACTATCTTTTTCTTGGATTTGTGTTATAATTAACGTAAAATTATTGATAATACTATCATTTTCTAATTTTTATTAGAAGCAGAGAGGTGAATCTATGGATACCAATATTTTGATGGAAAGCGGAACCAACGAGCTGGAAGTGCTTGAATTCTCACTAAATGGTAACTCCTATGGTATTAACGTTGCCAAGATTAAAGAGATTATCAATTACATGCCGGTAACACCGGTTCCTAATGCACACCCGTCTATTGAAGGAATTTTCATGCCAAGAGACACAATGATTACTGCAATCGATCTTAAGAATTGCTTGCAGCTTGGCAGTTCGGAACCGGGTGGTCTTTTTATTATCACCAACTTTAATAAACTGGATATTGCTTTCCACGTTGATTCTGTTCTCGGAATCACAAGAGTTTCCTGGAAAGAGATTATTAAACCCAATGCAACCGTAAATATTCAGGAAGCAGGCGTTGCTACGGGTATTATCAAGATTAATGAAAAGCTGATTATTATTCTTGATTTCGAGAAAATTGTTTCTGACATTAATCCTGAAACAGGTCTTAAGATTACGGATATTGATGCACTCGGTGAGAGAAGCAGAAATGATATCCCTATTCTTATTGCGGAAGATTCGCCTTTACTTAATAAACTTATTGTTGATTCTCTTCATAAGGCCGGATATACAAACCTTATTCCAAACGAGAACGGACAGCTTGCATGGGATAAGATTTGTGAGTACAGAGATGCCGGTAACTTAAGAGAGAAAGTCGGATGTGTGGTTACTGATATTGAGATGCCTGAGATGGACGGCCACCGCCTGACCAAACTTATTAAATCTAACGATGACACAAGTTTCCTTCCTGTAATCATCTTCTCATCACTTGTTAATGAAGAGATGAGACGAAAAGGCGAAAGCTTGGGTGCGGATGCGCAGCTTTCAAAACCTGAGATTGGAAATCTTGTGACTGAAATCGACAGATTGGTTAACATGAAATAAAGATACACACTCGATAAAAGCCCAAGGATTTCTTGGGCTTTTTTGCAAGCGAATATGGGTTTTATCAAATACAAAAAAGGAGAAGAGAAGTATGGGCAACAGTACTGCGCGCAAGCAAACCAAAATTAAAAACAAGCTTTTGATTTTCTTACTTCCTGCAGTAGTAGTAACTATTCTTGTATTGGTATTGATATCAGGATATCTCTCCAGGAAGAGCTTGTCAGAGATGGCAACAGCACAGTTAAGTGCATCCATCACAAACCAGGCCGACAATATTGAGTCTTGGCTTAAAGAGAACTTACAGAATTTCTCAACAGTTAAGCTTTTGATTGAGAAAACCCAGCCTACAGCCGGTGAGTTACAGGAGATTATTGATGCCAACTATGGTTTCAATAAGTACTGCCGTGACGGCGTTTATCTTGCCACAGGCGGAGGAACCATTTATCAGGCAGCCGAATCAAGCAAAAAGATTTCTCATCCTCAAGAGCAGCCTTGGTTTAAACAGGGTATGACCAGAGTTAACATGGCATATGGTTCTGCCTACACCGATGCAAATGGAGCATCCATTATTTCAGCTTCGGGTCTTGTTAACGACGGCTCCGGACAGCTTAAGGTTATAGCTGCAGATCTGTCCCTTGACCAGATCAGTATAATCGTAAACTCCGGCGTTAAGATGGAGGATGCCGCAGCTTTCCTTGTTGATATTTCTGATAACACCATCCTTGCACATCAGGATCCTGCAAGAGTATCAACCAAGTTATCAGCAACCGACTCAGACCCTATGATGGCCAAGGTTGCAGAACGTTTAAACACTCGTAAATGGGATAATTTAACTGCGGCCGGTTATGTAATTGCCTTCAAGGAGATCACAGAAACCGATTGGGTTCTTGTATCATATGTACCCGAATCGGCAATTATGAGTGATGTTGTAAAGCTTACATATACACTTGCCATTGCCGGTGTTATAGCCATTGTTCTCATTGTATTGATTATCAACTTCCTTGTATCAAGAGTAATTGCTCCTCTTGGCGGAATTACAAAGAACATTGCAGACATGACGGAAGGTGACTTCACAATTGCCGTTGAACATAATACCAATGATGAAATCGGACTTATGAGTACCAAGGTTTCAGAATTCGTTGAGTCTATGAGAAAGATGCTTTCATCCATCAACAACGAGTCCAAGAAGCTGAAGGAACAGTCCGATAACTCAGACAGAGTTTCAAAAGACATGTTCGAGGCATCCCGGGCACAGTCAGATGCGATGCAGAATCTTAATAATACAGTAGATCAGCTTGCAGCTGCTGTTGGAGAGATTGCCAACAATGCAAGTACATTGGCCATGGTTGTTTCTGATACAAGAGACAATTCCAATCAGGCTAATATCAGCATGAAGGAAACTGTCGAAATCAGTAAGAAGGGCCGTGCAGATATGGAGCAGGTATCTGCTGCAATGCAGGGCATCAAGGAAGGCAACGACGAGCTTGTTAAGTCCATCAATGATGTAGGAAAAGCATCTGAAGAGATTACCAAGATTGTTGAGGTTATCGGAGAAATCGCCGATGAAACCAACCTTCTTTCACTCAACGCTTCAATTGAGGCTGCCAGAGCCGGTGAAGCCGGAAAAGGATTCGCTGTTGTCGCAAGTGAGATTGCAAAACTTGCTCAGAACTCAGCAGCCAGTGCGGACAATATCGCAACTCTTATCGGCGAAGTTCATACAGCTATTAAGACAGTTGTATCTCAGGCCGAAATCAGCGCTGAGAGTATTGATAAGAATACGATGCTTATTAATACAGCTGTTGAGACCTTTGACCAGATTTATCAGAATATTGAGAAGTCCAACGAACTCATTGATTTGATGATTCAGGATGTTGAAAAGGTTGATGATGTTGCAACCAATGTAGCAGCCATTTCCGAAGAGCAGGCAGCCAGTGCGGATGAAATCCTGGTTACCAGCCACAGAATGGTTGAACAGGCAAATAACATTACGCAGAGCAGCCAGGAGGTGGCAGACAACTCTCACGAGCTTGCCAGCACTTCGGATACTCTTACAGCGTATGTTCAGCAGTTTAAGATTTAGGAGGTGGCAGCATGAGTAACTTTTTGAAAAAGACATTAACTGTTTTGCTGGTTACGGTGCTTATGGCCGTTTCCGTATGTGGATGTGGAGCTTCCTCTGCAGGTGGCGGAGGCGGAAAGGGCAAGATTCTTCTGGCTCTTCATGATGATACAGATACCTTCCTTAATGTTCTTGTTGCAGCTATGCAGGAGAGAGCACAGAAGGACGGACTTAACATTGATATTGTTTATGCTGCCAACAGTACAGATACTCAAAAGCAGCAATTGGAAGATGCGGCAAATGCCGGATATTCAGCAATCATATGCAGACTGTGCGATGCATCTACAACTCTTCAGATGGAAGCAGCTGCGGGAGATGTGCCTATTGTATTCATAAACAATGAGCCTTCGGAAAGCTTCTTAAAACCTGACAAATATGTATATGTAGGCTCCTTTGAACAGGATGCCGGAAGATTCCAGGCTGAGTATATCTGGAATGGCCTTGGCAAACCTTCTAAGCTTGATGTGGTTCTTCTTATGGGAGATCAGGGACACTCTGCAGTTGAGCCCAGAACAGATGCTGTAAAATACTTCTTCTGGGATAATAACGTAGATCTTAATGTGGTATTCTGCGACTATGCTACATGGTCAGATACATTGGCATACGAAAAACTTGATATGTTTAAATTGACCGATCAGCATTTTGACTGTATCATAGCTAATAACGACCCTATGGCAATCGGCGCAATCAACTGGCTTAAGGATAACGGATACGATACACATAAATATCTTGTTGCCGGGATTGATGCCACAGCTGATGGTCGACAGGCTGTTGCTGACGGCGATATGTACATGACAGTTCTTCAGGATACTGCAGGCCAGGGGAATGCGGCAATAGATGCAGCGTTAGCTCTTGGCGGCGGCGGCTCCTTAAAGGATGTGGAAGGTGCAACCGAGAATCTTAAGTATGTATGGGTTCCTTTTGTTCCTGTTACAAAGGACAATGTCGGGAGCTTAAAATAATTATGTAAGGATGTCTAAGTTATGAGTAAAGTTTTGGTGGCGTATTTCAGCGCCGGGGGAACCACAGGAAAGGTTGCCATTAAGCTTGCAAAGGCTATTGAAGCTGATGTTTATCCTATTACCCCAAAGATTCCGTATAAGGCGGCAGATCTTAACTGGATGAACAAGAACAGTCGAAGCAGTGTGGAAATGAACGACAGGAGTTCAAGACCGGAGATAGCTAACAAGCTTCAGAATATGGAAGATTATAAAGTGATTTTCCTTGGATTTCCCATTTGGTGGTATAGGGAGCCATCAATAATTGATACTTTTATGGAATCCTATGATTTCAAGGGTAAAACCGTAATCCCCTTCTGTACTTCAGGGGGAAGCGAAATTGGCGAATCGGGAAAGAATATTGAGAAACTTGCTCCCGGCGCCAATGTGAAGGAAGGCAAACGCTTTAAGAGAATGGTAAGAAGCACAACTCTTAAAGAATGGGCTTCACAGTTTATTTAAAATAATAAAGGCTTGTCAAGTAAAAATACTTGACAAGCCTTTTTGGTTTATGTATTATAGGAAAGGTGTCAAAATGTTGCGAGGGTTTCACAATGGAGAAAATCGTTGAACAAGGCCTTCTCTATGATTATTATGGAGAGCTTTTGACAGAGCATCAGAAGAAAATATACGAAGATGTTGTTTATAATAATCTGTCCTTAAATGAAATTGCCGAGGATGAAGGAATAAGCAAACAGGGAGTACACGATCTCGTTAAGAGATGTGACAAGACCCTTTCCGAATATGAAGATAAGCTAAAGCTTATTGAGAGAGGGAAGAAGGCATCGGCAATTCTGGATGAACTTGATAAGATGAATCTTCCGGGGGAAGCTTTATCAAAGCTTAAGGACATAAGAGAGTTAGTATAAGGATCAATACATGGCATTTGAAAGCTTATCAAATAAACTGCAGAATGTTTTCAAGAATCTCAGAAGCAAGGGAAGACTTAACGAAGTAGATGTAAGGGCCGCTCTTAAAGAGGTTAAGATGGCACTCCTTGAAGCGGATGTTAACTTCAAGGTAGTTAAGCAGTTTATTAAATCAGTTGAAGAGAGAGCCATCGGCGAAGAGGTTATGAACGGACTTAACCCCGGCCAGATGGTTATAAAGATAGTTAATGAAGAACTTGTTGCCCTTATGGGTAATGAGACCACAGAGCTGGCATTTCAACCCGGAAAGGCAGTTACCGTCATTATGATGTGCGGCCTTCAGGGTTCAGGTAAGACAACCTCTACAGCCAAGATTGCAGGCAAACTTAAGACCAAGGGCAAGAAGCCTTTGCTGGTTGCATGTGATATATACAGACCCGCTGCTATTGATCAGTTAAGAATTAACGGTGAGAAGCAGAACGTTGATGTTTTTGACATGGGTACTGATTACAAGCCCTGGGAGATAGCTGAATCAGCCATTGCCAAGGCCACAAAGGAAGGTTATAACGTAGTAATCCTTGATACAGCAGGTCGTCTCCACATTGATGAAGAACTGATGCAGGAACTTGTGGATATTAAGGAGAAGGTGGATGTTCATCAAACCCTCCTTGTTGTGGACGCAATGACCGGTCAGGATGCGGTTAATGTTGCGGAGGAATTCAACAGCCGTATCGGAATCGACGGAGTTGTTCTTTCCAAGATGGATGGTGATACAAGAGGCGGTGCGGCTTTATCAGTTAAGGCTGTAACCGGAAAGCCCATTTTATTTGTCGGTATGGGTGAGAAACTTTCCGATTTGGAACAGTTTTATCCCGACAGAATGGCAAGCAGAATCCTTGGTATGGGTGATGTCCTTTCACTTATCGACAAGGTGTCCGAGGCCAATCTCGAACTTGACGAGCAGGCAGAGAAGGACAAGATGTCCCGCCTTAAGAAGGGCAAATTTGACTTCGAAGATTACCTTGATTCCATGAAGCAGATGCGCTCCATGGGCGGAATTGG
The DNA here is from genome assembly GCA_947167445.1 of uncultured Lachnospiraceae bacterium. GTDB lineage: Bacteria > Bacillota > Clostridia > Lachnospirales > Lachnospiraceae > G11. Next base: position 7,137 of record CAMVID010000001.1, read on the forward strand.
TTCGATTCTTGGCATGATGCCCGGCATGGGGGCGAAGATGGGGGACATTGAGTCGATGGTTAACGACAAACAGCTGGCTCATACAGAAGCAATTGTCCTTTCCATGACAAAGAAGGAAAGAAGAGATCCCAAGCTCCTTAATCCCCAGAGAAAGTTCAGAATCGCAAAGGGCGCGGGAGTTGACATTGCCGAGGTTAACAGATTTATCAAGCAGTTTGAGCAGACCCAGAAGCTTATGAAGCAGTTTGGTGGCGGCAAGAAGCACGGCGGCTTCGGCGGACTTGGGGGAATGCTTGGCGGAATTGGCAAAGGCGGAAGATTTCCCTTTTAATTAACTTGAGATATAGAGAATATGAACTCTTTATCGTATATAAATATTAATATCATTTAGATTTTTACGGAGGTAAAAAAATGGCAGTTAAAATCAGATTAAGAAGAATGGGTCAGAAAAAGGCACCCCTTTACAGAATCATCGTAGCAGATTCAAGATCACCCAGAGATGGTCGTTTCATCGAGGAGATCGGTACATATGATCCTTCTACAGATCCTTCAACCTTCAAGGTAGACGCTGAACTTGCTAAGAAGTGGTTAGCAAACGGCGCACAGCCCACAGAGGTAGTTGGCAAGATCCTTAAAGCAGCCGGCATCGAGAAGTAATTTAATTTTTTTCGAAAATAACCCGGAGGTAAAACAATATGAAGGAATTGGTAGAGGTTATGGCAAAAGCCCTTGTTGACAACCCCGATGATGTGGTTGTTACCGAGTCTACCGAGGGCAAAACAATCAAGGTTAAGCTCAAGGTTGCGCCTTCCGATATGGGTAAGGTTATCGGCAAGCAGGGTCGTATTGCTAAAGCAATCCGTGCCGTTGTTAAAGCGGCATCTTCTAAGGACAACGTTAGAGTTGACGTTGATATCGAAGACTAGTCAGTAATTAAAGGGGCATTTTTATGCCCCTTTATTGCACTTGAATGAAAAGGGAAATATGGAAGACAGATTTCAGGTAGGCGTTATTACTCAGACACATGGTGTAAGGGGAGAAGTAAAGGTTTACCCCACAACCAGTGATGTTAAAAGATTTAAGAAAAATATGGCCCTAATTCTTGATACGGGCAAAGAGAATATTGATCTGAAAGTTGAGGGAGTCAAATTCTTCAAACAGTTTGTTATACTCAAGTTTGAGGGATATGATTCCATTGAAAGCATAGAGAAGTATCGTAAGAAGAGCCTTTATGTCACGAGAGAAAATGCCGTAAAGCTCAAAAAGGACGAATATTTTATCGCGGATTTGATGGGCTGTAAGGTTTTTGACGACGAGGGTAATGAGATCGGCGAACTTACAGAAGTTATGCAGACCGGCGCAAATGATGTGTATGTGGTAAAGACTTCCGATGACAGGGAGGTTCTTTTCCCGGCAATCAAAGAGTGTGTCAAAGAAGTGAATGTTGAGGAAGGCAAAGTTATCGTTCATGTAATGGACGGTTTGATGGATATTTAGGAGGCCTATGAATTTCCATGTTATGACCCTTTTCCCCGATATGGTAAGAAATGGTCTCATGACCAGCATTATCGGAAGAGCTGTGGAAAACAACTACATTACCGTCAACACCTATGATATCAGGGATTATACAACCGATAAGCACAGGAAGGTTGACGATTACCCTTACGGAGGCGGCGCAGGCATGCTTATGCAGGCACAGCCCGTGTTTGATTGCGCCAAGGCAGTAAAGGAGCGTATAGGCCACGATGCAAGGGTCATTTTCATGACTCCTCAGGGAAGAACCTTTAACCAGCGCATTGCCGAGGAACTGGCAAAAGAGGAGGACCTTGTTTTCCTTTGCGGCCATTACGAGGGAATTGACGAGAGAGTTCTTGAGGAGATTGTAACTGACGAGATTTCCATAGGTGACTATGTATTAACCGGCGGCGAGATGGCTGCCATGATTGTGATTGATGCGGTTTCGCGTCTTGTTCCGGGGGTCCTTAGCAATGAGGACTCAGGCGTGATTGAGAGCTTTTCAGGTAACCTTTTGGAATACCCCCAGTATTCAAGGCCGGAGGTATGGATGGGCAAGAGCGTTCCGGAGGTTCTGCTTTCCGGAAATCACAAGGAAATTGAAAAGTGGCGACTCGAAACAGCCAAAGAAAGAACCTTAAGAAAGCGCCCGGACCTTTATAAGAAATACGAGAGAGAATGCGAAATCATAAAGTATCTCAATTCTGAGAAGGCCATAAATGCCGATATGACAGAGGCAATAAGGCTTAACAGGTTAAGAATTATATATGATTCCAATGGCGTTACAGGTCTTATTGATATTGGCAAAACCAAAATATCTCTGTATGCGAAGGATTCAAAGGGTGTCGGAGAGTTTTACGATTTTGCCAAAGAGAATGGATATGACAAAGTTCCGATTCTGTTAAGGGGCACGGATGTAAGCGGCCTTTTGGATAAGGGATATAAGTTAAAGGGAGAGTATAAGGAAGTGGCTTATACCAGGGGAGTTCCAATCGGCACTAAGGAAGTTGTTGACGAGGTTACTGAGAATATCAGAAGCGAAATCAATGATTTGCTTCTTGCAGGAGAACTGCCCATTAAGTTTGTACCTGCAGGTGATGTGGAAACCCTTGCGGTATATGAGAAATTACAGTTCAGAATTAGTAAAAAAAGCCTTTACTTTTGTGAACCTTTATGCTAAAGTATTAACGTTGCTATAGAAATAGATGGTCCTCTGTTACACATACGTATTAAGAACATCCATTAAACAAGGAGATTTAAGATGAACGAGATTATTAAGAACATCGAAGCAGAACAGTTGAAAGCTACCGTGGATGAGTTTAACGTAGGTGATACAGTTAAAGTTTACGGTAAGATCAAAGAGGGTAACCGTGAGAGAATTCAGATTTTCGAAGGTACCGTTATTAAGCGCCAGGGCGGAAGCAACCGCGAGACATTCACAGTTCGTAAGAACTCCAACGGTGTTGGCGTAGAGAAGACTTGGCCTCTTCACTCACCTAACGTAGAGAAGATCGAAGTTGTAAGAAAGGGTAAAGTAAGACGTGCTAAACTTACATACTTAAGAGATCGTGTAGGTAAGAAAGCTAAAGTTAAAGAGTTGGTTCGTTAGTTTGTTCTTGAGAGCGCTTGCAGTAATCTGCAGGCGCTTTTTTGCTGCCTCATCTTAATACTTTTTTAATAGATGCCTCTATCGATTTTTAAGGCCGTATATGGTATAATTTTTCTTGTTTAAGCGTAGGAGAATCAATATATGGCCAGACATAAAGGGCTTAGTTTTTATACCAAAAAGAAGATAATAAGTTCTGCCCTTATCAGGGAGATTATCAGCTACATATTTGGTATTGTTACCACGACATTTATTGCGGCGGTAATAGTATATATGATGGGCATTACCACCGGTGTAATAGGTAACTCCATGGAGCCTTCCCTTTACAGCGGACAGACTGTTTACATTAATAAACTTAAATACCTTTTCGGTCAGCCCAAGGCAGGAGATGTGATTGTTTTTCTCCCTAACGGTAACGTTAATTCCCATTACTATGTTAAGAGAGTTGTGGGTACCCCGGGAGACAGCGTTCAGATAGTGAATGGTAAGCTCCTTATCAATGACAAGGAATATGTGGACGGAATTCAGAGAGATAAAATCTCCGATCCCGGTATAGCAGCGGAGAGAATCGTGCTTGCGGGGGATGAATTCTTTGTCCTTGGAGATAACGCAAACAACAGTGAAGACAGCAGATCGGCCAATATCGGTGTGGTGAAGAAAGAGTTCATTATCGGTAAGGCCTGGTTCAAGAAGAGCGTCGCCGGCGCCAAAATGGGGTTTGTTGATTAGATTATGAGTGATAATAAGATAAACATTAACTGGTACCCGGGGCATATGACCAAGGCGAAGCGAATGATGCATGAGAACCTTGGACTTATTGACCTGGTGATTGAACTTTTGGATGCCAGAGTGCCAATCAGCAGCAGAAATCCTGATATAGACGAACTTGCCAAGAACAAGTCGAGACTTATTCTTTTAAATAAGTCGGACCTGGCGGATGAGAGGGCCAACAATGCCTGGATGCAGTATTTCGAGGGCAAGGGCCTTAATATTGTCATGATTAACTCTCAGACAGGCAAGGGCGTTAAGAGTGTTTCGGCTGCGGTTAATGAGGCCTGCAAAGAGAAGCTTGAGAGAGACAGGAAGAGAGGCATCATAGGTCGTCCAATAAGGGCAATGGTTGTGGGTATTCCCAATGTTGGTAAATCCACCTTCATTAATTCCTATGCCGGAAGAGCCTGTGCCAAGACCGGAAACAAGCCCGGTGTTACAAAGGGTAAACAGTGGATTAAACTCAGTAAGACCCTGGAACTTTTGGATACTCCCGGAATTCTTTGGCCCAAGTTTGAAGATAAGAATGTGGGACTGAGGCTTGCCATGATCGGTTCCATTAATGATGATATATTAAATAAGGACGAACTTGCCCTTGATTTAATTGAGTTTCTGAAGGAGAACTACAAAGGACTTCTTGCAGAAAGATACGGAATTTCCGAGGATGACGTAAACGTTGATATCCTTACGGGAATTGCTGTAAACAGAAAGTGTTTTAAAGCCGGTGAAGAGCCGGATATTTCGAAGGCTTCCATGCTTCTTCTGGATGACTTCAGAAAAGGGCGCCTTGGCAGAATAAGCCTTGAAAGGCCCGAATAATAAGGAATGGAATAACGATGAAAAGTGTTTTGAAAGAAATTCTCAGTACAAGCCTTTACCTTCTTTGCGTTCTGGCAATATGTTTTCTTTTGATTAAATATGTGGGTCAGAGAACACAGGTTGAAGGTTCCTCAATGGAAACCACACTTTGCGACGGAGATAACCTTATAGTCGATAAGATTTCCTACAGATTTCATGATCCCGAGAGATTCGATATAATAGTTTTCCCCTACAGATACGAGGACAACACATATTACATCAAAAGAATCATAGGTCTTCCCGGCGAAACGGTTCAGATTGACTATGACGGAAATATCTATATTGACGGAGAGCTTCTTAAGGAGAACTACGGAAGGGAAGTTATTCAGAAGCCCGGAAATGCGGTTAATCCCGTTAAACTTGGAGATGATGAGTACTTTGTGCTCGGAGATAACAGAAACAATTCAATCGACAGCAGATTCGAACAGGTAGGCAAGCTTAAAAGAAGCGAGCTTATCGGCAAAGCATGGGTTCGTATCTGGCCTTTTGATAAATTTGGAAAGGTAGTTCACCAGTAAATGGATAAGACTTCGTTTATCAAAGAAAAATTGCAGGCGGCTTCATATAATGAGCTGCCTTCATTTATATCGGAATATTCTTCGGATGAGAGGAAAGCGGTAATCATTCTCGTTGAAAGCGCCAAAAAGAGAATGGCGGCTTACGAGAAAGAACAAAAAAGGCTTGAAACCATGCGTATTTATGAACATAAATACGAGGATCAGGGGCTTATTTGCGGTATTGATGAGGTTGGTAGAGGTCCCCTTGCAGGCCCTGTGGTTGCGGGAGCGGTAATTTTACCGAAAAATTGTGAGATTTTATATATAAACGATTCGAAGCAATTGTCCGAGAAAAAAAGAGAAGAGCTTTATGATGAAATAATGGAAAAGGCTATTGCAACGGGAATCGGAATGGCCTCTCCCGAAAGGATTGACGAGATAAACATTCTTCAGGCTACATATGAGGCAATGAGAGAAGCCATAAGTAACTTAAAGGTAAAACCGGCGGTTCTCCTTAACGACGCCGTGACAATTCCCGACGTTGACAAATCCATCTGGCAGGTGCCAATCATTAAAGGTGATGCCAAAAGTGCGTCCATTGCAGCCGCCAGCATCATAGCAAAGGTCACCAGAGACAGGATGATGGTTCAGTATGAAGAAGTATTCCCTGAGTATGGATTCGCAAGCAATAAGGGTTATGGCGCAGCCGCACATATAGACGCACTTAAGAAATACGGCCCCTGTCCAATTCATCGAAGAAGCTTTATAAAGAATTTTGTTGATATAAACAGCTTGTAAGGAGATTTCCCATGTGGCTTAACAGTCTTGTATCCGGGATGCAGAATACTGCTTCAAACTATGGAATCGGAAACGGCAAGAACGAAGATCCCGCAGCGGCATTGAAACTGAATCGCTATATTGCCGGGATGAAAGCCGGCCAGACCATCCAGGGTGAAATTGTGTCCAAAACCGGAAGCGAAGTGGCCATTAAATTAGCTGATGACATGGTTTTGAATGCAAGGCTTGAGAATGATATGGAGCTGGAGCTTGGAAAACTTCTTACACTTGAAGTAAGGTCAAACATGGGAGGCACCCTTTCATTAAGCCCTTTATTTGAAAATATGGGACTTGATGCCAATGTATTAAAGGCCCTTGATATGGCCGGCCTTCCCACAAATGACAGAACCATAGAGATGGCTGATTCCATGATGAAAAACGGAATGAGCGTAAGCAGAGAAAGTCTCCAGGAGGTATTCAAGGAGGTTATTACCTATAAGGATGTTCCGCCCTCAGACATTGTAAGTCTTCATAAACTTGGGGTTGAAGTTACAAGGGAGAATCTGGAGCAGTTTAATAACTATAAGAATCTCAATCATCAGGTAATAAGGGGCGTTACTGATGTGGTTAATGAATTGCCGGAAGCCTTTAATACCCTGATGCAGTCCGGCGAGCCCACAAAGGCTGTGGCTTTGTTTGATGCAGTTATAAATACCGTTATTCTGGAGCAGGAAGCTGAACCTGAAGCTGTTATGAGCCAAAATGAGCCTGCAGCCATTACGGCACAGGAAAATGAGCCTGTAGCCGTTATGCCACAGGTAAATGAGAATCCGGAGATGCCTGTTCAGGTTGCAGCACAGGGAGAAAGCGAAGCCCCCGCAGTTCTTAATGAGACAAAGGCTGAGACCGAGGCTCAGGCAGTACCCCAGGGCAAAGAGGAGGCGGCACAGACAACGGTAACCGCTGCTCCCAATGAGAATCAGCCCGTTAATATTCAGAATCGAATCATTGAAATGTATACGGCCGCCAAGACTCCTGAAGCTAAAGCAGAGCTTTTTGCTGATAAAGAGTTCCAGAATCTTGTGAAAGAGGCCATTGTTAACAAGTGGACTCTTACACCGGAGGCTGTTATGGATAAGAGCAATGTGGAGGCTCTCTATCAGAGACTCAGGACAGGCTTAAGCCATCTGGAGCTTGAGGCCAGAGAGACCGCAGGTACCAATGCTCCCATAACTCAGGCAGTAACCAATCTTAACAATAATATAGATTTCATGAATCAGCTGAATCATATGTATACTTATATTCAGCTGCCTCTTAAGATGCAAAACGGGGAACAGCACGGAGAACTTTTCGTTTATACCAACAAGCATTCACTGGCTTCCAAGGATGGCAGTGTAAGCGCATTTTTGCACCTTGATATGGATAATCTTGGTCCTGTGGACTGCTTCGTTGCCATGAAGGATTCAAAGGTTAACACCAACTTCAGGCTTAAGGACGATGAGACCTTAAAGTTTATTGAAGACCACATGGATATACTTAACAGCCGACTGGAAAAGAGGGGTTATTCCCTTAACGTGAAGTGTAATCTTATGGATGAAGAGACAAGCGGAATGGAGGAGATTCTCAAGACTGACAATCTCAAAGTCTTTGGCGGACACCATTCCTTTGATGTGAGGACTTAAGGATGGCAGATAAAGAGAAAGTAAAACAGGCGGTAGCTCTGGAATACGATCCTACAGATGATGCCCCCAGAGTCATAGCTTCAGGTAAGGGCGCTCTTGCGGAGAAGATTATTTCGGAAGCTCAAAAGGCGGACGTTCCGGTTCACAGGGATGACAAGCTGGCGGACACACTATCCAAACTCGAGATAGGAGACATGATTCCTCCCGAGCTTTATGAAGTTGTGGCCGAAATCCTTCTGTTTGTGGATCACATGGATAAGATTAAGAATAAACTGACAAAGCTGAAGTAAATGAATAAAAGAAGTGTTGGAAACAGAGGAGAAGATCGGGCATATGATTTTCTCCTTCAAAATGGAATAGATATCCTTGAACGAAACTACAGGTTTCATAAGACAGGAGAAATCGACCTCATTGGAAGAGACGGAGAGTATCTTGTCTTTTTTGAGGTTAAATACAGAGAGGGAGCAAATAAGGGAAGGGCGTCTGAAGCAGTTACTTTTGCCAAGCAAAGGCAGATAAGCAAAGTGGCTGTATCTTATCTTTATGTCAAGAAATTACCCATGGAAACTCCCGTAAGATTTGATGTTATCGCCATAGACGGCGATGAAATAAAATGGCACAAAAATGCATTTGAATATGTGGGGTAGAAAGATGATTACAAGAAACAGCAAAATTAAAGAAGCCTTTAATACACCTGTGGGACATGATGTTATTTCAAAGATTCTTCTGCAGGCAAACATTAAGGACAAGTATGTAAAGGGCGGAATCATAGGGAATCTTAAGTTAAAGACCCTGGCTAAACTAAGCGGCGGCAAAGTCAGTGAAGGCTTTCTTAACACCTTCATTGACCTTTTAAACAGAGATGACTCAAATGAAGCCCCCAAAGACGGCGAAATAAGCCACAAATGGTGGAAGGAGGCTGTGTTTTACCAGATATATCCCCGAAGCTTTAATGACGCCAATGGAGACGGAATCGGAGACCTCAGAGGCATTATAGAAAAGCTGGATTACATTAAGGATCTGGGAGTGGACGCCATCTGGCTTTCTCCCATCTATGATTCTCCAAATGATGACAACGGCTATGATATCAGAGATTACAGAAAGATAATGACGGAATTTGGAACCATGGAGGACTTTGATGAACTCCTTAAGGGCATTCACGACAGAGGCATGAGATTAATCATGGATCTGGTGGTGAATCATACTTCCGATGAACATCCCTGGTTTCAAGAGGCATTAAAGAATCCCGACAGCCCCTACAGAAAGTATTATCTTTTCAGAGAGGGAGACAAGGACACACCTCCCAACAACTGGAAGTCTTTTTTCTCGGGAAGCGCATGGAATTATTATGATGAGCAGAAGGTTTGGGCGCTTCATCTTTTCTCCAAAAAACAGATGGATCTCAACTGGGAATGCGAGGAGATGAGAAAGGATGTAATTGACATGATCAAATTCTGGCTGTCTAAGGGTGTTGACGGCTTCAGAATGGATGTCATCAATTACATTTCAAAGGATGAGGGACTCCCCGAAGGAGATAAAGCCATAGGAGAGTTGATGGGATTCACCGGAGTTGAGCATTATTTCTATGGTCCCAAGCTTCACGACTACCTTAAGGAAATCAGAAAGGATGCCTTTGATCCCTTTGAGGCCTTCAGCGTGGGTGAAACTCCCGGAATCGGCCTCAACATGGCAAGAAAGGTTACGGGAGAAGAAAGAAGAGAACTTGATATGGTCTTTTCCTTCGACCATCTTGAAACTCCGGGACATACCAAGTTTGAAGACTATAAATACGATCTTGATTATCTCAAAAAATACCTGGATAACTGGACGGTCAACTACGGAAATAACTGCTGGCAGGCCTTCTTTTACAACAACCATGACAATCCAAGGATGATAAGCAAAATCGACACCGATCCCAGAAGACGCTTTTATCTTGGCTCCATGCTGGCGGTACTTCAGTTTACTGTTAAGGGCACGCCCTTTGTGTTCCAGGGAGATGAGATGGGTTTGACCAATTATCCCTTTAAATCCATGGACCAGATAACTGATGTGGAGGCCAAAAACTATTACAAAGAGCTTCTGGATATGGGCAAGACTCCCGAGGAAGCCTTTAAGATTATTATTTCCGGAACCAGAGAGCATACAAGGATGATGCTGCCCTGGAAGCCCGGGGTTCAGGTAATTGACCCCACCATGACTGAAGCCTATAAGGAATTAATCAGAATCAGGAAAGAGAATCCCTTGCTGGTATATGGAGATTATGAGCTTTTGATGGGAGATAAGGGCAGATATACCTACGCAAGATTTGACAAGGATACTTCCTACGTAATTGACTGTAACCTTACAACCGGTGAAATTCCGGCTCTTGATGTGCCTGACGGAAGACTGATGTATTCCAACTACGAAGAGCCCTATGCGGAGGTGTTAAAAGCCTACGAAGGCCGTATTTGGGTGGTTTAAGAATTTCTTAAGTATTTTCGTAATCTGTTGTTAAAAATCATATGTTTTTATAATAGAGAACACTCAATGTTCTTTATTAGGAAAGAGGGAAAAATGGACAAGATTCTTGTTTGTGATGATGACAAAGAAATAGTTGAAGCAATTGAGATTTATTTGCAACAGGAAGGCTTTGAAATTGTTAAAGCCTACGACGGAATGGAAGCTTTGGATGCTTTGAAGGACAACGAAGATATCCGAATGGTTATTCTCGATATTATGATGCCCAGACTTGACGGAATACATGCGGCACTCAAAATCAGAGAATTCTCCACAGTACCCATTATTTTCTTATCTGCGAAATCTGAAGACTCAGATAAGGTTTTGGGACTTAACATCGGTGCGGATGATTACATTACAAAGCCCTTCAGCCCGCTTGAACTTATTGCAAGGGTTAAATCCAATATCAGAAGATTTACAACATTGGGAAGCTTAAATGTAACCAACAACTCACTTTTCAGTGCAGGAGGACTAGTCATCAACGACGAAACCAAAGAGGTGACCGTTGACGGTGACATTATCAAGCTTACGCCTATCGAGTACAACATACTTCTTTTGTTAGTTAAGAACCAGGGTAAGGTTTTCTCTATCGAGCAAATCTATGAAAATATATGGAACGAAGAAGCCATCGGTGCAGACAATACCGTAGCGGTGCATATTCGTCATATAAGAGAGAAGATTGAGATTAACCCCAAAGAACCCAGATATTTAAAAGTAGTTTGGGGCGTTGGCTATAAGATTGAAAAACAATAATAGCCTGCCGGAAAGGAATGCCATGGGCAAAAAAGACAATACTAAAAAAGCTGTATTGCATAGAAGAAAACCCATATCTAAGTTTAAGAAAGTAGTTATATTCTTAATCGCTCAGTTGTTGTTGGCTTTTTCCGTTTTGCTGATGCTTATTACACAGAATCAGACAACGTATCAGGCCGGCGATTCATACTATGGCTTCACGGTTCATGAGGATATATTTGCCTCAGATGAGGTGTTTGAAGATTCAAACGTTTTTGACAACCTCTTCAACAAGTCCATGGATGACGTAATATACCTTTCGGTTATTAAACATCAGTTTGAGGAAAAAGGCTTGTTCAGCGGTAAGAAACAAGTCGATATTACCAACTATGCTCACAGAAGAGATATGGCGGGAAACAATGATATAACCGCTGTATTCTACCTTGAAGATTTACTGAAATGGGCCAATGCGGGCGTAGATTATGAAGATGCTTATGTAAGCATATATAATTACGGCGTATCAGCCGAGAACCTTGACATGAATGTTCAGATTCCGGAATATGCTCACCTTAAGGATAAGATGGGAAACTATATTCCTGACACCTGGATGCTTCAGCCGGTAAACTATGCCCTTGAAAGTGACAAGATATTTGATGTTACCGAAGACGGCATGGGTAACTATTATGGACATACCAATATTCTTAAGAATAAATACCGCACAATAGACGGAAAGAATATTGACCAGCTGGTTAACAATTGGGCTGATTACTATACCCTTATAGATGATCTTAATAAGACCATTAATAATGTTTATACCAACTATATCCAGTATCAGTGGCTTGGCCCTCTTTACTTTGAGGGAAATACCAACGTTTTGTACTGCGTCAGAATGACTGACAGCGACGGAAAGAAGGTATACCATACCAATATTGAAGATGCGGATAAATTAAAAGAACGTGATTTGGACAAGTACTTTGAGGATAACAGCAGCAAGTATATGTATTATTCTCCCAACGATTTGATCGTTCAGACCAATACAGGCATAAGGAATGAGGATATCAGAGCAATCCTTATAAGCCATGACATTGAATATGCTTATCCCGATGATTCCAAAATCTGGATAGGTATTGACAAGAACTATTCCGTTGAAGATGAGTACTTTGCTGCAAGAAAAAAATTTAACTCAAAAGCATTACCCACAGCAGCATGTGCTATAGGAAGTATTGTATGTCTGGCGTTCTTTGCGGGATTGATGATTTATCTTGCGGTTAAGACCGGATGGGTTAAGACGGAAGAGGGAGAAACGGTTCTGGAACTTAACGGAGCCGACGATATTCCTTTGGAAATATTCCTTGGAATATGCGCACTTCTTTCATTCCTGCTTTACCTGATAGCGGCTGCGTTTACTTACGACTTTAATTATATTGAAACAATTATGAATTCCCTTGGAGCTTATACATTGCCTGTGTTTGGAGTCTGCTTCTTTGTGCTGGCATGTATGCTTGGCGTGGTTTTCTTAAGTCTTATCAGAAGATGCAAAGCAGGCGCATTGCTTAGCAATTCACTGGTTGCCATACTCGGCAAAAAAGTGGTAGGCGGATTCGAGAAGGCCAGCGGACATCACCCGGGAAGTTTAATGATTATACTTTCCTATATTCTGTTTCTGATTGTGAATTTTGTCGCTGTTGTCTTCGCAGTTCTGTTCATGGACTACAGTGAAGAAATAGTCGGATTTTTGATTATAGTTTTGATGACTGTTATTGATATAGCAATAGGTCTTTTCCATGTTAAATGCAGAAAAGAGAGATTTGAAATCATAGCGGGAATCGACCGTATAAGAAACGGAGAGACCAACTTTAAGATAAATCCTTCCTATATGCATGGAACCAACGTAGCTCTTGCTGAAGCTGCCAATCATATCGGAGACGGCATTCATGCAGCTGTTGAGACCAGTATGAAGGATGAGAAGATGAAGGCAGATCTTATTACCAATGTTTCACATGATATTAAGACTCCTTTAACTTCCATAATCAATTACGTGGATCTTCTTAAGCGAGAGAATATCCAGGATGAAAAGGTTAAGGGCTATATCAAGGTTCTTGATGAGAAGAGCCAGAGACTTAAACACCTTACTGTTGACCTTGTGGAGGCCAGCAAGATTTCATCCGGCAACGTTGTTTACGAGATGAAAAACATCAATTTCCCCGAGCTTATTAATCAGGCCGTGGCGGAATTCAGTGATAAATTTGAAGAGAAGGGCCTCAATGTTGTGGCTGAACTTGAATGTGACAACCCTATAGTTGTTGCGGACAGCAGACACATGTGGAGAATAATTGAGAACCTTTTGAACAACGTATGCAAATACGCTATGCCTCAGACCAGGATTTATATAAATCTGAAGACTGAGGAAATTGCCAAGGTGTTATATACCTGGGTTTCAATTAAGAATATATCCGCTCAGGCATTAAACATTAATGCCAATGAGCTTACTGAAAGGTTCATAAGAGGAGACGTTTCCAGAAGTTCTGAAGGAAGCGGCCTTGGGCTTTCAATTGCCAAGAGCCTTACAGAAGGACAGAACGGTAAATTCAATATTTACCTTGATGGTGACCTGTTTAAGGTTACCGTGGCTATGCCGGCTTCGAAGGAATAAAATCCTTCATAGAATAAATAGTGTGTCACCTAAGAAAGGCGTCCGCAGATGCGGACGCCTTTCGCATTAAGAAATCATTGATTTACTGTAAAAATTCTTCGCCGATACGGTTGTTGTACTCGGTTAAGTACTCCTTAATCTTCTCGGTGGGTTCATGAACGTTGGCAAGAGATATGTCGTGGTTCATGAAGTCAATAATTGATGCAAGGAACTTGGACATGTTAGCTTCGGCATAGTAGGGCTTTTCAAGAAGCTCGGGAATTCTGTAATTAAGGTTTGTGGTAATTACCTTATCGAAGTAGCACTTCTCATAAGCCTTATCAAAGGCATCAAGACCGTTTGTAAACAATCCGAAGGTACAGCAGATGAATACACGCTTTGCATTCATTTCTTTAAGCTGTCTTGCGGTATCAAGCATTGAGTCGCCGGAGGAAATCATGTCATCGATAATGATTACATCCTTGCCGTCAATTTCGTCCCCAAGGAACTCATGAGCAACGATGGGGTTTTTGCCATTAACAATGGTGGAGTAGTCACGGCGTTTGTAGAACATACCGGTGTTAACTCCAAGAACGTTGGCAAAGTAAATCGCACGGCCTAAAGCACCTTCATCAGGGGAAATAACCACCAGATGATCTTTATCAACTATTAAGTCATCCTCACTGCCTAAAAGAGCTCTGATGAACTGATAGGGCGGTGTAAAGGAATCGAAACCGCTTAAGGGTGTTGCGTTTGCAACTCTGGGGTCATGGGCATCGAAGGTAATGAAGTTGTCAACGCCCATATCCCGTAATTCCTGAAGCATGTAAGCACAGTCCAAGGATTCTCTGGTGGTGCGCTTATGCTGACGGCCCTCATAGAGGAAGGGCATGATTACGTTTATTCTCTTGGCCTTACCGTTGGCGGCTGCAATGACTCTCTTAAGGTCCTGATAGTGGTCGTCGGGAGACATATGGTTAATGTAGCCGTTCATCTTGTAAGTAAGGCTGTGGTTTGTTACGTCCACAATTATAAAAAGATCCTTACCTCTGATGGATTCGTTGAAGACACATTTGGCTTCGCCGCTTCCGAAACGTGGAATTTCGAATTTGGTTAGGAAATCGTCATCAATGTAACCGTGGAACGCAGGATCTTTGGTTATTCTTGATTTAATGTCATGTCTGAAACCTACCAGATACTCGTTTACTTCATCCGAAAGATATTTGGAGGATTCAAGCGCTACAATCTTAATGGGAGCGTAGGGTAAAGCTTTTTCAAGTTGCTCTAAATTTGCCATTTTTAAACCTCGTTTGTAGTGTTATTACACTAAAGTTTTACCATTTATATTAGTGACACGTCAAGGGTTTTGGGGTAGAATAATTGTGTATGCGTAATTCTTAAGAGGTTTAAATTTTGAAGGATAATAAACACGTTGTTGCCAGGATTAAACCCGGTTCAATAGCTGAAGAAATGGAAATTGAGGTGGGTGATGCCATCCTTTCCGTTAACAATAAAGAAATAGAAGATATATTTGATTATCAGTATCTTACCGAGGATGATTACCTTGAAGTCCTCATTGAGAAGCCCTCAGGTGAGCAGTGGATTCTTGAGATAGACAAGGACCCTGACGAGGATCTTGGTATCGAGTTCGAGAATGCATTGATGGATAACTACAGGTCCTGCCATAACCAGTGCATTTTCTGCTTCATTGACCAGATGCCAAAGGGAATGAGGGAGACCCTGTACTTTAAGGACGATGATTCGAGACTGTCGTTTTTACAAGGTAATTATGTGACACTCACCAACATGTCCGACCATGATATCCAAAGGATTATAGATTACAGGTTAGGTCCTATCAACATATCCTTTCAGACCACAAACCCCGAACTTCGCTGCATGATGCTTCACAACAGATTCGCCGGGGAGGCCCTAAAGAAGGTTGATAAGCTCTATGAGGGCGGAATAGTCATGAACGGTCAGATAGTTCTTTGCAAGGGCGTTAATGACAAGGCTGAGCTTGACAGAAGCATAAGGGATCTGACCAAATATCTGCCTTATTTAGAGAGTGTTTCGGTGGTTCCCGTCGGTCTTTCCAAACATCGAGAGGGCCTGTATCCTCTGGAGCCCTTCAATAAGGATGAGGCGGGAGAGACCATTGACATAATCGAGAAATGGCAGAAGAAGATATATGCCGAGCATGGAACCCATTTTATTCATGCTTCCGATGAGTGGTATATTCTTGCGGGCAGAGAACTTCCCGAGGAAGAAAGATATGACGGATATCTGCAGCTGGAGAATGGTGTGGGAATGCTTCGCCTTCAGCAGACCGAGTTTGCGGATGCCGTTGATAAGCTTATTGCTTCCGGGCAAAAACTTAAGAATCCCCGCCATGTGTCCATAGTGACAGGAAGGCTGGCTTATCCTTACATAGTAAGAATGGCCAAGAAACTTGAGGAAATTGAGCCCTTACTGAAGGCTGATGTATACGCCATAAGGAATGATTTCTTTGGTGAGCTTATTACGGTTTCCGGGCTTCTTACAGCTCAGGACATTATGGCACAGCTTAAGGGAAAGGACCTCGGAGATATTATGTTTTTACCCCAGAATGTGCTTCGTTCCGGGGAGGATGTTTTCCTTGATGACGTCCATCTTCCCGAGGTTGAAAGAACTTTACAAGTAAAGACCGATATTGTAAAATCAAGCGGATACGATTTTGTTAGTTCAATTACCGGTTTAAGTTTAGAATAGAGGATTTTGTATGGCAAAAAAGAAGACAAAACCTGTTGTTGCTGTTGTGGGTCGCCCCAACGTTGGAAAGAGTACTTTGTTCAACGTTCTTGCCGGGGAGAGAATCTCAATAGTACAGGACACTCCCGGTGTTACAAGAGACCGTATTTATGCGGACGTGGAGTGGCTTGACAATCATTTTACATTGATTGATACGGGTGGAATAGAACCCGATTCAAAAGATATAATTGTTTCTCAGATGAGAGAGCAGGCTCAGATTGCCATTGATACCGCGGATGTTATTATGTTCATGGTTGATGTGAAGCAGGGCCTTACAGACGCAGACTCCAAGGTTGCGGATATGCTTAGACGTTCTAAAAAGCCTGTGGTTTTGGTCGTTAACAAGGTTGATGATTTCAAGAAGTATGAGTGCGACGTTTACGAGTTTTACAACTTGGGAATTGGTGAGCCGCATGCCATATCTTCCGTTAACAGGCTGGGAATCGGAGATATGCTTGATGAGGTAATCAAGTATTTCCCTGAGGATACAAGCGCCGATGAAGAGGATGACAGAATAAGAGTTGCCATAGTGGGCAAGCCCAATGTAGGAAAGTCATCAATTATTAATAAGCTTCTTGGTGAGAACAGACTCATTGTTTCCGATATTGCAGGTACCACAAGAGACGCTGTAGATACTGAGATTACTTATAATAAGAAACAGTATGTGTTTGTGGATACTGCAGGTCTTAGAAGAAAGAATAAGATTAAGGAAGAACTGGAACACTACATGATAGTCAGAACCGTTACGGCAGTGGAGAAGTCCGATGTGGTGGTTCTTGTCATAGATGCTGCAGAGGGCGTTACCGAGCAGGATGCAAAGATTGCCGGAATAGCTCATGAAAGAGGCAAAGCGGTTATTATTGCGGTGAATAAGTGGGATGCAGTGGAGAAATCCGACAAGACCATGAATGAATTCACCAAGAAGGTAAGAATGACCTTATCTTATATGCCTTACGCAGAGATTATTTATATTTCTGCCCTGACAGGTCAGCGACTGGGCAAGCTTTTCGAGACAATAGACGTTGTCAGCGAGAACCATGCGATGCGCGTTGCCACAGGTGTTCTTAACGAGATTATGGCGGAAGCCGTTGCAATGCAGCAGCCTCCCACAGATAAGGGCAAGAGACTTCGCCTCTACTATATTACTCAGGTTGCGGTTAAGCCCCCCACCTTTGTAATTTTTGTCAACGATAAAGAATTAATGCATTTTTCTTATACCAGATATATTGAGAATCAGATTAGGGAAACCTTCGGATTTAAGGGTACACCTTTGAAATTTATCATTAGGGAAAGAGGAGAGGAAAAATGATTTTTGTTGGACTTCGACTGATAAGCATGATTGTAGGTTATGTTTTTGGTACGATTCAGACGGCGTATTTTTACGGGAAAGCACATGGTATCGACATTAGAGAACATGGCAGCGGAAACGCCGGAACAACAAACACTTTAAGGGTTATGGGGCCTAAAGCGGGACTGGTTGTATTTGCGGGTGACGCAGGAAAGTGTATTCTTTCCGTACTTCTTATCAGATTTACTCTGGGAGAGATTTATCCCGATTTAAGCTATTTGTTTGTTATGTATGCTGCCCTGGGAGCAATTCTCGGACACGATTATCCCTTCTTTATGGGATTCAAGGGCGGAAAGGGAATTGCCTGCACCGCAGGTCTTTGCCTTTCGGTTAACCCCTGGTTTATTCCCGTTGCGGCGTTTATGTTTATAGTTCCTTTTGCAATCACAAAGTACGTTTCTTTGGGAAGCCTTCTGTTAAACCTTGGTTTGTTTGTCCAGATGATAGTTATGGGACAGAAAGGCATGCTTGGAACCTCATCTCAGGCAACATTAATTGAAATATACATAATCACTTTCTTTATTGCCGCCCTTGCTTATTATCAGCACAGAGCAAACATCGGTCGCCTTATTCACGGCAACGAGAGAAAGACATATCTTTTTAAGAAGAATGAAGCAAAGTAAATTGGAGATTAAAACATGAGCGAAACTTCCAGAATCAATGAAAACGGCTTTGCCGGAACAGGCGAATATGTTGCAAGCGAAGAGCTTTTAAGCGCTGTAAACGTAGCCATTGCACTTAAGAAACCCCTTCTTATCAAGGGTGAACCCGGAACCGGTAAGACAATGCTTGCTGAAGCCGTTGCCAAATCCCTTGGAAAGAAACTTATAATCTGGAACATCAAGTCAACCACAAAGGCTCAGGACGGCCTTTATATGTACGATACCATTCAGCGTCTCTATGACGGACAGTTTGGTGTGGAAGGCGTTGATGACATTGCCAAATATATTAAGCTTGGTAAGCTTGGTGAGGCCTTTTCATCAGAGGAGCAGGTTGTGCTTTTGATAGATGAAATTGATAAGGCAGATCTGGAGTTCCCCAACGATTTGCTTTGGGAGCTTGATCAGATGGAGTTCTATATCCATGAGACCAAGGAGACTGTTAAGGCTAAACAGCGTCCCATAGTTATAATCACTTCAAATGCAGAGAAGGAGCTTCCCGATGCTTTCCTTCGCCGTTGTATTTTCCATTACATTGCCTTCCCTGACAGGGATTTGATGGAAGAAATCGTAAAGGTACATTATCCTCAGGTTGAGGAGAACCTCCTTAAGAACGCCATGGATGTTTTCTATTCAATCAGAGAATTCAGAGATATAAGAAAGAAACCCAGCACTTCAGAGCTTATTGACTGGGTTAACGCTTTGCAGATTGGCGGAATCCCTGCCGATCGCATTAAAGAAGCTCTTCCTTTTGTTGGCGTTATAGTCAAGAAGGACGAAGATTTGGAACTTGTAAATGCTAAAAAAGGTGAACTGTAGTAATGTTTGTTAACTTTTTCGAGGCCCTTAAGGACAAGGGATTAAAAGTTACATTAAGTGAGTGGCTGACTTTGCAGGAAGCCCTTGATAAGAATCTGGCGGGTTCAAGCCTTACAGATTTTTATTATCTTGCCCGCATGTGCCTCGTAAAGAGTGAGACGGACTTTGATAAGTTCGACATGGCATTTGAGTCCTGCTTTAAGGGAGTATCCATGGAGCGTGAAGTTACCAGCGAAATGCTTAGGTGGCTTGACCGTTCCGATGAGATGAACGATATGGCAGGAGAGATGGAGAAGGATTATCTCAACCAGATGGAGGAGACTTCCTTATCCAAGGAAGATATTGAAGAGAAATTTAAAGAGCGCTTAAGAGACCAGGATTCCGAGCATAACGGCGGCTCCTTCTGGATCGGCACCATGGGTAAGACCCAGTTCGGTAATACCGGCGGAAACCTTGGAGGCGTAAGAGTGGGGGGTACCACAGGTTATCAGTCTGCTTTTGCGGTAATCGGCGCCAGAAAATACAGAGATTTCCGAGACGACAGAGTCATGGATAACAGGCAGTTTACCCAGGCTTTAAGGAAACTTCGCCAGTTTTCCAATCGTCTTGATATTCCGGAAACGGAGCTTGATATCGACGGGACCGTAAGAAAGACCTGCGATAATGGCGGGTGCTTGCAGATTGTCATGGAAAAGCCCAGAAAAAATGCTGTAAAGCTTTTGCTTTTGATGGATTCCGGCGGAACCATGATTCCATATACCAAGCTTTTAAATGATCTTTTCCAATCGGTACATAAGTCCAATCACTATAAGGACGTTAAGGTATATTTTTTCCACAACTGTATTTACAGTAAGCTTTATAAGACACCGGAATGTGAGAACGGTGATTGGATTGATACGGAGTGGATGTTCAGGAACCTTGACAGCGACTACAAGGTCATAATTGTAGGGGATGCTGCGATGGCTCCGGAGGAACTTTATTCCGTTGACGGCAACTATAGGGGGCCGAACGGAGGACTTTGTGGTTATGACTGGCTTAAACTTGTAAAGAGTCACTACAAAAAGGTCGTTTGGCTGAATCCAAAGATGGCACCGGGACATGCTCCCTGGAGAGAAGCGGAGACAGCGGTAAAAGAACTTATTCCCATGTTTAAGCTTACCGTTGATGGTTTGAACCGTGCCATGCAGAAGTTGATGGTTAGTAGATAAATTGAGAATTATTTGGAGGTTTTACTATGAAAATATATGACGAACTTGTGGCAAGAGGACTTATTGCCCAGGTTACCAACGAAGAGGAAGTAAGTAAATTAATTAATGAGGGAAAGGCCACATTCTACATCGGTTTTGACTGTACAGCGGATTCACTTACCGCAGGTCATTTCATGGCTCTTACTCTTATGAAGAGACTTCAGGAAGCAGGAAACAAGCCCATTGCCCTTATAGGCGGCGGTACCACCATGATTGGTGATCCTTCCGGCAAGTCAGATATGAGAAAGATGCTCACCATCGAAGATATTAATCACAACGCTGAGTGCTTTAAGCGCCAGATGGAGAAGTTCATCGAGTTCGGCGAAGGCAAGGCAATGATGGTTAACAATGCGGACTGGCTTCTTAACCTTAACTACATTGAACTTTTGCGTGAGGTTGGCGCATGTTTCTCCGTTAACAATATGCTTAGGGCAGAGTGCTACAAGCAGCGTATGGAGAAGGGCTTAACCTTCCTTGAATTCAATTACATGATTATGCAGTCCTACGACTTCTACACCTTATTCCAGAAGTACAATTGTAATCTGGAGTTCGGCGGAGACGATCAGTGGTCCAATATGCTTGGCGGTACCGAACTTATCAGACGTAAGCTTGGCAAGGATGCTCACGCAATGACCATTACCCTTCTTACCGATTCCAACGGAAACAAGATGGGTAAGACCGCAGGAAATGCAGTATGGCTTGATCCCAACAAGACATCACCCTTCGATTTCTACCAGTATTGGAGAAATGTCGGTGATGCTGACGTACTTAAGTGCATTAAGATGCTTACCTTTATTCCCATCGAAGAGATTCAGAAGATGGAAGATTGGGAAGGCGCTAAACTTAACGAGGCAAAGGATATCCTTGCTTATGAGCTTACCAAGCTTGTTCATGGCGAGGAGGAAGCAGAGAAGGCCAAGGAAGCTTCAAAGGCCCTCTTTAGCGGCGCAGGAAGCCTTGAGAACATGCCTTCCACAACTCTTAAGGATGAGGACTTCAGAGACGGCAAGATTGATATCGTCGGAGTTGTTGTTGCCGCAGGTCTTTGCCCTACACGTTCAGAGGCAAGAAGAGCTGTTGAGCAGGGTGGCGTAACCCTTAATGATGAGAAGGTTACAGATCCCAAGACTTTATACGATCCCGATTTCTTCAAGGGTGAAGGCGTGATTGTAAGACGTGGTAAGAAGAATTACATGAAGGTTGTAAAGTAGAAATTGAGTTTTTACCGGGAGGATACAGAATGAGCGAAGTACATGATAAAGTAAGAAACTGTTACGAGCAGCTTAGAAAGATTACAGATTTTAAGCCCAGAGTAGGTATAGTTCTGGGATCCGGCCTTGGTGATTTCGCATCCGAAATCAAGGTTGAGAAGGAGGTTGCTTACAGCGAGCTTAAGGGCTTCCCTGTATCCACCGTTCCCGGACATGACGGAAAGTTCATTTTCGGATATGTAAATGACGTTCCCGTTGTATGCATGAAGGGAAGAGTACATTACTACGAGGGATATCCTGTTACGGACGTTGTACTTCCTACAAGAATTATGGCGTTAATGGGTATTGAGACCCTTTTCCTTTCAAACGCTGCAGGCGGAATGGGAGACGGATTCAAAGCTGGCCAGCTTATGATGATTACAGATCACATCAGCTGCTTTGTTCCCAGCCCTCTTATCGGACCCAATGACGAGTCCTTTGGCGTAAGATTCCCCGATAATTCCAATGTTTACCGCAAGGAGCTTTGTGAGATTATAAGAGAAGAGGCCAAGAAACTTAACATCGACCTTAAGGAAGGCGTTTACTGCCAGCTTACAGGTCCCTGCTATGAAACTCCTGCCGAAATCAGAATGATTAAGGCCCTTGGCGCTTCAGCCGTTGGTATGAGTACCGTTGTCGAGGCTATTGCAGCCAACCATATGGGCGTAAAGGTTTGCGGAATTTCATGTATTTCAAACCTTGCTGCAGGATTCTCACCTGTTCCCCTTTCACACAAGGAGGTTCAGGAGGCTGCCGACAAGGTGGCACCCCAGTTTAAGGCCCTTGTAAAGGCAGTGGTATCCAGATTCTAATTTGACTTCGGAGGTTTTCATATGGAACTTTCTAAGGAAACAGTATTTAAGCTTATAGATGAAGCTACCAAGGCAAGAGATATGGCTTATGCCCCCTACTCTAAATTTCATGTAGGGGCAGCTCTTCTTCTTGGGGATGGCAGCATCGTTACAGGCTGTAACATAGAGAATGCTTCTTTCGGCGCCACAAACTGCGCCGAGAGAACCGCAATCTTTAAGGCAGTCAGTGAAGGCAAGAAGGACTTTAAAGCTATTGCCATCGTAGGCGGAAGAGCAGACGAACCTTTGTCTGATTACGCATATCCCTGCGGAATCTGCAGACAGGTTATGTGTGAGTTCTGTCCCGATGACTTCCCTGTTATTGTGGCAGTTAATAAAGAAAAGTATTACATTAAGCCTTTGGATGAAATGCTTCCGGGACTTTTCAGGGGAGATAAAGTACTTTAGAACGAGGTCTTTTTGAAGGTGAAGGAAACCGACGAACAATTATACAGCCGATTTCTGTCCGGGAATGAGGACGATGCATTGGGTATCCTCTTTGAGAGATATCACGTTCCTCTGACCCTTTTTATCAACAGAATCGTTCATAACATTGATGATTCTGAGGAAATCATGATGGATTGCTTTGCTATTGTGATTTCCCGTAAATCCGGTTTCCTCGGCTTGAATAATTCACTGTTTAAGACCTGGCTATATTCGGTGGCTGTTAAACAGGCCTCCAGGTTTTGGAGAAAGAATCTGAGAACTGACTCCGTACCTTTTGAAGACTATGAGGACATATTGAAGGATCCGGAAGTGGCGGAGACAGTGACCATTAAGAGTGAAAGGGACAAAGCTTTATACAAGGCTTTGGACAAACTGCCCCTGGATTATAGAACCGCTTTGTATCTGACCTATTTTGAAGATATGGACGCTGATACGGTGGGTAAGGTCATGAGAAAGACCAGAAAGCAGGTTTATAACCTCCTTGCCAGAGGCAAAGCTTCAGCCAAAGAAGAGCTTTTTAAGGAAGGCTTTGAATGGGATATGTAAGAAATGGAGAAGGACGATAAGTGAGCAGCGCAATTATTCTTGAAATTGCTATATTTACTGTGCAGGTCTTTGTGCTGATACCTATCGTTTATGGCGGCATCAGGCTTTCCGGACGCTGCCGTAATTCTGTCCCCATTTCTTTTTTTATTTTTGCAATGGTAAGTTACAGCCTTGAGGACCTCTACTGGATTGTTTATGATTTCTTAAGGCCTCATACCAGAATGCCCTTTTCCTCCGATGAAATAGCAAAAACTGCTACATTACTTCTTTTGGGAGCCTGTCTTACCCAAATCGCCCATGAATACAAAAATCTACACATCGCATCTTTGCTTTTTTCCATTTTGTTTATTGGATTAAATATTGTTCTTTGGATACTGTGGTCAGGAGAGTGGGTGCAGGACATTGTATGCAGTCCGCCCTACATATATTTTCTTTATGTGGTGGTTTCGCGCTCCCATAAGGCCGGAGTGTATAAGAAAAATGAGAAGACAGTTGCAGTTGCAGGCACCTTTGCCGTATTTGCGTTGAACTTTGCAGCTATTATTTTTAAGGAATACCGGGTTGAACTTGACATTGCAGCCTATGTTGTGATGTTTATTGTTACCGCCATTGCAGTGGTCTATGATTATAAGGGTTTATTGGACAGAGACAAAGACAACCTTATGAAGGCTTTGTATACGGCATTTTTCGTATTCTTCTGGAGTGACCTGGTTTTGTTTATGTGTGAGGGAGTCTGGTACATCATAGCCTCTGCCCTTAACATTCTTACGTTACCTGTGTTGTATTTTGCTCTTAAAAGGTGGGCGCTCAATGATATACGCTGAGAATATTCTTATCTGCATAGTGGGTCCCCTCATTGTAGCCCTGGCCTTTACAAAGGATAAAACCAAAAGGTTTATCGGTGCTTTTGTGGTTGGGATGTTAGCATGCCTCTTTGCTGCCTATATAGGAGGCTTTTGGGAACTTAAAGCCGCCTTGGGACGAGAAGATACGTCAATCTTTATCTCTCCCGTGGTTGAGGAAATAGTAAAGTTCATTCCTATGCTTCTCTATGTGTTTATGTTTGAGCCTAATGATGAGGAACTGATTCTGACCTGCACCGGACTGGGAACCGGGTTTGCAACCTTTGAAAACCTGTGCCAGCTTCTGGCTGCCGGATCGGAAAGTCTTCCTTACATCCTGATCAGAGGCTTTGCTGTAGGCATTATGCATATAGTAAGTGTGCTGATCATGACTTTTGCCTTTATCATGTTAAGACGAAAGAGCGCCCTTTCAGTTGCGGTTATCATGGGTGGCTTAAGCCTTTCAACCAGTGTTCATTCTTTATATAACCTTCTGGTGTCGGCTCCGGGATTGTCTTCATACATAGGATATGTGCTGCCTCTGACCATGGCGGTGATACTTTACTTTATAAGAAAAAGAATAGCACGCTGATGCGTGTTATTTTTTTGCGAAAAAATTTTTTTGAGATTTGGTGAGTAATATTTCTTTTTTCGGCAACTAACATAATGAAGGGATGAATCCAAAAGGAGGAAATCTATGAAATATACAAAAGAACAGGCAATTTCAGAGATTAAAAGGCGCAGTAGAGAAATAAAAAAAGACAGGGAAAAGAAAATTAACAAGGGGTTGATGGCATTAAGCTGTTTACTGGTCATGGTCATTGTAGGTGATATAGGTCTTTTGACCGGTCCCGGATCAGATTCCGGTGCTATGACAGCCTATGGCTCATTCTTATTAACCCCGGAATACAGTCTATACGTAATAGTTGCTGTAGCAGGCTTCCTGTTAGGCATAGGCGCAACTTTACTTGTTAAATATTTCAGAGAAAAAAGAGATAAATAATTTGGAGGGTTTTTGTAATGGAAACAAAAATGGACTTTATAACAAAAAAGGGGGTCATTAAAAGATTACTGACAATGGCCCTTGGGCTTATTATGGCGGTAATCGCATGCGTTACGGTATTGCCAGGGACGGAGATGACTGTTAAGGCCGCAGGAACGGGGAAGAATTTGCAGATTGGAGCAGGGGCACTAAATAATAACGTTAATACGACAAGCGCACCGACAGTGTATTATGACAGCAATGCTGATGAATGGCGTGTGATAGGATATGATGGAACAGGAGTTGCAGGTACATCGGGTACGATGACACTTATTGCAAATGGAATTTTAGCTGATACTCAGTATGATGATGATTATTACAGCTTGAGTATTCTTCGAGACGCGATTGGCACGATTGAGGGAAGATTATCGACTCCTGAAGCTTCCGCAGTAGCAGCAAGGACACTTGAAGGTGGTGGTGGCTATGTGCAAGATGCAAATTATGATAATAACAAAATCAAAGGTGAATCCATATCGAATGCCATAATGTGGCCCTTGTCCGTATCAGAAGCGAATAGTATGAACAGCGACCTGCGTAATGTTTCCCACAAGTGGTGGCTGCGCACGCCGGGTCGGTTTTTAATGCCCGCTTTAGTTTTAGAATCCGGCGAAGTGAAGTGGTTGGGCGAAGATGCCCTATCGCAGTACGGTGTACGCCCCGCTTTTAATTTGAATCTTTCATCTATTCTCTTCACATCTGCCGCGGTGGGCGGCAAAGCATCAGGCACCGTAGGTGCTGACCTTACACTTGTGGGTGCTTCCAACGCAAGTACGGAATGGAAACTCACCGTTGCAGATTCTGCACGAAGCGGCTTCACCGCAAGCAGAACAGATTTGGACACACTCACACCAGGCGGAACTGCAGAAATAAGCTACAGCGGAGCCCAGACCGGTACAAATGAATATGTATCTGCAATCATAACCGATTCCTCAGACACGGTTTTATACTACGGAAATATCGCCTCCTGTTCATCCGATACCGGAACCGCAAGTATAAATATTCCCGCAGCTGCTCCTGCAGACAGCAAACTCTATGTGTTCCAGGAGAAGTGTAACGGAAACTATATGACGGATTATTCATCAGGGCTTATTAATCTGACAGCACCGGGATCTTCGGGGGTCGGAGCTGTTGCTGCAACACTCACGCAGACTTCCGAAGAAACCCCAGAGGAACCTGAAGATATCCCCGAGTTCAATTATCTCGACCCCTTAGAGGATTTACTTGATTATGCTATATCTCTGGGTGGTGAGAGAACGGTATATTGGCGCGGAGGAACAGCCCTTCCCTCAAATATCATGAAGACTTTGGAAGAGAATCCCCAGCTTACCCTTGTATTCTCATACACCTACGAATATAAGGATTATGAGGTGACAATCCCAGGAAAGAAAGTCAAGACCGACCCGAAGATTCCTTGGTACGGCCCATTATACCTTTATAGCCATTACGGCAAGTAGGGCAATACTTTTTTAACATTACAAGATCCTGACCGAATCGACATCAGACAGATTATCTTATACTAAACCGGCCTAAATGGCTCGGAAGCATCGGGATTTTTGAAAATTGAATTATCGATGTCAATTTTACGTGAATTCAAATTAATAGGGCATCGGGAAATGATGAAAGTCATTTTCCGATGCCCGTTTTAGTTAAAAAGGGTGAAATTTGGCATCGGGAAGAGGATTATTTGCAATCCCGATGCCGGAGGGCGAATTATGCCGCCATCAGCCAACACACACAAGAGCCACGACGCTTCTGGCTTCAATGACGAAGCTGCCGGAGACAATTGTTCCTTCCTTCATGGGTTTGTCTGAGCTGTCGAGAGCCACTTTCCATTGAAATTCATTTGGAAGAGAGGGGAGTTCCACAGTCAGATCTTCCCAGTAGGTGTTCATGGCTACATATACTATGTCTTCGGTGCCGTCTGAAGTCTTTCCGGCAAACATAACACCGAGGTAGTGGTCATAACCCTGGAAGTTATCCTGCCAGGCCTTCACACCATGGAAGGATGTTTCGGGGAAGCCCAGGCCGCTGGTGCCAAGGTGCTCCCTAAGAATGGGATGCTTCTTTCTGAAAGCAATTGCCTTCTTTGCGAATTCAAATACACTTTTATTTTTCTTAAGAAGACGCCAGTCAAGCCATGAAATTTCATTGTCCTGACAGTAAGGATTGTTGTTTCCAAACTGAGTGTTTCCGAACTCATCACCGGCCAAAAACATGGGGGTTCCCCGGCTTGACATCAGTACGGCAAAGGCGTTTCTCATCATCTTTCTTCTAAGGGTATTTACTCCGGGATCATCTGTTTCGCCCTCAGCGCCGCAGTTCCAGCTGTGATTATCATTTGAACCATCTGTGTTGTTCCAGCCGTTGGCTTCATTGTGCTTTTCATTGTATGCAAACAAATCATAAAGGGTGAAGCCGTCGTGGCAGGTTATGAAGTTGATGGAAGAGTTGTGAGTGCTGTCTCTATAAATGTCGGGGGAACCGATAAGACGCCAGGCGGCGCCAAAGATTGAGCCCTCGTCGCCTTTTAAGAACTTTCTGATATCGTCACGATACTTTCCGTTCCACTCTGCCCAGCGGTCATTCCAGGTAGCAAAGGTACCTACCTGATAGAGCCCACCTGCATCCCAGGCTTCAGCAATAAGCTTTACGTTACCAAGAATCGGGTCGTAGGCCAGGGATTGCATGAGAGGAGGGTTGGCCATTGGAGAACCGTCGTCATCACGACCGAGAATTGAGGCAAGATCGAATCTGAATCCGTCAACTCTGTAGGTGATAACCCAGTATCTTAAGCACTCCAGAATAAGCTGCTGAACCACAGGATTACTGCAGTTCATGGTGTTTCCGCAGCCACTGAAATTATAATAGAAGCCTTCCGGAGTCAGCATGTAGTAGAGCTGATTATCAAAGCCCTTGAAGGAGATTACGGGGCCGTGCTCATTTCCTTCGGAAGTATGGTTAAATACAACATCAAGAATTACCTCGATGCCGTTATTGTTAAGCTCGCTTACAAGCTGTTTTAATTCGTTCCCTTCACGGTTATACTCGGTGTGAGCCGCATAACTTGTGTTGGGAGCAAAGAAGCATGTGGTGGAGTAGCCCCAGTAATTGCAAAGCTGCCTTCCGTTATACTCACGCTTATCCAGGGTTTCATCGAATTCAAATATGGGCATCAGTTCCACTGCGTTGACACCAAGTTCTTTGAGGTATGGAATCTTTTCACGGATACCTTCAAAGGTTCCGGGGAACTCAACGCCTGATGATTTATCTTTGGTAAAACCACGAACATGCATCTCATATATTATTAAATCTGATATGGGCAGGCAGGGGTCAGCAAAGTCTTTCCAGTCAAAATCGTCCTTTACGACTCTTGCTCGATACATGTTGCCCACGGGACCCTTTTCGCCCCATACGCTCTGACCTACAACAGCCTTGGCATAGGGATCCAAAAGGGGGATCGTTTTGTCAAAAATCAGGCCCTTTGAAGGATCATAAGGACCGTCTACATGATATGCGTACTCGAAATCATAGATGCTCAGTCCGAATACAATCATGGAGAACACATTACCGATACGGTAATGAGCGGGGAAGGGTATCACGGCAAAGGGCTTGTCCTCGGATTCGCCGCGATGATAAAGCAGAAGTTCAACAGCTGTTCCGCCTTTTGTATGAACGGTGAAATTTACTCCGCCGGGAATTGCGGTTGCTCCGTTTATATCATAGAAACCGGGGCGAATATCAAAACCGTCCACATGGTCAAAGGGAATAAGGTGGTACTTCTGATAAGTGGCGGGCATGTTGTTGGTGGAATGAGCCTGCTCACCGGACTTATCAGCTTTTTTCTTTGATAACTGTGCCATAGTTATGTAACCTCCTTTCTCTAATAATACATCAGATATCAAAAAAGGGGAAATATGAAAGTTTAGTGCATCTTACAAAGCAATAGTGCATCTTGGCTCCTTACATATTGTATGGGCAGAATTTATGGGTTATATTCCACCTAACGACACGAAAGAAAGGAATAAACACATGAAAAAACTATATGAGAAAAATGAAGTAAGATTTGCAGTTATAATGATTGTTATTTATGTAATCGGAACAAGCCTTGGAGAGTATATTTCGGAGGTAACAGGAACATTCAAAGTTGCCTCCGCAATTTTTCACGTGGCCTTTGGGATTTTCCTTTTTGCCTGGATTAAGAGAAACGGACTTATGGAAAAATACGGACTGGTTAAACCGGGATACAAATTGTATAAAGCCTGGTTCTTCATTCCCCTTTTCCTTATCGGATGCAGCAGCCTGTTCTTCGGATTAAGATTTAACTACTCAGCTTTTGGAACGGCTTGCTATTTGCTTAGCATGTTTGGGGTAGGCTTCCTTGAGGAGATTCTTTTCAGAGGATTTCTGTTTGAAGGAATGGCCAAGAACAATGTAAAGGCTGCAATTATTGTTTCTTCAATAACCTTTGGAGTCGGTCATATCGTTAACCTGTTAAACGGTCAGGATTTGTTTGAAACACTTCTTCAGATTGTATTTGCTGTGGCTGTAGGCTTTGTGCTTGTTACACTTTACTACAAGGGTGGAAGCATCATTCCCTGCATGATATTCCACGCAGTAAACAATTCCTGCAGTGCTTTCAACAAACCTGAGGTGTCTGCACAGTTTTTCGGCGGAGCCAAAAATGAAATGATAATTACCGTAGTTGCTGCAATTGTTATCAGTGTTGTTTACAGCATTGCCATGTGGCTTAAACTGGAAAAAACGAAGTAATCTGCTATAATGGTTTCATGGAATTGAAACTAAAAAGGGTTCCTGTTGAAGAACCTGAAGTCTTGGAAATCAGATGTCATAAAGTGACAGATAACATACAGGAAATTATTTCCTTTGTGAAATCAAGGCAGGGACAGCTATGCGCCTATGTAGAGGGTCAAAGCATAGAGGTTCCTGTTATTGACGTATTCTATGCTGAATCAGTAGATAATCGACTTTTTATCTATACAGCAAAGGAAAGTTATGAACTAAGACTTAAGCTTTATGAACTTGAGGAAATGCTTAAGGGCAAATCCTTCATAAGAGTTCAGAAGGGAATGCTTTTAAACCTTTTAAAGGTAAAATCCATTAAACCCGCATTAAGCGGCAGATATACAGCTCTCCTAAAGAACGGAGAGGAGATTGTTATTTCCAGAAAATACGTGCCTGACTTCAAGGATACACTTAAGGGGCGGAGGTAACAGATGAATAAGTTCAGAAAGAGATTTGAAGAGGCCTTCAGGCTTTACTTTATATTGGTTACATTAATATCTATTCTTCTTATGGTTTTGGGATTAATGTTCGACAGTGACAGGGTGTTTGGATATGAAGTTTTTCTCTCACCCCTTATCTACGCAGCTATAGGTGTAATTCCCTGCTTCTTTATCAACACCGAAAAAGAATTATCCATGAAAATGCTTATCATAAGAAGGGCTGTTGTTCTTTTGGCGATTGAGGCCATGATACTTACATTGGCTTATTCGGCAGATTCAATACCTACCGAGAGAAAGGGCGTTGTAGCCGGAATTGCAATAGGAATAGTTGTGGTATTTATCCTTTCATCTGTGATAGAATATGTATTTGAGTTGGCAGGGGCCAGGGAATTGAACGAGGCCTTGCTTGCCTATCAAAACTCAGAAAATGATTTGAAAGAAGATTAGTAATGAAGAGATTAAACGCATGTAAAGCAGGCAGTGTGATACTTAAGATTTTTCTGATTACCACATGTCTGTTTATCTGCTATTACGCATATGACCTTTTTAAGGAGCCCTTTGGCTTCTCGGGATACATGAAGTCTCCGGCAGGCTTCATTGCAACGCTTATTCTTGTTATCGCAGCCGAAGTAATACTGTTCTGGATTGGAATAATTCTTGTATATATCAGCTGCAATCAGCTTGGAATCAAGTGGAGAGTGCTGGGTGCGGTATTCGGACTTGTTCCCATAGTACATTTGATTCTTCTTTTCAAAATCATCAGTACCGCCGATGCGGAATATAAGTTTGAGAAAGCAAAGATTAAACTGGATGATAGCCGCAAGGATAAGCAGATTTGCAAAACAAAATATCCTCTTTTGATGGTACACGGCATATTCTTTAGGGATTTCACACATCTTAATTACTGGGGTCGAATTCCAGAGGAGCTGATAAAGAATGGTGCAACAATCTTTTACGGAGAGCATAACAGCTCTGCCAGTGTGGCGGAATGTGGGGCTCAGCTTGCTTCAAAGATTAAGGAAATCAAGGCTTTGACCGGATGTGAGAAAGTCAATGTTATTGCGCACTCCAAGGGCGGCCTTGATATGAGATATGCAATTGCCAAGTGTGGCATTGCAGAGGATGTGGCTTCTCTTACAACAATAAATACGCCCCACAGAGGCTGTGAGTTTGCCGAGTATCTTCTTAATAAGGTCCCGGAGAGTCAGAAGAATGCCATTGCAAAGGCTTACAATGCCGGAGCTGCAAAGCTTGGAGATGTTAATCCGGATTTCCTTGCAGGAGTTACTGACCTTACCCATTCATCATGCATGAAGATGAATGAGGAGATAAAGGATGTGCCGGGAGTTTATTATCAGTCTGTAGGTTCCTTCCAAAGCAGACCCAGCGCAGGAAAGTTCCCTTTAAATATGTCCTATCTTCTGGTTAAGTACTTTGACGGCAAGAACGATGGCCTTGTTGGTGAGAAATCCTTCCCTTGGGGTGAAAAGTTTACCATGCTGGAGCCCAAGGGCAAACGTGGCATCTCCCACGGTGACATGATTGATCTTAACAGGGAGAACATCAAAGATTTTGACGTAAGAGAGTTCTATGTAGAACTTGTCAGTGACCTTAAGAACAGAGGATTTTAGGGTGCTGCTTGACTTTTTCCTTAAATGCGCTTAGAATGGCTAAGTAATAAGTAAAGGCATTGATGGTGCAAAGTAGCATCAGGGGTCCAAAAGAGAGTGAAGCTCATCGGCTGTAAGGCTTCGCGGCAACCAATGAATTGCGAAATTTCACACCGGAGTCGTCGAAATGAAGCAAAAGTGTGTAGTTTCGAACGTCAGGCGCGTTAAGCCTTAATGAAGAGCATGATTTATCATGAATGCGGGTGGTACCGCGGATTTGTACGAATTCGTCCCTCATTGCAACAAAGCAATGAGGGATTTTTATGTTCCCAAGAGAAACAGGAGGATATCATGAAGGAAAAGCTTGAACAGATCAAAGCAAAAGCATTACAGCAGATTACCGAGAGCGACAGCCTCGATAAGTTAAATGATGTGCGTGTAATGATTCTTGGTAAGAAGGGCGAACTTACCGACGTTCTTAAATCCATGAAGGACGTTGCCCCTGAAGACAGACCCAAAGTCGGCCAGATGGTTAACGATGCAAGAGCAGAAATCGAGGCAAAACTTGAGGCTGCCGTTAAGAAAATGGAGTCTGCCGCAAGAGAAGCAAAGATGAAGGCAGAGGTTATTGACGTAACCTTACCTGCAAAGAAGAACATTACAGGTCACAAACACCCCAACACCCTTGCTCTTGAAGAGGTTGAGAGAATCTTCATAGGTATGGGCTATGAGGTTGTTGAAGGCCCTGAAATCGATAAAGATTACTACGTATTTGAAGCTCTAAACATTCCTGCAGATCACCCTGCAAAGGATGAGCAGGATACATTCTATATTAACGGAGACATTCTTCTTCGTACCCAGACATCATCAGTACAGGTTCATGAGATGGAGAAGGGCAAACTTCCCATCAGAATGATTGCTCCCGGAAGAGTTTTCCGTTCAGATGAAGTTGACGCGACACACTCACCTTCATTCCACCAGATTGAAGGCCTTGTAATCGATAAGAACATTACATTCGCTGACCTTAAGGGAACTTTGGCTGAGTTTGCCAAAGAACTTTTCGGAGAGGATACAAAGGTTAAATTCAGACCTCATCACTTCCCCTTCACAGAGCCTTCTGCAGAGGTGGATGTAAGCTGCTTCAAGTGCGGCGGCAAGGGCTGCAGATTCTGTAAGGGATCAGGCTGGATAGAAATTCTTGGCTGCGGCATGGTACATCCTCACGTTCTTGAGATGAGCGGAATCGACCCCAATGAGTACACCGGTTTTGCTTTCGGCGTAGGTCTTGAGAGAATTGCACTTCTTAAGTACGAAATTGACGATATGAGACTCCTTTATGAAAACGATATTCGTTTCTTAAAGCAGTTCTAAGGGAGGAGACGAAAGATGAATACTTCATTATCATGGATTAAAGCATATGTGCCTGACCTTGAGTGCACCGACCAGGAGTACTGCGATGCCATGACTCTTACAGGAACCAAGGTTGAAGGCTTCGAGGCACTTGATAAGAACCTCGAGAAGATTGTTGTTGGTAAAATCGAAAAAATCGACAGACATCCCGACGCCGACAAACTGGTAGTTTGCCAGGTTAATATCGGAAGTGAGACCACACAGATTGTAACAGGAGCTCCAAACGTAGAAGTTGGTCAGCTTGTACCCGTTGTACTTGACGGCGGAAGAGTTGCAGGCGGCCATGACGGCGGTCCTTTGCCTGAGGGAGGAATTCCCATTAAGGCAGGTAAGCTTCGCGGAGTTGAGTCAAACGGTATGATGTGCTCTATTGAGGAACTTGGTTCCACAAGAGAGTTCTATCCCGAAGCACCCGAAAACGGAATCTATGTATTTGGTGCAGACGATGATGTTAAGCCCGGTGATGACGCAATTGAGGCTCTTGGCCTTCATGATACGGTTTTCGAATATGAAATCACAAGTAACAGAGTAGACTGCTACGGTATCATGGGTATCGCAAGAGAAGCGGCTGCAACATTTAAGAAAAAATTTGTGGCTCCCGATGAATCTGTTAAGGGCTGTGGCGGCAATGCAGCAGATTACATCAGTGTAGAGATCAAGGACACAGACCTTTGTTCCAGATACTGCGCAAGAGTTGTTAAGAATGTCAAAATCGGCCCTTCTCCCAAGTGGATGCAGCGTCGACTTTCCTCAAACGGCATCAGACCCATCAACAACCTTGTTGATATTACAAACTACGTAATGCTTGAGTATGGCCAGCCCATGCATGCATTCGACTACAATACAATCGCAGGCAAAAAGATTGTTGTGAGACGTGCAAAGGACGGAGATGTTTTCACAACTCTTGATGGACAGGAGAGAAAACTTGACTCTGAAGTTCTTATGATTTGTGACGGCGAGAAGGAAGTGGCAATCGCAGGTATCATGGGCGGTGAGAACTCCATGATTACAGACGATGTTAATACAGTTCTTTTCGAGGCTGCAACATTCAACGGTCCAAATATCAGAAAGTCTGCAAAGAGAATCGGCCTTAGAACAGATGCTTCAGGTGTATTTGAGAAGGGTCTTGACCCTGTAAACGCTGAGGCTGCAATTAACCGAGCATGTCACCTTATTGAGGAGATCGGCTGTGGTGAAGTCGTTGACGGAATGGTAGATGTTAAGAATCCCATTAAGCCCCTTGTGAGACTTCCTTTCATGCCCGAAAAATACAACGCACTTCTTGGCACAGATGTTAAGAAGGATCAGATGATTGAGATTTTCAAGGCTCTTGAAATCAAGTATGATGCTGAGAAGAATGAGCTTGTTTGTCCTTCCTTCAGACAGGATTTGCTTGGTCAGGCTGATATTGCTGAGGAAGTTGCAAGATTCTTCGGTTATGACAAGATTCCTGAGACTCTTCCCAAGGGAGAGGCTACAACAGGTAAGCTTTCCTATAAGCTTCGAATCGAAGAGATTGCCAGAAACGTTGCAGAGTACTGCGGTTTCTCACAGGGAATGACATATTCCTTCGAAAGCCCCAAGGTATTCGACAAATTAAACCTTGACGCAGACGATAAGTTAAGAGATGCTATTAAGATTCTCAATCCTTTGGGTGAAGACTTCTCGATTATGAGAACCCTTCCCTTAAACGGAATGCTTACATCTCTTTCAACCAACTACAACAGAAGAAACAAGGACGTTAAATTATACGAACTTGCCAACGTATACATCCCCAAGAGCCTTCCTCTTACAGAACTTCCCGATGAGAGAATGCAGTTCACATTAGGCTTCTACGGAGATGGCGACTTCTTCACAATGAAGGGCGTTATCGAAGAGTTCTTAGAGCACGTTGGAATGTTTGGCAAAATCACCTATGATCCCAATTCCGGCAAGAAGTTCTTACATCCCGGAAGACAGGCTAACGTAATTTACGGCGGCAAGGTACTTGGATATCTCGGTGAGGTTCATCCTGCAGTTTGCGACAACTATGAGATTGGTGATAAGGCATATGTCGCTGTACTTGAGATTCCTGAGATTTTACCATTCACAACCTTCGACAGAAAATACGAGGGAATTGCAAAGTTCCCTGCAGTAGGCAGAGATATTTCAATGCTTGTTCCCAAGGATGTGCTTATCGGTCAGCTTGATGATGTAATCAGACAGCGCGGCGGAAAGATCTTAGAGGATTGCAAGCTCTTTGATATTTACGAAGGAAGCCAGGTAAAAGAAGGCTACAAGTCAGTTGCTTTCTCAATCACTTTCAGAGCCAAGGACAGAACCCTTGAGGAGAACGACATCACAGGAGCAATGAAGAAAATCCTCAATGGACTTGAAGGTCTTGGCGCATCGCTTAGAATGTAAATTGAAGCAGTGAAAGGAATATCACTAATAGACTAAGGAGTGTGATATATATGGAAAGAAAGAATTGTTGGGAAGACATTACAACAAGAGCTAAAGAGAAAGAAGTTGACAGATTTGCCAAGGGCTATATGGAGTTTCTTAATAACGGCAAGACCGAGAGAGAATGTGTAGACCAGATTGTAAATCGCATTGAGGAAGCCGGCTACACAGAGCTTTCCAAGATTGGCAAAAAGAAACTTAAAGCGGGAGACAAGGTTTATGCCACATGGATGAACAAGACCCTTGTTATGTTCCAGATCGGTAAGAAGCCCTTACAGGAGGGGCTTAATATCCTCGGAGCACACATTGATTCTCCCAGACTTGATGTTAAGCAGAATCCTCTTTATGAGGACAACGGAATTGCTTACCTTGATACCCATTATTATGGCGGAATCAAGAAATATCAGTGGGTTACATTGCCCCTTGCAATTCACGGTGTAGTAGTTAAGAAGGACGGAACCACCGTTGAGCTTGCCATCGGCGAGGACGAGGATGATCCCGTATTCTTCATTTCTGATTTGCTTCCTCATCTTGGAGCAGAGCAGATGGACAAGAAGGCTGCAAAGGTTATTGAGGGTGAGGCCCTTGACCTTATTGTAGGCAACAAGCCCATTATCCTTGATAAGAAGGCCAAAGAGACCGAAGAGGGCAAGAAGGCTGCCAAGGAAGCTGTTAAGTCAGGGGTTCTTGATATTCTTAAGAACCAGTATGACATTGAGGAAGAGGATTTCATCTCAGCCGAGCTTGAGATTGTACCTGCAGGAAAGGCAAGAGAGGCAGGCTTTGACAGAAGCATGATTCT
Organism: uncultured Lachnospiraceae bacterium; assembly: GCA_947167445.1. Taxonomy (GTDB): domain Bacteria; phylum Bacillota; class Clostridia; order Lachnospirales; family Lachnospiraceae; genus G11. Next base: position 44,048 of record CAMVID010000001.1, read on the forward strand.
TGGCTATGGCCAGGACGACAGAGTATGCGCTTATACTTCCTACGAAGCTATGCTTGAGATCGGTGCAGTTGAGCGTACCGCATGCTGCATCCTTGTGGACAAGGAAGAAATCGGATCTGTTGGTGCAACAGGTATGCAGTCCAAGTTCTTTGAGAACACAGTGGCTGAACTTATGGATGCTTGCGGAACATATTCAGAACTTGCTGTAAGAAAATGTCTTGCAAATTCCTACATGCTTTCATCTGATGTTTCTGCTGCATTTGATCCTTCATATGCTTCCGCATTTGAGAAGAAGAATGCCGCAATCCTCGGAAAGGGTATTGTATTTAACAAGTTTACCGGAGCCAGAGGAAAGAGCGGTTCCAATGATGCCAATGCCGAGTACATCGGAATCATCAGAAAGGTACTTGATGACGCCAAGGTTAACTTCCAGACAGCAGAGCTTGGCAAGGTTGACGTAGGCGGTGGCGGAACCATTGCTTATATCCTTGCTTTATACGGAATGAATGTTATCGATTCCGGCGTTGCAGTTCTTAACATGCATGCGCCCTGGGAGGCAACAAGCAAGATTGATGTATACGAAGCAAAGAGAGCATACATTGCATTTTTAAATGGTATTAAATAAATGAATTCATTAAAAACTTCTGATTTTTACTTTAATCTTCCGGAGGAACTGATTGCTCAGGATCCTCTGGAGGACAGAAGTTCCTCAAGGCTTCTTGTTCTTGATAAAACCACAGGAGCTACGGAACACCATATATTTAAAGAAATAGGGTCATTTTTAAATCCCGGAGATTGTCTGGTACTTAACAACACCAAGGTTATTCCCGCAAGGCTTTACGGAGCAAGGGAAGCTACAGGCGGTTCGGTGGAAGTACTTCTTTTAAAGAGAAATGCAGACGATGTCTGGGAAACTTTGGTTAAACCCGGCAAAAAGTGCAAACCCGGTACCAGACTCGTGTTTGGAGACGGCAGACTAAAAGCCGAAGTCCTTGAAACAGTGGATGAGGGAAACAGGCTTATTAAGTTTGAATATGAGGGAATATGGGAAGAGGTGCTTGATTCTCTTGGTGAAATGCCCTTACCTCCCTATATTACCCATAAGCTTCAGGATAAGAACAGATATCAGACTGTTTATGCCAAGTACGAGGGAAGCGCAGCGGCTCCTACGGCAGGTCTTCATTTCACTAAAGAACTCTTGGCTGAGATTGAAGCTAAAGGGGTTAAGATATGCTATGTTACTTTGCACGTGGGACTTGGAACCTTCAGACCCGTTAAGGCTGAGAACATTTTGGAGCATCACATGCACACCGAGGTTTATCAGGTTACTGAGGAAGCCGCCAAGATGATTAACGACACTAAGGCCTCCGGTGGAAGAGTAATCTGCGTTGGAACCACATCCTGCAGAACCATTGAATCGGCATCGGATGAATCCGGAATCGTTCACGCCGGAAACGGAGATACTTCGATTTTTATATATCCGGGATACAAATTTAAGGTGCTTGATGCCCTTATTACCAATTTCCATCTGCCCGAATCAACGCTTGTAATGCTTGTATCAGCCCTGGCAGGAAGAGAGAACGTTCTAAACGCTTACAATGAGGCCATAAAGGAAAGATACAGATTCTTCAGCTTCGGGGACGCAATGTTCATAAGATAAGTTTTCGCACTATTTACATTTTTTGAATAATAAAGTATTATTAATTTAGTGGTTTAAACTTATGGGAGGTTACCATACAATGGATGAGAGAAGAAAGAGCAAAAGAAGCGAATTACACTCTAAACTGATTGTTAAGAGACTGGACGGAACAAGCTCTGACGAGGTTGTTATCGATATTATCGATGTTTCCAAGACCGGTATCGGATTCGAGAGTGAGGATAAACTTGAGATTGGCGGAATCTACGAGGCTTATCTTACCATCTGGACCAAAGAAGTAATCCACGCTTTCCTTGAGATTCGCAGAATTGAGAAGGTTGGTTCATCCACATTCAATTACGGCGCAATCTTTATTGGAATGCCCGAGATGGATATGCAAAGAATTCAGGTTTATCAGACCATAGAGGAGAACACCTGATTTTTACCATCCGATTAATTGATTTATATCAACCGCTGCCTTAAGGTGGCGGTTGTTTTTTGCCCAAATTATTCTTATAATGTCCTTGATTAATGGACACTTTTGTGGCAATATAATATTGATATTTATTTAACATATTGAGAGGAACATTATGAGAGGAATAGACACTCAGGTTCGCAAGGTCAGAAGACGTGTCTTTAAAGAAATAGCCAATCTGGCTTATAATTCTACCAATCTTATCGATGACATGGAAGCTCTTCCATACGAAATCATCAACTACGACGATGCAGTTTACAGAGAAAGTGTATATAGAGAACGAGCAATTGTAAGAGAGAGACTCAGACTTGCAATGGGACTTTCACTTCGCCCGGAGGATAAACCAAGCCACTTAACACAGGGGTTGGAGGAGAGTAACGTAGACGAGAAATACTACGAGCCCCCTCTTATGCAGGTTATTCCTTCGGCCTGTAATTCATGTCCCGTAAACCAGTATTCGGTTTCCGATAAATGTATGGGCTGTGTTGCTCATCCCTGTCGAGAGGTTTGCCCCAAGGGTGCCATAACAATGGTTAACGGCAAATCCTATATCGACCAGGAGAAGTGTATTAAGTGCGGTAAATGTAAAGCAATCTGTCCCTATGATGCCATATCCCATCAGGCAAGGCCCTGTTCGGCAGCCTGCGGTGTTGGAGCCATTAAATCGGACGAGAGAGGTCGAGCTTATATTGACAATGATCTGTGCGTAAGCTGCGGACAGTGTATGGTAAGCTGCCCCTTCGGTGCAATTGCAGATAAGAGTCAGATTTTCCAACTTATAAGGGCTCTTCAATCGGGACGAAAGATAATTGCCCAGGTTGCACCGGCCTTTGCCGGTCAGTTCGGACCCAACGTTACGGCTGATATGTTCAAGACAGCCCTTAAGAAACTGGGTTTTTATGATGTATATGAAACCGCCATTGGTGCAGATTTAGGCTGCGTTGCAGAGGCGGAACACTATGTTCATGAGGTAGCCACAGGGAAACAGCCCTTCAGTTTAACAAGCTGCTGTCCTTCATGGTCAATGCTGGCTAAGAAGTTTTTCCCTGAGACAATTGATAAGATTTCAAATGAGTTAACCCCCATGGTGGCAACAGCCCGCATAATCAAGGAAGAACATCCTGATGCTGATGTGGTATTTATCGGCCCCTGTGCCTCTAAGAAACTTGAAGCATCGAGAAGAACGGTTCGAAGCGATGTGGCTTTTGTCATAACCTTTGAAGAACTGGTTGGAATGTTTGAAGCCAAGGGCATTCTGGTGGATGAAATCAAAGCCATGGATGAGATGAAAGACGCCACAAGCGCAGGCCGTGGATACGGTGTTGCCGGTGGAGTTGCCGAGGCAATCGAAAAGGTCATCAGAAAGAAATATCCCGATGTGGAAGTGATGATTGAGCATGCCGAAAGCCTTGCGGAATGTAAGAAAATGCTTATTCTTGCAAAGGCAGGAAAAAAGAACGGCTGTCTTATTGAAGGAATGGCTTGTCCCGGAGGCTGTGTAGCCGGAGCCGGAACCAACCTTCCCATCGATAAGGCCAAAGCGGAAGTATGTAAGTTTAAGATGCAGGCAGAAAAAGAACTGCCTGATGAGTAATAAGTAACGGAGGAATACAAATGAAAATCAGAACAAGATTTGCACCCAGCCCTACCGGAAGAATGCATGTGGGCAATCTTCGTACCGCTCTTTACGAGTATCTGATCGCAAAACATGAGAACGGCGATTTTATCTTAAGAATAGAGGATACGGACCAGGAACGAGAAGTTGAGGGTGCTGTGGATATTATTTATCGTACCCTTGAGAAAACCGGATTAAAGCATGACGAAGGTCCCGACAAGGATAAGGGTTTTGGCCCCTATGTTCAAAGTGAGAGAGTTAAATCCGGCCTTTATATGGAATATGCCAAGAAACTTGTAGAGCAGGGTGACGCATATTACTGTTTCTGCGACAAGGAGAGACTTGAGAGTCTTAAGCAGGTAGTTGAGGGTAAGGAGATAGTTGTTTATGATAAGCACTGCCTTCATCTTTCAAAGGAAGAGGTTCAGGCTAACCTTGATGCCGGAAAGCCCTTCGTTATCAGACAGAATGTGCCTAATGAAGGTACAACCACCTTCCACGATGAGCTTTACGGAGATATTACTGTAGACAACTCAGAGCTTGATGACATGATTCTAATTAAGTCAGACGGCTTCCCTACATATAACTTTGCCAACGTTATTGATGACCATCTTATGGAAATCACTCACGTTGTAAGAGGTAATGAGTACATTTCCTCATCACCTAAGTATCAGAGACTTTATGATGCTTTCGGATGGGAATCACCCAAGTACATTCACCTTGGACTCATTACAGACGAGAATCATAAGAAGCTTTCAAAGAGAAGCGGACATTCTTCCTTTGAGGATCTTTTGGAGCAGGGCTTCCTTACAGAGGCAATCATCAATTACATTGCACTTCTTGGATGGTCACCTGAGGACAACAACGAGTTCTTTACACTTGATGAACTTGTGAAGGCTTTTGATTACAAGAAGATTAACAAGTCCCCTTCAGTATTTGATGTTAACAAGCTTCGCTGGATGAACGGCGAATACATCAAGAAGATGGATTTTGACGATTTTTACAAAATGGCAGAGCCCTACTTAAAAGAAGTGCTTACAAAGGACTTTGACTTAAAGAAGATTGCAAACATGGTGAAGACCAGAATAGAGGTATTCCCTGATATTAAGGACCATGTTGATTTCTTCGAGACCTTACCTGAGTACGATCCCGAGATGTATGTTCACAAGAAGATGAAGACAACAAAGGAAAGTTCTCTTGAGGTATTGAAGGATATTTTACCTGTGCTTGAGGCCTGTGATGACTACAGCAATGATGCGCTGTATCAGACACTTCTTAAGTACGTAGAAGAAAAGGAAGTTAAGAACGGCTATGTTATGTGGCCTATCAGAACAGCAGTATCCGGTAAACAGATGACTCCTGCCGGTGCTACTGAGATTATGGAAGTTTTGGGCAAGGAAGAATCCCTTAAAAGAATCAGAAAGGGAATCGAACTTCTTGAAGGAAAATAAAGCTCAATATGAAGCTATCCGGCATAATAAAGGTCCTGCCAGAATACTGGCGGGGCCGGGAGCCGGCAAGACCTACGTTCTGGTCAATCGAATTTCTTATCTTATCGATGAATGCAACGTGCCTCCTGACAAAATTCTTGTCATAACCTTCACCAAGGCAGCTGCCAATCAAATGCAGCAGCGTTTCGCCAAATTAAGAGGCACAATTCTTCCCGTTCATTTCCACACCTTCCATTCGTTATTCTATTACTTTCTAAAACAGAGTCATATTTATTCAGATTTTTCTATCCTAAACAATCAGGACAAAATCCGTACAATCAATCACATCAAAAACACCATTAAACATAAGTTCCCTGATGAATCCTATGTAAGTAACGACTACCTGGCTTCGATTATTGCTTACTATCTGAACAAGGGATGCTTTGACAGAGAGGAGACCGTACTAAAAGAAGAAACTACAGACTTTGCAATATCCCAGTATCTTTCTTTGATAACTGCGGAGAAAAAATTAGATTTTGACGATTTTGCCAACAAAGCGTTGGAGGTATTTGCGAAATACCCGAAGCTTTTGGAGAGAATCAAAGCGAGCTACGAATACATACTTATCGACGAATTTCAGGACATCAATCCAAGACAGTATGAGGTTATCCGTCTGTTGGCGGCGGGAGAGAGAAACTTGTTCGTTGTGGGGGATGACGACCAGGCCATATATGGCTTCAGGGGAGCCGAGCCGTCAATCATGAGACAGTTTGAGGAGGACTACCCTGACTGCGTAAAGATTCTTCTTGCTTCTAATTATCGCTGCTCAAAAGAAATTTTGGATTTTGCCAGCGAATGTATTAAGGGCAATAAGGACAGGGTGGAGAAGGAGCTGATTGCCGAAAGAGGCGAGAGATGCCCTGTGATGCTAAGACCCTGCAAAACCCCGAAGATTCAGTCGACTGAGATTGCTTCGTTTATTAAAGGGTATCAGGGAAATCTGAGTGATATCGCGATTATTTGCAGAACAAATGCAATGCTTGACCGGTACGGAATGGTTCTGTCTAAAGAGGGAATTTCGTGCTTCATGAAGGACAACTACTGCAAGGGGATATGCGATATCGGAATTACAAAGGATATTCTGGCGTATTTTAGAATTGCCTGCGGCAGGGCGGATAGGACGGATTATCTTCGGATTATCGACAAGGGCTGCCTTAATGTAGTCAGAGGAATCTTCCAGAAGCATGAGGTGGATTTTAAGGCCATCATAAGGGCAAATAAGGAGGATTTTGTCTTGAGAGAGTCATTGATGTCTTTTGAGAGAAAAATGTCTCTTATGCGCCGTATGGGCCCTCTATGCGCCATTGGATATATCATGAAGGCACTGAAGTATGAATCTTATTTATTGGGCCTTAGGCTCAGGAACCCTTCGGAGTGCGCCCTTTTCGAACGGACTCTGGAGACTGTTAAGGAATTCGCCGAGGATTTCGAAGGGCTTAAGGAGTTTCTGGACTTCATGACGGAATACGGCGCCTATGAGAAAGAGAAGCTTGAAAGAGAGAAGTATCTTAAAGCGAGCTCTTCGTTGGAAGCCAGGGTTGCGGCGCCTAATCAGGTGAATCTCATCACCATGCATGGTTCCAAGGGCCTGGAATTCCCCTGCGTCATTCTTCCTGATATCAATGACGGCAAGATGCCCCACACCAGGTCCTCTAATCCCATCCTGATTGAGGAGGAGCGGCGTCTATTCTATGTGGCCATGACCAGGGCCATAGATGAGCTTCTTATTACCTTCATCGGGGCCCCTGACGACTTCAGAAATCATCCTTCGAAGTTCCTGCCCGCGCGGTCCGTGGAAAAGGCTATGGCGCGGGCGTATCCGCATGGGGCTTCTGATGGGAGCGGCGGTGGCGGTGGCGGCCCGGAAGGGGGCTCGGAACCGGGTTAGAGAGAACACGCGGCTTGTGGGGAATAGGCGCCGGATACTAATGTTTGGGGCATGGCATGGATTTTGTTAGTGGGCATTAATGTGGGAATTGCCGCCGGATACTAATGTTTGGGGAATAGCGAGGATTATGTTAGTGGGCACTAATGTGGGAATTACCGCTGGATACTAATGTTTGGGGAATAGCATGGATTTTGTTAGTGCGAAATTTGCGGAGTGTACTAACAAATATGCCATCAAATGGTTCCTGTTAGTAAGACTTTGAATAATACTACTAATAATTAGCAGGAAGACAAAATTCATTAGTCAGAAAGAGCCATGAAACACTAATGAGTTTCAACATTCTGTTTCTTGTTAGTGCAAAGGCACTTTTTTGCCACTAACGTTTTGGATGTTTTCCCGTTTTGGTAGTCAGAAAGCAAGCTAAGGACTGGATTGTGGGTCAAGCAGAGGAATAAGTCAAAGATCGGTCCAAAGATTGGGCAAAAGTTTGGGCCATAGATTGAGCTGGAGATCAATCCAAAGATTACGGAGAAAGCATGTAACTATTAAACACTAAAAAATGGAGGGTTATTAATGATTCAAGATGAATTAAACAAAAGACAAGATTATCTAAGAAAGATTATAAGAATATGTGATAGGGCAACTGCTAACGTACCTGAAGGCTCCTTAAGGGTGACAAAGTGCAGAACGACTACTCAATACTTCCTAAGGAAGCCGGGGGAGAATGCTAATGGAGTGTATTTGGCGAAAGATAATATGAAGCTTGTCAAAAAAATGGCTGAAAAAGAAGTATTTGATAAGCTAAAAAAAGAAGCTGAAAAGGAATATAAGGACAACGACGCCTATCTTAAGAAGCATCCCATAGATACGCTTGTTGAAGCTTATGGAAGGATTCCAAAATTGAAAAGGGAGCTGGTCGATTCGCCGGTTCTAACGGATGAGGAGCTTGTTGAAAGATGGCTTCATGAAGAATATGAAAGAAAAGGGTTCATGGAAGAAGCGCAATCATTTATCAATTCTAATGGTGACAGGGTAAGATCGAAATCGGAGGTGATAATTTCGGAGATTCTCAAAGAGCTGGGGATTCCATATCTTTATGAAGCACCGCTGAAATTAAAGGGCGTGGGAACGGTTTATCCGGATTTCAAGTTGCTTAATGTTAAGGAGAGAAGGACTATATATCTTGAACACTTCGGTATGATGGATAATCCGGAGTACTTGGAAAACTTTTTTAAAAAGCAGAAATCATATGTGACAAATGGAATTTTGCCGGGAAGAGATATTATTTTTACCTTTGAATCTTCCAGAAATCCATTGGATATTACAGCTGTAAGAAATATGCTTAAGGAGTATTTCTGAAGAAGCCTAAATTGTTCTGTTTATTTCTTACCTGCTCCAATCAATTCACTGGCGGCGGATGAAAAGATGATAAGTGCCGCACCAATCCAGCCGTATAAGTCCAGTGACTGGTGGAGGACGAAGACGGAACCAAGCACAGATACCACGGGTTCAAGATAGCCCAAAACAGCGATGGATTGAACTGAAAGCGCACCCAGGGATTCAAAGTAGAGACAGTAAGCGACTCCTGTATGAACAGCGCCAAGAAGAAGCACAAGAAGGATTGAGCGCGAATCAAATTCAATGGATTTGCCGCGGTTGTTGTACAGGACATAAGGAAGAACAGTTACAGCAGATGCGGCAAGCTGAACGATGGCTTTGTTATATGAATCAATGCCGGTAAGCTTTTTATTGCAGATAACGATTCCAACAAAGGCAAGGGCGGCGAGAACGGGCAAGGTTATGCCAACTATGTCAACATTTCCTATCCCGACGCTAACTATTCCTGAGGTTAGAACAACGCCGATAAACGCAGTAATAATACATACGGCTTTCAATGGTTTGATGCGCTCTTTGTAAAGGAAGGGTGCTACGATAACCACCATAATTGGAGCGGTATAGTTAAGCAGACTTGCTACGGCAACAGAAATTCTTACGTAGGCCGCAAACAGGAAAACCCAGTTTAACCCAAGGAAGAATCCGGAAAGAATAAGGGGACGAAGGTTTGTTTTGATGGCTTTAAGGTCAACTTTTCGTCCAAGTATTTTCATAAAGACAAGTATGGATAAAGTTCCGATAACGCCTCTGGAGAAAACAACAAGCTCAGAGGGAAGGTTAATGAAATGAAGAATAGGTCCAATGGTTCCGTATATTACAACGGCAAGAATGTATTTAAGAGTATTTATTTTGGTATTTGCGGTATTCATTAAATTAAATTCCAATCTATTCAGTCTGAGAGTAATGATAGAGACTTAATGCATAAGAATCAAGTCATTTTTATTAAGAATACTTGAGAGCGAGAGATTCCATAATAAGGACGCGAAAAATTGTTGTTCACACAATTAGCCCAATATGGTATGGTGGTAATAATTGCGAGCCTGCTTTACTGGCATCATGCTATACCAGGCGGCATATGAAGGAGAGATAGAAAATTGAAAAAAGGATTTAGTTATCTGTGTTATTCACTGTTGGCATTTGGTGGAATCGGACTTGAAGCTGTTCTTGCGTTTGGAATAGAGCCCATGCTTTTTGGCACAGAGATGGCGAACTGGACTACGCCCCAGAACATTATTCACTGGGTGGCAACATGCATTTTGTGGGGATTGTGCGCATGGCTTTTAGTGAGGTCTTCTTGTAAAAACTTAGATTTCGACGTTTTTGCAAAAGGGAAGAAAGTCGCTGTCTGGCAGTGGGCGTTGGCAGCTTTGCTGGTAATCTTCAGTCTGGTGGTTTCGTATTTTGACTGGAACGGTATCAAGGTTGTAAAGGAATTTAATGCTAACGGAGCCTTGAAGTTTGTGTTCCAATATATTTATTATTGTTTTGAAGTGGCGCTGGTTACTTTGATTCTTGTGTTTGGACAGAAGGCCTTTGAAGAGTGGTTCCATAATGACATAATCCCTTACGGAGGCATTATTCTTGCACTGACTTGGGGTGCAGGTCACTTTTTTACCAAAGATTTTTCTACAGGAATTGTTACCATGATATCCGGACTTGCCTTCGGAAGCATGTATCTTCTCATGAACAGAGATATTAAGAAGACTTACATATTTTTATGGTTTATGTTTGTTTTATAATAATTGATGAAAATCCGGCAGTTAATTGGCCGGATTTTTTCTTGACGGAAACAATATAGATGTTATCATGGATTCATGAGCTTTTTTGCAAAAGAATTTGATGAACTTACAAGTAAAGAAATATATGAAATCCTTAAATCCCGCGGAGAAATATTCCTGATGGAGCAGGGTATTTTATACTTGGATGAGGATAATGTAGACTTTAAGAGCCTTCATATTTTTTCAATGGAAGACGGAAGAGTAACGTCGTATCTTCGAGCTTTTTATGACGATAAAGGTGTACTTAAGATTGGAAGAGTACTGACTTTAAAACATGGCGATGGCCTTGGTAAGAAGCTTATGGAGTTTGCATTGAAGGAAATTCCAAAGAGAATGCCGGCGGACAGAATTTGTATGGATGCTCAAAAGCACGCCATTGGATTTTATGAGCAATTTGGTTTTGAGGTTACCTCCGATGAATACATGGAGGAAGGCATAGTTCATGTTGATATGTGTCTTAACTTGACTAGGCGTGTTTCCGAAAAGTATTATGCTTATATAGTCAGATGTGCTGATGGTACCCTTTATACAGGTTATACCGACAATCTTCAAAAGAGGATTGCAACACATAACGAAGGGAAAGGTGCCAAGTATACCAAGGCAAGGCTTCCTGCCAAATTGGCGTATTACGAAATCTTTGACAGCAAGGAAGACGCCATGAGTAGAGAGTGGCACATCAAGCATGATTTGACCAAACAACAAAAAGAGAAACTGATTAACGGAGGAATGAAATGACCGAGAAATACGAAAACGACGGCGCTGAAGAAGAAATGACAGTTGAACTTGATATAGACGGTGAAATTATCACCTGCAGCGTGGTAACTATATTTACCGCACCCAACAAGAAAGACTATATTGCCCTTTTGCCCCAGAATGAAAAGGGTGAGAATGAGGACGGCGAAGTCTGGATTTACGGCTATAGTGAGAATCCCGACGATCCTAATGAGGAGCCGGAACTCAGATACATTGAAAGCGAAGAGGAATACGAGATTGCTTCGGATGCGTTTGATGAATTCCTGGATAACGTAGAATTTGATGAAATGATCTAATGTGCAATTTGGGGACAGGCCTGCTTGGCGCACTACGCATGCCAAGACACGACAGTCCCCAAAGTGCACATACTAGTTGTATTTTAGCCTTTTCCGGCGGTCTTTGTAGTCCGGGAGGATACGCTCGACTTCCTGCCAGAATTCCTTGGAGTGGTTCATGTGAATTCTGTGGCAGAGCTCGTGTACAACAACGTAATCAAGAAGCTCAATAGGTTTAAGAACAAGTCTGAAACTGAAGTTTAAATTTCCGTCTCTTGAACAGCTGCCCCAGCGGGTTTTGGTGTCCTTGATTGCAATTCTGTTGTAGCTGACTCCTACAATTGGAGCATAATACTCAACTCTTTGTGTAATGAGAATTCGCGCCTGTTTAATCAGGCGCTTTTTTTCTTCGGGCGTAAATTCAAGAGGCTTTGGGGCAGGATTCTCCAAGACTCTCTTTACATTCTTATTAATCCAATCTGCCTTTGATTCAACAAACTCGTTTATTCTTCTAATCGAAGCAAGAAGCGGGGCTCTGACGATTACTCGTCCGTCAGCCTTTACCGTAATGGAGACAGTTTTTCTTTTGCTTCTAATCAATTCATACTCAATCATGAGTCAATTATAATACTTTTGATGCTTTCAAAGTGATATAATTTCGAAGTATACAAAACAAAGAAACAGAGACTCAACCTATGACAAGTTCAGAAATACAATACAAGAAAATGACGGAAACGCCTATACCGAAGCTTATTCTAAGTCTTGGACTCCCCACGACTCTAAGCATGCTTGTAACCAACATTTACAACATGGCGGACACCTACTTTGTGGGAAGGCTTGGAACCAGTGCCAGCGGCGCCACAGGAATCGTTTTTGGCCTCATGGCCATACTTCAGGCTTGCGGTTTCATGTATGGACAGGGCTCAGGAACTGTGGTTTCAAGGCGCCTTGGAGCGGGGAAGAAGGAGGAGGCCAGCGAGTATGCCACCATGGGCTTTGTGGCTTCTCTGATTACAGGAATTCTGGTTCTTGTTTTAGGCCTTATTTTTGTAAAACCACTTATGTATCTCCTTGGAAGCACCGAGACGATTTTCCCCTATGCCAAGACATATGCCATGTGCATTTTGTGCGCAGCTCCGGCCATGCTTGTGAGCTGTACGTATAACAACATCTTAAGATACGAAGGCAAAGCTACCTACGCCATGATAGGCCTTATAAGCGGCGGAATCCTTAATATTTTCCTTGACGCCATTTTTATCGTAGGTCTTGGAACCGGCATTATCGGCGCCGGCGTTGCCACAGCAGTTTCCCAGTATGTGAGCGTCTTTATCCTTCATAGAATGTATCGAAACTGTGAGTCCAAAATAAGCAAAGAATTCTTCAGAAAAGACATAAAGATTTTCACCAAGATTGTTAAGGGCGGTTTCCCGAGTATGGTAAGACAGGGCCTTGGAAGCATATCCGTAATGGCTCTAAACCATGCCTGCAAGCCCTATGAAGATGCGGCCATAGCTGCCATGAGCATCGTTTCAAGAATAGTCAACTTCCTCTTCAGTGTGGGCCTTGGAGTTGGCCAGGGCTATCAGCCTGTGGCGGGCTTTAACTATGGCGCCAAGAAGTACAGCAGGGTAAAAAACGGCTTTTTCTTCACCTGGGCCTTCGGTACGGCTTTACTTGGCCTTTTTGCCATAACCGCATTTTTCTTTGCGGAGCCCCTGGTGCATCTTTTCAGAGATGATTTAAAGGTTATGGAAATAGGAGCGGTAGCCATGAGATACCAGTGCCTGTCCCTTCTTTTCCTGCCCTTTAGCGTATGTAACAACATGATGTTTCAAAGCACAGGAAAGTCTTTGCAAGCGTCAGTCCTTTCAAGCTTCAGAAGCGGCCTGTTCTTTATACCTGTAATTCTCGTATTCCCGCAGATCTGGGGATTATTTGGAATACAGATTTCCCAGGCAGTGGCGGATGTGCTTGCCAGCGTATTCAGTATTCCTTTTACCGTGTCATATTTCAAAAATCTGCCCCCGGACGCAAATTCATGATATAATACCACTATATTTTGAATTGGAGTTTGGTTAAGATGGCTAAGGCATTTGAAAGCATTACCTCGAAAAACATATATCCCATGGGAGTTTCCCTTAAGGAAGGCATATTACATGTATGCCTTGAAAGAGCCGGAAGCGCCTTTGGGATAATTTTATTTGACTCCAAAAAGAATGAAATCGGAAAGATTGACCTGACAGGGGAAAACCATATCGGAAAAGTATATTATGGCGATTACAGTCTTAAGGGTTACAAAACCGTACTTTACAAGATTTACGCTGACGATAAGTTTGTCGGCGATTTCTACATGAAAGACTATGAGGGTAAAAACGACTTCGGTTTCTCCCTTAAAGAAGATGAGGTTTACTTTGTCGCCAAGGATAGTAACTATGACTGGGAAGGGGATGTAAATCCCTTCCATAAATACAACGAGACCTTCATGTACCTTATGCATGTAAGGGGATTCACCAAACACCCTTCATCAAAGGTCAATGCCAAAGGGTGCTTCGGAGGAGTTGCAGAGAAGCTCCCTCATCTGAAGAAACTTGGAATAAACAGCATTGAGATGATGCCCGTAATTGAGCTTAGACAGAATAAGAAGGTCACTTTGGACCCAACAGGTGCCCTTAATCCTAAACCCAACTACTGGGGGTATCAGAATGCCTTTTATTATTGCCCCAACAAAGCGCTTGGGAAGAAGGACGCGGTTACAGAGTTTAAGGACATGGTTAAGGCACTTCACAAAGAAGGCATTGAGGTTATCCTTCAGTTCTATTTCCCTGATGAAGTGAAAAGAGGAGAGATTAAGGATATTCTTGTGTTTTGGAGAAGCGAATATCATGTTGATGGATTCCGCATTAAGGGCGATAATATTCCGAAGCGCATGATCAACGAGACTCCCGAGCTTAAGGAATGTAAGCTTATTTACGACTATATTGATCAGTATGAGATAGAAGAGGACGAGGAGATTAAAAGAATCGCCTCCTATCAGGATGATTATATGTACGATATGCGCCGTTTCCTTAAGGGAGATGAGGGCGTTACTGATATTGCATTAAGACATATGAGGGAGAATCCGGAGAAGTTTGGAGTAATAAGATTTTTCACAAATTATTATGGATTCACCTTAAGAGACCTTGTAAGCTTCGATAGAAAGCATAACGAGGATAACGGCGAGAACAATATGGATGGTGCAGCTTCCAACTTAAGCTGGAACTGTGGAGCTGAGGGACCGAGCCGCAAAGCCTCCATCAATAAGCTTCGAATGAAGCAGACTCTGAACGCCCTAACAATGCTGGCATTTACCCAGGGAACACCTCTTATTTTCATGGGTGATGAGTTTGGAAACAGCCAGAAGGGCAACAACAACCCTTATTGTCAGGACAATGCAGTGACATGGCTTAACTGGAACGATTTGGACAAGAACAAAGACCTTTTCGAGGAAACGGTTAAGCTCTTCGCATATAGAAAAGCCAATCTTTGTATTCATCCCACAAAGGCTCACAGAATGATGGATTACATTTCCTGCAGTTACCCGGATTTGTCCTATCATGGGGAAGAAGCATGGAAGGCTGACTTATACAGTTATAACAGACATGTGGGAATTCTGTTTGCAGGAAGATACACAGGTGATAACGACAAGTTTATATACCTGGCCATAAACATGCATTGGGAGAAGCATGATTTTGCCCTTCCCAATTTGCCGGAAGGACTTTGCTGGAAAAAGAAATTTGACTCGGATGAGTTTGACAGGGCGTTAAAGGAAGATATTTCTGATGAGGGTCGCATTTCGTTGGCTCCAAGAAGCGTTGTAATTCTTGAAAGTCTTAGGGAGAGTACAATCGATAAAAGAAATGTTAAGAGAAAGAAGAAAGATATAAATGCTTAAAGCCTGGCAGCACTTTAAAACCATCACACATCACAGAATTCTTGTTTGCAGAAACTGCTTTAAAGTAGGACTAATATGGCAAGGACTTACTCATGATCTGTCCAAGTACTCTTACACTGAATTCAGAGTAGGGGCCAAGTATTATCAAGGGGACAGAAGCCCCAACAATGCAGAAAGGGAGGACATTGGTTTTTCCACTGCATGGCTGCACCATAAAGGACGCAATAAGCATCACTTCGAATACTGGGTGGACTATGGCCTTGTAGATGGAAAAATAGGCGTTATTCCGTGCCCGATGCCAAGGAAATATATAGCCGAGATGGTAATGGACAGAATCGCCGCATCAATGGTATATCAGGGGGATAAATACACCGATTCCTCGGCACTTGAGTATTTCCGTTATGGTAAGGGCCTTGGAAACAACCTGATTCATCCCGATACCGAGAGAGATTTGGAGATGATTCTTAAGATGTTATCCGAGAAGGGCGAGAAGGAAACCTTCAAATACATCAGAAAATATCTGAAAGAAAAATAGATTGGAGCTAACAATGGAAAGTGCAACCAAGGAGCAAATCTCGAAATTGGTGGCAAGCCAGCGACAGTACTTTAAATCCGGCGAGACCTTTGACATCAATTTCAGAATTAATCAGCTAAAGAAACTTAAACAGATGGTCATTGACAATGAAGAAGCAATGACAAAGGCCATGTACGAGGACCTTGGCAGACATTATGTTGAGGCTTATTTTTGTGATATAGGCAGTGTTATTTTAGAGATTAACGAATATATTAAGGGCCTTAGAAGATGGGCGAAGCCTGACAGGCATTTTTCCGGCTTTCACTGTTTTCCCAGTTTGGTTACCAAGGTTTATAAGATTCCCTACGGCAATACCCTTATTATAAGCCCCTTTAACTTCCCCTTCCTTTTATCCCTTGGGGTTCTTGCAGCGTCAATGGCGGGAGGAAATACGGCAGTTATTAAGGCCAGCTCCAAGACTGTTCACTGCAGTGATTTGCTTGAGAAGATGATTGGGGAGACCTTCCCCGAAAACTATATATCTGTTATTAAAGGCGAGCATGAAATCGCAGATTACTGTCTGGAAGAACGTTACGACAAGATTTTCTACACCGGTTCACCCAAAGTTGGAAGGCACGTTCTTGAGATGGCTTCAAGGAACCTTACTCCTGTGGCTTTGGAACTGGGAGGAGAGAACGGTAACTGGTGTATAGTTAGAAAAGATGCGGATTTAAAGGATGCTGCCAAAAAAATCGCTTTCTTTAAGGCCTGCAACAGCGGACAGGTCTGCATTAATATCAACCAGATTGCTGTGGCAAAAGAGGTGGCAGGAGAGTTCATTAAGGAACTGAAGGCTGCCTTTGAAAAAACGGTGGGAGTTGATCCCGTTAACAGCGATGAGTATGCCAAACTTGTTACTGTTGATGCCTATGATAAGTGCGCAAAAGAGGCGGAAGAGTACAGAGATAGAATTGTTTACGGTGGTTTTGGAAACAGGGACAATCAAAAATATGCTCCAACCATTATTTATCCCATAAACAGGGATGACAGCATTATTAATCATGAGCTGTTTTGCCCTTTGATTCCAATTGTTCCATATGAGGACGATAAGATCGATGATATGGTTGATTTTATCGAAGAAAGAGAACACGGTCTTGCCCTTTATATTTTCACCAGAAATAAGAAATGGGCCAACAAGGTGTTTAAGACATCCCAGTACGGCGGAGGCTGCTACAACGAAGTGATTCTTCATCTGATGGTTAAAGGAGCTCCCTTTAACGGTACAGGTCATTCGGGAATGGGAGCTTACCACGGGAAATATGGCTTTGACGAATTCACCCATCCTTCAACAGTTCTGTACGGCAGCCGATACTTCAACCTGCCCTTAAGACTGCATCCTTATGAAGGACATGACAAGTGGAAATACAGATTGCTTAAGTTTTTTGAGAGATAAAAATAAGCGTTCGGCTTCAACCAAGAAACCGAACGCTTTTAATTTGCTTAGATTATTTGGATTTTACTTCTTTCCAAAGCTCGTTGTAGAGAGCGTCTCCGTCCTCTCCAAGATAAACATAAGTCTCAAGGTTGTTGTACTTGGAAAGATCAGGGAATGCAATCTCGGAATTTCTGATTTCCTCATCCTCAATGAGAGCCTTGGCAGCATCATTGGGAGTAGAGTAGGTGATGTACTCAAAGTTCTTAAGAGCAATGTCATCACGGCACATGAAATCGATGAATTTCTCGGCACACTCAACGTTCTTTGCATTCTTGGGAATTACCCATGAATCGATCCATACGTTGGTACCTTCCTTGGGAATAACGTATTCAAGGTTCTCGTTTTCGCGCTGTGTGTAGATTGCCTCGCCGGAGTAGATAACACCGATGGCAGCCTCATCACCAATCATCTTGTCACGAACCTGGTCGATAACATAAGCCTGAACAAGGGGCTTCTGCTCAATGAGAAGATCCTTTGCTGCATTAAGTTCAGCTTCATCGAGAGAGTTCATGGAAGCACCGTTAAGCTTTAATGCAACCATGAAAGCATCACGAACGGAATCCTGCATTAGAATGTTATCTTTGTATTTCTCATCCCAGAGAACTGACCATGAATCAATGGGCTCGTCAACCATTGTCTTGTTGTAAAGAATACCTACGGTACCCCAGCAGTAAGGAATGCTGTACTCGTTTGTGGGGTCATATTCCTTGGCCATGTCATAGTACTGTGCGCCGATATTGGCTTTGGCGTTTGGAATATTATCGAAATTGATAGGCTGAAGAAGATCGTTCTCAATCATCTTGCTTATCATATAATCGGAAGGGCATACAACATCATAAACTGCTGCGCCTGCCTCTACCTTTGGATACATGATTTCGTTGGTCTCAAACTCATCATAAATAACCTTGATTCCTGTCTCTTCTTCGAACTGATCAAGGACGTCGGGATCAATGTACTCACCCCAGTTGTAGACGTAAACTTCTTTTTTACCTCCACCATTTGCACCACAGCCCATAAGGGTTGCCATGCACATGCTCGCCATTAAAAGCACTGCGATAACTTTTTTCATAATTATTTAATCTCCTTTTTATTTTCCTTTGGCATGTAATTAACCAAGAAAAGCAATACTAATACAGATATGAAAATAATGGAAGAGAGGGCATACATTTCAGGTTTTATGCCCTTTTTTACTTCCGAATAAATCTTTGTTGAAAGGGTATCTATTCCGGCACCCTTTGTAAAGTGTGTGATGATGAAATCATCAAGTGACATTGTAAATGCCATGAGAAATCCTGATAAGACTCCTGGAAGGATATCAGGGAAAACAACCTTCATAAATGCCTTGAAGGGTGAGGCGCCAAGATCCAGCGCTGCCTCATAAGTACTTGGATTAAGTGCTTTAAATCTTGGAAGAACACTCAAAATCACATAAGGAATATTAAAGCTTATGTGGGCTAACAGTATTGTTAAGAAACCAAACCTTATTCCTAAGGTTATAAACAAAAGCATCAATGAGATACCTGTTACGATATCGGCATTTAGCATTGGAATATTTGTAATTCCAATAACGATGGAACGGGATCTCTTTTTCATTGCCTGAATAGCGATGCAGGCGATGATTCCGATTACAGTTGCCACAAGTGATGATACAAAGGCGATAAGGAGAGTATTTCCCAAGGCCGCCATAATATCGTCGTTCTTAAACAATGACAGGTACCATTTTCCGGTGAATCCGCCCCATTTAGCCCTTGTTTTGGACTTGTTAAAGGACAGCACAATCAAAGTAACGATGGGAGCGTAGAGGAAAATCAGTATGAGGGTAATATATAACTTCTTAAGGGCGTTTCTCATAGCATTGTTCCCTCCCCGTCTTTATCGGTAACGGCGGTGATGAGCATATTTACTATGATAAATATCATAAGGACTATGGAAAGTCCGCTGCCCAAATGCCAGTTGCCGGTCTGAGTGAATTCCTGCTCAATAACATTACCGATAAGCAAAATCTTGGAACCTCCAAGGAGAGTACTTATAACGAAGGTTGTAAGAGCGGGAACAAACACCATGGTAATTCCGCTTATGATGCCGGGTGTACTAAGGGGCAACATAATCTTTAGGAAGGTTTGAAAACCGTTGGCGCCCAAATCCCTGGCCGCATTTATAACGTTCTTGTCAATCTTTGAAAGAGAGTTATAAATAGGCAAAACCATAAAGGGTAGGAAGTTATAAACCATACCGAGGATGATGGCGCCGGAAGTATTGATTATGTTGATTCCGGGTAAGCCAAGAGTCTTGAGTATAGAGTTGATAACGCCGGTTTTCTCAAGCAATGTCTGCCATGCGAGAGTTCTTAAAAGAAAGTTCATCCACATGGGAAGAATAAAAATGAACACAATAAAACTGTGCTGATTAACGTTAAGCTTTGAAAGAATCATTGACAAAGGATAAGCGAGAATCAGACATATAATGGTGCTTTCTATTGAAAGCTTAATGGCTAGCCAGAGAGCTTTTGAATGCTCGACTGTGGCTATTGCCAGTATGTTTTCCAAAGTAAATGCTCCGGATTTATCTGTTAGGCCGTAGTAGAAGACCATCAGCAAAGGGATGATGATGAAAACTACAGACCAGAGAAGATAGGGAGCAGAGAGTATCTTCTTATTCATCTACTCCGATAGCCTCCTCATCCTCTGAAGCAGGTTTGTTCATTATCTGAATGTTGAAGGGATCAACCTGGATTCCAACCTTGGTTCCTGCATGGAAGCACTTTGTGGACTGAACAAGCCATTCAAAGCCGTTAGCCATAACTTCCATCTCGTAGTGAACACCTTTGAAAATAACGTGGCTTACAACACCCTGGATTGTTCCCTGGCCTTCGGCAACAAGCTCCACATCCTCAGGTCTTATTACAACGTCCACAGGGGTATTGTTACCGAAGCCCTCATCTACACAGGCAAATTTCGCGCCAAGAATCTCTACCAGTTTATCCTCAATCATGATTCCGGGAAGAATGTTGGAATCTCCGATGAAATCGGCAACAAAAGCGTTTTCGGGCTCATTATAAATTTTCTCGGGAGTTCCGATCTGCTGGATGTAACCCTTGTTCATGACAACGATGGTATCTGACATGGTGAGGGCTTCTTCCTGATCGTGTGTTACATATATGAATGTGATTCCAAGTTCGTTCTTAAGACGGATAAGCTCGTACTGCATGTCCTGGCGAAGCTTTAAATCAAGAGCTCCAAGAGGCTCATCAAGCAAAAGAAGCTTCGGCTCATTAACGATAGCTCTTGCAATGGCAATTCTTTGCTGCTGACCGCCTGATAATGAATCAGGCATTCTGTTTTCGTAACCGTCAAGGTTAACAAGCTTTAATGCATACTTAATCTTATCGTCAATATATGATTTGGACTTGTTCTTTATCTTTAATCCGAAAGCAATGTTTTCGGCAATTGTCATATGCGTGAAAAGAGCATACTTCTGAAAGACCGTGTTTAATGGTCTTTTGTTAGGAGGAAGCTTTGTGATGTCGGTTCCCTCAAATATAACTTTTCCTGTGTCGGGAGTCTCAAAGCCGCCTAGAATACGAAGAGTAGTGGTCTTGCCGCAGCCGGAGGGCCCGAGAAGAGTAAGAAACTCATTCTCCCTTATATATAAGTTTAAATCATCGATAATCAACTCACCGTCGAATGATTTGGAGATGTTCTGAAGATCTACAAGCTTTTTCATAAGTGTGCTTCCTTTATGTTTAGAATGATGGAGGCGTGCTTACCCAAATAAGGGAAGCTCCTGTTTTGTCGTTTGCTTTAATATAGTGACCGGAATCGGAGGTAAAGTAGAAAGACTCGCCTTTTTTAACCTTCATGGCTTTTCCACCCACAAATAAGGTGATGCTTCCTGAAAGAACGTAGCCGAATTCCTCACCTTCATGAGGTACATCGGGATAAGTTGAACCGCCGGGCTTAAGGGTGAGCCTTATGGGCTCCATAATGTTCTTCTGGGAATTGGGAATAATCCACTCGATTTTGTTTCCGAGAGAATCGTCGTTTTTTTCAAAATAATCGGAATCGTGGAAGACAATCTGTTTGTCTTCGGAATCCTTAAAAAATTCCTTTAAGTCCGTTCCCAAAACCTGGAGAATATCAACCAAAGTTGCTATGGAAGGGGAAGTGAGATCTCTTTCAAGCTGTGAGATAAAACCCTTCGAAAGCTCAGCTCTGTCTGCAAGTTCTTCCTGTGTAAGTCCGTTTAATACTCGTAATTCCTTGATTTTATTACCGATTTCCATGTCTTAATCACATTCCTCAAATATTAAACCAAAAGTTTACTTTTACTAAACACGCCGAGACTAATTATACATATGTATAGACATTTGTCAATTGTTATTTTGAATATAGAATGGTATAATTTTTTTACATGTAGGAGGCTGTTATGAACGGTACAAAGTATGTTGCATATGTCTCAACCTATACAATGGGAGACAATCATGGAATCAAAATTTATGATGTAGATATGAAGAAGGGCAGATTTACTGAGAAAGCCCAGGTTGAAATAACCAACTCTTCATATGTTACATTGGCCAAAAATAATAAATATCTGTATTCCATCACGGACTTCGGCGTTGAAGCTTATGAGATTCAGAAGGATGGAATGTTAAAGGTTATAAATATGGCCCCTATAAATGGTATGAGAGGCTGTTACCTTACAACAGGTAATGCGGATAAGTTCCTTTTTGTAGCCGGCTATCATGACGGAAAGGTTACTATGCTCCGTCTCAATGATGACGGCTCCGTTGGCGAGATTACCGAGGAGATTTTCAACAAGGGTATGGGAATTGCCAGTGAGCGTTCCTTCAGGCCCCATATCAGCTGCGTTAAGATGACCAGAGATTCCAAGTTCCTTTGTGTCGCAGACCTTGGAATGGATCACGTGGATGTTTATGCCATCGATTATGAGAAGGCTAAACTTAAACACGTGGACGTTATTAGAAGTGAGCAGGGCTCGGGTCCCAGACATATTAAGTTTTCACAGGACGGGAGATTCCTCTATATTGTTCATGAGGAGAAATGCTATATAGATGTGTACAGCTATGAAGTTAAGAATGATATGCCCTTCTTTGAGAAAATCCAGAACATCTCAACTTTGAACGACTATCACGCAGGCGGATCGGTTGCTAGTGCTCTGACTTTCTCCGAAGACTACAAGATTCTTATCAGCAGCAATGCCGGAGATAATTCGGTGGTTGCATACAAGGTTGACACAAAGACAGGGCTTCTTACCAAGTCCCTTTGCCTGCCTATCAGTGGTGAGTATCCTAAGGATGCTGCGATTTTCCCTGACAATAAACATCTCGTGAGCCTTAATCACGAATCAAATACCATGACGTTCTTCAATATTGATATGAACAAGGGGACCCTTGTTATGAACGGACCTGAACTTAGAGTTGAAAGTCCTAACTGTGTAATCTTTAAGAGCATAGAAGGCTAAGCAATGGCTAATACAGCAATGAAGAAAACTTTCCTTGATAAACTCAAGGAAAAAGTTAACGGTTGGTATAGAAAGAACCCTGCGTTAAGGCCTCTCTACAAGGCCTTTGTTGTAGTGGTTCTTTTTTTCTACCATATTGTTATGCACTTTGCCGGCAACGGCAAAAAGTATCTTTGCGGTATTGCGGTGGTTGCGGTTTTTATTGCCAACGGAAGCTTCACTTTCTATGGGAACGGAGAGGTTATTCATGCCGAAGCGGCCAGCAACTCGGATATTGCCCTGGTTACGGAGAAGGAAGTAGAGACTTCAGATATTTTACCTGAAGAAGCAGATCCTACAGCATATGGTTCCGGCGATTATCAGATAGATACTGTTGAAGATTCCTTTACTCTTGAGGATATCTGGGATGAACACGCCACCTACCTTGAACAGGAGGATGCAGTAATTCCCACCGATAACTCCTATAATAATCTTACTTTTGACAAGGACGACTGGAGAATTATTCTTGTTAACAAGCAGCATCCAATTCCCGATGATTATGAGTTTGAGCTTGCGGTAATAAAGGATTGGATGATGTGTGACTCAAGAATACTTGAGAACCTTCTTCTTATGATGAAGGATGCCAGCAAAGATGGATATACTTTGGCTATCAATTCGCCCTACAGAAGAATGTCGGATCAGGTCTTCTTGTTTGACAGAAAGATCAATAAGTTCATGGACCTTGGAATGTCATATATGGACGCGTACAAAACCAGTGCTTACTCCGTTACCGTTCCCGGTGCTTCTGAACACCAGCTTGGACTTGCACTCGACCTTGTAGCAGCCGGCCACAACGTGTTAAGCGAGGCCTTCGGTGAGACGGGAGAGGGAATATGGCTTAGGGACAATTCCTATAAGTATGGATTTATTTTAAGATATCCTAAGGGCAAGGAGCATATTACGGGAATCGAGTATGAGCCCTGGCACTTCAGATATGTGGGCGTTGAGGCCGCCACAATTATTTATGAGAATGATTTATGCCTCGAAGAATTCTGGGAGGAATATGTTTATTAATGTATAAATTAATCAAAAAATGCGGCATGGCCAAAAGAGGAGAGTTTACCACAGTTCACGGCGTGGTTCAGACCCCTGTATTTATGAATGTGGGCACTGTGGCTGCAATTAAGGGCGCTGTTTCAACAGCGGATCTCGAAGAAATAGGAACACAGATTGAATTATCCAACACCTACCACTTGCATGTGCGTCCCGGTGACGAAGTGGTGAAGAAGCTTGGAGGACTTCATAAGTTTATGAGCTGGAATAAGCCTATTCTTACTGATTCAGGCGGGTTTCAGGTTTTCTCATTGGCAAGCTTAAGGAAAATTAAGGAAGAGGGCGTTTACTTCAATTCTCATATTGATGGAAGAAAGATTTTCATGGGTCCCGAGCAGAGCATGCAGATTCAGTCTAATCTTGCATCTACAATCGCCATGGCCTTTGATGAGTGCCCGCCGGCTCTTGCTGAAAGAGACTATGTTATAAGGTCTGTGGAAAGAACCACCAGATGGCTGGAGAGATGTAAGACTGAAATGAACAGACTTAATTCTCTCGAAGACACTATCAACAAAAATCAGATGCTTTTTGGTATTAACCAGGGAGCCATTTACAATGACATAAGAATAGAGCATGCCAAGAGAATTTCGGAATTTGATCTGGACGGATACGCTGTGGGAGGTCTTGCGGTAGGCGAGAGCCATGAGCAGATGTATGACGTGCTTGATCATGTGGTACCTTACCTGCCAGATAATAAACCCACATATTTAATGGGTGTCGGTACTCCCGCAAATATTCTGGAGGGTGTTGACAGAGGTATAGATTTCTTTGACTGTGTTTACCCTTCAAGAAACGGAAGACATGGGCATTTATATACCAACCACGGAAAGATTAATCTCTTCAATGTAAAGTATGAACTTGACGACAGGCCTATTGAGGAAGGCTGTCAATGTCCTACGTGTAAGAGGTATTCAAGGGCTTATTTGAGACATCTTTTAAAAGCAAAGGAAATGCTTGGCATGAGACTTTGCGTTACTCATAACCTTTATTTTTACAATAAGATGATGGAAGAAATAAGGGATGCCCTCGATGAGGACAGATTCCCTGAATATAAGGCCAAGAAATTGGCTGCAGTTTCGGGAGAATTATAGACTATATTATGTGAGGAGGACTGAATGTATGAAAAAACTGATTTCATGTATGTTGGTCATGGTGTTAGTGGGTGTAGTCTTTGTGGCATGCGGCAAACAGGAAGTGAATGACACAAGTAAAACTCAGGTTGAAGTGGTGGATGAACCTGAAACAAATGTAAATGGAGAAACCGAGTCGGGGAAAATGACCACCGATGCAACACTTCCATCGGCTGAAGACATGGAACTTGCTGTCAAATCAAGAGAGGCCTACGAGAGATTTCTTAAGGGAGAGGAACTTCTTTATTTTGACAAGATTAAAGTTCTTGCAAGCACCGATGATCCTGAGAAACGAAACGGTATATTTGCAAACGCAGGAGGCCTCACCCTTGAAGAGTTTAACAGGGATTATTGTGGAGGAATGACAGAACAGTGGGATGAGGAATACAAAACCACGGATACCCTTTATTCCTTTATAGACTGTGGAGCAGATGAAATCCCTGAACTTGCGCTGGAATTTACAGGCGGAAAGCTTTGGGAGAGTGAATACACGGATATATTTGTTATTAAACTCATAGATGACAAGCTGGAGCTTTGCTATCAGGACAATGCGGGCTACAGATCTTACTGTGGCATTAATAAGTATGGTTATGCTTACCGAGGCGGGTCTAACAGTGCATTTTCACACAGCGTTGAATACCATGTTGTAGACGCTGCGGGTGATGAACATTTCGTTTATAACGTGGAATACACTTATGGTATCAGCTCTGTTTATTCACCTGACGCTGACTTTGATATGTATTCAAAGGCAATTGATGATGGCGCCGTAGATGATGTTCAGGTCAATATCTACAATCTGAATTATGATGCTGTAGCTTTTTCCAATGACGATTTCGATTACAGTGCTTACGCAGATAGCTGCTTATATACCTTCTTTAAGGTTGACGAAGAGGGATTTAAGGTAGATGACACAAGCATATATGAGGCTGACAGCCCTTATATGACAATGTGGAATTCAACTAAGCTTCCTCTTTACACCGAAGAAGAAATTGATGAAGAACTGTGGGAGAGAAAGGCCTTGTTTGGTGTTACCGAGAAAATTGAAAACGAGGCAGATATAAACGATTGGAAATCAATAAAGTAATTAAAAACGATCACTTCAACTTAAGACAGATTGCTTTGTCCGGACAATGCTTCAGATTCAGAGAGACTGATGACGGAGATTTTCTCATTGTTTCCGGCAATAAAGCAGTTTATGCAAGACAGATAAGCCCTAATGAAATAGGGCTTTCTTGCTGTGAATCTGAGTATGAAAAATACTGGCAGAATTACTTTGATTATCCCGAAAGCCCGGAAGACCCCTATGGAAAAATAGAGAGCCTCATTAAGGATTCTAATGATGGTTATTTAAAAAGTGCTTTTGATTTCGGAAGCGGTATGAGAATCCTGAGGCAGGATTTGTGGGAGAGCATAGTCTGCTTTATTATTTCTCAGAACAACAATATAAAGCGTATCAAGGGTTCCATAGATAAAATCTGCGCGAAGGCGGGGATAAAGGTTTCGGAAGGAATATACAAGATTCCGGAAGCTGACGAAGTAGATCCGGGTTTTTTTATGGACAAGGGGCTGGGGCTTGGTTACAGAGATGTGTTCCTGTCAAATCTCATTGCATATACCAGAGATAATCCAGGGTGGTATGAAGAACTTAAGGGACTTAAATATGAAGAGGCAATGAAACGGCTTACGGATATAAATGGAATAGGCCCCAAGGTTGCCAATTGTATTTGCCTTTTTGGCTTACATCATATTGATGCATTTCCCATTGATACGCATATTAAACAGATTCTTAATACTTATTATCCTAAGGGCTTCGATTTCGAAAGATACAAAGGTGTTGCCGGAATAATACAGCAATATATGTTTTATTATAAGATTAGTCAGTGATGTGCAAAATTTCCATAAATTACTTGTATTATAGTGCTGTTTTTAGTAAAATATACACATGGAGTTTTGTATTAGGGTATAAAAACTTAACACAATTCCACAAAAATATCTCGAGTTGGAGGAATTTCTATGAAAGTTTATACAACTGACAAAATACGTAACGTTGTTCTTTTGGGACACGGCGGTTCAGGTAAGACCAGTCTCACAGAGGCAATGGCGTATCTTTCAGGCATCACATCCCGTATGGGTAAAGTTACAGATGGAAACACTGTAAGTGATTTCGGAAAAGAAGAGCAGAAGAGACAGTTCTCAATTTCCACAGCAGTAGTTCCCATCGAGTGGGAAGGATATAAGATTAATGTATTCGATACTCCGGGATATTTTGATTTCGTTGGTGAAGTAGAAGAAGCAGTTTCTGCAGCAGGTGGCGCAATTATCGTTGTTAACGGTAAGTCCGGTGTTGAAGTCGGAACACTTAAAGCATGGGAACTTTGCGAGAAGTATAAGATTCCCCGCATTATTTATGTAGATAACATGGATATCGACAATGCTTCATTTAAGAACGTTGTTGAAGATATGACCAATATGTTTGGTAAGAAGATGGCTCCTTTCCATTTCCCTATCAGAGAGAATGAGAAGTTTGTGGGCTATGTCAATGTAGTTACCGAGACAGGTAACAAGTGGGAAGGCAAAGAGGTTAAAGAGTGCCCTGTTCCCGATTACAGCAAGGATAACCTCGCCACATACCGTGACGTATTGATGGAAACTGTAGCTGAGACTTCAGAAGAGATGATGGATCGCTATTTTGCCGGCGAAACATTCTCGGTTGACGAGATTCGTGCAGCTCTTCGTACCAGCGTTTGCGATTGCTCAATTGTTCCCATGACAATGGGTTCCAATACTCTTTGCCAGGGCGTATACACGCTGATTGATGATATTGTTAAATATCTTCCCAGCCCTGAGAACAGAGAGATTGCAGGTATCAACCAGAAGACCAATGAGATTTATCATTCAGATTATGAGTTCTCAAAGGCTAAGGCTGCTTACATCTGGAAGACCATCGTTGATCCTTTCATCGGAAAATACTCTCTTATTAAGGTTGCTTCAGGCGTTCTTAAGACAGATGACCTTATGTTTAACGTTGACAGCGATGTTGAGGAGAAGATTGGTAAGCTCTATGTAATGCAGGGTAATAAGCCTATTGAGGTTCCCGAACTTCATGCAGGTGATATCGGAGCTCTTGCAAAGTTATCAGATGCGAAGACCGGTGATTCCTTAAGTACAAAGGCCACACCTATTAAGTTTGCAAAGGCTGAGATTTCCAAGCCTTACACATATCTTCGTTACAAAGCAAAAGAGAAGGGAGATATCGACAAGGTTGCTCAGGCACTTCAGAAGATGGCCGCCGAAGATCAGACCCTTAAGCTTGTTAATGATGCTGAGAACAGACAGAGCCTTATATATGGTATGGGTGAGCAGCATCTTGAAATTGTAGCTTCGAGACTTCTTAACGAATACAAGGTTGAGATTGAACTTGAGCCTGCGAAGATTGCATATAAGGAAACAATCAGAAAGAAATCTGATGTTGAATATAAGTATAAGAAGCAGTCCGGTGGTCATGGACAGTATGGCCACGTTAAGATGCGCTTCGAGCCTTCAGGCGATCTGGAATCTCCTTACGTATTTGAGCAGGAAGTCGTGGGCGGAGCTGTTCCCAAGAACTACTTCCCTGCAGTTGAGAAGGGTATAGCCGAATCTGTTGTTAGAGGACCTATGGCAGCTTATCCTGTAGTCGGTGTTAAAGCAGTTCTTTACGATGGTTCATATCACCCTGTTGATTCTTCCGAGATGGCGTTTAAGACAGCAGCAATCCAGGCTTTCAAGAAGGGCTTCATGGAAGCCGGCCCTGTTCTTTTAGAGCCCATTGCTACACTTAAGGTTACTGTTCCTGATTCTTATACAGGTGATGTTATGGGTGATCTTAATAAGAGAAGAGGCAGAACCCTTGGCATGACTCCCGTTCCCGGCGGAAAGCAGATAATTGAAGCTGAAATCCCCATGAGCGGACTTCACGGATACTGCACAGACCTTCGTTCCATGACCGGTGGACGTGGCGAGTACGAGTATGAGTTTACCCGTTATGAGCAGGCACCTTCAGACGTTCAGGAGAAGGAAGTTGCAGCAAGAGCAGCAAAGGTTGCCGAGAACAACAAAGAAGAATAAAGGTACATTTTATGGAGCCGAAGAGATTCGGCTCCATTTTTTTGTTCTGAAATATTTTTCTAAAATCTGCTGTACATCAATAAAAGATATCACAAAATAACATATAATTCTTGAAAAATTATGAAACATTATATAAAATGGAAAATAAGTCAGAAGGTTTTAGAAGTAACACTCTTAAGGCACAAGGAGGATATGTTATGAAGAATCTGAAATTGTATATAAAGATTACCGTTTTCGTTTTGCTTGCTACTGCTATAGGAATTGGCGCACAAAGTGTCATTTCCTCGCGAAATATCTCAAGTATTCTTGAGAATGATGCCAAGGAAAAGCTGATAGGCACAACAAATTCCAATGCAACATTGCTTTCCCAGTATATTGCAAAGGAATTTACCTATCTTGACGCATACATGGTTGATGACAGCATGTATGACCTTATGCAGGAATCCAATAATCCCACACCGGAAGTTGTGGCTAAGGCACAGGAAGCAACCATGAGAATGGCTTCCATAGTTCCGAACCTGGATAGTATTCTATTTACTGCTTATGAAGGAACCTGTCTTGTTCACAATGTTCCTGCAATGGTAGGATTCAGAAATCCCGATGAACTAATCGAGATGCTTAATTCATATTATTATAACGAGCAGAAGACTCCTTTGTATTCTGCAATGGCTCTTTTGTCACCTGCCACAAACTCAATCACCTTCTGTATGGCCAAATCCGGATATACAGCAAGCGGGCAGCCCTCGGGTTATGTTTCCGTAACGGTTACCTCTGATGAATTAAACTCGATACTTGATTCCATAAATGTAAGCCCTAATCAGGATGTAACATTACTTAGTGTCAGTGACGGAAGCATTATTTATGATACAGATAAAAGCCTTATAACCGCAACCATAGAATCCGGCCCTGTATTTGATCTTTTTACCAAGGCGCAAAACGGAGAAGAGATTACTAGCGGAATAATTGAGTATAAGAGCTCCAAGACCGGAAATAACATGCTTGGAAGCTATGTTGTTCTTCCTCAGTATCAGTGGCTTTTATTCATAGGAGCAGACACAACAGCCCTTTACGGCGAAGCAAAGAGCGCACAGAATTCTATCCTTATTACAGGTTTTGTTTCCCTTATTGCAATTGCAGTAGTCCTTGCAGTTATCATAAGAATGCTTACCGCACCTCTTACAAAGGTTCAGAATGTGCTTACAAGAGTTGCAGATTATGATCTTAAGGTTGAGGGCGAAATTGACGGTTACCTTAACAGAGGGGACGAAATCGGAAAACTTGCCAATGCCACAAAGAGTGTTGTTGCAATGCTTGATAACGTGGTTGATGTTCTGAGAAACTGCTCGGAATCCTTAAACGGAAGCTCGGATAACATGAATCAGACTTCAAGGCTCCTTGTTAATGTTACAACCGAGAACAATGCAGTTGCAGACTCACTTTCAGACAGTATCAACAGAACCAATTCCTCCATCGAGGATGTTAATGTTGAGATTAACAATATTATTGAACTTGCCAAGACTGTATCCGAAAAGGTTGACCTTTGTAAGAAGGATTCGGACGAGCTTCTTAAGACTGCATCCAATATGAGCAACAAGATAGATGTGGATGTTAAGAACAGCATAGAGATGCTTGACAATACTGTTGAAGATATGCAGGCTGCAATTAAGAGCCTCGAGGCTGTTGAACAGATAAACGAGCTGGCAGACGCTATTATGAGTATTACATCACAAACCAACCTTCTTTCCCTCAATGCTTCTATTGAGGCGGCAAGAGCAGGAGATGCCGGTAAGGGCTTCGCAGTTGTAGCCGGCGAAATCGGTGCATTGGCTGATCAGTCCAAGAATACCGCATTAAGTATTCAAAAAATTGTTACTGAGAGTAATGAATCCGTTGAGAACGTTAGAACACAGGTAGGCAAACTCATTGAATTCGTTAAGAATGATGTGGTTGGAAACTTCGATATGTTTGCTGAGCAGAGTAAGGAATATGACAACGGAATCAGCACGATTCAGGACGCTGTTATTTCCATCGGTGAAGCAATGGATTCCCTTAACAATTCCGTTGACGGAATCGCTGGTGCCGTATCTGCGGTTAACAATGCTTCAATGGAGAACAGCACAGGTGTTGCCGACATCATTGATAAGAATGAGAAGACAAACTCTGTTACAAGACAGATTGAAGACCTCGCAGTAAGCTCCAAAGAGAATGCCGAGAGCCTTGATGAGGTTGTCAACAAGTTTGTAAAATAACAGTCCGCTCTTGACTTTTAAAGGTTTTGTGATTAGAATAACTCAAAGAATACATTATTTTCACAGGCTTTGAAGAGGAGTATTAAGGAATTTGACTTTTCAGAGAGTGGTCGGATGGTGTGAGACCATAAGAAGGATTCCCCAACTAGCCTCGGAGCTCCGGATGCGAAGGGAAACCATGAGTGTTCGGCGGGAATTCCCGTTACAGAATCAATGAGTGCGATACATTGTATCGAATCAGAGTGGTACCACGGAGTTTAAGCCTTCGTCTCTGTATATGGAGACGAAGGCTATTTTTTATTTTTGCCTAACATATTTGAGGAGGAAAGACATGGCAGAACCTTACAATCACAGAGAATTGGAACAAAAATGGCAGAAGATTTGGGACGATGAGAAGGCGTTTAAAACAAGCAACGATTACTCAAAGCCTAAATACTATGCTCTCGTTGAATTCCCTTATCCTTCAGGACAGGGTCTTCACGTAGGTCATCCCAGACCTTACACAGCACTTGATATTGTGGCCAGAAAGAGAAGAATGCAGGGCTACAATGTCCTTTACCCCATGGGATGGGATGCTTTCGGTCTACCTACCGAGAACTATGCCATAAAGAACCATATACATCCCAAGATTGTTACCAAGAACAATGTAGAGAGATTCAAGAATCAGCTTCATTCTCTTGGATACTCCTTTGACTGGGACAGAGAGATTAATACCACAGATCCCAATTACTATAAGTGGACACAGTGGATTTTCCTTAAATTATTCAAAGCTGGCCTTGCATATAAGTCTGAGATGCCCATTAACTGGTGTACATCCTGTAAAGTTGGCCTTGCTAACGAAGAGGTTGTGAACGGCGTATGTGAGCGCTGTGGTTCCGAAGTCGTTCGTAAGGTTAAGAGTCAGTGGATGCTTAAGATTACCGAGTATGCTGACAAGCTTATCAAAGATCTTGATACGGTTGACTATATTGAGAGAGTTAAGGTTTCTCAGAAGAACTGGATCGGTAAGTCGGAAGGTGCTGAAGTAGACTTTAAGATTAAGGATAAGGAAGACCTTCTTACCGTATATACAACACGTCCCGATACACTTTTCGGTGTTACATATATGGTTATGTCTCCTGAGCATCCTCTTATTGATAAGTACAAAGATGAAATTCGAAACTTCTCAGAAATCACCGAGTACAGAGAGGCTGCAGCGAGAAAGTCTGATTTTGAAAGAACAGAGCTTGCAAAAGAGAAGACCGGTGTCTGCATTAAGGGCTTATCTGCCATTAACCCTGTAAACGGAAAAGAGATTCCCATCTGGATTTCAGACTACGTACTTATGTCTTATGGTACAGGCGCTATCATGGCGGTTCCTGCACATGATGAGAGAGACTGGGATTTTGCCAAGAAGTTCAACCTCCCCATAATTGAGGTTGTTTCAGGCGCGGAGAAGAGCGTTCAGGACCAGTGCAATCCCGATGTTGCAACGGGTATCCTTGTTCACTCCGATTTCCTTGACGGATTAAACGTTGAAAACGCTAAACAGCGTATTATCGAGTACTTAACTCAGAAGGGTATCGGTCACAAGAAGACCAACTTCAAGCTTCGTGACTGGGTATTCTCCAGACAGCGTTACTGGGGCGAGCCTATTCCTATCGTATATTGTGAGAAGTGCGGCTATGTTCCCATTGATGAGTCAGAGCTTCCTTTGGAACTTCCTGAAGTTGAAAGCTATGAGCCCACAGACAATGGTGAATCACCTCTTGCCAAGATGACTGACTGGGTTAATACAACCTGTCCCTGCTGTGGCGGTCCTGCAAAGAGAGAGACAGATACAATGCCTCAGTGGGCAGGTTCTTCATGGTACTACTTAAGATATACAGATCCTACCAATACAGAGGCTCTTGCCAGCAAGGAAGCACTTGATTACTGGCTTCCCGTTGACTGGTATAACGGAGGAATGGAGCATACAACACTTCACCTTCTTTACTCCAGATTCTGGCATAAGTTCCTTTATGACGAGAAAGTTGTTCCCTGCCCTGAACCTTACCAGAAGAGAACCTCACACGGTATGATTCTCGGCTCTAACGGCGAGAAGATGAGTAAGAGCCGCGGAAACGTAGTTAACCCTGATGATATCGTAAGAGATTACGGCGCAGATACACTTCGTACCTACGAGATGTTTATCGGTGCATTTGACCTTTCTGCTTCATGGAGTGAGGACGGTGTTAAGGGATGCCACAGATTCCTCGACCGTGTATGGAAGCTTCAGGATATCCTTGTTGACGGAGACACATACTCCAAAGATCTTGAGACAA
Organism: uncultured Lachnospiraceae bacterium; assembly: GCA_947167445.1. Classification (GTDB taxonomy): domain Bacteria; phylum Bacillota; class Clostridia; order Lachnospirales; family Lachnospiraceae; genus G11. Next base: position 77,655 of record CAMVID010000001.1, read on the forward strand.
AGATGCACCAGACCATCAAGAAGGTTTCCGGTGACTTTGAGTCCCTTAAGTACAACACAGCAATTGCTGCAATGATGTCACTTATTAACGACTTCTACAAGGCAAACCAGATCAACAAGGCCGAGTTTAAAACATTCCTTACACTTCTTAACCCTGTTGCTCCTCATATCACTGAGGAACTTTGGCAGATTGCAGGATTCGAGGGACGTATTTACAATACAGTATGGCCCGAATTCGATGAGGAGAAGACCAAGGAGAGCACTGTTAAGATCATGGTTCAGCAGAATGGAAAGAACCGTGGAACCATCAATGTGGCTGCGGACATCTCTAAGGATGACGCAATTGCAGCTGCTAAGGAACTCCTCGGCGACAAGCTTACCGGCACAATCGTGAAGGAGATTTACGTTCCCGGACGTCTTGTCAATATTGTCGCAAAACCATAAGGTGATGCATGTTGTAGTTTAAAGCAAAGTTTCGTGGGTCTGCATTATTTTTAAGTTTTTTGGACGCGCTTGCGCTCAGTCTCGGAGCGTTGCGCTACTAAGCTCGTGAGGAACCTCGCTAAGTAGCGACGTCCTGCGAAAGGTCCTAAAAACTTATAAATAGTGCAGACCCACTTTGATTTCATGAATTCTACGAAACGTAGAATATTAATTTGACGGATTATACGAATTGGGTGTTAACTTGTATATGGGTGTGCGGTATTATGATTACAGAACAGCTGATGCAGCTGTTTCAAAGATTGAAAAAGGAGGAAGTAATCATGTTACATTTCGTACACATCGCATTTGGTTTTCTTAAGTAAGATGAGATTGAATAGTAAGGAGATTCGAAATGAGTAAACTTGCCGAGAACATCAGAAATTACAGGAAAGAGATGGGTTTTACCCAGGAGGAGCTGGCCGAGAGGCTTGGGATAACTCTTGGAACCATTTCAAAGTGGGAGAGAGGCAGCTCTGAGCCGGATATTGATTATATAATGGATTTGGCTGAGATTTTCAGGATTTCGGTGGATGTTCTTATTGGCTTTTCCATGAAGGGAAATACACCTGAGATGGAGGTTGACAGAATCGATAAGATTATTGAGGCCAGGAATTTCAATGAAGCCGTTGAAGAGTATGAGAAGGCTCTTTTGAAGTTTCCCAATGTCTTTAAGATTGTGTACAGAGCGGCTTGGGCTTACTACTACAAGGGTGTCACCTATTATAAAGATGATAATAAGGACTTCCTTAGAGCAATAGAATTGCTTAAACATTCTCTTGAACTTATTGGACAGAATAACGATCCCGAAATCAATGAAGTTAACATTAAGAATCTTATTGGCTCCTGCTACAGTCATATGAAGGACTATAAGAAAGCTATAGAAGAATATAAGAGCAACAATGTTAATGGAATAAATAATGATGTCATCGGGACACTTCTTATAGATGATTTAAATGAGAATGAAGAAGGCAGAAAATTTCTGATTAAAGCCTTTTTCAAAATATTGACAGAGACTGTTACAGTGTCTTCGGGATTTATAAATTATTACAGAAACACAATGAATGCGGACAAATGCCTTGATACCGTTAAGTGGATAAGGAATTATGTATATTCTTTAAAGATTGATCCGAAGGCTACTTCTTTTGCGGATAAACTGATCTCGGTTTTTTACCTGGTGGAGTCTTTCGTACATGACAATAAAGGGGACTTAAAGATTGCCAAGGAATTCATTGATAAAGCAATAGATGTGGCAGCAAACTTTGACAGGAATCCCTGTTACAATACCGAGAATATAATTTTTGCCAATCATCTGGCGGATGAGGCCAATGTGTTTGATGATTTGGGAGAAACGGCCTTAAAGGGCCTTGTCAGACAGGTTGAAGAAAGAGAAAACTTCGATTTGTCCAAGGAATATCTAGACTATTTTTATAAGGAGATTAAGAAAAATGAAGGGAAAAAGTCTTAAAAGTGCATTTTGGGAGAAAAACAAAGCACTGTTTGTGGTGGCGTTGATTGCCGAGATGATAATGCAGGGTATGAATATTCTTCTGTCTTATTTTTTGCAGGTGGTAACTGATATTGCCGCAGGTATTGACGGATCGGGAAGCCTCAAAACCGTAGCAATTGAAGTCGGGGCTATGTTTATTACTATGGGTGTTGTTGGAACCATAGCTGCCAAAACCAAGCTTAAATTCATCACAAAAGGTGTAAAGCAGTACAAGAGCCGTCTTTTTGAGGGAATTACCATGAAGGGTATTTCTGCATTCAGAGGGGAGAATACTTCCAAATATACTTCGGCATTAACAAACGATATTGCTGTAATAGAAGAAAACTATGTTGCAAGCAATTTTGATATTGTTACACAGATATTTATTTTCATAGGTGCTCTTACACTCATGTTTTACAGCAACTGGGTCCTGACTCTGGTAGCATTGGGGTTGGTGCTTCTTCCTGTCATTGCCAGCGTATGTACAGGAAATGCTCTTGTTTCGCTTGAGAAAAAAGTTTCCGAGAAGAATGAGGGCTTCCTTGGGCTAATTACTGAGGTTTTAGAAGGCTTTTCCGTAATTAAGAGCTTTAAAGCCGAGGATACCATAAGGAAAATGGTGGACAAAAATAATGCTGAACTTGAAAAGGCTAAAAGAGTCAGAGGTACAAGAAGGTACATTGTAAGCCTGATCGGTGGCGGTGCTCATTTTGTCGCTCAGATTGGAGTATTTATTGTTGGTGCGCTGCTTTGCCTCAACGGTAAAGGTATTACTCCCGGTATGCTTTTCATGTTCGTAAACCTTATGAACTTTGTAATTCAGCCTGTTGCGCAGCTGCCCGGCATTTTTGCAAAGAAGAAAGCAGCATATGCGCTTATTCAGAAGATGGAAGAGGCTATTGCCGTTGATGATGAAGCTGATACAAGAACAGAAGGCTGCACAATCAATGAAGGCATCAAGCTTAATAACTTATCCTTTGGTTATGAAGAGGGCAACAATGTAATTAATGGCCTCAGCTATGAGTTCGAAAAAGGCAAGAGTTATGCGGTTGTTGGCGCCAGCGGATGCGGTAAATCCACCATGTTCCAGCTTATGCTTGCGGGAATGGATAACTATTCCGGACAGATTATGTACGATAACAATGAATTAAAGAGCATTAGTCCTGAGTCGTTGTACGAGACTGTTTCCACAATACAGCAGAACGTATTTGTATTTAATGCCTCAATCAGAGACAACATTACAATGTTTAAGGACTTCCCCAAGGAGGAGGTTGACAGGGTTATTAAACTTTCGGGACTTGAGGAGTTAATTGAGAAGAAGGGTGAAGATTATCTTTGCGGAGAGAATGGAAACGGACTCTCCGGTGGAGAAAAACAGCGTATCTCCATCGCAAGAGCCCTTCTAAGAAATTCCAAGTTATTGTTGGTGGATGAGGCAACTGCGGCACTTGATGCCGAGACCTCAAACAAAGTTATTAATGCCATCCTTAAGTTGAAGGATATGACAAGAATCGTAATTACCCACGATCTTGATGAAGCGTCCCTTAAACAGTACGATTCCATCATTACACTTAAGAATGGAAGAATAGTAGAGAACGGAAACTTCGACAAGCTTATCAATGATAAAGGATATTTCTATTCATTATTCACAGTTGCATCTTGAGAAGCTTCAATGGTTTCGTAATTTATAACGCTTTTGGCCATACCATCTTTACCGATGAGGAGAATTAAGATGAAAAAAATATTACTTATATTCATCCTATTTGCTTTGATTGGCACAGCGGGATGTGTGAGTGATTTTTCTGTTAATGATATTAATGAGCAGAATGATCAGTCTAATATGGAAGATGCCCAAAATAGTTTGAAGACACTTTTGGATAAACTGGGCGAAATAGAAAGTGCAGAAGAGTATGAAGCAGATTATGTGTTTATAGTAGATGATAAAGAAGCTATAGATGAATTGCAGGCAAAGCTGATTGACGCAACAGATAAAATTGTAAATGTTACCAAGAATGATATAGGCGAAATGAGGGTCGGAGGACCAAGAGATGCTTCGTGGGTTACTTTAAATGGGAATAATGGTATGTGGCTTGAACTGTATATTAACGACAGTTACATGCCTGCAGATTTGGTATGCTTTTTAGAAGTTCCGGGATATGATACGGAATACTACGGGTATGAACTTTCATCCTCTTTTGTATATCAAGATATAAAATCAACAATGCATAAGGGAGAAAAGATAAACCTAGGTGAAAGATAGTTTAAAAGAACAGGTTTCATATCTTTTTGAAAAATAAAGGCCTCCTTAAGATTCCTTTATCTTAGGAGGCCTTGTTATTAATGTTCTATTCCAATTTCGCAGACTCGCCATCAATGGTTTCGTGATTTACAACGCTTTTGGCCATGCTTACTTTATCGATGATGTCGGTGATTTCCTGAACGGAATCAAAGCCAAGAATGGAAGCGATTCCACCGATAACGTTGGCTTTATCTGTGGCGTCCATATCGCCTTCCTTAATAGTTTCGATAACTTCTTTGCCGTTCATGGCGGCATCAAGAATATCTGAAACATAAGGAATTCCAAGTGCATCGGCAACACTGCCTATAACTTCGGCAGCATTTTCTCCGTTAATTTCAGGTTTAAACAAAGGAAGTACAAGCTTAATAAGCTTTGCTTCCTTTTTTGCTGTTTCGGGAACAAAGCCTGTTATTTTCTTTTCTTCCTTAATGGAGTTTAACTCAGCCTCGATGTCTTTGTAGATTGAATCGTCAACTATGAGAGCGAAGCTGTCTTTTTCCGAAGATAATTTCTTAAACTCTTCGAATTCCTCCAAGGTATTCAAATCAAGGACAATAAGGTCGGCTTTCTCGTCGTTAAGCTTTTCTTCAAGCTCATCATATTTGTCAAAACCGATAGCTTTCTCCTCAATGAATTTCTTCTTGTTGAAGTAGTCTACCAGATCACGGTTTCCGGTTGTGTCTCTTAAGCAGGTAACAACGGATTTTGGGTCAAATTCAATCTCAGGGCGCTCGAAATCGGAATTGCCCTTATCTCCCTTTTTCTTCTTTTTGTTATTGTTGTTATTACTGATTTTCTTTTTGCTTTTAAATATTGATTTAATAAGGCTTTTGCAAATGTGGTAAAAAACATCAACCCCTACGATTGCACCGAAAACTTCGACTATTTTCTTTTCCTTGTCGTTCATGCTTTCCCATATTCTGGAAGCTCTTTCTTTAAGGCTTATTCCGGGCTCAAAGGGGTCGGGCGCACCTTCTTTCTTTTCTAAGAACGGTAAAGAGAATGTCCCAGGTTCTTTCTTGGGAGCAGGAGTGGTAACTGCCGTATTAGCGTTATTGCTATCAATATTATTGTCTATGTTTACAATATTTGAATTGCCGTTGCTTTCGTTAATGCTTGTAGAATCATTGCTTGAATTCTGGTCGATACTTTGCCCGGAATCATTGCCGGAATTCTGGTTGTTGCTTTGCCCGGAATCATTGCTCCCGGATGATGATTGATTCTGGCTCTGGGACTGTCCGCTATCTGCAGAGTCAGGATTTGCGGGACCGCGTGCAACATTTCCGGCGCTTCCGGTATTGGAGCTGGTGTTTGCATCGTCAGAGCCTTCGGGAACTGTGTCATACTCATCATCGTCAGAGCCTTCGGGAACTGTGTCATACTCATCATCGTCGGAGCCTTCGGGAACTGTGTCATACTCATCATCGTCATCATCAACATCGGGATTAACAGGACCTCTGGGCTTTTCACTATCATCTGTAGAACTTGATGTAGTGCCATAAGGAGCCATTGCAAAAGATTTGATGCCAGGAGAATTCACAAGGAGAATTACAGCAAGCAGCAGCATATAGAATATTTTTAAGAAATACTTTTTAGTCATAATGAAACCTCCCAAATACCATTTAATTATACCATAAATTATTCAATTTATGTTGTTATGTCTCCCACAATATATTGTAAAAATACTTGATTATTTTAGCAGATATAGTTAGAATAAATATGAATATGGGTAATTATGAGGTTTATTGGATAAATGACTGAATCAGGGTTTTATGTTAACGGGAAAAGATTCGCCTCAAAGTCTGATTATGAGGCGGCTTTGGACGACAAGAAACTGATTGACGATATACGTTCTAAGTACAATTTGAATAATGCGGAATCTGTCCTTGAATTATACAGGGATATGAGTGCAAGTAAATTTAAGTTTAAATCATCACTTGGTACGGATTTCGACGATGAAATATATGAATTAACCAGACAGATTAAAGCAGGCACCTTTGAACCTGAAATAGAAGAGGAAGAAGTGCCGGCAAAGAGGAAACGCGTTTTTTCTGAAAAGAAAGAAAAGCCTGCAAAGAAAGCAGCGGTTAACAAGGGAGTTTCCAAAGCTTCAAAGTCAAAGCCGAAGAAGGAGTCGGATGAATTGGATTACATGTCTCCTTCAATGAGAGAACAGGTAATCAAAGAAATAAAGAAGTCGGAGCGGAAGAGGAGAATCCTACTTTTTGCCCTGGCAGGATTATGCGTGGCAAGTCTCGGCTATTTCTGCGTTTATTACTTCTATATTGAAAGAACGGAAAGAACCTACGATCAGTGGGCGGAAATACGTGAAGCTGACAATGCAAGGGTGACTCCTGAACAAAGAATTGAGCAGAAAAAGATTAATTATTCAGACCCTACAGTTGTTCCGGATATCTTAGAAAAATATAAAACTTTATACAATAAGAATAAAAGTCTAATCGGATGGATAAAAATAGCCGATACAAATATAGATTACCCTGTAATGCAAACTTCAAATAATGAATATTATTTGGATCACAATTTGAATCAGGAATACGACAAGAACGGCTCGATTTTTTTGGATATGGGCTGTGATGTGCTTAAACCCTCAACAAATCTTATTTGTTACGGCCATCATATGCAGTCAGGGAAGATGTTCGGCAAGCTGGGAGATTACGAGAAAGAGTCCTATTATGAGAGCCATAAATTCATAGAGTTTGACACCATCTATGAAGAGGGCCTTTATCAGGTAATGTATGTTTTCAGATCTCATGTTTACACCAGCGGAGAGATTGCATTTAAGTATTATCAGTTCATTGACGCCACAAGCGAAGAGGAATTCAATTCCTACATGACTGAAATGAGCAATCTTTCTTACTACGACACGGGAGTAACAGCCACATACGGTGACAGGCTCCTTACCCTTTCAACCTGCGATTATCAGGAAAAGGACGGCAGATTCGTTGTCGTCGCCAAGAAGATACAGTAATTCTTATTCCTAAGGGAGGAAAAGCTTAATGGCTAAGAAAGCTAAGAGCAGAATGAACAGAAAGACTAAGAGAATTATAAGGAGAAGTATAGCCGGTCTTTTGATGGTTACAGCTATTGGAATAGCTGCAATACCTGCAAAAGAAGTTGCTGCGGATTCAGCAGAAGATACAGCTGCAAAGAGAGCGGCAATAGCCACTAATGCGGTGGCCGATACAACCGATTATAATAAATCTGCCAGCTATGTGTCCGGAACTACAGCGGCAGACTTGGTATTAGATAATTCAGATCAGCTTAAAGCTACGGTTAATTCGGAAGGTACAGTTGCCACAGTAGGTTCCACAGACTATACACTTTACCCTACATATACAATTTCAAGCTTATCCAGTGGTAAACCTGAGATTAAGTGGCAGTTTAAGTACTATCCTATTAATTCTGTCGGTATTATTGCTAAGTATAATGATGAGTATAAGGTTAACAATGTTGTCCTTCCTAACAATGGTGTACGTACGTATGCAATCGTAACCGAGTCCATGTACAACAGCTTTTATACCGGTTCCAATCCCGGTAATATTGAATATGAACTTACTCATGCTGATTATGAGTCTTTCAGATCCACGGGCAGCAAAAATGATAATACTAAGATGTTTGAGTATTATTTTAATTCCGAGTTCACAAACTTCTGGAATTTATGTCAGGACTATGACAAATATTTAGAGAAGAAAACCTTGTATGATGCCTGGAAGGCAAGAAGAGACGCTTGGGTAGCTGAGGACACCGCCAATAATCTACCAGGTAACTACGCTTCGACGAAGAACGATCCTGAACCTGAGAATCCCACATGGACAATTGAACCTTCAGTTTGGAACGGTGAGCATCCATCCGTTTCAATAAAAGTTAAACCCAGCACAGCTTTCGCGAATTCACCTAATGCTGATGAACTTAGAAAATCCTTCTATTGTGATAGAACATTTAGCAGCTTTGGATCAGGTTTCAGCCTTGTAAAGATTAATGATAGAGTTGGCTTTTATGAGGGATATACTTCGACCGGCTCAGGCGATTCCATTGTTTATACAAAGGTTGACAGCCAGTTTGAGGCTCCGATTAATGGATTCCAGAACCCTAAGACAGGAGATGCCTTATCGGATTCTGTAATGCATGAAGTTTATGCTGTTTCTACAGCCGGAGCCAATGTAATAAGCGGTACTGCTGTTGACGGCTATCTGGCTCTTGCAATATCACCTAATATTAACGGTATTGCAGACCAGGCGTTTAAGGGCGTTGCAAACGTAGATGTTCTTACGCTTCCTTCTGAAATGAAGTACATTGGCGATGAGGCCTTTATCGATTCCTTTATTAAGGAGATTAACCTTACAAACGTTGAAAATATCGGTAACAGAGCTTTTTCAGGCTGCGCACAGCTGGCTACAGTTAACATGGGTAACGGTACCAAAGTTATAGGAACTGATGCATTCTATAAATCTGCCGTTAACTCCATTAAACCTCCTGTTTCGGTTAAGGTTATAGGCCCCGGCGCTTTTGCCGAATGCGCTAACTTGGCCAGTGTGGATTTAAGTGAACTCGAAACAGGAAGCTGTGACATCAGAGATTATGCTTTCTTCAATGATATAAGAATCAATTCAGTTACTTTCCCTGACAGAGGTATTTCCCACCTGGGTGAGGGTGCTTTTGCTGTATCTTCAACTGTAAACGGCAACTGGACAGCAATCACACTGCCTTCATCAATAACCAAGAAAACAACTGAGACTGCTCCTCAGACTCACACAGGCGAAGTAGAAGGCCTTGGAAACTTCCTTTTTGCCGGAAGATATAATATCGATCATGTTGTAATGCCTGCTGATTACGGTTTATCCAACAATGGTGATAATGAATTCGCCCTTGGCACCGATTACAAGCTTGCATCTTCATATAATGTAATGCCGGCAGGAATATTTAAGGGATGTTCCAATCTCGCATATATTCAATTTCCTGAGACTTCAGCTTATCCGAAGTTCCATCCTTACACATTCCTGGATGTAACCAATAAGAACTTCTATATAAGAGGACCCGAGAAGAAGGCGGACGGTAAGGCAGCCCTTCCCAGACAGAGTACATGGCAGGCCATTACTCAGGCTTCAGACTTTATTCCGTACATTTATGTGGACTCAACAGGAAAAGAGTGTTACGAGGTATCTGATGGAACCTACCTCTTACAGGCAAACCCTGACGGAACACTTACAGGATGTACACTTGTTAATCCTGCAGCGTCTGATATTGACATGGTAATCCCGGCAAAAGTTGGTGATTACCCGGTTAAAACTATTGCATCTGACTGCTTTGATGATGAGATTAAGTCAAAGATTAAGACCCTGACCATTTCAGATGGATCTGTTAATGAGATTTCGCCCAATGCTTTCTCCAACATGAACAATCTTACATATCTCTATGTTGGTGATTCGGTTCAGACAATCGGAGAGAAGGCTTTCTATAACTGTGACAAGTTAAAAGACGTTGATATCATGAACGGAACAAAGACAATCGGAAACTCTGCGTTTGAAGATTGTGCTTTGCTTGAGACTGTAGATATTGGTAATGCAATTACAAGCGTTGGTGACAATGTTTTCCACAATTGTCCTACCATGACAGATATAGCTTTTGCATCTCCTAAAGACGGCTACAGTGCTTTGACTGTGGGAACAGACGCATTTAAGACCGAGGGAACCAAGCTCACTCTTCACGGAGACATTCAGGGAGGCTATGCACTCTTTGACTGGGCAACCAATAAGGATAATACAATTGATGCTTTAGGTACCAGGGTATATTATAAGAGCCCTTATCCTTCAGCTCTTGGAGTAATTTATGATAATAATTCGGAAGAGATAACCTTAGTTGATTATCCCAAGTTTAATGCTCTTGATACTGACCATGCCGACCACAACAGGGCAATGGAGAAGTATTATTATAATCAGTACAGTGCAACTGCTTATAACGAACAAAGGGCTGCGTTCGACGCTGCCTGGGCGGCAGCCACAACCGATGAAGAAAGAGAAGCGGTATATGCATCAAGTAATTACGGCCCTTGGGTTTACGATAATGGTGCAATAACCAATAACGGTGAATATGTTCCTGCAGGCGGTACTGAAGGAGCAACTACTAATCCCAGAGCTTATTTTTCCAAGAACCCTTACAGCATTATTGCCAACAGCAATAATAGTGATCCCAAAGGTGATTACGAGGCCCCTTCAGTGGAAGAGCAGAGTTGGATTGATGCCACTCTTAACGTAGTTGTTCCTGCAGGTGTAACCAGCATAGATATTTATGATTATATTAAGGGCTCATCAAAGAACCAGACCAATGTGCAGAAGTATTTAACTACTTTGCCCGGATACAGTATGTATAGCGCATCCAAGCAGGATACGGATAATACAGGAGCTGATATTGAGGGAGTAAAGAGTGTACCTGGCTTGTTCAGCGGTTCATACACTGATTATACGGATGCAAACAGTAAGAAAGATTATGAGACAGCAGACAGAGGAAATGACTGCATTAAATCCATCACCCTTACATCTGTCAAGAAACTACCTGATAACTGTTTCGATAGCTGTGAGAGACTTGAGACAGTAAATATCGGTGCTGATTGTGAAGATATCGGAACATCTCCTTTCAGAGGCTGTAATAACCTTAAGGTTGTGGGCGGAAACGATAACTACAAATATAATAACGGAATTATTTATTCGGTTAATGATGACGGAACTTTGACCATTGAAGAATGTCTTGCTTCAAGAGGTAATGTAATCGGAACAGGTATGATTAATGCCACAAACGATCCTGACATTGCCAATGTTTCTTCAATTAAGGAAGGGGCCTTTGAAGAATGTGATACTATTTCAAATGTTGACCTTTCTACCGCAGAGAAGCTTAAAGAGATTCCTGAGAAGGCATTTAAGAATTGTGACATGCTTTCCTATGTCACATTGCCTGAAACCGTTAATTCCATTAAGAATGAAGCTTTTGCGGGAGATAAACCTATTTCGGTAACCATCCCCGGAACTGAGGTTGCTATAGCTACAAGTGCTTTTGAAGAATCACCTACGGTCAATATCAGAACCTATGAAGATTCCGCGGCATTGGAGTACGCAAAGTATCATAAGCTTTCATACGAAATAATTGATGAGAAGTACAGAGTACTGTTCTACGACTATGACGGAACTCAGCTGGGTGAACCTCAGTATGTAGAAAGCGGCAAGAGTGCAACAGAACCTACGCCTCCTAAGCATGATGGAATGACCTTTACCGGATGGAGCGGATCACCTAACAACGTTACAAGCGATTTGATTCTCATTGCTCAGTACTCCGGCGGAAATGGCGGTTCAGTCAGCGGCGGTGATGCCGGAAATGGCGGCGGATCAGGATCAGGTGGTTCGGGCGGATCAGGTTCAGGCGGTTCGGGTGGATCAGGTTCAGGTGGCTCAGGTTCCGGCGGAAGCGGAGATTCATCAGGAATATACCGCGTAACAGTAATTAACGGTAGTGGATCAGGTGATTACCTCGCGGGCAGATCTGTTACTATTACAGCTAATACAGGCAATGGTAGGACCTTCTCCAACTGGTCATCAAATGACGGTGTTGCTTTTGCAAACTCAACATCTGCAACAACCACATTTACAATGCCTGCAAAGAACGTTACCGTAACTGCTTACTATACAACTTCAGGTTCTGTTAGCGGTAATAACAGCGGTGCCAACAGAAACAACGCAGCCGGAACGACAGGCACGAGAGTGGCTATCAATAAGCCCGGCATTTCAAACACCAACCTTGCGTCAGCAAAGGTTAACGGAAGCACCGATGACTTTATAGTTAAGATTTCAGAGACTCCCGAAGCTACAGCAGCTGTTGAGAGAGCTCTTACAAACGAATACGGAAGTCTTGACGGACTTAAGTACTTCGCTATGGATATTACCCTTTGGGATTCTAACGGAGCTACAAAGATTACCGATACCACAGGACTTTCTGTAGACATTACAATACCTCTTCCTGATTCACTTAAGGATTATGCAGGTAACAATAAGACGGCTGCAGTTGTAAACGATTACCTTGAGCCTTTGACTCCCAAGTTTACAACCATTGACAAGGTTCCCTGCGTTACCTTCAGAGCTACCCACTTCTCGCCTTATGCGATTTATGTGGATACAGGAAACCTTTCTGAGGGCACAAGACCTGACGGAACCCCTAAGACTGCTGACGGAATCCATCCCAAGTGGTTCCTTTCAATCGGTCTTGCTGCACTTTCATTGATTCTCTTCTTTAAGAGAGACAATAAGGTAAGAATCAAGAACATATAGGATAATGCTATGAAGAAACTCTTAGGATTATTACTTGCAAGTTTGTTTCTTGTAATTACAATTGCATCAGTGATACCGGCGTTAAGCTCGTCCGCAAAGGGCGAGCTTGACTTCCAGCTTGATGGAACGAAACTGGTTAAATATATAGGCACGGCTAAGTCCGTGTCTATTCCGTCTACGGTGACGGAAATCGGTGAGGGTGCCTTTGCGGGCAATTCTACCATCAGATCGGTCAAGATACCTTCATCGGTTGAGAAAATAGAGTACGGGGCTTTTTATGGCTGTACTTCTCTTAAGGGTATAACCATTCCCAATTCTGTTGAAACAATAGAAACGGGAGCTTTTGCCGAGTGTACCAAACTTAGAAGCGTCAAAATCGGCTCAGGGCTTAAGGATTGGGGATATGGTGTTTTTGCCGGAGATACCGCAATCTCTAACTTCAAGATTTCATCCGCAAACAAGTACTACAAAGTTAAGAACGGAGTTGTGTACGACAAGGATGAGAAGACGCTGATTTCCTACAGCGCAGGTAAATCAACCAAGGATTACGAAATCCCTTATGGAGTAGAAGAGATTTATCCCTATGCTTTCTGGGGCTCAAATAAGCTTAAGAGCGTATCCATTACAGGAAAAGTGGGAGAGATTGGCGAGTATGCTTTTTCAAACTGTAACGGCCTTGAAAACGTATATTTCTCACCTTCCGTCAAGAATATTGACAGGAAGGCCTTCGAGAACTGTGTAAGCCTTGATGAAGTAAAGCTTCCTATGTACGTTCAGACCATCCATGATACAGCTTTTGACGGATGCGATAATCTGGTGCTTAAAGGCGGAACCAATACCGTGGCCGAAGATTATGCCAAGAACTTTAACAGCAGAGTCATCGAAGAGCCTATGACTCTTGAGGAGATTGAGAGTAAATATGCGGAGCTTCAGTGGGGCAGCAATACTGAAGGAGAAAGAACTCCCCAGTCCACAGTTGTAGAAGGCCACGGCCCGGTTAAGGATCAAAATCCCGGTTCAAATACCGTAAGCGGCGGTGATGCTTTGATAACGAACCCTGACGCCGAAAACGGTAATGTGAATAATTATGATGACTTTGGAAGGCTTCTCGGAAGCACCAGAGTAGTAAATAATAAAGCGGTAGTTCTTATCAAACCTTAGCCGAAATCCTGGAATAATAATTCAAAAATAATGCATTAACATAACTTGACAGCTTGTGTATGATTGTATACAATGATACATAAGCTGTTATTTAATTGGTGAAAATTTTTTATATATAAGAGGGATAAACAGATGAAGATGAATAATGATATTTTTACCAATCGTCCTGTGACGATGAATAATAAGAATAATCTTCTGGAGATTGAGGAGCATATGTACATCCTGGATGATGTACCGAAACCTAACGTATTCAGAAATATGTTTCCTTATTCCGAGATACCCAAGATTCCTTTCAACGACAGAATAGTTCCTCATAATATGCCGAAGGATATCTGGATTACGGATACCACTTTCAGAGACGGACAACAATCAAGAGCTCCTTATACTACAGAGCAGATTGTTACTATATATGATTATCTCCACAAGCTTGGCGGCAAGAACGGAATGATTCGTCAGTCCGAGTTTTTCCTTTACAGTAAGAAGGACAGAGATGCCGTTTATAAATGTATGGAGAGGGGATATGAATTTCCTGAGGTTACAAGCTGGATCAGAGCCAGCAAGGAAGATTTTAAACTTGTTAAGGAAATCGGAATGAAGGAGACGGGTATCCTTGTTTCATGTTCCGATTATCATATATTCCTTAAACTTAAGATGACAAGAAAGCAGGCCATGGAGCATTACTTAAGTGTTGTTGAGGATGCTTTGGAAGAAGGAATCGCAGTAAGATGTCATCTTGAGGATATTACAAGGGCAGATATCTATGGATTTGTTGTTCCCTTCTGCCTTGAGCTGATGAAACTTTCAGAGAGATACAAAATACCTGTAAAGATCAGAGCATGCGATACAATGGGGTATGGCGTTAACTACCCCGGTGCCGTTATTCCCCGAAGCGTACCCGGGATTATTTATGCTCTTCATACCCACGCGGGCGTGCCTCACGAATGGCTCGAGTGGCATGGACATAACGATTTCTATAAGGCGGTTGTCAACTCAACCACAGCATGGCTGTATGGATGCTGTGCAGTAAATACTTCACTCTTTGGTATCGGAGAGAGAACAGGTAATACACCTCTTGAAGCCATGGTATTTGAGTACGCACAGCTTAAGGGTACACTTAACGGAATGGATACTTCGGTAATTACTGAGCTTGCTGAGTATTATGAGAAGGAAATCGGTTACCAGATTCCTCCCAGAACTCCTTTCGTAGGCAAGAATTTCAACGTTACAAGAGCCGGTATTCATGCAGACGGGCTTCTTAAGAACGAGGAAATCTACAATATCTTTGATACAGAGAAATTCCTTAACAGACCTGCTGTTTGCGCTATTTCAAATACTTCCGGTCTTGCAGGAATCGCACATTGGATCAACACTAAATATCATCTTGAGGGCGATAATCAGATGGACAAGAACTCAGAATTTGTTCACTTCATCAAAGCCTGGGTTGACGAACAGTATGCGAATGGTCGTGTTACTGTAATGACAGATGACGAAATGAATGATAAAATCAGTGAGGTCGCACCTGAGTTTAATCTCAAATTTGTATAACACAGATACGGAGGTGTATTGTGGGCGATTACGATGTTAAGCAGGAAGTAACAGATAAATATTCCTTGAGAGGACGGGTTTTTTCAAAGATTCGTGATGATATCTTAAGCGGTGTCTACAAAGAACACGAAGAACTTAAGGAAGTCTCAATTTCTGAGAGTATGGGAGTTTCAAGAACTCCTGTAAGAGAGGCTTTAAGACAGCTTGAGCTTGAAGGCCTTGTGCAGATTATACCCAACAAGGGAGCCTATGTAACCGGCATCACTGAAAAGGATGTTAAGGACATATACATGATTCGCTCAAGACTTGAGGGCTTATGTGCAAGATGGGCCTGTGAGAATATTACAGAAGAGCAGATGGATGAGATGGAAGAGAATGTATATCTTGCCAAATTCCATGCAAAGAAAGGACATCTTGAGCAGCTGGCAGAGCTTGATAACAGATTCCACGACATTATGTATGAAGCGTGTAATTCCAAGATGCTGGAGCATCTTTTAAAGGACTTCCATCAGTATGTATTAAGAGTCCGCAGGAAGACCTTAAGCAGTAAGGAAAGAGGCCTGGCCTCAAATGCCGAGCATGAAGCAATTATGGAAGCCATTAAGTCAAAGGATGAGGAGGCTGCAGAGTCTCTGGCACATCAGCATATGATTAATGCATATGAAAACATGGTGAAAAATGGCTTGCCTCAGATTTTTACTAAAGAAGAAAACGCAGAATAATTGGAGAGTATAATGAGTAAGATTCAGATGACCACACCCCTTGTTGAAATGGACGGGGATGAGATGACAAGAATTTTATGGCAGATGATCAAGGATGAACTTATCCTGCCATATGTAGACTTAAAGACAGAGTACTACGACCTTGGTCTTGAAAACAGAAATAATACAGATGACAAGGTAACGGTTGATTCAGCCAATGCCACAAAGAAATACGGCGTTGCGGTAAAATGTGCAACCATCACACCTAATGCGGCACGAATGACAGAGTACAACCTTAAGGAGATGTGGAAGAGTCCTAACGGCACTATCCGTTCTATCCTTGACGGAACAGTATTCAGAACTCCTATTCTTGTAAAGGGTATCAAACCTTACGTATCAAACTGGACCAAGCCTATAACCATTGCAAGACATGCATACGGCGATGTTTACAAGAACACCGAGATGAAGATTGAGGATGCGTGTAAAGCTGAGCTTGTTGTAACAGACAAGAATGGAAAGGAAACAAGACAGCTTATCCATGACTTTAAAGGAGCCGGAGTTTTACAGGGACAGCACAACACTGTAGATTCCATCACAAGCTTTGCAAAGAGCTGCTTTAATTATGCCCTTGCCACAAAGCAGGATCTGTGGTTTTCCACAAAGGATACAATTTCCAAGAAGTATGACCATACTTTCAAGGATATTTTCCAGGATTTATATGATAATGAATACAAAGATGCCTTTGAGAAGGCGGGAATCACGTATTTCTATACCCTTATAGATGATGCCGTTGCAAGAGTAATTAGGAGCGAGGGCGGTTTTATCTGGGCATTAAAGAACTATGACGGTGATGTTATGAGTGACATGGTTGCCACAGCATACGGCGATCTTTCCATGATGACATCCGTACTTGTAAGTCCTGACGGAAATTATGAGTACGAGGCTGCTCACGGAACCGTACAGAGACACTATTACAAGCACCTTAAGGGTGAGGAGACATCAACAAACTCCATTGCTACAATTGCAGCGTGGGCCGGTGCTCTCAAGAAGAGAGGCGAGCTTGATAAGCTTCCCGAGCTTGTTCATTTCGGAGATTGTCTCTTTGACGCTTGCGTAAAGACCGTTGAAAGGGGTAAAATGACTAAGTCCCTTTCATCGATTTCCGAGTGTAAAGAACCTGTAATTCTTAACTCATTGGATTTCATTAAGGCAATAAGAGAAACCCTTGAGGAATTGTTATGATATTAAATGTTTCAGGAATATCAAAGAGTTTTGTAGAGGAACGCATTTTACAATGCGTTTCTTTTCATGTAGAAGATTACGAAAAAGCGGCCATTGTTGGCATTAACGGAGCGGGAAAGACTACTCTTCTTCGAATTATTGTAGGAGAGATGGCTCCGGATGAGGGCCTTGTTACCATATCTAAGGGCAAAACCTTAGGATATCTCAAACAAAACGATGCCGTTAATTCTGAGAACACCATATATGATGAGCTTTTGGGGGTTAAGAAGGACTTAACCGATATGGAAAAGCAGCTTCGTGAGTACGAAGGTTTGATGAACACTCTTACAGGCTCTGAGCTTGATACTCTTATGGACAAGTATACCAAGCTTTCCAACTCCTTTGATCTTGCAGGTGGCTACATCTACAGATCAGAGATTGTGGGTGTGCTTTTGGGCCTTGGATTTACCAAGGAAGAGTTCGACAAGCAGGTTAACACTTTATCGGGAGGTCAGAAGACCAGAGTGGCTCTCGGAAAGCTTCTTTTGTCAAAGCCTGACCTTATTATTCTCGATGAGCCCACCAACCATCTTGATATGAACTCCATTGCCTGGCTTGAAAACTATCTTTTAAACTACAACGGGGCTGTGCTTGTGGTGTCCCACGACCGATATTTCCTTGATAAGATTGCCACCAAGGTTATAGAAATCGACGCCACAAGAGCAACTGTGTTTATGGGCAATTATTCTGATTATGCGGTTAAGAAGGAGGCCTTGAGAAACGAGAGATTAAAGGCTTATCTTAACCAGCAGCGGGAGATTGCTCACCAGGAAGCGGTAATTGAGAAATTACGGTCTTTTAACAGAGAGAAATCCATTAAGAGAGCTGAAAGCCGTGTCAAAATGCTTGATAAGCTTGAAAGGCTTGAGAAGCCCACGGAAATCGATGCTGACATGAAACTGGCTCTTATTCCCAGAGTTCTTTCAGGAAATGACGTACTAAGTGTCAGAGGCATATCCAAAAGCTTCGGAGACAATCATCTTTTTGATGATGTGAGTTTTGAAATCAAGCGCGGTGAACATGTGGCTCTCATAGGAGATAACGGAACCGGAAAGACTACGATACTTAAGATTATAAACGGCCTTCTTGAGGCGGATTCGGGAAAGATTGTGCTTGGAAGCAACGTGGAAGTAGGTTACTACGATCAGGAACACCATGTGCTTCATGATGATTCCACTCTTTTTGAGGAGATTTCTAACGAATATCCTGAACTTAACAATACAGAAATCAGAAACACTTTAGCTGCGTTCCTGTTTACAGGTGATGATGTATTTAAGAGAATCAAGGAAATTTCCGGTGGTGAGAAGGGAAGAGTATCCCTTGCCAAGCTTATGCTTTCAAATTCAAACTTCCTTATCCTTGATGAGCCCACCAACCACCTTGACATACAGTCCAAGGAGATTCTGGAGGATGCCCTGAATGATTATCTTGGAACGGTTTTCTATGTATCCCATGACAGATACTTTATAAACAGAACTGCAGACAGGATTATAGAACTTAAGAATAACGGCCTTAAAGAGTATCTGGGCAACTACGATTATTACCTTGAAAAGAGAGATGATACTCCTTTGGTAAAAACCACGGAATCCAAATCTGCAGCCACCCCTTCCGATAACGCCGGCAAGCTTGATTATCAAGCTCAAAAGGCAGAAGCGGCAAGAAGGAGAAAAATCGAAAATGATCTCAAAAAATGCGAGGCTGAGATTGCAACTCTTGAAGATAAAAAAGCCCTTCTTGAGGAGAAGATGAACGATGTTTCCATAGCCACCAACTCGGTTAAACTTCAGGAGGTGGTAAAGGAGTTGACAGAAATTTCTGATAAACTTGATAAGCTTTACGAAGAGTGGGAAAACCTGGCTTCCTTAGATTGACAAGATTTTAACATCAATCTATAATAGTAAAGTACACTAAAGCAGGAGGAATAAGCTGTGGAGGAAAAAGAGATATCACAGGCCGTCATCGGTCGTCTTCCCAGGTATTTCAGATATTTGGGAGAATTGCGTGACAAGGGGGTTGAACGCATATCTTCACAGGAATTGTCCAAACTGATGAAAGTCACAGCCAGCCAGATAAGGCAGGACTTCAATAATTTTGGTGGTTTCGGACAACAGGGGTATGGATATAACGTAAATTATCTCTACGATGAGATTGGTAAGATTTTGGGGCTTGATAAGGCACATCATCTTATTATCATCGGAAGCGGTAATCTGGGTCAGGCAATAGCTAATTACATGAACTTTGAAAGAAGGGGCTTTATTTTTAAAGGTATTTTTGATAATAATCCTGCCCTTAAAGGCAAGGTTGTAAGAGGCCTGGAAATTCAACCCATGGAAAACATGGAGGCATTTATTAAGGACAATGATGTAGATATCGCAGTTTTGACCATTCCTAAGACAGCTGCGGTTTCTGTAGCAGAGGTCCTTGTTAAGAATGGAATCAAAGCCATCTGGAACTTCGCTCATTGCGATTTGAATGTAGGCGATGATGTGGTTGTTGAGAACGTTCATCTTACAGACAGCCTTCTCAAGCTTTCCTATAACTTTAACTGCAAAAACAAGAATTCGTAATAAGTGAAACAGAGGTGACTTTGCGTGGCTAAGAGTGAGCAGGCTTTTAAAAACGCTTTATTGGGCAAGAAATTACCTATTCTTACTCTTGACAATAAATGGCACAGACTTTTTACCCAAGCGGAACAGAACAGCGAAATCAATAAACTTTCAGAGAAACTGAATGAGCTTTTGATGCGCCAGGGCAAGCTTAATACGGAATCCAAAGAACTTAGAGCCATCAAGAAGAAGCTTCTTGATGAAATTGTTAACAGTCAGGCCGACATGAATGGTAATCCGGACAAAAAGACCCAGAAGAAGCTTGACGAAAACAAACGTCTTATAGACGAGGCTAACGATAAACTCGAGGCATATACGGATGAACTCAAGTTCCTCCCCAGTGAGATAGATAAGGTCAATTACGATCTTATGCTGGCCACCATGGATGCGTGCTATGATTATCTGACAGACAATGCCAAAGAGGTTAAGGATATCGATGCCTGGATAAGCGCAATGCGAATTGAGCTAAAGAAGAACATTATCAAGAAGCAGGCCAAGGAAGCCAAGAACAAGGAAATGTATTCCTATATGCACGATATTTTCGGCGCTTCCGTCATTGAACTTTTTGATATGAAGTATGATATGTAAAAGCTCTTTTTCCATCACGGAGGAAGAGCTTAAACTTTGAGGTTTTTGATATGAATATTAGTAAGAGAGTTTATGCCGGGGTTGACCTGGATATAATCGAAGAAAACTTAAATAAGATTCATAATATGACTTCCCCTGACACAGGAATTTATGCGGTTGTTAAGGCTGATGCCTATGGACATGGAGCCGATAAGGTTTCGACGAGACTTCAAAAGCTGGATTATGTGAAGGGCTTTTGTGTGGCAACTCTTGAAGAGGGTATATCCTTAAGAGAATCGGGAATCTCTAAAAAGATACTGATTCTTGGCTATTCCTTCCCTGAGCAGTATGAAGAACTTATAAAAAATGACATAACCCCCTGCATCTTCAGGGATGACAATATAAACGCCCTTAATGAGGCTGCAAAGAAGCTTGGTAAGACTGTGAAAGTTCATGTCAAGGTTGATACGGGAATGGGCCGAATCGGCATTACTCCCGATGAAGAAGGACTTGCCTTTGTTAAGAAGCTTTTAGATTCTTCAAATATAGAACCGGAAGGCATATTTACTCATTTTGCAAGGGCTGATGAGATTGATAAGAGCGCAGCATTAAAACAGCTTAAGACTTTTAATGATTTTATTAATCTCGTTAAAGATAAACTGGGTTACAGTTTCCCTGTAAAGCATTGTTCAAACTCAGCTTCCATACTTACCATTCCCGAAGCCAATATGGACATTGTTCGCCCCGGTATTATTATTTATGGGCTTTCACCTTCAGATGAAGTGACGGCTCCCGAGTTTAAACTTAAACCGGCTCTTTCCCTTTACAGCACAATCACTTATCTTAAGAAGGTTAAAGCCGGAACACCCATAAGCTATGGCGGAACCTACGTTGCGGATAAGGATACCCTGGTGGCAACGGTACCTGTGGGCTATGGAGACGGTTACCCCAGGTCTTTGTCAAACAAGGGATTCTGCCTTGTCAGAGGTAAAAAGGTTCCAATAATCGGAAGAGTATGTATGGACCAGTTTATGCTTGATGTAACAGATGTTGAGGGAGTTTCCCTTGATGATAAAGTGGTTCTTATCGGCAGTGACGAAAATGAGTCCATTACCACGGATGAACTTGGTGTTTTGTCCGATAGATTCAACTATGAACTTGTATGCGATCTGGGCAAGAGAGTAGGCAGGATTTATTGACGCAAAATATACAAAATGATATATTTAAAAGAGCAATTTTATTAAGGAGATTTAAGGAGTAATTTATGTCAGGACATTCAAAATTTGCCAATATCAAACATAAAAAAGAGAAGAACGACGCCGCTAAAGGTAAGATTTTTACCATTATCGGACGTGAGATTGCAGTAGCAGTTAAAGAAGGCGGTCCCGATCCCGCTAACAACTTTAAACTTGCTACAGTTATTGCCAAGGCTAAGGCCAACAACATGCCCAACGACACAATCGAGCGTGGTATTAAGAAGGCTGCCGGCGATGCAGGCAACGTAAACTACGAATATGCAACATACGAGGGATATGGTCCTAACGGTATCGCTATCATTGTTGATACACTTACAGATAACAAGAACAGAACTGCAGCCAATGTAAGAAGCGCATTTACAAAGGGCCAGGGTAACGTTGGCACCCCCGGATGTGTATCCTTCATGTTCGATAAGAAGGGTCAGATCATTATCGATAAGGAAGAGTGCGATAAGGAAGCTGACGATCTTATGATGATGGCACTTGATGCAGGTGCAGATGACTTCAATGAAGAGGATGACAGCTTTGAAATTCTTACCGATCCCGATTCATTTGAAGAAGTAAGAGAGACTCTTGAGAAGGAAGGCATTGCCATGGCTTCCGCTGAGGTTACCATGATTCCTCAGAACTACGTAAAGCTTACTGACGAAACTGCCATTAAGAACCTTCAGAGAACTCTTGATTTGCTTGAGGATGATGACGACGTTCAGGCAGTATATCATAACTGGGACGAGGAATAATACTTTTCTATGAACAACCATAGGCTTGCTATCGTTGTGCCCTGTTATAACGAGGAGGAAATGCTTGCCATTTCATCTGAGACTTTAAGGGGAGTTATCGACGATCTTGTTTCTCAAAACAAAATAGCTGCTGATTCCTTTATCCTTTTTGTGGATGACGGAAGTAAGGATAATACCTGGAGCCTTATTGAGAAGGAGCACGAAGCGCACCCTGAAAACGTTAAGGGACTTAAGCTTTCCGGAAATGTGGGTCACCAGTATGCCCTTACCGCAGGACTTTTAAAAGCAGTGGATTACAGTGATGTAACGGTTTCCATCGATGCGGATTTGCAGGATGATGTATCCGTAATCGGAGAGATGATAGACAAGTTCCATGCGGGAAATGAAATAGTTTATGGTGTTCGTAACGACAGAGGAACGGACAGCTTTTTTAAACGTCATTCCGCCCAGGCTTTCTATAAACTTATGGCCAAGATGGGAGTTAAGACAGTTTATAATCACGCTGACTTCAGACTCATGTCAAAGAAGGCTCTTGAAGAGTTTTCCAAATACGAGGAATCCAATCTTTTCTTAAGAGGCATGGTTCCTCTTTTAGGATTTAAATCAGACAGCGTTTACTACAGCAGAAAAGAGAGAGTGGCAGGAAAGTCCAAGTACCCTTTGAGAAAGATGATTTCTCTTGCTTTCAACGGCATTTCTTCTTTCTCTGTGAAGCCCATTGAGCTTATTACCTGGATGGGTGGACTTATTATTATTTGCTGTTTTCTTGCTGCAATATATGCCTTTGTTTCCTACTTTACAGGAAATGTTGAGAAGGGCTGGACATCCCTTATTTTATCTATCTGGTTTATCGGCGGAGTTCAGCTTTTAAGCATCGGCCTCATAGGTCAGTACATAGGCAAAATATATGTTGAGGTTAAACATCGACCTCGTTATCACGAAGAAAAATGGTTATACGATAACAAATAATACTCTTGGGGGTTTAAAAGATGGTTTGGAAGAAAACATGGTTTAATTTTGTTATTTGGACTTTGTTTGTGGTTTTCGGTGCCTTCTTTTTGACCCTTGGGACACAATATTTTCTTGCTAAGAATTTCGGCCTGACCGAAATCTATTATTATGTAGGTGGCGTGTGCCTTTGCTTGTTGCTTGGCGCAGGCCTCTTTTTCGTTGCGACAAAGATTAAGGCTTCTTTGGCGGGTAAAGATATCAAGGCCTTTGTAATGCCTTTGATTTTCTTTATTGTTGTGGCAGCCTCCATGACATATATGGGATATATTGCCTTTGGCGGGATTGTACTTAACGTGAATTCCGATGATATTGCCAATTTGAGCGTCATTAGCGATGCCTATGTAGGAGGCAAAGGTTTCTATCCGAGCGGCAATTTATCCGATTTTACTTTTTCGGGTATTATGTTCGGAGTTTTTTCCTTTATCGGAAACCATGCTTATGCGGCTATCTTTGTACAGTTCTTAATCAAGATGATTGCCTTCGTGTTTATGCTTATCGGAGTATATAATTTCTCGGGATACTGGGGTGGAATCACATTCTCTTTGCTTTCGTGCTTCCTTCCGGGGCAGTTGTTTTCATTTTTTAGAATTAATACCTTCTGGGTGTTTTATGCGGTATTCGCCATTGCATTCTTCTGGCTTAGCCTGATTTATAAGGCTGTGTATTATGAAAGTCACAACAAAGGCCTGATTGTTTCTGCAGTTTTGCTGGGACTTTTGATAGGAACAATCAGCTACGACAATGCTTTTGGTATTATTTTGCTTTTCTTATCTGCATTGCTTGCTATCATTGGCGGAAAGTGGAGTGATGAGGAGCCGGAAAGCAAGCCTGTGTCTAAGTATTTGCTTGTTTTGCTTATCTGTGTAATCGCAGTAATTACATATGCAGCATTCACTTTCTTTTTGGGAATTGACCCTGATTTAACCCTCAAATTCGATTATTATACAAGAATCCCTGTCGTGTATTCGGTTGATACTTTTGTGGTGGGAATCGTGGCAATTTTCGGGGCCTATGCGTATTTCTCGAGACGGCTTACCGAAGGATGTCTCGGAGGAATGTTCGTATTTCTTACTTCCCTTGCATTTTTGCAGCTGGATATAACCAGATTTGAAGATTTGAGTGTCGTTTATTTTGGCCTTGTTCTTGGGGCATCCCTTCTTTTTGGAGCAATGTTTATAAATACTCCCGAAGATGTGGCATTAACGGTTGCAAGGACAGAAGATATTGATGAGAACGAAGCTGCAGCCGCTGTTATGGAGAAGGTTCTTGAAGAGAAGGAGAAGGAAAAGGAAGCAGAAGAACCTAAGATCAAGTTCTTTAAGAGCCCTATTCCGGAGCCTAAAAAACATGTCAGCAAAGTAGTTGATTATGATCATGAGTTTAATGATGAATTGCTTAAAGATTACGATATTGTCGTAGGAGATGACGACGATTACGATATTTTAGATTAATTTATGGAGATTATTATTTATGGGTTTTTCTAAGGATTTTATTTGGGGAGCCGCCACAGCCTCTTATCAGGTGGAGGGTGCTGCCTATGAAGATGGAAAGGGCTTAAACATTTGGGATGTTTTCTGCAAGGAAGAAAACTCCCATGTTTATTCTATGAACAACGGTGATGTGGCCTGCGACCAGTATCATCGCTATAAAGAAGACGTTGCAATCATGAAGGAAATCGGCCTTAAGGCATACAGATTTTCTGTGGACTGGGCAAGAGTCATGCCGGATGGCACCGGAAAGGTTAATGAGGCAGGACTTGCATATTATGATTCCTTGGTTGACGAGCTTCTTAAGCAGGGTATTGAGCCTTATATGACTCTCTACCACTGGGATTTGCCCTTTGAACTTCAGAAGAGAGGCGGCTGGCTTAATCCCGATTCCGTACAGTGGTTTGAGGATTACACCAAAGTCATTGTTTCTCACTTTAAGGGAAGGGTAAAGAACTATTTTACAATCAACGAGATGGCCTGCATTTTATGCCTCGGTTATTTTACCAGAGAACACGCACCCGGATGGGTGGTTTCCAAGAGAGAAGCTTTCCTTATCTGGAAAAATCTTCTTCTTGCTCATGGTAAGGCTGTCAGAGCAATCAGGAGTCTTTCTCCTGAATCGAAAATTGGATTTGCTGCCTGTGGAAACACTTATTATCCTACATTCAGGGGGGAGAAGGAAAACGGATTCACAGGGGCTAAAGTCGGAACCGGTGTAACCAAAGAGGATATTGAGGCATCCATTAAACTGACATTCGAAATAAATACCGATGATTTCAGGTCTTTGCTTTTTAACCTTGGCTTGTATTCCGAACCTATAATGAAGGGCTGCCTTCCCAAGGGCCTTGTTGAAAGATTCGGAGATCATTTACCTGATTTTTCAAAAGAAGAGCTTGAATTAATCAGCTCGGAAGTTGATTTCTTCGGACTTAATATCTATCAGGGATGCGAGTCTGAAATGACAAAAGACGGTCCCGAGGAAATTACTTATCCCGAAGGAATGCCCATGACAACCATGGGATGGCACGTAACTCCGGATTGCCTGTACTGGGCTCCCAAGTTCCTTGCAGAAAGATATGGCAAACCGGTTATTATTACCGAAAACGGTATGAGTTCCTCTGATTGGGTTTCAATGGACGGTAAGGTACATGACGGCCCCAGAGTTGACTTTCTTCACAGATATCTGCTGGCATTAAGAAGAAGCGCAGAGGATGGTACTGATGTTGTCGGATATTTCCAGTGGTCTCTGATGGATAATTTTGAGTGGTTCTTCGGATATTCCAAGCGCTTTGGAATTGTTTATGTAGATTATGAGACACAGAAAAGAGTCCTAAAGGATTCAGCTCATCTATTTAAAGATGTAATTGCTTCAAACGGTGATTGCCTGTAAAACGGAGGTTAATATGAACCAGAGAGTTTATTTAAATGAGAATTGGCTCTATTCGAGTGATTATTTTGATGAACTTAAAGATGCAGGTTTCAATGAAGCCAACCTTAAACCTGTAAGGATTCCTCATGCCAATGTTGAAACACCCTTTCATTACTTTGACGAGTCCATATATCAGTTTGTTTCGGGATATAGAAGGAAGATAAATGCCCCTGAAGAGTGGAGAGGCAAAAGCGTAATACTTACTTTTGAAGGTGTGGGCCACGAAGCCACTGTGTATTTAAACGGAGATGAAGTCGCTTTTCATCAATGCGGCTATACGGCTTTCAGTATTGATATTTCCGAGAAACTTGTGTATGGTTCCGACAACCTTTTGACTGTCAGAGTCAACAGCAAGGAGGACATTAACGTTCCTCCCTTCGGATTTGTTATCGATTACATGACTTATGGTGGTATCTACAGAGATGTTTATATCGACGTCCTTGATAAATGCCACTTTGAGAATCTTTACGTCAATCCCAAGGTATCAGTTAAGGATGGAAGCGTTAAAAAAGCCGGGTATTTTACGTCCTTTGAGCTCAGTCAGGAGACCGAAGGAGATTTTGACGTAGAGATTTCCTATGCTGAGTATAAATCAGACGATTATAAGGTGATTGGCAGCTTTAACGGGAAAGATTTCGAAGTCAGAATTAAGGACGGAAGAAAAATCTTTGAGAAAAGTGAAATAATCGAGGAGGCTCCCAAACTTTGGAGCCCCGATGAACCCAATTTATATAATTTCAAGGTCAGACTTTTGAGAAACGGCAATGTTATTGATGAAAGAGTCATCAGAGCCGGTTTCAGAAAAGCTAAATTTAAGGCCGACGGATTCTATCTTAACGGCAAGAGGCTTACAATCAGAGGCTTAAACAGACACCAGAGCTATCCTTATGTGGGATATGCAATGCCCAAGTCCATGCAGGAGATGGATGCGGACGTTCTTAAGAATGAACTTGGTCTTAATGCCGTAAGAACCTGCCATTACCCTCAGAGCCATTATTTTATCGACAGATGCGATGAGGTGGGAATTCTTGTTTTTACCGAGATTCCCGGATGGCAGTATGTGGGAGATGATGCCTGGAAAAAGCAGGCCATCGAGAATACCAGAGACATGATTCTTCAGTATAGAAATCATACTTCCATTATTCTTTGGGGTGTGAGAATCAACGAGTCTCAGGATGATGATGAATTTTATACCAAGACCAACAATCTTGCCCATGAGCTTGATCCTTTCAGACAGACAGGCGGCGTTAGATTTATCAAAAAGAGCAGCCTTCTTGAAGATGTTTATACCTATAATGACTTCAGCCATGACGGAAAGACGCCCGGATGTCGTCACAAGAGCGACGTTACGACGGATATGAATAAGGGTTTCCTTATTTCCGAGTACAATGGGCATATGTTCCCTACAAAGTCCTATGACGACGAGCTCCACAGAACAGAGCATTTCCTTCGCCATGCAAGAGTAATGAATGCATATTACGGCGAGGAAGGCGTTGCAGGTGGATTTGGATGGGTATATGCGGACTACAACACCCATAAGGACTTCGGAAGCGGAGACAGAATCTGTTACCACGGCGTCATGGATATGTTCAGAAATATGAAGCCTGCTGCCAATATATATGCAGCACAGCAGGATAAAAACCCTATTCTCTACATTTCCTCATCCCTCGACATAGGTGAGCACCCTGCAGGAATAAAGGATGAACTTTGGGCAGTTACAAACGCCGATGTAATTAAGATGTACAAGAACGACAGGTTCATTTCTGAATACAATGTTAAAGATGATTCCGCTTTTAAGAATATGCCTCATGGTCCTGTATTGATTGACGACTTTGTGGGAGATCAGATGGAGACTGTTGAGCATTATAAGCCTTCAGTTGCAAAGGACCTTAAGAAAGGCCTTAATATGGCCAGCCGTTACGGCCTTGAAAGTGCACCGAAGAAATTCTATCTTTTGGCAGCCAAAGTTCTTACAGTAGATAAAATTAAGTATTCTACACTTGTAAATCTTTACGGCAAGTATATTGGTGAATGGGGCGGAGAAGCTACCGTTTACAGATTTGACGCGATAAAGGATGGAAAAGTTGTTGCCAGCGTTGTTAAAGAGCCCTTCCGTCAGGTTGTTCTTGATGCCAAGGCTTATAAGACTGAGCTTAAGGAAGAGAACTCCTATGATGTTACTGAAGTAAGAATCAGAGCTCTTGATCAGAAGGGAAATGTGCTTCCTTTCTATAACGACCCCATTACTCTATCCATTGAAGGAGAAGCTGAATTAATTGGACCGGCATGCCTTAATCTTCAGGGCGGCATGGCAGGAACCTACGTTAAGACCAAAGGAAACAGCGGTAAAGCTACATTGACTGTAAGCGGCATTCATACAAAGCCTATTGAGATTCATTTCAATATCGTCGGAGGCAGATAATGATAAAAGTAACAGGTAATCTGTTCGTTTTAGAGACTTGCAACACTTCATATTGTTTTGAAAAAAACGTATCGGGGCATCTTGAGCATCTTTATTATGGCAAAAAGATTAATCTCGATGAGAAGAATGTTTCTGCTTTAAGAGAAAAGAATGCATTCGTTCCGGGGTGCTCTTTGGCCTATGACAAGGATTTTTCAGATGTTTGTCTCGAGGATATGAAGCTTGAAATGAGTGGATACGGAAAGGGTGATATCAGAGCACCTTTCGTGGAAATCGCTCATGAAGACGGAAGCAGAACCTGCGATTTTGTTTATAGTGAATCCAAGGTTATTGATGAAAGCCTTGATGACGGCGCTTTGCCGAGAGCCTACAATGAGTCCGGAGATTATGAGCATCTTGTTATTGTTTTAAAGGACAGAAATTACAAGATGACTCTTGAACTTCATTATCTTGTTTATGAGGACAGTGACGTTATTACAAGGTACTCCAGACTCGTCAATGACGGTGAAGAGGCTGTAAGGCTCTTCAGATTAATGAGTGCCCAGGTGGATTTTGCCAAGGACAGCTATGAAATATTGACATTTAATGGTGCCTGGACAAGAGAGATGGAAAGGCACAGCGTATCCTTTGATGCCGGATGCTTTATTAATTCCAGTGTTTGCGGTGTGTCATCAAATCGGGCAAATCCTTTTGTCATTCTTTCAAAGAAGGGCACTGATGAACAATTTGGAGATTGCTACGGTTTTAACCTGCTTTATTCAGGAAACCATGCCGAAATATTTGATTTCAGCGCATTTGGCAAATTAAGATTTCTAAACGGCATTAATCCTGCCGGCTTTGAATATGTAATTGATGGGGGCAAAGAGTTTGTAAGCCCTGAGGCAGTTCTTTCATATTCTCCCTGTGGATATAACGGCTTAAGTGCAAATATGCATAACTTTGTCAGAGAGCATATTTTAAGGGGAACCTGGAAGAAGAAAACAAGGCCTGTTCTTTTGAATTCTTGGGAAGCTGCTTATTTTAAGATAAATGAGAAAAAGCTGGTTGAACTGGCCAAGGAAGCCAAGAACATCGGTATCGAACTGATTGTTTTGGATGACGGATGGTTTGGAGAAAGAAACGATGACACCTCCTCCCTTGGAGACTGGTTTGTAAACACCAAAAAATTCCCCGGGGGATTAAAAGGTGTGGCCGATAAAATTAAAGCTCTTGGTCTTGACTTTGGAATCTGGGTGGAGCCTGAGATGATAAACGTCAAGAGCAAACTTTATAAGGCTCATCCGGAATATGCCATGGACATTCCCGGCAAAGCCCACACTGAAGGACGTAATCAAAGAGTTCTTGATCTGACAAGGGATGATGTATGCGATTTCGTTATCGAATCCATGACGGATGTCTTTGGTTCCGCCGACATTTCCTATGTAAAATGGGATATGAACCGAATCTTTTCGGATGTATTTTCCGC
This sequence comes from uncultured Lachnospiraceae bacterium, assembly GCA_947167445.1. GTDB lineage: Bacteria > Bacillota > Clostridia > Lachnospirales > Lachnospiraceae > G11. Next base: position 107,926 of record CAMVID010000001.1, read on the forward strand.
CTCCCTTCCATCAAACAGGCAGGGCGAGGTGGCTCACAGATATATGCTTGGACTTTACAGAATCCTTAGGACTCTTAATGAGAGATTCCCAGAGATTTTGTTTGAGGGATGCTCTTCGGGCGGCAACAGGTTCGATTTGGGGGCCCTTTGCTATTTCTCTCAAATATGGGCCAGCGATGACACTGATGCTTACCAAAGAGCGTTTATTCAGAACGGTTACAGCTACGGATATCCCATGAATACGGTTACTGCCCATGTATCCAACTGTCCTAACCACCAGACCCTTAGGAAAACACCTCTTGATACAAGATTTAATGTTGCTTTCTTCGGCAATCTGGGATATGAATATAACCTTTGCGAGATGAAGCAGAAGGAAAAGGATGAATTAAAGGAGCAGATTAAGCTTTATAAGAAGTGGAGAGATGTTATTTCCTCCGGCACCTTTTACAGAAGTAAGAGCTTTTCGGACAGCAATAACACAGTCTGGACCTGCGTCTCAAAGGATAAGACAAGAGCGGTTGCTCTCATTTTACAAAACAGGGTTACTCCCAATACAACCTTTAGGCATTACGATGCACAAGGTCTTGACAGAGAATTAAAATACCATTTCTACAACATAGATAAATCTGTTGATATCAGGGAGTTTGGAGATTTGGTCAATATGATTTCTCCTGTAGCCTTAAAGCAGGATTCCGTAATGATGGATATTGCGGCCAAATTCGTTAAGCTTGACGGCGAAAAGGAAGATTATCATTTGAGCGGTGAATTCCTTATGGATGCGGGAGTGAATTTAAAACCCAATTTTGCAGGCACGGGATTTAACGATCAGGCGGCTTTCTTCCAGGATATGGCAAGCAGATTGTATTTTATGGAAGCTGAATAAAACATATGACAATTATACCTGTATTATGGTATAATTATTAACTAGATTTTTAGGAAATGTGAGGAATACGGCTAGATGGCCACAAGATCCACAAGAGGGAGAAAAAGTACCTCCCGAAAGAAAAAGGTCACAGCAGAAGAAGGGCAGATTTTTAGCGATATCAGCTTGCTGCTCTTATTTGCGTTGTGTGTCTTTTTGTTTCTTTGCAATTTGGGAATTATAAGTAATGGCGTAGCAGTTGTGATTCGAGACGTGCTCTTTGGCGTTTTCGGCTTCATGAACTATGTTCTGCCTATTTATATATTCTTTGCTTTTGCTTTTATTTTCCTTAATCCCGGAAATAAGATTGCTAAAAGAAAGGTTATTACTGTATCTGCACTTTTTGTTCTCATAAGTATTCTGGCGGACTATCTTTCAAAGATTACCAGAGACAGCTACAGTATTGTAAATATTTATACATATTGCTCTGAAAACAAGTCCGGCGGCGGGCTGATTGCAGGCAGCTTGGCTTTTGCCCTTTGGAAACTTCTTGATACGGTTGGAGCCGTTCTGGTTGTAGTTGTGTTAATTGTTGTCTGTCTGATTATTCTTACAGGCAAATCCATCTCAAAGGGTATGCGTGAGGGCAAAGAAGCTGTTTCTGCCTACACCAAGGCTGATGAGGAAAGAAGAGTAAACAACGCTAAAGAACGCTATTCCAGAATGGAGGACGCCAAGGCCAGAAGACAGGCAAAGCGTGAAGCGAAGGAAGAAGAACGCAGGCTAATGGCAGAAAGGCGCAGACAGCTTGAAGAAGAGCGCGCCTCCAGAGAAGAGCAGGAGGAAACCGAGAAGATTCTTCGTATGGAGAAAAAGGTTTCCGGAGTTATGGTTAATACAAGCCTTACCGATGCCGAGAATTACGGCGAAAGTGAGGACGTTCACGAGATAACCTACAGTTATGATGATGATCAGGCAAAGGACGAAAACCCTGTCCCTGCCACAACTGATTTTGACAAGATCAGAATTCACACCGGCGGACAGATGAATATATATGGCGAAGAGGAGGAAGGCCCTGAGGAGGAAGAGGAGTACGATGAGATTATCCCTGCTGCACCTCAAAGACCCAAATCCGTAATTGCTCCTGATTTGCATGAAGAGGATGAAGAAATCATCCCTGCACCCAAAAAGAAAATTAAGAGAGCCTACAGACTTCCTTCAATCAATCTTCTTAAAAAGGGTAAAGGAAGTACCGGAGCAAACACCAATGATCTTAAAGAGACTGCCAAGCTTTTACAACAGACCCTTGCAAACTTCGGTGTTCATGTAACAATTACCGACATTTCACAGGGACCTGCAGTAACCAGATATGAGATGCAGCCCGAGATGGGCGTTAAGGTCAGCAAGATCCTTGGACTTACAGATGATATTAAGCTAAATCTTGCAGCAACTGATATTCGTATTGAAGCACCGATACCCGGCAAGGCTGCAATAGGAATTGAAGTTCCCAACAAAGAAAACTCAGCTGTTTCTTTGAGAGAACTTCTTGAGAGCAAGGAATATAAGAATTTCAATTCGAAGCTTGCCTTTGCAGTAGGTAAGGATATAGCGGGTAAGGTTGTGGTTGCCGATATTGCGAAGATGCCCCACATGCTCATAGCAGGCGCCACAGGCTCCGGTAAGAGTGTCTGCATCAATACCCTTATCATGAGTATTCTTTATAAGGCTACGCCTGAAGAAGTCAAACTTATAATGATTGACCCGAAGGTGGTTGAATTATCTGTTTATAACGGAATTCCACACCTTCTTGTTCCTGTGGTTACCGACCCTAAGAAGGCAGCCAGTGCTCTTCACTGGGGCGTAGCCGAAATGACAGACAGATATAAGAAGTTTGCTGATGCTGAAGTCAGAGATCTTGCAAGCTATAACAAGTATGTTGAATCTCTGCAGGCTGAAGGAAGTGATGCGGAAAAACTCCCTCAGATAGTAATTATTGTAGATGAGCTTGCTGATTTGATGATGGTGGCACCCGGTGAGGTTGAGGAGGCAATTTGCCGTCTCGCACAGCTTGCCAGAGCCGCAGGCATTCATCTTATCATTGCTACACAAAGACCGTCAGTTGACGTTATTACAGGCCTTATTAAGGCTAATATGCCAAGCCGTGTTGCTTTTGCAGTATCAAGTGGCGTTGATTCAAGAACCATTCTTGACATGAATGGAGCCGAAAGACTTCTTGGCAAAGGAGATATGCTGTTTTACCCGCAGGGATATACCAAACCTGCCAGAATTCAGGGCGCTTTTGTGTCCGATGAGGAAGTAAAAGCGGTTGTTGAATCTTTAAAGAGCCAGGATTACGGTTCAGAGGAGCAAAGCAACGAGGTGCTTGAACAGATGAAGAGTATGGATTCTTCGGGATCCGCGGGAGGAGGAGCTTCATCGTCAGGCAGTGGTCTTGATGAACTGTTTGCGGAGGCAGGCAGATTCATAATTGATAAAGATAAGGGTAGCATCGGAATGCTGCAAAGGGCATTCAGAATTGGATTTAACAGAGCAGCCAGAATTATGGATCAGCTTTGTGATTATGGTGTTGTTGGGGAAGAAGAGGGAACCAAACCTAGAAAGGTTCTGATGACAGAAGCCGAATTCGAACGTCTTTTGGATGAGGACGTATAAAATTTGACCGGAGGAAACGGATGTTAAGCGATATTGAAATTTCTCAAAATGCCAAAATGCTTCCAATTAAGGAAGTAGCTGCAAAGATAGGAATTGATGAAGACTATCTTGAGTATTACGGAAAGTACAAAGCAAAACTTTCTGATGAGTATCTTAACAAGATTAAGGACAACAAGGACGGAAAACTTATCCTTGTTACGGCCATTAATCCCACCCCTGCTGGAGAGGGAAAGACCACCACAAGCGTAGGCCTTGGACAGGCTATGTCCCTTATCGGGAAGAAGGCTGTTGTTGCTTTGAGAGAGCCTTCTTTGGGACCCTGCTTTGGTATCAAGGGAGGAGCTGCCGGCGGCGGATATGCTCAGGTTGTTCCCATGGAGGATATTAACCTTCATTTTACCGGTGATTTTCACGCAATTACTTCAGCCAATAACCTTTTGGCTGCAATAATAGATAATCATATCCATCAGGGAAATGAACTTGGAATCGATTCAAGAAACATTTCCTGGAAACGCTGTGAGGATATGAACGACAGAGCTCTTCGTAACATAGTTGTTGGACTTGGAAAGAAGAGCGATGGCTTTGTAAGAGAAGACCATTTTGTTATAACTGTTGCAAGTGAGATTATGGCTATCCTCTGCCTGGCTTCAGACATGAAGGATTTAAAGGACCGCCTTTCAAGAATCGTTGTTGGATATAACTACGAAGGTAAGCCTGTTACTGCAAAGGATTTAAACGCAGTAGGAGCTATGGCTGCGCTTTTAAAGGATGCTTTAAAACCCAACCTTGTTCAGACCTTGGAGAACACTCCCGTTTTGATTCACGGAGGCCCCTTTGCCAACATAGCGCATGGATGTAACTCCGTAAGAGCCACAAAAGCAGCAATAAAGATGGCGGATTATGCAATTACCGAGGCAGGATTCGGAGCCGACCTTGGAGCCGAGAAATTCCTTGATATCAAGTGTGTTCTTGCAGGCCTTAAGCCTGATGCTGTAGTGCTTGTTGCCACAGTAAGAGCACTTAAATATAACGGACTTGTTCCCAAGGCTGACCTTGGAGAGCCTAACGTGGAAGCGTTAAAGAAGGGCATTGTCAATCTTGAAAAACACATCGAGAACCTTCAGAAGTACAATGTTCCTGTTGTTGTAACATTAAACAGATTCTCTTCGGATACAGAAGAAGAATTAAACTTTGTAAAAGAGTTCTGCGAGGCCAGAAACTGCGAATTCGCTCTTTCCGAAGTTTGGGAAAAGGGCGGAGAAGGCGGAAGAGAGCTTGCCATGAAGGTAGTTGAAACAATTGAGAAGAAAGAATCTCATTTTGCTCCAATTTATGACAAGAATCTGCCCATTAAAGACAAGATTGAGACCATTGCCAAAGAAATATACGGTGCAGGAAGCGTAAGCTATTCAACTACCGCTCTCAATCAGATTAAGAAGCTTACAGAACTTGGCTTTGACAAGACTCCTGTCTGCATGGCCAAGACTCAGTATTCTCTTTCCGATAACCCCAATTTACTTGGAAGACCTGAGAATTTTGAACTTACCATAAGAGAAGTCTATGTAAGCGCCGGAGCAGGCTTTGTAGTTGCCCTTACAGGTGAAATTGTTACAATGCCCGGTCTTTCCAAATCACCTGCTGCCTTCAGAATTGATGTGAGCGACGAGGGCGTTATTACCGGATTATTCTAAGAAAGGTGTTTATTAAAACATGACTCAGATTATAGATGGCAAATTAATCTCGTCACAGATTAAAGACGAGGTAAAAGAAAGAGTTGCAGCTCTTAAGGCTAAAGGAAGAGAGGTTACTCTGGCGGTTATTCTTGTGGGAGAAGATCCTGCAAGCCAGGTGTATGTAAACAATAAAAAGAAGGCATGCGAATACTGCGGAATTAACTCCGAAAGCTTTGAATTGCCTGAGACAACATCTGAGGGCGAACTTTTGTCGCTTATAGACAAACTGAATAAGGATGTTGACGTTGACGGTATTCTTGTTCAGCTTCCTCTTCCTAAGGGAATTGATGAAGACAAGGTTATTATGGCCATTGATCCGGCAAAGGATGTTGACGGATTCCATATTTCCAATGTGGGTTCTTTGTGCGTTGGAAGAAAGGGACTTGTTTCGTGTACACCCGCCGGTATCATTGAGCTTTTAAAGAGATACAACATCACTATTGAAGGCAAGGAGTGTGTGGTTATCGGACGAAGCAATATTGTAGGAAAGCCCATGGCTCTTCTTTTGCTTCGTGAAAACGGAACCGTAACTGTTTGCCATTCGAGAACCAAAGATTTAAAGGATGTTACCAAGAGAGCGGATATTCTCGTTGTTGCTATAGGAAAGCCCAAATTTATAGACGCGTCTTTTGTTAAGGACGGAGCTGTTGTCATTGACGTGGGAATCCACAGAAATGAAGAGGGCAAGTTATGCGGAGATGTGGATTTTGACAGTGTCAAGGATAAAACCTCTGCAATCACTCCTGTTCCGGGAGGCGTTGGACCCATGACAATAGCAATGCTTATGAATAACTGTGTGGCTGCTGTGGAGAATAAGACAAAATGATCTGCCCAAAGTGCGGTAAAGAGATTGAGGAGGGCAAGCTTTACTGTGAATTCTGCGGTGAAGAGATTAAGATTGTCCCTGACTTCGATCCTGAGATTGAAAACAGCATAACCCAGATTCTTTCAGATGTTGCCGATGAAGCTATTGAATGGCAATCAAAGAAGAACACTGAAGCGGAGTCGGATACTTCAGTTACAGAAGAGGATTCCGATGAAGATAATAGATTAAGAAAAGAATTTCTTGCCAAGAATCTGAAGGCGGTAGGTATTATGGGTGCTATTTTTATAGTCCTTATACTTGCCTTTGGATTATTGTGGTTTTTTCTGGATTACAGGTATACCAATTACGAATATCAGCTTGATAAAGCCGGCAAGCATGTGTCAAAAGGCGAGCTTAGAGAGGCTGCCGAGACTTACAGACATATTCTTGAGTTAAAGGGCCACGATAGTCTTGCCACATATTATCTGGCAAACGTAAACCTGGCAATGGGAGATGAGGAAAGCGCGCTGCTTCTCTATAAGGAAGTGGTTGCAGACGACTCAGCTGAGATTGATTTAAGATATAACTCCTGCAAGAGTACTGTTGATTTGTATGTATCAAGAGGCAATTACAAGGCCTTAAGTGATTTTCTTATGGCTATGGGTGACAATGATATAACCAATCCCTTCCAGGAGTACAAGTGCAGTGAGCCTGATTTTTCATACGATGAAGGAACCTATGAGGAAGTAATTCCACTTAAGCTTTCTTCCAAATCCGGTGGTGAGATTTATTACACCGTTGACGGTTCCACGCCCACCACTGAAAGCGAAACATATTCTTCCCCTATTTTCCTGGAATCGGGAGATCATGTGGTTTCTGCATTTACCCTTAACTCCTATGGAGTTGAAAGCAGAATCGTTTCGAAGAAATACCATATTGACGCAGATGTTCCTCTTACTCCGGAGGTTCTTACATACAGCGGAGATTACACAAGCCCTACTTTGATAGAGGTTGATGTGTTTGAAGGAACTCGCGTTTTTTATACAACAGATGGGACTGACCCCACCTTAAGCAGTATGGAGTACAAAGGCCCCATTCACATGCCCCTTGGCAAGTCTGAATACAAATTCGTTACCTACAACGAAATGGGTGAATGCGGCGAAATAACTTCAAGAAACTATAACTTGAACATTAAAACCAATGTCAGCATAGAAGCAGCTCAAAAGGCCATTGTTGACGGAATGATCGAGATAAATAAGATTTATGATGCAGACGGTCGTTCCATGGAGATTTACGGAAGGTATCTCTATCTTTATCAATACGTGACCAATATTGATAATGCAGGAGACTTTTATATAATTGCCGAGATTATGGAGGACGAAAATGGCGTCCGCACAAGAACCGGCGCTTTGTTTGCCGTAGGCCTCTACGACGGTAAACGATACAGATTAGGCTTGGACGAAAAAAATGATTATGTATTTTTTGAATTTTAAGCGGAAATTATTATAAGAAAGGGTTTAGAAATGTACAGAATTGTTGATTCTAAGAGATTAGCTGAAAATATTCAATACCTTGAAGTTGAAGCTAAGTGGGCTGCAAGAAGCTGTCAGCCCGGTCAGTTCGTAATCGTCAGAATAGACGAGGACGGCGAGCGTATTCCTTTGACTGTATGCGATTACAACAGAGAAAAAGGAACTGTTACCATTGTTGTTCAGGCTGTTGGAGCCTCCAGCAAAAGAATGCTTGATTTAAAAGCAGGTGATTCTTTCGCTGATTTTGTTGGCCCTCTCGGAAAGCCCAGCGAGTTTATTGAAGAGGACATTGAGAGTCTTAAGAAAAAACGCATTCTCTTCGTAGCCGGCGGACTTGGAACAGCTCCTGTTTATCCTCAGGTTAAATGGCTTCACAATCATGGCGTGGATGCTGATGTCATCATTGGCTCCAAAACGAAAGATTTGCTTATCTATGAGGATGAGATGAAGGCTGTTGCAGGCAACCTTTATATCACAACCGATGACGGATCATATGGTAGAAGCGGTATGGTTACCAAGGTCATTGAAGATCTGGTTAATGAAGGCAAAAAGTATGATGTCTGCGTAGCCATCGGCCCAATGATCATGATGAAGTTTGTATGTAAACTTACAAAAGAGCTGGGTATCCCCACAATTGTTTCCATGAACCCTATTATGGTTGACGGAACAGGTATGTGTGGTGCCTGCCGACTTACTGTTGACGGCGAGGTTAAATTCGCCTGCGTAGACGGACCCGAGTTTGACGGACATAAAGTTGATTTCGACCAGGCTATGAAGCGTCAGCAGTTATATAAAACTGAAGAAGGAAGAGCATATCTTGCACTCACCGAAGGTGATACTCACCACGGCGGATGCGGAAATTGCGGAGGTGACAAGTAATGGATGTAATGAAGAAGGTACCTGTCAGAGAGCAGGATGCAAAAGAGCGCGCACGCAATTTCGAGGAAGTGTGCCTTGGATATAACGAAGAGGAAGCGGTAGAAGAGGCAGGAAGATGCCTTAACTGTAAGAATGCACTTTGCATGAAGGGATGTCCCGTTTCCATAAACATTCCCGGCTTTATCGCTCAGGTTAAGGAGAGAAACTTTAGGGAAGCTTACAGAATTATTTCCGAATCCAGTTCCCTTCCTGCTGTCTGTGGACGTGTATGTCCCCAGGAAAGCCAGTGCGAAGGCAAATGTGTAAGAGGCATCAAGGGAGAACCTGTTTCAATCGGTAAGTTAGAAAGATTTGTTGCTGACTGGGCAAGAGAAAATGGTATTAAACCTGAAGGAGCAAAAGCTCTTAACGGCAAGAAGGTTGCAGTTATAGGTTCAGGCCCTGCAGGATTGACCTGTGCAGGAGATCTGGCAAAGCTTGGTTACGAGGTTACTATCTTTGAAGCCTTGCATCAGGCAGGCGGTGTACTTGTTTACGGTATTCCCGAATTCAGACTTCCCAAGAGCAAGGTTGTTGCCAAGGAAATAGAAAACGTTAAGAGCCTTGGCGTTAAGATTGAAACCAACGTGGTAGTCGGTAAGTCAATCACTATTGATGAGCTTCTTAATGAGGAAGGCTTTGATGCCGTATTTATCGGAAGCGGTGCCGGACTGCCCAAGTTTATGGGTATACCAGGTGAGCAGGCAAACGGAGTGTTCTCAGCCAACGAGTATCTTACAAGAAACAACCTTATGAAGGCATTTAAGGAAGATGCCCCCACACCCATTATGAAGGGCAAGAAGGTTGCGGTTGTAGGCGGCGGAAACGTAGCTATGGATGCAGCCAGAACTGCTTTAAGACTTGGTGCTGAGGTACATATTGTATACAGAAGAAGTGAAGAGGAGCTTCCTGCCAGAGTTGAAGAAGTTCATCACGCTAAAGAAGAAGGAATCATCTTCAATCTTCTTACTAACCCTGTTGAGATTCTTTCTGATGAGAACGGCTGGGTAAACGGAATCAAGTGTATCAGAATGGAACTTGGTGAGCCTGATGAATCAGGAAGAAGAAGACCGGTTGAGGTTAAGGGGTCTGAGTTTGTAATTGATGTTGATACAGTTATCATGTCACTTGGAACATCACCCAATCCTTTGATTTCATCAACAACAATCGGCCTTGATACTGACAGAAGAAAATGTATCGTGGCTGAGGAAGAAACCGGCAAAACAAGCAAAGAAGCTGTCTATGCAGGTGGTGATGCTGTTACGGGCGCTGCTACAGTTATTCTTGCAATGGGAGCAGGTAAAGCAGCTGCAAAAGGCATTGATGATTATTTAAGCAATAAATAACTATTTAGTATTGGGGGTTTTTATGGGCGTATACATTGATAACGAAAGTAAAGCGAATGATAACCGTTCATCCGCTTGGACTTTTTTGATGGTGGGACTTGTCGGTATGATTGCCATGGTTTTGGTAGTTACCGGCATATTCCCAATAAGTCTTAATCCTAACGCCAAGTTTTTGATCTATGGTGTTATGTTTGCAATGTTCGGCCTTTTTATCGTATTGGGTTTTGTTTCAATGGTTAATTCCACCCGATTTGAGAAAGAAGCCAAATCAGAGAAGAATCTTTACAGTGCCATGCTTGAGTATTGCAAGTCTTCCAATCTGGCTGATATTATCGGGGCCAATATTGAATCAGAAGAACCGGATTTGGCTGAAGAAGAACTTTATTTCAAAAGATGTGAATTGCTCAAAGAAAGCCTTTCTGACAAGTTTATGAATTTGGATGAGGCTTTCCTTGACAATTTCGTTGATAAGGTTTACTCAGAACTTTTTGGTGAGACTTAAGGAGCAGAGCAGTATGGCCCTTTTTCACATGGATGTACCGTCAAACCACATTTTAAACGTGTTTGGCTATAATGATTTATACGTCAAAAAGATTGAAAGAAGCTTTGGAGTTACGGTGGTTAACCGGGATGGAATCAACATTTCCGGTGACGAAGTCGGCGTCAGAAGAGCATCCGCTGTTTTAAACAGACTTTTTGAACAGTCATTAAAAGGAAATGAAATAGAAGAATCCGGAGTTGATTACGCTATAGCTATGAGTATGGAAGAACAGGTAAGAAATTTGGATTGTATGGATGACACCATTATTTGTCATACAATCGGCGGTAAACCTATTAAACCCAAGACCCTTGGACAAAAGGAATATGTTGATGCCATTAAGAACAACATGATTACCTTTGGCCTCGGACCTGCGGGAACCGGTAAAACATATCTTGCCATGGCTATGGCAATTACCGCCTTCAGAAATGACGAAGTATCCCGAATAATTCTTACTAGACCCGCCATAGAAGCAGGTGAGAAACTGGGGTTTTTACCGGGCGATTTGCAAAGTAAGGTAGATCCTTATTTAAGGCCTCTCTATGATGCCCTTTATCAGATAATGGGCCCTGAGAACTTTGCGAAGAACATGGAAAAGGGACTGATTGAAGTGGCTCCTTTGGCATATATGAGGGGAAGAACTCTTGATAATGCCTATATTATTCTTGATGAGGCCCAGAATACAACCCCTGCTCAGATGAAGATGTTCTTAACCAGAATCGGATTCGGCTCAAAGGTTATTGTTACAGGTGATGCCAGCCAGAAGGATTTGGCCGCAGGTACCGTGTCAGGTCTTGATGTGGCATGCAGGGTTCTCTCAAAGATTGAAGATATCGCTTTTTGTAATTTGACATCAAAGGACGTTGTAAGACATCCTTTGGTACAAAAGATAGTAAATGCTTACGAAAAATACGAGTCAAGGAGCAAGAAGAGTGACGATGGCAGAAAACAAAGCCGCCGATAATAAAACAACCGGCTCAGGTTCAATTCTTTCATATTTGTTGTCATTGGCATTTTTCTGGTTAAATGTCATATCCGTAGCAGCTTTCAGCTTTTTCCTTAACTGTCCTGTGCCGGATATGATCAGAAACGTTTGTCTCATGGCTTTATTTTCCGCCCTTTTCATTTTCCTTTTTACTCAGGGAAAAGAAGAGGATTTGTTGCTGTATGACAATTTAGAACATCCCACAAGGGTGTTTTTCTGGTATTTTATCGGCGTTATTGTTGAAGCGGTTTGTGTGTTCCTTCCGGTTACCGGCTGGCCCATTGTGCCCGTTTTTATAACAATGTCGCTGTTTTCCACACCATTAATGGGCGTTGTTTCCGGGACAGGATTTTTGCTCGCGGCAGTTTTGCTTACAGAAAGTTCTCTTTCTGTATTTTTGCTTTATTTTGTAAGCGGTATTGTGGGCATATGTATGTTCAACAAACTTGATGAACGATACAGGGTTACGGTTCCGATTGTTGTGACAGGTCTTTCAATACTCGTTAATGAAACTGCCGAGATTATTATTTTTGAGAATGCCACCTTATCATTGGAAAGATTTTTGATTCCAATTGCAAATGTATTTGTTTCAATTCTTTTCATTGTTATTGTTTTAAAGATTTTTTCAACCCAGGTTATCTACAAAAACAGAGATCGCTATATGGAAATCAACGACCCTGAATGCAAGCTTTTGGTTGAACTTAAGGGTAACAATAAGGACGAGTATTATAAGTCCATTCATGTCGCTTATTTTTGCGATAAGATTGCCAAAAAGCTGGGCCTTGATGACGGAGCTGCCAAAGCCGGGGGCTATTATCAGTCCATCGGTATTATTAAGGGTGATAAATCCTGGGGATATGTGGAATCCATATGCGAAGAATATAAATTTCCCTTAAAGGCCAGAGAGGTTCTTAAAGAGTATCTTACGGGAACAGGCCTTATTGTTGAAAAAGAAACCGGAATTCTGTATTTTTCGGATGCGGTGATTACAACCATTCTTTATCTTATAAAGAACGGACATACAGAGATTGATTACAAACAGGTAATCGACAGCGTGTTTAAAAAGAAACAGGCAAGTCCCAGATTTGCCAGATCCAAACTTTCCATAGATGAACTGAGAATAATGAAGCAGATGTTCATCGACGAGGAACTTTATTATGATTTTTTACGTTGAAAATGAGACTGATCATAAATTCAGATTTGATATAGAAGCCCTGGCGTCTTCCGTGGGCGATGAGATATTAAAAAATGAGAAGGCGGCAATTGAACCCGCAGTTAATCTTCTCGTTACCGATGCTTCAGGGATAAGAGAATACAATAAAGAGTTCAGAAATATAGACAGGGAGACTGACGTTTTAAGCTTTCCGAACATGGAATTTGAAACTCCCGGGGAATTTGATCTGGACTATATTAATGAAAACTCTGCCGACTTTACCGATCCGGACACCGGAGAAGTGATTCTTGGCGATATTATTATTTGTGTCGAGAGGGTATTAAGTCAGGCAAAGAAATATGGCCACAGTGTTAAAAGAGAATTTGCCTTTCTGGTGGCCCACAGTATGCTTCATCTTTGCGGTTATGATCACATGACAGAGGAAGAGGCGAAAATTATGGAAGAGAAGCAAGAGATTGCTCTTGCAGCTCTGGGGATTACAAGGGATTAGTTTTAATGGCTCAATGGGAGATTAAGAAAACTAAATATGGCCTGCTTAAAGGAATGCTTCTTATGGCCAATATTTTTATCCTGACCTTTTTCTTACAGGAAAACGGTATGGGCTATTTGGCATGCGCTTATGAAGTGTTTGCTTTGATTTCGATTCTATTAACCGACAGTATGCCTGAAATCATTGGCAAACTTATGCGTTCACGAATTCAAAAGAGCCTCGGCAAGAATGCAATTGAAGTATATAAGAGTGGTATTGTTCTTTCGGTTATTTATGCCATTGCTGGAAGCATTTTTATATTTGCTGTATCAGGAGCTGTTTCCAGATTCGCCACAGGAACTCTGTTTGGAGCAAACGTTATAAGAATGTTTATTCCTGCTTTTATAATGATGTGCCTTTCGGCTCCTTTAAAGGGATTCTTTATTGGTATAGGAACGGCAGCTCCCGGAAGCCTTTCAGGTATTATCTGTAATCTTGTAACCCTTGTAACCAGCATATTTGCTGCCAAAATAGGCGGTGACTACGGCGGTAAAGTAGCTACAATACTTAATAATCCTGAGTTTATTAATTCGTATAAGGCTTTCATGGTTCCTCTGGCTGTTTGCCTAGGATATTTTGTGGAGCTGGTTTTCCTTGCGGTTACTTACCTTGGCGGTGCCAAGAACACCCGTATCGCTGACAGAGACATGTCCAGATATCATGAACCCGTACCTGAACTTATAGCCGCAATAATTAAGGGTATGTTCCCTTACAATATAACCTCATTTGTACTTAGAGGCTTTGTACTTACTGCATTTATTATGTTCGGGATCTTCCATAAGCCTGAAACGGCAGATGTTCCCTCAAATGCAGTTTATATCGGAGCAATTTATGGCAAATTCCTGCCCGTTGTTGTATTTCTTGGCTTTTTCATTGAATTTATGGTTATATGCTTTAAGAATTACTGTATTGGCGGAATCAGACGTAATGAACTTAAGTTTACCAGAGAGAAAATGGAAGAGGGAGTTCATATGATAGTGGTTTTTGGTGCTTTCTTAAGCATTGCACTTATGACCATCGGAAGTTCCTTACTTCTCGGGTGTTTTGGTGAAGACAATATAGCAGGTACAGACTTGTTCGCCTTTGGATGTCTGGTGGTTTTATTTATGCCTCTTGCCATGTATTTTAAGACCTTTGTAAGTTACACCAGCAAGAAGCGTGCTGTGTTTATTCTTGCAGTTGTATCCTTTGTGCTTTCTTCCGGCGTAATGGTTTTGGTAAGCAAGACAGGCGGTTTCGGATATAAGACAATTCTTCTTGCCTTTGTTATATTCTTCGGATTTATTGCAGTCGGAAATGCATTCTTTAGTATGACCGGATTTAAATGTCGACTTCCTCTTGTGAGCTACGTTGCAATTCCTGTGGGAACGGCAGCCTTATCCGGAGTTATAATGATGCTTCTAAATAAAGGGTTCTTAAATATAGTCGGTGGTCTGGCAAGCTTTGGAATTTGCTTTGTTATAGGCTCCATTGCCAATCTGATTTTACTTTTGGCCCTTAGAAATCTTTCCGAGGAGGAGCTGGTCTCCATGCCCGGAGGTAAGATAATAATAAAGTTCGGTGTAGCCTTCAATTTCTTTGAATATTAGGGGATTACATGAAAAAAATAGCGGTTATCGGAGGCGGTGCTTCCGGAATGATGGCAGCAATTACTGCTCATGACAAATCCTCTAAAGTGACTTTGTTTGAGGCAAATGACAGAGTAGGCAAGAAGCTTTTGGCCACAGGAAACGGTAAATGTAATTTTACCAATGACAAATTAAATAAGAACTGTTACAACGGCGGAGACAGAAAGTTTATTATGAATGTCATTAACCGTTTTAGCACAGAGAATCTCGTTGATTTTTTCTGCAGTCTCGGAGTCTTTTCAACAGTGAAAAGGGACGGATATTATTACCCATATTCCGGACAGGCCTCCACAATTCTTGACTGCTTGAGAAACGAGCTGTCCTACAGAGGCGTGAATGTATTTACACAAGCCAATGTAAAAGAGATAAAAAAGAGTGCAAAGGGCTATACCCTTTCAGTTATGGTTGCAGAAAAGAAGCAGACTTTTGATTTTGATTCTGTAATTATTGCCATCGGAAGCATTGCCGGAATAAAAGGCAAGTCAAAAGAAGAGCATTATAAGCTTCTAAAAGGCTTAAATTTGGACTTTGTTCCCGTGGTGCCCTCACTTGTTCAGCTGAAGTGTTCGGAGAGCTATTTAAAGGCTTTAAGCGGGGTCAGATTTGACGGAAGCATTTCACTCATTGTTAATGGCAAGACTGTAGCCAAGGAAAACGGTGAAATTCAACTGACTGATTACGGAGTTTCAGGGATTCCCACTTTTCAGTTGTCTAGAATAGCTTCATATGAACTTAATAATAACAATAAGCCTGAAATTTCCTTGGATTTTCTTCCTGATATTTCTGAAGAAGAGCTGACACAGCTTATTATGTATAGACCCGTCAGAAATACTGAACAGACAGCGGAAGAGTATTTCCTTGGAATCACAAATAAAAAGGTTATTCTTCAGGTAATGAAGATGGCCGGCATAAAGAGCGCCACAGCGGCCTGTCTTGTAAATAAGCAGTCCAAAGCCAAGGTGGTTAAACTCCTTAAGGACATGCGTCTTCACGTTGAAGATACCAACGGCTTTGAAAATGCTCAGGTTTGCGCCGGCGGTGTTGACTTATCAGAGCTTAATGATGAATTGATGCTTAAGAAGTGGCCCGGATTGTATGTGGTTGGTGAAGCCTGCGATGTTGACGGCAGATGCGGAGGTTACAATCTCCAATGGGCTTTTTCCAGCGGCTTTATTGCCGGGACTTTCGCTTCAGGCAAAAACAGGTAATATATGCTTATAATTGAACAGTTTAAAACACCGGTTGATGTTAATGAGTCCAAGTTAAAAGGTCTTTTGGCGGCCAAACTTAAAATTGATTATGAATCCATAAAGGATTTCTCCATAGTCAAGAAATCTTTGGATGCCAGATACAAGCCTGATTTATTCAATGTTTACAGCATTTGCTTTTCGTGCTCCAAAGAAGAAAGCCTGTTAAAAAATAAAAATATCAAAAACCTGAAACCATACGTTTTACCTAAGAATTATGATCCTCGTTCGTTTTATAAGGAGGAGAATTCCACAAAAAAGATAGCCGTAATAGGTATGGGGCCCGCAGGACTTTTGTGTGGACTTTGTCTTGCCAGGGCAGGTTTTAAGCCTCTTATTCTTGAGAGAGGAAAGGATGCCGATTCCAGAAAGGCTGATATTGAGAATTTTTGGAAAAACGGCAAGCTTCTCCTTAATTCCAATGTCCAGTTTGGAGAAGGCGGAGCCGGTACTTTCTCTGACGGCAAGTTGAATACCCTCATAAAGGATAAAGATGGACGCATTGCTTATGTCCTCAAAACCTTCATTGAATTCGGCGCAAAAAACGAGATTCTTTACGATGCCAAACCTCATATTGGAACAGACGTATTGATTAAAGTGGTTAAGAACATCAGAGCTGAAATCATTCGTCTTGGGGGTGAGGTTCGATTCGGATCTCAGGTTACAGATTTTTTGATTGACTCTGACAAAAGCCTCAAAGCCTTAATTGTTAACGATGAAGAAAGAATAGACGTAGACAAAGCTGTTCTTTGTATAGGACATTCGGCCAGAGACACATTTAAGACCCTTAAAGATAAAGGGGTATTTATGGAACAAAAGCCCTTTGCTGTGGGATTCAGAGTTCAACACCCCCAGAGTATTATAGATAAGTCCCAATATGGTTTTGATAAAAACACATGTGATTTCTACCCCGGAGCAGCGGCATACAAGCTTGCCTGTCACACATCAAGCGGGAGAAATGTTTACACGTTTTGCATGTGTCCCGGAGGATATGTGGTAAATGCTTCCTCGGAGTTTAACGCTCTTGCCATCAACGGAATGAGCTATTCGGGAAGAAGCGGTGCAAACGCCAACAGCGCAGTTTTAATTAATGTAGATGTTGCAGATTTTCCCTCAGATGATGTTCTTGCCGGAGTGGATTTTCAAAGAGTAATTGAGGGACGGGCCTTTGAACTTGGAAAGGGCAAAATTCCCTATTGCAGACTGGGCGATTTTGCGGATGCCGGGTCAGACTGTTCCTTTGATATTAATCCTGAATTTAAGGGAGAATATGAAAAGGCCGATTTGACTGACCTTTTACCCAAAGAATTTACCAAGGCCTTTGTTGAAGGAATGTCTTTGTTTGGACAAAAAATCAAGGGCTTTGATTCAAGGGACTGTATTGTGGCAGGAGTTGAGAGCCGATCTTCTTCTCCGGTCAGAATCACAAGAGATGAGAACCTTGTATCTTTAAGCACAAAGGGACTTTATCCCTGCGGCGAAGGGGCAGGTTATGCCGGCGGAATTGTGTCCGCTGCAGTAGACGGTATTAAAGCTTTTGAAGCTGTACTTTGAAAGGATTTATAGAGCATGAGGAGTATTATGAAAGAAAAGAAGAGGATTGTGGTCAAAATAGGCTCCAGTTCCCTTCAGCACGTTCAGACCGGAGATCTTGATTATGTAAAACTTGAAAAGCTTGTCAGGATTCTTTCGGATTTGAGAAACCAGGGTAAAGAAGTGGTACTGGTAACCAGCGGAGCCATTGCTTCGGGCAAGCAGGCTTTAAATGATCCGGATGGTTCCAAATTTGGCCATGAGTTGGCTACAAAGCAGGCCTTTGCCGCCGTTGGACAGGCAAGACTTATGATGATTTATCAGAAGCTATTTATGGAGTATAATCATATTGCAGCACAGATTCTGATGACGAAAAACACCGTCGTTGACGTAAATAATCGAACCAACGCCCAGAATACCTTCTCAGAACTTTTGAGAATGGGGGCTATACCAATCGTTAACGAAAATGATACAATAGCTACATACGAAATCATGGTTGGTGACAACGATGTTCTGGTTGGTGACAATGACACCCTTTCCGCAATTGTTTCTGCCATGATTGATGCGGATTTGCTTATACTTTTATCTGATATTGACGGCCTTTACACCGACGATCCCAGGCAGAATAAAGATGCCAAATTCATTGACACCGTAACTGATGTTGATGAAGTTTCATACATGGGCAAAAAGAGTACAGGCAGCAAGGTTGGCACCGGTGGTATGAACACCAAGCTTACTGCAGCCAAAATAGCGACCATGTCAGGAGTTGATATGGTTATTGCCAACTCAAAAAATATATCTGTTATTAATAAGATTATTAACGGTGAAAATGTGGGAACACATTTTGTGGCCAGAAAGAATGAAGGCTTTGACCTTCCCGGATTTGTTAACAGCATTCATCCGGTTTAAGTGATTTTGAAAGGATTTATTTGAATTATGAATATGGATGAGCGCATAGCGCGCATCAATGCTCTGTATCACAAATCAAAGTCTCAGGGCTTGACTGATGCAGAGAAAGAAGAGCAAAATAAACTTAGGCAGGAATATATAGAAAGCGTAAAGAAGAATCTGAAAGCACAGCTTGACTCTGTTGACATAGTTAATGAAGATGGGAGCGTGACTAATCTTGGCAAACAGCATGGACAAAAAGGAAATTCGTGAGAAAGCTCTTGCACTCAGAAACGGATTGGAATCCAATACCAAAAAGGCACTGGATCTGGCTATAAGAGACAAGGTCGGAGAACTTCCTGAATATAAGGATGCCGAGGTTGTTCTTTGTTATGCATCCTATCATTCGGAAGTCGATTCTTTCCCCATCATTAAGATGGCTTTTGAGGATGGTAAGGCAATTTATTGTCCCAGGGTAGTTGGAAAGAATATGGTATTTTTAAGAATTTATGCCCTTGAGGAACTTCAGGCCGGATATAAGGGTATTCTGGAACCTTTCTTTTCAGATGCTTTTACCCCTTCAATCGGCGGGCCCAAATCCTTATGCATTGTTCCCGGAGTGGCTTACGACAGAGATAAGAACAGAATCGGATACGGCGGAGGATTCTATGACAGATTCCTTGGTATTCATGAAGAATTTCTGAATACCGTTGCCCTCGGATACTCCTGTCAGGTTTTGGATGAAACCATTCCTGCAAAGGATTATGATATTAAACCTCAAATAATTGTTACGGATAAGGAAATAATCAGGTAAGTGTTATGGAATTAATTGATATTTGCAAAGCGGCCTGCAGAGTTAAATATTCTTTGCAGACCCTTTCTGATAGTAAGATAAACGAAGCTTTATACAGTATTGCCGAAGCCTTAATTTCCTCAACGGAGTCTATCCTTGCAGCCAATGCGGTTGATCTGGCTAACGGCAAAGCAAAGAATATGCCGGAAGGTCTTCTTGATCGTCTGGCATTATCTGATGTTAGGATAAAAGCAATCGCTGAAGGGCTTAAGGAAGTAGCTGCTTTGGATAATCCCAAAGGACGTATTATTGAAAGCTTCAGCCGTCCCAATGGAATGATGATTGACAAGGTCAGAGTTCCCTTTGGCGTTATTGGAATTATATATGAGTCACGTCCCAATGTTACCGCGGATGCATTTGCTTTATGCTTTAAAACAGGCAATGCAGTTATTTTAAAAGGTGGAAGTGATGCCATTAATTCAAACATGGCTATTACAAAGGCTATCAAATCAGGCCTCAAAAAGTGTGGTATCGATGAGGATGCTATCAATTTGATTGAATCTACAGACAGAAGCGTAACCACTGAGTTTATGCGTATGAAAGAGTATGTGGATCTTTTGATTCCCAGGGGCGGTGCAAAACTTATTGAGAGTGTAGTAATGAACGCTACAATCCCTGTAATTGAAACCGGCACAGGAAACTGCCATGTATTTGTTGATGAGTCTGCAGATATTAAAATGGCTGCCAATATTATTGAGAATGCCAAAACCCAGAGAATCGGTGTTTGTAATGCGTGTGAATCCCTGATTGTTCACAGAAGCGTACTTAAGCCTCTTTTTGACGAACTTTCAAAGAGAGAAAAAATGAAACGTGTTGAAATAAGAGCTGATGAAGCATCCCTTCCTTTTGCAGAAGGAGCCATACCTGCAACAGAAGAGGACTTTGGCATGGAGTATCTGGATTATAAGCTTTCGGTCAAAACTGTAGACAGTGTTTCGGAAGCCATTGATCATATTAACAGGTATTCTACGCACCATTCCGAAACAATTGTTACTGAAAACAAGGATAATGCTGAACTGTTTCTTGCCAATGTTGATGCCGCATGTGTTTATCACAATGTATCCACAAGGTTTACGGATGGCTTTGAATTCGGGTTTGGAGCCGAGATAGGCATCAGTACTCAGAAACTTCATGCAAGAGGCCCTATGGGGCTTAATGAACTTACCTCATACAAGTATGTTATCAGAGGTAATGGTCAGGTAAGAGGATAGTTAATGGTTACAGAAGAAGGAATTAGACAAAGAGGCTTTATTGAACAGGCCAAAACATACATTTTAAACCTGGAAAAAGAATTGGGGCGCAAGCCTACCTGCTGCGTCACCACATTCGGATGCCAGATGAACGCAAGGGATTCCGAGAAAATTTGCGGAATCCTTTCTGATGTCGGTTATGAAATAATTGAATCCGAGGATGCGGATTTTGTTATTTTTAATACCTGCACAGTAAGAGATAATGCCAATTTAAGAGTCTACGGAAGACTTGGTGAACTGAAGAGCAGGAAGAAGAAAAATCCTTATATGAAAATTGCTTTATGCGGATGTATGATGCAGGAGCCTTCCGTCATTGAAAAACTCAAAAAAAGTTATGGCTTTATTGACCTTATCTTTGGAACACACAATATATTCAAGTTCTCCGAATTGCTTTGTTCTATGTTTGAGAATGAAGGCAATATGATTATTGATGTCTGGAAGGATACCAATGAAATTGTTGAAGACCTTCCCGTTGTAAGAAAGTATCCCTATAAGTCAGGCGTCAATATTATGTTTGGCTGCAATAATTTCTGTACTTACTGTATTGTTCCTTATGTAAGAGGACGGGAGAGAAGCAGAACTCCGGAAGATATTATTGAAGAAATCGAAAGACTTGCTTCAGAAGGCGTAGTTGAGATTATGCTTCTTGGGCAAAATGTGAATTCTTACGGTAAGAACCTTGAAAATCCAATCAGCTTTGCTGAGCTTTTAAGAAGAGTCGAAAAAATAGACGGAATTAAGAGAATCAGATTCATGACTTCTCACCCAAAGGACCTTTCGGATGAATTGATTGAGGTTATGAAAGAATCGAAGAAAATTTGCCGTCATTTGCATCTTCCCTTGCAATCCGGGTCTACAGCTATTTTAAAGGCTATGAACCGCAATTATACTAAAGAAAAGTATCTGGATATGGCTTTAAAGATAAGAAAAGAGATACCGGATATTTCAATAACAACTGATATTATTGTTGGTTTTCCTGGGGAAACGGACTTTGACGTTGATGAGACCATCGATGTAATCAAAAAAGTCAAATTCGATAATGCTTTCACTTTTATCTACTCAATAAGGACCGGAACACCGGCTGCAAAAATGGAACAGGTTCCGGAAGAAATTGTTAAGAAAAACTTCGACAGAGTATTAAAGACTGTTCAGGATACGGCAAGAAGTCAGGTCGGCAAAGACACCGGAAAGACCGTAACTGTGCTGGTTGAAGAGGTTAATGAGCATGATTCCGGCCTTATGACGGGACGAATGAGCAACAATACTTTGGTGCATTTTCCGGGTTCTATTGACCTAATTGGTCAATTTGTGGAGGTTAAATTAGAGAAGTGTAATGGGTTCTATTATTTCGGCTCTCAAATGCAATAAATTGATTCATAAAAATGAAAAGAGGATTTAACAAATGGGCGAAATGACGCCAATGATGAAGGCGTACTGTGAGACCAAAAACGAATACAAAGATTGCCTTTTATTCTACCGTTTAGGTGATTTCTACGAGATGTTTTTTGATGATGCACTGGTGGCATCAAAGGCCTTGGAAATTACTTTAACCGGAAAAGACTGCGGCTTGGAAGAAAGAGCTCCCATGTGTGGAATTCCTTATCATGCAGTTGATTCTTATTTAAATAAACTTGTTTCAATGGGTTATAAAGTTGCCATCTGCGAACAGGTGGAGGATCCCAAACTCGCCAAGGG
Source organism: uncultured Lachnospiraceae bacterium (assembly GCA_947167445.1). GTDB lineage: Bacteria > Bacillota > Clostridia > Lachnospirales > Lachnospiraceae > G11. The sequence continues at coordinate 130,115 of CAMVID010000001.1, forward strand.
CCTTGTTAAGAGAGAGGTTACCAGAATCGTTTCATCAGGTACCAACCTTGATATCAACGCTCTTGATGAAAGCAAGAACAATTATCTCATGTGTATTTCCTTTGATTCGGATGATATTGGAATTTCCGTGGTTGATGTAACCACCGGTGATTTCTATCTTACTGAAGTGGAAGATATAAACAGATTATACGATGAGATTATTAAGTTTGAACCAAGCGAAATAATCTGTAATGACGCTTTTTTATTATCGGGAATTGATGTCGAAGACCTGCGAGGAAGACTGGGTATTCAACTTAATGCTTTGGATTCCCATTATTTTGATGAAGAATTGTGCCGACGCAAGATTATGCAGCATTTCAACGTCAAAAGCTTGATTGGCCTTGGAATTGAAGACTTTCCCGAGGGCTGTGTTGCCGCAGGCGCTCTTTTGACTTATCTATATGATACTCAAAAGACTACCATATCAAACCTTACTCACATTTATCCTTATCTTACTAATAAATACATGCTTTTGGACAGCTCAACCAGGAGAAACCTGGAGCTAACCGAAACCATGAGAGATAAACAAAAGAGGGGCTCACTTTTGGGCGTCCTTGACAGAACCAAAACCGCCATGGGCGGCAGAATGCTAAGAAGCTTTGTTGAGCAGCCACTTAAGGATAAAGCTTCCATAGAAAACAGGCTGGATGCAATTGAAGAACTGATTAAGGATTCCATTTCGAGAGATGAGTTAAGAGAATATCTTAATCCTATATATGATCTCGAGAGACTGCTTTCCAAGATTACATATAAGACAGCAAATCCCAGAGATTTAATTTCCTTTGCTTCATCCATTGCAATGATTCCCCATATTAAATCGGTTTTGCGAGCTTTTTCGAAGGCTGAACTTACAGGGATTCTTGAAGACCTGGATGATCTTTCCGATATACATGGACTTATTGAGAAGTCCATTAATGACGATCCACCCATAATGATTAGAGAGGGTGGCTTTATTAAGGACGGCTACGATGAGAACGTCGATAACTTCAGAAAAGCCAAGACAGAAGGCAAAACCTGGCTAGCAAAGCTTGAGGAGGAAGACAGGCAAAGAACCGGAATCAAAAACCTGAAGGTTAAATACAACAAGGTATTCGGCTATTATTTTGAGGTTACCAATTCCTATGCCAATCTTGTTCCTGATGATTATATAAGAAAACAGACTTTAACAGGTTCAGAAAGATATACAACTCCCAAACTTAAAGAATTGGAAGATACCATTCTTAATGCGGAGGATAAACTGAACGCGCTTGAATATGATATTTTCTGCGACGTCAGAGATACCATAGCAGGTGAAATTGAAAGAATACAAAAGAGTGCAAAGGCATTGGCCAAACTGGACGTATATACTTCTTTGGCCTATGTCTCCGAACATAATAAGTATGTGCGTCCCAAGCTTAATGAAAAGGGCGTAATAGATATTAAAGACGGAAGACATCCTGTAGTGGAAAAGATGACCGCTTCGGATATGTTTATCCCCAATGATACCTATCTTGATAACGGCAAGAATCAGATTTCCGTTATTACCGGACCCAATATGGCAGGTAAATCAACATATATGAGACAATCTGCTTTGATTGTGCTTATGGCTCAGATAGGATGTTTTGTACCTGCATCAAGCGCAAATATCGGAATCTGTGACAGAATATTTACAAGAGTGGGGGCCTCCGATGATTTATCAAGCGGACAATCAACGTTCATGGTGGAGATGAATGAGGTTGCTAACATTTTAAGAAATGCCACCTCTGATTCTCTTCTTATACTTGATGAAATCGGAAGAGGAACATCTACTTTCGACGGACTGGCTATTGCCTGGGCTGTTATTGAGCATATCAGCAACAGAAAGCTTTTGGGAGCCAAAACCCTCTTTGCTACACATTATCATGAGCTCACTGAACTTGAAGGCAAAATTGATAATGTAAACAACTACTGCATAGCGGTTAAAGAGCAGGGAGAAGATATTGTTTTTCTCAGAAAAATAATAAAAGGCGGTGCCGATAAGAGCTACGGTATTCAGGTCGCAAGGCTTGCCGGAGTTCCTGATATGGTAACTGACAGAGCCAAAGAAATAGTTAACGAACTTTCCGATAATGACATTACCGAAAAGATTCAAAGCATAAGCGTTAATGTTAAAAGCGAAACCGGAAAGAAGGTAAGCAAACCCGATGAGGTTGATATGGGTCAGATGTCTTTGTTTGATACAGTCAAAGACGAGGATGTCCTTAAAGAACTTAAGGAAATTGACATAGGAACTCTGACGCCCATTGATGCTTTAAATACTTTATACAAATTACAGAGTAAATTAAATAACAGATGGTAGATTGGTGGTGAAATGGCATGGGTGAAATTCATTTATTGAGCGAGGAAACAATCGATAAAATTGCTGCGGGCGAAGTGGTTGAGAGACCTTTAAACGTTGTTAAGGAGCTTGTCGAAAACTCTGTTGACGCCGGAAGTAACAGCGTCTGTGTAGAGATTAAGGAAGGCGGCATCTCGTTCATAAGGGTCACTGACAATGGACAGGGCATACCTTCAAATGATGTCAGGAAAGCCTTTTTCAGACATGCCACCAGCAAAATAAATGATGCAGAAGATTTGAACTATATAACAAGCCTTGGTTTCAGAGGTGAAGCTTTATCAAGCATCGCAGCTGTATCCCAGGTTGAAATCATTACCAAACAGGCTGATTCTTTAACCGGTATCAGATATACAATCGAGGGAGGAAAAGAAGGAGAGGAGCAGGAAATCGGTGCGCCTACGGGAACCACTGTTATTGTTAGAAATCTCTTTTTCAACACACCTCCCAGAAAGAAGTTCCTTCGTCAGCCCCAGACTGAGGGCGGATATATTGCTGATATGATGGAACATCTGGCTTTGGCCCATCCTGACATATCATTTCAGCTCATTATGAATGGAAACACGCGTTTTCATACTTCCGGAAACGGAAATCTGAAAGAAGTAATATACAGAATATACGGCAAGGAAATATCAGACAACCTTGTTGAGGTTTCTGCTTCAAAGAAAGGCTTAACACTTGAAGGTTATCTTGGCAGACCTGTTTTAAACCGTTCCAACAGAAATTTTGAAACCTTCTTTGTAAATGGAAGATACGTTCAAAGCCAGGTGGTTTACAGGGCGATTGAGGAAGGCACGAAAGAATATCTTATGCAGCACAAATATCCTTTCTGCGTTTTAAATCTGACCATTTCTCCCGATGAAGTTGATGTCAATGTTCATCCAACCAAGATGGACATCAGATTCATTAACAGAGAGGATGTCTTCATATTCATAAGCTCTGCAATTTCTGCGGCATATAAAGTAAGGGAAATGATTCCCGAAGTAATTCTGACAGAAGAAAAGCCTGAGGTTAAACCCATTCCCAAAGCTCCTGAGCCCTTTGAGGTTAACAGAGTTGCTCAAAGGCCCATCACTCCAAGTGATGCGGTGATGATAAATAAGATTCTTGGGCCTGCTCCGGCAGAGGCGGCCGAAACCAAAACGGTTAATAATGTCATTAAAGCTCAGGACACGGTTGTAGTTGAGAAAAATGTCCAGATGGAACTCTTTGAAGAGAGAGTTTTGTCAGTTGAAGCCAGAGGCGAATATGAGATTATAGGACAGATTTTTGACACCTACTGGATTGTTGCCTTTAAGGATAAAGTGTTCTTTATAGATCAGCATGCAGCCCATGAAAAGGTTAAATATGAAAGGCTGATGGCAGCATACAGAAACAAAACCATAACTTCTCAGATGCTTAATCCTCCTGTTGTTATTAATCTTCGTGCAGGAGAGGAGGATATACTTAAGCAATACATCAAGTACTTTAGTGATTTGGGATTTGAGATAGAAGATTTTGGCGGAAGTTCATATGCTTTAAGATCGGTCCCCGTTGATTTATACGGATGCGACGAACTTGAACTCTTTAAAGAGGTGCTAGATGAGCTCACTGAATCCGGTGGACTTTCATCCAAATCAGAGCCTGCGGTTGTATGTGCAAAAATTGCATCCATGAGCTGTAAAGCTGCTGTAAAAGGAAATAACAGACTGTCACTTGCCGAAATCAATAAGCTCATTGATGAACTTCTGACCTTGGATAATCCTTATAATTGCCCTCATGGAAGACCTACCATATTCTCCATGAGCAAATATGAGGTAGAGAAAAAGTTTAAACGAATAGTATAAAATTGTATGGAAAAGTCTCCCTTAATTGTCTTGACGGGACCAACCTCCGTCGGAAAAACAAAATTATCTGTTAAACTTGCCAAAGAAATGGGCGGCGAAATAATAAGCGCCGATTCCATGCAGGTTTATAAAGGTATGGATATAGGCTCTGCCAAAGTCACCCCGGAAGAAATGGATAATGTTGTACATCATCTTATTGACGTACTTGATCCCAAAGATGATTTTAACGTCTTTATATTTAAAGAAATGTGCGACAGAATTATTCCGGAAATACTTAAAAGAGGTCATATTCCCATTCTTGTCGGCGGTACAGGTTTCTATATTCAAGCTGTATTAAGGGGTGTAGAATTTGATGAAAACGAAAATGACGATTCCTACAGAACATATTTGGAAAGTCTTGCCAAGGAAAAAGGTGCAGATTATTTAAACTCCATGCTTAGGGAAGTTGACCCCGAAAGCGCTCAATCAATACATAAAAACAATATTAAAAGGACCATCAGAGCCCTTGAGTTTTATCATTTTACCGGCAAGAAGATTTCTGAGCATAACGAAGAACAAAAGCAAAAGGACGATGCATTTAACGCCTGTTATTTTGTTTTAAATGATGAAAGAAGCCTCATCTATGAAAGAATTGAGAAGAGAGTGGATGAAATGCTTAAAGCAGGTCTTTTGGACGAGGTAAAGGCTCTAAAAGATATGGGGCTTACCAGGGATTATGTTTCTATGCAAGGCCTTGGATATAAGGAAATACTTGACTATCTTGAAGGCAAAATAACTTTGGATGAGGCGGTTTATATAATTAAAAGAGATACCAGACATTTTGCCAAAAGACAGATTACCTGGTTTAAAAGAGAACCCTCTGTTATTTGGGTAAACAAACCGGATTTTGACTATGATGATGATAAAATAATTGAGTATATGGCGGAAAAATGCAAAGAGGCCGGCATCAACAAAAAGTTGTTTTGACATATCATTTATGGTAGAATGTTTAAGATATTTTTTATTGAATAAAACATACCGGAAAGGGGTATTTTAAATTGTCTGGCAGTATTTTTGGCATTGATTTAGGAACAAATAATATAAAGATTTATAACAGAGCCGATGACAGTGTGATTGTTGAGAAGAACATGATTGCCATCGAGAATAAAAACACATTGTTTGCTTACGGTGATTCTGCATATGAAATGTATGAGAAGGCGCCTTCAAACATTCACATTTCTTATCCTTTGAACAATGGCGTAATTGCTGATATCAAGAACATGGCTACGCTTATTAAATATTTCATTGGTGATATTAAGAAGGGGGATAACAAACCTTCCGATTTCATCATTGCAGTTCCTACCGATATAACCGAGGTTGAGAAGCGTGCGTTTTATGATCTGATTAAGGATTCCGGAATCAAAACACACTCCATTAAGATTATGGAGAAGGCTGTTGCCGACGGACTTGGCAATGGAATTGATGTTAAGAATGCACAGGGCGTTCTTGTTGTTAACGTCGGTTATGAGACTACAGAGATTTCAATCCTTTCTCTTGGGGGCATAGTTTTGTCAAAGCTTATTAAAGTCGGCGGACTTAAGTTTGACGATGCTATAAGACAGGCAGTCAGAAGAGAACAGGGACTTCTTATTGGAGTTAAAACTGCTGAGAGCGTAAAGATTAACCTTAGAGAACTTAAGAGCAATCATGAGCCTGCTGTAGTTTACGGAAGAGACATTGTAACCGGTCTCCCGGTGGAGAGAACAATTCCTGTTGAAGTTGTTGATAAAGCTTTAAATGAGCATTTTAGAACCATTATAGATAATGTAAAAGTAATTCTTGAGAGAACTCCCCCTGAATTGTCTGCGGACATTTACAGACAGGGTGTATATTTAACAGGCGGCGCTTCTCAGGTAAGCAGATTTGCAGAGTCCATGTATAAGGGAACAGGCCTTAAGGTTAATCAATCCGAAAATCCAATGACCAGCGTTGCATTGGGTATTTCAAAGGTTATTAAGGAAGAGAATTACAGATCTTTGGCATATTCGATTGAAGGAATGAGTAGATGAGCCCGATTGTAAAAAAGAAAGGAGAAAAATTTACTCTCCCGAGTAAATATCTCCTTTTTATTTTAGCTTTAATCTGCGCGGCGCTGATGGTTGTATCCTTTAGCACTGACGCTTTGGATAAGCCGGTTAATGCTTTTGCCGGTTTTATTGTTGTACCCTTTCAGTCCGGTATCAGCAGTGTCGGAAGCTATCTTCATGACAGATCCGAAGAGCTTGCAAAGATTAAGGAACTTCTAGAAGAGAATGCCGAACTTAAACAGCAGGTTGACAAGCTGACAGAAGAGAACACCAAACTCCAGGAAGATAAATACGAGCTTAACAATTTAAGAAATCTTTTTAAGATTGATAAGATGTATGACGAATATGATAAGGTTGGTGCCAGAATCATTGCAAGAGATTCCGGAAACTTTTATCATACCTTTATTGTGGATAAGGGTTCTGCAGACGGAATTGAAGTTGACATGAATGTCCTTGCTGACGGAGGACTTGTTGGAAGAGTATCGGAGGTCGGAAGAAACTGGTCCAGAGTAGTTTCTGTTGTAGCCGATAACTCCAATATAAGCGGAAAGATTATATCTACCGGAGACACTCTTATAGTGTCCGGAAATCTTAAGACTTATGAGACTGACGGATGCGTTGATTTCAGCCAGCTTATAGATGCTGACGGTGTGGTTAACAAAGGAGATAAGGTAACCACCGGAGACATAAGTGACAAGTTTTTGCCGGACATTTTGATCGGATATGTCAACGATGTCAAGATGGACTCCAATAACCTTACCAAATCTGGAACAATAACACCGGCAGTAGATTTTGCACACCTTTCAGAAGTTCTGATTATCCTTGAGAATAAGCAGACCATTGATGAGGACTAACAAGAGGTGATTTATGAAAAAGGCTTTGCTGGGAGCAGCTTTTTTGCTCCTCTTTTTTCTTTTACAATCCACCGTATTTAAATATTTTGCAATCAGTAACATCGGCCCCAATCTCTTGATTATAATCACCTGCGCTTTCGGCTTTATGTACAGCGACAGAGAAGGACTGTTCATGGGATTTTTTGCGGGGCTTCTTTGTGATATATTTTTTGGCCCTATATTGGGTATAAATGCTCTGATTTACATGTTTATAGGTTTTGTTAACGGTAAGTTTAACAGGCTTTTTTATTCAGAGGATTTTATCCTGCCCGGTTCATTGTTTTTGTCCAGTAATATATGTTACGGACTGGTTTATTATATTTTGATTTTCCTGTTGAGAGGACGATTCCAGTTTACTTATTATCTGATGAATATTATCCTTCCGGAATCAATATATACTCTTGTCTGTGCAATTGCTTTTTACCCCCTTCTTCTTATATGTGTCAATGCATTGAAGAAGAGCGAACAAAGGAGACCTTAAAGTTTTGTTTGAACGTGTCAAAGAAAACTTAATAAATCTGTTTACTTCAAGATTCCTGTTTTTGTATGTGGCTTTCTTTGCCATGATGGTTGTTTTGCTTATAAGAGTATTCGATCTTCAGATTATACATGGCGAAGAGTATCTTGATGATTTCATGCTTAAAGCCGAGAAAAGCCGTGAGATTCCAAGCACCAGAGGAAATATTTACGACCGAAACGGTGTTCTCCTGGCATACTCTGAACTTGCTTATACCGTTAAAATTGAGGATGTTTACGAGGGTGGAAGCAGAGCAAGAAATCAGAAGATGAATGACATCATTTTCAGAGTTATCAAGATGATTGAAAAGAACGGCGATAATATCGTGAATGATTTTAATATTGCCGTTGAAAACGGAGAGTACAAGTATACTCTTTCCGGATCACTTCTCCAAAGATTCAAAGCCGATGTATACGGCCATGCCTATGTAACAGACATGACTTATCAGGAGGAGACATCTACCGCTGAAGAAATGATGGAGTATTTAATGTCTACAAAGAAATACGGAGTAGGCACTTATCTTGATGAGAACGACTCAAAATCATTTCAGCCGGGACTGGGATATTCGAAGGAAGAAGCATTAAAGATTGTAAACATCAGATACAATCTGGGCCTTATCTATTATCAGAAATACCTTGGCACAACAATTGCGTCGGATGTATCTCCCGAAACAGTTGCTGCCATCATGGAAAACCTGGATGATTTAGAGGGAATATCCATTGAAGAGGATACTGCAAGAAGATATGTGGACAGTGTTTATTTTTCTCCCATTATCGGATATACGGGAAGCGTATCCACAGAGGAACTGGATGCCTTAAATCTTCAGAACAAAGAAAAGACCGGGGTAGACGCTGACAGATATGAATTAAATGATATTGTCGGAAAGACCGGTATTGAGCAGACCATGGAGCTTGAGCTGCAGGGTAATAAAGGCTCGGAGCAGGTCTATGTAGATAACGTGGGTAAAGTTGTTGAGGTTAAGTCAAGAATTGAGCCCACAGCCGGAAACGACGTATATCTGACAATAGATCACGATTTACAGATCGCCGTATATAACATTCTGGAGCAAAACATTGCCGGTATTTTGCTTTCAAAGCTTCGCAATATGAAGACCTTTACTCCGACAGAGAGAACTCAGGGTGCGGATATGGTTGTTCCCATCTATGATGTTTATTATGCTCTGTTTAATAACTATATTCTGGATACGGCTCATTTTGAAGAGGAGTATGCCGGAGAAAACGAGAAGAATCTCTACCAGAAGCACACGGATTATAAGAATTCGGTTATTGAAACAATAAACGTAGAATTAACCGAAAGAAGAACTCCCTATAACAGGTTAAAAACAGAGTATCAGGTATACGAGAGTAACATCGTTTCGTACCTTACAGATGATGGGGTAATCATATCAGATCAGATTGATACCAAAAACCCCACCTATGACGCCTGGAAAACCCAGGAAACTATAGGACTTGGCGAATACCTTGAATGGCTGATATCAATAAATGCCATTGATATATCTAAGCTTTCACTTGACGATAAATACAGTGATTCCGCTGAAATTTTTAATTCGTTATGCACTTATATCAGAAACATGCTTGACAAACACGAGGAGTTTAACAGAAAACTCTATAAATACATGCTTTTAGGCGATGTTATTTATCCTGCTGATGTTTGTAAGGCTTTATGTGAGCAGGGAAATATCAACATAGATCCGGATGCGGAAGAGAAGCTTTTTTCGGGCAGACTTTCCTCATATGATTTTATATGCGGACGTATAGAGAAGCTGGAAATCACTCCTGCCAAATTGGCATTGGATCCATGCTGCGGTTCCATGGTTATTACCGATGTCAATAACGGCGATGTTTTGGCTTTGGTATCATATCCCGGTTATGATAATAACAGGCTTGTCAATACAGTTGATAAGGAGTACTATGCAAGCCTTCAGCTTGACCGTTCAAAGCCCATGTACAATTATGCCACACAGCAGGAGACGGCTCCCGGTTCAACCTTTAAGATGGTTATGGCTACGGCAGGACTTATGGAAGGAATCATTAACACATCCACTACATTCCCTTGCTATGGCCCGTTTGAAAAGGCAAACTACGTTGCAAAGTGCTGGGTTTCTCCCGGCGCTCACGGACTTTTGAATGTGGTTGGAGCTATTCAGAATTCCTGTAACAATTTCTTCTATGAACTGGGATACAGATTAAGTATCGATGAGGATGGTGATTATAATTCACCTCTCGGTCTCAGCAAGATATACAAATATGCTGATATGTATGGCCTTTCGGAAAAATCAGGAGTTGAGATAGAAGAGGCGGAGCCTATGGTTTCCGATGAACTGTCTGTTCTTTCCGCCATTGGTCAGGGTACCAACAACTATACCACAGTCGGTCTTGCCAGATATGTAACCACGGTGGCTAACAGTGGCACCTGCTATAATCTTACCTTGATTGATAAGGTTACCGACCATAACAATGCTCTTTTGTATGATAACAGCGCAGAGGTCAGAAATATTGTTGAAATGCCCGATAATTATTGGAACGCCATTCATACAGGTATGAGAAAAGTTGTTGAAACCAAATATTACTATAGCAATTTGGGCGTTAATGTTGCCGGTAAAACCGGTACCGCTCAGGAGAGCAAGAGCAGAACAAACCATGCTTTGTTTATATGCTATGCTCCTTACGAATCACCTGAAATTGCCATATCTACGCGTATAGCTTACGGTTATTCTTCCGACTTTGCCGCAAGAACAACCAGGGAAGCTATTAAGTATTATTTCAAACTCGATGACGAGGATACTATTGTAAGCGGTACAGCTGATTCTATCGAATCAGGTATCGGTTCAAACGAGGGATAAATTGTGTTTAAGCAATACAGACTGAGAGACTATGATTTTCTATTGGTTATATATTGTATCGCACTTGCCGGATTCGGAGTATTGATGGTGGGAAGTGCCAAAGAAAGCCTCCAGAACAAACAGGGACTTGGCCTGCTGGTGGGTGTATTTGTCATGATCATAGTTTCGCTTATTGATTACAATCTTATACTAAAGTTTTATTGGGTTTTATACGCATTAAATATTGGATTTTTGTCCATGACACTTACGGGACTTGGACATACGGCAGGTGGCGCCGCAAGGTGGATTGACATCGGAGGCTTCAGATTTCAGCCCTCTGAAACTGCAAAGATTTTATTGATTTTATTCTTTTCACAGTTTATCATGGTAAATAAGAATAAAGTAAAAACTTTCAAGTTTCTTGCCATATCACTTGGGCTAATTGCTTTCCCCTGGTTCCTTATTTACAAACAACCTGACCTTTCCACCAGTATTACCGTCATTTTGGTATTTTGTATTATTTTATTTGTTGGTGGAATTGATTACAGATACGTAATAGGTGCCATTGCCATAGCAATTCCTGTATTTATAATATCCTTTAATTTGATTATTCAGCCTGATCAGAGCATTATTAAGGATTATCAGCAAAGGAGAATACTCGCTTTTATTGATCCCGAAAGTTATCCCGACGATGCACTGCAGCAGATGAATTCAGTTACCGCCATCGCCTCAGGGCAGCTTGAAGGTAAGGGATATAAGAATAACGAAATAAGCTCACTCAAAAACGGCAACTTTATTATTGAACCCCAGACGGACTTCATTTTTGCTGTTATCGGCGAGGAGTTTGGATTTAAAGGGTGCATCGGAGTAATTGTTGGATTATTCCTTATAAGTTTTGAGTGTATCAAGATAGCCAGACGAGCCAAGGACACCGGCGGCATGCTAATTGCCACCGGTATGGGTTCTCTTATAGCGGTCCAGAGTTTCGCGAATATCGGAGTTAATACCTTTATTCTTCCAAACACAGGACTTCCGCTTCCTTTTGTAAGTTATGGTTTGGCCTCTTTATTATCACTTTTCATAGGTATGGGAGTGGTTCTAAACGTCAAATTACAGTGCATAAAAGGTAAAGTAAAAAATATATAGGTATAGTTTAGGGGTGATTCTATGAACATCGCATTAATAGCACATGACGGAAAGAAAAAGCTTATGCAGAATTTCTGCATTGCTTACAGAGGTATTTTAAGTAAGCATGAGCTGTGCGCAACAGGAACAACAGGAAGACTGGTAGAAGAGGTTACCAATTTGAATGTTCATAAGTTCCTTGCGGGACATTTGGGCGGAGATCACCAGATTGGCGCCCAGATTGAACATAACGAGATTGACCTTGTAATTTTCCTTAGAGACCCTGTGGATGTAAAAGTTCATGAGCCTGATGTCAATAACGTAGTCAGACTTTGTGATATGCACAATATTCCTTTGGCTACAAACCTTGCAACCGCAGAGCTTTTAATCAAGTCTTTGGATCGAGGAGATTTAGAGTGGCGTGAAATGTACAAATAAAATCAAGGCAGGCGTTGTTTCCTGCCTTCTTATTTTGTCACTTACACTTTTCGGCTGCGGAAGTCTTGCTTATTCATTCCCCTATGACAGATCATCACTGGTTTCGGGATTTAAAGCAGTGGACCAGATATCCACAGGAAAAGCAACGCCTTATGCAGCCAATCTTTGTGTGGTTTCAGAGAACAAACTGGATAACAATATAAATATGGGTGAGACATGCTCGGCATGTCTTTTTGACGTCAGCAATAATAGCTGCTTATACTCACTTAATGCTCACGAGAAGGTTAATCCTGCCAGCCTTACAAAGATTATGACTGCTCTTGTAGCAGTTAAATATGGCTCTCTTGATCAGGTGCTTACCGCCACCGGCAACATTAAGATTACCGAAACCGGTGCCCAGACCATGGATTTAAAAGCTGGAGACACAATGACTCTGGATCAGGCTCTGCACATCCTGCTTATTCACTCTGATAATGATGTGGCTATGCTTGTAGCAGAGAACATTGGCGGTACAATAGATGCTTTTATTGGACTTATGAATGATGAGGCTAAAAGAATCGGAGCAACAAACACTCACTTTGTTAATCCTCATGGACTTACAGAAGAAGAGCATTACACAACCGCTTACGATATGTATCTCATATTTAATGAAGCTATCAAGTATGAAGCCATTACGCAGATTTTGAACCTTTCAAACTATGAAACAAGTTATAATCAATCCGGCGGATTTCCGAAGGAAGTTTCATACAGATCTACAAATCTGTTTTTGAGAGGAGAGAAGAAGGCGCCTAATAACGTCACCGTAATTGGCGGCAAAACAGGTACAACTTTGGCTGCCGGACATTGTCTGATACTTCTTTCAAAAAATACCGAAGGCAAACCTTTTATCTCTGTAATTATGAAAGCTCCCAGCACAGAAACACTGTATGACCAGATGATAACTTTGCTGGAATTAATTCCTTGAATTTTTTGTCAATTTCATACAAAAGTAATAGAGATTTAAGGGAATTCATTGTTGTTTTTTAATGTATTATCCCTTATAATGTTTATAAGGTGTAAGGCATTAAATCACCTAATGTAAATTCCAAGGAGGGCACTGCAATGGTTCAGTTAATTGTAGGCAATAAGGGTAAAGGGAAAACTAAGGTTTTACTTGAAAAAGTTAATAGCGAAGTTAAGAAAACGTCCGGAAACATCGTTTATTTGGACAGCAACACCAAGCACATGTTTGAACTAAACAACAAGATTCGTCTTATCAATGTTACAGATTACGCCATTGATAATTGCAGTGAATTCATTGGATTTATCCTCGGTATTATTTCGCAGGATCATGACTTACAGAAAATGTATTTTGACAGCTTCCTTGAAATCGCCGGACTGTCAGATGAGACATTGGGAATGAGCATCGACAAACTTATAGCAATAAGTGAGAAGTTTAAAGTCGATTTTATCATAAGTATTTCGAAAGACGCTTCGGAGTTACCCGAAAATTGCAAGCCCTATATAGAAGTTGCCCTATAAAAAGAAATCTAAAAGCCTCGGATGATTTCCTCCGAGGCTTTGGTTATGCTATATGAATGACAGAGAAGACAAGATAGTACAATTTCCAAAGTTCCAACACATTAACCTAGGATTAATAATCTTCGGGTTTATTTTTGTATACATAATTATTATGGTTTTTCTATCCTTCGCAGATAAGAAAATCAGTGGTTATGTTGTTACGGAAGGTTCCTTATCAACAAATACCGTTTACAGAGGAATTGCATTAAGGGATGAGCATTGTATTCTTATGGATCAGGCCGGATATGTTAATTTCTATGTAAAAGAAGGGGACCGTGTAGCGGTGGGAGACCTGGTATATACAGTGGATGAAACCGGAAAACTTGCTGATTTGTACGGCTCTGACGATTCCAATATAGCATTGTCCGATGAGGATTTATATAATCTCAAAAGTGAACTTGTGAGATTTTCACATACTTTTGATGCCACCAATTTTATTTCCGCATACGAATTTAAGAACACCATGAGCAACACCGTTCTTAAACTATCCGGGAATACGCTTTTAAACGACATCGATAATATATCAGCCAAAGAAGGCGTAGTTATTAACAAGAAGTTTGCCCCCCTATCGGGAATTGTTTCCTACTGGACAGATGGTTATGAGGATATAACCGAAAGTCTTCTTGATAAGGACAAGGTTAACGGAAAGAACTACAACAAGAATTTTATTGTTGATAACGATCTTCTCAAGACAGAGGACACAGCATACAAAATCTGCACGTCTGATGTCTGGTATATATATATTCCTTATGATTATGAAGAAGGCAGCAAGATAGTCGAGGAAGAAGAGGGCTATGTTAGAATCAAATTCATAAAGAATCAATATGAATCCTGGGGTAAGATTTCCATGATAAGGACCGAATCCGATGATTCCTTTATGAAGATTGAGCTTAATAACTCTATGGTATCCTTTGTAAACGACAGATTCCTTGATATAGAACTTCTGATTAACGATGATGTTGGATTAAAAGTTCCCAACAAATCAATTGTCGAGAAACAGTTTTATCTTGTACCTGAGGAATATATGACAACAGCCGGAGACGGTGAGCCCGGTGTGCTTAGACAGACATATCTTGAGGATGGTTCAGTATCTACTGAGTTTATCAAGAGCCCCATATATAAAAATGATGAGGAAACAGGAGAGGTTTATCTGGAAACCGACGTATTAAGAGGTGGAGATGTTCTTATTAAGCCTGAGAGCATGGAACAGTTTATTGTTGGCAAAATGGGTTCGTTAATCGGGGTTTATAATATCAATAAAGGATACGCAGATTTTAAGAGAATAGAAATCCTTTACCAGAATGAGGAATACTCCATTGTCAAGTCCAATACAATGTACGGTCTGACAGTTTATGACTACATTGTTCTTGATGCATCTACTGTAAGTGATGACGAGATTTTGTATGAATAAAGTACTAATTCTACAAAATATTGATTTTTTGTTGACATAATTAATAAAAAAGCAGATAATATAAAAGAGTATTACTATGTGTATACTGCATATTTCGGAGGATTTTATCGATGGGTGTAATGGATAAGTTTTTGAATTATATGAAACTCAATGATGAGGATGACGAATATTTCGATGATGATGACTATATAGATGATGAGCCTGAGGAAGCAAAACCTCGCAAACAGACCTCATCCGCTAATGATTACAGTGCTCCTGTGGAGGAAAAGAAAACTTCCAAGATAACTCCAATGAAGCCCAGAAAGATGATTAACGGAAACGGCATGGAGGTTTGCGTGATTAAACCCACAACCGTTGAAGACGCAAGAGAGATAACACAGACTTTGCTTGCCAACAGAACTGTGGTACTTAATCTTGAAGGACTGGATGTTGATATAGCTCAGAGAATCATAGATTTTACATCAGGTTCCTGCTTCGCTATCAGCGGTAATCTTCAGAAGATTTCACATTATATCTTCATCATTACTCCTGCAAGCGTTGATATTTCGGGTGATTTTCAGGATATCCTGTCAGTAGGTGCCAATTTCGACGGCATTAACAACAATTTCTAAATTTAACTCGATTTATTCGGGGTTTTGCGGATGCTCGTAAAACCCCGTTATTTTTTATAATCTATATTTTGGAGGATGAAATGTCTCAAAGACTTGAAATCATGTACGAAAAGAAGCCGGCATATCCCATTCTTTTAGAAGATAACTGGAATGCTTTGGCTCTGGAACTGTCCAATCTGGAATGCAAAGACAGAAAGATCTGCATTATTTCCGATAAGAAAGTGGGAGAGTTATACTGTAACGATATTACAAAGATTGCCTCACCTATTTCCAAAAACGTTGTTTCTTATTTTATGGAAAATGGAGAGAAGTCCAAGTCCATGGACACAGTTCTTGATATCATAGACTTTCTGCTTGAGAATCGCTTTGAGAGAAAGGACATTCTTATTTCTCTCGGTGGGGGCGTTGTCGGAGATGTTACGGGTTTTGTGGCAGCCATATACATGAGAGGAATAGATTACATTCAAATTCCCACAACACTGCTTGCTCAGGCAGACTCAAATATGGGCGGAAAAACCGGAATTGATTTTGGCAATGCCAAAAACATCATCGGATCATTTAAGATGCCGGTTCTTGTGTATATAAATACTTCGGTCCTTGCGTCTCTTGACAACAGGGAATACTTCCAGGGTTTTGCCGAGGTTATGAAGGCTGCAATAATACGTGACGGAAACATGTACGAGTGGCTTATTGAGAACATGTACGAAATCTGCGAAAAAGATTCGGCTGTTGTCATGGAAATGCTCATAAAAGCCCTCGGCATTAAGAAGTTTTATGTTGAAAAAGATCCTTCCGACAAATCAGAGAGAATGGTCTTAAGCCTTGGCCACACCATCGGCCATGCATTGGAGGTATATTCCGATTACTCGCTTTTACACGGTGAGTGCGTTGCACTTGGAATAGTCTGTGCCGCTTATATTTCATGGAAAAAATCCTATCTCTCCATGGAAGAATACTATGAGATAAGAGACATGTTTGTTCCTTTCTATTTACCTATTTCAGTGGACAATCTTGATGTTAACAAGGTTTTGGAATTCACAAGATCTGATAAAAAGATGAAAGATGGCCAGATAAGATTTGTATTGCTTAAGAAGATAGGCAAGGCCTTTGTTGACGCAACAGTAACCGACGAAGAGATTCTTGCGGCGCTAAACGAAATCAACTTTACCGAAGAGGATGCTCGTGAATAAAAACAAAATAAGCCTCAGAAAGAAAATATTGCTTATAGCTGACCTTTTCATTATTGCAGGTCTTTATTTTGCTGACTATTTTGTTGAAAGATTTGTAATTAATAATCTTAAAGGAAAGGGCAGCTATATTATAATAGAAAACGTTCTTCAGCTGACCTATAAAGAGAATTCTGGAGGACTTTTTGGCTTTTTAAACAATCAGCAGCTGTTTATAATGTTTATCTGCCTGATTTTGTTTTTTCCCTTGTTTATAATCCTTATAAAGCTTCCTGACGGCAAAAAATATACAATCGCCAATTTTATGCTTTCATTTATTCTTGCCGGATCCGCAGGAAACTTTATTGATCGGGCTAAGTATCAGCATGCCGTTGATTATATTTACTTCATTAATGTAGATTTTCCTGTTTTTAACTTGTCTGATTTATATATAACAATTGGATGCCTGGTAATATTGTTCCTTTTGATTTTCTACTATAAAGAGATTGATTTGGTATTTATGAGCTTTAAAAAGGCTTACTTCAGAGAGATTAAATAAATGGATAAGGTTGTTGGATTTAAGGTAACTGAAGAATTTGAAGGAGAAAGAATCGATAAGGTTATTTCTGAACTTTACGATCCTTTTTCACGTTCTTTTATCCAAAAGATTATATCCATGGGAAATGTTACTGCTTCAGGGAAAACAGTCAAAGCAAGTCAAAAGGTTTCTGACGGAATGGAAATAGAAATGACCGTTCCGGATTTGATGGTGCCAAATATCGAACCCGAGGACATTCCTCTGGACATTCTCTATGAAGACGATGATGTAATCGTTGTTAATAAGCCAAAGGGCATGGTTGTTCACCCTGCGGCGGGGCATTATTCCGGAACTTTGGTAAATGCTTTGATGTTTCATTGCAAGGAGTCTCTTTCAGGAATAAACGGCATAATGCGTCCGGGAATTGTTCATAGAATTGACAAAGATACCACGGGAAGTATTATTGCCTGCAAGAACGACAAGGCCCATATTTCCATTGCCGAACAGTTAAAAAAACACAGCATTAACCGGGTATATCATGCGATTTGTGCAGGGGTTATTAAGGATGATGAAGGCACAATTAATTCACCCATAGGAAGAAATCTCAAAGACAGAAAAAAGATGGCTACACCCGTTACCGATGGGAAAGAAGCAATAACACACTATAAGGTCCTTAAAAGATTTAAGGATTACACCTACGTTGAATGCAGGCTGGAAACCGGAAGAACTCACCAGATCAGAGTTCATATGGCATCAATAAATCATCCCCTTTTGGGTGATGAAATATACTCCTCAAGAAAATGGGAATACAAAACTAACGGGCAGACACTTCACGCCAAGATTCTTGGCTTCGTTCATCCCACAACGGGAGAATATATTGAAACAGACGCTCCATTGCCCGATTATTTCACAAAATTGCTTACAATATTAAGGTGATTGGGTTATAATTAAATTATCAAAACATGGGGAGGTGAAACCTATGAAAACAAGGATAACTATAGGACGCCAGTTTGGATCTTCAGGTCATGAAATAGGAAGAAAAGTTGCAGAGAAACTTGGAATTCCCTGCTACGATAAGGAGATAATCACAGCCACAGCCAAGAACAGTGGTTTCTGTGAGGAAATGATTGAGAACCACGATGAGAGGCCTACCAGCTCATTCCTTTATAATCTGGTTATGGACACCTATTCATTCGGATATAACAATTCCACATACGTGGACATGCCCATTTCACAGAAGGTATTCCTTGCTCAGTTCAATGCGATCAAGGATCTTGCTGATGAGGGTCCCTGCGTAATTGTTGGACGTTGTGCCGATTATGCACTGGCCGACAGAAATGATACATTAAATATCTTTATTTTTGGAAATGAAGACGTTAAGATTAAGACCATTATGAACAGATTCCCTGAACTTAACGAAGGTAAAGCAAGGGATATGATGGTTAAGAAGGATAAACAACGTCAGAGTTATTATAATTATTATTCTTCAAAGAAGTGGGGACGTGCCGACACTTATGATTTGTGTATTAACAGTTCCACACTGGGTGTTGACGGTACGGTTGATTTGATTTGCCAGTATGTCAATGATTTTGAGAATAAAAAGAGTTGACAAGCATTGACGGTAATGCTATTATACATGAGTATGCCGCATGGTGGGGTTTTCCCGGGACACCAGGGAGAAGCGCAAGCTTCATGAAGTGCGAAAGCCACCGTAACCAGCGAGTAAATAAATAAGGAGGTGCCTTATAATGTACGCAATTATTGCAACAGGTGGAAAGCAGTACAAAGTTTCAGAGGGTGATGTTATCAAAGTTGAGAAGTTAGCAGCTGAACCCGGTGAAACAGTTACTTTTGACACTGTCATCGCTGTAAGCGATGCTGCTTTAAAAGTTGGTGAGGACGTTTCTAAAGCAAGCGTTAGCGCAACTGTTATGGAGCAGGGCAGAGGTAAGAAGGTTATCGTTTACAAGTATAAGAGAAAAACCGGTTACCACAAGAAGAACGGCCACAGACAGTGCTACACTCAGGTTAAGATTGATAAGATCAACGCTTAATTCGGAGTAATTTATGATTAACGTAATCATAAGAAAAGACAAGAATGGCAATTATTCAGACTTTTCGGTTTCGGGTCATGCCGGGTTTGCCCAGGCAGTTAATTCCGATAAGGATCTGGTTTGTGCATCTGTATCTGTATTGGTTATTAATACGATAAATGCACTGGAGAAACTTACCGATATCGGAATGAAAGTTGACTCTGATGAGAAGAAGGGCGTCATTGAATGCAAGTTCAGTGATATTCCCAATGAATCCGAGAAAGTCCTTGTGGATGCCATGGTACTTGGAATCAGCAGTATTGAATCCGAGTATGGAACTCGATTTTGTAGACTTAGATTTGAGGAGGTGTAAGACTCATGTTGAATATGAACCTTCAGTTCTTTGCTCATAAGAAAGGTGTAGGTTCTACCAAGAACGGTAGAGATTCCGAGTCCAAGAGACTTGGCGCCAAGAGAGCAGACGGACAGTTCGTTAAAGCCGGCAACATTTTATACAGACAGCGCGGAACAAAGATTCATCCCGGTATCAATGTTGGAATCGGCGGTGACGATACATTGTTTGCAACAGTTGACGGTATTCTTCGTTTCGAAAGAAAAGGAAGAGACAAGAAACAGGCAAGCGTTTATCCCGTAGAGGAAAAGTAATGTTTTGTATGAAAAGGCTTCAAACGTTGGTTTGGAGCCTTTTTTGAGGTGAAAATCATGTTTGCGGACAGAGCGAAAATTATTGTTAAAAGCGGCAAGGGCGGAGACGGTCATGTCAGCTTTAGAAGAGAAAAATATGTGCCTGACGGCGGCCCTGACGGAGGAGACGGCGGTAATGGCGGCAGTGTAATTTTTGTTGTCGACGAGGGATTAAATACCCTGGTTGATTTCAGGCATATCAGAAAGTACGCTGCTGGAAACGGCGAAGAGGGCGGTAAAAAGAATTGTCGTGGTAAAAATGGCAATGACATTTACATCAAAGTGCCTCAGGGAACCGTAATTAAGGAAGAAAATACAGGCAAAGTCATTGTTGATATGAGCGGTGACTGCCGTGAATATACAATTCTCAAAGGCGGAAGAGGAGGTAACGGCAACCAGCATTATGCAACATCAACAATGCAGGCCCCCAAGTATGCACAGCCCGGACAGCCTTCAAGAGAACTTAATCTTTTACTTGAGCTTAAATGTATTGCAGATGTAGGCTTGGTCGGTTTTCCCAATGTGGGAAAATCCACATTACTCTCCAGAGTAAGCAATGCCAGACCCAAAATTGCAAATTATCATTTTACAACCCTTAATCCCAATCTTGGTGTAGTCGACCTTGAAGGAAGCCACGGCTTTGTAATGGCTGATATTCCGGGACTTATTGAAGGAGCCAGTGAAGGAATAGGTCTGGGGCATGAATTCTTAAGACATATCGAAAGAACAAGAGTCCTTGTGCATCTGGTTGATGCCGCAGGTTCCGAAGGTCGAGATCCAATAGAAGACATTAAAGCTATTAATAATGAGCTCTATGCCTATTCTCCTGAAATTGCTTCAAGACCCCAGATTATTGCAGCCAATAAGCTTGATCTGATGCCTAAGGAAGAAGCAGATGAAATAACGGCAAAGCTTCGGGCTGAGTTTGATAAGGACGGAATAGAAGTTTTTCCTATTTCTGCAGCCACCGGAAGCGGTGTAAAAGAACTTTTGTACGCTGTAGACAAGCTCCTTTCAACCATGCCAAGAGAGACCGTGGTATTTGAGCAGGAATACTTCCCCGAAGAAGAACTGCTGCTCAATGACGATCCTTATACTGTGACATACGACTCTGAAGAAGATGAATATGTCATTGAAGGACCCAAGATTGAAAAGATGCTTGGCTATACCAATCTGGAGAGTGAGAAGGGCTTTGCATTTTTCCAGAAATTCCTTAAGGAATCAGGAATTTTGGAAGAACTTGAGAAACTTGGAATTGAGGAAGGAGACACCGTAAGGATGTACGGTCACTCCTTTGATTATTACAAATAAGAGGTGTATTATGGATTTAACCAGTAAACAAAGAGCATATTTAAAAAGCCTTGCTTCGGTTTTGGAGCCCGTTTTTCAGATTGGTAAAAGCTCACTTTCTCCCGAGGTGACCGATGCCATAAATGAGGCCTTCAATACCAAGGAACTTATTAAGATAAATGTTCTTAAAAACTGTGCGGATGAACCTAAGGATATTTCGTATATTCTTGCTGAGCGCACTCATTCTACAGTTGTTCAGGTTATCGGTAGAAAAATTGTCCTTTATAAAGAGAATAAAGACAACAAAAAGATTGAATTACCATAGGGTGTGTAATGAAGAAAATCGGCATTTTGGGCGGAACATTCAGCCCCATTCACTTGGGTCATGTTAAGATAGCACTGGCTGCTTATGAACAGTTTGGTCTTGATGAGGTTTTGTTTATTCCTTCAGGTATCTCTTACATGAAAAGGAATATGGATATTCTTGATTCTTCTGTTCGTTGTGAACTTACAGCAATTGCAATCAAGGATTATCCCTTCTTTAAACTTGACACCATTGAGGTTGACAGAAGCGGTAATTCATACACTTATGAAACCCTTCAGGAATTAAAGATGCGAGAAATAGCCGATTACTATTTTATAGCCGGCGCCGATACACTTTTTTCTATTGAAAAATGGAAGGAACCGGGGCTTATATTTTCCAATTGCGTTTTACTTATTGCCAAGAGATTCGAATATGACGATGAGTCTATTGCCAAAAAGATAGAAGAGCTTAAAAACAGATATCAATGTGATATTCGTATTATCAATATGCCTTTCATAGATATTTCATCCACAGAAATCAGAAACAGAATTATAAATAAAGAAAACATCCATGAACTGGTATCTCCCGAGATGGAAGAATATATAAAAGAAAAGGGGATTTATTTGTAGATGCCAAAAACATTGGAGCCCAAAAAGATCAGAAATAAACTTGAAAAGGTTTTGGACCGAAAAAGGTATGAGCATACCCTTGGAGTGGCCTATACTGCCATGAATCTGGCCTCATTATACGGCGCAGATATTAAGAAGGCAGAGATAGCAGGCCTTTTGCATGACTGTGCCAAAGGGATGAGCAATGATGAGCTTTTGGAATTCTGTAAGAAATATAATATAACCGTTACCGAATTTGAGAAGAAGAATCCATTTTTGCTCCATTCAAAAGTCGGAAGCTTTATAGCCGCATCCAAATATGACATTAAGGATGACGATATTCTTAATGCCATCCTGAATCACACTACCGGAAGGCCGTCAATGAGTCTTTTGGAAAAGATAATATTTATTGCGGACTATATAGAGCCAAACAGGAAAACGATTCCGGGCCTTGACGAATCAAGAAAACTGGCCTTTTCGGATCTTGATAAAGCCTTGCTGTTTATTTTGGAAAACGTTCTGAAGTATCTTGAAAGCACCGGTTCAGAAATAGACGAGAAAACCAATATTACATATAATTTTTACAAAAAAGAAGCGGAGGAACTTAATGGAAACAATTGAATATGTTAAATGTGCGGTAAACGCTCTTTCCGACAAAAAAGGAGAGAAAATCACCGTTATCGATATTTCCGAAGTTTCAAGCATTGCAGATTACTTTATAATTGCAAACGGCGATAACATAAATCAGGTTAAAGCCATGTGCGATGAGACCGAAGAGAAACTTGCAAAGATGGGTATTAAAGGTGGCGTGGTTGAAGGTTATAATAACGCCGGATGGATTCTGATGGACTATAAGGATTTTGTTATACATATATTTGATTCAGAAACCAGAGCAATGTATGATTTGGAAAGAATATGGAGTGACGGTAAAAAGGTGGAGCTGGCTTAAGCCCCACCTTTTTTGATATAGTTCAGCCAAGAAATACCGATAAAGTATAAAAACAATACCATTTCCGTTTGACTTTATGAAGTTAAACTAGTAAAATATATGTTAATTTTGGACTATATGGAGGAAAAAATTATGAAAAAATTAGTTAGCTTATTAATGGCACTGACAATGGTTGCTGTTATGATGGTTGGCTGTGGTTCTTCTGCAGGCACTGCATCAGGAGAGGCAACATATAAGATTGGTGCAACAGGACCTATCAGCGGCGATGCAGCATTATACGGAATCGCTGTTAAGAACGGTATGGAGATTGCAATCAATGAGATCAACGAAGCAGGCGGAGTAAACGGTGCAAAGTTTGAACTCAATTTCCAGGATGATGAGTGTGACGCCGAGAAAGCAGTAAACGGTTATAACACACTTAAGGACTGGGGCATGCAGGTGTTCATCGGCACAGTTACCAGTGGTGCTTGTATTGCAGTAGCATCAAACACCTACGAAGACAATATGTTCCAGATTACACCTTCAGGTTCTGATCCCAAGTGTATCGAGAATCCCAACGCTTTCCAGGTATGTTTTGCAGATCCTTCCCAGGGTAAAAAGTCTGCTGAATACATCGGTAACAAGAAACTTGCTGAGAAGGTTGCTGTTATCTATGACAGCTCATCCAGCTATTCATCAGGTATTTATGCAAGTTTTGCTGCTGAAGCTCCAAATCAGGGGTTCGATATTGTGGCAGCTGAAGCTTTTACCTCAGATTCCAAGTCTGATTTCTCTGTTCAGCTTCAGAAGGCTTATGACGAAGGCGCAGAGCTTGTATTCCTTCCCATTTATTATTCAGAGGCATCTTTAATCCTTACACAGGCTAATCAGATGGGTTATGATCCCATTTTCTTCGGTGTAGACGGTATGGACGGTATTCTTGGTGTTACCAACTTTGATACATCCCTTGCTGAAGATGTTATGCTTTTAACACCCTTCGCAGCAGATTCTACAGATGAAGCAACCGTTCACTTTGTAAATGCATATAAGGAGAAATACGGTGAAGTTCCCATGCAGTTTGCTGCAGACGGATATGACGCTGTATACGCTGTTAAGGAAGCTCTTGAAAAGGGCGGATGTGAGCCTTCAATGAGCGCAAGCGAACTTTGCGATAAGCTTGTAACAGCTATTACTCAGGTTAAGATTACCGGTGTTACCGGTGAGCTTTCATGGGATGCAAGCGGAGAGTCAAACCGTGATCCCAAGGCTGTTATCATCAAAAACGGTGCTTACGTTCTTTTCGAATAACACATAAACTTCAATATTGCATTTTTAAGTCAGGTTTGCGTAGTGTCGCAGGCCTGACTTATGTGTTATTATAGTATTGTTGTAAAAATGTTTAAGGAGATTATTTATGAGCTTTTTATCCTATCTAATCAAGGGAATAAGTCTCGGAAGTGTGTATGCCATAATTGCTCTTGGATACACTATGGTTTACGGAATTGCCAAAATGCTTAACTTTGCTCATGGTGACGTAATTATGGTAGGTGCTTATTCAGTATTTATCATGTCCACCAGTTTAGGTTTGTCTCCATTCTTTGGAGTCCTTACCAGCATAGTTGTATGTACTGCACTTGGCCTTACCATTGAAAGAGTGGCCTATAAGCCACTTCGTGGAGCTGCCTCACCTTTGGCTGTACTTATTACGGCAATTGGCGTCAGCTATCTTTTGCAGAATATTGCATTATTGGTTTTCGGTGCCAACACAATATCCTTTACATCAGTAATTAACATTTCTCCAATCACCTTCGGAAGCAATAATGAACTTACAATAAGCGGCGAAACAATTGTTACGATTATTGCAGGAATTATTATAATGGTCGGTCTTACTTTGTTCGTTAACAAAACCAAAATGGGACACGCCATGAGAGCTGTATCCGAGGACAAGGGAGCTGCATCCTTAATGGGAATCAATGTAAATGCCACAATTGCACTTACATTTGCCATCGGTTCAGCTTTGGCCGCCATTGCAGGTGTGCTTCTTTGTTCTGCATATCCCACATTAAATCCCTATACAGGCGCCATGCCCGGTATCAAGGCTTTCGTTGCGGCTGTATTCGGTGGAATAGGTTCCATTCCCGGAGCCATGATTGGCGGAGTTTTACTTGGAATAATTGAAGTTTTCGGTAAAGCCTATATATCTTCACAGATGGCAGATGCCATTGTTTTTGCCGTGCTGATAATAGTTTTACTGGTTAAACCCACAGGAATACTTGGAAAGAACATTCAGGAGAAAGTGTGATGAAGAAATTGCTTAAAGATAAAAACTTCAAAAATAACCTCATCACATACGGCATTGTGATAGTTTCCTTTGTGGTAATATCCATAATTAAGGGAACAGGTAATCTTTCAAGCCTGTTTACAGGTCTTCTTGTACCTCTTTGTTCCTATATTATTCTTGCAGTTTCATTAAACCTGGTGGTTGGAATATCAGGTGAACTGAGTCTCGGCCACGCGGGATTTATGTGTGTCGGCGCATTTTCAAGCGCATTGTTTTCAAAATGTGTTGTGGGCACAATGCCTGATGGAATCAGATTTTTGCTTGCACTGATAATTGGTTCCGTTTTGGCCGGAATTATCGGAGTTTTGATCGGAATTCCTGTATTAAGGCTTAAGGGCGACTATCTTGCAATAGTCACTCTTGCTTTTGGTGAGATTATCAAGAACATTATTAACGTAATTTACATTGGAAGAGATTCAAAGGGCTTTCATTTCAGTATGACAAGCGAAATGGATTTAAATCTTGAAGCAGGAGGAGAAACCCTTATTAACGGTGCTCAGGGAATAACCGGTACACCTAAGGATTCTTCTTTCTTAATCGGATTTATCCTTGTAATGATTACTTTGTTTGTTGTACTTAACCTTATAAACAGCAGAGACGGAAGAGCAATAATGGCAATAAGAGATAATCGTATAGCTGCAGAATCCATTGGTATCAACATTACCAAGTATAAACTTCTCGCCTTTACGGTTTCCTCTGTTTTGGCCGGTGCTGCCGGAGTTTTATATTCCCATAACTTAAATAACCTTCAGGCTACCAGCAAGAACTTCGGATACAACATGTCCATCATGTTCCTTGTATTTGTAGTTCTTGGAGGAATCGGAAATATAAGAGGGTCTATTATTGCAGCGGTTCTTCTGACACTTCTTCCTGAGCTTTTAAGGGGATTAAACGCATACAGAATGCTTATTTATGCCATAGTTCTTATTGCAATTATGCTCTTTAACTGGGCCCCCGGAGCTTTGGCTTTCAGAGAGAAGTATTCCATCAAGAACTGGCTTTCCAAGAAAACCGGAAAGGAGGAGATTTAATTATGGCATTGCTTGAAGCCAAAAACTTATCAATCTCCTTCGGCGGTTTAAGAGCCGTTGATGAGTTTAACATTTCAATTGAAAAAGGACAGTTATATGGTCTTATCGGCCCCAATGGTGCCGGCAAAACCACCGTATTCAACCTTCTTACCGGCGTATATAAGCCCAACGAGGGCATTGTAACCTTAAATGGAGTTGATATTACGGCCAAGAAGACCATTGATCTTAACAAGGCAGGTATCGCAAGAACCTTCCAGAACATCCGCTTATTTAAGGATTTAACGGTTCTTGATAATGTTAAGGCTGCTTTACACAATCATTACGTTTATTCCACTTTTGACGGTATTTTCAGAACTCCTAAATTCAGAAAATGTGAGAAAGCAATGAATGAGAGAGCAATGGAGCTTTTGAAGGTTTTTGACCTGGATGAAAAAGCCGATATCCTTGCGTCTAATCTGCCCTATGGTAAACAGCGTAAGTTAGAGATTGCAAGAGCTTTGGCTACAGAGCCAAAGATTCTTCTCCTTGATGAGCCTGCGGCAGGCATGAATCCCAATGAAACTCTGGAATTGATGGAAACCATCAGATTTATCAGGGATAAATTTGACATGACCATCCTTCTGATTGAACATGATATGAAGCTTGTATCCGGTATTTGTGAAGAGCTGACAGTTTTGAATTTCGGTAGAATTCTCACCAAGGGAAAGACGTCTGAAGTGCTTAACAATCCGGAAGTAATCAAAGCTTATTTGGGAGACGAATAGTATGGCTATGTTGGAAGTAAGGGATCTTAATGTATATTACGGAATGATCCAGGCAATAAAAGGAATATCGTTTGATGTAAACAAAGGTGAAATCATTGCTCTTATCGGTGCTAACGGTGCCGGTAAAACAACGATTCTTCACACAATCTCCGGATTGATTGCTCCTAAATCCGGCACAATTACATTTGAAGGAAAATCTATAGAGAATTGTCCCGCCCATAAAATTGTCAGCATGGGCATGGCTCATGTTCCCGAAGGAAGAAGAGTGTTCGCAGAACTTTCTGTTTTACAGAATCTTAGACTCGGAGCCTATACAAGAAAAGATAAAATTGAAATAGAAGAGACTCTTCAGAACGTATATGAAAGATTTCCGAGACTTGAGGAAAGAAAGAATCAGATGGCAGGAACCTTATCAGGCGGTGAGCAGCAGATGTTAGCCATGGGACGAGCTTTGATGTCACATCCTTCTCTTATAATTATGGATGAGCCTTCAATGGGTCTTTCGCCTATTTTTGTAAATGAGATTTTTGATATAATTAAAGAGGTTAGTAATTCCGGCACCACCGTTTTGCTTGTTGAGCAAAATGCCAAGAAAGCTCTTTCAATAGCTGACAGAGCTTATGTTCTCGAAACAGGAAGAATCGTTCTTGACGGAGATGCAAAGGATTTGCTTAATAACGATTCAATCAAAAAAGCTTATTTGGGAGAATAACCTATGGACAAACATGTAGTAATTACCATAGCAAGACAGTACGGTTCAGGCGGTAAAACAATAGGTGAAATGCTTGCAGCCAAACTTGGAATTGAATACTATGACAAGGATTTGATTTATCTTGCCAGCGAAGAAAGCGGTATTAACGCAGATCTCTTTATGAAGGCTGATGAGAAGATTAAAAACAGTGCTCTTTTCAGAGCCATCTCCAAGGTTAAGCCCTATAACGGAGAGCTTATAACCCCTGATTCCGATGATTTTACATCAGCAGACAATTTGTTTAACTACCAGGCCAAAATCATTAAGGAACTGGCAAGTGAAAACAGCTGTGTTATTATCGGAAGATGTGCTGATTATGTATTGAGAGATTTTGATAACGTTCTGTCTGTATTCGTACATGCGCCCAAAGACTTCTGTTTGAAGAAGGCTGCCGAGAAACACAGTATGTCAGAATCCGACCTTGAAAAGTTCATTGCAAAAACGGACAAGGGTCGAGCTGAGTATTACAAGTATCATACCGGAAGAGAATGGACAGATGCCAGAAACTATGATTTGTGTCTGGACAGTTCCAAGCTTGGATTTGAAAGATGCGTGGATGAAATAATCGCATATATGAATGTAAGATTTAACAGCTAGATATAAAAAAGGCGCTTTCGTAATGAAAGCGCCTTAATTGTTTATTTAAATGTTCTGAAGACACCATATACCTTGCCGAGTATCTGGCAGTTCTTGACAATAATGGGCTCCATTGTGTCGTTCTCAGGCTGAAGTCTGATATGGTCGCTCTCTTTGTAGAAAGTCTTAACTGTTGCAGAATCATCAACAAGGGCAACTATAATATCTCCGTTCTTTGCTGAATTGCAAACATTAACGAAAATATAGTCTCCGTTAAAGATTCCCACATTAATCATGGAGTCGCCCTTAACTTTAAGAATAAAGGATTCTCCTCCGGGAACGTATTCAGCAGGAAGAGGGAAGTAAGTATCAATGTTCTGCTGAGCCAATATGGGCTGACCGGCAGCCACCTGTCCTACAACGGGAAGACTTACAACCTCAGTTCTAACCAACTGGAAAGAATCATCACATATCTCAATTGCTCTGGGCTTTGCAGGATCTCGCTTAATAGCTCCTTTCTTCTCCAAGGATTCAAGATGAGAATGAACAGAAGAAGTGGATTTAAGTCCGACGGCATCGCAGATATCTCGCACTGTAGGCGGATAGCCTCTCTTAAGTATTTCCTCTTTGATATATTCCAATATTTCCCTTTGCTTAGGGGTTATATTTCCAGCGCTCATAAAGACCCTCCCTAGGTATCATGGTTTGTATTTACAAATTGATTATAACATAGGTTTTTTAAAAAGCAAACATATATTCCAAAAATTTGTTCGAAATTTTTGCTAAAACCTATTGACATTCAAACTTATGTTCTGTATTATTATATCGAACAGAAGTTCCGAACATATTTTTGATTAACTTGTTTCAGGATACATGGGGGTGTATATATGACAAGAAGACAAAGAGTAATTCAATTAAGGAGAAGAGTAGCAATGCTTATTGGCGCCACAATCCTCATTATACTGTTTGTGGTACTGGGCTTCACTTTTTCTTCAAAAGCTAAAGATAATACCGAAGAGCTTAATAAGTATTATAAGAGCATTACCATCGAATATGGTTCTTCATTATATTCAATAGCCTGCGAATACGCAGAGATGTCCAAGGGTTCCATTGAAGATTATATTAATGAAGTAAGATTAATTAATCATCTTACAGAGGAAGAAGAGATTTACTCAGGACAGAATATTATTATTCCCTATTATTCTTACGAATTTAACCTGTAATAATTGTTCCATTTTTCCTGCAGGGATACGGGATTATACTTGTTAAATTGCCTTAAAATATGATAATATAAAGAAAATAGCGGAATTTGTATAGGCAAATTTAAGGGTCTTTAATCCGATTAAGAGGTGTATCCTGCAGTGAATTCCAAAAGAAGAACAATACTTCTTACAATTCTAATTTCATATATTCTTATTGCTGTTATTTGGATGATTACGTATCTTTATACGGAGTCCAAGCCTGTTATCAATGCTCAGCCGGAAAGATTTCCTTCCGATAATTCGTACAATCAAACTTTAAAAGTTGTTATGGATAAGGACAATGCTCCTTATTCTTATTTTGATTCCAAAGATGAATTTGTAGGTCTGGACGTTGATTTAGCCAATCGTCTTGGCAACAGATTATATATGAATGTCGAAATACTCCCCATGGAGTGGCCAGAAGCATTAGAAGCTGTCCAAAATGGGGATGCAGATCTTATTATGTCTTACTCGGATAAGGCTTTTAGTCCCACAAAAGATATCCTGCCCACACTTTCCATATATAATAATCCTTTTGCCATTTTCGGAAACAGAAATGTTAAAGATACGGACATAGACTTCAAGAAAGGTATTTTTGGTATTGTCAAAGGATGTCAGAGCGACTTTATTAAGGATTTTGATTTAATACCAAGAGCCAAAGTCTATGACACAAACACCTCCCTTTTTGATGCTTTAAAGAATGGGGAGATTGACTATGCAGTTCTTCGTAAGAATACAGGTCATTTTATAATTGTAGACGAGAATCTTTTTAAGTACACATCCATATTGGAAGTTGAAAGTGACAGAGTATGCATAGGTGTAGCAAAGGGAAATAATAAATTAAGACTCGCCATCAATGCTGAGCTTGAAGAATTAATTAAAGAAAACAGTATAGTCAAACTTGAAGAGAAATGGATACCTGACAGGCTGCTTTATTCATCCTTGTTGGGAAGTGGTAAGGGAGCTGCAGTTTTCTATGGCTTCTTTATTTCCATTATACTTGGTCTAACGGGAATAATTTATCTTGTTATTAAATCTGCCGCTCATTCATCGGATCTTGAGTATAAGTTTAAGCAGATTCAGATTTACAAAGATTCAATTAATGAAAATGCCGTTGCTTATTTTGAAGCCAATCTTACCAAAGATGTAATCACTTCAGATATTATAGAAAGAATAGCCGGTGAATATGTTAATGTTACCGGACGTATTAATCTGCCTAATCCCATGCGTTTTACAGATTATACAGAGTATTTGATTTCCAACAAAATTCTTACTGACAGAGAAAGCTTTGTTAGAGATTTTAACCGTCTTAACCTGATTCGCTCCGATGATGAAGGAAACAGAATGCATGAGCTTCAGTTCAGAAGCTATATGTTTGACGGAACCAAGAAATGGATTAAGATGATGATTTTTACTTCCCGAGAGAATGCTCACAAGGATGTAAATGCCGTTTTTGTATTACATGATATTACAGCAGAACATGCCAATCTTGATAAACAAAGGCTTAGGGATTCTGCACTTCTTGGAATGTCAAGAGACTTTGAAAGCGTAAGCTATGTTGATATGGTTACCGACGAGGAGACCATATACTATATAAGCCCTCTGTTTAGAGAAATCATCGGTAAACAAAGAAGAAATTCCAAATTCAGGGAGAAACTTACTTTTTTCCTGAACAAAATTGTTGTTCCTGAGGAGAGAGAAAGATTTACACACGATACAACCAGGTCAGTTATTCTTGAAATGCTTAATGATATGGACTCGTATATTGTCCATACCGTATTTGACATCAAGGGTGAAAAGCTTTTCTATGAGTTGAAATTTGTTACCGATAAGGACAATCCTAACGGTCTTATTTTTGGTACCAGAAATATTGATTTCGAAACAAGACAGGAAATTGAATTACAGAAGGATATGCTGCAAAACAGCAACATTATTAATATCCTTGCCAGTGAATATTCTTCTGTATTGTATCTTGATCCCGAGACCGGAGATATTAGTTCTTATCAGCTTTCGCCCAAATATAAGGACACTATCGGAAATCTTTTGAACAGGACCAAAAGATACACAGACATTATTCGAACATTTATAAATAACTATGTCTGTGAGGATGACAGGGAGGATTTTGCCGACAGAGTTGCTTTGTCCAACATGCTTGAGCAGTTAAGTGAAAAGAAATCCATGTCAATAGTTTATCGTGTTGTTGATGAGAACGGTGACCTTCGATATAACGAACTGAAAGTCGTAAAGATTGACGATGAGAAGGAATATCCCACAGGTCTGGCATTGGCCTTTGCCGACAGGGATGATGAAATCTGTAATAAATATATTACAGAAAAGATGATGGAAGAATATGATGCTTTGTTCATGGTTGACTTGGAGCACGGTACCTTCAGAACCATCAAGGCATCGGATAATTTTGATGCCGACAGCCTTGCAAGCGGCGATTACAGCAAGGCCATGCGCTTATTCTCGTATCAGTTAAGATCCGAGTATTTCGATGTATGGATTAACCTTTCCATGCCCCATAATATGCAGAAATACCTGGAAAATGATGACCGAAGAGAATTTATCTTCAGAATGCCAAGCGTTATAAACTCCTGGCGAAGAGCCATTGTTCAGGTTGTGGAGCGAAAAGAAGGGGTTGCAACGGAAATTGTTGCCTCATTCATGGGTATCGACTCTGCCCGTGCCGAAATGCTTGACTCCAGCTTAAAGGCAGAAGATCAGAAGAAGGCACTGGAAGAGAGACAGGCTATTCTGGAAGAAGCAAGGAGCAACGCTGAGCATGCAAATAAAGCCAAGAGCAGCTTCCTCTTTAACATGAGCCACGATATAAGAACGCCCATGAACGCAATTCAGGGCTTTACAAATATTGCTATGAAGAACATGAATGATTCTTCCAAGGTTTCAGAGTGTCTTGAAAAGATTTCCATTTCAAGCAAGCACCTGCTTGATCTTATTAATGACGTTCTTGATATGGCAAGAATTGAATCAGGTAAAGTTGTCCTTACCGAAACCAGGTACAATATCATAAAGCAAAATGAAGAAATTGTTACCATGATTAAGGAAATGGCAAAGGATAAATCCATAGATATGGAGCTTAATTTCGACGGTATCACCAATGAGGAAGTTCTGGCGGATCCTTTGCGTATGAATCAGGTATTTATTAACCTTCTTTCCAACGCTGTTAAATACACCAATCCCGGTGGAAAAGTCATCTACAATATTAAACAGGTTAAATGTGATGAAGAAGGCTATGGAGCATTCAGTTTTGCTATTATCGATAACGGTATCGGCATGACTGAAGATTATGTAAAACATATCTTCGAAGCTTTTACCAGGGAAAAGAATTCTACAACATCCGGCGTTCAGGGTACAGGACTTGGCATGGCCATAACCAAGCAACTTCTTGATTTGATGGGCGGTGATATTCGTATTGAGACTAAGCTTGGAGAAGGTACAAAGGTATATGTAGATATTAAACTGAAGCTTGTTGATTATAGCTTTAGTCCCGTATCTTTGGAAGATACTGCAGTTGAAATTGATTTGAAGGGCAGAAGAGTACTTCTTGTCGAAGATAATGAATTCAACAGGGAGATTGCCAGGGATATTCTTGAGGATGAGGGAATCATTGTTGAAGAAGCCGAGGATGGCAGTATTGCCGTTGAAACCCTTAAGAATGTGGATGCCGATCATTTTGATTTCATCCTTATGGACATTCAGATGCCCATTCTTGACGGTTATGAGGCTACAAAGCAAATCAGAGTATTTGAGGACGAAAAAAAAGCTTCGATTCCTATCATAGCCATGACCGCAAATGCTTTCGATGACGACAAGCTAAGGGCCAAAGATGCAGGAATGAATGCCTTCGTTTCAAAACCTATCAATATATCGCTTTTATTACAGACTCTTCAATCCTTTGCAAATAAAAAGGATAAATCATAGAGGCTGCCTTCCGTTTCGCTTTCTTGTCCATCCGTCCAAAGGATAATCTTTTATGGCAGCAAACATGCGATTCTTAACGCCGGGAGTCTCCTTGTTTATGGAGTCAATAAGGTCCGAAACATATTGGCGCTTAGTTATGCCGTCCACAGGACAGGGACTTTTGACAACAGGCACCTTGTATTTATTAACGAATCCGATTACATCTGCTTCATCCATGTAGATGAAGGGCCTTATTACTGTAAGTTCAGATCTGTCAAGATATGTAATGGGTCTGAAGGTATGAAGCCTTCCCTCATAAATTAATGACATCATCATGGTAGCCACAACATCATCCTTGTGATGAGCGTAGGCCACTTTATTACATCCACATTCTTTAATGGCGTCATTTAAGGCGCCTTTTCTCATTTTGGCGCATAAAGAACAGGGACTGGATTCCTTTCTTTGGTTAAATACAATGTCCGCAATTTCTGTTTCAACAATTTTGTATTCAACCTCAAGTTCATTGCAGAGTTTCTTGATTTCCTCAAGATTCAAGTTGCCGAAGCCCAAGTCAACGGTGATTCCTATGATATCAAATTTCTTGGGATAGAACTTTCTGATGCCTGCAAGAGCATATAAAAGAGTGAGAGAGTCCTTTCCGCCGGAGATTCCAATGGCGATTTTGTCTCCCTCATCTATCATTTCAAATTCATCTA
Organism: uncultured Lachnospiraceae bacterium; assembly: GCA_947167445.1. Taxonomy (GTDB): domain Bacteria; phylum Bacillota; class Clostridia; order Lachnospirales; family Lachnospiraceae; genus G11. The sequence goes on from CAMVID010000001.1 coordinate 164,712, forward strand.
TTGCTTTTCTGACTACGCTGTATAATTGCTGTATTTTCATAGTGATGATAATATCACATGTCCTTTTAAATGTCTAATGAAAGTAGTATAATTTAATTGTTAACATAAAATAACAGGCAGGGCGCATATGAAGTTCAATTTTAACAAAAAATACGTACTTAAAGGTTTAACGGCTTTTCTTGTTTTAGCGGCAGGAATTCTTTTGTGGTATCTTGTTTTTCACGGTGAGAAATTCAAAGGAAACATGAATACCCTGTACAGCATTCTTGTTCCTATTCTTGATGGATTTATTATAGCTTACATAGCTTCTCCGATCCTTAATTTTATTGAGAAGAAATGGCTTTGTCCACTATTCAGAAAGGTCTTTAAAAAAGATCCCCTTAAATGCAAAAAGCCCATAAGAGCAATCGGTATTATTCTTACCGCTTTACTTTTTATCGCAATAGTATACGGAATTATCGTTATGATTATGTCTCAATTGATACCCAGTATCATGAGCATCGTCAATAACTTTGATGTTTATACTGACAACGTATATAAATGGGTTAACAAGCTTTTCGACGATAACCCGGAAGTTGCACGATTTGTTGAGGAAAACGTGGCAGTTTACTCCAAACAGTTCGAAGACTGGCTTACTCAGACCATTATTCCTCAAGCCAGCCAGCTTATTAAATCCGTTTCATTAAGTATCCTTTCCTTTATCAAGGTATTATGGAACTTTATTATAGGTTTTATTATTTCCATTTACCTTTTAGCTTCAAAAGAAACCCTGGCAGCTCAGGCAAAGAAGATTCTGTATGCATTTTGCAGCATTGATACCGCCAACAAGATTCTCAGAGAGACAAGATATGCCAACAATACTTTTATTAATTTCTTCATTGGCAAAATCATAGACTCTACAATTATCGGTGTCCTTTGCTTTATCGGAACATCCATAATGGGAACACCTTATGCGGCTCTGGTAAGTGTTATTATCGGCGTAACCAACATTATTCCTTTCTTTGGACCCATCATTGGTGCCGTACCCACCGCATTACTGATTTTAATTGTTGATATCAGTAATCCAATGAACTGCGTATACTACGTAATTTTCGTATTGATATTACAGCAGTTGGACGGAAATGTTATAGGACCTTTGATTCTTGGCGAATCAACAGGCTTATCAAGCTTCTGGATTATATTTGCAATCATTTTCTTTGGCGGCTTGTGGGACGTATTCGGAATGTTTGTTGGTGTTCCTTTAATGGCCGTTATATACTCGGCAATTCGAAGAATCGTTACCAAGAAGCTTAAAGCCAAAGAATTACCTGAAGATACAGGTCAATATATGAATGTGGGTGAAATTGACTCCAACAAAACCCTCATTCCACACCTTGATGAAACCGGCAATGTTATAAGCGGTGAAATCGAAGATCCCATGCCTTCAAAGAAAGCCAGACTTAAAAGGAAGAAAAACAAGGCCATTATTTCGATTGCTCATAAAACCGAAGAAATCAAGGAGGCTCTGGCCGAGAAAAAAGCTGAAGTTTTATCTAAAAAGGAGGATTCTGATGGGAATTGATTATCCTGAAGATGAAGGCAATGAGCAAACCTATTTCAGATATCTTACAAGGCTTGATCTGGTAAGAGACTATATTGACGATAAATATAAATCTCTTAAAGATGAAGAATTGAAGCGAAATGCTTACGTACATTCATACGGCGTAGGCCAGGCGGCGTCCCTATTGGCCTTATACAGAGGCTTTGATGAAGAAACCGCTGAAATGGCCTGTATAGCCGGAATGTTTCATGATTTCGCCAAATATTACGTGGAAGATACTGATGATCACGCGCATGTTTCAGCAAAAATCGCCGAGTCCTTCTTAAGAGAAACCGGCGATTTTACCGAGGATGAAATAAGGACCATTACAGAAGGAATATATCATCACTCCGACAAAATGGTTGATGATAATGTTCCGTTTAATGACATTATTAAAGATGCTGATGCTCTTCAGCACTATTTAAGGAACCCCATGGAGAAGTACTGGCTCGAAAAGAGCAGGGTTAAAAAAACAGTGGAAGAGTTGAAGAAGTTAAATAGACCCTAGTCGGCAGAATATGGATCGATTTTGGCAGCCATGCGTCTGTGTGCATCTTCGGATGCTGCATAGTGCTTGGCTGTTGTATTTATGTCGGAATGCCCCAAAACATCGGCTACAAGCCTTATATCGCCGGTTTTGTTATAAAGAGCAGTACCGTAAGTGGAACGCATCTTATGAGGCGATATTTTCTTGTTAGAAACCGCAACTTTGGCGTATTTATCCACCATTTCCTGTATGGAACGTACAGCAAGGCGCTTTTTCCTGTTTGAAAGGAAAAGTGCCTTTTCTTTATCGGATTCAATGTATTTGGGACGTTCAAACTGGATGTAATCCATTAAAGCGTCCTCAACAACGTCATCAAAGTATAAAATATGTTCCTTATGGCCTTTACGAACGACGCACATGGACATTTCCTTGAAATTTATATCCGATAAATCAAGTCCGACGCACTCGGAAACACGGATTCCGGTACGTAAAAGCAAGGTTAAAATGGCGTAATCACGATATCTGGTGTTCTGAAGTATTTTTTGTTGCCTGTCAGAGCCCACATCGCAATTTTTAATGGTTGTTAAAAAAGTGTCAACCTCAGATGGAGTTAAACGAATGATTACATGGTCGTCATCCTTACGGCTTTGTTTATTGGCGCCAACTGTGGGATCCTTTGTAAGGAAATCATGCTGACATTGATACTTATAAAAGGACCTTAAGGCAGACATTTTACGGGCAATGCCTGAAATATCATTTTGAAGGTCTTTTTCGCCGATTACGGTTACATCCTTGGCACTTAAATATTTCTGGTATTCATTAATGTCCTGGAAGGATAAATTATCGAGAATTTCCGCAGGAATTTCGTTTAAAGCGTAATCCTTTGCAGGAGGGCAGAATTCTTTGAGATATCCTAAGAAAGTGATCATGTCATAAGCATATGACACAGCCGTGTGTGGATTTCTTTGAACACGTGAGTCCAAAAACTCATAGGTATAAGTCGGAAGAGACTTCTTAAGTTCTTCAAGCTTAATTCGATAGGAGCGATCTTTTTGTCGATTAAATTCTGAATCCCTGCCCATAATCATTAATCCTTTCATTGAGAGTATATAGTCGAGAGTAGTCTCCAAAAGCCCGTTTTTCGCTACTTTTTAGCGTTAAATTGAGATTTAACGCTATTATATAAATCTATAATACACTACTTTTCTGCCTCTTTCAAGCACAAATTATCAAAGGCACCCATGGCAAACATGTAGGTTGCAAGCTGCGCTCTCGATGTAAATTCTTCATTTTCCACAAGTTTTAATGCTTCGGATTTGGAATACATATCAGGAACAATCCATTCATTGGCGGATGCGTTTTTGCCGGTTGGTGTTCCTTTGACAACTACAATGGCAATCTGGTTCTTAATATCCGAAAGTGCAACCGCAGCAAAGGAAGGAGGAAGAATACGCACTACTCTCTTAAGCTCTAGCCCTGATTCCTCCAGAAGTTCCCTTTTAATACAATCTTCTGGAGTTTCACCTTTTTCCATTCTTCCTGCGCACAGATTATATATCTGCTTGTTAACTCCCATTCGAAATTCTTTTAAAATCAGCATTTTCTCCAGAGATTCATCAAGGGCAACAATGGAAACGCCGCTGGATTTTTGGCCGATTTCGGAGGCAGATTCATAGTCGTTATGGCTGATAATCTCGAAAATCTTCTCTTTTCCGTCGTTGTTAAGGTATTTGAGCTCGTAATTCTTTATGAATTTACCGTCTTTAACTTTCTTAAAATCAATCAGTTTCATATCCAAATTGCTCTTTCAGTGTTTTACTAATCTTTTTCCTGGTTATTTCAACAAGACCAAGCTTTGTCATATCAACGATTTCGCATTTTACAGGGTCTTTTCTTGCCAGTTCCTTAAGATATCCAATGAACTCTTTTTCTTCTTCGTTATCTTTTATATTGATGAAATCAACAACTATAATGCCGGACAAATTGCGAAGAATCAGCTGGTTCATTATTTCATCAGCAGCTTCCTTGTTTATCTTGGCAATCATTTCACTTTGATTCTTGTTTTTGCCTTCAAATTTGCCCGAATTGACGTCTATTGCTGTCAGGGCTGTGGTTGACTGAATAGAAATCCAGCCTCCGGATTTAAGCCAGATTCGACTGCCTAAAGCTTCTGAAATTTTGGAATCAAGTGAATATAATTTGGAAAGGCTTAGTCTCTCATCATCATAAAGCCTTACGCTCTTTGTGGGATTTGATTCATTAATAGACTTATATATTTCAGGATTGTCAGTTATGATCTCATCATATTCGCTCTCATATGCGTCGTTTATAAATTTAATATAATCGTTTTCTTCCTTGAAAAGCAGTGAATAGCAGGTCCTTTTATCCGAGTAAGAGACTATCTCCTCCATTTTCTGCTTAAGAAAATCATACTCTCTTATAATTTCATCGGAGTCTGTCAGTGAAGCGGAATTTGTTCTTATAATGACACCGAAGGGGGAATTCTGTCTTTCTGTGAAAATTGCTGTCTCAGACAGGAGATGTTTAAGCGCATGCTTTTCCTTCATGGAAAGCTTACCGGAGAAATTTACACCCGGTTTATTGTACGCAAGAATCAAATATTTGCCGGGAATGCTTAAAGACAACGTCGCCGTAGGAAGCTTTGACCCCATGGCTTCTCTTACAATCTGTATGGTAATCTCATCTCCCGCTTTAAGATCCTTTTTCTCATCAAGGCCCAAAAAGCACTTTTTATTGTCCTTGTAATTTACAAAACATGCATTAATGGGCTTGGATACGGAAACAACTTTCCCTTTGTAGATATCCATAAGCTCGCTTTCGCCGCAAACCTTTGCCTTTTTAAGCCTGTTTCCCGAGATGAGCAGAGCAAGAAGCGTTTCAGTGTTATTAAATTTATAATTTAATACAAGAATCTTTCCGCTTTCATTCATTAAAACTCTTCTCCCACATCCCCCATGGAAATCAAATTGCCTTTATCATCGGCTTCATATGTATCAAGTCTTAATATGGCAAGAGCATTATCTTTAAGTTTTTCTCCCTTTAAGGCAAGCAAAGATTCAAAAACCTGAACAGGTTTGATGTTTCCTGCACTTGAAGCATTTAAAAGGAGTTCAAATGAGCCGTCATTATCAGCCTTAAACTCATAAATGCCGGGTTTAATATCAACTTCCCTCTCTCCCGCTTTACCTTCTTTGGTAATTAAGATTTCATCTGAGGCAAGATACTCATCAATTAAAGAAGCCACATCTGATGTAGGATTCTTCCCTTCTTTAAAGCTTACTTTATATCTTGCGCCCTGAACTGAGGCCATGGCATTTTTCTTGGCATCATCAAGTTTTTTTATCTGTAAAATCTTTAATTCGGGTATACTTACGCTGTTTAATCTCCGGACGGCCTCTCTTGAGGTCATATACATGCTGTTAACTTCAATATCAACGTACTCTCCTATACTTTCAACGCCAACACCCAGGGGTTGTGCAAAAGCCATAATCTGGTGAGGATTAAATCCTTGAGAATACTTTAAATCAAGTTTGGCACGTCTGTTTAATTTCTGGAAAAAGCGCATCAAATCCAAGTGGCCGGTATATTTGATGTCGCCGGTTTTACTGAACTTTATTCTTAGCTTCAAAACATATACCTCCACCAAATTTAGCGGCTCCGCATCCCTGACACTGCACTTTACAGTTGGGGCTTACAACACCCTCTGCAGCTTTATGCCACTCTCTTAAAAGGAATTCTTTATTTACACCGCAGTCAAGGAAATCCCAGGGGAATAACTCATCGTCCGCCCTTTTCCTTGTTGTATAGAAATCAATGTCGATTCCGCATTCTTTAAAGGTCTCAAGCCAGGTGTCGTAGTTAAAGTACTCAGACCAGGCATCGAATATACAACCCTTTTTATAGGCGGCAAGAATAGCTTTACCAAGCTTTCTGTCACCTCTTGCAAAAACTCCTTCAAGTACGGTGACGTCAGCTTCATGCCAGTTATATTTAATGCTCTTTTGGTTAAGCTGGCTGGCAATGCCCATTCTTGTTTTGTAAGCCTTATCAAGGAACTCTTCCTTTGTGCACATGGGTGCCCACTGAAATGCTGTAAAAGGCTTGGGTACAAAGAAACTTGTGCTTGATACTATCTGAACCTTGCCGTTAACTCTCTCTTCCTTTGGAACGGTTTCAAAGAAAACCTTGGCAATTTCATTGGACAGTTTGCCAATACCTTCGATATCCTCGTCTGTCTCAAAGGGCTGACCAAGCATGAAATAAAGCTTAACCCTTGTCCAGCCGCCCTTAAAGGCCATACGGGCTCCTTCAAGAATGACTTCCTCGGTCAATCCTTTATTTATAACATTTCTGAGCCTTTGGCTTCCTGCTTCGGGAGCAAAGGTAAGGGAGCTTTTCTTAATGTCCTGAACCTTGCTCATAACATCAAGAGAAAATGCGTCTATTCTAAGGGAAGGCAGTGAAATATTAACTTTCCTTTCCTTGCATTCATTGATAAGGAAATCCACTAGTTCAGGCAATGCCTGGTAATCTGAAGAACTTAAGGAGCTCAAGGATATCTCCTCTTCTCCCGTGTATTCCATAAGCTCTATGGCTTCCCTCTTTAATGTTTCTATGTTCTTCTCTCTTACAGGGCGATATAGCTGTCCCGCCTGGCAAAAACGACAGCCTCTTATACATCCGCGCTGGATTTCAAGAACCATTCGCTCCTGGGTTGCCCTCATAAAAGGAACCAGCTGCTTTGTGGGATAAGGAGCCTTATCAAAATCAAGAACGATTTCTTTCACTATTTTACGTGGCAGAGTTTCGTCCATGGGAACAAAGTCCTTTAAGGTTCCGTCCTCGTTATAGTAAGGGGTATAAAACTTAGGAACGTACATACCCGGAATATGGGCTGCTTCGTAGAGGAATTCGTCTCTTGATCTGCCTTCCTTTTTAAACCTCTTATAAAGGTCCATAAGCTCTTTATATCTGGTTTCTCCTTCGCCTATATAGAACATGTCAAAAAAATCCGCTATAGGCTCAGGATTATAGGAACAGGGACCTCCGCCGATAACAATTGGGTCTCCGTCCTTCCTTTCGTCTGTGGTTAAAGGAATACCGGACAAATCAAGAATCTGAAGAATATTGGTATAACACATCTCATACTGAAGTGTTATTCCAAGAAAATCAAAGTTCTTAATGGGGTCCTGGCTCTCTAACGCAAAAAGAGGGATGTGTTCCTCCCTCATAATTTTGTCCAGATCAGGCCATGGAGAATAGGTTCTTTCACACCATACTCCATCCATTCTGTTAAACATATCATATAAAATCTGAATTCCCAAATGAGACATGCCTATCTCATAAACATCAGGGAAACACATACAAAACCGCACGTCAACATCGGCCTTGTCCTTGATTACGGCATTGTATTCGTGACCGATATAACGTGCAGGTTTGTCAATTCGCATTAATATATCATCGGATAATGCAAGCATATAAACTCCTATCTCTTTGCAAGATCCTCCATGATTTCCTGCCAGGTAACGCCCTTTTCTTCCATAAGGACCATAATGTGATAAAGGAAATCGGAGATTTCATACTTGATTTCTTCGGGATTGGGGTTCTTGGCGGCAATAACAATTTCAGTCGCCTCTTCACCAACCTTCTTTAATATTTTATCAATTCCTTTATCAAAAAGATAGTTAGTATAGCTTCCTTCTTTAGGATTTTTCTTTCTGTCGGCAATTACGGCGGAAACATCCATAAGAACATTCAAAGGATTCTTCTCGTTTTCGTCATAATCACTCTTCTTTACAATTTCATTGAAAAAACAGCTGTATGCTCCTGTGTGGCAGGCCACTCCAACCTGGTACACCTTTGCAAGAATGGTATCCATATCGCAGTCGGCAGTAAGCTTTTTAACATACTGATAATGTCCGGAAGTCTCGCCTTTAACCCATCTTTCCTGTCTGCTTCTGGAATAATAGGTCATTTTGCCGGTTTTTAGGGTGTAGTTAAAAGCGTCCTCATCCATGTATGCAAGCATAAGAACCGCATCCGTTTTGTAATCCTGAACAATAACGGGGACAAGGCCCTGGGGATCTTTTTTGAACTCTTCCCATTTATAAGGAGATTCAAGTATTCCCACGCTTATGCCCTGCTCTTTAAGCAATTCTTTAAGAGACAGAATCTCTTTTATATTGTCATTTATGGCGTTTCCGGTTACACCGTAGATATTTTCATAACCGAAAATCTCAATGAGCTTATTAAGAGCAATTTCTTTTACCGAAACAATTGCGGGAAGATTGGTTATTGCCTCTGCTTCCTTGATAATATGAGGGTTCATAAGAATTATTTCGGAAACATATTCTTCAAGGAGTGCCTTGTTAAATTCAATGGTTTTGGCATTGTCAACTGAAGCAAGGATTTTGTCCTTTCCGAATTTGTCGGAGACTTCCTTGGTAATGGATATATCCTCATCCTTCTCATAGTCAAGCACCGCTCTCTTGCAGCCTGCATAGAGAAGCTTCTTAATGTCTTCCATTCTCTTGACATTTCCCGCTCCGATAACGGGAATTTCAACCTTTGAGCAAATCTCCTTTATAATGAGCAAAGCCTTTTCGTGAGATTCGTCATCATAGGACATGTCAAAGATAAGAAGTTCGTCAACATTTCCGTCATTGTACTGATCTGCAAGTCTTAAAGGATCCGTTTCGACGATTGTCATATCATCAAGGCCCTTTACAGCATGCTCGTTATATAAATAAATACATGAAACAAATCTTTTTGTTCCTGTCATTCCTATAAAACTCCTTTTGTGCTTAATACATCTTTGATTCGCTCATCGTAACCCGTAGCCTGATCCAAAGCCTTGGCAAAGGCCTTAAATGCAGCTTCTGCTATGTGATGAGAATTAACGCCCGAAAGCTGTCTTATGTGTATGTTCATCATTGCGGAATATGATAAAGCATAGAAAAACTCTCTTACAAGCTCCGTATCCATCTCTCCGCATTTTTCTGTGGGAAATTCCAGGTCATATTCAAAATATGGTCTGCCGCATAAATCAATTGCGCAAAGGATCAAAGCGTCATCCATGGGAAGAATGAAGTTTCCGTATCTTTTGATCCCGGCCTTGTCTCCAATGGCTTCCTTAATGGCATTTCCAAGAACAATTCCACAGTCTTCAACTGTATGGTGTCCGTCCACATTAAGATCACCCTTGCATTTAAGAGTCAGATCAAACAAACCGTGACGGGTAAACCCTTCAAGCATGTGATCAAAAAAGCCGATGCCTGTAGAAATATCGCCTATACCTGTTCCGTCCAGGTTAAGCTTAACTTCAATATCAGTCTCTTTGGTCTTTCTGTTAATCTTAGCTTCTCTCATAAGTCCTCCTCTATCTGAATCGAACATTTATTGAATTGGCGTGTGCCGTTAAACCTTCCTGCTTAGCAAATAATTCAATATCCTCATGTACAGCCTTTAATGCTTCCCTTGAATATGAGATTATGCTGCTTTTTTTGATAAAATCATCAACTCCCAAGGGTGAGAAGAATTTTGCGGTGCCGTTGGTGGGCAAAATGTGGTTGGGACCGGCAAAATAATCTCCGAGAGGCTCTGATGAATACTCACCTAAGAATATTGCACCTGCATTCTTGATTCTCGGAAGTATGTCAAAGGGATTTGATGTCAAAATCTCCAGATGCTCAGAAGCAATCTCATTAACGGCATCGATGGCACTTGCCATATCTTTTGCAACCAAAGCATAACCGTAATTACTCAGAGATTCTTCTATTATCTCTTTTCGTTCAAGGGTTGCGGTAAACTTATCAATTTCTTTAGAAACCTTCTCTGCCATTTCCTTTGATGTGGTGACAAGGATTGCAGAAGCCAGCTTATCGTGTTCTGCCTGGCTAAGTAAATCTGCAGCCACATATTCGGGATTTGCGGTTTCATCACAAAGTACCATAACTTCGCTGGGGCCTGCTATTGAATCGATGGAAACGTATCCGAATACGCTTCTCTTTGCCAAAGCCACAAAAATATTTCCGGGGCCTGTAATCTTATAAACCTTGGGAATGCTCTTTGTGCCAAAAGCCATGGCTGCAATAGCCTGGGCACCGCCTGCCTTAAACACTCTGTCAACGCCTGCAATATCAGCAGCAACCAATGTTGCCGGATTCATCTCACCGTCCTTGTTTGGAGGTGTAAGCATAATAATTTCTTCAACTCCTGCAACTTTTGCGGGGATTATATTCATAAGAACACTTGAGGGATACGCCGCCGTTCCGCCGGGCACATAAACTCCCGCCTTTTCAATTGCGGTAATCTTCTGACCGAGAATTACTCCGTCTTCTCTTGTGTTAATCCATGAATTTCTCTTCTGAAGTTCATGATAGCTTCTTATGTTTGAGGCAGCTTTCTTTAGTACTTCAATAAGTTTGTCGTCAAGTTTCTTATAGGCATCTTCGATTTCGGCTTTGGTTACTTCAACATTGCTTTCATCGATTTTGCATTTGTCAAACTTAAGGGTGTACTCAAATAATGCTTCATCACCCCTTACTCTTACATCGTTTACAATTCCTTCAACAACATCTTCATATTCCTTATAGTTGTTGGGACTTCTTTTTAACAAATCGTTTAAAAGAGAACTTTTGGTTTTCTCATTTAATTCAAGAATTCTCATTTCTGTCCTTTCGCTTCGACACAAGCTTTAATCTTATTAATTAATTCTTTGATTCTTACAGATTCCATCTGCATTGAAACCTGGTTAACTATCATCCTTGCAGAAAGGGGAGTTATTGTTTCAAGCACAACAAGGCCGTTCTCTTTAAGGGTGGAACCGGTTTCTACTATATCAACTATAACATCGGAAAGACCTACAATAGGACCAAGCTCAACCGAGCCGTTAAGCTTAATAATATCAACGGTCTGATTCTTCTGATTATAGAAGTAATTCTTGGCAATTTCAGGGTATTTGCTTGCAACTCTTATCATCTCGTGATGCTTTAACAGTTCACCTGCGGATTCAGGGCCGCATACGCACATTCTGCAGGCACCAAAACCAAGATCAAGAACCTCATATACTCTTCTGTTTTCTTCCAAAATAATATCAGCCCCAACCACGCCAATATCTGCGGCGCCATATTCCACATATGTGGGAACATCGGGTCCTTTGGATAAGAAGAATTTTAGTTTTAATTCCTCATTGACGAAGATAAGCTTCCTGGAATTCTTATCCTTCATCTCTTCACATGTAATACCTACTTCTTCAAGTAAAGCCAAAGTTTTCTCGGCAAGTCTGCCCTTAGCAAGAGCAAATGTCAGGAAACGCTCATTACTCATCTATTTGCCCTCCTTAAGAACAACTGCTCTGTTATTGTTTCTAAGCTCTATCGCCTGCTTTAATACCTGGTCGTAATTATCTTTTGTATAGGTGAGCTCCACAGGTTCCTCTTCAAGAGGAATGTCGATATTTTGGCTTTTAACAGCCTCCATTAAGTCATCGATAATAACAACAAAACCGATGGCAGGTGCATCCTTTCCGAATCTGGAAAGAAGGGAATCGTAACGTCCTCCCTTTATGATTGCATCGCCAACGCCATAAGTGTATGCCTTAAATATCACGCCTGTGTAATAATTGTATTTGGAAAGCATTCCAAGATCAAAGGATACATATTTCTCAACGTTATACTTCTTAAGTACGTCGTACAGAGAATAAAGCCTGTCAATGGCAGCCTTTGATCTTTCATTGTTGGCAAAAGCCTTTGCTTCCTCCAATATCTCTATTCCGCCAAATAAATCAGCCATTTTCTTAAGGCTTAATCCGGCTTTTTCATCTTTAACTTCTTTGTCAATCAATGCTTCGGCAGCGAAAATGTTCTTGACACTTATAAGGTCTCTTAAACCCCATTCCTCCTCTTCCGAAAGTCCTGCTTTCTGACAAAGGCCCTTAAAATATTCAACTTCACCGATGCTTATCTGGAAATCCTTAAGTCCTGTCTTAAGAAGACAGTTAATAACCATTGCAATCATCTCCGCATCGGCATTAACTGAGCCGTCACCGATAAGCTCAGCTCCCATCTGGGTAACCTCTTTAAGTTTACCCTGAAGATTACTGGTGTTGGTAAAGGTGTTTCCGCTGTAAGTAAACCTGATGGGAACATCCTCATCCATATAATACTTTGCGGCACATCTTGCCATGGAAGGGGTGAAGTCCGGTCTCAAAACCAGAGTGTTGCCTTCTTTGTCAAAGAATTTGTAAAGTTCCTTGGAGGGAGTTGTACCTATCTCCTTGGAAAAAACATCAAAAAACTCAAAGGTAGGGGTTGAAATACTTTTATATCCATAAAGAGAAATCACATTCTTAATGCGGGATTCCACCTCGCTCTTTCTCTTCATTTCATCACCGTATATATCTCTTACACCCTCGGGAGTATGTAACAATATTGTACTCATGATTCTCCTTTTACTTTAGTGTGCTAATGTGCTAATTTGGTAGCAAGCGAAACTAAATGAAGTATACAGGAAATAAAATCAATTGTCAACACGGGATTCCAGGTCAATTTTTAAGCTGTCCAGGAAGGGAACAAGCACTCCGGATTTAGAATCTATAATCCATTTTTCGTCCAGTTCCTCGAAGCGAAAGCTCTTTCTTCCGCCCTCTTCTTTTCTAAGCCAGAATTTCTTCAAATCAGAAAAAGGTAAATAATATAGCAAATCCTTATGGGAATAATAAATGATCAGAAAAGCAATTCCTTTTTGCTCCTCAAATCTCTCCATGAAATCAAACTGGTGAGGATGTATGTTTTGAAGCGCAAAGGTGTCCACAGCGCATTCTTTCGCATCAAAACATACCGGCACTCCCTGAACAACACCAATGTAGTCAACGGTACTCTTCTGATCAAAATATGCAAGAGTAATATGTCTTGTGGATGGTTCGATATTAATTGGAGTAATGGGTGTCGGAACCTTTTGAATCAAAGCAAGGCCCTTTTCCTTATACTTGTCTATGGTTCTGTTAATCATTTCCTCAAGGGTAGAACCTCTCAGTCCCCTGGAATTCCAAGTAGCCATTAAAGTTTCTCCTTCTTAAGCAATTCTTCGAATATAACAGGTAAATCTGCATTAATTTCAAGGTTTATCAAATCGTCAAGGCCCTTTGTGTCTTCATGAAACTTAACCTTATAGCAAACCAGGAACTGGCTTTCAAGGCCATATTCTTTCTTGAATGCATCGTTTAATGCCCTGTCTCCATATTTGTAATCGCCGATTAAGGGATGGCCCAATGCAGCCAGGGAGGCCCTTATCTGATGGGTTTTGCCGGTAAAAAGTTCAGCTTCTACCAATGTGATTTTGCCGTTATCAGATAGGGGTTTAATATCGGTTCTTATTTCCTCATCATTCCCCAGTTTAACCTTGACTTTATTGGTGGTATTGTCTTTAAAGAGATTGCCGGATAAGGTAGTTTCCTTAATTCCTATGCCTTTAACAAGGGCAAGATAAAACTTGTCGAGCTTCCTTTCCTTAATAAGTCCGGATAAAGCTCTGGATCCCTTTAATGATTTGGAACATAAAACAATTCCTGCGGTGTTTCTGTCAAGACGATTGCAAACAGAAGGCTTAAAATCCTTAAGTGATTCAGCAGAAATCTTGCCTTCATCAAAAAGATAGCCAATAAGCCATTCGTTTAATGATGAATCGGTTTCTGTGGCTTTTTGAGAAAGAACTCCAACAGGTTTGTTTAAAAATATAACGTCATCGTCTTCGTAAATGACCTTAATTCCTTTTAATTCGGAATAAGCATTTAAATAAGATGAAACATCCTTTTCGCCTTCTGCTGTTCCCCTGAATTTATCATAGGTTTCGTCAGAAAAGAAAATCTCTATGTAATCTCCTGACTTAAGAAGCTCATTACCGGTAGCTTTTTTCCCGTTCAGAGTAATATTCTTTTTTCTTAGCATCTTATAAATAAAGGAGGGCGCAGCTTTAGGCAAATGCTTAATAAGCATTTTGTCAAGCCTTCCTCCTTCATTAGAATTGTTTATGTTAAGTCTTCGCATAATTTACAAACAAATAGCCTTTACAGTGTTTAAAACGTCCTCAGGTCTGTTATCATTATCGGATTCCAGTTGATTAAGACTGATCAGTCTTTCTATGTACTTATCTTCCCTGTCAAACAGTTTAACTGTGATTCCTTTATGGCCGCCGATTTTGAGTTTTTCATCTATATGTGTTGTGAGCTTTGCAATATCAGTTCCCTCTTTTACCAGGCCGCAAAGATTGTTCTGTCTGAATACCATATGGTAAACAACATAGGTCTTCTCATATGTGGTAAAAACATTGTCATACATCTCATACAAGCTTCCAACCGATCCCTGAATCTTTGAAACAAGTCCTGAAGGAGCAGATTTAAACCTTAGAAACATAATCATATTAACTGCGCTTTTACAGGCTGGAAGGCATCCAAGAACCGCCACAATGGATAAAAGGTTCTTCCTGGAACCTGTAGCAATATATCCTGCGATAAACAAAGAAGCAGATACTGCAAACAATAATATGGTTTTAAGTATTTCAGCCTTCTTTTGGGTATCTATATAGTTTTGCTGTCCCTTAAAGCTATCGGCAGAAAACATTCTTTTAAACAAATTCATTTTATGACCTCTTTAATATATCTATTTCACTTGGGTTAAGCTTTCTGTATTCACCGGGATTAATGCCAAGATCTTCAAGAACAAGGTTTCCGAATGACAGCCTTTTCAAATAAACAACTTTGTTTTCAACAGCCTCCAACATTCTTTTTACCTGATGGAATCTTCCTTCGGTAATGGAGAGATTTATGATTTTATCATCTATACGTGTTACTTCAGATTTCTTTGTAGGCGTGTCATCACCTATATCAACACCGTTTCTTAAAAAATCAATTTCCAAATCGCTGATACTGTTTTGGCATTCCACATAGTAAGACTTTTTGACATGTTTTTTAGGTGACAAAAGTCTGTGAGCCAATTCTCCGTCATCCGTAATAAGCAAAAGTCCCTCTGTGTCCTTATCAAGCCTGCCAACCGGGAAAAGATTCTTTGTAACCTCCCCCTTAAGCAAGGACATAACGTTAACTCCATCAGAATCTGATGTGGATGTTACAAAGCCGGCGGGTTTATTCAGAACAAAATATACATTTTCCTCATATATTAGCTTATTTCCGTCAAGAATGACCTCATCGGCCTCAGTATTCAGTTTAAGTGAAGGGTCTTTGACAGTTTGGCCATTAACCAAAACCTTCCCCTTCTTCAAGGCATCCTTTGCTTCACTTCTGGTAAGGGAGGATTTCTCACTTAACCATTTATCAAGTCTTACAAGCATA
Organism: uncultured Lachnospiraceae bacterium; assembly: GCA_947167445.1. Taxonomy (GTDB): domain Bacteria; phylum Bacillota; class Clostridia; order Lachnospirales; family Lachnospiraceae; genus G11. The sequence continues at coordinate 180,144 of CAMVID010000001.1, forward strand.
TATCAATCCCACTTTATAATCTGGCGAAAAATAAGCAGACCCCGAAAGGAATCTGCTTAGTAATTTCATTAAATAAGACTTATGCCATCCTTCTTTTTCTCAGGAATATCAATAGGACCTGTGATGGTCAAATCAGGATCCGGTTCAATTGTAGGTTCCGGTTCAGGCTGAGGATGTAATTCGTTTCTGTTGGAAATCACAACCTCTCTGTATTCGTTCAGAGAATTAACCAGGCTCTCATAGTTTGTGGCAGCTGCCTGAGCTGATCCGGTTAATACCTCTTCAATATGTGCAAGCATATCATCCATATACTGCATGGCAGCGACTCTAAGACTGTTAGCTTCGTTGGTTGCATTGTCGAGAATCTGCTGAGCCTGTGCAGATGCCATGGAAACCACACGGTTAGCCTGATCATAGGCCTGTTTCATGATTTCATGCTCATTAATAAGTTCATTAGTGTGGACAGTTGCTTCATTAATGAGAGTTTCAGCCTTTGAACGGGCATCTTCCAAAATGGCATCTCTGTTGCTGATGATTTTCTGATATCTTCTGATTTCCTCGGGTGTTTTCTTTCTGAGTTCACTGATTAAATCATCGATATTTTCCTTATCAACAACAATCTTGGTGCTTGAAAAAGCCTGGTATTTGCAGCTTGCTATATAATCTTCTATTTCCTTAATTGCATTCTCTATGCTACTGTTAGGTACGGGCATTTATCTATCCTCGCTTATTATTTAATGATAAAAATCATTTGTATTTATCATAAATCAAAGGAACAACAAAATCCGGAACACATTGAGCAATATCACCGCCAAAGCTGGCAATTTCCTTAACCGTGCTGGAGCTTAAGTAAGCGTATTCCAAACTGGTTGTTAAGAACATGGTGTCCAAAAATCCATCTGACAGCTTTGAGTTGGTCTGTGCAAATTGTAATTCATATTCAAAATCGGTGATTGCTCGCAATCCTCTTATTGCCACATGAATATTTTTCTTCTTAGCATAATCGATGGTCAATCCCGCAAAAGATTCGATGACAATATTGTCCAAATCCTTAGTTGCTTCCTTTAGTATATTAACACGTTCCTCTACAGAAAACAATGCGCTCTTGCCCTTGTTATGCATTACAACAACGTGCAATTCATCGAAAATTCCCGCAGCTCTTTTAATTATGTCCAGGTGCCCCAGTGTCATGGGATCAAAGCTTCCGGGATAAAAAGCTGATTTCATAATAGCTACCTCTTTTCACATTTTCCTGATAAATAAATGTCGGTTTGTTTTATAGGTTTTCTCTCTGTAAATATCAAAACCAAGTTCTTTTACATATCCAAAATCTGTATTAAGATCGGATTCAATAATAATCATGGTATCTTTCGTTACATAAGACGCGGTAGAAAGGATTTCCAAAGCCTTCTTTTCCAGGCCTTCTCCATAAGGAGGATCCATGAAAATAATGTCAACTTCCTTCTCGTTCAAAACTGATAAAGCACTGAGAGCATCCTGCTTAAGAATTATGCCCTGATTCTCATACTTTGTGAAATGAAGGTTGTCTGTTATGCAGCCTAAAGCTTCCTTTTCATTCTCAATAAAATATGCTCTTTTTGCTCCTCTGCTTAAGGCTTCAATTCCTATGCCGCCGCTGCCGGAAAATACATCAACAAATACTGAGCCCTGAATATCACCCTGAATAATATTAAAAAGAGTTTCTTTAATTCTGTCGGTGGTAGGCCTTGTATTTAAAGATTTGGGTGCCTTTAAAGGCATGCTGCGGGCTCTGCCTGCTATTACTCTCATGCTCTTACCTTTACGCCCTTGGAATCTCTTCTGCCAAGTTTAAGCTTATTAAGTTCCAAAGTGCGCCCTTTGTAATCAATGGTTTTGTCAACTGTATTCAAGGTATAGTAAACAGCCTCAACAAGGTCTTTATCACCAAGTTTCATGCCTCTTACACCAATGGCATTTTTCTTCTTCATAGGTATTTCATCAACGGCAAAGCGGAGGAAATATCCTTCTTTGGTCTGTAAGATTATGTTTTTCTGTTCTTTTAAGATTTCAACAGAAAGTACTTCATCCTCATCATCCATAAACTTGGTGCCGGCAATTGTTCTCTTACTCACATCAAATTCGCCACCGTCAACCACCTTCATCATTGACTTCTTGGTTACAAACAAAAGTCTGTAAAGATTCAGGTCAGATTGACTTGTTAAAAGCACCACGTCTTCTTTGGATGTAGAGAAGTTGGATACATTATCGATAGGAACACCCTTGTCTCTTAACTTACCCATGGGTAAATCAAGTACCTTAAATGTGTGTACCTGGCCCTTGTTAGTGAAGATGCAAACCTTACCTGTGTTCTTGCACATGAAGACGAATTTGAATTCATCTTCGATGGTTTCCTTGTTTCTCTCGTAAGTTGCCACATCCACGGTCTTGGCATATCCGAAGCGATCCATAAGGAAGTATACATCAGCCTCCTCAATTTTACGTTCTTCGTATACAGCTTCTTCAGCATTTTCAATAAGAGTAAGTCTCTTCCTGCCGTATTCCTTCTTAATGGCATCCAGCTCATTCATAATAACCTGAGCCATGCTGCCCTTGCGGTCAAGAATATCCTCATATCTGTAAATATTGGCACAGGTCTCCTCGTGCTCTTTAATAAGGGCATCAATTTCAAGACCTATTAACTTGTATAAACGCATCTCAAGAATGGCGTTGGCCTGAGCTTCAGAGAAAAGAAGCTGGGCAGCCATAATCTTGGACTCTTTTGATTTAAAATTGATTCCTTCGGTTTTGCCTTCTACGAGACAGGCCTTGGCCATATTTCTGTCTTTACTGCCTCGAAGAATTTCGATAATCAAATCGATAACATTGCAGGCTTTAATCAAGCCTTCCTGTATCTCTTTCTTCTCAAGTTCTTTCTTAAGAAGATAATTATACTTTCTGGTGTTTATCTCAAACTGGAAGTCAACGGAGTCCTTGATAATCTGCTTAAGGCTCATGGTCTCGGGTCTTCCGTGAGAAATGGCAAGCATGTTTACGCCAAAGGTATCTTCAAGCCTGGTCTTCTTGTAAAGCATGTTGACGAAGTTCTCTGTATCGGCATCTTTCTTAAGCTCGATGACGATTCTGATACCTTCCTTTGAAGACTGGTTTGATATATCAACAATATCAGTTGTCTTCTTCTGCTCTGCCAAAGCGGCAACATCAGATAAGAATTTACCGATATTGGCACCTATCATAGTGTAGGGAATCTCTGTGATTACAACATTTGTTTTGCCGGCTTTTCCTTTTTCGATTTCAACCTTGCCGCGAAGCTTGATTTTGCCCACGCCGGTTTCATAAATCTCAAGAAGCTCATCCTGATTTATTACAATTCCACCTGTAGGGAAATCAGGTCCTTTAATGTAACGCATCAGCTCTTTGTTAGTGATGTCTTCATTGAGCATATACGCTTTGGTGGCATCAATTACTTCACCAAGATTATGAGGCGGAGTACTTGTTACCATACCAACGGCAATACCTTCGGAACCGTTCACCAGGAAATTGGGAAGCTTAACGGGAAGTACTGAGGGCTCCTTCTCGGTCTCATCAAAGTTTGGTACAAAATCAACCACGTCCTTGTCGAGATCACCAAGAAATGCTTCCTGAGTCACCTTCTGAAGTCTGGCCTCGGTATAACGCATTGCAGCGGCACCGTCGCCTTCAATATTGCCGAAGTTACCGTGTCCGTCTACGAGGGCCATACCCTTTTTGAAATCCTGGGACATAACTACCAGGGAATCGTAAATTGAGCTGTCACCGTGGGGATGATATTTACCCATTGTATCACCAACGATACGCGCGCTTTTTCTGTAGGGTTTATCATATCTGATGCCCAGTTCATACATATCATAAAGAGTACGTCTCTGAACAGGTTTTAATCCGTCTCGCGAATCCGGTAAAGCTCGGGCAATGATTACACTCATGGCATAATCAATATATGACTTCTCCATTACCTCGGAGTATTCGGTTTTGATTATTCTGGTTTCATCCATTTCTTAATTACCGTTCCTATACGTCAAGTTCTGCATCACAGGCATGTTCATAAATAAAGGCTTTTCTGGGAGGAACCTCCGTACCCATAAGAAGCTCCGTTACCTCGTTAGCCATTCTGGCATCTTCTATTTCCACAAGTTTAAGCATTCTTCTTTCGGGATCAAGAGTTGTTTCCCAAAGCTGTTCGGCATCCATCTCACCCAGGCCTTTGTATCTTTGCAAAGTGAAAGAACCCTTGTGTGTGGCTCTGTATTTTTCAAGAGCCTTATCATCATAAAGGTACTCCTCTTCACCCTTTGAAGGCATAGCCTTATAAAGAGGAGGCATGGCAATATATACATGGCCCTCTGAAATCAGTTCAGGCATAAATCTGTAGAATAAAGTAAGCAAAAGTGTGGAGATATGAGCTCCATCCACGTCGGCATCCGCCATAATAATAATCTTGTCATAGCGAAGCTTTGTGATGTCAAAGTCATTGCCGTATCCTTCAGAAAAGCCGCATCCAAAAGCATTAATCATGGTCTTGATTTCGGCGTTTGCAAGAACCTTGTCGATACTTGCTTTCTCAACGTTAAGAATCTTACCTCTTATGGGAAGAATGGCCTGATACATTCTGTTTCTTGCTGTCTTAGCAGAGCCACCTGCGGAATCACCCTCTACAATGAAGATTTCGCACTTTTTGGCATCCTTAGACTCGCAGTTTGCAAGCTTACCGTTGGAATCAAAGGAATACTTTGACTTGGTAAGCATATTGGTCTTGGCCTTCTCTTCTGTCTTTCGAATCTTTGCAGATTTCTCGGCACAGGAAATAATAGCCTTTAAATCATCCAGGTTTCTGTCAAAATATCTTACAACCTCATCGCCTGTTATCTTGGAAACAACCTTGGTTGCATCCTGGTTATCAAGCTTGGTCTTGGTCTGTCCTTCAAATCTGGGGTCAGGATGTTTAATAGAAACAACAGCCGTCATGCCGTTTCGAACATCGGCACCGGTAAAGTTGGCATCTTTATCCTTAAGAACACCCAACTCTCTGGCATAGGTGTTGATAACGTTTGTAAACTGGGTCTTAAAGCCTGTTAAATGAGTTCCGCCTTCAGAGTTGTAAATATTGTTACAGAAGCCATAAACCATCTCCTGGAATTCATTTACATACTGAAAAGCAACCTCAACTTCAATTCCGTCGCTGACGCCGCTAAATGACACAACTTCATGAAGAGCTTCCTTGGTCTTGTTCAGATCCTTTACAAAGCCTTTAATTCCTTCAGGCTCTGAATAATCAATGATTTCAGGTTCTTCCTTACGTCTGTCCTCAAAATGTATTGTAAGTTTGGGATTAAGGTAAGCTGTCTCATGAAGACGGCTCTTAACCTCATCCTCTTTAAATCTGGTCTTGTCAAAAATGGTATCGTCAGGCAGGAAGTTAATGGTGGTTCCTGTCTCTCTGGTCTTGCCGATAACAGGCAAAAGACCATTTTCCAGCTTTGTTGTGGGAATGCCCCTTTCATATGTATCTCTGGAAATCTGTCCGTTCTTCTTAACTGTAACAGTCAAATGAGTGGACAGCGCGTTAACAACCGATGAGCCTACACCGTGTAGACCACCGCTTGTCTTGTACGCAGAATCATCAAATTTACCGCCTGCATGAAGAGTCGTAAATACAATACGCTCTGCACTTACACCTTTCTCATGCATATCAATGGGGATACCTCGACCGTTATCGACAACTGTGCAGGTGCCATCAGCCTCCAAAATTACGGAAATCTTGGTGCAATAGCCTGCCAAATGCTCATCCACTGCGTTGTCGACAATCTCATATATAAGATGGTTCAAACCTTTTGTGGAAACACTTCCGATATACATTCCGGGTCGTCTTCTGACGGCCTCCAGGCCTTCAAGTACTGTTATATTGGAAGCATTATAAGTTGAACTGTTAGACATTGCTTAAAAACCCTCTCTTTGCATAATACAACAAATGTATTATACCATAGATGTTGTGGATATTCAAAGTGAAAATACCACAAATTGTTGAATGAGGGCTTTAGAGAGTGGATGAATCAATCTTTATGCCAAGGGCTTTCTCAAGCATATCCAAAAAGTAAGGAAGTTCTGTGGTACTTATATCGCTTTTGCCCGCATAAATCATGTCAACACACTCGGATGCGTCCTTAAGGACTGCCGAATCATTGTAAATATCTGCGATTCTAAAGTTTAAATCTCCTGACTGCAGCGTTCCGAAGAGGTCCCCCGGTCCACGAAGCTTCAGATCCTCTTCAGCTATATAAAAGCCATCGTTTGATTTACCAAGTATTTCAAGTCTGTCGTTCTTTTCACCCTTGGAATCGGTGTTAATGAATACGCAATAACTTTGAATATCGCTTCTGCCCACTCTTCCCCTTAGCTGATGAAGCGTTGCAAGGCCAAAGGCCTGGGCATTCTCAACCACCATAAATGTCGCATTGGGCACATTGATTCCGACTTCAATAACAGTTGTGGAAACAAGAACATCAATTAATCCGTCATGGAAATCCTGCATAATTCTGTTTTTCTGCTCGGCTTTCATTTTGCCATGCAGGGTAGATATACGTATGGATTCCGGAAGCTCACTCTTAAGTTTTGCAGTATAATCTTTTACATTTTCATAATTGGAAAAAGCCGATTCTTCCTCAGAAGCTTCAACCAAAGGGCAGATAACATAGCCCTGATGCCCCATTGCAACTTCCTTTGCAATAAACTTATAGGTGTTGGGGCGCATATCGGGGTTTATAACGGCATTCTTGATGGGAAGTCTGTTGCCGGGGAGCTTTTCAATCCTTGAAATGGATAAATCTCCGTATACAATCATGGCGAGAGATCTTGGTATGGGGGTTGCGCTCATGACGAGAATATGCGGTTTTTCCCCCTTTAAAGAAATGGCCTCCCTTTGGTTTACTCCAAATCTGTGCTGCTCATCTGTAATAACAAGAGCCAGATTATTGTAGGTAACGCCTTCAGTTATAAGGGCATGGGTGCCGATTGCAATATTTGCCCTGCCATTCTTTAAATCATCATAAATCGCCTGTTTATCCTTCTTTGTTACGGAACCTGTTAAGAGTACGGGCTTAAAGGGCAGCTTATACTTTTTGGTCAGATCCGTAAGATTCTCAAAATGCTGCTTGGCCAAGACTTCAGTAGGTGCCATTAATGCGCCCTGAAAGCCGTTGGTGACGGTCATTAACAGACTTAAAAAGGCAAGTATTGTCTTGCCGGAGCCCACATCTCCCTGAATCATTCGACTCATTATAGAGCCTTTGGACAAATCGTCTTTAATCTCATCCCATACTTTCACCTGCTCATCCGTAAGTCTGTAAGGCAAGGCTTCAATGAGCCTGTTACATTCGGCAGTTTCGATCATCTTAAAGTTTGAAGCATGCTCTTCATTTAAGAGTTTGTTCTTTCTCACAAGAAGGATGAAATAGAAAAACTCCTCAAAAGCAAGCCTTCTGTGAGCAAGTCTTAATTCTTTTTCGTCTCTGGGAAAATGAACTTTATATACAGATTCCGAAAAATCAGGAAGATTATATTTCTCTTTAATTGAAAGAGGCAGAAAGTCTCTTGATATGTCAACCTTATCAAGGGCATTTCTGACAGCCTTTTTGATGCTCTTATTGGACAGCCCCTTTGTAAGATGATAGAGAGGTTGAATTGTGCCCTCAAGGGCATAGTAATCCTCGGGCTTATAAATGGCCGGATGTTCCATTCTTTTGCCCTTTAATGAGCCGATAAAGACATACTTGCTTCCTGCCTTAAGTGCCTTTAAAAGATAAGGCATATTGAAGAATGTAATATTGATTTTAACGGCTTCTTCCGGAGATTTGGCGTTGGAATCATAGGCGGAAACATTAAGGATTGAAAGATTTCTGACCCTTTTTAATGTGGGTTTCCCGGAAATCGTCATAAGAAAAGCCCCTGTATCTCCCTCGCCAACCTCGTTAATTCTTGAAACCTTCGGCATTATCTCATAGTTTCTGGGATAAAACCTTACAAGATCTTCTATGGTAAATATGTTTAATTTGTTATATAAAAGCGCACTTTTCTCTCCTACGCCTTTTAAATTTTTAATAGGTGTACCATCCATGTCATATACCTCTCGCACTTCTTAAATTTTATCATATTTACCCGATTGATTACGCAGTTTTTTCATGATAATTTAGTTGTAGGGAATTTAAAAAACTGTAAAGGGGAATTTAATATGGCAGATTTATGGAACAGAAAGAATGCGCCCAAAATCGCTATGATTTATGGGCACAACCCCAGATGGGATTCATCTGAGGCAGAACTTATGGAGGCGGCCAAGTTCGATCTTATTATTGCCGGCTTCAAAATCGATGATTCCAAGGAACACATTGAAAAGTTAAACGACAATCTAAAGAAGCTTCACGAATACAATGACAGATTGATTATGGTCTCCTACATTGCAGGCTCCTGCGAGTATTTCCCGGGCACCAAATATTTTGATGATGATTGTTTTCTAAAGACAACAGATGGCAATAATATCAACTCCTGGCCGGGAAGTCAGCTTTTAAACCTTTCCAAAGAGAAAACCCTCAAATCCTACATGAATCTTATTGAGGATAAATGGCCTTCAATGCTTAATGTGGACGGAGTTTACATTGACTGCATGGGCGGTTCTTTTGATTCCTGGGCGGTTGAGCTTGAAAGCAAAAAGAAAGTTAAGATTGATGCCAACGAAGACGGTAAGGAAGATTCCATTGATGATCTTAACAGACTCTGGGTCAAAGGAAAGGAAACAATCCTAAAGGAAACAAGAAAAAGATACGGAAATGAACCCTATATTCTGATTAACGGAAGCATGGAATCGGATTATGCATTAGATTATGCCGACGGTACCATCTTTGAGGGTATATTGGATCATATCTGTCTGCCGGAGAACTTCACCAAATACACCTTCGACGATATTATGAACAAATATATTCCCTGGGGTAAATCAGCAACCGGAAAACCCAATTGTACTTATATTGATGTCACTCCCGGATTCGATGTTGAATTCGGTCATATGATGAAGAGACCTGTAGAGGAAAGCTGCAGATATCTTGAAAAAGGCTATTCCAACCTTAAGAACATGAGATTCGGCCTTGCCTGTGCTCTCTTAGGTGACGGTCATTACACCTATCAGATGCACACAAAGTGGCTTGGCAATCATTGGTGGTATCACGAGTACGATATACCTGTCGGAAAGCCTCTTGGAGCATATTACAAGGATCAAGACGATACATATAAAAGAGAATATGAAAATGCCGTCGTTGCTCTTAACAATACTTTCCACGATACAATGGTTCATTTTGATAAAAGAATGAGGGATGAAACCACAGGAATGGAAGGAAATGATTTCTTCCTTGGAAGTAAGGATGGAAGAATCTATATCAGATGTGGTTTATAAAAGAAAACTCCGAAGCCCTTAGGACTTCGGAGTTATTTTTATTCTGCAGAAACAACGTAATAATATATAGGCTGTCCACCGCTTTGTACTTCAACATCAATATCGGAATGTTTCTTTAATATCTCTTCAGAAATGGCATTTGCTTCTTCTTCTGAAACATCACTTCCGTAATAAATACTTACCAGCGAAATCTCATCATCAACCATTTCATCAATCATGGATATTGTTACATTCTTAAGGTCCTCGCCAACAGAAAGAATACCGGAATCACCGATTCCCATGTAATCGCCCTGCTTGATTTCCTTATCATCAATAACGGTATCCCTTACAGCATAAGTTACCTGGCCTGTACGAACCAAAGCAATAGCTTCGTTCATGGCAGCAACGTTGTCCTCAACGCCTGCATCGGGAACAAAATTAATAATTGATGTAATGCCCTGGGGTACTGTCTTTGTAGGAATAACTACAACATTCTTTCCTTCTGTAAGGCTTGCAGCCTGATTTGCGGCAAGAACAATGTTCTTGTTGTTGGGAAGAATGAATATGGTATCTGCATTGACCTTATCGATGGCATTTAACATATCCTCAGTTGAAGGATTCATTGTCTGGCCGCCTTCAATGATAAAGTCAGCACCAAGGCCTGAGAAAATCTCGCTCATGCCTTCACCCACAGATACTGTAATAAATCCATAATCCTTATGTTCCATAGGAACATCGGGAATATTCTGAGCGCTTTCAGTGGGCTGAGAATCTGAGCCCTTGGAAAGACGGATATTCTCAATCTTGATATCGGTTAACTGACCATACTTAAGTCCACGTTGAATTACAAGTCCGGGATCATTTGTGAGAACGTCGATTTTGATCTCATCTCCGTCCACAACACACACAGGATCATCACCGATATTTGCAAGGAATTCCTTGAAATCGATTTCCATCTTAATATTGAATGTATTCTTAGAAATAATCTTGAAGGCTGTGCGATATCCGAACTTAATATTAACCTCGGCTTCTTTTGCCTCAGCTTCTTCGGCTTCCGGAGAAGCCTGTGTCATAATCTCGTTAATATCGGCATCCGGGTTATTAAAGCCCTCTCTTGCGCCCTTCATGAACTCAACAAGGCCCTGGCCGCCTGAGTCAACAACTCCTGCCTGCTTTAATACAGGAAGCATATCGGGAGTCTTGGCAAGAACAACCTCAGCCTCTGCAATAATCTCGTCAATGAACTGAGCAAGTTCGGTGACGCCGGCATCAGCCAGTTCTCTGGCTTTAACTGCGCTTCCTTTAGCCACGGTAAGGATTGTTCCTTCCTTGGGCTTCATAACTGCTTTGTATGCAGAATCAACCGCTTTCTCAAAAGCATCTGCCAAAACAGGTATATCTACTTCCTCGTAATCTCTTACTACTTTGGTAAAACCTCTTAAAAGCTGTGAAAGAATAACGCCTGAGTTACCTCTTGCGCCTCTCAAAGATCCGGAAGAAATAGCTTTGGACAATGACTTCATGTCATTCTCTTCAAGAGCCAAAACTTCTTTGGCTGCAGACATGATGGTCATTGTCATATTTGTGCCTGTGTCGCCGTCGGGAACAGGGAAAACATTGAGCTCGTTAATCCATTCCTTCTTGCTCTCAAGGCTCTTGGAACCATATAAGAACATAACTCTTATAAGGTCTGCGTTTATAGTGTTTGTTGCCACCGGTATTTCCTCCTTAATCAATCACTCGTACACCTTCAACATAGATGTTGATCTTATCAACTTCCATACCGGTGAACTCTTCAACTTTATACTTGACAGAACTGATCAGATTCTCGGAAACAGCAATGATGCTTACACCGTAAGCAACAATAATATGCAAATCCAAATCTAACTTGTTATTTCTAACAGTAACGTTTATGCCTCTTGATACATTATCAAGCTTAAGCAAGCTGACAATACCATCTTTAACATTAACGCCTGCCATACCGACAATGCCAAAGCATTCCATCGCACAAGTACCTGCGTACTGAGCTATAACTTCATTCTCAATAATGATATTCCCCATATGGGTATTGATTGAAGTCCTCTTTTCAGAACCACTTTTCATGGTAGACCTCCTTCGTTTTGACATATACGTAGTTATTATAACCACTTTGCACTAAAAAGGAAACTAAAAATTGTAAATATTTTATGAACGACCTAAAAATAAGGCTTGCAAACTGATAAACAATCTGTTAATATACTAATGTTGTGGCGAAAGCCAATTTGACCTAAAAGAAGATTCGACGAAGTCGTTAAGGAGGTGTGACGATGGCTAAATGTGATATTTGCGGTAAGGGTGCTCACTTTGGTAACAACGTAAGCCATTCTCATAGAAGATCTAACAGAATTTGGAATTCAAACGTTAAGAGTATCAAATGTAACGTTAACGGTACTCCCAAGAGATTACATGTTTGCACAAGCTGCATGAAGTCCGGCGCTGTTGAGAGAGCATAATTAATTGCAACGAAAAGCGGAGCTTATTGCTCCGCTCTTTTTTTGTCATATTCACGATTTATTAACTGTACAACCTTCTCGGATCCGCAAAGATTATCAGGATGATAAATCTTCATCAAATCCTTATATCTCTTCTTAAGTCCCAAAGAGCTGGTGACGCCGGAGAAAAGAATCTCGCACTCACCTTCAGAGCCTATGGCATCCAGATAATTGTTTTCAAACATAAGCTTCTCGCGGTTAAACTTCTGTTTCTCCGCTTCAAGCTCCATAAAGCCGTTCTTTAAGATGTCCATTTTCTTATCGAAGAAAATCTGCTCATCTTTAAGCCGCTTATGCTCAATGACCATCTGATGATTGAGCGTATCCATCTCTTTTCGAAATTCATCTCTTTCTTTGATGAATCTGCTCTTCATCTCATCCAGATCTCTTTGTTCTGATTGTAATCGAATATTCTCTCTGAAAAGCCAATGTTTCAGTTCCAAAAGGTCTTCTTCAGAAGTAGAATCCATCATTTCATCCCATTCAATCATAATAAACACCTGTCTTTATAATGAAGGAAACTTATTTATCAGGAAATGCTGCATCTCTTACAACTTCATCGGTAACGCCCTTTTTCTTGGCGTTCTTTCTCTCAAGCAAATCAGGTACAAGATCAATAATCTTGGTAATAGCATCCTGATTCTTAATATTCACCACTCTCGCATGTCCGTCTCTTATAACCAAAACAGCACTGGGAGAAACTTTACCGCCTATACCGCCGCCGGCACCTTTACTTCCTCCGGCTCCCATTCCGAATGTAACATCCACAAGCGGAACAATAATTGTATCATCAATTCTAGTAGGCTCTCCAACTACAGTCTTGCTGGAAAGAACGGAGTCCATTCCTTCAAACAGCGATTGAATAAACTGGCTAAGTTGTGTGTCTGCCATCTTTCGTCCTCCCTTTAAGAGCAGAAATTAATTTACGCATTTGCTTATCAAGGAAAATCCTTAAGGCAAGTATAATAACTGCAATCAAAAAGAATCTGCCTTTAACCAGGCCTTTGCCTTCAAAAAATGCGTCGGAGTCAAAATCAGGATAAAGCTTAACCTTACCGATCATAGAAGGATAAAACATCCCGAACAACCCCATAATATATCCGGTATTATCCGGCGAACCGGCACTGAAGTGTGCCTCACCGGAAATCTTCTTAGGTAAAATATGTTTAATGATTCTCTTAACTCTGTAAAGAGTTCTTTCAAGAAGTGCTTTCGTCTCATCGGACAAAAGCAAATCCTTATTTCTCTTTAGTACCTCAAGCATTGATTCTTTTTCTTCGAGAGAATTATCACCCTCTTCTTTCGAAGACACAGGTTCTTCTTCCTTCTTTTTCTTTGGTTTGGAAGAATCATAAACCTTAAAGAAAAGCACATATGCTTTGGATCTGACTTCTTTACCGTCAAAACTCAGGGTAAAGGTAAACAATCTTAAAAGAGAAAAAACTCTGGCGGAAACATCTGTAATTTCATCATTCTTAATTCCCTTGATTCGATAAAGTATCACAGGCTCCACCCATTATAATAATAGATATTTTTTTAGATCACACTCTCCTGTTGCCGCCAGGGAATCTTCCGCCATCTTGGCCACAAGTTCAAAAGCGTCGCTTTTGTTTCCGGCAAGGCCTACAACCATCAAGTCAAGGTCTCGAAAAAACTGCTGTTTAAAAATATACCCGGGATAAATATCTAACATCTCGGTATTGTTTGAATAGGTAATAACATAGTAGCCAATAGACAGTTTCCCACTGTTAAGCTTCTTAATCACCTTGGCAGGTCGCTTTATGGACTTGGAAACATACTTTGGTTTACCATACAGCATTTCAAAAACCTCATATTATTATACCATATATGGTATATGCTTGTCACAAAAATCTAATTTTTGTACTGCCCCCACTTATGAGCCTTCTTCTGTTCTACATATTCCGCATAAGCTTTTTCAAGGATAGCTCTTTCATTTGGAAATTTAAGAAGGTGATATGCCTCATGGTATTTATAAAAACCCGAATCCATAAAATACTCTTCGTGCTGAGGCTTGGTGTAGTAACTGTCTGCCTGAATAAGATACCAGTGCACTTCCTTTTCAACCGTATCTTCAGGAACAGAGAACGTGTAATTGCTGGTGCCGATATACTTCACTATGGCTCCCTTTGCTCCTGACTCCTCAAGTACTTCTCTTAAAGCTGTCTGTTTATAGTCCTCGCCCTCTTCCACAGTCCCTTTGGGGAGAACCCAGCCCTCATATTTATTTTTGTAGTTTTTGTAGAGAAGAAGGATTTTACCACGAAAAATCACAACTCCTCCGCAGCTGGTTGCATGTAACATATTATTCCTCGTTTATAGGATATTCTTCAAAATAGGCGTCAAACAGCCTCTTCGCCATGGGAACGGCGTAATCTCCGCCGCTTCCTGCGCCTTCTACTATTATTGTAACACAAACCTTAGGATTGTCGGCAGGAGCAAACCCCGTAAACCATGCATGGGAATCTCCCTTTGAATTGTACTCAGCCGAACCGGTCTTTCCTGCAGACGTGTAATCCGCATTTTTAAGGAAGGTTGCGGTACCGTTTGTAACTACACTTTTCATCATGTCACGAAGTATTTCCGCTTCCTCCGCAGACATAAGTTTGCCATAGTTCGAAGATTTAAACTGCTTAACAATAGAATTGTTGGAATTGGTAACGCAGTCTACTACATAAGGCTTCATCAAAGAACCGTTATTTGCGATGGCACAGGTAATCATATTGAGATGAAGAGGTGTTATCTGCGTCTTGCCCTGTCCGATTGAAGTCTGAATGATTTCCTCGTCAGACAAAGATTCTTCCATATGAACAGAACTTGTACCATAGACAAATTTAACGGGAAGTTCCTGGTTGAATAAAAGTTCATCCAGAGTTTTCCTGAAGGCCACCTTGTTTAACTTGGTTCCGATATTTGCAAATGAAGAGTTACATGATTTGGCAAATGAGCTCTTAAAATCCACATATCCATGATTACTACCATGATAACACTGAATCTTACTGTCTCCAAGGGTGAACCTGCCGTTACACTGGAAGCCGTAATTATTGTAAGTATCGGGATTCTCTTTAATATACTCAAGAGCGGTAACAATTTTGAAAGTCGATCCCGGAGGATAAAGGCCTTGGGTTGCTCTGTTTAAAAGCTTACCGCTTGATTTATCTTTGGTGAGGGTCTCCCAGTCCGCATCTATAGTATTGGGGTCGAATCCGGGCTTGGATACCATGGCAATGATTTTGCCGGTGGCAGGCTCCGTTACAATTATTGCCCCGTCATATACACCAAGAGCTTTATAAGCAGTCTCCTGAACATGGGTATTAAGGGTTGTATAAACATCATCACCGGGGTTCTTGTTACCGGCAACATCATTTACAACCTTATCAGTAATGGGGGCGCTGCTGGTAATAAGATAATAGTTGGATGCAGCCTCAACGCCTGTTCGGCCGTGAGTCGAAAAGCCAACCACATGAGAAAAGATTTCGCCATAAGGGTACACTCTCGTCTCATTCTGTTCGGAATCCAAGGTGGTTGTGGCAAGTTTATCCCCCTTGTCAGATAAAATATCACCTCTGTAGTTCTGTGCAATAAGGATCTCCTGCCTGGAGTTAAAGGAATTATTAAGGACTTCCTGTTCGGAGGTGGCAACAAAATAGCACAAATAGACCACCATTCCTAAGAATGTGGCCACGACCAAATAGGTGGTAATCATAATTTCAATCTGACTATGCCCATGTTTGTCGTTATTCAGTTTCCCTGTCAAGAAATACCAAATCGTCTTCGGGAGGGATAGTTTCTGTTTCTCTCCTGTAGTGCTGTTCACGATTTGGTCTGCGTTTCTTTCGCCTTCCATTTCGTTCCTCTTTCTGTCTTATCAAATAAAGTCCCTGAACAATGTAAAACATTAAAAGTGTACTCATTACTGAGCTTCCGCCATAGCTTACAAGCGGCAGGGTGACACCGGTTAAAGGAATAAATTTAATGCTTCCGCCGATTGTCAGGAAAACCTGGAAAATGTAAATAACTCCAAGTCCATACGAAATATATCTGTAAAAATTATCCTTAATCAGCAGGGCCATGTTCATCATCATGATGAAGCAGCTTATGCAGATAAGAATAAGCATTATTCCGAAAATTACGCCCATCTCCTCGCAAATGGCCGAGAAAATGGAATCCATTTCAACATAGGGAATGGTATCGGGATTGCCGGACATAAGACCCATTCCAAACCAGCTTCCGCTGCCTACTCCAAACAGTGACTGGGTCACCTGATATCCTTGATTATCAATATAGGTCCAGGGGTCGAGCCAGGCCTGTACGCGGACCTGTACATGATTAAAGTAATGATAAGCAACTATTGCCGAACCGATTCCTCCACCGATTCCCAAAAGCAGGTACAGGTAATTCTTTGTGGCAACAAATACCATAAAAAGATAGGCAATAAAGAATATCAAAGCGCTTCCCAGATCCTTTGATACCACAAGAATAATTACATGAAGTGCAGCAAAAATTGTAGTAAAAGCAATATTAAGAAAACTGGTGCTCTCATAAAGTGAA
The DNA here is from genome assembly GCA_947167445.1 of uncultured Lachnospiraceae bacterium. Classification (GTDB taxonomy): domain Bacteria; phylum Bacillota; class Clostridia; order Lachnospirales; family Lachnospiraceae; genus G11. Next base: position 196,692 of record CAMVID010000001.1, read on the forward strand.
GCAGCCACGTAGAAAACAAACAGTATTTTTACGAACTCTGAAGGTTGGAATGTAATGCCAAAAATCGAGAAACTGATATTGGCGCCGTGTGAAAACTGCCCATAAATCAGCACAGCCGAAAGTCCGGCAATGCCTGCAACGGCATAAACCCATTTAAAGCCCTTAAGAAATCTCCATTTTTCAATCAAAGAAGGGATAAACATGGCAATAACCATCGAAAGAATTACTATTACAAATTGCTTTAAGGCTCTCTGATAAGAAAGTCTGCAAAGAATGATAAAGCCTATTCCCAACAAAAGACAAATGTGGTTAATAAGGAGTCTGTTAGCTCTCGGATAAATCATGTCCGTAATCATAATAATTCCGAAAAGCATAAGCTGGACAATTCCGTAGAACAAAAGATACTGCAAATCTCCCGACTTGATAACAAGAGTCATGAATGCAGCAAATTGAATAAAGAATATTAAAATAGTCTGCCTTAAATAGATTCCTCTTCTAGCCTCTTCCTGCTTGAAGCGAAATACCAAAAAGCTTTCCAATGTGTAAACAGCCATACATATGGCTATAAAATACTTTGATAATAAAGCAACGTATTCCTGCATGTATTATTCTACGCCACGTTTCTCATGTCCTGTGGTATAGCCCCCTGTAGTCTTCTCAATTTCCGAAGCAATATCACTGACTTTCCCAAGAAGTAAATCAATGTAACTGTGAATAACCGACTTCATTTGCTTACCGTTCTCAATCGTAAAACACAATCTCAAATTGCAGCCCTCATAGGCTTCAATATCCTTATGCAACGAAAGCGGTACGCAGTTATATATTATATTCATACACTCATCACAGTGTCTCACTACCGGAAAATCATTGTTCAAACGATCTTTCAAAAATCCGTAATCTTCAAAATAATCTTTGGGATTGCACTGTCCTGAGGTTTTATAGGTACAGTTTGCACTTATCATCATGGGAACTCTTCCGTAAACCATAACACTAAAACGCTCTTTTCCCATGGTTTCATTACTTCTTAGCAAGCCCTTCTTTTCCCCCTTGTTTAATTCAATGGGGAGGGTAATTTCATCAACAAGCCCGGAAAGAAAACTTATTGAATTATCATTAAAGCTGTATATTCCTGCATCAGAAATCAGTTTCAGGTTCCGGAAACCATGCCCGGTATAATGGCCAATTTCTTCGGGATTTCTAAGTAAGATACCCTTAATAACCGACTCCGATTCAAGCTTTTGGGCCAAATCAAAAACCTTTGAATTGGTCCTTCTCAGAACATAGGGAAGGGCCATAAAGGAATTCTTGTCCTTAAGAAAATCAAGCTCTGAATCCTTAAGTAAAGTCATCAGATTATAATCAATAATCAGTTTAAAAGATAACCCTGTTTCAAATAACTCACTGTCAGAAACAAGACTGCAAAACTGATCATATCTTTCAACATAAATCTCTAAATCAGCAGCCCGCATTTCCATTTATCCTATACTTTCTTTGAAGCAATTTTGCATCTTTAACTTTGTCCAAAAGTGCCGTAATTGCCTGTCTTCTAAGGTCATTAAGCATTTTGACCGGGACAAAACAATCACCGATTATGTCAAGCTCCACGCCCTCCAATTCAAAGTATGAATTGCCAAGCTTTGAAAGGCTCCTAATAACATCCTCCCTGGTGGCAGGTCTTGTTAGAGAAGCTTCAATTGGGGTATCACCCGAAACTTTCACTTCAATGTCTTTGTGAATAACCTCAAGAGAAAAAGGTTCGCCAACCTTGCAGAAAGCCTTCATGGAAACTTTGGCTTTCTTTAAATCCGTTAAGTATACTTTTCTTATTTCAGCCAAAAGCTTATCATCCGTCGCCGAATAAGCAGGGCTGTCAAGAGTAATCATATCCCGGCCGTTATGCTTATGATAATAACCGCTTTGAATCTCACTCCTTATGTAAAGGCCTTTTAAAAGCTTATCATCAGTTGGGTCAATCTTTATCCTTTCCCCTGCATAGTAAGAATCAATATATTTTCTGTATACGGAAACAACTCCCGCAGCATATTCGGCTTTCTTCATGCGCCCTTCAATCTTAAAGGAATCAATACCGGCATCCAGAAGTTCGTATATATCATAAATGGTACACATATCTTTTAAAGATAAAGGATAAACCTCTCCCTTAAAACCTGCTTTTCCCTCATACGAGAAAGAATAGGGCAAACGGCAAGGCCCGGCACATCTTCCACGATTACCGCTTCTTCCGCCCACTATACTGGAGAACAGACATTGGCCTGAATAAGAATAGCACATTGCGCCATGAATAAAGGTTTCCACTTCTATTCCGGTAGCTTTGATAGCCTTTATTTCATCCAAAGACAGTTCTCTGGCAGGTACAACTCTCACCGCCCCGAGTTTCTTAAAGAATTCAACACTTTCAGGCCCAGTTACATAAGCCTGGGTAGACACATGAATAGGAAGCAAAGGGAAATTTCTGTGAACGAAATCCATTACTCCAATATCCTGGATAATGATACCGTCAAGGCCGTTTTCATAATACGGCATGAGAAAATCGTAAAGTTCTCCGAATTCCTTTTCTTTTACAAGGGTATTCAGGGTCAAGTATATCTTTTTATCCAACAAATGGGCATAGTTAAGCCCCTCAACCAATTCTTCTTCAGAAAAATTGCTTGCGTACGCTCTGGCTCCAAACTTGGAACCGCCCAAATATACAGCGTCTGCTCCCGCGTTTAATGCCCCGGTCAAGGTTTCATAGTCCCCTGCCGGAGCCAACAGTTCACATCTTTGTTTATTCATGTCCTTATTGAAATAAAGAGTATCGCAAGGCGATACTCTTTATTTTTTACTTCTTAAGTTCTGTTTCCAGTCTCACTATCTTCTTTTCTCTGTCATTAATGGAAACCTGTGCATCCTTGAGGCTCTTTTCAGTATTCTCAAGTTTAATCTGACCTGCTATAAGTTCATGCTTAAGATCGTAAAGTTCTTTCTCCTTGGCAGCCAGGTCTTCTTCAAGCATTGCAATCTGTTTCTTGGCCTTGAAATAATCATCAGCGATATTGATTTGCATCAGAACATTCTTAAGATCCGAATTCTGTCGCCGGTATCCTTCTACGCTGTTAAATTCCTTAATCTTGCCGTTAATGTAAGAAGCAATCTTTTGGATATAATCGGGACTTTCATAACCGCTAATGGTAAAAAGCTTACCGTCTATTAACACATCCGTATCGGTTTTCATCGTTGCCATGAGATTGTTACCCCTAATTTGCATTTACTACTACAAATCTCATTTTATACTATATGTGTACTTTTATCAACACCCAAACACTAGGTCTTGTAAATTAATCAGGTTTATTTATTCCAAAATGAGAATAAGCCAAATCATTAACAACTCTGCCTCTTGGGGTTCTGTTTAAAAAGCCGTTCATAATAAGATATGGCTCATAAACATCTTCAATGGTTCCGGCATCTTCGCCTGTGGCGGCGGATAAAGTGTCAAGACCTACAGGTCCGCCTGCGAACTTATGGATTATTGTCATAATAATGTTCCTGTCAATATGATCAAGACCCAGCTTATCAACATCCATAAGATCAAGAGCCTTGTTTGCCACATCAAGCGTAATATCACCCTCATATTTTACCTGGGCAAAATCTCTTACTCTCTTAAGCATTCTGTTGGCAAGCCTCGGGGTTCCTCTGCTTCTTCTGGCAATTTCGGAGGCACCTGACTCATCAATTTTGACTCCGAGTATTTTGGCCGAGTGCATAACAATCTTGGTAAGTTCCTCAACGTTATAAAACTCAAGTCTGTGAATAACTCCGAATCTGTCTCTTAAGGGAGCGGTCAAAAGGCCTGCTCTGGTTGTGGCTCCGACTAAAGTAAAGTGAGGCAAATCAAGTCTAATGGATTTGGCTCCGGCTCCCTTACCGATCATAATATCAATTGCAAAATCTTCCATTGCGGGATACAAAACTTCCTCAACCTGTCTGTTAAGGCGATGTATCTCATCGATAAACAAAACATCCCCCTCCTGGAGGTTATTAAGAATGGCCGCCATATCACCGGGTTTCTCAATGGCCGGGCCGCTGGTAATCTTAATGTTTACACCCATTTCATTTGCAATAATGCATGCCAGGGTGGTTTTGCCAAGGCCGGGAGGTCCGTAAAGCAACACATGGTCAAGAGAGTCCTTTCTCATCTTGGCTGCTTCAATATAGACCTTCAGATTCTCCTTGGCTTTGGCCTGTCCGATATAGTCCTTAAAAAGCTTGGGCCTTAAGGTTCCTTCTATTTTGATATCTTCTTCGGTAAAATTAGTCTCAATGGTTCGTCTTTCCATATCTGTCTCCAAAGCAGGAATTTAAAACATGTTTTTAAGTGCAGCCTTAAGCAACGCTTCACTGTCAAGGGATGCCGCATCTTCAACCTTATTAACGGCCTTAAGCGCATCAGATGCCGAATATCCCAATGCTGTCAGAGCTTCTATAGCTTCTTTCTTGCTGTTGTCTATCTCTCCATTATCTGAAGAGGTCTCAGCCTTAAAGAAGGAAATCTCATCTGATTTCACCTTGTCTTTCAGCTCAAGAATAAGCCTCTCTGCGGTTTTGGGTCCAATACCGTTGGCCTTTGAAATTGATTTAGAGTCTCCGCTTATAATGGCGATTCTTAATGAATCTGAATCAAAAGCAGAAAGAATAGACAAGCCTGCCTTTGGTCCTACCCCATTGACTGAAATACAGCGTTTAAACATCAACAAATCATCCCTTGTAAGGAAGCCAAACAGGGTAAATGCGTCCTCTCTTACCGCCAGGTACGTATATACCTTTATTTCTGTTCCCATAGGCGGCAAAGAATTAATAACGCTTGACGGAACCAGAATATTGTATCCGACTCCGGAAGCCTCCACTACAACACTTTCCTCATCATAATCGCTTAATATACCCTTAATGTAAGAAATCATGACTCTCTCCATTTAACTAAATATTTTGAATATCTGCTGATTACAGTATTTCCTATAACTCCGATCAAAAAGCCTGTCAAAAGGCCTGACAGCAAAAGATACGGGAAATAGAATGCAAATATATTGGTTCGTACAATTAATGAAGCTACAATAAGCTGCCCCACATTATGCATTATACCTCCAAGACAGCTTACTCCTATTGGGGAAAAACCGTTAAATCTCCTTAGCAGATACATGCATAGGAATGAAAGCATTCCTCCAAAGAAAGCATACATCATTGAAGATAACGAGCCAAACAAAAATCCCATAAGGACAATCCTGGCCACAGAAAGCATCAGGGCTTCTTTTGGCATGTCCATATAAAGAATAATCAAAACAATCAGGTTTGCCAGGCCAAGTTTAATACCCGGTATTCCAAATCCAAAGGGGATAAGGGTCTCTATATAGGACAATATAAGGGCTAAGCACAAGGCAAAGCCTAAAAAAACAATTTTCCTAGTTTTCATAACTAATATGTAACGGAATCCAGTTCTGTATTATCCTCTGAGTCAACTTCCACAATGAGTTTATGCGGAAGACAGACTATCTTATCACCCTTCTTATTGATCCCGCCCTGCTTAACGCAGCTGCAGTCCGGGCAGTCCGCATCTGATACGTATATCTTGCCGTCATGAACAGAAATAACGTTATACCCAAGATCGGTTTCTATTCTTATATCCTTATTCTCATAAAGATTAAAGGTATAAACTCTTCCCTGTGAATCGGTTACTGTAGCGCCGCCTCCTTTGGGATCAACATTCCCTAATATCAAAAGCAAAACGCTCAAAGCAAGAAGGGCTGTAAAAAGAATTATATCGTTTCTGTATCTTCTATCCCTGGAAAGGCTCATAGAATACTCCGGAATCGGAAACCGGCTCTTCCATCATACGCAAATGGGAAGTGTCTCCGATCATCTGTGCCCTAAACATTGCATACTCCCCATCTCTCTCCTCGGTTCCTATAACGGTAACACCTGTGGGAGGAAGATAAACTGCCTGCCAGAGCACTGAGGGTGAAATGCCAAACAAATGTCCCATTACAAGAAGAGAAACACCTAAATGGCAAAATATAACAATTGTAGACTCTTTACTTTTGGGGGATTCTTTAAGGATTCGATATGTGCTCCCTTCTCTCTCATATCCATATTCCTTCAAAAGGTTGTCAAACTGCGTGAATACATCGATTGCAGCGCTCTTAACCTCGGGATTGGTTCTTAGAGTAGGGGCATCATACCAGGTGTCTTTATCAAAGAACTCCGGCTCGTTAAAGAAATGTACCGGGAAGAAATTCCAGGGAATATTATCCCTTCCTAAAATCTTATTGTAAACACAGTGGTCAAATTCTGTAATCCAGGGAAGGACCACCGCTTCCTTTCCGAGAGCTTTAAGACAGGGTTCAGCGGTCTGTCTGGCTCTTAATAAGGGTGATACAAAGATATCGTCAACCTTCCAGTCCTTAACTCTTAAGGCAAGACAGGCTGCTTCTTTTACACCCTTTTCTGTGATGGCTCCTGTCTCGTAAGCAGGCTCCGCATGTCTGATAAAAATAATTTTCATAAGAATTCTCCTTTGAAAATTATATTATCATATTCCGAACTAACGTTCCACAATTACTTGCTCATTACTTCGCATTTTTCTTCTGATAACTATACTGAAACAGATGAAATGAGTTATGAATGTAACGGTCCATGTTATGGGATAAGACATAAACAATACATCCAATGTATGGAATCTGGCAAAAACAGTATAAATCCAGATTACTCTCAGGCCACAGGCACCGGCTAAGGATACAATCATAGGCATTACCGTATAGCCCATTCCCCTTAAGGTTCCTGTCATAACATCCATAAGTCCGCACAAAAGGTACAGGGTACAGATGTAAAAGATTCTGATTTCACCATAGGCGATTACTTCCGGATCCTTTGTATATATTCTCAATAAAGGATTGGCAAAAAGCACACATCCGTCTCCGAATATGATGCCCACTACTGTTACGAGTCCAAGACAATACCACATAATCTTTTTGATTCGTTTGTAGTTGTGCGTTCCGTAGTTCTGACTGGAAAAGCTTAAGGCCGCCTGATAAACCGCTGTCATGGCAGTATATACAAAATCTTCCAGGTTGGCACCGGCGGTTGAACCCGCCACAGCCACAGAGCCAAAGGAGTTTATTGATGACTGGATTAAAACATTTGATATTGAGAAAACACAGCCCTGTAAACCTGAAGGGATGCCGAATTTCATCATCTTAACAAATTTGTCTTTTGAAAACTTCAGATTCTTCAGATCAATTCCGTAGCTTGCATCAAGTCTTACAAGAAGTCGAATAATAAGTACAGTAGCAATAGTCTGCGAAAGAACCGTTGCTAAAGCAACACCTGCTACGTCCCACTCAAGAACCACAACAAAGAAAAGATTGAGAACAACATTTACTATGCCCGATAATGTCAGGTAATATAAAGGTCTCTTTGTATCACCCACTGCCCTTAACACCGCAGCAAGATAAGTAAAGAGAAGCTGAGCCGGCATTCCCGCAAAATAAATCTGCATATAAAGAACAGCCTGATCAAGAACATCCTCAGGCGTACTCATCATTATTAACATGGATCTGGAGAAAAACAAGCCGACAAAAATAAGAAGGATACCGCCAAAAAAGGCTGTGTAAAGAGATGTTGATACTGTCTCTTTCACATCATTTTCGGAGCTGCATCCATAGAACCTTGCCACCAAAACGTTGGTTCCGGTGGCAAGACCCCAGAATAAATTCAATAAAAGACAAACCAAAGAGCCTGTGGCTCCAACAGCCGCCAAAGCTGTGTTGCCTGCAAATCTTCCTACGACAACAATATCTGCGGCGTTAAATAAAAGCTGTAATATTCCCTGAAGCAAAACAGGAACTGAAAAAACAATCAGCTTCGATAAAATGGGGCCGTTACACATATCAATTTCATATTTATCGGCCTTCTTGAGTTTTGCTTCGGACATTTTGTAGCCTTTCTATTTTTGATTCACGTAGTTTACAAGGCCTTCGGCCTTAATAATCTTTTGCATGAATTCGGGGAAAGGCTGTCCCTTAAATGATTGACCCGTTGTGTTATCAACAATTTCACCGGTATCGAAGTTGACTTTGACTTCATCACCTTCGTTAATCGCCTTTGCTGCCTCAGGACACTCCACAATGGGAAGTCCTATATTAATGGCATTACGATAGAAAATTCTTGCAAAGGTGGGCGCTATAACGCAGCTTACTCCTGCAGCTTTAATTGCTATAGGAGCATGTTCTCTCGATGAACCGCAGCCAAAGTTCTTGCCGGCCACAATAATATCGCCTTTGTTAACCTTATGCACAAAGTCCTTATCTATGTCCTCCATGGCATGGGTTGCAAGTTCAGCAGGGTCTGATGAATTAAGGTAACGAGCAGGAATTATTACATCCGTGTCCACATTGTCACCATACTTAAAAACTTTACCTAATGCTTCCATCTTCTATCCCCCTATTCAGTTGTCAGTTTATCGGGCGATGTAATATAGCCCGCAATTGCACTGGCTGCAGCCACATAGGGGCTTGCCAGATAAACTTCAGAATCAACGTGTCCCATTCTGCCCACAAAGTTTCTGTTTGTGGTGGAAACACATCTCTCTCCCGCTGCGAGAACGCCCATATAGCCTCCAAGGCAGGGTCCGCAGGTGGGAGTGCTTACAACACAGCCTGCTTTAATAAAGGTCTCTGTAAGGCCCTCTTTAATAGACTGCATGTAAATATCCTGTGTAGCAGGAAGAATTATGGCTCTGATGCCTTTCTTGATGTGCTTGCCCTTAAGAACCTCGGCAGCCGCTCTCAAGTCTTCAATTCTTCCGTTGGTACAGGAGCCTATAACAACCTGATCGATCTTCACTTCCTCAGTGATTTCATCAATGGTTCTGGTATTCTCAGGTAAATGAGGGAATGCAACCGTAGGACGAAGGCTTGATAAATCAATCTCATAAACCTCATCATATTCGGCGTCCTCATCAGCCTCATAAACCTTATAAGACCTTGTGGAATGGGCCTTCATATATTCAACGGTCAAATCGTCAACAGGGAAAATACCATTCTTTCCGCCTGCTTCGATAGCCATGTTTGCTATTGCAAATCTGTCATCCATGGAAAGTGCCTTAACACCCTCTCCCACGAATTCCATGGATTTATAAAGTGCTCCGTCAACTCCGATCTTTCCGATTATGTGAAGGATAACATCCTTACCGGAAACATACTTGGGAAGTTTGCCCTTAAGAACAAACTTAATAGCTGAAGGAACCTTAAACCAGGCTTTGCCGGTAGCCATTCCTGCCGCCATATCCGTGCTTCCGACACCGGTTGAAAACGCACCCAAAGCGCCGTATGTACAGGTGTGTGAATCGGCACCGATAATTACATCGCCTGCAACCGTCAAACCTTTTTCAGGTAAAAGGGCATGTTCTATACCCATCTCACCCACTTCAAAATAGTTGGTAATATCATACTTATGAGCAAAGTCTCTTACGCACTTGCAATGCTCAGCGGATTTAATATCCTTGTTGGGGACAAAGTGATCGGGAACCAGGGCAATTTTATCCTTGTCAAAGACACCCTCAGTCTTCATTTTGTCCATCTCTTTAATGGCAACAGGACTGGTAATGTCATTTCCGAGAACCAGATCCAAATCAGCCTCAATCAGCTGACCTGCCACCACTTTTTCGAGTCCCGCATGGGCTGCAAGAATTTTCTGTGTCATAGTCATTCCCATAACATAAACTCCTTTTCCCACGCCGGAAAGAAAATCAGGTTTTGAAATTTCCTTCCAAGCGAATTATAACATTTTAAAATTTTATTTTCAACAGTAATAAATCAATAGTTTAAATAAGAGGTTGTACTAAGTATGTACAACCTCTTACGGAAAACTTTCTTAGTTGTTAATGAGTTTATCTTCGCCGTTCCAGCTGTAAAGCTTTCTGATCTCTTCTCCCACAACCTCTGAAGGATGCTCACTTGCAAGCTTTCTCATGGCCTTAAAGTGAACCTGTCCACCGGCCTCAGACATATCAAGAAGGAACTCTTTAGCAAAAGTACCGTCCTGAATATCCTTAAGAATCTTCTTCATTGTCTTCTTTGTTTCATCTGTGATGATCTTGGGTCCTGTGATGTAATCACCGTACTCAGCTGTGTTGGAAATTGAGTAACGCATTCCTGCGAAACCACTCTGGTAAATAAGATCAACAATGAGCTTCATCTCGTGGATACACTCAAAATATGCATTTCTGGGATCGTAACCTGCTTCAACAAGTGTCTCAAAGCCTGCCTGCATAAGTGCACATACACCACCACAAAGAACAGCCTGCTCACCGAAGAGGTCTGTTTCTGTCTCTGTTCTGAAGGTTGTCTCAAGAACACCGGCTCTTGCGCCGCCGATAGCAAGTGCATAAGCCAAAGCCTTATCAAGAGCCTTGCCTGTAGCGTCCTGGTGAACAGCAACAAGACAGGGGACACCCTTGCCTGCCTGGTACTCACTTCTTACTGTATGACCGGGTCCCTTGGGAGCAATCATGGTAACATCAACATCCTTGGGAGGATTGATGAGACCGAAGTGAATATTGAAGCCATGAGCAAACATAAGCATATCTCCGGCCTTAAGGTTGGGCTCAATATCTTTCTTATATAAAGCTGCCTGCTTCTCATCATTGATAAGAATCATGATAACGTCAGCCTTCTTAGCTGCCTCTGCTGCTGTATAAACTTCAAAGCCCTGTTTAACAGCCTTATCCCATGACTTGGAACCCTCGTATAATCCAATGATAACATTGCATCCGGACTCCTTAGCGTTAAGGGCATGTGCATGTCCCTGGCTTCCGTAACCGATGACCGCAATAGTTTTACCCTCCAGCATTGAAAGGTTACAGTCTTCCTGGTAATAAATCTTTGCCATTTTAAAACTCCTCCATATAATAATTTATCATTTGAAAAGATTTAACTTAAAAGTTACTGATTAATCCAAATATGTTACGTTCTCAATTCCTCTTCCGAGGCCTGCAATACCTGTTCTTGCAAGTTCGAGAACCTCGTGCCCTTCAAGAAGCGTAAGGAAAGCATCAATCTTCTCAGAAGAACCGGTCATTTCTACTATAAGACTTTCAGGTCCCACATCCTTAATATCTGCTTTAAATACCTCTGAAAGAGAAATAATATTCTGTCTGTTTGTGATGTCAGCTCTGACCTTAATTAAAGCAAGTTCACTGTAAATGGAGTTCTCAGGCTTTAATTCCTTTACATCCCTCACATCAACCAGCTTCTCAACCTGTTTCCTTATCTGGATAAGAACATCATCCTCACCGCTGGCAACTATAGTAATTCTTGTGTACTTGGGATCGGCAGTCTGTCCTGCGGTGATGCTTTCAATATTATAACCTCTTCTGGTAAACAATCCGGAAATTCTGCTTAAAACACCGGGTGTATTATCAACAAGAAGCTGAAATACTTTCTTTTTCACTTTAAATACCTCACAAATAATATATCCTAATATGTATCATACCTCAAAGGTATAGAAATCATACTATTTTTGTTTTGCAAGTTTACGTTATTGTACTCTTATATAAATGCAAAGTCAACCCTCAATTACTTGTCGGTTTCTGAGCATTTCTGAAGAGCCAGCACGCCGGTTCTTGCTACTTCTACGATGCTAACTTCCTTAAGCATGTTAAGGAGAATTTCAATCTTATCGGGTCTGTCGCAAATCTGAATTACCATAAAGTGTTTAGACATATCAACGATATTCGCCTTGAGAATATCGCATATCTCCATAATGTCTCTTCGGTTATTCTTGTTATACTTGACCTTCACAAGCATAAGCTCTCTTGTAACAGAGATCTTCTCGTCGAATGTCTTGACCTTGATTACGTCAAGTTTCTTATTTAACTGTTTCTCAATCTGTTCTATTGTTCGCTCATCACCGGAGGAGACAATTGTCATGCAGGAAACCTTAGGATCATCGGTTTCACCTACAGCCAGTGAATCAATGTTGAATCCTCTTCTGCAAAACAGACCGGCCACTTTCATAAGGACACCGCTTCTGTTTTCTACCAAAACTGAATATATTCGCTTCATAATGTCCTCCAATACTATTTAACCGTGTCAAGTGGATCGATTAAGCATTCAAGGAGTGCAGATTCATCTTTTTTAAGGAATTCTTTTATAACCTTCTCTGCATCCTTCATGTCCTTAAGTCTTAAGAACTTCATTTCATATGCTGCTGAAAGCTTTTCAAGATCCGGGTTACCGGTCAGGTCTACAACGGAATACGCATCCTTGTAGGTGTAATGCTGATATTCTCTGACCATGCCGAGATAGTTGTTGGTAAATACAATTATCTTAACGTTAATGCCATGCTGTCTCATGGTGGCCAGTTCACACATGCTCATCTGGAATGCACCGTCACCGCAGACTGCAATAACCTGTTTATCAGGAAATGCGCACTTAACACCCATGGCTGCAGGGATTGAATAGCCCATGGTTCCCATTCCGCCGCTTGTCATGAATCTTCCGTTCTTAACAATATGATAAGAGCATGACCATATCTGATTCTGTCCAACATCGGCAACATAAACAGCGTCATCCTTCATGTTCTTGGAGAGCATGTCAATGAAAGCTGCAGGATCCACGTATCCCGGATTGGGTTTTCTTACAACTGCAAGTTCCTTCTTATATGAATTGAGCTCATCAATCCAGGGCTTAAAATCATTGCAGTCAAATTCAGCGCCGTTTATATCTTCAAAAATGCTCTTACAGTCGCCTACAATGGGTATATGAGGACCTACGTTTTTGCCTATTTCAGCAGGATCCACATCAATATGAACCAAAACCTTGCCTTTGGTGATCAAATCAGGCTGGTTAACTGCTCTGTCAGCCACTCTCGCGCCCACCATAATAAGCAGGTCGGACTCATTCATGGCTTTATTTGCGTAGGGCTTTCCGTTATTTCCCACCATTCCAAAATACATGGGATGCTCGGTAGGCATTACTCCAATGCCCATCATTGTGGAGACAACGGGAATATTATATTTCTCTGAGAATTTCCTTATTTCAAACTGAGCTTCGCTTAAAAGCACGCCGCCGCCGGCACAGATAATAGGCTTCTTGGCTTTGGAAAGCTCAGCAAGTACCTTCTTAATCTGAGCCATGTTACCCTTAACGGTAGGTTTGTAAGTACGAAGCTTAACCTCTTCAGGGTACTTGAAATTCCTTATTGTGGCGTTTTGAACGTCAATAGGTACATCAATAAGGACAGGGCCTTTTCGGCCTGTATTGGCGATGTGAAAGGCTTCTTTTACGATTCTGGGTATGTCATTGACATCCTTAACCAGATAGCTGTACTTTACAAAGGATTCCACAGCTCCGGTAATATCAGCTTCCTGGAAAACATCGCAGCCAATCAAATTGGTGCTTACCTGTCCGGTAATGCACACAAGAGGAATACTGTCTGCAAAGGCTGTGGCAATTCCCGTTATCACATTTGTGGCACCGGGGCCGCTGGTAACGGCACATACACCGGGCTTGCCGGTCATCCTTGCCATTCCGCTTGCAGCATGAGCCGCGTTCTGCTCAGTACGAATAAGAACCGTCCTGATATCAGAATCCAGAATACTGTTGTAAAAAGGGCAAATAGCTACTCCCGGATAACCGAAAACAGTATCTACTCCCTCTTCTGTCAGGCATTTAACTAAAGCATCTGCACCATTCATATTTTAACCCTCTTTACCAATTAAAAACTTATGACATTGTAACACATTAAAGTGATAAATTCAACAAACGGGCCGCAACCTTCACCGCATCGGCAGCGTCCGAAGAGTAAGCGTCCGCTCCGATTTCTTTGGCGTATTCCTCAGTAACCACTGCTCCGCCAAGCATAATCTTAAAGTCGGCGCCAATCTCATTACGGTAATCCACAACTTCCTTCATTTTCTGCATGGTCGTTGTCATAAGAGCTGAAAGTCCCACCAGTTTGGCGTTGTGCTCCTTTGCAGCCTCTACAATAGCTTCCTTAGGTACGTTCTTGCCAAGATCAATTACATTAAAGCCATAGTTTTTAAGCATCAAAACCACCAGGTTCTTGCCTATGTCATGGACGTCACCTTCCACAGTAGCCATTATTACGGTAGGCATTTCCTTGTCAGACTTGTTCTGTAGAAGTTTCTCCTCAAGAATGGCAATGGAAAGCTTCATGGTTTCCGCTGAATTTATAAGCTGAGGAAGGAAGTAAGTTCCCTTTTCAAAGAACTCTCCCACCTTGTTAATTGCAGGCATAAGAACATCATTCAAAAGGACTTTGGCGTCTTCTCCCTTTTCAAGGGCATCTTTTGTCATCTTTTCAATGCCGTTTTTGTTACCCTTAAGAACCGCATTATATAAAGCTTCCTTTATATCTGCAGCATTATCCTTTGAATCTGTATTTCCGGAATCCTTCTTTATTGATCTTTCATCGGTTCCGGAAAGAGAATTGGCAAAATTAATATAGTTTTCCGACGCTCCTTTTCTGTTTAACAAAAGGTCAGAGGCATACACCGCTCCCATGAGAGCAGTCTGAGAAGGATTTGCAATAGCCATGGTAAGTCCCGAGTGAATCGCCATGGTCAGAAAATTACTGTTTACAAAGCTTCTCTCCGGCAAACCAAAGGATATATTTGAAAGGCCGCATATGGTTGAAATACCCATATCTGCACAGTACTTAATTGTTTTAAGTGTATCCAATCCTGCCTCAGGCATTGCACCGACGGTTCCAACAAGGCCGTCCACCACCAAATCATCGTTGGTAAGGCCTGCTTCATAAGCTAAAGATAAAAGCTTATCAACGTTCTCTTTTCTTTCTTCAAAGTTTTCGGGAATTCCCTTTGCAGAAAGAGGAAGCAAAATAACCATGGCACCGTATTTCTTGGCAAGTTTAAGTACCGGAATTCTATCCTCCTCCAGAGAAACCGAGTTAATCAACGCTCTTCCGGGATACTTTCTTAGGGCATGTTCGATAACCTTCGCATCACTGGAATCAAGAGACAGGGGAAGCTGTGTGGTCATAAGCACTTCATCCAAAACATCGCTCATTAGTGACAGTTCATCTACTCCGCCCATTCCCACATTTATATCAAGCACCTTTGCATTGCAGGCTTCCTGCTCTTCAGCATAGGTTACAACTCCCGACAGATCATGATTTCTTAACTGTTCCTGAAGTTTCTTCTTACCTGTAGGGTTTATTCTCTCGCCGACAACTATAAAAGGATCTCCCTGCTTAAATGAAAGGGTCCTTCTCTCACTGGTAAGATATCTGGTTCCCTCTTCTTTGCCCCTTTTGACCTTTGAGACATCAAAATCCTTATAGGCGTCATGAATAGCCTTAATATATTCGGGAGATGTACCGCAGCATCCGCCGATAATACTTGCACCGGCCTCAAGGAGCTGTCCTATACCCTCAACAAATTCCTCAACCCCCATGTCATAATAGGTGTTTCCGTCCTTGTCAACGGAAGGCAAGCCCGCATTGGGCTTTGCAATAACAGGAATGTTAACATTTGAGGCTATATCCTTAATATATTTAACCATTTTGTCAGGACCGGTACTGCAGTTTAATCCCACCGCACATGCCCCAAGGGATTCAAGGCATACAGCTGCGGATACCGCGTCGGTTCCGTAAAGGGTTCTTCCGTCGTTCTCTATGGAAATGGTGGCCATTATGGGAAGATCGCAGGTTTCCTTTGCAGCAATAAGTGCAGCCCTTGTTTCCTGTAAACTCATCATGGTTTCAACCACAAGAATATCCACGCCTGCAGCAACCATGTATTTAATCTGTTCTTTATATATATCAATCAGCTCTTCAAAGTCCATGTTTCCCATGGGCTTAAGCTGCTCACCAGTCATGGTAAGATCGCCACAGATAAAAGCTTTTCCATTTGAAGCCTTGTGAGATAAAGAAACAAGAGTTTCAATAATCTCTTCAATCCTGTCATACAACCCAAACTCTTTAAACTTTACTCTGTTTCCGGAAAAAGTAGGTGAATAAAGGAAATCACTTCCGGCTTCCACATACTTCTTCTGAAGTTCCACAAGAATATCCTTGTGGTCAAGAATCCATTCTTCTGTACAGACTCCCGTTGGCATTCCTGCCTTTATAAGATTAGAGCCGGTTGCTCCATCGAGAAACAGCACTCGTTCGGAGGCCAGCTTTAAAAATTCTTCTTTAGTCATATCCTAGCTCCTTTTCAATTTATTATTATACTTATTAATGCATTAAATGGCTATTAATTCTTGTTATAAAATTGAAAATATGTTAATGTTATGAAGGTTAAAAACTTGAAAGGCAACATTATGAGAAATAAATCTTTATTAACCTTCATTGCGGTTTTAATATGTTCCGTTTTGCTGACAGGTTGCGGAAAAGACTCAAAGAAGGAAGCTTTTGAAAAGGACTTTATGGAATTCTGTGACAAGGTTGCAGAAATAGATACAAATATCAAGGCAATTAATCCCGATGATGAGAATGCTCCGGCAGAGCTTTTGTCATCACTGGATACACTTGGCGAATTATTCACCAATATGTCCTCAATGAAGTTCCCCAAAGAATACGATTATCTTGTTACTTTGGCTGAGGAATCCGGACAGTTTATGAATCTGGCCGTCGAGAACTATCATGCTGCTTTCGAAGCCGAAGTATACGATGAAGAAAGCGCAAGTCTTGCCAATGAGTATTACGCAAGAGCTTACAAGAGGCTTAAATATATGATTACATTCATGCAGGGAGAAATTCCCGATTCGGATGAAATCAAATATGCAAATGCCGATGATTCTGCTTCTTCAGAAGAAGCTCCCGCTGAATAAAGAACAAAAATATAGACCGAATTGGAATTTATTCCAATCCGGTCTTTTTTTACGCTATGAAGTAATCTGAAATATCCGTTCCGGTAATCATGCAGATTCCGTGTTCCGGCATGAACCAGCCCGCTGTACTCTTAATCCAGGTTCTTAAGCTGTAGTTAAATACATCTGCAGTCTGAGTGGAATGAGGATCAGTAGGGTCAAGCTTCGAAACAATGCAATTTGAGCACTCTTCTATGTACCCTTCCATCAACGAAGTATAGCATTGAGTACCGACTTTAATATCTTCGCTTCGGTCAAATACCTTCTTGTTTGCAAACAAAAGCCTTTTAGACTCGTAATCCACAAGATAAATATACTGATCCATTAACTCCAGCATGAGAAGTTTAATCATCATCTCTCTTGTGTCAAAATCAGACAAAGTAATCTGAACCGTGCAGGTGTCGATAAGAGAAATCAGCTGCTTTAATTCATCAGCGGCAAAATCCTCTTCGTTTGCCGGATTAAATAAAACAATGCTGCCTACATATTTGCCATCCTTAACAAAAGGATAATATATAATCTTCTCGAAATCGTTGTCAGCCATGAACTGTTCAAGGGAGAAGGAATATCCCGAAGCCTGCTGAATGCTTATCTCGGTCAGATTCTTAACATTCTTAAACAAATCTTCAAACTCGGCTGCCGCTCTTCTTTTTGATTTATAATCCTCGATAGAATACTCATAATCAGGTATGGTAAAAATCGTAATATCCTCATTCTTGGATAATGAGTTTACATCCGGGAATATTCCGCCAAAACTGCAGCCGCTCTTATTAAGAAGCATATTGTAAACCTTTGCCCAGCTTTCTTTTGAGAGCATACCGTCATAAAGTGTCTTCATGGCACTTTCCCTTAATGACAGGCCATCGTAGTTCTCAAACAACAACTGGTCATCTGATTTTTTATCCTCTTTAAGCTTATCTTTATCAATGAAACGCCCTACTATCCTTGTAACATATCCCTCAAGACCTACTATACTCGAAAGTGTACAATCATATTCCTTGTAGTCTTCGGAAAATCTGTTGTTCTTTATGGTAATGTTCTCATTGACAGGACCCGTCATCAGTTTATTAAAGCAGGCAAGGTATTTCTGAGCTTCACCTGCCGCAAAATATGAGGAGTCAAATTTTGCCACATAATCGGGAATAATTATTTCCTTTTCTCTTTGTTCTTCATCAATATATTTCAAAACAAGAACATCAGATTTGACATTATAATCAAATACCGACTCTTTTTCCACGGTATCTATGAGATGCATTCTGGCTGCCTGAGCTCGCAACTCTTCATCACCGGTTTTCTTCTCGGTAATATCAATAACCGTGGCAATAATGGTGTAGGTGTCCCCAACCTTTGAATAAAGATTACATCTTGTATAAAGCCATCTAAGCTCACCTTTACCGGTAATGGTTCTGAATTCTGTATCCACCGCTCCATCGGCCTTCAGGCATTCTCTGATACCCTGATCAAAAACAGGTATATCTTCAGGCAAAATACAGTAACGAATATTTTTCACATATTTATCTATGTCTTTCTTTGAATATCCAAGCATTCTGCTAAGGCCTTCGTTGGCATAAACGCAGGTCAGGTTATAGCTTCCTTCTTTAAGTTCAAAAGCACAAACTCCTGTAATCAGATTCTCAATATACGAAACAATATTTTCCTGATAATTATCCATAGTAAGCCCTCTCTTTATTTCTTAAAAAGAATCAGCCCTGGTTACAATATCATCCTTATCTTTATATATACTCTCTGCAGGAACAAATCCTCTGACACGAGAAAGAGGATAAACTATAGTGTTTCTTCCAACTACTGTACCGGGATTCAAAACACTGTTGCATCCAACTTCCGCATGGTCTCCAAGCATTGCTCCCATTTTCCTCTGATTGGTCTTAATGTTTCCTGAGGAATGATGCATGACAATATTCCCATGATCGCATTTAAAGTTGCTGGTTACGGCGCCGGCACCCATATGTGCTTTGTATCCGAGAATGCTGTCTCCTACGTAGTTATAATGAGGAACCTGAACTCCGTTAAAAAGAATGCAGTTCTTAAGTTCGCAGGAATTGCCCACAACACAGCCCTTGCCAACAATGGCATTTCCTCTGATAAAAGCTCCGGGTCTGATCTCTGCACCCTCGTCAATAATGGTGGGCCCAACGATTGTGGCAGTATCCGCAATCTTAACATCCTTGGCAACCCAGACGTTCTCTCCTCTTTCCTCGAATATTGACTTGTCGATGTCACCAATCAGGCTTTTAATGCAATCTTTGATTGCAGGAACCGCATCCCAGGGAAACTCAAATTTCTTAAGGAAATCCCCGGAAATGGATTCAGACAAAGTGTACATGTTTTTAATCTTAAACTGTTCCATACTCTACCTCTTCTTATAGAATTCAGACGCCGCAACAAATCTTTGATACACGTCTCTTTGGTTGTTAAGTGCTTTGACATTATTGGTTCTTCTAATTACAAAATCGCTTAACTTGGTCATATACTCATCCGACGTTATTGTTCCATCGGCTACCATTGTCAGTCCTTTTTCCCAGCTGGCTGTAAGCTTAGGCTCAAGAAGGGGTTTAATCGAGCCTTCAACAACGTCATAAACAAGTTCGCCCATCTGGGTTGGAGTCAGAATCTGCGTCTTCTTGTTAAGGTTTAGATATTCGATATTAACAAGCTTCTTTAAGATTTCTGCTCTGGTGGCGGAAGTACCGATTCCGCTTCCTTTAATCTGTGCTCTCAGTTCCTCGTCCTCAATTAGCTGTCCCGCATTTTCCATGGCGAGAATTATGGAGCCGGAATTATATCTCTTAGGCGGAGAAGTTTCTCCTTCCTTGATTTCATATGTGCCAAAATCAATTTCATCTCCTTTTTTAAGAGAAGACAGGAAATTGATTACTGTTTCATCGGCTGCACTTTCTTCGGTGTCATCCCCTTCTTTTTCGGGTTTCTCGGAAAGCTCACTTTTCTTTGCAAAAGAATACTGCATAACCGCAAGATAGCCGGGATCAGTTAACACCTTAAAGTTTGAGAAGAAACTTTCGGTCTTGGTTTTGGTCACAAGAGCAATCTTTAAATACTGGGCAGGAGGGTAAAATATAGCAAGGAACCTTCTTGCAATAACTTCATATACCTTTTTGGCCGTGTCATTTAATGAGCCGTAGGAATTTAAGCCCTGTCCTGTAGGTATGATTGCATAGTGGTCAGTAATCTGTTTGTCATTGGTATATCTGCTTTTACCGATGCTTTTGTAGCTGCCATCTTCAAGGATATGAGCTGCAAATTCCGATAAAGGCGAAAAGTTCTTAAGGCCGCCAATATTTTTATAAATCTCTTTGGCGACAGCTGTGGAAAGAACTCTTGCATCTGTTCTGGGATAAGTTACAAGCTTCTTCTCGTACAGTTCCTGTACGTAGGAAAGGGTCTGATCAGGGCTTATTTTAAACAGCTTGGAACAGTCGTTTTGAAGCTCGGCCAGGTTATAAAGCAAAGGTGGATTCTTACTTTCCTTTTTCTTTTCAATCTTTGTAACTACTGCTTTTTCTTTCTCGGGCGCTTCAATGTAAGCAATAAGTTTTTCTGCGTCAGCCTTTTCCTTGAAGCCGTTTTCTTTATAGAGTGCCGGGCTGTCTTTATAAATAGACTCATCTGTTACACGCCACTCTCCTGTAATAAACTCATCCTTAACAGGAAGGGATTGAACAACACGGTAGAAAGGCGTTTTTACAAAATTACGAATTTCTCTTTCTCTGTTGACAACCATGCCAAGGACGCAAGTCATTACACGTCCCACAGATATAACAGCCTTATCCTTCTTCAGGTAATTCTTTACATCATTGCCATACTTTAAAGTCAGGACTCTGGAAAAATTGATTCCCATAAGATAGTCTTCTTTGGCTCTAAGGTATGCAGCATCACTTAAGGAATCGTAGAAGGACAAATCCTTTGCTTCCTTTATTCCTCTGTTAATCTCTTCCTCTGTCTGGGAATCAATCCAGACTCTGCGTCTTTCCTTGCCCTTTACGTTTGCCATCTGTTCCACAAGACGATAAATATATTCACCCTCTCGTCCCGAGTCGGTGCAGACGTAAATTCTTGACACATCGGCTCTGTTTAAGAGCCCTTTAACTGTATTAAACTGCTTTGAAACCGAGGAAATAACTTCATACTTAAATTTATCGGGTATAAATGGAATGGTATCAAAGCTCCATTTTTTAAGTTTTTCATCGTAAGCGTCAGGATAACTCATGGTCACCAGATGTCCCACACACCAAGTAACAACGTAGGAATCGGATTCCATGTATCCGTCGAAGCTTCTCATATTTTCCTTCAAAGCCTTGGCGAACTCTTTGGCTACGCTGGGCTTCTCGGCTATAAAAAGGTGTTTCTCCATAAATATTACTGATCTTTCAAGGATATTAGCTGTAATGCATTGTTCTTATTGCCGGTTTCAACAACCTTTGAATCAAACCTTTCAAAGGTAATAAGGACCGTCTGAACAACGTTTAGTTTTGCTTTCTTTGCAAGGAATTTAACCCAATCGTAATCATCGGTTGTAAGTACATTCTTATCATAGTTGCACATGCCGATAAGGGCGTTTCCGTCACCGTCAAAAGCCACAACATCAATTGTGTCAAGCTTGCCTACCCACTCTCCGATTTTCTCGGGTTTAAAGGGAATAATACCCTTGTCACAATATGTCTTAATAAGTTCCTGACCAATCTTCTTCATGGAGTTTTCCACAAACTGTCTGAAGGTCTCCTCGATAAACTGCTCATAAAACTGAAGGGCCGGTACTGTGGTATATAAATAGTAGTTAGGATAAACATACTTGTAGTAGAAATGAACAAGGGGATGCATAATACGGTATACACCTTTTTGGGTATTGCCCTTACTGTCGGTGTCTACACTGAAAGCCTTCTCAACAAGTTCAAGTTCCATAAGGTTCTTAATGTAAACCGAAAGCTTCGCTCTGGAAAAATCAGAGTGAAAATGCAGTTCATTAAGTTTATTTCTTCCCTCTGCCAAAGAGGCAAGAATTGTGTTATATACATATACCTCACGAAGGTCCATCTCAACAAGCCTTACAGCCTCGCTCATGAAGAAGCCCTCAGGTTTGAGAATAACCTGGGTAATATTCTCTTTTACCGTCTTATAGGGGTCAAGATGTTTCCAAAGTCCGGGATATCCACCAAGAATAGCGTACATTTCCATGGTTTCTTTTCTTGTGTAGGAAGGCATAAACCTTCTCATATCCTCGTATTTAAGCTCTCTGACCTTTAAAAATCCGCCGATTCTCAGAGCATATTGACCAACGCGGTCTACGAGTCCCGATTCAACGAATCCAATGGATCTTGAGGAAAGAATAACCAGAAGGTCACTTCCTTTATTTCCATTGAAAACGAAGTCTATAAGAGCTTTCATAAATGTAGGGTCGCCCTTTACGGCATTATGAAACTCATCGATAATCAGCACCTGTTTCTCTTCGCTGAACTCAAAACAAGCTTTGAAAATCTCCGAATACTCAGGGTACTCAGGAAGTTTGTTAAGATTATCCCTGATTTCATTGGCCCAAAGATATCTGTTCTCTCTTCCGGAACAGGCTCTGGCAATCAGCGTTTTAGAGCTTTTATTCTTGGTAAACTCGGCAAGTAATGCGTGTCTTCCAACAAATCTTTGACCATAAACAACTACAATGCTGCTCCCCTTGGCCTCATATTTTTTGCTTAAATAATTTAATTCGCTACTTCTCCCAAGAAACATCCAATAACTCCTCTACTTTCTCCCCTGGTATGGGCTTCGAAAAAAGAAAGCCCTGAATTACTTCGCAGCCGATATCCTTAAGATACTGGTATTGCTCTTCGGTTTCCACCCCTTCAGCTATGGTCTCGTAACCCAAGCGATTGACCATGTCTATCATGGAACCTGTAATTATTTTGCTTGATTCGTCATCGACAACGTTGTCTATAAAGGTTTTATCGATTTTCAGCGTGTCAATCGGCAAGCCATTAAGGTATGACATGGAGGAAAACCCTGTACCAAAGTCATCTAGCGCAACCCTTATGCCGTACTCTCTGAGAACCAGAAGCTTAACTTTTACATTCTCAAAATCATCTATCAGAACACTCTCTGTGATTTCAAGCTCTATATTGCTGCACGGAACATCGTATCTCTTAAGAACCGAAAGAACCTTGTCCACGAAATCATCTTTTTTGTATTGAATGGCTGAAATGTTAATGGAAAGAATTATGTCACAGCCAAACTTTTCTCTCCAGGCAGCAAAAGTTCTTATGCTTTCCTCCATTACCCAATCACCTATGGGAATAATAATTCCACTTTGCTCAGCAATAGGAATGAAATGGGCAGGTGAAATCATTCTGCCATCGTTATCACGCCACCTGATAAGGGCTTCAACGCCTCTTATTCCTTTGGAGTCAGAATAAAACTGGGGCTGATAATACATGAAGAAACTGTTGGAGAACAATGCAGTTTTTAACTTGTTTTCCAAAGCAACCGTTTCTATAAAGTCATTTAGGATTCTTGCATCATAATAGGAAATGGTATCTTTACCGCGATGCTTGGACTTAAACATAACTATTTCTGCACAGTTAATAAGTTCAAGTTCAGTAGACGCTGCCTCAGGGTATTCAACCACACCCACAGAGACAGTTATTTTAATATTTTGACCATCTAAAAGAGTGAATCCTTCAGAAAGTCGCTCTCTTATAGTGTTATGAATAGTCTCAACGCTTCTTGATCCACAAGGATCATAAATAGCAATGCAGAACAGGTCTGAGTTAAAGTGCCCCGCAATAATATTGTCATTGCATAGACTCTTTAAGAACTGTCCGAACTGCTGAATAAGATCATCCCCTACAAGAAGGCCGATGCCGTCATTTATCTTTCTAAAATCGTCAATATCAAGAATCATGACACTGACTACGGAATTACATCTCTCCGCCTTATCAACAAATTCCTTAAGTTTCTTTACAAAGTAATTTCTGTTGAACAATCCGGAAAGGGCATCGTAAAAAGCCATGAAAGAAAGCTCATCGTTCTTCTTTTTTAAAGTTGTGATGTCCTTGATTCTTACAACCTTATCAGTAGGTCGTCCCACGGAGTTGTAATTGATTGAGCACTGCATCTCAATCCATTTCTTTCCGTTTCTGACGGTGGCCTGCATAATTTCATCAAGCTTGCCGTCCTTCTCAATATTTAAGAAATCAGAAAAGCCGGCCCTGTAAGGTTCATCAACACAGTTAACCCACTTGGGCAAATCACGAATGTCCTTAAGCTCACATTCAAAGAAATCATTCCATTTGCCGAGAATGTTTAACTGCTTGGTCTGATAATTGTAATAAAAGAAGGCATTATTCGATGTCTCACAGATCATGCTGTACATGCGCTCAGTCTCTGTGATTTTCTGATTCATAGCCTTTAATAATTCAAGCTTATAACGAATCTCATCCATCGAATAAAATGCCTCCGAACAAAATCTTTATTACTTATTTGGCTGCGATATAGCCCTGTGCTTTGAGAAGCTCTGCGCAAAGAACAGCACCGCCTGCAGCACCTCTTACAGTGTTATGAGAAAGTCCCACAAACTTGTAATCATATACAGAATCCTCTCTGATTCTGCCTACACTTATGCCCATGCCGTTCTCATAATTGACATCCAATGATACCTGAGGTCTGTTATCTTCCTCAAGATACTGGATAAACTGCTTGGGAGCGCTGGGAAGGTTAAGTTCCTGAGGAACGCCCTTAAAGTTTACAAGCTTCTCAATAAGCTGTTCCTTTGTAGGTTTCTTTTTGAACTTAACAAAAACAGCAGCAGTATGTCCGTTCAATACAGGGACTCTGATGCACTGACATGTAATAACAGGACTTTCTGCAGGAACAATAACGCCGTCTTTGATCTCGCCCCAGATTCTCAAGGGCTCCTTCTCGCTCTTCTCTTCCTCGCCGCCGATGTAAGGAATGATGTTTCCTACCATTTCGGGCCAGTCCTTAAAAGTCTTACCTGCTCCGGAAATAGCCTGATATGTTGTTGCTACAACTTCGTAGGGCTCAAATTCCTTCCATGCGGTAAGTACAGGAGCATAACTCTGAATTGAGCAGTTAGGCTTAACTGCAATAAATCCTCTTGTTGTGCCAAGTCTCTTTCTCTGGAAATCAATAACCTTCATATGCTCAGGATTGATTTCGGGAACAACCATGGGAACATCCGGAGTCCATCTGTGTGCGGAGTTGTTGGAAACAACCGGAGTTTCTGTCTTGGCATATGCTTCCTCAATAGCTTTAATCTCATCCTTGGTCATATCAACTGCGCTGAACACAAAATCAACGGAAGAAGCAACCTTCTCCACTTCATTTACATTCATTACCACAATCTTTTTGACTGCTTCAGGCATGGGAGTATCCATTTTCCATCTGTCTCCCACAGCCTCTTCGTAAGTCTTGCCGGCAGAACGAGGGCTTGCTGCGATCGTAACAACCTCAAACCAGGGGTGATTCTCCAAAAGGCTTATAAACCTCTGTCCAACCATGCCCGTGCCGCCAAGAATACCAACACGTAATTTGTCACTCATTTTTTCATCTCTCCTCTTAAATATATTTCTCAGATACCAAGATATTCCTTTTCGATATCTATAACTTTCTTCATTGCATCCATTCCGGGGCCTCCGACTGTAACTCGCTTCTCAACGCAGGTCCTTAAACTGATTGCATCATATATGTCCTCATCAAACAGTTCGGACATTTTCTTAAGTTCTTCCAAAGAAAGTTCCTCAATGGAGCAGTCCTTGTCAATGCAATATAAAACAAGTCGTCCGATAACACCATGGGCATCCCTGAAGGGCATACCCTTCTTAACAAGATAATCAGCTGCATCGGTGGCATTGGTAAAGCCTTTCATTGCAGATTTGGCCATAACATCCTTGTTAAACTTAATTGTTGACAGCATTCCTGTAAAAAGTGTAATGCAGTCAGATACAGTCTTAATGGCATCAAAGGTCAGCTCCTTGTCTTCCTGCATATCTTTATTGTATGCAAGAGGAATGCCTTTCATGGTTGTAAGAATGCTCATCAGCGCTCCGTATACTCTTCCTGTCTTGCCCCTTACAAGTTCTGCAATATCGGGATTCTTCTTCTGGGGCATGATGCTGCTTCCTGTTGAATAAGCATCATCAATCTCAATAAACCTGTATTCGTTTGAATTCCATATAATAATCTCTTCGCTGAATCTGGAAAGATGCATCATAACCAAAGAAAGTGCAGACAGAAATTCTACAACGTAGTCTCTGTCGGATACGGAATCCATGGAATTCAAAGTCGGTCCGTTAAAAGAAAGGAGCTTTGCTGTATAGAATCTGTCCAGGGGATAAGTTGTACCTGCAAGGGCGCCTGCCCCCAAAGGACAGTAATTCATTCGTTCATAAATATCACTCATGCGAGATCTGTCTCGCTTAAACATTTCAAAGTATGCACCAAAGTGATGTGCTATTGTGGTGGGCTGAGCCTTCTGAAGATGTGTAAACCCGGGCATGTAGGTCTCAATATTATCCTCCATAATGCCAAGGATTACTTTAAGAAGTTCCTCCAAAGCCTCATCCACTTCAAGAATTGCGCTTCTTACGTAGAGTCTCATATCGAGGGCAACCTGATCGTTTCTGCTTCGGCCTGTATGAAGTTTCTTTCCAACATCGCCTATTCTGTCTATAAGGTTCGCTTCAACAAAGGAATGAACATCTTCATACTCTTTGGTAATTTCAAGCTTTCCTTCAGAAACATCCTTATGAATTCCCTTTAGGCCTTCAATAATTTCCTTCATTTCATTCTCGGAAACTATGCCCTGCTTTCCAAGCATTGTGACGTGAGCGATACTGCCCTCTATATCCTGATCAAAAAGCAGTCTGTCAAAGGAGATGGATGCATTGAAATCATACACCAGTTTATCGGTTTCTTTAGTAAATCTTCCGCCCCATAATTGAGCCATTGCGGGTTACCTCTCAATTTATTAAATCTGGTTTTTATCATATCATATCAGAGGGTTAAATTCAAATAAAAAAAGTGCCAAAAATCAATATCTTTGGCGCTTAAAAAAGCTGGAAAAGAGACTCGAACTCTCGACCCCTTCATTACGAGTGAAGTGCTCTACCGACTGAGCTATTCCAGCATCATCGCGAACAATGTCGCAACGAAAATTATTATACTTGCAATAAAACAAATTTGCAATAAAATAATTAGACCAATTCGTTTATTACTTCAAGAAGTTTTTCGTTTCTTATGGGCTTCACAAGATAGCCGTTCATTCCCGCCTTGAGGCATCTTTCTTTATCCTCACTAAAGGCATTGGCTGTCATGGCAATAATGGGAATCAAAGACTTCTGTGCATCAGTAAGACTCCTGATTTTCAATGTGGCTTCAACGCCATCCATAACAGGCATCATAACATCCATAAGAACGCAAAGATAAGTTCCCGGTTCACAGGCTTCTATCTTATCCAATGCCTCTTTGCCGTTAGTAGCCTCATCTACAATAATACCTTCGGACTCAAGGCAATCCCTCTCGATTTCACGATTAAGCTCATTGTCCTCCACCAGAAGAATCCTTGTGCCCATAATAGATGAGCCATGGGAAGCGGATTTATTCTCGCCTTTATAATAATCAATTTTGCGGAAACAGAAACGGCAGGTAACCTTTGTGCCCTTTCCGGGTTCCGAATCCACAAGGAGCTTACCGTTCATAAGCTCAATCAGGCGCTTTGCTATGCTCATTCCAAGGCCAACGCCTTTAATTCCGGTAAGTGTTGTTGTGTGTCTGCCGGAGAAGGTTTCAAACAGATGATGGTCTACAAAGTCACGACTCATTCCCACTCCGTTATCCGAAATGGTAACATCATAGTTTGTAAAGCCCTCAGGTGTGGACGAATCTGTATTCTGAGTAACTGAAATCGAAACCTTGCCATTGTTGGGAGTAAACTTAATGGCATTGGAAACAATGTTATAAACTATTCTTCCGACCTTTATCTCATCGAAAATGGCCTCGACATTTTCAACGTCTTCCGTATCAATAAGAATGCCGATATTCTTCTCTTTGGCCTGCTCTTTCACCATATCAAGGAGTCTGTCAAGGCAGTCAATAATATTTGCCTCATCCTCATCAAGAACAACCTTACCTGATTCAATTCTCGCAAGGTCAAAGGCATCGTTTATAATTTTGAGAAGCTGTTCTCCCGAAAGTTCCAGCTTATCCAGGCACTCAAGGGCCTTTTTCGGTTCATTTATATATTTCTTGGCCATCTGGGTATATCCCATAATGGCATTCATGGGCGTTCTGACATCATGAGACATGTCGAAAATAAATCTGTCCTTATTCTCGGCACGAGCCATCTCATTGCTGTAATCCTCTGCTACTACAAAAGCAACAACATCCTCTTCCTCGGTGTACAGATAGAAGGAAAGCTTCAGACAGTATTTACCGATTCCCGGAATAGAAACCCAACAGGATGTCTCAGGTCTTAAAATGCCGTTATCGAAGTTTTTGAGAAGAGTTTCCGTACTGCAGGCATTCAAAAACACCTCTTTGTCAGAAAGAAGGTCATTCTTTACAATCTGATTAAGAAGGCCGGTGTAAGACGCATTCTCCTTTAATCCAAAGTTTGCGGTGCAAGGCACATAGCCCTTGGAAGTGTTCTCATAAACATCACCCATCAGCTGATTCTTAGTGACATTAACGGTAACATATCCCGTTGCAGATGATAACAATATCTCCTTAAAATCGAATTCTTTGCTTCTATAGCCCATAGTTATCTATTCCCCCATGAATTTGTAAATAATAAGGCTTAGTTTACTGATATCAATCTTTGTAAAGTATTGTCTTCCGTCCCATTCTCCTGTGGACGCTTTTCTTGCTCTCTTATTGCTGCTTTGTTTATTACCTCCGAATTTTACATCATCGGAATTAAATATCTCTTTGTATGTTCCCGGGAAAGGAACACCGATTTTTAATTTCTGGTCTATTCCGGCAAAGTTAGCCACCACCAGAAGCAAATCCTTGTCATTCTCCCCTTTTCTAAGGAATGACAAATAGCATTTCTCCGGCGAAATACAGTTGATCCATTCAAACCCGTCGGAATAATCATCAAGAACACTTAATGCGGGTTCTTTCAGATAAAGCTCATTTAAAGCCTTAAGCAATGGATTAAATCCATCATCCTCACCCATAAAAATATGCTTTCTTCCGGGATGAGAATACATATATGCCAAAGATAATCTCAAATTGGCATTTTTGTCAAATTCATCTCCGGGCATCTTCTGTACCAGACTCATTCCATCCTGACAGATAAGGTCATGAGATAAAGGAAGAATAAAACGATCCGAATAAGCATATATCATGCTGAATGTAAGGTCGTTATGATGATGAGCTCTAAAGTATGGATCAAATTTAATGTAATCCACAAAATCATTGGTCCATCCGATATTCCATTTAAAATCAAAGCCCAGGCCTTCCTCATCAAGAGCTGCAGTAACCTTGGGGTATGCACTGTTTTCTTCGGCAATTGTTATAATGCCGGGGTTCCTCTTGTGAGAAATGGAATTAAAATGCTTGATAAATTCAATTGCATCCAGATCTTCGTTCCCGCCATACATATTGGGGGACCACTCTCCGTCTGCCTTACCGTAATCCAGGTAAAGCATTCTGGAAACAGAGGGGATTCTAAGTCCATCTGCGTGATACCTTTCAATCCAGAATAAGCCATTTGCAATCAGGAAGTTTGAAACTTCAAATCTTGAATAATTAAACCTCAAAGCATCAATGTCATTGTATGACATCCTCTTGGGATCCGGATTCTCATATAATTTTGAGCCGTCAAAGTCAGATAATCCGTGTAATAACCTTGGAAAATGAGAAGGAGCCCAATCAAGAATAACTCCGATTCCCGCCATGTGAAGTTTATCTATAAGTTCTGCGAATTCTGAAGGAGTACCGTATCTTGCTGTGGGAGCATAAAAGCATGAGGTATCAAATCCAAGGCAACTGTCATCCGTATAGTCCATGACAGGCATAATCTCCACGTGGGTATATCCTGTCTCCTTCACATGCTCTATAATCTCATCTGCAATACCCTTATATCCCAAATCTGCCGGGAAAGATCCAAGATAGACTTCATAAACAGACAAGGGATCTGCATTTTTGAATTCTGTTCTCTTCTTAAGCCATTCACTGTCGTGCCATTCAAAATCAGTGTCTGAAATTACTGAAGCATTGGCCGGTCTCAGTTCCGAACAAAAAGCATAAGGATCAGCCTTAAGATAGGTAAGACCGTCTCTTAATTTGATTTCAAATTTATATTTTTCACCTTTTCCTATTCCGGGAATAAAAATCTCAAATATCCCCGTATCTTTTAAAAGGTTCATCTGGTGAATTCTTCCGTCCCAATTATTGAAATCACCAACAACGCTTACTCTTTGAGCCATAGGAGCCCAAACGGCAAAAGAAACACCCTTTATCCCCTTTAATTCTCTTGGGTGAGCACCCAAAAGTCTGTAAACCGAATAATGTATCCCCTTCGAAAATCTCTCCAGATCATTCTCTTCAAAAACAGAATCAAAACTGTAGGGGTCAATAACTTTTGTGGATTCTCCATCCACATCTTTTACAAGAAAATAATAATCAAATTTGCCGTAGGTAGGCACTAAAGCTGCATAAAAGCCATCTTCATCCGCAAGTTCCATGTTCTTGTCATAATCCAATGAAGGGACACATAAGCTTACTCGCTTTGCCCTGGGGAAAAAGGCCTGAATAAGAGTTGAAGTCCCAACCTGATGAGCGCCCAAAACCTCTCCCGGTCTTTGGGATTCAGAGTAGATTATCTCCTCTATTCTCGGCCAATTCATTAATTTATACAGCTTATTAGTCATCATAAAACGTCCTTTGTTTTAAATTTCGTGTATAAATAATCCGCTTAGTAACTTTGGTTCAAACCATGTAGACTTTGGAGGCATAAGCATATCTTTGTCAGCCACCGCAAAAAGTTCTCTCATGGAGGTGGGATGCATAGAAAACGCAACCTCGCAGCCATCCAAAACTCTTCTTTCCAGTTCCCCAAGGCCTCTTATTCCGCCTACGAAATCAATTCTTTCATCGGTTTTGGGATCCTTGATTCCAAGAAGAGGATCAAGAACATAGTCCTGTAATATTGAAACATCAAGGCCTTTCACCGGCTCATCTGATAAAATCTTCGGTTTCGCCTTTAATACATACCATTTTCGGTTAAGGAACATTCCAAATGTCCCCTTGGATAAAGGCTTAACTGCCCCTTCACTTTCAGAAACCTCAAAGCATTCCCCTAATTTCTCAAGAAACATTTTATATGTCAATCCATTAAGGTCCTTAACCACGCGGTTATAATCCATGATGTAAAGTTCATCCTCAGGGAAAAGCACGCTAAGGCAGTAATTAAACTCTTCCTCTCCGGTATATCCGGGATTCTCTTCTCGCTTTTTGAGTCCGACTTTCACGGCGGAAGCGCATCTGTGATGGCCATCAGCTATATAGATATGTCTGATTTTATCAAAGGAAGATACAATCCCTTTGATATCATAGTCGTCATCAATGATATATACTTTTTCAGTCACACCCTGCTCAGTCACAAAGTCATAAACCGGAGCTTTCGTC
The DNA here is from genome assembly GCA_947167445.1 of uncultured Lachnospiraceae bacterium. Taxonomy (GTDB): domain Bacteria; phylum Bacillota; class Clostridia; order Lachnospirales; family Lachnospiraceae; genus G11. The sequence goes on from CAMVID010000001.1 coordinate 228,275, forward strand.
ATTGCCTTTTGAGTAATGTTGTAAATTGTTTCATTGGCTCTGTAAGCAAGGAAAATGGGACCGGTCTGAGCAGAGCAGGTATAAACATGATTAATCCTGTCAATCTCCTTGTCCTCTCTGGTATTCTCATGCTTCTTGATGGTTCCATTAAGATAATCATCTATGGCAAAGCATCCCACAATACCTGTCTGGGTACGTCCAAGGAAAGTCATGGAATAGACATAAAAACATGGCTTGTCATCTTTTACAAATCTTCCCTCATTAATCCAATCTCTGAGAAGAGATGATGCTTTTTCATAGACTTCTTTTCCGTATATATCATGCCCAACTTCAAAATTAACCTCCGGCCTGTCTATTGCCAGAAATGAAAAAGAGTTTGCAGACACAATCTGCCGTGCTTCCTCAGTATCGTAAACGTCATAGGGAAGCGCAGCGATTTTCTCTGCAAACTCTCGCTTGGGTCTTAATGCTTGAAACGGTCTTATATCCGACATCTTCCAAAAATCCAAACCTTTCAACTATATATAGTATATATTTTATCAAATTTTGCTGTCACAAACAAGTAACTTGTGCTAAAATGTACCAAAGTGAACATAGTTAAGGAGTGAAAAATATGACAGACGAAGAGAGAAAATTTTTGTCACGTATAAATAAATACGCAGAAACCAAACTGGCCGACATTGAGCCTCAAAAAACTCTGGTTTCCGTACAGTTAGAAGCCCTTAAGCCCATAATGCAGGAATTGGCCGACGAAACCGGTATGAAGATTGAAGAAGTTTTTATCAAATATATGGATCTTCAAAGCGAAGCTGTTGTTGAAACCGAAAAAAAGCTTCAGGATGATATGAAAGCTTTGGATGAAGCTTCCCAATAACAAAATCAAAAAACCTGAGAGAAAATCTTCTCTCAGGTTTATTTATTCTTAGTTCTTTACAACTCTTACTCTTATTACTCCGTCAACTTCTTTAAGCTTTGCGATTAACTCATCGGTTATCTTTGCTTCAACATCCATAAGAGTATAAGCATATTCACCCTTTGACTTGTTGGTGAAATCTGAAATGTTAATGTTCAAATCAGCGAATACAGCCGAGAACTTATTGATGGTACCGGGAATATTCTTTGAAAGAACAGCTACACGTGCATTATCTGTGCAGGGTCCCATATCCACTGTAGGATAGTTTACTGAGTTAATAACATTTCCGTTCTCGAGATACTCTATCAATTCCTTAACTGCCATTTTAGCACAGTTATCTTCAGATTCCTCGGTGGAAGCTCCAAGGTGAGGGATTACAATACATCCGTCCTGTCCTGCCGTGGTGGCATTGGGGAAATCAGAAACGTATTTTCTTACCTTTCCTGCCTTGATTGCCTTAAGAACAGCGGCCTCATCAACAAGAAGGTCTCTTGCGAAGTTAAGAATAATAACTCCATCCTTCATCTTGCCGATAGCTTCTTCGCTAATGAATCCCTTTGTGGAATCAAGAAGAGGAACATGGATGGTGATATAATCACAGTTTGCATAGATATCATCAACATTAAGCACATGCTTTACATCTCTGCTTAAGTTCCAAGCTGCATCTACGGATACATAAGGGTCATAACCCCATACTTCCATACCAAGGTTCTTGGCAACGTTGGCAACCTTAACACCGATTGCACCAAGACCAATAATACCAAGCTTCTTATCCTGAATCTCTGTTCCGGCGAATTTCTTCTTCTCCTTCTCAGCTGTCTTGGAAATATTCTCATCATCCTTAGCTGAAGAAACCCAGTTAACGCCTCCGATAACATCTCTTGAAGCCAAAAGAAGACCGGCTATTGTAAGCTCCTTAACTCCGTTTGCATTTGCTCCGGGTGTATTAAATACAACAATACCCTTTTCAGCACACTTGTCGAGAGGAATGTTGTTGACACCTGCGCCTGCTCTTGCAATTGCAAGAAGGCTCTCGGGAAGCTCCATCTCATGCATGGATGCGCTTCTTACAAGCACCCCGTCAGCTTCGGCAATATTATCTGTAGCTTTGTAATTATCTGTAAATCTTTCAAGTCCTACTTTGGCAATAGGATTTAAGCAATTATATTTAAACATTAAGCATTCTCCTTCTCATACTTCTTAAGGAAGTCAACCAAAGCCTGAACGCCTTCAAGAGGCATAGCATTGTAAATTGAAGCACGTAAGCCTCCAACGCTCTTATGGCCCTTAAGGTTGTCAAAACCTGCAGCCTTTGTTGCTGCCACTACTTCAGCATCCTTCTCGGCGGATTCGGTAACAAAAGGAACGTTCATAAGAGAGCGGAACTCTTTCTCTACTGTTCCCTTGAACATCTTGCTGTTATCAAGGAAGTCATAAAGAATAGCTGCTTTCTTCTTATTGATCTCATCCATGGCTGAAAGTCCGCCTAAGCTCTTAAGGTACTTGAATACCTTGCCGCATACATAAATTGCCCAGCAGTTGGGTGTATTGTACATTGAGCCATTATTTGCGTGAGTATCGTATCTCATATATACAGGTGTATTTTCAGGAAGGTCTTCACGAATAAGATCCTCCCGGATAATAACGATGGATAAACCTGCAGGTCCTACATTCTTCTGAACACCGCCGTAAATAATACCGTAATCGGATACGTTACAAGGCTTGGACAGGAACATGGAAGACTGATCTGCTACAAGAATCTTGCCCTTAGTGTTGGGAAGCTTCTGGAAAGTGGTTCCATGAATTGTCTCATTCTCGCAGATATAAACATAATCTGCATTATCATCAACAGGAAGATCGGAACAGTCCGGAATATAGCTGTAATTCTTATCATCGCTGGATGCAATGATATTGACTTTGCCAAATTTCTTGGCTTCTGTAGCTGCCTTCTTGGACCATGCACCGGTAACGATGTAATCAAACACACCGTTCTTGCAAAGGTTCATGGGAATCATGGAGAACTGTAATGTAGCACCGCCCTGAATGAATAATACCTTGTAATTGTCAGGAATATTCATTAACTCTCTAAGATCTTTCTCAGCTTCGTCAGCTATGGTCTGAAAAACCTTGGATCGATGGGACATCTCCATTACGCTCATTCCGCTTCCCTTGTAATCAAGAAGCTCAGCCTGGATTTCCTCAAGCACAGGCAAAGGCATTGTAGCCGGGCCTGCTGAAAAATTGTAAACTCTGGACATTCCTCTCTCCTCCTCAATGCTTGTTAAAAAATTATCACGGTCGAAACCGTTATCAAGATTGTATACTTTAATACAACTTTAGTCAAGTAGAGTTTTAAATCAATCAAGTGTCGATTTTTTAATATATTACAACAATTGTTCCAACGGAAACACTTTCATACAGCTGGGCCATGGCATCATCAGGGGTGTTAATACATCCGTGACTTCCGCCCCACTTGTATATATCTCCGCCGAACTCGCTTCTCCACATGGCATCATGAATACCAATGCCGTTTCTTATGTGCATCCAGTAATGTACAAAGGAACAGTAATCGGGGCCTATAAGGTACCGGTCTCTCTCCTTTGACACAATTGGACTTATCATGGAAGGAGTTGCATGTGATGTGGAAACATTTCCTGTTACAACAGGGGTGCTTAAAATCAATTCACCGTCCACATAATAGTACATTGTCTGATTGGCTCTGTCGATTTCTATGTATGTATCTCCAATGGTATCAACATTACCGGTTCCCACATATTTGGTATACTCGGGGGTTCTTACTTCTTTCTTCTTTTCAAGAACAGCCTCTTTTAAGTACTTTATTTCCGCCTTCTTATTAAGAGCCGTGCCGATGTAGACATTATTGATTACTATTTCATCGCCTGCAGTGGTTTTGAAGGTTCTGGATTTACCAAAGGTATCGCAGATATCGGACAGCTCTGTAATAAAATCTTCTACGCAGTTATCCTTAAAAGCAATGTTGCCATCTTCATCTGTAAGAATCCGGCCATCGTCTCCTATAATCCACCCGGCTACTACCGAAGAATCAACTTTTATCTCTCTGTCACCAAGGTCATAGGTGATATCCACATCCTGAATATCCTTGATTTTTTCCCAAAGCTCATAAGTTTTCTTATCGGCTTCCGAGAGGTTTCTTTTGATAAGATCTTCATCGGTAAAAGTATAGGAGTCGTCTCCCGCAAGCATGGCTTTTCCGATGTCGTCCTTGGCCTTCTTTGAGTCTATGGTATCTCCTATATCCTCGTAAAGATAAAAACCTTTGCTTTCGTCATACTTTATCTCGACTACAGCCTTTGAAACGTCATTGTTTGAATAGGCAAATGCAGGTGCATCCGCCACAGATTTGTTAAACAGCTCATCGTTGTATGAGTAAACGGGATTAAGCTTATAGCTCATACCCATTGGCAAGCCCATGAACCAAAGGAAAGGGTTCTGACTGTCAATCATTTTTTCAAGGAGTTTTGTGTAATCAGACTCAAATCCTATGTCTTCATAATGAACAAAGCTTTTTATGCCATGATTGTCAACAATGGTAAAAACGCCCTCGTCATCGCCTTCACAGAGGATCTCATTAAGTTCTGAAACCGTGAGTCCCGTGGCATATAACCCGTTAACCCAGGTACCGAATATAAAACGATGATTTTTTAAATTCTTGGAGAAAGCGCCATAGAATGCACTTACTCCAAGATATAAGCATACTAAAAGAACAGGAATTGCTATTATCGGAACAAGCCACCACTTGGGTTTCTTTTTGTCCATAATATAAGCCCTCGTCGCTATTTTTTGTCCTTAAGATCTGACTCATCAAAAGCATCGGAAATAGGAGCTCCACCGGGAACCATGGGGAATACCTTCTCGTCCATATCGATCAGGCAGTCAATCAATACAGGAGCGTTTGCTTTAAGAGCCTTCTTGAACACTTCCTCAAATTCTTCTTTCTTCGTTACTTTAAATGCCAGGCATCCAAGTCCTTCTGCAACCTTGCAGAAATCAACCTTATCCTGTAATACAGTCTGGGAGTATCTCTTATTGTAGAAAAGAGTCTGCCACTGTCTTACCATTCCGAGAACATGGTTGTTGATTACAACCTGAATAATGGGAATATTGTATCTTGAAGCTGTTGCCAGCTCATTCATATTCATTCTAAAGCAGCCATCACCGGCAATATTGATTACAGTCTTGTCAGGCTTGGCAACTTTTGCTCCTATACATGCGCCAAGACCGTATCCCATTGTACCGAGTCCACCGGATGAAAGGAAGGTTCTGGGCATTGAATACTTGTAGTATTGTGCAGCCCACATCTGATGCTGACCCACATCGGTTGTTATTATTGCCTGACCCTTGGTAAGTTCATCAATCTTCTCCATAATATAGGGGCAGGACAATACATTCTTATTATAGGATAAAGGATATTTCTTCTTGAAATCTGCAATATGCTTCATCCACTCTGCATGATTCTGCTTTTCAAGGCGCTTGTTTAAATCTGCAAGAACCAGTTTAAGGTCCCCTACGATGCATGCGTCGGTTTTGATGTTTTTATCTACCTCGGCATTATCGATATCAATCTGAATAACCTTGGCATTTGCGGCAAATTTCTTGGCATTGCCAACAACTCTGTCAGAGAATCTTGCACCCAAAGCAACCAAAAGGTCGCACTCACTTACGCCGAAATTGCTGGCTTTGGTTCCGTGCATACCAATCATTCCGGTATATCTGTCATCTCTTCCGTCAAAAACACCTTTGCCCATTAATGTATCACAGACAGGGGCATCAAGAAGCTCGGCAAACTCTCTAACTTCTTTGTAAGCGCCTGAAGCCACTGCGCCACCACCTACATAAATGAAAGGCTTTTCGGCTTTTTTAAGTCTTCTTAAAATCTTCTCGACCTCAGTCTCGTCAGGCTTATACTCGGGAACATACTCCTTGATTTTCTTCTTTGTATATTCGCATTTGGCTGCAGTAACATCCTTGGTGATATCAACAAGCACGGGACCGGGACGTCCGCTTCTTGCAATATCAAAAGCCTTTCTTATGGTATCAGCCAGGTTCTTAACATCCTTGACGATGTAGTTATGCTTTGTGATAGGCATGGTTACGCCGGCTATATCAATCTCCTGGAAGGTATCTTTGCCAAGCATGGGAAGAACAACGTTTGCAGTTATGGCAACAACAGGAATGGAATCCATAAAAGCTGTTGCAATACCGGTAACCAGGTTGGTTGCTCCGGGTCCGCTGGTTGCAAAGCAAACACCTACTTTGCCCGTTGCTCTGGCATATCCGTCAGCCGCATGAGCAGCACCCTGCTCGTGAGAAGTCAGAATATGATTGATTTCGTCGGTATGATCATATAAGGCATCATAAATATTTAAAATAGTGCCTCCGGGGTATCCGAATACAGTATCTACCCCTTGTTCCAATAAACACTGAATAACTATTTCAGAACCTGTAAGCTGCATATGTAAATCTCCTTATTGTCTTATTTATATTCCAAAACCGCACCACGGTTTCCACTTGTTACAAGTTTTTCATATCTTGCAAGATAACCTGTTGTAACAGAAGGAGTCTTGGGCTTCCACTCTGCTTTTCTCTTAGCCAGTTCTTCATCACTGACCTTGAGCTCAAGTTTTTTATTGGTTATATCAACAAGGATTGTATCTCCCTCTTTAACAAGAGCTATAGGGCCGCCAACAGCTGCCTCAGGTGAAACATGGCCGATGGAAGCTCCTCTTGATGCGCCGGAGAATCTTCCGTCTGTAATAAGTGCTACGGAAGATCCAAGTCCCATTCCGGCTATTGCCGATGTGGGATTGAGCATCTCTCTCATTCCGGGACCGCCTTTAGGGCCTTCATATCTGATAACCACAACATCACCTGCAACAATCTTTCCGCCCTTAATTGCAGCGATTGCATCTTCTTCGCAGTCAAATACTCTGGCAGGTCCTTCATGAATCATCATCTCGGGAACTACAGCAGACTGTTTAACAACACTTCCGTCAGGAGCAAGGTTGCCCTTAAGAACAGCAAGTCCACCGGACTTGGAATAAGGATTGCTTGTGGGTCTTATTACAGTCTCATCTTTATTAATGGAATTCTTGATGTTCTCTCCAACAGTCTTGCCTGTTACAGTCATGCAGTCTCTGTTAATAAGTCCGATATCATCAAGCTCCTTCATAACAGCCCATACACCGCCTGCCTCGTTAAGGTCCTCCATATAAGTGTGTCCTGCAGGTGCCAAATGGCAAAGGTTAGGTGTTTTGGCACTGATTTCATTGGCGTAAGCGATATCAAAATCAAAGCCTATCTCATGTGCTATAGCAGGGAGATGAAGCATTGAGTTTGTGGAACATCCCAAAGCCATGTCAACTGTAAGAGCATTTATAATAGCTTCCTTTGTCATAATATCTCTGGGGCGAATATTCTTCTTAAGCATTTCCATAACAGCCATTCCGGCATGCTTAGCAAGCTTAATTCTTTCGGAATAAACAGCGGGAATTGTTCCGTTACCCTTAAGTCCCATTCCAAGTGCCTCTGTAAGGCAGTTCATGGAGTTGGCTGTATACATTCCCGAGCATGAACCACAGGTAGGGCAAACCTTCTCCTCAAATTCCTTAACTTCTTCATCAGTCATTTTGCCGGCAGCATGAGCGCCAACAGCCTCAAACATGGATGAAAGGCTTCTCTTCTCACCTTTGACATGTCCTGCAAGCATGGGGCCGCCCGAAACAAATACTGTGGGAACGTTGATTCTTGCCGCAGCCATAAGAAGGCCGGGTACGTTCTTATCACAGTTAGGAACCATTACAAGTGCGTCAAACTGGTGAGCCAAAGCCATACACTCTGTAGAATCGGCAATAAGGTCTCTTGTCACCAGAGAGTACTTCATTCCGATATGACCCATTGCGATTCCGTCACATACTGCAATGGCAGGAAAAACAACGGGTACGCCGCCTGCTTCAGCTACTCCAAGCTTAACGGCGTTAACTATTTTATCCAGATTCATATGGCCGGGTACTATCTCATTATATGAGCTTACAATACCGACCATGGGCTTGTTCATTTCTTCCTCGGTAAATCCAAGTGCATTAAACAGACTTCTGTGAGGGGCCTGTTGCATACCAACCTTTACATTATCACTTTTCATTAATATTCCCTCCAAATTATTAACCTATTCTTGATGCGATTACATCGCCCATTTCACTGCAGCTGACTTTTTTGAATCCGTCAGTATATATATCAGAAGTACGATAGCCTTCCTTAAGGACCTGTTTAACTGCATCTTCGATAGCTTTTGCTTCCTTATCCATATCAAAGGAATATCTCAGCATCATTGCAGCGCTTAAAATGGTCGCAATGGGGTTTGCAATGTTCTTCCCTGCAATATCAGGGGCGGAGCCATGACTTGGCTCATATAAGCCAAATTTGGTCTCATTTAAACTTGCAGAAGACAGCATACCGATGCTTCCTGTAATCATGCTTGCTTCATCCGATAAAATATCGCCAAACATGTTCTCAGTTAAAACCACATCAAACTGTGCGGGATCCTTTACAAGCTGCATAGCACAGTTGTCAACAAGCATGTGCTCAAGAGTTACGTCCGTGTAGTTCTTTGCAACTTCATTAACCACGTTTCTCCAAAGTCTTGAGGAATCAAGAACATTTGCCTTATCTACACTGGTTACCTTTTTGTTTCTTTTTCTTGCGATTTCGAATGCCTTAATGGCAATTCTTTCTATTTCTTTCTCGTTATACTTAAGAGTATCAATTGCAGTCCTTACACCGTTTTCTTCGAAGGTCTTTCTCTCTCCGAAATATAATCCACCGGTAAGTTCTCTCATAATCAGAATATCGAAACCCTTCTTTGCAACCGCTTCCTTTAAAGGACACGCTTCAGCTAGCTCTTCATAAAGGTACGCAGGTCTTAAGTTAGCAAATAAATTGAGAGCTTTTCTGATTTTCAGAAGTCCGGCTTCAGGTCTTAACTCGGGAGCCAGTTTATACCAGGGAGATGTGTTAGTGTCGCCTCCGATGGAGCCCATCAAAACCGCGTCTGCACTTTTGGCAGTGGCAATCGCTTCATCCGTAAGAGGAACTCCATGTACATCTATGCTGGCACCTCCCATGAGGATATCCTTAAACTCGAATTCTGCGCCGTAGACCTTGCTGATTTTATCAAGGACCTTCTTGGCCTCGGCAACAATCTCCGGTCCGATTCCGTCACCGGGAATGCATACAATACTCTTACTCATATTAAACATCTCCTGAAATAATATTTCTTATAGACAAAAATCCTGTGTCCGATAAGACACAGGATTCTGCTTTACGTTAATTATTGGTCACTTGCCTTCTCAACCTGGTTGATGGCTGTTTTGGCCATGGGGATACGGCAGTTCTTATTATTTCCGAACTCGACAATAACCGTATCATCGTTAATATCGATAACAACACCGTAGAAGCCTGAAGTTGTAAGTACGCTGTCTCCAATCTCAAGGCTTCCAAGCATCTCCTGTTTCTGTTTCTGTTCCTTCTTCTGAGGACGAATCATTGCAAAATAGAAAAACGCAACGATAATGACCAGCCAGCCGACCATAAACAAGGTGCTTGTCAGAGTACTGCCCTGAGCAGCTGCATCTGCTGTTAATAGAATGCCCATTTATTTGCCTCCTGTAAATGTTAAAATACAAGTTTTATGATACACAATATTAGCGTTTGGGGCAACCCTTTTTATATAGTTCTTAGACTTAAAAAGTAGTTTAACACAATATCACGCTAAAGTCACGAATTATTTATCGAAAATTTGTAAGTTTACAATACTCTTCCACATCTTTCGCTACGATTTCAAGAGAGTTTCTCCAGAAATCGGGCTTGGTTAAATCAACGCCCATTGCCTTACCGCAGTCTTCGATAGAACATGAAACGGTGTCGTGAAGCATCTTTTCATATTTCTTAACAAACGCATCCCCCTCCTTAAGGTACAACGCATACAGTCCCTGGGAGAAAAGAAGTCCGAATGCATAGGGGAAATTATAAAAGCTGAGTCCGCTTGAGTAATAGTGGCTCTTGCATGCCCACATATATCTGTGCATATATTCGGGATCGATGGAATCTCCGTATGTCTCCTTCTGCGCATTAATCATAATCTCATTTAAGTCATCAGGCATAAGGAATTTATCCTGGCATTTCTCAAACACATTGGTTTCAAAAATGTATCTCGAAGTTATATCAATAATGCACTGCAATGACTCGGTAAGTGAGCTGTCAAGGAGACTGATCTTGGCATTGTCATCCGCTTCATTCATTGCATAGTGGCCAAGGAATGTCTCATTAAAGGTTGAGGCAGTCTCGGCAATGGGCATGGTGTAATCATGATTAAGAATTCTCTGATCCTTAATCTGTCTGTCATGGAAAGCATGGCCAAGTTCATGTGCAAGTGTATCTACAGAACCGAATTTGCCGTCAAAGTTGGTAAGAACGCGGCTCTGACCGAATCCCAAAAGCTCGTAATCGAAAGCACCTCCAAGTTTACCTTTCTTGGGGAAGAAATCGATCCAGCTGTTGTCAAAAGCCTCCTTCATAAGGTCAGACATATCGGATGAAAATGTGCTGAAGCACTTTATGAGATAATCTCTGCACTCTTCTGTGGTAAAATCTCTGTCAAAGCTACCTGTGGGAGCATAAAGGTCATACCAGGGAAGGCCGTTCTTATGTCCCAAAGCTTTGGCCTTAGCCTTATAGAAATCTCTGAGTCGGGGGATATACTCTCTTATGGCCCCCATCATTGCATCAAGAGTTTCCTTTTTCATTCTGGACTTAAACAAAGCTTCCGAAAGAGGAGACTCATATCCTCTTCTCTTTCCGATTTCTATAACCTGATTCTTAATATTGTTTAAGGAAAAGGCCACAGCCTCTTCGAACTTCTTATAACCTGCTATCTCTGCCTCGTATGCGGCTTTTCTGACCTTGGAGTCAGAGCTGTATGCAAGGTTTCTTAACTCTGTAAGGGTTAATTCCTTATCCTCATAGTCAAGCTTAACATTTGATGTCATATAATCTCTGAAATTGCTCCATGCGCTTCCCGCATAGGAATCCATAACAGAAATCATTTCCTCTTCCGCGTCGCTTAACATATGCTTGCACTTTTCAATATTCTCTTCAAGCAGGAATCTGTACTCCTTAATAAGAGCGTCCTTCTCGCATAATTCGGAAAGATTTGAAATCTTACCCAATTCCTTTCTGATGACGGTATCAATTCCCGTACATCCGGAGTCGATTCTTGAGAGTTTGTCTCTTGATGCCATAGCATCGCCGTCATCACCGTTGGTTGCAAGATAAAGCATTGTAAAAGCAAAAAGCTTATATACAAGGCCTACATATTCTTCTTCGGCAAGAAGCAATGTTTTAACCTTATTAACATCATCCAGCTTAAGGGCCTTCTCGTACTCCGCCTTAAGAAAATCAGCCATTCCCTCAAATTTCTTAACGTCTTCTTTGTACTTCGGATCATCTATACCTTTATATAAAACATCCAAACTCCATTCTTCATTCATTTCATATACCTCCTGTTAAACACTAACGCAATGCCTATTATACAACAAAAGCGGTGGTATACACCACCGCTTAACATACATTTCGAAATTATTTTTCATCTCCAAGGAAGAATAAAGCAACAGTTCCGGGGCCTGCATGAGAACCGATAACAGGTCCGAGAGCATTAAATAAGAACTCCTTCTTTCCGAATCTCTTCTCAATTTCATCAGCTACAAATTTGGCATCATCATAGCAGTCACCGTGGCTGATGAATACAACATCATTCTTATCCTTATAGCTGCCCATCTTGGCTTCCATATCATCAACCAGAGCCGTAAGAGATTTCTTACGTCCTCTTACATTTCTTAAAGGAATAAGATGGCCTTCGTAATCTACGTGAAGAACAGGCTTGATACCTGCAATAGTACCAATGATTGCCACTGTCTTGGAAACTCTTCCGCCTCTGTAAAGATGGTTAAGATCATCAACCGTAAACATGTGAACCAGATTGTTCTTATGAGCCTCAAGCCAGTCTCTGGTTTCTCTCATGCTCTTGCCTGAATCTCTCATCCTTATTGCATAGTCAAGAAGAAGTCCTTCTCCAAGAGAAGCTGCAAGGGTATCCACAACAAGAATATCAGCATCGGGATAATCTGCCTTGATTTCCTCCGCAGCGAGTCTGAAACTGTTATATGTTCCGCTAAGTCCGGAAGAGAAAGCCACAATAAGGATTTCGTTACCCTTTTCAAGCACTTCCTCGATAGCCTTATAAGCCTCATCGGGATTAACCTGTGAAGTGGTAGGCATCTTTCCGCCTCTGATAAGTGAATAAAACTCATCGGAAGAAAGGAACTTGTCAACACCGTACTGCACACCGTCAATAATACATTTAAGGTTTACAACCTTAATATTATGTTCTTTAAAATATGATTCGGGTAAATCTGTGGTCGAATCTGTAATAATCTGAAACATTGCTACTCCTCCGTCATTTTAAACTGAATACGGGTTTCATTGTAGCATTGAATGGCAGGTGTGTCAATAATCGCAAACGCATAAAGTAGTAATGAAAACTACATATATTTAAGCTCCGGTGCTTCCAAAACCACCGTTTCTGTCTGCGGTACAATCATCATCCTCAGTAAGGCCAAAGGGAACAAATATACCCTGAGCAAAGCCATCGCCCTTTTTAAGTTCAATGATCTTTCCTTCATTGGAATCGTTGGTCATCTTGATAAAGATGTGACCCTCATTGTCTGAGTTAAAATAATCACTGTCAATAATTCCGACAGTATTGTTAAGCTGTAATCTGTATTTAAATCCTAAACCGCTTCTGGGGAATACCATAAGTACCCAGCCGTTTTCCATTCTGGCTCTTATTCCCGTAGGAATTTTGGCGGTTTCTCCGGGTTTCAGGGTCAGAGAAACCGGCATTTTAAAATCGTAACCGGCACTTCCTGCAGTACCCCTTACTGGAAGAATAATGTCTTCATATATTACGGCTGCTTCTTCCCAGCTTATATCCTTAAATTCATCGGTAATGGCATCGATAAACAAATCTTTGCTCACCTTCATAAACTTGGCTATTCTGTTCATATTAATCCTTATTAACAGCAGTCTGGTTCTTTTAAAGGCGTATATGTTTCTGCATAATAATCGCCGCAATGAAGAACCGGTGCTTTGTCCTTATTCTTTAAACTCTCTTTGACATCTATTACACGCTGGTTCTTGCTGCCCTTCCAAAGGAGCTTTACGTCCCTTTGCTCCAGGATGAATTCACCGTCAACAAGAACATCAATATATTCAATATAGGGGTAATTCACACAGGACTCCCACATATCTCCCGTATATACCCATATGGTTTTGTCAGGGAACTTCTCCTTGATTTCAACCATCAACTTCCCGACTTCTTCCTTATTGGAGCAATACATGGGATCCCCTCCGGAAAAAGTAATTCCTGATATATATGGTTTGGAAAGCTGATCAAAAATCTCCTGCTTGGCGCTTTCGTCAAAAAGAATACCGTCGTTGGCATCCCAGGTAATTGGATTCTGACAACCCTTGCAACAATGGGAACAGCCCGCAAGCCAAAGTACAACTCTTAAGCCATCGCCGTTGCGCATGTCGTCCTTGGTTATATTATGGTATCGCATTTTACATCGACTTCCTCTCGGCAATTTCGGCCATCTTGGCATCATTGAGCCTGGTATCACCATGAACTCTTGAATAGCTTAAATATCCGTTCATTCTGTCAATCTTGGTGAGGTTTCTACTTCCGCAAACGGGGCAGACATCCATCTCAAGCTCTTCATGTCCGCAATCGTCACAATATGCAAGGGAAAGATTGACTCCCTCATAGAATCCCATATCCATTGCTCTGTGAATGAGAGTTTTGACCGCGTCAATATTATAGTCAATAGGATACTTTACATATTGAATCTTGCCGCCGTTTGAAAGATCCCAGAATCTGTTCTCCAAATCCTGTTTCTGAATAGGGGTTATATCCTCGGCAACATGACAATGGAATGAATTACTTACATATTCTCTGTCCGAAACACCTTCAATAATTCCATATTTCTTTCTGAACTGCTTAATCTGAAGTCCGCAAAGATTCTCGGCAGGTGTACCGTAGATTGCATACAGATTGCCATCCTCTTCTTTGAACTGAGCTATCTTATTGTTAATATGTTCAAGAACTTCAACTGCAAAAGCACCGTCTTCTACTAAAGATTTACCGTTATATAACTCCTGTAATTCATTGAGAGCAGTAATTCCGAATGAAGCGGTTGCCGATTTAAGAAGGGGCTTAATCTTATCATGGAGGCCCAAATGTCCTCCGTAGAAGCCTCCCTCGCAGTATGCAAGAGGGTTGGTGGAAGCACGAAGCTCTCCAAGGTAAGCATAAGTTCTTATATGAAGCTGTCTGATTAATTCAAGATAATAATCGAGAACCTCATAGAAGTCCTTAGACTCCTTTCTTGCCTTGGCAAGAATCATGGGAAGGTGAAGTGAAACCGCACCTATATTGAATCTGCCCACAAAGATAGGCTCATCCTTATCATCGGCAGGATGCATTCCACCCCTCTCATACCAGGGTGAAAGGAATGCTCTGCATCCCATGGGGGATATAATCTTTCCGTACTGTTTATAAATTCCGGCCACATATCCCTTTCCGGTAAGAGACAGCCAGTCAGGATACATGGTCTTGGCTGAACATCTTACTCCGGCTTCAAATACATCCTCAAGAGGTTTACCGGGGCCATGTAAATTCTCATCGTATAAGAATACAATCTTAGGGAAAAGCACAGGCTTCTTATGATCTGCCTTACCCTGTCCTCTTCTTCTGACATTTAACATGGAAATGGTTGCAAGCTTTGCAAATCTTCCTGTTCCGGTTCCTGCAGTAACTGTAATGAAAGGATAATCGCCACGGCTGGAGGCAACGGTGTTAAACTTGTACTCCCAGCCCTGGAAGCCCTGCTCAAACTCTCTTACAACATCCTTATATGCTTCCTGCTCGGCCACATCATCATCTATTCCAAGTCTTCTGTACTTCTCTATATATTTCGCATAGGATTTCTCAGCGTAGGGTTCAAGTATCAAATCAACAGAAGGAACAGTAAATCCACCATACTGCTGACTAGCTGCAGAAAGGACAATATCTCCTATTACGTCGAAGGCAACATCCAAAGACTTAGGTTCGTTGTACCAGATGTTACCCATCTCAAATCCACCGGATAACACATGTTCCACATCGAAAAGACAACAGTTCATGGTATCTCTTCTTGCGGACATATCGTGTACATATATGTAGCCGTCACGGCACGCCTGAATTTCTTCCGTAGTCATGAAGAATTTCTGGTAAAGTTCTTTATTTAACTGGTTAAAAATGAGGCTTCTCTTGGTAGATACAAGGGCAGAATCTGTATTTGCATTCTCCTTGTCACCAATATACATGATAGACTGACTCTTCTTATAGACGTCATCAAGCATCCTTACGAAATCCTGCTTGTAGTTACGATAATCTCTGTAGCTCTTGGCAACAATAGGTTTAACCTTCTCGAGAGCACTCTCAACTATGTTATGCATAACGGGGATGGGAATCTCTTCCTGATCCATCTCGTTAACTTTCTCAATTACATATTTGCAAATTGATTCTTTCTCTTCCGAGGTAAACTTTGTAAGGGCTCTGTAAGCACTCTTCCCAACGGCATCAATTACCTTCTGAACATTAAAGTTCTCAAGGCTGCCGTCTTTCTTTACAACTTTTACATCCAAGTTGGGTTTGAATTTTTCACCGTAATTAGTCAAATCGATATCCTTCTTATCCTGCACTTTTTATTCCTCCCAATACACCTGATCGGCTATATTTCAATCATTTCACAAATTACAGAACAATTCTGTAACATATGTTACGATTCCGCAACATATTGTTATTCCAATCACATTTTTCCCCACATCTAGTAGTATAAAACTTATTACATACAACGTCAATGACTTATAAAGTATGTTTGAGGCAAAAAAATGCACAAAAAAACTGCCCGAACTTTTACGTTCGAGCAGTTAACTTTGTAATCAACCCATTTAATTACTTAAGGAAAGTAAGTGAACGGATAATTGCAGGCTCTACAGACTTGTTGGAGCAAATCTGGAAGAAGCAGATAATCTTTACTACAGCAAGAATAAGAATACAGATTCCTGCAGCAATGGGAACAATAATTGTCCAGCAAAGAAGTGCTGCTACAATAAGAAGTAATGTTTCACATACTAAGAACTTAAGGTTCTGTCTTACATGGAACATAAGATATTCGGATTTCTGGCCTCCCAAAAGCGCATATATAATAGCAAATCCGCCTACAAGGTAAAGAAGCATAGCCAGCACTTTATTGTCAGAAACATCCTTGGCATCAAACTCAGCGGTATGATCCCAGGGCTGAATGTAAGGAGCCTGCTGATACTGGTAATTCCCCTGCTGGAAGTTAGGGTTTGCATTCTGCTGGTTTCCTGCCGGTGAAGGGCCGTTTAAGCTTGTTCCGCAAGATGTGCAGAATACCGCATCATCAGGAAGCTGAGCATTACAATTAGGACAATTTTTCATTTGGATATTCCTCCTTAGTGAGTATAATCATACTCATTATAGAGTATAGATACACTTTAATCAAGTAAAATGAGCCTCCCCATAGGGAAGGCTCAAATTCATAAACATTATTAGTTCTCAACTGAGATGATTTCTTTCTTATTGTAAGAACCGCATGCCTTGCAAACTCTGTGAGGCATCATTAATGCGCCACACTTGCTGCACTTAACCAATGTAGGAGCAGTCATCTTCCAGTTTGCTCTTCTTTTATCTCTGTGAGATTTTGAGGATTTGTTCTTGGGACAAATAGACATCGTTACACCTCCCTTTTCGCGTTGAAGATATCTTTTATTGCTGCCATACGAGGATCAGGAACAAAAGTATCACATCCGCAATCTCTCTCATTCAGGTTAGCCCCGCATTTAGGACAAAGTCCCTTGCAGTCAGGCTTACATAAAACCTTATCAGGCAGATTCATAAAAATCTCATTGTTAATTAATGTTTCTGTATCAAGTAAATTTCCGGTAAGAACATCGGCATTCTCATCGTCTGAACTTCTCTCGGCTCCCTTACAGTCCTCTATCTCACGTTCAATGTGAAATGAAACCGTAAACTGTGTTTCAGATAAACATCTGTCGCACTCACCTTCAAGAAGGAACTCTGCATCCCCTTCAAGCATTACCTTGTCACCACCAATATTGGTTGCAATAAGTTTAAAGGGATTCGCCTGTTTCTTAACGTAGGTATTACCTTGATAAGAAATCGTGTCAACCAGCGGATTAACGTCAATATTAATGACTTTTCCTTCGGTTGTCAGAACATCTGACAAATCAAATAACATAGTCGTCTCCTGTTCACACTTAACTGATTATACATAGACCAAAATGTTTTGTCAACCTATTTTTAGCGCAAAAAATCAATGATTTGTGATGACTTCACTCCAGTCGGAAATGCCTATTATATCCTTGGCGAAAGCTGTCACCTCATAACCGGATGCTGTATCAATATTCTTATATACATTATATATGTATTTATGACCTCCTCCGGAATAATCAAGTCCGAAGGAAAGACCCTGCGCCATCTCAACAGGATGGTCCGTCTGCTTATTTAATATGAAGCCGTCTATATGCTGGTTTGCAGCGGCTATGTAGTATGCGTATGCAAAACATGCAGCCTGAAGGGTCTCACCATGATCTGAGCCGAAGCCTATCTCATTTAGCAGTACACTTCTGACCTCTCCCTTTGGATTAAGAAATGCCCCCTGGCTTAAATAGTCAGTCAGGATATGGATGTTTTGTATCGTTATAAAGGGTGTATCCACATTGTTCTGAACCAGATTCATCGCCCTGTAATTGGAAGGCATATCCCAGAATTTAGGCCAGGTAAGAGGTACAGGATATGGATGATAGGCTACACCGTAATCAATATTTCCGTGAGTGACTATGGAGTTGTTGAAGGCATCAAGCACATCTCTTGCATCGTATCCGTCGGTGCTCTTTAAGTTTCTGTTCCATACCTGATCAAGACAGGTATAGATTCTGGCATTTGCATTGACGCTCTTAATTGCATTGTAGAAAAGCCTGTAACCCTTGGCATACTCTTCGGTATATGTGGTTACATCAGTGTAATCCATATAGTTCCAGTCTTTTCTTGCGTTAATTTCGTTAGCTATTACCCAGTTTACAATCTGACCATGCTCCGTTCCGGAATAACGCTGCGCCAGGAAAGTCGCCGCAGCCTCCAAGGCTTGGCATCCATTCTCATCTGTTGCATTAAACATGTAGTAAGGCGCGCTGCCGTTAACCGCATTCGGATGTATTCTCTCGGAGTAAGGGCCTCTGTCATTTAAAATAACAGCTGTAGTAACAATACCCTGATTGGTCAGGGCTTTAAATACAATATCGAACTCAGCAACCCTTTGACCGTTAAAAGAATATGTCTTGCCGTTATAGTTAAAGGCTATGGTTCCGTAGTTGCCGGATGTTGTAGGTCCCATAAGGAAGCCTAAAGGGATATTATAAGCAGCCTGTTTAACACCCAAATCCTTAAGGGAGCCATTGTTTACCTTAAAGTTATCGATAATAAGGCCCTTCTTTGATGAAGGTGTGGGATACTCGTAAGTATATGAAGCAACTGCCTCAGGGTTTGTAATGTACTGACCTCTGCAGATGTCAACATAGCTTCCGTTCTTCTTGACAGCCATTACATATTTGTCAAAGAGTCTGTCTTTATAATAGGAAAAAATAAAGCAGCCTCTCTCCCTCTTGCTGACGCTGGCGATATAGGAATCATTATGGGAATTCTCGTATGTGGCCAGTTCAAACAAATAGTATTTGTCATCATCAGAGTCCGGGATTCCGGGAAGGTCGTAATTGAATTTAACGTATCCCAGCACTCCGTCAATTGTACAGCTTACGGAAGTGGCGAAACTGCTTTCGCTGCCTTCGGGCAAACTTACAGCCCTCGACGATCTCTTCAACGATTCCACTGTTGAAATAGACAGCTCGGGGGCGTAATCTGTATAGTCCATTACGGGATCGAATGCCTTAAAGATACTTCTTACACTTTCTGTATCTTCAAGGGCCACATCCTCCCATGTGATTTCGGACGGCTTCGGTTTGTATTTATTAAACAATGCAAGTTCCAAAATACAAACGAACAATATTAAAATTAGTGCTGATATAAGCAAGCTGAATCTTTTCATCAAATATCCTTTATTTGGTGATTTGGGCCTGCACAGCGGTTAAAGCTACAACTCCTACGATATCTTCCCAAGAGCATCCTCTTGATAAGTCATTGACGGGCTTTGCAATTCCCTGAAGCATGGGACCATAAGCATCTGCTCCGCCTATTCTTTGTGCTATTTTGTAACCGATATTACCGGCATCCAAATTAGGGAAAACAAGGATGTTGGCAGTACCCGCTATCACACTTCCGGGAGCCTTGGAAGCTGCTACTGAAGGAACAAGTGCAGCGTCAAGCTGTAACTCTCCGTCAAGGACAAGGTAAGGATACTGTTCATGGGCAATCCTTGTTGCCTCCACCATTTTATCTACCAAAGGATGCTTTGCTGAACCCTTTGTAGAATGGGAAAGCATTGCGATCCTCGGATCGTCTCCTATAAGATTTTTGAAACTTGTATTACTTGAGTCGGCAATGGCAGCAAGCTCTTCTGCATTGGGATCCTGGTTAAGACCGCAATCTGCAAAGAGGAATGTACCATCATGTCCGATATGTTTATTGGGGCAATCAACGATAAAGAATCCGCTTACCAGCTTAACTCCGGGAGCGGTTCTAAGCACCTGAAGTGAAGGACGCAATGTATCTGCTGTAGGGTGACAGGCTCCTGCAACCATTCCGTCTGCATCATCCGCTTTAACCATAACAACCGCAAACATCATCTCATCCTTTTCAAGGATTTCTCTTGCGGCCTCCAGGGTCATTCCTTTATGCTTTCTTGCCTCATAAAGAATATTTGCATATTCTTCAATTTTATCAAAATTCTTATTGTCAACCTTCTTAACCCCGCCCAAATCGATACGAAGCTTCTCTTCGTTCTTTTTGATTTCATCAGGGTTACCAATTAAAATAAGATTGGCAATATCTTCTCTCATTATTGCCGCAGCGGCAAGTAGTGTACGTTCATCATTACTTTCAGGCAGAACAATAGTCTTTTTATTCTGTCTTGCTCTTTCCTTAATCTTATCAATATATGCCATTATAATTCCTCCCAAGTTCAAATGACTTCTTTTTTCAAGTTAGATATATTATACTAGATACAAAATTACGCAACAAGCGAAAAAGCCCTTATTTATTGTATCTTTCGAAGTACAAAACTTTACCGAGGTAAAATGACTATATGAAAATAACAGGTATTGCAGCTGAATATAATCCCCTTCACGAAGGGCATAAATATCATCTGACCATGGCAAGACAAGCCCTTGGTGCAGATTATATAATAGTAGCCTTAAGCGGCGACTTTTGTCAACGTGGAACTCCTGCTTTCCTTAACAAAATGACCCGTGCCCAAATGGCCCTTCTTGCCGGAGCAGATATGGTGGTTGAAATACCGGCGGTTTATGCCACATCTTCAGCCGAAGGATACGCTCTCGGAAGCGTAGGTGTTTTCGATGCTCTGGGATGTATCGATAACATATGTTTTGGAATGGAATCAAAATATACCGAAGAACTTGAAGTATGTGCATCCAAAATCCGTAACGCCAAGGATAATGCCAAAGACACCATGAATTCATATTTCAAGTCCGGGAAAAGCTACGCCGGAGCCCTAAGTGAAATACTCGGAGATGAAAATGTACTTACGCCAAACAATATTCTTGGCATAGAATACATTAACGCAATATTTCAAATAGGAAGTAATATCAAGCCCTTTGGAATCACAAGACTGGGTGATTACTCTTCAGAAAGTCTCGTGCCGCAGGATTCATCAAACTATTCTTCCGCCTCCGCTATCAGAAAATCAATAGAGGATGACGGTTTTGACTGCTGTCTTAACGAAATACCAAGGGAAACCAGAGACCTTCTCATGGAATCATATGGTAAACTGGGGCCCCTGTTTGTAAACGACTTCAGTGATGAGTTAAAATACAAGCTTATAACCTGTTCTGTTGATGGATATGAAGATTATCTGGGAATCGACAGATCCCTGTCCGACAGAATCTCCAATCTTCTTTCGGAATACGAAAGTTATGAGCAGTTTATTGAGCTGGTAAAAACCAGAAATCTCACCTACTCCCATGTGGCCAGAGCCTTTTTGCACATATTGTTAAATATACGGAAGAATTCCTACATAATTCCATCTTCAAAAAAGCCCTTACCCTATGTTCATGTTCTGGGCTTCAAAAAAGGCAGTGAAGCTCTGTTAAAAGAAATTAAAACCGCTTCAAAGTCCAAGGTCATATACACTGCAGAAGACTTTAAGTCGTTGGAAGATGTGGAAGGTCTCAATTTATTAAATATTGATTTAATTTCTTCAAAGATTTACAACTCTAAATTACAAAAAAAATACGGGGTGACAGTCAAGCCCGACTTTGCCACACCCGTACTGAAAATCTGATATCAGTTCTTAAAGCTGTGAATAGGGGCGGGAATTCTTCCGCCTCTGTTTATGAATGCATCGCATGAGAATGTGTTTACAGGCATTATGGGTGCATATCCAAACAATCCTCCAAATACAGCCTGCTCTCCAACTCCCTTTCCTATAACAGGAATTATTCTTACGGCAGTTGTCTTCTGATTTACCATTCCGATAGCCATTTCATCTGCTATGATTCCGGATATTGTAGTATCCTTGGTATCTCCCGGGATAGCAATCATATCAAGTCCAACTGAGCAAACGCAGGTCATGGCTTCCAGTTTCTCAAGGGTCAAAGCTCCGTCCTTAACCGAATCAATCATACCCTGATCTTCACTTACGGGAATAAATGCACCGCTTAAGCCACCTACATATGACGAAGCCATAACTCCGCCCTTTTTAACCTGATCGTTTAAAAGAGCCAAAGCTGCAGTTGTACCGGGTGCGCCCGCTCTTTCCAGACCAATTTCGCACAAAATGTCAGCAACGGAATCTCCAACTGCAGGTGTGGGTGCCAAAGAAAGATCTACAATACCAAAGGGAACGCCAAGTCTCTTTGAAGCCTCCTTGGCAACCAGCTGGCCAACTCTTGTAACCTTGAATGCAGTCTTTTTAATGGTTTCACAGAGAGTCTCGAAGTCCTCTCCCCGTACTTTTTCAAGTGCCGTCTTTACAACACCGGGGCCGCTTACACCAACATTAATTATCCTGTCTGCCTCTGTAACGCCGTGAAATGCGCCGGCCATAAAAGGATTATCATCAGGCGCATTACAAAGAACAACAAGCTTTGAACAGCCAATTGAATCATTTTCCTTTGTAGCCAAAGCAGTCTCTTTAATGATTTCACCCATGAGTTTAACCGCATCCATATTGATACCGGTCTTGGTGGAACCAACATTAACTGAACTGCAGACACACTCGGTGGTTGACAATGCTTCAGGAATGGATCTGATAAGCAGTTCATCAGCTTTCGTCATTCCTTTTGAAACAAGTGCTGAATAACCGCCGATAATGTTAACCCCGATATCCTTTGCAACCTTGTCAAGAGTTCTTGCTATTGTGGCAAAATCAGAGGGTGTCTTGCAGGCAGCACCGCCAACCAGTCCTATAGGTGTAACAGAAATTCTCTTATTTACAATGGGAACTCCGTATTCTTTGGCAATATAGTCGCCCACAGAAACAAGGTCCTTGGCAGAATCATATATCTTCTTGTAGATATTATCGTTTAACTTATTTAAATCGCCATCAATGCAGTCAAGGAGGCTGATACCCATTGTTATGGTACGGACATCAAGGTTCTCCTTTTCAATCATGGCGTTGGTCTCAAGAACTTCGCGCTGATTAATCATTTATTTCTTCTCTCCTCTTGCATCAGATACGATGCATCATATCAAATATTTCTTCCTTTTGACACTTGATGGACACACCCATCTCTTCTCCAACTTTATCAAGCTCATCGCACATTTCGCTGAAATGAACGTTGGAAGCCGTCATATCAACAATCATCATCATGTTAAAATATCCCGAAACAATAGTCTGGGAAATATCAAGAATGTTGATCTTTCTCTCTGCAAGGTAAGCACATACTTTAGCTATGATACCAACTGTATCTTTGCCCACAACTGTAATAATAATTTTCTTCATAATCTGCCCCTTAAAATATTATAGATTTATCACCGGTGAGGGTTCGCCCCTCTTAGCAACCATTATTGGGAAATCATCCGCTTTATACGGATTATCTCCGAGCGTAACCTCAACCCTTACCGTCTCGTATGCAAGTTCAGGTAAATTGTTCTCATGGCTTAAGTGGCCTAAAACAATTTGCTTCATATCATCATGAAGTATCCTGCTTAAAAGACGCCCGCAGTTTTCATTGGATAAGTGACCCTTATCCGAGAGAATACGCTGTTTGAGGTAATAGGGATATGGTCCAACCTGTAGCATATTCACGTCGTGATTAGCTTCAAGCAAAACCCCATCGGTACCTTTAAGGTATTCTACTATATAATCGTTATAAAAGCCAAGGTCTGTTACAATTCCAAAGTTTGTTTTGCCGTAATTGATCTTGTACCCTACGGGTTCTGCCGCATCATGGGAAATCTTAATAGGATACATTTTCAAATCCTTTACGGTAAATGGCATATCAGGAGTTATTTCATTAAAAAGGGAGGAATCCACCTCCCCAAGATTTCTTGCTTCCCATAACGCTTCAATTGTTCCGCCTGTGGCATATATGGGAATACCGTATTTCCTGCTGATTACTCCCAGTCCCGCAATATGATCTGCATGTTCATGAGTTATTAAAATCGCATCTATATCTGTCATTGACAAATCAAGACTGTTTAGGCCTTGCTCTGTCCTTTTACAACTAACACCTACATCAACAAGAACATGGGTTGTATCGGAACCCACATAAATACAATTACCGCTACTTCCGCTGGCTATGCTGCAAACACGCATAAAGCCTCCTTAAAACTACATCTTCCAATATACTTCAATAACGTCACCATCTTTAAGAGGTGCCATATATTCGGCATTTTCGCCATTTAGAGTTGTTACAAGGCCCTCGCCTTTCATACTGGAAGTGTCAAAATTTATATATTCAAATATGTCTACAAAGACATAATTCTGTTTACCCTTGAGGGTTATAGGATTTTTATTGACTATAACGGTCAAAATGTTACCGGATTTTGCAGGTTTTCCTTCATTTTGATTGCCCTGCTCTTCATTTTGGTCATTTGATTCATTTTCTGTTTCCGAAGATTCTTCATAAATCTCACCATCATCTTCGTAATCGGAATAATCATTTCCATGATAATCTCTTCCGTCATTGACGCCGGAAACAAACTCTACGGAGAAGTTTTCATAGATCTTGGTATCATCATGAGCAACTTTATTATTGACGATAACACGTGTTTTGTAATCCAATGTAAGATCCATGAATTCCAAAAGTTGCGCAACTGTGCAATAGTCAAGGAACTCTATATCATCCCCTGTCTGAATCTCATAGGAACCGGTCTTTAATTCCTTGTTTACAGATGCATATCTGGGAATCTTAATCTCTTTCTCATCAACCAGAAGTTTTAAGGTATCCTTAAACTCAGGAAGTTCATCAAGTCTCTGCTTTGCAGGCTCGCCGGCTGTGGACTCGGTAACTATTACAACGTCATTTGAGTGAATAGGCGTATGAATATCTGCATCCTGTCCATTGACGGTAATAACAGCCGCTTCACCGGGAAGTCCTCTGACAATTCTGGGCTTGCCGTTTACAGTAAACTTAAGTTCACGACCTCTCTTCGGGAACAAACCGTCATTAGGAAATGCCGCCTGAATAGCTGCATCAACAACAGTAAGTTTGGAGTTGTCATATATTTTGATTCTCTCTTTGTTAAAGTTAACAAAGATAAAGTTATTGCTCTGGGCATAGAATGAAAGACAGATTCCTATGGGAGTAACAAGAAGTGAATCCTTCTTGACATTATCCTCAAGGAAACTGATATCACCCATTACATCTTCGCCTCTTACAGCAACACGTTCTGCAGCAATACCAAGTTTCTTGGCAATCAGCTTATCGTAGCCTTCTATCTTTCCGCCGCCACCGACAATAAATACAGCGCTGACAGGCTTATTTCCGTTTAACTTCTTAATGCACTCGCAGATGGCGTCTGTTTCCTGTTCCATGGCTGGCATAGCCATCTTTAAGGCTTCAGTTTTCTTTATGGTCTGTTTAAGACCCATGATATCAATATAGGTTATATTATCGCCCTTGCCGATATCTCTCTTAATCTGCTCTGCCGTATCAAAATCTGTTAAGCAGCTTTGCATAATAAGCTCGGTCATTGCATCTCCGGCCTGAGGAATCATGCCATAAGAAACAATACTTCCGGCTCGTGTAATGGAAATATCGGATGTACCTGCACCAACGTCAACAAGTGCAAGATTCAGCATCCTGAATTTCTCAGGAATAGCCACCTGCATGGCAGCTATAGGCTCCAATGTAAGATTAACAACATTTAAGCCTGCAATTTCTACAGCCCTGTAAAGTCCATCCACAACATCATCGGGAAGGAATGTGGCAATAAGATCTGTGGATATGGTCTTGGCCTTATGATCCAAAAGATTGGTTATCTGATTACCGTTAAGGAAATACCTTACAACCGAGTATCCAACACAATAAAAACGTTCTTTGTTAAGCTCCTCATATTCCTTGTTAAAGTCATCGTAGGACTGCTCAACGCCCTTGGATACAAGGCTCATAACATCTTCAGGTTCCACAACCTTTTCTTCTTCAAATTCATGTTCAACATGAGTGTCAACAGTCTTAAGGACACGACCCGCAGCCGCTATACAAACATCTTTAAGCTCAAATCCAAGTACACTTTCAAGCATGGATTTGACTATTAAAATTGTATTTCCGACTCTGGCAACGTCATGAATCTGACCATCAAGCATGGCTCTTGTCTGATGTTCAACACTTCTTTGGGCAACAACAACAAACTTATCGCCCTCTTTGTATCCCACTGTACCGACAATGCTTCTTGTTCCGATATCAAGTCCAAATACAAGTCTGTCTCTTAAAGTTGTGTAGGTATCCATTTAAAAACCCCCAAGCTTACTGTCAATCTGTCTATATGCATCTTCAATATCAGCGTCATTGTTTATTACGAAAGCGCAGGCTTTCCTGAATTCGTCCTCCGACAGCTGATTTGAAAGAATCGCGTCTATCTTCTCATCGGAATAACCTCTGCTTGCTTTCAGGCGTTTACGTCTGGTTTCTTCCGATGCATAAACATACCATAACTCATCAACTATTTTCTCATACCCGCACTCAATAAGCAAGGCGGCTTCAATAAAGAAGTAATCAATTTTTTTCTTCTTTCTCTCTGCCTTTATTTCCCTAAGAAAATAGTCTTTTACAGCCGGATGGACGATATCGTTTACCTTGTCCACAAGGGTATCATCCTTAAACATGGCGTTTGCCATTGAAGCTTTATCAATCTTTCCGTCCTTTAAAATTCCGGTTCCCAAAAGACTCACAAGCTTATCAAAACAAACCTGTCCCGGCCCTTCCAGCATATGGGCAACCTTGTCTGCATACTCTATTCTGCAGTTGTATTTGCTCTCCAGATATGAAATTATCTCAGACTTTCCGGCTCCAACACCTCCGGTTATTCCGATAAGTTTCATAATTGTCTCCTATTTTGCTTCAAACCAGTCATCCCCTGTGTGAACATCAACTTCCAAAGCCACCGCAAGGTCGGCTGCTTTGCCCATCTCTTCTCTCAGTATGGAAACCACCTTTGAAGCCTCATCCTTTGGAGCCTCAACCAGCAGTTCATCGTGTACCTGAAGAATGACCTTTGAATCAAGATTATCATCCTTAAGTCTCTTAGCCACTCTAATCATGGCTATCTTCATTATATCGGCTGCTGTTCCCTGAATAGGCGCATTCATTGCAACTCTCTCGCCGAAGGATCGCTGCATAAAATTCGAAGATGACAGTTCGGGAATTGGACGTCTTCTCTTGAATAATGTCTTTGAGTATCCCTTATCCTTTGCAAAGGAAACAGCTGTGTCAAGGAAAGCCTTTACTCCGGGATATGACTTAAAGTACTGATCTATATATTCCTTCGCTTCTTTTCTTGATATGGAAAGCCCCTGGCTTAAACCAAAGGAACTGATGCCGTAGACGATACCGAAATTAACGGCTTTGGCATTACGTCTCTGAAGGGGTGTAACCTCATTTAAAGGAGTATGGAACACTTCAGAAGCTGTAATGGCATGAATATCCTCGGCCTTGTTATACGCCTCAATCAGGTTTTTGTCTCCGGACATATGTGCAAGAATTCTAAGTTCTATCTGAGAATAATCCGCATCAACAAAAACGTAGTCTTTTTTTGGAATAAATACCTTTCTGATTCTTCTGCCCATTTCCGTTCTCATGGGTATGTTTTGAAGATTGGGTTCTGTGGAACTGATTCTTCCCGTAGCTGTTATTGTCTGGTTAAAATTCGTATGAATTCTGTTGTCTTCTTCAATATAGTTTGCCAGACCATCAGCATAGGTGGACTTAAGCTTTGTAAGTCCGCGATACTCCAGTATATCAACAACTATGGGGTAATCTTCCGCAAGCTTCTCAAGCACATCAGCGGCAGTTGAATAACCGCTCTTTGTTTTCTTTCCGCCGGGGAGACCCAGCTTTTCAAATAACACCTCTCCAAGCTGCTTAGGAGAATTAATATTAAAGTCCGTACCTGCAGCATTCTTAATACTGTTTTCAAGCTCATCGATACGGCCCACCAAAGCGTCTCCATAAGCCTTAAGAGCATCCCTGTCTACAAGAATGCCTTCCTTTTCCATGTCGTATAAAACGGCTGTTAAAGGCATCTCAATCTCTTCGTAAAGAGACAGCATATCAAGTTCACCAAGCTTGTCTTTAAGTATTGTATAAGCCTTGTAAGCAATGTAAGCCTTGGTACAAAGATAATCAGATACCTTCTTTTCCTCGGTATCAAATAATTTTGCAGGATCATCCTTCCCAAACAATTCCTTTTCGTTTGGAATGGTGAGGCCAAGATACTCTGAAGCCACATCCACGTAGCTGTAATCATTCTTGAGAGGGTTGATTATATATGCAGCAAGAACGATATCGAAGAAGCATTCGGTTTTACCGGAGTCAAAAAGGCTGTACTGATGCTTAACATCACAGGTTGATATAATGGATGATTTGTTAATATCCTTACATCTGTCCCTCAGATAATCCTTTGATACAAATCCGGCTACAGGGACATAGTAGGCTTCCTCATCAGACAAGGCTATAGCAGCCCCAACAAGGTTCTTGCCGTCAAAGAGGCAGTCAAATCCCACATAGGGCATAGTTGCAGCCTTATCAAAGACAGCCTCAACTTCTGTAAAATCCGTAACTATTCTAAAATGCTCAGAAAAGTCGGCAACACTCGCACCGCTTATATTGCCTTCAAACCTTCCCAGCATGTTCTTAAATTCAAGCTTCTTAAACAGTTCATATGCCTTGGGATTAAAATATCCTTCGGTTCTGGCGTTATCCAAAGAAAAATCTATTTCGCAATCCGTCTTTATGGTAGCTAACACCTTTGAAAGGTCTGCAAGATTTCTGTTCTCACGCAGGGATTCCCTTATGGCATTCTTTGTGATTTCTTCCAGATGCTCATAAATTCCGTCAAGGCTTTTGTATGTAACCATGAGTTCTCTGGCGGTCTTCTCACCAACTTTAGGAACTCCGGGGATATTATCTGCAGTATCACCCTGAAGTGCTTTTAATTCGATAAAACCTTCGGGAGTAACACCATAGGTGGCAAGCACATCGGAAGCATAATAATCCTCTATCTCTGTCTTTCCGCCTTTGGTTTTGGGAATTCGTATTTTTATATGCTCCGAAGCAATCTGTAAAAGGTCTCTGTCACCGGAAACCAGGGAAACTTCAAGGCCCTTTTCCTCACATCTTTTGGCAATGGTTCCAAGGATATCGTCAGCCTCAAGGCCTTCCCTTGAAAAAATGGGAATACCCATGGCTTCAAGGACTTCCTTAATAACAGGAACCTGCATTCTAAGCTCCTCGGGCATGGGTTTTCTGGTGCCCTTGTATTCCTTAAAAATACCGTGTCTGAATGTGGGGGCAGATGTATCGAAGGCCACAATGAGATATTCCGGTTTTTCCTCGTCCATAAGTTTAAAAAGAATATTTAAAAAGCCGTAGACTGCATTTGTGTGAAGTCCAGCGGCTGTAGTTAAATCCGGGACGCCATAAAACGCCCGGTTTAAAATACTATGACCATCGATTAAAACAATTCTTTCTGACATACATTCCCTCAAATAATTAGATTAAATATACAACCAGCATTACCAGCATAACGATAACTGCACCAAATTCCAGGCCTAAGCCTATTCGCCAGAAAAGTCTGTGCCTTGAAAGCGCTCTTTTGGAATCCGCCAAAAGATATTTGAGCTCTCCTTCAAGTTCCAGTGAACCGCCGTCCTCCAGTCTCTTCATACCTTCAGCCACAAGAAACTGTACCGACATCTCCTCCATACAGGCGGGGCAGGTTTTGATATGTTCAAGGAACTTCTCAAGTTCTCTGTAATTCAGTTGATTTTCAATAAAAACCGGAATCAATTTCTCCGCTTCTTTACAAGTCATGACTCGCCCTCATGTGTTAATAAAGAAAAAACCTTCGATACCCATGTTATCGAAGGTTTAATGCAGGAGATGGGACTTGAACCCACACACTGTCACCAGCGTCAGATTTTGAGTCTGATGCGTCTGCCATTCCGCCACTCCTGCTTATATGCGGTCAGATAACGACCGAAGTCCATGATAACATATATTAAATCCATTTACAAGTTGGATTTATCAAAAATCTTCTATTTGCCAATCAATGGGATCAAGCCCGTTTTTTACCAGAAAATCGTTGGTTTTGCTGAAGGGTTTGCTGCCAAAGAACCCCCTGTATGCCGACAGAGGACTTGGATGAACCGACTTAAGAATCAGGTGCTTCGGATTGTTTAACATGCTGCACTTCTTCTGCGCCGGAGAACCCCATAAAATAAACACAATAGGTCTGTCAATCAGGTTAAGCTGTTCAATTACTGCATCCGTAAATGTCTCCCAGCCCTTTTCCTTGTGGGAAAATGCCTGATGTGCTCTGACTGTCAGAACAGTGTTCAGTAAAAGGACTCCCTGTCTGGCCCATTTTTCAAGATAACCGTTATTGGGAATTTTGCATCCCAAATCGTCATGTAATTCCTTGTATATATTAGCAAGACTGGGTGGAATCTTAACACCCGGTTTAACCGAAAAGCAAAGTCCATGAGCCTCCCCCGGCTCATGATAAGGATCCTGTCCGAGAATTACCACCTTTACCTTACTGAGAGGTGTAAAATGAAACGCACTGAAAAGCTCATCCGCAGGGGGATAAACCACCCTGGTATTGTATTCATTTTTTACAAAGTTATAAAGTTCTCTGTAGTAAGGCTTCTTAAACTCTTTATCAAGAACAGGAAGCCAGTCGTTATCAATTGCGCTCATTTATACTAACCCAGTCTTACAGAGACACCTTTGTCTCTGAGGAATCTTTTCACTTCATTTATTTCAAGTTCCTTAAAATGGAAAAGAGAAGCCGCCAGGGCAGCATCTGCTTTCGCATCTGTTAAAACATCATAAAAATCCTGTTTGCTTCCGGCACCACCGGAGGCAATAACAGGAACATTAACATTCTCTGCTATTATTCTGGTTAACTCAAGATCATATCCGGCTTTGGTTCCGTCGCAGTCCATGCTGGTTAAAAGGATTTCTCCCGCTCCTAAAGAAACAGCTTTTATGGCCCATTCTACGGCATCAATACCCATGTCGACTCTTCCGCCGTTCTTATAGATATTCCATCCGGAATTATCGTCTCTTCTTTTGGCGTCAATAGCAACCACAACACACTGGCTTCCAAATTTATAAGCGGCTTCACTTATAAGATTCGGATTCATTATTGCAGCTGAGTTAATTGAAATTTTATCGGCGCCTTCTCTTAAGAGAATCTTGAAATCATCAACGGTTCTGATTCCGCCACCCACAGTAAAAGGAATAAAAACCTGATTCGCTACTTCTCTGACCCAGGCAAGCTGTGTATCTCTTGCATCGGCAGATGCAGTAATATCCAAAAATACAAGTTCGTCGGCTCCCGCAGTATCATAGGCCTTTGCAACTGAAGCGGGATCGCCTGCATCTCTTAAATTAACAAAGTTAATCCCTTTGACAACTCTTCCATCCTTTATGTCAAGGCAGGGAATAATTCTTTTGGTGTGCATCTTATAACTCCAGGAAATTCTTAATTATTCTAAGTCCCACATCTGAGCTCTTCTCAGG
Organism: uncultured Lachnospiraceae bacterium; assembly: GCA_947167445.1. GTDB lineage: Bacteria > Bacillota > Clostridia > Lachnospirales > Lachnospiraceae > G11. The sequence continues at coordinate 259,809 of CAMVID010000001.1, forward strand.
GTGGAACTGGCATCCAAATACGTTGTCCTTCTCAACAGCAGCGTGTACACATACGCCGTAATCCGTTGTAGCCACAACTATTGAGGGCTCCTCAGCCTTCAGGTAATATGAATGCACAAAATACACGAAACTGCCTTCGGGAATACCCTCGAACAGTCTTCCTTTATTTGGATAGTCAAGAGAATTCCAGCCAATCTGAGGAACTTTAAGTCCAAGATTATCAGGTATCTTATGAATATACCCTTCTAAGAGTCCAAGGCCTTTTGCCTCGGGTGATTCATCACTTCCATCAAACAAAAGCTGAAGGCCCAGACAGATACCCAAAAAAGGCTTTCCGGTTTTTACATAATCATGGATTGTATCAATAAGGTCATTCTTTTTCAATTTATCCATGGCGTCGCCAAAGGAGCCAACACCGGGAAGAATAACCTTGGGAGAATCCATTAATACCTTAGGATCCCTGGTAAGTATTGCTTCGCCGCCACAATATGCAACTGCTCTTTCAACACTCTTGATATTTCCTGCGTCGTAATCAATTATCGCTATCTTCGAACTGCTCATTATCTGTTATTTCTTCCCCGTTCATTAATGCATTCACTCTTTCTTCAAAGTATCCATCCTGCAAATAATCAGGGATAACAAAATCTGTTCCATCTACAATGGAGTGAACATAGAGTGTATATACGGCATCCTGGTCAATGGAATTAATCATCATTGCATCTTCCTCAGAAAGTCCATAGGAAGTTTCCAGAATGGAAAGTATTTCATTGTAAGCGTTGGTTGCTTCTGCATCAAAGCCATACATAGATGCTTTCTGCATGAATGCGTCTTTGTTAAGTACTGCATCCAACAATGAATCCAGAGCGTGGTATTCATCGTCAATGGCCATGTACTCGTAGTAGCGCTCTTTATTTCTTTCAAGGTAAAGAAGGAGTTCAGCCTTCTTAAACATGTTCTCATCGCCTTCAGTCAGCTTCTTGCCGTAAAAGTTTCTGTAGCACTCTTCGTAATCGCCTTTATAGAATGCGCTTCTGGCCTTCTGTTTGGAAACTACGTCTCCAAGGAAGAATACACAGATTAATATGGCAGCAAGAATCGTTAAAGCGAAGCAGAATGTTGCTCTGACCTTCTTCTTTGAAAGTTTCGGTAAGGGTCTGTTATCAACGGGTTTGGGCTCTTTTTTCTTCTTTTCTTTCTTTTTCTTTTTGCCCTTTTTGCCGTCTCCGCCCTCTTCGGACTCCTCGTCGTCTTTGCCTGCCTGTCTTTCGTGAGGCTCTCTTTCTTCTAACTCCTCAGCTCCTTCAGGCTCACCTTTTTTACGTTTCTTCTTTTTCTTTTTCTTCTTTCCGTCCTCTTCTTCGGCATCAAGCTGACGGTTTACTTCTTTATTTTCATCCGTTGTTGCGCCTTCGGAATCGGCGCCGGTGGGGTTTTCCTCTTCTGAAGGTTCTTCTTTCTTTTTCTTCTTGAAAAGATCCTTAAAGGAGAACTTTCCACCCTCTTCTTCCTCGTCATCGTCATCAGACTCTGTGAGGAATTCCATCATCTTAAGGAATCCGCCCTTTTTCTTGGGAGCCTTTGCTCCCTTCTCAGGAATATCCTCTGCAGACTCTCCGGATGATGCTTCTTCTCCCGCTTCTCCCAAAAGTCCCATAAGGTCTTCCATTCCATCACTGTCAGAAACAGGCGTTGCTGTTTCCTGTACTTCATCTATGGATGCAAACAATAAATCCTCAGGATTACCTGCTTCACCGGATTCATTGTTTTCTTCTGTTAAATTACCGAAATCAAGGCCCAAGTTATCCATTCCGCCAAAAAGGCCGGTATCCAAGGTTACACCACCGTCAGCGGCAGGTGCTTCTTCTCCGGATGCCTCTTCCGAAGCAGGTTCATCTATTGTGATATCATCCAGTGAGAGTTCCTCCTCGGTGGGTTCTTCTGAAACGGGTTCTTCTGAAACGGGTTCTTCTGCAGTGGTTTCTTCTTCGGCAGGTTCCTCTGCAGCAGGCTTAGGCGCTGCATTTTCTTCAGTCTCACCCTTAAAATCGTCTTCAGTTACTCCTGCAATAGAGAGTAACTCAGCAAGCCCATCATCCAAATCGACAACAGGCTCTTCAACATACTCTTTCTGCTCGCTTGAGGGCTCGATAAAGAAGTCACCAAACATACTCTCCAAAGTTGCTTCATCTGAAGATTCTTCTGATGATTCTGCGGGAGTCTCCTCAGCTGCAGGGGCTTCCTCTGCAACCGGTGCCTCTTCGATTACAGGTTCCTCTATGGTGAGAGGTATCTCCTCTTCAACTATGGGCGTTTCTTCTATTACAGGCTCCTCAATAGTTAAAGGTGCTTCCTCTTCTATAATTGGTGCCTCTTCGATTATAGGCTCCTCGATAGTTAAGGGCGCTTCCTCTTCTATAATTGGTGCCTCTTCGATTATAGGCTCCTCGATAGTTAAGGGTGCTTCTTCTTCTATAATTGGTGCCTCTTCGATTATAGGCTCCTCAATTGTGAGGGGAGTCTCCTCTACAACAGGTGCCGGCGCCTCTTTCTTACGGCCGAAACGGCTGAATAAGCCCTTCTTCTCCTTGGGCTCCTTCTCCTTCTTGTCCGCTTTCTTTGCAGGCGCAGGCTCCTCAGGATCAGGCTCTACATATTCGTCGTTATCATTCTTGTATAAGAGCTCATTGATTTCCGCAATGGCGGAATCCTTCATGGCGTCTGCCATCAAGGCTTCATCTGATAACTCATTATTATCTTCAGGAGTGGGATTATTCATAGATGAAAGAATATCAGCAATCTCGGATTCAGACATGGAAGAAAGCTCCTCGCTGGTAGGAGGAGCAACCTCAGTCTCTGCAGGAGCCGGTTCATCGGTTAAACCATCAAAAATCGCAGCGACATCATCATCTGTGGTGTCTGCCGCTGCAGCTTCGTTTTCCTTATCCTGCATAGATTTGAGTAGATTGTCTAAATATTCTTCATTGGAATTCATGAGACTTCCTCGTCAATCTTATGTATTTTAAATCGTGTATACAGTTAAGATTATTCTAACACATTTTTAGATATTAGTCTGTACAAGTTTGGGTCTGTAACCGTTTTTCTCAAGCTTATTGATGATTTCCATCTTATGGTCGGTTCCGAAAGCTTCCATGGTGATTCTAAGTTCAACGGCAGCTGTTCTGTTTGTGGAAACGAACTGGTTGTGCTCAAGTTTGATAACATTACCGTTAACGGCAGCAACAACGCCGGCTACCTTGCATAATTCACCCGGTTTATCCGGAAGAAGTACAGATACGGTAAATATCCTGTCTCTGAAAATAAGGCCCTGCTGTACAACGGAAGACATGGTTATAACATCCATGTTTCCACCGCTTAAGATTGATACAACTCTCTTGTTCTTTGCTCTTAATTTCTTTAATGCAGCAACACTTAAGAGGCCGGAGTTTTCTACAATCATCTTGTGATTCTCCACCATGTCAAGGAAAGCTGTAACAAGGTCCGCATCATCTACAGTAATGATTTCATCAAGATTCTTCTGTAAGTAAGGGAATAGCAAATCGCCGGGAGTCTTAACTGCAGTACCGTCTGCAATTGTATTGACGCTTGGCAGTGTAACTACCTTGCCCTGCTTTAAGGATTCCTTCATACATGCTGCACCGGCAGGCTCTACACCGATAACTTTTATCTTGGGATTAAGAAGCTTTGCAAGGGTAGAAACACCTGTGGCAAGTCCGCCTCCGCCAATGGGAACAAGAATATAATCAACAAGAGGTAATTCCTTAAAAATCTCCATTGCAATGGTGCCCTGTCCTGTGGCAACAGTCAGATCATTGAAAGGATGGATAAAGGTATACCCTTTTTCATTGGCAAGTTCATATGCCTTGGCACATGCTTCATCATAAACATCGCCACACAAAACCACATCAGCTCCATAGCTCTTGGTTCTGTTGACTTTGATAAGGGGAGTTGTGGTAGGCATGACAATTGTAGCTTTAGCCCCAAAGCAGGAAGCCGCATAAGCAACACCCTGTGCGTGGTTTCCGGCAGAAGCCGTAATCATACCTTTCTTTCGTTCGGCATCACTTAAGGTGCTGATTTTATAATAGGCACCTCTAACCTTATATGCGCCTGTAAACTGCATGTTTTCAGGCTTAAGATAAACTCTGTTTCCCGTGAGTCTGCTAAAGTGATCACTGTAAACAAGTTTGGTCTCAAGAGTTACTTTTTTGACGATTTCACTGGCTTCCTCGAACTTTTCAAGTGTCAGCATGTTCTCATTCCCCATGATATTCTACTCCTCTGAATTGTCTATATCGAATAAGGCGTTTACGAACGCATTCGAATCAAATTTCTGAAGGTCGTCTATTGTTTCACCGACTCCGATGTACTTAACTGGCACCTTTAACTCGGACTGAATTGCAATGGCAATTCCACCCTTGGCTGTACCGTCCATCTTCGTAAGAATTATACCTGTAAGATTGGCCACCTCTCCGAATTCCTTGGCCTGCATCATAGCATTCTGACCTGTGGTTCCGTCAAGGACAATAAGATTCTCCCTGTGAGCATCAGGATATTCTCTGTCGATTATCCTGTTCATCTTCTTAAGCTCTTCCATAAGGTTCTTCTTATTGTGAAGTCTTCCGGCGGTATCAATCAAAAGCACATCAACATTTCTGGCTTTGGCTGCATTTACCGCATCAAATACAACACTGGCAGGATCTGTACCTTCCGCGGCACAGATAATTGGGCAATCTGCTCTGTCTGCCCATTCCTTAAGCTGCTCTCCTGCAGCGGCTCTGAATGTATCAGCGGCACCAATAAGAACTTTTCGTCCTTTACCCTTTAATATACCTGCAAGCTTACCTACAGATGTGGTTTTGCCCACGCCGTTTACTCCGATAACCAGAATTACGGACTGCTTGTTTTCAAAATCATAAGCAGTATCTCCAACCGTCATCTGTTCTCTGATGGACTTAATCAAAAGTTCCTTACATACGCTTCTGTCTCTGATGCTCTTTTCCTTTACCTCAGCTCTCAGGCGGTCGATTATTTCCGTTGTGGCATTGACTCCCACATCGCCCATAATAAGCTGCTCTTCCAATTCCTCGTAGAAATCGTCATCAACGTATGAATCGGATGAAAAAGCTGCATCAAGTCCTGCGATTATATTGTTTCTTGTCTTACTTAAGCCTTTTTTTAATCTGGAAAAAAATCCGTTCTTCTCTTCGCTCAATACAATGTCTCCTAATCGTCCAAATCCTTATCGATAAGGTTAACACTTACCAATGCCGAAATACCCTTCTCCTGCATTGTTATACCGTACAGTCTGTCTGCAGATTCCATGGTGCCACGTCTGTGGGTGATAACAATGAACTGGGTATGCTTTTCGAGTTTATGAAGGTACTTCGCGAATCTGCTGACGTTCGATTCGTCAAGGGCAGCCTCAATCTCATCCAAAAGACAGAAAGGTGAAGGCTTAAGGTTCTGAATTGCAAACAAAAGTGCAATTGCAGCAAGGGATTTCTCACCACCGGATAACTGCATCATGTTCTGGAGTTTCTTTCCGGGAGGCTGAGCAATTACACGTATGCCTGCCTCAAGAACATCCTCATCCTCAATGAGTTCCAAAGTACCTTTACCGCCGCCGAACAGCTCCTTAAATACCTTGTCAAATTCTCGGTTGATTTCGTTAAACTTCTCGTTAAACTGTTTTCTCATTGCAGTATCAAGTTCTGCAATGATGCCTTCAAGAGTTTTCTCAGCCTCAATCAGATCATCGTGCTGAGTCTTTAAGAAGGTATATCTTTCCATCAATGCCTTGTATTCCTCAATTGCATTGACATTAACATCGCCAAGTTTCTTGATTTCATCCTTGATTGCGCTGACCTGCTTCTTCATTGCCGAAAGGTTGGTCAGTTCTTCATTACGCATGGACTTGGCATCCACAAGGGTGATTTCATACTCTTCCCACATGTAATTGATCTGAGTTGAAATATTCTCCTCAAGTCTTTCCTTCTGGGAGTTAAGTCTGTATACTTCCTTGTCCAAAGCATTCATTCGCTCAGACAATTCCTCACGCTTTGTAAAGAAACTCTTGTTCTTGGCATTGAGTTCTTCCTTCCTCTCAATGTCAGCTTTAAGTTTCTTCTCTGCCTCGGTCTGTGATGTATGAGAAGCAAGTATGGTTTTTTCCAGCTCGGAAATATTCTCCTGCTTGCTTTCGATCTCGATGGCACTGCCTTCGATGGAGTCGGTAATCTCCTTCAATTCGGATACCAGCTTCTCTATCTCGCCATTGATACGGTCCACGTTGCTTTGCATGAATTCCTGGGACTGAACCATCTTCTCAACCTTCATATCCCAATCGGAAACAAGGGCAGACTGATTGGTCTCCTCCAGTCTCTTCTTCTCAAGCTGCGCAGTGAATTCGTTTATCTGCTTATCAACGTTCTTTTCAAGTTCCTCAGACTCTTTAAGTTCCTGGTTAATCTCCAACTTGCTCTGTCTGATTTCCTCTGTCTGTTTAAGGATTTCTGCCTCTTCAGCCTTAAGTTCATCAACACTTGAAGCGGTTTCCTCCTGTTTCTCCTTCTCCTTAACCACATTGAGTCTCTTGGTATTCTGCTCAATGAACTTATTCTGTAAAAGGAGCTTGTTCTTGTCGCTTTCGGCTCTTAACTTATTACGTTCTTCCTTGATTTCTTCAATCTTGGAATCAAAGTTATCAATCTCTTCCTTTAATGCAGCAACCTTCTTCTTAAGCTCTTCCAGCTCACGTCTTCTGCCCAGAAGATTGTTGTTATTCTTAAAGGAACCACCGCTTATGGCACCGCCGGGTACTAAAAGTTCACCTTCAATGGTTACCATTCTGATGGTATAGTTGTACTTTCTGGCAATCTTAACCGCATTGTCAACATTATCTACAACAAGAATACGGCCAAGCAAAGATCTTGCCACGTCAGAGTACTTCTTATCGATTTTTACAAGGGTATCAGCCATGCCGATAACACCATTTTCCTTAAGGGAATCCTTTGCTTTAAATTCCTCGGGATTCTTAATGCTGGTTAAGGGTAAGAATGTGGCACGTCCCGCTTTATTCTTTTTGAGGAATTCAATCATCTTCTTGGCGGTTTCTTCATCATCTGTAACAATGTTCTGGATATTTCCGCCGAGAGCAGTCTCAATGGCAGTCTCATATTTGGGGTCAACCTTAATGATGTCTGCGACGACACCGACGATTCCCTTATTGTTATCCTTTTGCTCCATGACGCTCTTAACAGCGCCACCGTAGCCTTCGTATTTCTCGGTAATGTCAAGGAGAGTCTCGAGTCTTGATTTCTCCTGATGATACAGTTCCTGCTTCTGCCTTAAATTGTTGTCGGCATTTCCAAGCTCTTCTCTGATTTCCCCAAGGCGCAGGTCCATTTTTGCCTGATTTTCGTTCAAAACTCTAAGTTCTTCATTTACAGCTTCGAACTCAGCTTCCAGCTCTTTAATGGTTTCGCTGTGCTTTTCCTCATCGGATTTCACACGCAAAAGTCTGCTGTTTAAGTCAGCTCTTCTGATATTTACGTTCTCGAGCATGGTATCAAGACGTCCAACCTTGGATTTAATGGTTGCACGCTGATTCAAAGCTTCGATAATGGTATTCTTTCCTGTTTCAATCTGCTCGTTTAAAGAAGCGATTTCGTTCTGAAGGATATTCAGCTCATAAGCAACTTCATCTCTTTGGGATTTCAGCTGCTGAACCTGGCCATCTACAGTATTCTTCTCATCTAAGATGGCCTCTTTTTCCTTCTCTCTTTCCTTAATCTCGGCACCGACATTTTCTTCTCTTGTATGGAAATGTCCCTCGCTGCTCTTTAAGGAGTTAATCTGCTCTTTTAAAACAGCGATTTCATTTTCAAGTTTAGCGCGAAGCTCGTTGGTATCTGATAAAGAAGCTCTTCCTTTTTCGATAACATCATCAAGAGTTTCAAGTTCTGTCTCTATCTGCTCGTACTCAGTCTTGATGTTGTCATAGTTTTCAGTTGTTTCCGCAAGATCCTCGGAAGCAATCTTATACTTCTCAGCAACCGAATCAAGCTGTTCGGTTATCTTTTCGTTTTCAAGAAGGAACACGTTAACATCATAGTTCTTGAGTTCTTCCTTCTTCTTTAAGTAAACCTTGGCCTTCTCGGAAGCACGCTCCAAGGGACCAACCTGCTTCTCAAGTTCTCCAAGGATATCATTTACACGAACAAGATTGGCCTGCTCATCCTCAAGTTTCTTCTGAGCGGCATACTTTCTTCTTTTGAATTTAACAATACCTGCAGCCTCATCAAAGAGCTCACGCCTCTCCTCAGGTTTGCCGCTAAGAATCTTATCAATCTGACCCTGTCCGATGATTGAGTATCCTTCTTTACCGATACCTGTATCATAGAAAAGCTCACTGACATCTTTCAGTCTGCAAAGTGTACCGTTAATAAGATATTCACTTTCTCCCGAACGATAAATCCTTCTTGCTATTGTTACTTCTTCGTAGTCGATAGCAAGTGCGTGATCGGAGTTATCAAGAGTAATTGCCACATAAGCATAACCCATAGGCTTACGTGTCTCCGTTCCGGAGAAAATAACATCCTGCATGGAAGCACCACGGAGCTGCTTGATACGCTGCTCACCAAGAACCCAGCGAACGGCGTCGGCAACGTTACTCTTACCCGAACCGTTAGGTCCAACAATAGCTGTGATGCCATCATGGAATTTAAACTCTATTTTATTTGCAAAGGATTTGAATCCATGCACCTCAATACTTTTTAAATACATTGTGTAATATCCCGCTATTTGTTATTTAATTCGAGAAGGGCTTTGTAAGCAGCCTGCTGTTCGGCAGCCTTTTTGGATTTACCCTGCCCCTGACATACCGGCTTATCACCGATAAATGCCTCGACTGTAAAAATCTTCTCGTGCTCCGGACCTTCCTCACCCAGGGTCTCGTATTTCACTGAAGTGTGAAGCTCCTTTTGAACCTTTTCCTGAAGAATAGTCTTGGCATCATAGAAAAGCGTTTTATTCTCCAAATCGGATAAAATGAACCTGTGAATAAAATCCTCGCAAGGCTCAAATCCGCCATCAATATACATAGCACCGATAATGGCCTCACAAACATCGGAAGTAATGGAATCACGTCCTCTTCCGCCGGTATTCTCTTCACCTTTACCCAGTCGGATGAACTTATTTAATTCAATATCTTTGGCGCAGTATGCCAGTGCCGGTTCGCACACATAGGTGGAACGAAGCTTGGTCATCTGCCCCTCTCTCAGCTTCGGCTCTTGTCTAAAAAGGAATGCACTGCTCACTAATTCAAGCACGGCATCCCCCAAAAATTCAAGACGTTCATAATCGCCAACACAGTTAATGCGCTGCTCATTGGCATAAGAGCTATGAGTCAGCGCTTGAGTCAGAAGCTGTGGGTTCTTAAAACTATAACCGATTCTTCTTTGCAATTCGGCTTCATTGTACTCAGTCAAATCAAGTCTCCCAAAGCAATTATTCTGATAGGATAAATTAGTTTAATGCACTCTTTATAAGTTCAACCGCCTCTTCAACGGTGGTAATGTTCTCAGCGCTTTCAGGTGCAATTTCAATGTCAAACTCTTCCTCGATACCCATAATAATCTGGAATAAATCAAGGGAATCAGCACCAAGGTCGTCAACAAAAGTGGTGGATAATTTAATCTCCTCGGTATCTACATTAAGTACCTCTGCGATAACCTTTTTCAACTTCTCAAATTCCATAATAATCAGCCTTTCTTAATTAAAAATGATTTGTCACCCCTCGGCTTTTTATTCCGCCGAGATTTTTTGACTTATTTTGTCATTTATATTCTTCTGTGCAAAAGAAACACATTGAATAACCGTATTTTTAATTTCTATGGCTTTGGAGCTTCCGTGGGTCTTCATAACAAGACCATTTAATCCAAGCATGGGCGCTCCGCCATACTGTTCAAGTGAAAACTGCTTCATGTTCTCCTTGAGTTCTTTCTTAATTAACAATGCACCAAGTTTGGTCTTAAGGTTGGCAAACATTGTCTGTTTGAGAGTCTTAAGCATTATTTTGCCTACACCCTCATACATTTTAAGGATTACATTGCCGGTAAATGCTTCGCAAACAATTACATCGGCATATCCTTCGGGAATATCTCTTGCTTCGATACTTCCGATAAAATTAATGTCCGGGCAGTTCTTTAACAAAGGAAATGCTTCCTTAACAAGGTTGTTGCCCTTTTCCTCCTCCGCACCGATATTAACGATTGCAACGGTGGGGTTGAGTTTATCCATAATATTCTCCATATAAACGGAGCCTATCTTTGCAAACTGAACCAGATGACTTGCTCTGGCATCTACATTTGCGCCACAGTCAATCAATAAGGACGCGCCCTTTGCAGTGGGAATCAGAGGAGCAAGAGGTGCTCTCTCAACACCCTTTATTCTGCCTACAATTACCTGGCCGCCTACAAGTGTGGCACCTGTGCTGCCTGCGGAAACATAGGCATCACATTCATTATTTTTAACCATATATAAGGCTTTCACGATTGAAGAATCCTTCTTCTTACGGATTGCCATAACAGGGGGCTCTGCCATTTCAATTACTTCCTCGGCATTAACAACACATACCCTGTCCTTATCATAGGTGTATTTAGCCAATTCGGCATTGACATCTGCCTCCCTGCCAACAAGGAAAACCTTAACATTCTTCTCTTCGTTGACAGCATCAATACAGCCCTTTACAATTTCACCGGGTGCGTTATCGCCACCCATTGCATCAACTGCAACTCTAACCAATTCAGCCATTAAAAAGAGCTCCTTCTTCTTGTCTCATTTTAATATACTAAACACATATCTAAAAATCAAGAATTTAAATATCCCTGCAAAGACTGATTTAAGAACGCCACATAGTCTTTAACCACGTTTTCAGGGCTTTTGATTCTGACCTCAGGCCCAAGACCCAAAACCCAGCCAAAGAACTGCTGACTTACACAGACATTAAACCTTGCTTCAAAACGGTCTCCGCCAAAATACTTTATGGCCGTATCCACACCGAACCTGTCAATTATAACCCCTGCAAGATAGGTGGGCAACTCCAATATTACCGTTTCATCTGTTCCGTGGTACATTCCGAAGTTCTTAGATGAGTATTTCGCAAGATCAAGGCGCTCAAACTTCTCTTTACCGGTTCTTTCAAGTTCCAAAATCTCGCAGTCTCTGATTTTGTCTACTCTGTAATGTCTGATTTCACCGGCGCCTGTATCAAAGCCCACAAGATAATAGTTCTCATCCTGCCAGACCAAAAGCCAGGGACTCACTTCCCTTATCTTGCCCTCGTCCTTTTCCACCAGTTTCTTTTCAGGAGTCCATATCATGTAGGAAAAAGCAAGGCGCTTATTCTCCCTGATGGCAGAGTGAATTGCATCCACCGTGTAATAAATGGATTCATTTCCGGACTTGGCACGATCCGCAATATACACTTCTCTTTGAAGCGTGCCGGCTTCATATTTGTTAGTCAGCCCTGAAAGCTTTTTTATTAACTGCCTTGATTTCTTCTCGGTAATGAACCTGGAAGACTGTACAGCATCAACCAAAAGCTTTAATTCTGCGGACTCAAACTCATGGCTTGCCATATAATAGCCTCCGCCATCAGCGGCGGTAAGTTTAATTATGTCATAGCCATACTCAATCAGCTCATCAATATCCGCATAGATTGTCTTTCTGTCGGCATGAATACCCAATGAATCAAGGCGGGCAATCAGTTCCTTTGTAGAAATCGGATGATTCTCATCAGTCTCGTTGTTAAGAATATCAATCAGGTATAAAAGCTTACTCTTCTGATTCTGACTTTTTGGCATCCTTACGTTTCCTCAGCTGATAACCTATAATTCCACCAAGTGCTCCTACAAGTACAAATGCTGCCACTACCATAAGGTAAGACAAGAATGAATTCAAAAATAAAATTCCGTTTTCCATAAGCGTTTTCTCCTTATACGTCCTCTATCAGATTATCACCGTCTGCGGCGTTAGTCGCCAGTTTATCACATCTTTCGTTGAACTCATGACCGTCGTGTCCCTTGACCCAAACGAACTTAACCTTATGAGGTTCCTTTGCCTTTAGAAGCCTCTTCCACAATTCAGGGTTCTTAACCGGCTGCTTTGAAGCGCTTCTCCAGTTATTCTTAATCCAGTTATCAACCCAGCCTGCATTGAAGGCATCCGTAAGATACTTGGAGTCTGAATACAAGGTCACATCACAGGGCTTTGTCAGGGCTTCCAGACCGATTATTGCAGCCATAAGCTCCATTCGATTATTGGTGGTTTTGATATATCCCTGCGAAAATTCTCTTTCATGGATATTTCCTTTGGAATCAACAAATCGAAGGATTGTCCCATACCCTCCGGGGCCCTCGGGATTTCCCCTGGCCGCTCCGTCCGTATATACATCTACTTTTGTCAAAACATCACTCATAGTTTACGTTTTCCCATGTTCCGTTTTCAAGGAAACCGGCAGACATCTTTTCAGCCGACTCAACCAGTGAAGAATCATAGCCCATAACAGAAAGAAGCTTGATGGCATTTCTGGTTGTTGCCTTTCCTTCTTTAATCATATATGAGAATTTAACGTCTCCGTCTTCTATTTCTTCCTCAAAATGGTAATTATCATAGTATTTTGCCAAAAGATCGGCAAGTTCTATATCGTGTGTAGCTGCAAAGCAGATAACGTGGCTTTTTGCAAGGCTCTTCAAAATCTGTGTCGAAGCGGCAATCCGCTCCACTGTATTGGTGCCTCTTAAAACCTCATCCACAAAGCAAAGTACAGGTATATCTCCTTTAGCTCTGTCAAGAATTCGTTTAATGGACTTAATCTCAACAATGTAGTAACTTTCATTGTCAAAAATATTGTCCTTAAGAGCCATGGATGACGCGATATAGAACAAAGGAGCAACATAAGATTTTGCAAAAACAGTATGAATAGACTGAGCCATAATGGCATTTATGGCAACCATCTTTAAGAAGGTTGATTTACCTGATGCATTGGAACCGGTAAGCAAAACGCCCCTTTTTACCTCAATTCCGTTAGGAACGCAATCCTCCAAAAGAGGATGTCTTCCCTCTTCAAGTGTTAAAGTCTCTCCGATTCCGGGAACACAGAAATCATTCAGTGAGCAGCGATATGCAGCAATTGAAAGCATGGAATCCAGATATCCCACAGCTTTAACAAGCACATCAATATCCTCAGTATGATTTCTGACTTCCACAAGCATGTTGTTAAACTTAATTATATCAACATGAAAGCACATCCTTAAATAGTCAAAAATCATGTCCAATGGATTTCCGGATGCCGACATTCTTGCCGAGCTCATAATAATGTATGAACCACGTCTGAATTTATTAAGTTTGGCCTTGCTTAATCTGATAATTTCCCACTCTTCGTTCCAGACCGCATGATCAAGTTTCTCAAGGGCGTCTCCTGTCTGAAGGAGCCTCATAATATAAGAAAAACTTGTTATGTAAGGATCAATCTGCGATTTCTCCTTAAAGTAGGAAACAAAGTTATAAACAATTACACCGGCAATGGCTGCAGCTCCGATTCCGGGATTGTAGAAAATCAAACCGATGGCGATAAAAAGTGCAACCCAGGACAGATAATGAAGGGTATTCTTTCTGACTCCCAGAATATCCAGATTATCAATGTAATCATGTATTGAATACTTGCCGGAATAACCAAGTCCTGAAATCGCATAAGCCACATCAACTCTGTCCTTTTCATTGTCAATGAAATTGTTGATGTAGCGTTCCCTTTTATCAAGCTCCGATTCATCGATTGAGGGAGTTCTTAAAAGGTGATATAAATACTCGTCTCCCGCTGATGAAAAGGCATAATTTAAACGTTTATAAACCTCATCCATCCCAAGATCGTTCCAGGTAATATCATCAACGCACAAATCCTCGGGATGTCTTTTAAAGAATCCGGCTATGGTATCCATTCTTCCGGCAGGATACTCCTTATTTCTTCTGACGCCGAATTTCTCACGAATGTTAGTAATGAATCTTATTCTATCTCTTCTCTTATCAAGCAATCCCTTGATAAAGAGAATGATGAGAAAAAGACCCATGACCCCCAGAAAAACTATATACTCCATGCTCTAAAAGCCTTTCAAAATCACTTATACTGCTTGGATACGTAATCCCAGAATTCTGAGGCCACCACCGAAAGCTGCCTGTCGGCGGAATGGATCATAACATATGACGCAGTTATTTCCGGCTCCACAATCTTTCGGATGCCTATATCGGAATGTGCATACTTTCCGGCAGCTGCAGGATAAATAGTTATTCCCACATTTGAAAGTGCAAGTTCATAAGCATTTAGCACATGGGCCATTCTTCCGATTATTCTGGGCTTCTCATTAATTCCCTTAAACCATTCCTCAATTTCACTGACTCTGGATGCACGGCTTGGCACAACAAGGTCGTAAGGAGCCAGCTTCTTAAGGGGAACCACATCCTTGGTCTCCTTCATAAGAGGATGTCCCGGAGGAATCATGGCAACCCAGGGCTCCTTGGCCACAACCTGGCCTTTAAACCCTTCCGGATTATAGGGTGCAACAATAATTCCGATGTCATCAAGCCCGTTCTGAACTCTCGCCAGAACATCATCTGAGTTTCCGTTCCAAATGGAGAACTGAACATTTGGATACAACTCATGGAAACCTGCAATCCATTTAGAAACCAGAGAAGGTGCACATCCTTCCACACTTGCAACATACAAAGTACCCTGCAGGCCCTTCTCCAGGTTCTTAATCTCAGCTGTGGATTTCTCAGTCAAATCAAGAATCTGGGTAGCATACTCATAGAAGTGCTTTCCCGCCTCAGTCAACTGCAATCCTCTGGCCTTTCTTATGAAAAGTTCAGCTCCCAGTTCCTCCTCCAAATCCTTCATCTGTCGACTTAAAGGGGGTTGTGCTATACAAAGTTTTTCAGCTGCTCTTGTAAAGTTTTTCTCCTGGGCAACTGCCAGGAAATAGCGAATATGCCTTAATTCCATCTATTCTTCCTTTTGGGATTATAAGTTATAGCTGTTAAGGTATCTCTCCTGCTCAGGTGTAAGAACGTCAATCTTCTTTCCGAGGAAAGCAAGCTTTCTTGTGGCAACATCCTTATCAACCTCTACGGGAACGTCAATAAGCTTCTCTTTTAATTCCTTGCCATGTTCAACAAGGTACTTGGCGGAAAGGGCCTGAATTGCAAAGCTCATATCCATGATCTCTGCGGGATGACCGTCCCCTGCTGCAAGGTTTACAAGTCTTCCTTCTGCAAGAATATATACCCACTGTCCTGTAGGAAGGAGATATCCCATGATATTCTTTCTCATCTCACGACTCTCCTTAGCGTTGGCCTTAAGCCATGCCATGTCAACCTCTGTGTCGAAGTGACCTGCGTTACAAAGGATACATCCATCTTTGATTACGGCAAAATCTTCTTCATCTACAACCTTGTCACAACCTGTAACTGTTACGATAAAGTCAGCAACCTTTGCAGCTTCCTTCATGGGCATTACATCAAATCCGTCCATAACAGCCTCAATAGCCTTAACAGGGTCAATCTCAGTTACGATAACTCTTGCGCCAAGGCCCTTAGCTCTCATGGCAGTACCCTTGCCACACCATCCGTATCCGGCAACAACTACTATCTTTCCTGCAACAATAAGATTGGTAGTTCTGTTGATTCCATCCCATACAGACTGGCCTGTGCCGTATCTGTTATCGAAAAGGTGCTTACAATCTGCATTGTTAACTCTTACCATGGGGAACATAAGCTTTCCGGCTTTGTTCATGGCCTCAAGTCTGATGATGCCTGTGGTTGTCTCCTCACATCCGCCGATTACATTGGGTATGAGCTCAGGCATCTCATTGTGAATCATGTTTACAAGGTCACCACCGTCATCAATAATGATGTTTGGACCGCACTCAAGGGCATGACGAATATGGGTCTCATACTCTTCAGGAGTAGCATCATACCATGCATGAACTTCAAGTCCTCTTGAAACAAGGGCAGCTGCAACGTCATCCTGGGTTGATAAGGGGTTTGAACCCGTTACATGCATTTCTGCTCCACCTGCAGCAAGTACAAGGCATAAATAAGCCGTTTTGGCCTCCAGATGAACAGATAAGGTAATCTTCTTACCCGCGAAGGGTTTGGTCTTTGTGAACTCTTCCTCAAGGGTTCTTAAAAGATCACAGTTTCTCTTAACCCATTCTATCTTTCTGATACCTGACTCAGCCAGGTTAATGTCTCTGATTTCACTCTGCATTAAATTCATCCTCCGTTTACATATCAAGAGTTAATCTCTTTATGATTTCGTTTACTTTCTTATATACCAAATCTTCGTCAAGATTTAATACTTTTCCGTTTTCTACAACCTTCTTACCGTCAACGAATACTGTCTCAACCTCTGTTCCGTCAGCAGAATAGCTAAGACCTGCAATGAGGTTGTTGATGGGCTGTAATGAAGGTTTCTTAAGGTCAAGAATAGCAAGGTCAGCCTTCTTTCCGACTTCAATGGAGCCAATCTTATCTTCCAGTCCAAGAGCCTTTGCTCCGTTTATGGTAGCCATCTTAAAGCCTTCTGTGGCGCTGATGCACTGAGGTGTTTTATGAGTTCCCTTATGAATCAGTGTAAGAAGATGTAACTCCTTAAAGAGGTTAAGTGAGTTATTGCTTGCTGCGCCGTCGGTACCAAGGCAGACATTAATGCCCTTCTCCATCATTTCAGGGATAGGCGCAAATCCGTTTCCAAGCTTCATGTTTGAGGCAGGATTTGTAACAACATTTACATTGTGTTTTGCCATGATGTCCATGTCCTTGTCATCCACCTGAACACAATGTGCTGCAATACATCTCACGTCAAAAATGCCGTTTCTCTCAGCCATTTCTATAGGGGAGCAACCGTATTTTTCCTTAATCTGATCAATCTCACTTAAGCTCTCGGAAAGGTGAATGTGAATGCCAAGATTATTCTTCTTGGCTTCATCAGACACGATTCTCATATACTCTTCATCACAGGTATAAGGTGCATGAGGGCCGAACATGAAAGATATTCTGTCACAATCCTTGGAAAATTCCATATCCTTAAAAGTGTCATTAATTCTCTTTCTACCGCCTTCGTCATTTCCACTGCCCACAAGGCCTCTTGCGATAACGGCACGCATTCCGGAATCCTTTACAGCCTTGGTTGTGATACAGGGGTTCATCTGCATGTCATTAAAACAGGTGGTACCCGTCTTAAGCATTTCGATGATACCAAGGCATGCGCCCCAGTAAACATCATCGTCCGTCATCTTCTGCTCGATGGGATCGATTCGTCCGAAAAGCCAATCCATAAAGGAAAGGTCATCGGCAACATTTCTCATGAAAGCCATGTAAGTATGGGTGTGGCAATTGATAAGGCCGGGAATTACGAACTTATCCTTGCCGTCAATTACTTCATCAGCCTTAAAGCCTGCAGGTTCAGTGCCGATGCCCGTGATTTTATCATTTTCAATAAAGATGTCTGTTTGCTTTACTTCTACATCTTCGCCTTTAGGTAATGCAGCTAAAATGTCTTTTAAAACAATACCCATTTAAAATCTCCTTATATTTTTTAGAGCCAATTGACTCCTTCTATTCCTTTGATACCCATTCCGGGTGCGTCCGAAAGGGTTATGTTCTTCTCATTAAACACAGCCCCGCCAATAACGGGATCCTCACTGCAAAGAACAGGACCGTCCAGGTCAATCTTCTCTACTATACTGTGTCCGCATGCAAAATGTACAGCGGCATTGACGCTAACCTTTGCCTCAAGCATACATCCCATCATGCAGGGCATTCCGTATACTTCAGCTGCTGCAGCGATTTTGCTTGCATTGTAGATGCCGCCGGTTTTCATAAGTTTAATGTTAATCATGTCAGCAGCACCCATCTGAATAATCTTAAAGGCATCCCTGGGTGAAAATACCGATTCATCAGCCATGACAGGTACGTAGGAATTCTCCGTAACATACTTCATGCCCTCCAAGTCATAACCCTTAACAGGCTGTTCAACCAGTTCAAGATTAAGGTTCTTCTCCTGCATGGAATTAAGAATTCTTACGGCTTCCTTGGGAGTCCACGCCTGGTTGGCATCTATTCTTATTATAGTGTCGGGTCCGGCAGCTTCTCTTACAGCCACAAGTCTTGCCACATCAAGTTCGGGATTGATACCCACCTTAATCTTAAGGGTTTCGTATCCTCTTTTTATTGCATTTATTGTATCCTCAGCCATAACATCAGGGTCGTTTACGCTGATAGTAATGTCTGTAACAATCTTATTTCTGGCTCCGCCAAAAAGCTTATAACAGGGAAGACCGTATTTCTGGCCAAACAGATCATAAACAGCCATATCAACCGCAGCCTTTGCGGAGGTATTGCCGTGAATGCTATCATTTAAGGCCTTGAGTGTGCCTTCAAGATCATCAATTTCCCTTCCGATCATTGTGGGTCTTATATGATACTTTAAAGCTCCAATAATGGCATCTGTTGTATCTCCGGTAACGGCTCCCGTCGGTGGTGCCTCACCATAGCCTACAGCCCCCTCATCGGTGTAAACCGCAACAATAATGTCTTCAACACTATTTACCGTTCTCAGAGCGGTCTTGAACGGAACTCTTAAAGGGACGGACACTTTGCCCCATTTTAAATCTGTAATCTTCATCTTGATCATCCTCTTCTTTTGCTATACTTTCTGCTTTTCTTTTAGCAGATTCTATAAGCTCTGCCCTTATGTCTCTGGCAGGTCTTTTTCTGAAAATAATGTAGTACATCGGTGAAAAATAACAATTCAGATATGCACCAATCATAATTATATAGATGGCAAAATAGATCCAAAACATCATGAGAACAATCATCGATAAGGATCCATATGCCGAATTCATCCCAAACTTTGATAAGTACTTGGAATACCCAAAGGAAAATAATGTCCAGATAACTCCCGAGAAAATTGCGCCGGGAATCTGATATGTAAACTTAAGTTTCTTATTGGGCATATACGTATATAAAAGAGCCAGGAAAAGGAACAAAATCAAAAGGCCCACCGGATATCTTAAATACGATAAATAATAGTATGCCACTTCAAACTTAGGATATTTATCCAGAAAATAATCAAGAATCATTCCACCGAATACCATGGCAATCAGCGAAATCAATACCACTACCAAAAGGCCTATTGTGTACAGTATTGCCTGAAGCCTTAATACCAGGAAATTTCTCTTTTCAGTTATGTTATATATTGCATTAAAACTTCTTATAAGGGCCAGACATCCGTTTCCCGCCGACCAAAGAGTAACTATAATAGCCACCGAAACCGCACCGGCTGAACTGTTATATGCCTGCTTAACCAAGGATGCCACAAACCCTGAAAGAATGTCCGGGAGCAGTTCTGTGGCCGTTTCCGCAAGTAATGCTTCCGTCACCGGTGTAAAGGGCAACAGAGTACATAAGAGCATCAATATAGGCATCAGTGACAAAAAAATAAAAAAGGACGCACTGGATGCAAAGGAACTGATATTCTGTTGACTTATCTGTCTGCTTACATCATCAAAAATGATGTAGATTCTTTTAAACATTCCCATGGCATTTTACCCTAAAGATACAATATTAATCCTACCACATATTGTGTCATTAAGCAAAAAAAGAACAGCTGTCGCTGCTCTTTTATTAACCCCAAAATGTTAACCCTGTTTTTGACTCCTAGCACGACTGCCAGGTGGGTAACCGCAAACTCGCTTCTGCCTTCCACTGATATTTTGAGGCCTGACATAGACGAGAAGATATAGGAATCCCGTTTAAAGTAACTGTAGGTTCAAAATATCAGGACCAACACTTCAGGTTAATGTTATTATATCATAATTTAGATAAAATGCAATACTTTTTCGAAAATAAATCGGCGAATATTCTATATTCAGAATATTCGCCGAAAAACAGACAATTATCTAATTAATTGCATCCAAGATGCATCTTAGAGCTGAGGGCCTGCAGCAACAAGTGCCTTACCAGCCTCATTACCCTCGTATTTAACGAAGTTCTTAACAAATCTGCCTGCAAGATCTTTTGCCTTCTCATCCCACTCTGCAGGATTAGCATAAGTATCTCTGGGATCAAGAATCTTAGTATCAACTCCGGGAAGCTCTGTGGGAACCTCAAGGTTGAACATAGGAATCTTCTTTGTAGGAGCTTTGTTGATATCGCCATTAAGGATAGCGTCGATGATTCCACGGGTATCCTTGATTGTGATTCTCTTGCCTGTGCCGTTCCAACCTGTGTTTACAAGGTATGCCTTAGCACCGCTCTTCTGCATCTTCTTAACGAGCTCTTCACCGTACTTTGTAGGATGTAACTCAAGGAATGCCTGACCGAAGCAAGCTGAGAATGTGGGTGTGGGCTCTGTGATTCCACGCTCAGTACCTGCAAGCTTTGCTGTAAATCCGGAAAGGAAGTAGTACTGTGTCTGCTCAGGTGTAAGAATTGATACAGGAGGAAGTACTCCGAATGCATCAGCTGAAAGGAAGATTACGCTGTCAGCTGCAGGACCTGCGGAGATCTTGTTAACCTTCTGAACAATGTTGTTGATGTGGTCGATAGGATATGATACACGAGTATTCTCTGTAACGGACTTGTCGTCGAAGTCGATCTTTCCGTTTGCATCAACAGTAACGTTCTCAAGGAGAGCGTTTCTTCTGATTGCGTTGTAGATATCGGGCTCAGACTCTTTGTCAAGGCCGATAACCTTAGCGTAGCATCCACCCTCAAGGTTGAATACGCCGTTGTCATCCCAACCGTGCTCATCATCACCGATAAGAAGTCTCTTGGGATCTGTTGAAAGTGTTGTCTTACCTGTTCCGGAAAGACCAAAGAAGATAGCTGTGTGCTTACCTTCCATATCTGTGTTAGCTGAGCAGTGCATGGAAGCAATGCCCTGAAGAGGTAAGTAGTAGTTCATCATTGAGAACATACCCTTCTTCATCTCTCCGCCGTACCATGTATTAAGGATAACCTGCTCTCTGGATGTGATGTTGAATGCTACACATGTCTCAGAGTTAAGGCCAAGCTCTTTGTAGTTGTCAACTTTAGCCTTTGAAGCTGTGTAAACAACGAAGTTAGGCTCGAAGTTTGCTTCTTCTTCAGCTGTAGGCTGAATGAACATGTTTCTTACGAAGTGAGCCTGCCAAGCAACCTCCATGATGAAACGAACTGCCATACGAGTATCTTTGTTGGCACCACAGAAAGCATCTACTACGAAAAGTCTCTTGTTGCAAAGCTCTTTCTTTGCAAGATCCTTAACTGTTGCCCATACTTCCTCGCTCATGGGATGGTTGTCGTTCTTGTACTCATCTGTTGTCCACCAAACGGTGTCCTTGGAGTTCTTGTCCATTACGATATATTTATCTTTAGGTGAACGTCCTGTATAGATACCAGTCATAACGTTAACGGTATCAAGCTCTGTTTTCTGGCCTACCTCAAATCCTGTAAGATCTGCTTTAGTCTCCTCATCATAAAGCATCTCGTAGGAAGGATTGTACACGATTTCAGTTGTGCCGGTAATGCCATATTTGGTTAAATCGACTTTTGACATGAAATGTCCTCCTTTATTGAAAATAAATAATTAACTGTTACAGTATCCTGCTCCAAAACTGTACCCTTTTGGCGCATCAAAGATATTATGGCAAAACAACCCATAAATGTCAACATTTTAACATAGATTTTTATGTTAGTTAAAAGGTGTCCATCTCAGTCCAAAATCTCCTGCATACCAGAAGTTGTTAACGCCATTGTTTAAAATATAGGCAACAATTTCTCTGGCCTTAGTAGTATCACAACCCGCATTGGCACCGGACAGTTCGCCATATTCCAGACTTTCGAACTGAACCGTTATTCCATAAGGAGTTGCGGAAATGCTGCAGATATCCTGTCCAAACTGCTGACGGGCGCTGATATCATCTCCGCTTCCGTATTCGATGGTCCAGCCGGCCTTTTTAAACATCTCTTCACAGGTCATGCTAGTATTGTATGTTCCGCCACCTGTAGATGCTCCTGCTGATTTGGTGCCACTTCCAGAATCGGAAGATGAACCTGCAGCTTCAAAGGGTCTTGCACTCTCATTCTCCGCTCTGAGTTCTTCTTCATTGATCTGTTCAAAGGCTTCTGCTATTTCAACATCACCGATGCTCATTTCAACGCCATATGTGGCCTTTAACGCATCTCTTACCGGAATAAGTCTGTCAGTTTCTTCCTTAATAGTGGCATTCTGTTCTGTAAGTTCCGCAATGGCTGTATCAAGTTCAGATTCCGTTACGGGAGGTATCTCTATCTCTCCCACTTCAGTTGAAAAATCACGTACAGGTCTTAACCACTTGGGATTATCGGCTGCCGGCTGTTTAAGTTTTTCTGAAGCAGGCACATATGTGTCTTCTTTCAAAATCTCTTCTCTGTATGGAGCCTCATAATAGGAAACTTCCATTAAAAGATCGCAGTAATCATTCCAAAGAACAGCATTTTCTCTGTATAATTCCTCGTACTGTGCTTTCTTGTCTACAGGAGTTTCTTCCTTGGTTTCCTGCGATGTTTCAGAAGTCTCTCCTGTATTCTCAGTTTCTTCTTTACCACATCCTGCGAAAATAAGGGTTCCAAGGACAAGGCCTGATAAAATCAATAATTTAAATCTTTTCATATTATTCACCACTGCCTTCTCCATAGTTTTCCGGTGCACCCCAGTTCTGTTCATAGTATTCGGTGATTCCCGTCATGCCATTGTCTGTTTCGGTTTCACCCACCTGGAATCCTCCCAGGTTACCACCGTAAGAGGGATCGTCCGTTCCGGCCAATCTTGCTATAAATCCTCCATTATCAAGAACCGCCACCTCTGTGAAATACACATATTTATAGTTAAGATAATCATTCTCAAAGGAGTCAATGTGCGCCGCTCTGTTCCAGTTTTCGTCATAAAAATCTACCAATGTATGACCGTTTTCAATGTGAGTAACGGCTACCACAGGAAGTATTCCATTAATTGTAGGAACATCGCCTACGATGGGCTGCTGATATTCAGTATTGCCATTACTATCCGTTGTTTCTGCAATGAGCTTGGCTTCTGTATTTGCTATATCTTCCTGCCTGTCATAGCTCTTTACAAGGGCATCCTTCTTTTTCTGGATGATTTCTTCCTGCTTTCTGAACATTTCCTCAGCCTTGGGAGATTTTGCTACTATAACTGTTTCCGAAGCAAAAAGTTCATCATAAAGATAAAGAGGGCATTCCATTTTGATGACGTCATAATGGGCAACAGGCAGTCCATCGGAGTTTGTATCCATATAAGCACGAACCATTATGCCCTTCTCTTCCATCATCTCAATATGCTCTTTTGTGAAGTGCATAATGAATTCTACTTTTTCAACTCTTCCATCATCATACACCTTATCAACTACCATTTTGGCAGGGTATAATGTCTGACCTGCCAGAAGGCCCGTATAGGATGCGCATATGTGATGGGAACCCTCTTTAAAGTCGGAATCCTCGCAAGCTTTCCACTGTGTCTTTGTCAGAGTAACAGGCTCAGCAATGGTATATTCAAAGTCGTCAAATACAATGGGCTCAGCAAGACCCGCCGGCACCTTCACATACTCGCCATCTACAATGTATCCGTCGCTTTCCTTATAACCGCCATCATCCCAGTAAGATTCATGAACGGATACGGATGGCTCTCCTACGCCCACTCCCTCATCGGGATTGTAATAATAGTGTTCACTGTAAGTCCTTCTCTCATCAGCATAGTACTGTTCCATCTGATTGGGCTTGCCTGCGTCCTCATTACAGCTGATTGCCTTACCATCCTCATACTTATTCCAAGAATATGAATAAGTAGAACGAAGGGTATTCCCCTTCTCATCTTCCATGTACACTACCAGGTTGTTGGCAAAATCTCTGCCTGTGCGATAGATTTCTTTATCATTCTTATCGCAGAGACTGACATTGGGATAATACTGCCCGTCAAGTCCCCTGGTCCAATACCTGTAAGCTATCATCCCGTTATCAAGCTCCATGGTTTCCTGCATTTCTTCAATATCTTCCTTATCCTTGGGTGCCCAAAGAGAAGGATCCAAGGTGGGCGATTTATAAATCTTCCCATCAGCATCCGTCAGCTTTAAATCAGTCGGCAAATAAAAGCCATTGCCGTAATCCTTAAGAGTCATCTCTTTTGCATTAGCCGTTATGGGCAAAAGAAGAAATGCACCAAGGATAAATGAATATAAGGTTATGAGTTTCTTTAGCATTGTTTAGTACTCCTATCTTTGTACCCCGTGAGTTAGGTTCCCGGTCAATTATTAACTTCTAAGAACATCCGAGGCTTTAAAAATCTGTATTACATCTCCGTAAGAGTTTCTTGTCACTACAGCATTATTGCAAATATCAGCCTCCCAAGCATTATTCTCTATTATCTGTCTGGCCGCAAATAGCCTGACTTTGTCAAAGGCAGAAACCTCAGAAGCGCTGTAATGATTTAAAATATCCCCATCACTATTAAAGTTATGAACCACGCATCCTTCTATTGTGCATTGGGCAAAAACTTCATTTATATACAAGGAATACTGCTCTTCTTTTATAGTCTGGCTAACCTTAGCACGAAAAGCAGATATATCTTCTTCTGTAAAAGTAGCATCAGCATCTTCCGCTATACCTGCATTCTTTTTTAGTTCCGCTATAATACGCTCATCATTTTCGGAAAGAGAGTCAATAATATTCAATGCTTTCATATATTTTTTTGAATGCGGCCTCTTTAGCATCTTTAAAGCCTCCGCATCCGGATCTTTGTTAACATCAAACTTAATTTCTGTACGAGATAATCCCATGGGATTCGAAGCCTTTACCTGTTCCTGCTCTCTGCTTTTAAACATGGAATCCATCTTAATCCTCCTCTTAAACTATTTCTAAACCGCCAGAACTATAAAAGAAATAATAATATAAACAAGAGCCAGTTTTGCGTAAACCCCTCCCAAAAGCCAAAACTCCTTGACAAGGTTAACAATGGCAATAATTGTCATAACAACCGCCGCCAATATCAAGGGAAAAAACATCATCTCCACTAATCCTTGGCCATCGTTCCAGCACCAACAAGCTGCGCTCTTAACACAGCCAATAATAAAAACATTGATAAACGCGTAAACCAATGAACCTATCTCTTCACGATAACCCAATTTATCATTAATACTTTTAGCAAACATATCAATTCTCCTCCCCATTAGATTGTGATAAAGTATTTGTCTCGTTTTTCGAAGTTTTTGAACCATGCTCATGGATGTCTGCAAATGGAGCAAAAACAGGAAGTCCAAATTTATCTTCTTCTACATGAAGATCTCCAAAGCCAAGATATACTCTTCCATAAGCTTCAGAACTGGTTACATCCACAGGAATAAAGCGATGAATGGCTGCATCAACCTCCGGAAACCAGCCTTCATAATTTGCATCAATAAAATTTCCAATTCCCGGTCCCAAAAGTATCATGGCCACAAAAATAAGCAATGCGATTACTTTATCACGAGCATCTCTCTTTTTATTCTCAGCTATTATCTGAGTCCTTCGTGCTTCCTCTTGAGCCTGCCTTTCTGCTTTTACAGCTTGATCAAAGGCACGTTTTTCTGCATTTTTGGCGTCCTCAATGCTGAATTTTGCTTCGCATTCTTTTACTCGATTTGCGGCATCTTTGTAATAACCAAGAGTGCCGAAAGCCTTTGCGGCATCGTGATACTTTCCGTTTGAAAACAATTTCTCGGCTTCAACATATCCTTTGAATCTGATATTATCTTCGAGCAGCTTATCGATTTGAGCTGCCTGTGCTGGATTGCCAAAGTCATGTGCTTTTCTGATATTTGTATTGTTTTTTAAATCATTAACAGAAACAACACTGTCAGCGACAGTTTCCAAATCGCTAATTGTTTTAAAGCCATACTGAACAAAAGCTTTTCCCAAAAAGGCACCGGGATTTCTCGGCTCTGCGGAAATAATAGTATCAAATATTCTGTCGGCCTTACTCCATTCATCATATTTTATTGAATCTAATGCCTGTATAAACAAATTGTCTATGTTGGCAGATCCATTTATCGAGTGAAACCACTTAGTATTTGCTTGTGATATCGCGCTGCTTGGAGAAGATGTTGTTTGAGAAGTTGCATTCGAAGAATCTGGCGCCGAAGTCACAATCGTAGACATTACATTTTTTTGTGATGACTCACGGTTCTTAAATTTATCAACATCTGCCTTATTCTCTTGCAAAAATGTTTTCTGTTCTTCCTCATCAGACGCAAGAGCTATGCCTGACTCCCTTTCTTTTTGCATTTTTTCAGCAAAATCAATGGCATTGTCGAACTTTTCCTGCATCTCATTGGCTCCATCTTCCATATACATGGGACTGTCCTGGAATTCAGCCATTTTAATGCTTAAAAGCTCGGAGATTTCTCCGAAAGACTTATTCTCTGAAATACCCTGTTCCTTTATAAAGCTCAGGAATTCTTTCTCATTCATTTCTAAATCCTATCCTCCGATAATCATCTTTATATATCTTCCAATGTAACCCTTTGCATGGTTTCCTTGTCAGGCATTTGCCCGGACATGGCCATAGCTGCGATTCTCTGCTTTCTGTTGGCATCAGTTTCCTCCACAAGGTTCCTGACTCCTCGAGCGTTACCGAAATCTTTGGTTTCACTTTTGGTTTGAACTATTTTATCTTTGATTCTTCCCTTCAGTTCGTCTGGAATAACCATTCCCTTTGATGTAGCCTGATATATAAAAATATCAACAAGTTCATCGTCGGAATAGTCTTCAAAGATAATCTCATTTTGTTTGGAAAACCTGCTTGACAGTCCCTGATTAAGGCTTAGGAGTTCATCCATTTCCTTATCATATCCGGCAAAGATAACCATCAAATCTTCTCTGTGATCTTCCATGGCTTTCATTATTGTAGTAAGCGCTTCTTTACCGAAGTCATTTTCCCCGCCGGAAGCAAGCGTATAAGCCTCATCGACGAACAAAACACCTCCCATGGCCCTGTTTATGACTTCCTGGGTTTTGGCCGCTGTCTGGCCAACATACCCTGCCACCAAAGAACCTCTGTCGCATTCCGTAACGTCAGGCTTCTTTAACATTCCAAGTTTGTAATAAATCTTTCCCAAGGTTCTGGCCACAGTTGTCTTACCGGTTCCGGCATTTCCTTTAAACAGTAAGTGAAGGGTGCCATGACCACCGGTTGATAGCCCCTGCTCTTCTGCCATAATATTAAACTGTGCTTCAGCCACAATCTTATGAACCTTCTCTTTAACAGCGGCAAGCCCGGTCATGCTATCAAGATTTTTAAGAAGCGTTTCAACACTTTCTTCCTTGGAAGCGTTTTCTGATTTGGAAGAAAGCTTAATAACATCTTCTTTCTTGATAGTAAGGCATTCTTCTTCGGTCAGTGACTCGGAATCCAGATTAACTATCCTTTCATCTACAGCTCTAAGGACATCATCAAGTGTATTTCTCACTCCTCTGGCGTTTCCGAAATCATTAATCGCACTTCTTTCATCCAAGAGAGCAGCGATAGCTCCTTCGGCGTCAGAAGCAATTTTATACCCTTTCTCAGCGGCCATCTTCTTAAAAATGGCACAGAGTTGTTCCTTCGTGAAGTCTTCAAATACAACCTGCTCTGAAATACGGCTGGTCAACCCTGGATTCTTGCTTAAAAACTCGTCCATTTCCTTGGTATAGCCGGCAAGGATAACCATGAACTTATCTCTTTTGTCTTCCATCAGTTTGACAAGCCTGTCTATTGCCTGCTGTCCGTATCCTGTATTGGTACGGCTCCACTGGTAAGCCTCATCTATGAACAGTACACTTCCCATGGAGTGGTTGACATTATCTTCAACCTTCTTCTCGGTTTCACCCACCACAGTTCCAATAAACTCTGCGGCATCATATTCATTCAGTTCATCACCTCTTGGTAACAAGCCAAGTGCCTTATATATATAACCAATCTTCCTGGCTACGGTTGTCTTTCCGGTTCCGGGACCGCCTTTAAATACCATGTGAAGGTTGTCTATCTTAACGGTACCGTCCAGGCCAAGTTCTTTTTTCTTTTGGGCTGCCCTAACTGCGTTAACATTTTTGTACACAGCTGCCTTAAGAGCAGACTGTCCTTCTAAAGCATCAAGATCAGCAAGGAGTTCATCCAAGTCCTTGCTTCCTTCGCTTTTATGGTTTAATACCGCCTCAATATCATCCTTTCGAATGATGTCGTATTCGTTTCCGCCCAGAGTTTGACCTGCTCTTATAAGAGAACTCAGTCTCTCATCCTGCGCGCTTTCTACCAGATTCACAAGATTTCTTATTCCTCTGGCATTTCCGAAATCAGCCGCCTTGGATCTTGAAGTAATCAGTTCCTTAATCACATCCCTACTGTCTGTGTCAAGGTACCTCTTATCATTCTTGACCATTTCCTTAAAGATGGCGTACATTTCATCGTCCGAATAATCTTCAAAAATAATATGCTTGTTAATTCTGCTTCTAAGCCCGGGATTTGTATCCAGGAACTCATCCATCTCCTTGGTATAGCCGGCAACGATTATCATTATGGAATCCCTATAATCTTCCATGGCTTTAATCAAAACCGTTACAGCTTCTTTTCCGAACTGGTTTTGCGTAAGTCCATATGCTTCATCGATGAAAAGGACTCCACCCATGGCTCGATCAATAACAGCCTTGGTCTTTTGAGCGGTTTCACCAACATACTGTCCCACAAGATCTGAGCTGTCACATTCCACAAAACCTTCCTTGTTACCGGGCAAAAGACCCAACGCTACATAAATCTCACCAATAATTCTGGCAACTGTTGTCTTGCCGGTACCGGGTGCTCCCTTAAAGGCCATATGCATGGAAGAATTACTGCTCTTTCTTAATGCACCTGCTTTTTCTGCCTCACCTGCAGTAATAATCTTATCTATCTCTCTTGACACTTCTTCCTTAACGCTCTTAAGGCCAGTCAAGGAATCAAGTTTGTTAAGGAGTTCAGAAATATCTCCTGTCACCTGTGATTTGGCAAAGTCTTCGGCTTTTAGTGTGACCATATCCGCATCAGTCACATCTTCCATGAGTTCAAACCTTTCAGCAGCATTTGCTTTTGCTTCATTAAGTTTGTCATCCAGAGTATGCCCGCCTTTAAACGTGGAAAGTTTCATCTCCTGAGGAATCTGTTTCTTTACGAGCATCTTGGCTTCCTCGTCAAGTAACCAATTGCTTCTGTCAGCGATTTTTAAGAAAATCTCCGTCATCTCATCAGAACTGTATGGTGCAATGTCTATCTGCATATAGAGTTCTATTGAAATATCGGATTCTTCATTAAGAAGATCTGCCGCTTTATCTTTTTCGCCCGTTAGAATAACGCTGACCTTATCCTTATGATCCCTTAGGTATTTTAGGAGTTTCCAAGCAAACTCTCCGTACTTTCCTGAGTTATCGCATACTCTTTCTATGTTTTCAACAACAAGGGTTACGTCGTCAAGATCATTAAGCGAATCAAGACTTTCTACGAAATCTTTGGCCTCAACGGTTACTGCCTGCTCTGCCCCCCTTATTCCAAAATCATAGAGAAGTGTTCCAATAGTTGCAGCAAGAAGTGTCTTACCGCATCCCTTATTTCCCGTAACAAGAAAATGTGTGGATTTAAGCATGTCATCGGCAAAGTTTTCATTAAAGCCCTGGCGCTCTCGCTGCATCTTCATAACATGATAGAAAATGCTGAGTTTTTCCCTGGCTTCCTTCATGCCGACTATATCGTCAAAACGTTCTTCAATTGAAGGCGGTTCGCCGGCTCTTTCCTTCTTGGTTCCTGCCTTTTGAAAGGCTGAACTGGACGCAAGCTCTGAAAGGCTAACCTGCGCTATCCTTTTTACCTGCTTTTTCCCAGGTGCCTGTGACGCAGTTTTTGTGACTGCCGCTATCCCTGTATTGTCTTCTGTGTGTTCAGATGATGATATGTATTCATCAGGATTAAATGTTTTATCAAAAAGTCTCTCGAAACGGTTTATATATCTTTGAGCCTCAGCCTCATCACCGTTGTCTTTGAGCAAATTGATGAAAACCGTATAGTATTCTTCGTCATTGGAGAAATCGTTAAGATATTCTTTAAGAAGCGAAATCTGATTAGAAAGAGGTTCCTTATTAAGTCTTGAAGCCTCAAATCGAGATAAGAGCATTATTTCATCAGACAGGCAGCTCTCTTCAAGGCTGTCCGCCAATCCTGTGAGGTCTGCTGCAAATTCAGAACCTGCACTCTTATATACGTGAAAAAGGCCGTCCGCTGCGGTCTCTTCCTCATACTCTTCCAAAGCCTTCTTGTAAAAGGCTATTGAATCTTCTCTGCGTCCAAGCTTGTTGTAAGCTTCCGCTGCAAAAATAAGGCTGTTGCCGTCTGTTATATTGTCACGGCCGGTTTCGTCAGCCCAATTTGCAATTGCTGCAAAATCTCCCTGCCTTTTCTTTTCAGCAAGCGATGCCTTGTCCATGGTGTCTCCTTAAGATACTTTATATTCCAGAGTAATACCGGTCATCATGGCTATGTCCTCAGCCGTAAGTTTGTTTTCTCTGGGCATCTCATATTGGTATTTCCATCCTTCAACAGATGGAATATCTACAAATACGTGAAGTATCTGATATTCGCCCAATTCAAAGGTGATGTTGACTTCAGTTCCCTCTGAAACCGCCTGGGGTAATTTAATATCCAGTTCGCAAAGCTCCTTGACCATCTTGGGGTCTTCAGACTCACCTTCTGTAACTGTCAGGGTAATCTTTCCCTGTCCCTTTACAATTGTCTTTACCTTTTGTGTGGCTTTGACGGGCAAAAGTGAATTCTTTTGTATAAGTATCTGATTCTTTCTTTCGCTTCTTCCCGCGAAATACAAGAATCCTATTCCGTGAGAATTGGCATCTGTGAAAGCCTTTTTAGTATTATCCTCCGTCTTATAACTGCCAAAAATAGCAGCTCCTATGGCTACAGCTTCATCGGGATTAATATCTTTCGCGGGCGCCTTACCGGTAAATGCTCTGACATTCTCCTCAATATATGGTATTCTGCTGGATCCGCCAACAAGGAGAACAGTCTCTAAATCATCAACCGTAATTCCTGCATTCTGAAGGGCTTTATTCATGCGCACTTCAGTACTTCTATAGAATCTCTTTAGTTTTCCTTCAAAGAATTCTCTTGTTATTTCAATGGAGTCCTTTACATCCCCGATCTTGATTGGAATATTTACACTTTCCTTGGCAGAAAGCTGAATCTTGCACTTCTCGGCTCGGTTATAAATATCTTGAAGCTCTTCAATATACTCCGGAGCTTCAAGATCCAAATTGTGGTGTTCTCTTAGGTACTCACAAACATAATCGACAATGAAAATGTCAAAGAAATGACCACCTGCTTTTGCGATTCCGTCATTTGAAAGAACTTCAATATTGTCACCATCCACACGTACTATACTTACATCGAATGTTCCTCCGCCAAGGTCATAGACCATGACATTGCCATGTTCAAGTTTCTTTTTTCTGATGTAACATAGAAGCGCAGCTGTTGGTTCATTGATTGAGCCAATCATGTTTACACCGGCAATCTTTGCGGCATCCTCTGTGGCGACCCTTTGTGCATTGTTAAAGTATGCAGGTACAGTAATAACCACATTATCGAACTTACATCCCGCGTAACTTTCCGCATCCTGCACCATCTTTTTGATGATGAACCCCGATATCTGCTCAGGCACATATGAATCACCTGTACTCATTTCATACTTGGCAGCTTTGCCCATGTCGTTTTTAACAACAGATACAACATCTTTAGGATGCAGCACAGCATTTTCTTTGGCCACTTCACCGATGATGATGTTGTCTTTGGATTCTTGATAAAACACTGAAGGTGTAATCCTCTCGCCTTCTGAATTCACGATTATCTGCGGATTTCCATCATCATCAATATATGCTGCAGCGGAATATGTAGTTCCAAGATCAATTCCAAGTACCAAATCTCTCTCCTCTTTAAACCCCTTGGATGGAGTTCATTCTGTTTACTCAATCTCTTTTAACCATTCTTCAAGCAGTTTTGTGTTTAGAATAATAAAGGGTTCCACGTACACCGTTCTGCCTTCCGGCTTGGTTGTATTGATGATCTTATCATTCTCAATCCTAGTCATTATACTTATATCTGGGATTTGACGTGCACGATCGCCAAGATTATTTTTTTCTAGAAAATCATATGCAATCTTCATCCTTTTAATCACTTTAATAAAGCCTTCAACGAGATGGATTTCTTCTACTCGATATTTTACTTTCTGTGAATAATCAGAACTGTCCATTTGAGCTTCACAATCCATCATGAATGTCCTTCTTTCATCAAACTCCGAATAAAGTGAATCCAATGTTTCTCGAACTTCAATAAGATCCTCCCTGATTAATTTGAATATTCCGGATGAAAGATTTGCCTTCATTTTCATTGCGCCATTCCCAATATCATACGGAGCAGCTCGCCAATCCATTTCGTCCAGTATCAGGTATGATTCCGCAAGAAGGAAAGACAGTTTTTCAACCTTCGATTCTTTAAAAGATTCATTGTGTACCGTGTATGTAAGATATTTTTTACTCATGATTTCTCCTGTTCCGAAATGATTTCAATTCATCAAAACGAATAGTCTCCTGCACCCTTATATATACGTCCATGACTTGCATCTGTGGATAAAGAAAGATTGTCCAAATAAAATCTTGTTGAGTACAAGTCAGAGCCTTGCGTTTCCAATTCTTCTCCATTTTTAAAGTAGTGCACCTGGGTTCTGTCTCCCGGACGTTGGGACGGGAAGCAAACTACTAATATATCAGATGTGGTTTTACTTTTTTCTCGAATCTCATTCAAGACTTCTTCTTTTTCATAAATGGACATATAATTCCCAGTTTGTTTCTGAGTCTTTTTCTTTCGTAAAACAAGAAAAACTATTATTGCTACTACAACTACTGCCACTATAATGAGTTTCAAAGCAATCCTCCTATAATCTATAGAAAACTTGGTGTATAAAATAACATCTAAAGCGTTTTACAACACGAAGCAGGAAGTACTCAAGGCACCCCTGCTTCTATGTAATGTCATATATTATTTATACTAGGTTATTGAGCCTTTGAATAAGAATCATCAGGATTGATATTATGTTCATCAAGTCCTGTTGCTAACCGTAAACTGAAATCACATCGGAAATCCTACTCATTTATATTTTTGCTCCAACAATAAAAAATCCGTAACCACATGGCATTAAAAACATGTAGTTACGGGAACTATTATATATATATATATATGAAGTCAATAGGAAATACGCGGTTTTTGAGGGTTTTTTGAATTTTTTATTCAAAAAAGTGTTGGCTCGTTGCATTTTTTTACCCCATCTTTCCCCCACTCGGAATATCAGAATGCAAAACTTACCATAACTCACCATAACTTTTGATGTCTTTAAGAAAACAGGGTTAATGGCTTATACAAACCATTAACCCTGTCAATTGAGTACATATTATAACTCAGCAGTTTCTTTCTTAAGCCATTTACGCTCGTCCTCGGTAAGGTAATCCTTGGTCATTTCATAAACGGACTTCTGATAAGCATTGACAGCCTTAAGTTCTTCCTTGGTGAAATACTTAGGGTCAAGAGCATCTCTGTCGAGAGGTGTGTAAGTTAGCATCTCGAAATCCATGAACTGGCCGTCGCCATTCTTTTCAGCATTTCTGGCAACAAGCACATTCTCGATTCGAATGCCGTGGCTTCCCTCAATGTAAACACCAGGCTCGTCAGTTACACACATACCTGCCTCTATAACGGCTTCTTTCTGACCGGGATTGTATTTCCAGCGAATGTTGTGAGGGCCTTCGTGAACGTTAAGGATGTAGCCTACGCCATGGCCGGTTCCACACTTATAATCCATCCCGCGATCCCAGAGTGGCTTACGTGCGAGAATATCGAGGTTTTTACCGGAACAGCCATATAACCACTTGGCGTTTGCCAGGGCAAGCATTCCCTTAGCCACGTCACAGTAATCTCTCTTAATGTTCTCATCAAGTGGTCCGATGGTGATTGTTCTTGTAATATCCGTTGTAGCTCCGAGATACTGTCCGCCGGAGTCCACAAGAAGCTGATTCTTGGGTTCAAGGACCTTAAATGATGTTTCTGTAGCCTCATAGTGCATCATGGCAGCGTTTTCGCCATAAGCGCTGATTGTAGGGAAAGAAAGATCAAGGAATCCGGGAATCTGGCGTCTTAAGTTATCAAGATACATAGCTGCAGAATACTCGGTAATCTCCTGTTTTCCGATGTTGTGCTTAAGCCAGTAAATAAACTTTGTAACGGCTACGGAGTCCTTGATATAGAAGTCGCGCATAAGGGCAAGCTCCTGCTCGCTCTTGATTGCTTTAAGGAGTTCCGTGGGGTTTGGCTTGTCCACGAACTCGGCTTTCTCGGAAACGAGTTTATATATAAGGAAGCTCACGTTGCTTCCGTCAGCCATAACGCGGTCCTTCATCTCATATTCCTTAAGGAAAGGAACGAACTCGTCATAGCCTCTGATTACGATATAATTGGATGCAGCATAGGCCCTGAATTCATCGGTGATCTCCTCATCCTGAATAAAGAAATACATCTGCTCCTTTGTTATGAAGCCATAGCTTAATGCCACAGGGTTGCACTCTACGTCGTCGCCTCTGATGTTAAGAAGCCACATCAAATCGTCGAGCTTGGAAATAAGGAGCTCATCGCATTCTTCCTCTTCCATCTTCTCGATAACGGATTTCATCTTGTCAGCCATCTTAACGCCTGCTACGTTCTGATCAAGAATCATAACTTCGTGCTTGGGAAGGGAGGGTCTGTCTGTCCAGATTTCGTCGGGCAAATCAAGCTCGTAGTTAAGGGTTACACCAAGCTTAAGCATCGCTGCTTCAAGCTTCTGACCGAAGGCGCAGTCTACACATCTGCCGTCAAAACCGATGCAATCGCCCTCCTTAACATGTTTCTTAAGATACTCGATTATTGTGGGAACGCCTTCGTTACCCATTCTGAATAAGGTAACGCCGCTTCCTTCCAGTTCCTTCTCAGCCTGAATGAAGTAACGTCCGTCAGTCCAAAGGCCCTGTTCCTCTTTTGAAACCACCAGGGTACCGTTTGAACCGGTGAATCCGCAAAGCCACTCTCTTTCCTTGAAGAAGCCATCTACATACTCTGAATTATGATAATCGGCTGTGGGAACGATGTAGTAATTTACACCACGCTCCTCCATCAGCCCTATTAGAGATTCTATTCTTTCTTTATAGATACTCATACATGTACCACCTTTCGTTCGATGCTTCTATTGTACCACAAAGGTGCAGAATGGGGATAGGTGCAGAACGGGGACAGGCCCCAAACTGCACATTTCATGTGCAATTTGGGGCCTGTCCCCGTTCTGCACCTACCCACTATCTACACTATCTGGCGAATAGGTTCAATATGAAGTTTGAAGTTCCCGGGAACTTCTGTATTATAGCCTGTCTGATTTGTTCTGCCTGACCGGTGGCGTTGGCGTCAAAAGTGAATTCACCTTTGGCTTCATCAGCTATGGCTATAACCGCATCTCCAACTCCGCCTTTGGCAATTCTTGAAGCAAGGGCAACTCCGCCGATGGCATATCTTCCTATTGCAATTCCCCCAAAGGAAAGAACTCCGACTGCGATTCCGCCTACAGCGAGAGGTCCCACTGCTATTGCACCAAATGCCGCAAGAAGGCCAACGCCGATACATGCTAAGGTTAGTAAGCCTACTGATAAAGAACCAATAGCTATGATTCCTATTGAAGCAACACCGATTGCAACAACACCCTGAGCAACATTACCTATTGCAATAATACCTTTGGCTCTCTTTAAACCACTTCCAATATGAACATGTACAAGTGGAATTCCTTTAAAAGTTTTCTTGCTTTTATATTCATATTCATATCTGGTATAGATTTCGGCTCTGCAGAATGACTTATTATCGCAGTCCTCATTTCCAACCAATTCATCAATGCTCACTTCAAAAAGTCTGGACATTTGAATAAGCTTATCCATCTCTGGTGTGGTCTCCCCAAGTTCCCATTTGGAAACCGTCTGTCTGGTGACTCCGATTTGATCACCAAGTTGCTCCTGAGATAATCCTTTTTGTTTTCTTAAACATATGAGCTGTTCATTAAATTCCATTTACTTACCTCCGACTGATTTTGTTTTCTATATCGTAGAAAATGCAGTCGTTTTTATCTACCAATTAGCCTTGGAAGTTTGTCACGCAAACTTAACATTGCCCGATAAATGTGCAATTTGGGGCCTGTCCCCATTCTGCACCGTGCAGGTTGGGGACAGGCCCAAACTGCACCTAAAGGTGTCGGGTGACGGTAAAACGTTGGAGTTCCACAGGCTCGTCGGGAGCGATGCCGGCCTTTTGCTTGGAGATGGAAATCTGGCGTTCGACTGTGTCGACTCCGTCAAGGTCGGGAAGAAGCAGTCCTCTTCTTCTGCCGTTGGTAACAATGACGCCATATTTCTTGGGGTCTAGTTCCGCTTCCGAATCAATGGGCTCCGGTGTGCTTAATACATCCACATTTATTTCAAGATACGGAATCTCCGAAGGCTCGATAGGATTAAATCTGGGATCTTCCGTAGATGCGCTAACTGCGTTTCGGATTATTTCCTCAGCAAGACAGTCTGTAACAGGAAGAATTGTTCCGATGCAGCCCCTGAGTCTTCCGTGCTCATGAATGGACACGAAGGCTCCCGCTTTAGTGTTCAGCATCTCTGAGGGAAGTTCAGTCGCAGCATCTTTAATCTTAAGCATCCGACCTGTCTTAAGGAAACACTCCACCGACTCATAAGCAAGCTTAACATATGAATCTGCTTTATCCTTGGTTGACCTCAAATCGCTGACCTTCTTATCAAGATAATCCTTAAGGAAATGCCTTCTCTCGTCATCACCTTTAAAAACAAAGGCCGCAACCCCATATCCCACTCCCGTCACATCCTCATGGGAATATACCCTGGCATCAACGCTCTTTCCATCCAGCGCTCCTGCCATCATTACAAAGGATCTGTGGCCGCACTCCGCCGCCTTCTCGCAGAATGTCTCGTCAAAATCAAACATTTCTCCAAATGCAGCTCTTTCCGCCACATCCATTATTCTCTTATCATACTCAGGTCCCTCAGGTGCGAACCCGTAAGGGCCGTAGGGCTGAAGCTTGTGGGACAAATCACCGCTTGCCACATATACGGCATTCCTGCCAAGCTCATCACATGCTTTAGCTATAAGCGTTCCAAGTTCATAATGCTTGGTTAACGACAGACCCGATAAGCCGATTCGAACCAGTTTAAAGTCCTTATAATATTTTTCAATGAAATACAAAGGCACCATGGTTCCGTGATCAAGTCCTGTGCCCTGTCTTCCAAGGGTCCCTGCCTCAAGTCCGTTCATGGAGGAGAGGGTTTCGATTTTTGCCACAAGTTCAGAGTCATAAGTTTCGTCAAACTTAACTTCGGGAGCTCTGAAATCAGCCAATGACCCCTTCTCGCCCCTACCCGATGACATGTTCATATAATCCCCATACATTGGGGCATGGGGGCTTGAAATGATAATTGTATCGGGCTTAATGTCCGCTATCAT
The DNA here is from genome assembly GCA_947167445.1 of uncultured Lachnospiraceae bacterium. Classification (GTDB taxonomy): domain Bacteria; phylum Bacillota; class Clostridia; order Lachnospirales; family Lachnospiraceae; genus G11. The sequence continues at coordinate 297,601 of CAMVID010000001.1, forward strand.
CCTTGCCACCTCATCATAGGCGGTTGAAGTCTTAATCACCTGTTCTTCCGACCCTTTTCCCACTGCAGGAACAATCATGGGCGGATGCGGAACCATAAATGCAGCTTTAATTGCCATAATCTGTAACCCCTTTCAATTAACAATTGCCTGTATAAACGTATTTTAGCTTCTCTCTTGCCACATCAGCCAGCCTGTAAATCAGTTTAACATCCGTGGCCGGTCTGTCTGTCATGTGAAACTGCGGGAAGAATCTTGATATATGAAGCGGTATCTCATCCGAAAGTCCGGCGATATACGACGAAATCTCCCTCATCTCACCTTCCGAATCATTCTCTCCCGGAATAATCAAGGTTGTGAGCTCAACATGAGCATACTTAACAGTTTCTTCTATGAAGGCCTTAACGCAATCCAGATCTCCCTTAAGAACATCCCTGTAGAATTCTTTGGTAAAACCCTTCAAATCTACATTCATTGCATCAACATAGTGTTCCAGCCTCTTTGCTATTGCCACATCCGCCGTTCCGTTTGAAACAAGCACAACGGACATATCATTCTCATGGATAAGTTTGGCTGTATCAATTATATATTCATAATCAATAAGGGGCTCATTGTAGGTGAATGCCACACCTATATTTCCCTTATTTCTACACTCAATCGCTATCCTGCACAGTTCTTCAGGGGAGAGATATTCGCTGTTTTTCTCAAATGTATAAGCAAAATCCGACCAGGAAATCTCATGGTTCTGACAAAACGGACATCTTAGATTACATCCAAAGCTCCCAACAGATAAAATGCGAGAGCCCGGTTTAAACCTTGCAAGGGGCTTTTTCTCAATAGGATCCAGGGCAAGGGAAGTAACCCTGCCGTAATTAACGGGCTTAATTACCCCGTCTTTGCAGGTTCGAACCTTACAGAAGCCTCTGCCACCCTCTTCAATTTCGCAATGTCTGAAGCACACCTCGCATTTTGTCATAAAAAAGCTCCTATATGCCCCTAAGTCTGTCTAAAGCTCCTTCTACCCTGGATATTGCTTCATCAACCTGGGCTCTTGCATTGTTAATCTTGGACTGAACATAGAAATCTGCAATCAATCCGTCAAAGAAGAAATCCGCGAACAGCGCAAAATCGGAAATTCCAAAATCCGTTCCGTAATAGCCTGATACATCATTAAGCTCATTGCTGAACTTCTTCAAATCATACCTGGCTTCTTCAATGTATCTGCTTGCATTGCTTACCTTGCTGTGCTTAATTGCTGATGAAATAAGGCCTCCGCCGAGAATATCAAAAATACCCCAGCCTCTCGCGCTGTTAAGTTCATTCTTGGCGCGTCTTAATGACGACAGGGCTCGTTCTCCTGCTTCAATCGCTTCTCTTTTCTCTTTTTCAAAATCATAAGACATGACTTTATACTCTCCTGTTCGATTTTTTTTCATTCATTTTTGGCAAGTATAATTATATCATGTTCTTGAATATGGTGACAGTTGGGGACCGTCCCTAACTGTCACCATATTTTGACAACTCAATGTATAAATAATAGTTGTATTCACAAATTTATATGTGATAAAATTTATTTTAGAAATCGCACAACACAAAACACCGATTTTATACGGGGAAAAGGAGCATGTAAACATGAAAGTCAGAAGATTCAGCATCACCAACAAATTGATATTTGTTGTAATTATTCTGTTTCTGATTTCAGACATTATCCTGGGGTATGTATCATACAAAAAGTCCTACGATATGCTTGATAAGCAGATTAAGAGCAACACAGAAAGTATCGCGTCAGCTGTGGCCGCAATGATAGACGGCTCCATCGTCGCTTCCGTACAGCCCGGCGAAGAAGCAACCGAGGATTACTTAGCGGTAAGTTATGATTTGACTTCATTCCTTGACAGCACAGGCGTCGAGTATGTTTATACAATAAGGCCCAACGGAAACGGCGGCATGGAATATGCCATAGACGCTCAGATTGAAGATTATTCCGCAATTGGCGACGAATTTGATGACGAAGAAGCTGCACCGGCATTAAAGGGCACCGTAGTTTCAAGCAGCGAGCCTTATACAGATGATTGGGGAACCCATCTTTCCGCCTATGCACCAATATATGTTGACAGTGCTGTTGTTGGAGCTGTTGGCGTTGATGTCAGCATGGAATGGGTATCCGCACAGACATCTGCGCTGGTAAAACAGATTATTCTCATCTGTGTAATCGTTGTGGTTGTGGGGGCAATTATTCTTATTATCATAAGCAGGGCCTTAAGCAGAAGCTTCTCTCTTCTTAATGATAAAATCGTCGAACTCACAAACGGCGACGGAGACCTTACAAAGCAGATAGATATTACTTCTGGTGACGAATTCGAAGTAATCGGAGGCAATATTAATAAGCTCATTGATTTTATAAGGAGCATGCTGCTGTCAATTCACAGTGAATCAAATAAGCTAAACAGTGCTTCCACCCATATAGCAGACAATGTCCGCGGAGCTCTCAATGAGGCCCAGTCAATATCAGATATAATTGCCGATATGAACGGCACTATGGCAGATACGGCCTCTTCAATTAATGAAATCAATTCTCTTATGTCAGATATAACAGATTCATTCGGTGAGATTGTAAAAGAGATTGACGGAGGACGTGATTTTGCTCACGAAGTAAAAGGCTCTGCCTCAGGAATCGGTGCAACCGCCTCGAAAGAACGTACCACCACCGAAGAAAAGGTTGCCAAAATGGCAGCTGCAGTTACTGATCAGATTGAGCGTTCAAAGGCTGTTAAACGAATTGAAGATCTTACAGGAAACATCATCTCAATTGCCAACCAAACCAACCTTCTGGCACTTAATGCTTCCATCGAAGCCGCTCGTGCCGGTGACGCAGGCCGAGGCTTTGCAGTTGTTGCTACCGAGATTGGTGACCTTGCCAACAACTCCCAGGCCGCCGCTACGGAAATCCAGACTGTTTCAGCCGAGGTTATCGCCGCAGTTAACGGTCTGTCAGACGAAGCTCAGTCACTACTTAAATTTGTAAACGATACCACCCTTGCAAGCTTTGAGAATCTCGCCAAGACCAGCGAAGAATATCAGCAGTCTGCTGAGCGTATATCGGAAATGATGGAAAGATTTGCTGATGCATCAGCTCAAATCCAGAGAAGCATTGACCAGATCCGCGAATCTACGGAATCGGTTAACAGCGCTGTTGAAGAAGTGGTTAAAGGCGTTTCAACCGCTGCTGAAAAATCTGTGGAAATGTCCGACAACATGTCAAAGATTGATGTTGATGCCGCCAACAGCAATGATATATCCAATCAGCTCAAAACCGAAGTCGGCAAGTTTAAACTCGAATAAGAGCCATACATTCCAAGGGCTGCCGTAATCGGCAGTCCTTTTTTAATTATTTATTCATAAATGTTAAAGTTTTATAAATATTTAGCCCATAACCTTGCCTAATTACGACATTTTTTGATAGTATATTAATACATCTTTTGAACAGGAGGGAACTTATGGATTATACACTGGGAAACCCCTATTCGGTTGTAACACCCGAAATTGCCCGCATGGCCGAAATGTGCCAGAAAGCGGATATCATAGATACGGAATTATATACTAAGCTCGATGTTAAGAGGGGTCTTCGTGACCTTAACGGCAAGGGGGTATTGGCGGGTCTTACCAATATCTCTGATGTTCATGCCAAAGAAATCGTTGATGGCAAGGAAGTGCCTGTTGCAGGGCAGCTCTATTACAGGGGCTATAATGTGGAAGATCTGGTCAAGGGCTTTACATCCGAAGACCGCTTTGGCTATGAGGAGATGGCCTATCTTCTGCTTTACGGAAAGCTTCCAAGTGCAAGTGAATTGGAGGAGTTTAAGCGTATTCTTTTCGGTTATCGCTCCCTTCCCACCAATTTCGTCAGGGACATCATCATGAAAGCACCAAGCCGTGACATGATGAATACTCTTGCAAGAAGCGTGCTTACCCTTTACTCCTACGACGATTATGAGGATGACACTTCTCTTCCAAACGTATTAAGACAGTGTCTGCAGCTTATAAGCCTTTTCCCTCAATTGGCTATTTACGGCTATCACGCGTATCACCATTACTATAATGGTAAAAGCTTATATATCCACCATCCCAGACAGGACCTTTCCACTGCGGAGCATATACTGTATCTTTTAAGATCCAACAAGAAGTTTACGGATCTTGAAGCAAAGATTCTTGATATAGCCCTGGTTCTTCATATGGAGCATGGCGGAGGTAATAACTCATCCTTCACAACCCACGTTGTAACATCAAGTATGACAGATACTTACTCTACCATTGCTGCAGCCTTAGGTTCACTTAAGGGTCCCAGACATGGTGGTGCCAACATCAAAGTTGTTCAGATGTTTGACGACTTAAAGAGACACGTCAAGAACTGGGAAAATGATGATGAGGTTGCTGTATATCTCGAGAAGCTTTTAAATAAAGAAGCCTTTGACAATGCGGGATTAATATACGGCGTCGGCCATGCAATTTACTCTAAGTCTGACCCCAGAGCCGTAATCTTTAAATCCTTTGTTGAAAAGCTTTCTGAAGAGAAGGGTCTTCACAAAGAGTTTGAGCTATATAACAGAGTCGAGAATCTGGCTCCCGATGTAATCAGTAAATCCAGACAGATGTATAAGGGCGTCAGTGTAAACGTAGACTTCTACTCGGGATTCGTTTACAGAATGCTCGGTCTTCCCCTTCAGCTATACACTCCCATCTTCGCAATTGCAAGAATTGCCGGCTGGAGTGCACATCGCCTTGAAGAACTGGCCAACAACGGAAAGATTATAAGACCCGCATATAAACCGGTTTGTGAACATAAAGACTACATAGATATGAATAAGCGTTAAAATAAAGAGCTCGGCTAAACGCCGAGCTCTGATTATTTGTTTATTATTCCAATTCACCCGCCACAACAGGTTCAGCTGATGTGATTGCAAAGAAGTTGTCCTTAAATATGATATCTTCTTCTCTGCCCTCAAGAAATACGTAGGGTACAAATGTAGGTGATGAAATCCAGGTGGTCTTCTGTCCTTTCTCAAACTCAACCTTAAGAATGGGTGTTTCAATTTTGAGATCCTTAATTGGAACGAAGGTTGCCCATTCATTGTAATCATTGAAACTCATCTCAACGAATACATTATCGAGATTAAGCTCAGAATTATTCTCAAACAGCTCTGTAAAGTCATGTTCAAACACTTTAACTGCAGCAAACCTTGGAACAAAGATTTCCTGTCTTTCCTCAAACTCAGTCTTGAAATCCATGGTCTTAAGTCTGAAACTGCAAAGAGTTGTGATTCTCTGAGGGCTTTCGTTTGATACCCAGAATTCAACCTTTTTATCCTTTATTACAATGCTTGGAGCTATTGGAGCATAGAACTTCCTTGCCATGTAATGAAGAGCTTTGTATCTTCCGTAGTAGTCAATACTTGACCAGGAAGCAACCGGCCAGTCATCGTTAAACTGCCAGTAAAGACTTCCCATGCAGCGGCCTCTGTTTCTTCTCATGTGATCAACCGCCGTCTTCATTGCAATACCCTGCATAATCTGACTGTCAAGAACCAGCTCCTCGAAGTTTGCAGGCTCCTTGAAGCATTCCTTAAGATAAGCGAGAATCTTCTCATTTGCGGAAGGATTCTTCTGGTGTGATTCCATAATCTCGGAATCAATTCTAAGGTCATCTTCCTTCTCGATAAACTCAGCAATGGTCTTCATTGAAGGGAAGGACTGGAAACCAAATTCAGAAAGGAATCTGAAATAATGATTCTCATAATCCCTGAAGGGCTTCATTCCATGCCATACCTTCCAGTAGTGGCTGTCACCATCGTTTTCATTGTCGGGATCATCAAAGCCACCGCCCTTTGAAGGTGATGAAGGTACATAGAATGTATCAGGTGCATAGCGTTTGCAAAGGTCGGGGATCAGCTCCTCGAACTGCTCTAAATAATCTTTTCTTAAAGTATCTGAATGGTGCTTAGTAATCTCCCATTCAAGCCATGCAACTTCCATCTCGTTATTACCGCAAAGGAGTCCAAGACATGCATGGTTTCTGATACGCTTGGTAACATATCTGATTTCTGCCTTAATAAGGTCTCTGAATTTCTCGCCACCCTCAAGGCTTGATTCCAAATCATAGACATTGCAGGCAAACATGAAATCCTGCCAAAGAAAAATACCGGCTTCATCGCAAAGGTCGTAGAACTTATCTCTGGGATAGAATCCGCCACCCCAAACTCTTAAGCAGTTGAAGTTTGCGAATTTGGCTGCTCTAATATCCCTCTCCAGAGTCTCATCATCGATAAGACCATAGAAACAGTTATCAGGAATATAGTCCGCACCCATGGCAAATATTTTGTGTCCGTTAACGGTAAAGGCGAACTCTTTGCCCCACTCATCCTTGTTACGGGAAACCGTAAGAGTTCTCAGACCAACGCGGGTGCTTAATTCATCACTCTCACCTGTTGTGCGGCTTGTTGCGGTTACTTTTACAGTATATAAAGGCTGGTCGCCGTAGCCTGCAGGCCACCAGTACTCAGGATTATAAATCTCAATCTCTCTGAAGAATTCTCCCTCGTAAATCTTATCTCCCGCAGGGTCAAATACTTCTGTTTTGATATCCGCTTCGACAATGCCGATGCCCTGGGAGAAAACCTTAAGACCAACCACACCCTCACCAAGGTTGTGATCCTGTCTAACCCAGACATCATCAAGTCTCACTTCATCATATGCGATAATCTCCATGGGCTCATAGATACCGCAGTCAGGAAGCTGAGGACCCCAATCCCAGCCGAAACTGGAATGTGATTTTCTGATGTACTGGGAATTAGCCATGGTACCGGTGTTAATCATGGTGATTTCTCTGTCGGCACCGGGTTTTACGGAATTCACAAGTCTTGTAGCCGAGAAGAATCTGAATTCCAGTTCATTCTGGGCCTTAAGAATATCTGATACATCAATTCTGTATTTAATGTGTGCATTCTCGCAGTGTCTGATTTTCTGTCCATTCAAGTAAACATCACAGACCGTATCAATGCTCTTAAGAATAAGTTCTTTCTTTTTCTTCTTAAGAACATCATCTTCTACAACAAAAACTCCCCTGACAACGAAATCATTGTCAAGGAAGTCTCTTACTTTGTACTCATTAACCCCAATGTACGGGTTGGGAATATCACCGGAAACAACGAATGACTGCATTGCGGACCCGGGAATATCAAACTTCTTCCAATCGTCAGAACCCGAAACTGAAATCTTGAAAATTCCTTCTAATACTCTCTTCAATTCAACACCCCCATATAATATATATGTTTAATTACAATCCCAAAATGTCACAGACTGTGTCGCACATCTTGTCCTTGTCACAGACTGTATTGTGAAGCACCTTGGCATTTCTGATATCTTCGATTGCCTTAGGAACCTTTACGTTAGCGACCTTGGAAAGCTCGTCAACCAGCTCGAAATCTCCTGCCTTGTCACAGTCACCCTTTAAAGCTTCCATTACACTTCTTGTAAACTTGAAAGGACTGGCTGTTGAAGCAATAACCGCAGGAGTCTTATCATCACCTGTATCCTTTGCAAACTTCTCATATACGCAGGCTGCTACAGCCGTATGAGTATCGATTACATATCCGCAATCGTCATAAATCTTCTTGATTGTGTCTGCACACTCTTTGGTGTTTGCCCAGTTTCCGTAGAAATCCTTAAGTCCCTCTTTCATCTCAGAGGTAATTGAGTATTTGCCGGAATCCTTAAGGCTGCCCATAAGCTCAGCGCACTTGGATGCATTGTTGCCTGCAATCTTATAAATCAATCTCTCAAGGTTACTTGAAATAAGGATATCCATGGAAGGAGATGTGGTAAGTATGAAATCTCTGTTTCTGTCGTAATCTCCTGTTCCGAAGAAATCATATAAAACCTTGTTATCATTTGATGCGCAAACTAACTTCTTAATGGGAAGTCCCATGTTCTTTGCATAAAATGCCGCAAGGATGTTACCAAAGTTTCCGGTGGGAACAACTACATTGATTTCATCCCCGGATTTGATCTTCTCCTCTTTAAGAAGGGTTGCGTAAGCATATACATAATAAACAATCTGAGGAACGAGACGACCGATGTTAATGGAGTTTGCGGATGAGAACTGCATTCCCGCATCACTCATTCTCTTCTTCATTCCCTCATCTGAGAAAATCGCCTTAACTCCGCTTTGAGCATCGTCGAAGTTTCCTCTGATGGCAACTACATGGGTGTTGTCACCGGTCTGAGTAACCATCTGTTTCTCCTGGATAGGGCTGACGCCATCCTTGGGGTAAAAAACAATAATCTCCGTTCCGGGAACATCGGCAAAACCTGCAAGTGCTGCCTTTCCTGTATCACCTGAAGTAGCTGTAAGAATAACAATCTTCTTATCCATCTTGTTCTTCTTTGCAGAAGTAGTCATAAGATGAGGAAGAATTGATAATGCCATATCCTTAAAAGCGATTGTTGCTCCGTGGAAAAGTTCAAGGTAATATGTGTTTCCCACTTCAACAAGGGGAGCGATGGCCTCTGTGTCAAATTTAGAATCATACGCTTTTTCAATACAGTTCTTAAGCTCATCTTCTGTAAAGTCTGTAAGGAACTGCTTCATTACCTTGTAGGCAACTTCTTTATATTCCATCTTAGCAAGTTCTTCCAAAGAACAATCAAGAGAGGGAATACTGTCGGGAACATATAATCCGCCATCCGGTGCCAGGCCTCGTAATATGGCCATGGAGGGGGTTACCGCTTCCTTATCTCCTCTTGTGCTAAAATACTTCAACTCCATTTGTTACTTGTCTCCTTTCGGGGGTACATTATAATTAACTATCTTCTCAGATATAATAAGTCTCGAATACATATCAGCATACTGCCTTGGGGACAAACTTTCAATATAATTCGGCGAAAAATTCTTATGAAATCCATTCCTTTTTAGTATATCTATGGCCTTGTTATATGCCACAGCCGCCTCTTCCGCAGTTCTGTACGTCCCAACAAGATAGTTGCCATTTATGTGTATGTGTGCCTGATACACATTGACATTCTTTTTCTTCTTCTGTTTAACCCCGTGATAGGAATTTATGATGTGAATATTCTCATATCTGAAATCCGTGGGGTCATCATTGTAGAACTCGTAGTCTTTTCCCAAAACAGCATTACTCATGATTCCGTAACGGTTCATGATATTGTACTGCATTCCATACTCAGCAACGAAAAAATGTCCGTTTCTTCGCATGATTTTGTGGGATGAATAATAGAACAAATCGTCCATATCAAATTTAAACACAAAGTCGGGAGAAAGGTAATAATAGAAAAACTTCTCCTGGAGATAAATGGGATTAGCAATATAAATGTCGTTATCCCTTAAATTGATAATGGAAACATATTTATCAAACTGTATGGATGGATTGATTTTGTTGTATGCGTCAATCTTTATGCTTGAATCGTGAAGCAGAGCATCCGCATCCTTGTAAGCCAGATGGGCTTCGAACATAGAGTCATAACTGCCCAGACTTATATGCTTACGCTTATAAGTCATTGAGGCTCTGTAATACTCGGTTCCGTCTTTTTTCTTAGCGGGGTAAACACCCGGTAGGGATTTTCCTTTGGCCATGTCGTTCACCGTCTAAAGATTGAAAACTAAGTTTATTTATTGGAGTAATCAAGGAAGCAAATGTTAAGGTTTGCAGGTCCTGTAATGCCGTTAACTTTACCCGATGTGGTATACTGCCACATGGAGAATTTATAGGGATAATCGGGAAGGTCCCCGGGTTGCGAGAGCCAAACCTCATAGCCCGCCAGCTTGGTAAGATCCACTTCCTTAATAAGCCATTCCTTATTCCCGTAGAGGCTTGGTCTGTAACCCTTTGCACTGATGGCGTCCATAAAGGTCTTGGCAATGGTGGTCTTATCGGCCTTCGATAAGCCCTCTATCCTTGCGGTGTCGTTCTCCACAAATTCCATATCATAGGCTATTGGATATGTGATCTTGTATTCGCCTATGGCATTAAGAACCACGTTGGCTTCCTCGGCAGCTTCCTCAACAGTAACTGCCTGTGAGTAGAAATATAAGCCGATTCCAAGGCCTGCATCACTGGCTTTCTTAATGTTGTCGGCGAAGAATTCGTCAATGGTGATAGTTCCCGAGCTGTAGCCTCTGCCGCCAACCTTTAGCATTACAAAGTCAACGCCTGCATCCTTAAGAGCATAGAAGTCAACATTCCCCTGATATTTTGAGATGTCGGTTCCCCAGAAGGATTGGTTCTTGCCGTCATCCTCATATTTGAGAATTCCGTTTTGTATTGTAAACTTGGTCAGATCATAGTTGTTTCTGGTCAGATAGTTACTGATCGCAACCCACTCTTCCGTACCGTCCCGGTACTTGACCAGTGTATGCTTTCCGTCGTCTGAAGGGTCCTTGGTATCTTTGTTCTCTTCTTCGGACTTAGTGTCATCTGTCTTATCCGTGGTCTTATCTTTATCCTCAGACTTCTTTTCTGCGTCTGCCTTCTCTTTTTCGTTAGTGGTGTCGGTGGTTTCCTTGTTATCCTTGTCTTTCTTCTTATTGTAATCAGAGAAAATCTCCAGATCATCCGGGTGAAGCTTCTCTTTCTCCCCTCCGAGAATTGACTCGGTACTGGGCATTCCGTATATGTCCGTCTCCTCTTCGGCGTTGACTTGCGCCGGCTTCGTCGACACCGATGACGACTGTTTCTTCTTATTTGCATTGCCGGAGATTACAAGAACCACAGCAAGAATAAGCAAAATAAATAAAGACACGAGAATAAAAATCGCCGTGCCGCTCATCCTTTCATTGCCATATTCAAAATTGTCGTCGTAGTTGTCATTAAGTTTCATGACGATATTATATCACACATCAGGCTCCCTTGACTAAACTAAGTCATTTTTGTATATTCAAGGATATGAAAAAGATACTGTCGGCAGCATTGCTGTTAATACTGCTTATAATAACCATATTTCTCATAAGAAAAGGTCCCTCAGAATCTAAGTCTGTTTCAAAGACTGCCTTCGGTCTTGACACAGTCATCACCATAACAATTTACGATGACAATACAGATTCCGAGGACACCCTTAATGGATGCTTTAAACTCCTTAAAGATTATGAGTCACTGTTCAGCAGAACCATAGAGGGATCTGATATCTATAAAATTAATCATGCAAAAGGTTCATCTGTTTCTGTTAATCCCGACACATATGAACTGGTGAAGCTGGCCATCTCCTACGCCGAAATGTCAGGCGGTCTTGTGGACCCCACTATAGGCTCCGTTTCTGAGCTCTGGGATTTCCACTCCGATTCACCCGTATTACCGGATGAAAAGGCCCTTGCCGAGGCAGTTAAGCATGTGAATTATAAGAATGTCTTATTTGATGATTCCGCGGATGCCATAACACTTTCTGACCCTGAGGCCCGATTGGATTTAGGATTCATCGCTAAAGGATATATCGCGGACAGAATTAAAGAATACCTTTTGGATAAAGGAGTCAAAAGCGCCGTTATAAACCTTGGCGGCAATGTCCTGGCAATCGGTTCCAAACCCGACGGTTCCCCCTTTAAAATAGGAATACAGGATCCCGGGAAGCCCACAGGAACCCCCTATACTACTCTTGATATCACAGACAAGTCCGTTGTTTCTTCCGGCTCCTATGAAAGAAACTTTGTTATTGACGGTATAACCTATCACCACATCTTCGACCCTAAGACCGGTTATCCTGTGGATACAAACTTGGCTTCCGCATCAATAATCACAGAATCTTCAGTTGAAGGCGATGCATTGTCGACTTATTTATTTATTCTCGGCAAGAATAAGGCTGAAGAATATGCTTCCGAGCACCCGAATATAGAAATACTGTTAATACCTAATGAATAGAAAAACCCGGCTTACGCCGGGTTATATTAATTCTGGAAAATGTTCTTTAAGAAAATATCTGTATTCAGGATGATCTTCAGAGTTCTCATACTCTTCTTTTATGGTTTTCGCAAGCCAGTCAATCATTTTCTGCGGTCTCTCGTCATACCTTATGATTGTTATCAGGCCTTCCCTCTCGGCTTGTAAGATTGCTTCATAAGCGTCAGGAACAAACTCCACATCTGATACCGGTACCGGTTGACTACAGGTAGCAGCATCTGGAATTTGTATTTCAAGTCCCGAATCAGTTATCTCTGAAGCCGAATAAATGTATCCTGAAACGCCTTTATAAGTCTTAATCAATGCATCAGGATAATATTCCTCAAGTCTCTGTCGTCCATCAGGATTAAAACCATATGCTCCCCATTTCTTCCAGACACCGTTGTACTCAAATCCTGTTTCTTTACAATATTTTTCAACCGCATTGCTCAAATATACCAATGTATTTTCGCGTTTCTTTGAAAAATAAATGAGCGGAATACTATGATTTGATATTCTCGGTTCAAGCTGCTTTATTTTAGGAACCTGTGATGCGTGATAATACATTTATACTCCCTTAATTCCCTACAATTGATTATATTTGGCACTGCTTCCCTTAGCCTTCTCCACGGGATATTTTGCCTCGTTTTGATCCATCTTCATGTTTACTATTTCGTCTTCATCCCAGCCGAAACAGTCGAGTAAATCCCTGCAGTAAACCAGCACATCTGCAAGTTCTTCTTTCACATGCTGCTCATCATACTCGGTGTCGCTCCACTGGAAGCATTCCAAAAGTTATGAAGCCTCAATCACACTAGATTTAGCAAGGTTCGCAGGTTTATGATATTGCTCCCCATTCACGATCCTCAATGAATTTTCTCATACGATTTATTGTTTCGTAATTCATCTATTATAAAACTCCTTTTCACTCTTTCATATTATCTTCTTTGAAAGAATATATACTTGAAAGCGCCTGTAGCGATTTCAAAAATGATATCAAGAAAAATAAATCTATATCTATGATACTCATTTCGTAAAAATATCTCCAATTATAAAAAGCATCCTTGGCCTTCTTTAATAATTCTCCAAAGGTTTCAGAGTCGATTTGCTGTCCTGACATGTTTTGATAATTTATAATTGTCATATCAATAATAGTTTCTTTCTCTTCCTTGGAAAGGCCATTAAACAAGTGATTCAAATCATGTCCACGTTCTCCGTTAAGCATAGATTTTAAATATAATTCAGCGGCAAAAGATAAATTTACAATAGTCGGAATCAATTTCACCCAATTCTTACCATTTACCTCAATACTTATATCTTTATATAACTGAATGCCAACTTTATAGAACTCTCTTGCAGTATTTAGAATTTTACAATCTACAACCATATATACACCTTATCGCGGATGCTTAATATAATTCAATTACTCTTTTTAATTCTTTACATTTAACCTTAGATAGCTCATTTGGTTCTATCTTTTTCAATCCACCTCCGTAAACTCTGCCCTCGGTTTCTAAATCATACGCGCTAATGCCTTTGAGTGCATTCCATACTTGAATATAGGAAGAATCATTATCATGCAGTATTCTATTTAATTCTTCTTTTGGATATAGTAACAAGTAAGAATTGGAAGCAATTGCTTTTGAATGATTTAAAATAAATCTGAAAGGAAGTTTGTCCTCTTTACCCCTTCCCATATATGAACAAAGAAACGGAGTTGGCTCTCTCTGTTCCTGAAAATACCATTTTTTCCTCGATTTACACAAATACTTTGTTGCAGTAGTTTCTAGTCCACACTTAAGATAATTCCATAAAGCAGGATAGTGTTCAGCTATTTCTTTTTCGTCTAGATTACAATCTAGTAGATAAAGAGGCTCAGGAATACTCGGAATCCCATTCTCATCTGACAGTACTTCGTCCTCTCTCATATTCCTGGGGCTTGGCAAAATAGGTTTGAAAAATTTCATGTCAAGTTTTTTTTCTTTGATTTGCTTTCCATTAAGAATAAAAAAAGCATTATCTCCTGTCGCCAATCCTCTTTTAATCTCAAAATAATCTCCAATTGTTGGCTCATCAGCCAAAGCATTTATAATATCATCATTGACATGAGTCCATTTTTTAATATGTGAAAGCGAACCTCTATCAATATACCTGCTCTTATCCGGTTTTTCATGTGACCCGCCATAAGTAAATTGAATTTTATAATCATCTAATGGTTTCGATTTTTTAAACCAAACGGCACATGAAGAGACTAAAGCATCATTAAAAATACAACTGTCCGAGCTATATCTGTGAACACGAATCAGTTGGACATCATTTAATAAATACTCTTTAATCGAAGCCCCATAATTTACATCTAGGAACTCGGTTGGTAGAAGCCATCCACATATAGCTCCTTCAGATAAATACTTGTTTGCAAGCAATAGATAATAGCAATACAAACCCGCTAACCCTGAAATTGCTAAACCGGTTTCAATTTTGACTCTTTCCTTAAGATACCTTTTTTTGTCTTTATCCAAATAGTGGTGCCTTACATAAGGAGGATTCGTAATAAGAAGATTATATAATTCGCCCCCTGAATCAATTACAGTAAAGTCTTCATTTTCTAAATTTATTACATTAGATTTCCATAATTCATCTGCAACAGAATAGTAATCATAATCAACTTCTATACCTGTAATCTTATTGATATTTTTTAAGTCAGAACACTGGTTTAGCAATGCAGAAATAAAGGTCCCCGTTCCAACAGCAGGTTCAAGAAAACGAACCGTTTTATCCGTTAAGAGACTCAAGCCATACCCCATCATCTCATTTGCAATTTCTATAGGCGTTGAAAACTGACCGTTTTTTCTGCGAGCATCAATATCCTTTGAATTATCAACTTGAAGTTGTCTAAACTCCCTCTGCTTTTCTATATCCCAAGAAAATCTAAATCTGATATCCTGTGTTCCCATATCCAATCTATTCCTTCCGCAGCCTCATATCCCAAGTAAGCCGAATCAAAATATCCACATAAGAATAAGATAAACTCAACATTCTCTCCATATGTTTTTCTTAATTGCTGTATTTTGGTTGCCTCTTCTTTCCTTCTCTTATTAACATTAGTAAAATCCCCTGCTGATTTTGCTTCAATCATTATAGGTATGTTACCTTTGTAGGCACTCTTTGGATTAATCAATACATCAACAGGAATATTGGCAGTTTGTTTTGCATTCTCAGATACTCTAACCTGTACATTGGTTCTAAATGAAAAAGTTCCAGGTGGCATTTCATTAAACCTTGTTCCCTTTTCAGCTTCCACATATCCTTTGTTTTCTAGATACTCGCGAATCACTCTTAGCTGACGTTTTTCCTGTTCATTTCGAATAATTGGATCCGAAACAGCCCCACATAATCTGTCTGCAACGATTGTGGCTGATTTACTGATTTCAATATCTAAAGGTTCTCGATTCTCTTTAATCCAAGTAAAAATATCTGGATCAAGCATGGGAGAGATTGTGTCCACAATCTTCCCCAGTTCTTTTAATACTGTATTTTCTGGGATTCTGTGCGACAAACGAGGCTTCTCTTTATCTTCCATATTCTGAATTAAACTCTTACTTGCTCCTGACAAACCAACAAGACGATCTCTCGCGATAGGTGGACAAGTTGACATGCGTAATATCTGCAGAACACCCGGATTCTTCCTTAAAACCTCCGGAGATAAGTTTTTAAAATAACCCGTAATTCTCATCGCTTTTTCTACGCCATTTGATGTTGTAAGTCTCGTCTCCCTGAAAGCTTTTGGTGCAAAATCCAAATACCATTTATTGTACATCTCTACAGACTTTGCTGTGTCACTTTTCCATCTGTCAGGTTTATCCCTGTTTATCCCCATCTTTAAACAATCTCCTTTACTTACGCTTTTTATTCTCCCACTTTTTGTATTAGAGCATCCTGTAATACTTGTGAAAAATTAATATTTTGGGCTAGTGCAGCCTCATTAAGCCATTCTGGAATAGTAAGCGTTTTCTTGACAGATTTTGTATTATGAGTTCTTCTGTATCTCATAAGGTCAAATTCTATAAGGCATGAAAAATCTCCTTTATCTACAAAGTAATCAGTCGGTATAGATGCTTCTGGTAATTCCTCATTGTTCTTCAGCTTGTCATCAATACATAGACCTATCGCCTCGACGGCCATCTTGTATGCTTCATCAATGTTTTCTCCCTGAGTAGTACATTCGGGAAAATCTGGGAAAGAAACCCATAATCCACCACGTTCATCATTATGAAAAATTGCGGGATAAAAATATGTATTCATAGATTTCCTCACTGCTCTTCTTATATATGACAATCATTACAATAAATATACTATACGTGTTAATACGCATAGTCAACTATTTGTTTGATTATTTATTTTATTAATATATCATCGAGATTTTTAAAAATATAGTGTACGAAGATTTATGAATAATGCAAAAAATCAGGCATCCCCCAAAATATAACTGTATCGAGTCTGCCTGATATATTAAAATTATTTTGATATTAGTATGGATTATATAGAAATAAAAAACATATCATCATTTAAAATATGAGCGTCATACTCTTTTCCGTCTATAATAATCTTGTATTCACCCTTGAACGCTTCAACGTTTGCAATACCTTCATCATTTGTTACGACTAATGTATCTGTCCACCATTCTTCGTGAGTAAGTTTCTTAAGAACATCAAAGGAGGGCTTTCTTGAATTATCCTTTCTCACAAAACCGCTGGGAGCGCCAAGCCATGCGCCGTCCTTGTAATCCCATGTAGTAATTGCCTGAACCAAGGGATTCTCAAATAGAAGGCGATACATCTCTTCCACATTTTGTGCCTGTCTTGCTTCTCCCTCAGGAGTTGTTGGCCATTCAGGAACCTGCCAGTCATTGAGATCAACTATATGGGCTGGCATCAGATCACCGGACACAAATGTATTCTCGGTAAAATGAATGGGAAGTCCGAATCTTGAGAATCTCTCGAGCACATCAAGAACCTTCTCCTTGCCCCAGTATCCCTGGTGCTGATGAGACTGAATACCGATTGCACTGATAGATACCCCTGCATCAAGGCATTCCTCAATAAGCTCCTCATACTTAGGTGAAGTATTGAAATCGTTAAGCAGTAAGGTTGCATTAGGATTCATCTTTCTTGCTTCATCAAATACAGTTTTGATAAGTTCAACTCTTCCCTTTTCCTTACAGATTCTAGTTATGGCATTATCATATTTATCAAATACGGGCATGATAACAACTTCGTTGATAACATCCCACATGTCGATAACGCCCTTAAAGCCTGAGACTTCTCTGTCAATTCTCTCAAGCTGTTTCTTCATGATAGTCTCGTTATCATATTTAAGCAGCCAGTCAGCACAAACTGTGTGCCAGCAGAGAGGATGTCCTTTTACCTTAACACCCTTGCTCTTTAAATACTGAGCCGTCTTCATAAGTGCGTCAAAATTGGGTTTTCCTTCCACCGGCTCATATGTGCCCCAATAGAAAGGCAGTGTTCCATAATTGAATATCTCAAGCCAGCCGTCGGTCACTTCCTTATTTTCAATCTTGCCTTCGGCCGCATAACCTATAAAGTCAAAGGCTCCGCATCCAAAGAGGAAATCATGATTAACCTGCTTAATCTGGATTCTTTTGCCCTTAACAGGATTGCCGGCACCATCAACCAGCTTGATATCTTTATTAACCACTCTATGAGCTATTTTCTTATCAACCATAATAAAACCTCCGCTTAATATCCTGCTTTGTCTTTAATCTGAAGGGCCCCGTACAAAGCATACTTAGGCTTAAAACTCTTGTCATAAAGCAAGGGACTGTACTCCCTTCTCCAGGAATATCCGTCGCTAAAACCCCAGAAGGTAAAGGCGTCCATCTTAAGCTTTCCGGCGTCAACTCTCTCAAAAATTCCATTGATGAGGTCATAGTAGAACTTGCCCTGTTTTACCAGATTATCATCAGTGGCTTCTAGAGGCGCCTGATACTTGCCAAGGCAGACATCAAGTTCCGTCAGCTGAATCTTAAGGCCGGTCTCTGCCAGCTTATCAACAGCTTTAAAGTATCCGGGCAGATTATCTGAAGTATATAGGTGAGCCTGCAATCCAATACCGTCTATAAGATATCTTCCGTCCTCATCCTTAAGGGTTTCCACAAACTTCACAAGGGTATCTGCCTTATACTGCTCGTTGTAATCATTATAGTAAAGGTCAATGCTCTCGGGAGCGTATTTGTCTGCAAAGTAGAAAGCATACCAAAGGTAATCATCGCCGATTATCTCGAGCCAGTGGTTCTCCCTCATGGTGCCGTCTTCCATCCAGGCTTCGTTTACAACGTCATAAGCATAGAAAAGGTCCGTGTAGCCCAGCTCCTCAATCTTTGCAAAGGTACCGCTGATTAAATCTTCCATTCGCTTAAGCATTTCGTCACGATCGACGAAATCCCCTGAGTTCTCGAAGCCCTCACGAAATAACCATTCCGGCGTCTGAGAGTACCATACAAGAGTATGACCTCTCATGGAAAAACCGTTCTCTCTCGCAAACTCAAGAATTGTAAGAACCTCCTTGTTGAAGTCCACAACCACTTTGCCCTCTTCCTTGCTCTTGGCCTGATTAAGGGCGCTGTCAGGCTTCATGGCATTCTCAACCGTAAGACTGTTAAACTGATTTAATACAGTTTCCTTGAAGCTTCTCTTATTTAATTCAGATGAGGAAACACAGGTCCCCACTTTAAGCCCGTGCTTTTCAAATACTTCTTTAAGTGTTGTGTCCACTATTTCCTCCCGGGCCTCCTCTTCTGTTGCTTCTGTGGATACTTCTTCAGTCGTCGATTCATTACTGGTTTCAATGATTGCTTCTGCCTGCGCAGCATCTTCACCATTTCCTATAGTTCCAGTTGAAGCAGGCGTTCCCGCTCCGCATCCCGTTATCAGTAGCACGCAGGCCACAGCTATTCCAACCATTTTATTCTTTTTCATTATCATAAAGCTCCTTTATAAATCTCAATTTTTGACTTTTGTACCTAAATGAGCATTCTGACAACTGTTTAGGTACAAGTTTTCAATTGAAAATCTCGTTCTTCACAAATTTCTGTACCTAAATCCAATTAAAGTGAAGCATTTAGGTACTCGATTTTTACTATGTACTTGGATTCATTGGATATTTCCGGGTTTTTGAGTACCTAAATTGGTCTGAAACACTCCATTTAGGTACAAAACTCAAATTTTCATGTTAAAATTCCACGTTCAAATAGTCCTCAAATCCGACCCTTATATTATATCTGATTTCAATCCTAAAAGCACTAAAAAAGCTTCCACTGCAAATCTATTAAATCTGCAGTGAAAGCCCTTGCATCGAGCGCAATAATAATTCTATAAGTCCGCCTTAAACTGTTCCCAGGCGTCTTCATGTTCCACATAGTAGAGGGGGCACATTTTACCTGTAACATCATAATGCCTTATTACGTCATCTGCCTCCAGATCAAATCTTTCCATAAGCCAGTCTACAAGCTTAACAAGAGAATCATAGGCCTCGTCGCTAAACTCACCGGTCGTATCTTCATGACATACCTCTATGGAAATTGTATCATGATTTCTGTGATTGCTGGCAGCCGAATACTCATCCAGGGGCAGACACATAATAACATGACCATCGATTCCCACAACGAAGTGAGAACTTACATTGGAATCCGGCTGATTATAAAAGTTTCTGTTCTGCTCTGCAGTTGTGCCGGGGTTTCCCACGTAGTGAATAACTATATTGTTAACTCCATCAAGCTTTAATCCCGAACGGGAAGGGTTGCCCTCATCTATATAATTCACAACAATCCATTCCGGAATTTCTGTGCTTTTCTGAGAGGATTCGATTTTGTCTGCCGTAGTATTTGCAGCGGGTACAGCCGCATCGTAAAGTGTTATTTCTCTCTTATCTACAGTCTTCGAAGGTCCAAACAACTTGACCGCCAAAAACACTACTCCTGCCAGTATAAGAATTTCAAATGTAAGTAGCCTTATTCTTCGGCGAATTCTTCTTTTCCTTCTGGCTACCTTTTGTCTTATTATATATTCTCTTCTGCGTCGTACATATTCCTCATAATCTTCATAACTCTCAAAGTCTTCACGGTTTCTACCCATTTCGCCTATTTTTCTCCCCTGGCTAATATATGCTGAACAGTGGCCGTACACGGCCTTTCCAACTGAACAAGCTGTATTATATAGGAGTAAATCGTTAAAAATATATATCAAAATTATTAATATTTTTTGAAGTTTACTATTGTGTTATAATTGTCTAGAAATTCAAATTGTGGAGGGAATTATGGACATTTACAAAGGAATTGCTGAGGGCAAGTGTGATAATGAAACACTTGTGGATTTTTTGAATTACGTGTTCGGAATGAACGGTGACAGAACAAGCTTCTATAAGCTTTTGCCTAAGCTTTACAAGCCTGAATACCATCCGGAACGCTACAATTTCATCACCACCGAAGACGGCCGCTTGCGCGCCGCAGTGGGTGCTTATCCGTTTTCAATAAGTGTAAAAGGGACAGTTTTAAAAGGAATCGGTATCGGAAATGTAGCTGTTCATCCCATGCATCGAGGCAAGGGATACATGAAGGACTGCATGAATATGGCCCTTGATGACATGAAGGCAAATGGCGTTGACTTTGCTGCTTTGGGTGGCCGTCGTCAGCGCTACTCCTACTTTGGATTCGAGCCTGCAGGAGCCTGCGGATCCTTTAGTCTCTATAAGCACAACCTGGTGCATGTATACGGCTCAATCAACGAAGGAACCGGTTACAAAGCCAAGCTTCTCACCGAAAAAGATACCAAAGAGATAGATGCAATAAAGGCCTTGTCCCAGAGCAGAGATTACTATCCTCTTCGCGACAACGCCTCATATTTTGATATTCTTTCAAGCTGGACTGCCAAGATTTATTCCATCACAGATAAAAAGAATGCTTTCGCAGGATATTTCGTTTACGGCGGCGACGGCGGAAACTCAAATGTCATGGAAATTGACTGTGTAAAATCTGAAAATGCTCCTAACGTGCTTCGCGCATGCTTTGAGGCAATCGGCGAAGATCGAATCGGTCTTGATGTTCCACCCTTTAATGTGCCCTTTTATAATCTTCTTTCAGATATTTCTGAAGGTGTTACAATTTCAAACTCAGAGCATTTCTATGTTCTTAATTACGAAAAGGTTGTAAGGGCTACCCTGGCTTTAAAAGCAACCTACGCCAAACTTGCAGATGGTGAGTTAAGTATCGAGGTTCAGGGCAAGGCGGGAACAGAAAAGTTCTTAATCAAAGTCAATAACAATGAAACCTCTGTTGAGCCTTATACCGGTGAATGTGATTTGACCCTGTCCCACAGACAGGCAATGGGCGTCCTCTTCGGACTTTTGGTTCCCGAGAAGAACCTGCTTCCCGGATTTGCATTAAGCTGGTTCCCGCTTCCCTTAAATACACTGGGCGCAGATAACTGCTAAAAAATCTATACAGTGGAAAAATCCGGTAAAAATAAAGTAGTGGCTTGTTAAAAGCCACTACTTTTATATCCGCAGTTTTCTATCTCGGGAGCTTCAATTCCCGATTCATAACTTGCTCTGAATTCCATATTGATATCTTTTATTTCCTTCTTCCCATCAATATAGTCCTGATACATATCGGCAAGTCCCGCCATACATCCATCACAGGCACCGCTTATATTCCCAATAGATTCCGTCACAATGCGCTCCCGCTCCTCACGTGTTGTATCTTTAATCAAAATTGAATTCATACTATCTATCTCCTTATATACTTCTCGTCTTCTTTATACTCGTCACTTACAAATCTCTCCACCGTCATATGAAGATCATACTTGTCACGAAGTTCTGCCAGCTGCTTCATCATGAGAGAAGCATGATGCGCATCTATTGCCGCCTGGTCTTTCCACGAATCGATAAGCAGAATCGTTTCCGGATCACCCAAGGGCTGAAAGTATTCATATCTAAGGTTCCCTTCTTCCGCCCTGATAGCATCCGCTATTCCTGATGCTTCCATCTCTCTGGCAAAAGCCAATGCATCTCCGTTAACTCCCTTATAATATAAATTAACTGTAATCATACTATCTCCTTGACTTCCTCCCTTCACTTTCCAGCTTGTTCGCCTTTATTTTACGTGATTAATCTCTATTTTTCCAGTCCACTCACGTAGTTATGACAGCACGAACTGGTAATCCTTACGTGACAAATTCTCGTTTTCCTCACTGACTCACGTAGGTGCAAACAAAACAAACTCAAAAACTACGTGTGAAACCGACAAATTCGCCATCAACTCACGTAACGCCAGCTAGCGAGCACATAGAAGCACTCCAAAGCAATCCCCCCGAAAAACATAAGTGCTAATGTCGGTCGAGACGAGGCGAAACGAGTCAAAACGAGACAATGTCGGTCATGACTCTTGTAATATGGTCGCAATATCACCATCAATACATATACTTCTATCTGCAATTTCCTCTGGGCAGAATG
>CAMVID010000002.1:0-245200 GCA_947167445.1 uncultured Lachnospiraceae bacterium
GTCCCATTACCATTGCCCGTTCCATGTCAGGCGGTAACCAGCAGAAGGCGATCATTGCAAGAGAGCTTGACAGAAACAAAGCCCTTGTTGTTGCCGTTCAGCCCACCCGTGGACTTGACGTAGGTGCAATCGAATACATTCATTCACAGCTTGTTAAGCAAAGAGACGAAGGCAAGGCTGTGCTTTTAGTTTCACTTGAGCTGGAAGAGGTTATGTCCCTTTCAGACAGAATTCTTGTTATGTACGAAGGCGAGATAGTTGCGGAGTGCGATCCTAAGAAGGTTACGGCTCAAGAACTTGGCCTTTACATGGCAGGAGCCAAAAGACAGGATAATAAGGATAAGGAGGTGGCAGGCGCATGAGCGGATTAAAGAAATTCTTCGCGAAAGACGGAACCAAGAGCGTTGTCTCATCTCTTATTTCCATCCTTATCGGTCTCGTGTTTGGTGCCATAGTGGTCTTCATTGTAGGAATGAGTAAGAAGACCATCGGAGTTAAGGGTGCATGGGAAGGAGTGAGACTTATCTTCTTCGGCGTGCTCAATACAGGACGTAGTGCAACAGGTGCTCTCACCTGGGGCTTCAACGCATCAAATTTAGGAAACATGCTTTTCAGAGCAACCCCGGTTATCCTTACGGGTCTTTCAGTAGCCGTAGCTTTCAAAACCGGCCTTTTCAACATCGGAGCACCCGGCCAGTATTTGATGGGAACTCTTACAAGCCTTGCTATAGCGCTTTCAATTCCCTCTACAGCAATGCCCACATGGCTCATCTGGATTCTTGCATTTGTAGGAGCAATGGCGGCCGGAGCTATCTGGGGCGCAATTCCCGGACTCATGAAGGCTTTGTTTAACATCAACGAGGTTATCGCCTGCATCATGACCAACTGGATTGCAGCCAACCTGGTTACATGGTTCTTCGACGGCAGCGTATTCTGCAACGTAGAAGAATATGGCAAAACCGGCTACATCTACAAAACCTCATACAATAACGTGGCTACCACCAAGCTTGGACTTGATAAGATATTCGCAGGCTCACAGGCCAATGCGGGAATTATCGTGGCTATCCTTCTTGCAGTTGCCATGTACATTATGATGAACAAAACTACTCTCGGATATCAACTTAAGGCCTGCGGTTTCAACAGACATGCAGCAAGATATGCGGGAATCAAGGATAAGAGAAACATCGTGCTTTCAATGGCTATCGCAGGTTCCCTTGCGGCAGCGGGCAGCGCGCTTTACTGGCTTGCAGGAAATACCGAGTTCTTCTGGTCAACATACCAGTCCCTTCCCGCAACGGGATTCAATGGTATCCCTGTAGCGCTCCTTGCATTAAACAACCCCATCGGCGTTGTTTTCGCAGGAATATTTATGGCTATGCTTAATATCGTAGGTATGCAGCTTTCCAACCTTACCGCATACAACGAGTATCTTACAGACGTTATAATTGCGGTAATCGTTTATATGTCAGCATTCTCACTTGTTATCAGAATGCTCTTAAACGGAAGACGCAGGAAGGAGGGCAAGAAGTAATGTCATTCTTAATTCAGCAAACATTATTATTCATGGTTCCTCTTATGATTGTTGCTCTTGCAGGATGTTTTGCAGAGCGAAGCGGTATCATCAACCTGGCACTGGAAGGTATCATGATCTTTGGCGCATTTATCGGCGTTTTATTTGTTCGTATCATGCAGGAAAAGGAGGTCTTCGAGGCAGCCAAATCCGCAGGAAGATGGGGCTCATTACAGCTCTTTGAAATCCTTGCAATGCTTATCGCGGGACTTGCCGGAGCAATATTCTCCCTGCTTCTTGCTTTTGCGGCTATTAACCTGAAAGCAGACCAGACCATCGGCGGTACAGCACTTAATATGTTAGCTCCCGCACTTGTTCTTTTCCTCGTAAGAATCATGGTTAACCAGAACACTCTTATGATGGCAAAGGGTGACGCTGCAAGCTGGTTTATGATTAAGAAATCAACTCTCGGTATCGACAAGAGTACCGATTTGGGCTTCCTTGGCGAAACCTTCATAAACAAGGTTTACCTGGCAACCTATGTATGTATCCTGATTTACGTAATCTTATCTGTAATCCTATATAAGACCCGATTCGGCCTTAGACTTCGTTCCTGCGGTGAGAACCCTCAGGCAGCAGATTCACTTGGTATCAACGTTGTTAAGATGCGTTATGCAGGCGTAATCATTTCCGGTTTCCTCGCAGGTATGGGCGGCTTCGTATATGCCCTCACATCCTGTAACTGTTCCGCAAACGGCGAGGTTGCAGGCTTCGGTTTCTTAGCTTTGGCAGTTATGATCTTTGGTAACTGGAAGCCCTTAAACATTGCAGGCGGAGCATTGCTCTTTGGTTTGTTTAAGTGTATCGCCGCATGTTATTCAACCCTTGATATCAACGGCGACGGAGTATTCTGGCTTGCGGACATCGGAATCAGTACTCACGTTTACAGACTTCTTCCTTACGTAATCACACTTCTTGTACTTGCGTTCACATCCAAGCAGTCAAGAGCACCTAAGGCAGAGGGTATCCCTTACGATAAGGGCAAAAGATAATTATTTTGGAATTGGGAGATTAAATCATGGCTGTTGTTCAGACCTATGTTTATTCTGAAAACCTGTTGAGGGCGGTTCATATAACCGCCCTTATTCCTGTTGAAAATAAGGAAGCAAAGTATCCTTTGAAGACTCTTTATCTTCTTCACGGAATGCAGGGTGGAGACGAGGATTGGCTCGTAAATACAAACGTTAACAGAATGGTGAGAGAACTTGGTCTTGCGGTAATTATGCCGGATGGAGAGAACGCTTTCTATATCGACGGACCGGGATTCCACACCGACTACGGCAAGTTCGTGGGAGAGGAACTTGTGGATATTACAAGAAAAATGTTCAATCTCTCCCATAAAAGAGAAGACACATTTATCGCTGGCCTTTCGATGGGTGGCTTCGGTGCCATCAGAAACGGCCTTTTCTACCATGACACCTTCAGCTACGTTGGAGGTTTCTCATCGGCTTTAAACATTTTCAGGCTTCATGAGAAAAACGCAATCTGCCACTATGTGGGCCAGGACAAAATAATCGGAGCCGATTACGAAGCCCAGATTGAGACAGTGAAGAACCCTGAGTATCTTATGAAGGAGCTTATGAAGGAACACGAGAAGAATCCTGAGGTTAACATTCCGAAGTTCTATTTAAGCTGCGGAACGAAAGATCCTCTCATGAGATTAAACAAGCCATTTAGAGATAATCTTATGGCTTTGGGATATGATGTAACCTGGAATGAGGCTGATTATGGTCATGAGTGGCCCTTCTGGGAGCAGGAATTGGGACATTTACTGGAGTGGTTACCTGTAAAGTAGAAGAATTAGTTTTTACCAAAGGAGAGAAATATGTCAGATGTATTGGTTATAGGTATTGCGGGAGGTACAGGAAGCGGCAAGACCACCATCACCAGAAAACTTGTGGAGAAGTTCGGTGATGAAGTTTCCATTATGTATCATGACAATTATTACAAGGCTCACCACAATCTTCCCTATGAGGAGAGAGCCAAGTTAAACTATGACCATCCGGACTCTTTTGATACGGATTTGTTCATAGAGGATATTAAGAAGTTCAAGAACGGAGAGACGGTTTACTGTCCCGTTTACGACTATTCCATACATGACAGATCCGATGATGTGGTAGAGATTAAGCCCACCAGAGTGCTCATTGTTGAGGGTATTCTGATCTTCCAGAATCTGGAGCTGGCCAAGCAGATGGATATCAAGATTTTCGTGGACACAGACGCGGATGTGCGTATCCTTCGAAGAATTGTCAGGGATATCAACGAAAGAGAGAGAACTTTAGAGAGCGTTATCGACCAGTACCTCACCACGGTTAAGCCCATGCATGAGCAGTTTGTTGAGCCCAGCAAGCGTTATGCCGACATCATCATTCCCGAGGGCGGACACAACCTGGTGGCTCTTGATATGGTGCTTGAGAGGGTTAAGGCTCATCTTAGCAACAATAAGTAGAAAACAGACAATATCACATAGATTGAAAAGGGTATTTAATTATGGCAAAATTGTATTTCAAGTTCGGAGCAATGGGTTCCTCCAAATCAGCTCAGGCTCTTATCACAAAGTTCAACTATGAGGAGCTTGGCATGACGGTTTGGCTTATTAAGCCAAGTATCGACACAAGAGACGGAGCGGATATCATAAAGAGCCGCATAGGCCTTGAGGCCAAGGCTCAGATTATTACCCCGGAGCAGGATGTGGTGGAAGAGTACCACAAGGCCGGAAAACATGACGTTATCATTGCGGATGAAGCGCAGTTTCTTACTCCTGAGCAGATAGACGGGCTTAGAACCCTGGTGGATGACGAAGACCTTCCTGTTCTTTGCTTTGGATTAAGAACCGATTTTCAGACCCACTTTTTCCCGGGAGCCAAGAGACTTATGGAGCTGGCAGATTCCATGACTGAGATTAAGACGGTTTGCTCCTGTGGCAGAAAAGCAACGGTTAACGCCAGAATTGACGAAAACGGCAACATCGTAACCGAGGGAAGCCAGGTTCTTCTCGGCGGCAACGACAGCTATATTGCCATGTGCCATAAATGCTGGAAGGATAAGATAAGAAGACAACAGCAGGGTAAATAGAATGCTTCGAGAAGTAGATATTAAAGATATCTCCGACGGAAGATTATACAGTTCCGGTGACATGGTAAAGGCAGACTGCAAGGATTGTGTAGGCTGCAGTGAGTGTTGTGAGGGTATGGGAGACAGCATTCTCATGGACCCTTACGACGTGTGGCGAATGACAACCGGCCTTAAGACTTCTTTCGCGGAGCTTATGACTACAGGCAAAATAGAACTTGGTGTGGTGGATGGAATCCTTCTGCCACACCTTTGTATGTCTAAAGAGACGGATTCCTGCGTGTTCCTATCTGAGACGGGAAGGTGTACGATTCATCAGCACAGAACAGGATTCTGCAGGCTCTTTCCTCTGGGAAGAATATATGACGATAACGGGGATTATAAGTATTTCCTCCAGATTCATGAGTGCCCCAAGACAGACAGGGCCAAAATAAAGATTGAAAAATGGATGGATACCCCTTATTTTAAGAAGTATGAAGGCTTCATCAAAAAATGGCACGAGATTACCAGAAACCTCGCCGAAAGTCTTGATGAATCGGGAGATTACGAGTTAAGGAAAGCCTTAACGATGGAACTTGTAAAGATATTTTTCATTAAACCCTACATAACAGAGGACTTCTATAAGGAGTTTGAGGAGAGAATCAATTTATGGATTCAAAGATGACAACAGGCAGACCGATGCCTATTCTTTTAAAATTTGTTTTGCCCATTTTTGCGGGCTTTGTATTCCAGCAGTTTTATAACATGGTGGATACGGTTATAGTTGGCCGCTTTGTAGGCCCCGGGGCCCTTGCAGCGGTAGGTTCCACAGGAACCATCATGTTCCTTATTATGGGAATTGCCAACGGAATGACCACAGGTTATACGGTGTTAATAAGCCAGAAATACGGTGCGGGGGATAAGGAAGGCACCAGAAAATCCTTCGTAAACGCCATACTTCTTGGCATAATCAGTACCGCAATAATCACGGTTATTGCAGTTACCTTAATGCATCCCATTTTGAGGATAATGAACACTCCTGCGGACATTTATAATGATGCCTATGACTATATTTTCACCATTTGCGCAGGAAGTATAGTTCTCATCGGGTACAACCTTTTTGCGGCGTCCCTAAGAGCCATCGGAAACAGCAGAACCCCTCTGTATTTCCTGATCTTTGCAGCTCTGTTAAACATTGTCCTTGACCTGGTCCTCATAGTAGGATTCGGTATGGGAACCTTCGGAGCAGCCCTTGCTACAGATATATCCCAGGGTGTGTCCGCAATTCTTTGTATTATTTATATTGTAAAAAAAGTCGATGTTCTCCGCCCCCAAAAGGGCGATTGGAAGCTTGATTCCAAATACACGGCGTTGCAGCTTAACATCGGAATTCCCATGGCTTTACAGTTTGGTATCACCGCTTCCGGAACCATGGTTATGCAGTCATCCATCAACGTTTACGGCTCAGTAGCAGTAGGCGGTTTTACCGCAGCAGGAAAGGTCGTAAACATTATGACTTCCGGAATGCCGTCTATCGGACAGACAATGGCGGCATACGTTGGCCAGAACTATGGCGCAGGAGATTTGGACAGAGTTCACAGGGGTACAAGAGACGCAATGATAATCATGAGTATTTACTCCATTGTCACTGCCGTACTCAGTGTAGTGCTTCTTCCCCACATTATCGGGCTGTTCTTTGACAGCGGTGTGGATTTGAATGTTTACCTGCCCTTTGCAAAGACCTATCTGTACCAGTGTGTAATTTTCTATATACCTTTGGCTATGATTTTCATTTACAGAAACTCCATGCAGGCCTGCGGCTTCGGCAAAACTGCCCTGGCCCTCGGCTTTATGGAACTGGCGGCAAGACTTGTTACCGCAGCAATCTCCTTTAAGGTTGGAAGCTATGCTGTGGCTGTGGCAGGTGACGCCGTTGCCTGGTTATCAACCGGCATATTCTCATGGGTTCTTTACCTTTTCGTTCTAAAGACTCTCAGGAAACAAATGAATGTTCTAAAACAGGCTTAAGAGTACTGTATGAATCGCCCCTTCGGTTATCCGAAGGGGCTTTTTTAACCTTACAATTCTGTAAGGAAAGTGTAAGGCAAATGAATTGTTGTAAGGGGTAAAGGCTGATAGGATGATATCATGCAAAACAAACAAAAAACAATTAATCATACAAACGGGAGACAGATAATGAGCAAAAAGATATTAGAGGTAATCAATGCAGAGAAATACTACGGCGAGAAAGGGAATGTTACAAAGGCCCTTGATGACATCAGCTTCTCCGTTAACGAGGGAGAGTTTCTTGGAATCATGGGAGCCAGCGGCAGCGGCAAGACCACCCTTTTAAACTGTATTTCAACAATAGATAAGCTTTCAGCCGGAAAGGTTCTTATTAACGGCGAGAACATTAACGGATTAAAGGGCAGCAAGCTGGATGCCTTCAGAAGAGACGAGCTTGGTTTTATCTTCCAGGATTTCAACCTTCTCGATAACATGACGGCTTATGAGAATATTGCCCTGGCCCTTTCAATCCAGAAAGTAAATCACAAAGAAATTGAAGAAAGAGTTGAGAAGATTGCAAAGACTCTTGAGATCACAGAGGTTATGGAGAAATTCCCATACCAGATGTCAGGCGGTCAGAAGCAGAGAGTGGCAGCAGCCAGAGCCGTGGTTACAAATCCCGGCCTTGTGCTTGCGGATGAGCCCACAGGAGCTCTTGATTCCAAGTCATCCAAGGCTTTGATGGAAAGTCTGGTGAAGCTTAACGGTGAACTTAATTCCACAATTCTTATGGTTACTCACGATGCCTTTTCGGCAAGCTACGCTTCTAGGATCATCTTCATCAAAGACGGCAAGCTTTTCACGGAATTAAACAAGGATCCCGAGAAGCCCAGAAAAGCATTTTTTGAAAAAATCGTAGAAACCTCAGCAGTACTCGGAGGGGATGCAAATGAACTCATTTAAGATAGCTTTAAAGAATATAAAGAAAAGCAGAAAAGACTATTCGGTTTATTTCCTTACACTGATCCTTGGAGTTGCCATCTTTTATATGTTTAACTCCCTTGACGGTCAGGGGGCAATGAACAGTATTTCAAGATCCACCAACTCGGCCATTCAGACCCTTGTAAGCATAATTGAGGCAGTTTCTGTTATAGTGGCGGTGATTCTGGGACTCCTTATTGTCTATGCAAACAACTTCTTAATCAAGAGAAGAAAAAAGGAATTCGGCCTTTACATGCTGCTTGGCATGGGTAAAAGAAAGGTATCAAAGATTCTTGTGGCTGAAACCGGCATGGTTGGCCTTATGTCTTTGGCAGTGGGTATTGGACTTGGTATTTTCGGCTCCCAGTTTTTCTCAATAATAGTTGCCAGAATGTTTGACCTTGATCTTTCGGATTACCGCTTTGTTTTTTCTTCGGCGGCACTTATCAAAACAGTTATAAACTATGTGGTAATCTTTGCGGCAGT
Organism: uncultured Lachnospiraceae bacterium; assembly: GCA_947167445.1. GTDB lineage: Bacteria > Bacillota > Clostridia > Lachnospirales > Lachnospiraceae > G11. The sequence goes on from CAMVID010000002.1 coordinate 8,096, forward strand.
GCTTGTTTTCAATACAATCACGGTTTCAAAATATAAACTTTTGGACCTTTTAAATGCCGAGAAGAAGCAGGAGAAGAATCTTTTAAGAAACAGCACTGTATCGGTAATTGTATTTGTTGCCGCAGTGGCTTTCCTAACCTATGCAAACATCAGAGTCTGCTTCTTTGGAGAGGAATTAACCAGAAACGCTATGTTTACCTGCGTTATCGGAGGAATGGTTTCCATTTTCGCTCTGTTCTGGTCAGCGTCAGGCTTTATCTTTGACGTGTTAAGGAGATTCAAAGGTTTTTACTCTAAGAATATAAATTCATTTATCACAAGACAGTTTGTGGGAAATGTTAATTCATCTTCCGTTTCCATGGCCCTTATCTGTCTGATGCTTTTTGCATCACTGGTGATTTTCTCCTCGGGATTTTCCCTCAGGAGCTTTATAAATGCCAAAATCGGAAACGGCGGAACTCCTGTGGATGTGACCTTAAGATATGAGGGTGACAGCGCAGCAGGCGTGCTTAATGATAACGGCGTCGACCCTTACGATATATTCGATGAATATGTGGAGCTTCCTTTGATCAAATGCCCCGCCTCCATTACCCTTGGCTCTCTTCTTGGGGATTATCTTGCTGAAGGAAAAGAGAACTTCAGAATGGCGGATTGGGACTATCCTCAAAGCGTAATGAGCCTTAGTAACTACAATGAGATTCAGAAGCTTTTTGGAAGGAAAGAGGTTAAGCTTAACGATAATGAGTACCTGGTTATCTGCGATTTTCAGATGTACGCTCAGTACGCAGATAAGGCCCTTAAGGCAGGGACCACAGTTACCATAGGAGATACAGTGCTGTATCCCGCCAAAGATAAGTGCAGCGACGAGTTCCTTTTGATGAGCGGCCTTGGTGCCAACGGAACTTACGTAATTCTGCCTGATTCGGTGATTGAGAACAATCCCGATTGCTTCGAAGACTTCGCAACCTTCATGGCAGGCAACTACGTCACAAAGGATAAGGAAGAAAGCTACGCCTATGACGATGCCTTAAAGATTGGCCTTGGAATTGATTTAGAAAACGAGGAGGCCTCCCTTGATAAGATGGTCATCACCAAAAACGATGTGAGAGACTCCGGAATCGGAAATACGGTTCTTGTAGTGTTCATAGTTTTGTATATCGGAACCATATTTGTTATTTCATCAGCTGCAATTATTGCCTTAAAGATCCTTTCGGACAGCATCGATTCTACAGGTAAGTTTAAGATTCTCGGAAGAATGGGTGTAACGGACAAAATGAGAAAGAATGCGCTTTTTACCCAGATTCTTTTAAACTTCGGTCTTCCCTTCGTGGTTGCTTTTATTGAGACAGTTTTCGGGCTTGGCTTTGTAAGAGATATGTTAAAGGCCTTCGGCTTTATCAATATGGGATCGGGCATTACCTTTGCACTGGTGGTTATGGTAATAATTTATGGCGGATATTTTGTTACAACTTATATTAATAGCAAGCGCATTGTTGATTTGCGTTAAATTGGCTATAGAGGAGTAGAAGAAATGAGAAAAAGTAAGTTTTTGAAAGGCCTTTCGAGCATTCTGATTGCGGCTTCCCTGCTTACAGGATGTGGTCTTGGAGGCTCGAAGGACATTAAAGCAGTGGAGGACTTTGGCAATACGGTAACAGGTATTGAGAGCCTTCAGATTCCTGAAGGAGTAAGAATCGTGGCGCTGGGTGAAGCCACCCATGGAAACCGGGAATTTCAGCAATCAAAGAGGGAAGTATTTCAGATATTAAACGAGAAGCAGGGAATCAAGGCTCTCATTATCGAGGGTGATTTCGGCGGATGCTCACTGGTTAACGACTATGTTCAGGGTGGTGAGGGAGATACCCATGAACTCACCAAGCACCTGGGTTACAGGCTTTACAGAACTTCCGACATGGAAGATCTGATCAAGTACATGAGACAGTACAATGACAGCGCAGCAGATTCTGAGAAAATCAGATTTTACGGAATGGATATTCAGAAGGGCTTTGACAATAAAGCTGTGCTTGAAGGATTCTACGATGCAGTGGATGCTGAGAAAAAAGCTGATTTTACAAAGAATTTCGAAAGCACCATCGGAACGGAGGATTACGTGGTTCCTGCCGATAAGGTGGAGGAAATCAATAAATTCCTTGATGGCGTGGAGGCGGACCTTGCTTCAAACAAGGATTCATATGTTGGTAAAACAGACTCCGATTCCTACTTTAGAGCAACCCTTGCGGTAACCGCATTAAAGCATTATGTGGCATTAAATACCGGCGCCGACTACAACCGCTTCAGAGACGACTGCATGAGAGAGATTGTGAAAAAGGTTCTGGAATTTGAGGAAAATGAGCATGGAAGCGAGCTGATGCTTGCCTGCCACAACGGCCACATGACCAAGAATCAGAGCTCTAATTTCACCTTTCTTGGAAAGGATCTCTATGACGAACTTGGAAGCGCCTACTATGCAATCGGAACGGATTTCTATATCACCAACTGTAACCTTCCCGGAAGTGACGGACGAGTTGTGAAGGAATTCTGCTCAGACGATCCACTGGCTTTCAGTATGAAGGATATGGACATGAAGTGCGGCCTTATTCAGTTTGAGAATGTGGTACCCGGAACGGACCTGTCTTCAACGATTTCCGATAAGATTCCCACCGGAAGCCTTGGAGAGGGCTACTCTACAGGAATGGAGTATATGAAGAACAGCTATCAGCTGAAATTCCCGCCCAAGGAAATGTATGACGCCATGATTCTTTATTATGAGGTGACCCCCACAGAAATTTGGACAGACTGATACACCTTTAAGGGAATATCTGATATTATTATCCTTAGAATATAGGAGATGGAAATGAGAACAATCGGTATTCTTGAGGATGACAGCAAATTAGGAAGCGAGCTTAAGCTTTTTCTTGAAACGAACGGATACGTGGGGAGATTTATATCTCCCCCGGAGTATTCGAACCTGGATGAGGAAGGGCTTATCTCGCTTCTTTTAGGTGAAAATCTTGATTTGCTCCTCCTTGACGTGGGACTTCCGGGATTCAACGGCCTTCATATCTGTAAGGCCTTCAGAGCCAAATCCCAGGTTCCAATAATTATGATAACCAGCGATAACTCTGAGCTGACGGAGCTATTGAGTATTACAAACGGGGCGGACGATTTCATTCCAAAGCCTTTTAACACTCAGATTCTTTTGGCAAGAATCGGAAGAATCTTAGACAGAGTCTACAACGAAAACAAATCATCGGACGAAGTTCTTGTTAAGACAGAATCCGGTGGAGAGTTTGGAATTGATTTTCTGAAGGGCAGACTTTCGGGGCCCGATGGCGAAATTGATCTGTCCAAAAACGAGATTCAGATATTAAAGGTCCTTACGGGGCGTAAGGGAGAGGTGGTTTCCAGAAACGAAATCATAGAAGCTCTCTGGGACAACCAGGCCTTTGTGGACGACAACACATTGACGGTTAATATGACAAGAATCAAATCCAAGCTTGAGAAGGTTGGAATAAAGGATGCCATTGAGACCAGGCGCGGAATGGGGTACATGCTTTCATGAAATTCGGCAGATACATTCTTGACCATAAAATGTGGCTGGGGATAGGAGCGTTCCTTATCCTTACCATCAATATTTTCCTGATGACCTTAAAGTCCTCCGGGTATCTGATGCTTTATGTGACGGCGGCGGTGAGCCTTGGCGTCATTCTTGGCATGTATCTGGATTACGCAAGAATCAGGCGATTTCTTATGGAAATCAGGCAGAATGTTGATGAAATCGATGAGAAATATCTGGTGGCCGATCTTCTTGCAAAGCCTGAAATAAGCGAAGAGGAAATAATCTGCGACATCCTTAAGACCATGGAACTTTCCATGGCCGGCAGGGTTTCGGATTACAGGAGACGAAGCGAGGAGTACAAGGAGTATGTGGAGACCTGGGTACATGAGGTAAAAATCCCAATCTCCACTGCCAGAATGATAATAGAAAACCACAGGTCGGATTCTGTGGAAGAAAGCGGAATCGTGGATGAGGTGGAAAGAATCTCCACCTATGTTGAGCAGGCTCTGTTTTACGCCAGAAGTGAAGCAGTTGAGAAGGATTACTATGTGAAATCCCTTAATCTGTCCGAAGTGGTTGGAAGTGCTTTGACTGCCAGGAAAAAATCCCTTATCTCCATGAAAGCCTCCATTGACATGACGGGTCTTGAAGATGCCACAGAGGTACTAAGCGACGGCAAGTGGCTGACATTTATTATCGGACAGATCATAGATAATTCCATTAAGTATGCCAAGGCTGATGAGAAACTGAGCCTTACCTTCTTTGTTCGCGAGGATGAGGGAAGGAGAAGCCTTGTAATCAAGGATAACGGAATAGGCATGAAGGAAGAGGAGATTGACAGGGCTTTCGAGAAGGGCTTCACCGGTACCAACGGAAGGATTGGAAAGGCCTCAACGGGGATTGGGCTTTATCTTTGCAGGAAGCTTTGCCTTAGACTTGGGCATGACATTAATCTTGAATCAAAGCTTGGGGAAGGGACGTCCATAATAATCGCTTTCTAAAGTATTTATCGTAATTCAATATATTATTTATCGTAATTCAATAAAAAGTTATTGACATTTAGATTTAAGGGTGATACTGTTTCATTGTAAACAGTATCACCCTTAAAGCGCGTAAGGAGATAAAGACAATTATGGAACATTCCAAAATAGGCTTATTGTTGAAAACCGTTGTTGTAGGATGTGTGGTTTTGGCTGTGGCAGCATATTCGATTACCGCCTACCCTTTCTATAACAGAGATATTCTGATTTTTTACCCCACAATACATCAGTATTATCCTTACTGGTTCTGCTTATTTGCACCATCCTTAATCATAATTCTGATTGCCTTAAGAAGTGCCTGGGTAATAGTCAGTAACATCGGAAACGACAATTCATTTTGCCCGGAGAACTACAAGAGATTTGACAGGATTAAGACCCTGGCTTTGATTTACGCAGGATATATTTTCGTGGTGGAGGTTGCGTGCTTCCTAGTCTTTGCACATAAACCCTTCCTCTTCATATCCAGCATGGTTCTCACTTTGGTTGCTGTAGGCATTGCAGTGGTTTGTAAGGTTTTGGCCATACTTATAAAGAAGGCCACGGACCTGCAGGACGAGCAGAGCCTTACCATTTAGAAAGGAGAGAGACGTATGGATGAAGATGTAAACGGCAGAATCATTTTTAACATCGACGTCATGCTTGCCAAGCGCAAGATGTCCCTTACGGAGCTTTCCGAGAAGATGGGTATAACCATGGCGAACATGTCAATTCTCAAAACCGGCAAGGCAAAGGCAATAAAGGTGTCCACCTTAGCGAAATTATGTGATATTCTGGACTGCCAGCCCGCCGATATTTTGGAATTCGAGAGAGACAAATAAACTCTACAGATTAGAGGAGGAGTAATGATGGATCAGACTAATTATGATACAACCAATATTCAGACAGTGGAGAACAAACCAAACGTGACAGAGAATCAGGCCTCTGTGGCACCTCAGCCGATTCCCATATTTGAGACGGCACATACGAAGACTCTTAGAGCCAACAATATGTTCTTTGGTCCTTTGACTTTGGCATACGCAGTATTTTACACCTTCTGCATGTATAAGAATCAGGGAGGAATCACATTCCCTTTTTTCGTGGCAGGAACTGTGGCGTATTTATACTTATGTGTTTCAAAACTTGGGATTACCTTAAGAAAAAACAGCTATTTTTCGATGATATGCGCAGTTCTGATTTCCGTATCAACGGTGCTTACAGGTGACGGATGGCTTTGGGGATGGAACAAGATGGCCATATTCCTGCTTGTGGTAAGTGTCGCAATCGACCACTTCTATGAGACCGGCAAATGGAGCTTTGGCAAGTGGTTCACGGCTTTCATGAGATCAACCTTCGGCTCATTCTCATGTATTCACCGACCCTTCACAGATGCTCATGCCTACAACAAGGCCTCCGGCAAAAAAGGTGTTAAGACGGTTATGTATGTGCTTCTTGGAGTGCTTATTGCAATTCCCGTTGCCCTCATTGCCCTTGCCCTTTTATCCTCGGCTGATGCAATCTTCAGAGAGGGACTTGAGAAAATTACTGAGTATCTCACTCTTGAGGATGCAATGGGAATTGTCTGGAAGATGTTTGTGGGCTTTGTGGGAACCTATATGTTCCTTGCATACCTTTGTAAGCACATGGTAAAAGAGAAGCTTACGGACACCAAGACCTTTGAGCCCATTATAGGAATTACGGCAACGGGTATTCTCACTTTTATATATCTTATTTTCTCAGGCATTCAGTTTGCGTATCTCTTTATCGGGAACCTTAAGCTTCCCGAAGGATATACCTACGCTGAGTATGCCAGAGAAGGATGCTTTGAGCTTTTTGCGGTAAGCGTGCTTAACCTTGTGGTGGTTCTGGCGGCCCTTGCGTTCTTTAAGGAGAATAAGGTTCTTAAGGGAATCCTTGTGATTCTATCACTTTGCACATATGTGATGATAGCCTCCGCTGCTCTCAGAATGTACATGTACATAAGTGCCTACCACCTTACAAACGATAGAGTTAATGTAATCTGGGCTCTTGCAACTATTGCAATTATCTTCGTGGGAGTTCAGATTAGCATCTTTAAACCTGACTTTAAGCTTTTCCACTATACACGCACGGTGGTGGCAATCTGCTACATTATCTTAGCTTTTGCCCGCCCCGATTATATTGTGGCAAGCTATAACCTCTCACAGCCTGAGGTTACAGATCAGTATTACATCGGAAGCTTAAGCACGGATGCGGCCGACGCCATCGCTGATAATATCGATAAGCTTGACCCTGCCTGCGTAAATGACTTCAGCTACGATGTCCAGAATCTGGAGCGGGAGCAGACCTTCCGTAACTTCAACTTCTCACATGCAAGAGCAATTAAGCTCTTCGGCACTAAAGGCTCGGCCCGGTAGATTAATGTGCAATTTGGGGGTTGGTGCAGTTTGGGGACAGGCCCCGATTGCACATGAAACGTGCAATCGGGGCCTGTCCCCAAACTGCACCAACCCCCAGCCCCACATACGTGTGTTTCGGGTCAAAATCCGTGTGGATTTTGACCCTTTTTTTGTGGCATGTTAGAATGGAACGGTATGAATCAAATTCTAAGGAGGGGAAAATGCTACAAGACATTTTATCTAAGAAAACAAGCTTGTTTGCAGATGGTTTCCAGACTGTGCTTCGTGGTCAGGAAAACAGAAACCGAAGGGTTGTGCTTATTAATGGTGAACTGTCTGCAAATGTAAGAAGTGAAACAAGAGGCGTGAATGCCAGAGTAACCAAGGAGGGTGTTCAGGGATTCTCATCCATGGCTGAGTATTCTGAGGCAGCTGCTGAAGCTGTACTTAAGGCAGCAAGTGAGAACGCTCAGTTTTTGGCAACACACGCTCCAAGGGGCTTAAAGGCGCCTAAGGCTATGCCGGGCACCATAATCACACCTCACCGCGACATTGTGGACACCAAGCAGAAGCGGCTTATTGATGCCTGCAAGGAAATTGATGACTTCATAGTTAAGAACTGTACCGGAATCACCAGCAGAAAGGTTATTTACACTGAGGATTCTCAGGACAAAATCATCTACTCCTCAGACTGTGCAAGCGGCCATGTGGTTAATCCCAGGGTTTACATCTATGTTTTCCTTACTGCTACCACCAAGGATGGCGCTCCCGTTGAACTTTTCAAGGCCTTCGGTGGCGGCGGAAGCTTTGAGGATCATTTCAGTGATTTAAGCACATGCCATCCCGGAATTATGGAACTCTACAAGAGAGTTATGGACAAGAAGGAAGGCGTTTATGCCGAGGCGGGAATGAAAACGGTTATTCTCGATGGCATGATGTCGGGAATGCTCTCTCATGAGGCTGTTGGACACACAGTTGAGGCGGACCTGGTTATCGGTGGTTCTGTGGCAGGCCCTAATTTAAACAAGAGGGTAGCATCCAATCTTATTACCATGGTGGATTATGCCCACACAGCCTTCGGCGAAAGGGTCCCTCTTCCCATTTATCTTGATGATGAGGGCGTCACCGCAACAGATGCAGTTCTCATTAAGGACGGAATTCTCACAGGTTATATGAATGACAGAGCTTCGGCGGAGAGATTCGGCGTGGACCCTGCAGGTAATGCCAGAGGCTGGCTCTTCTCAGACGAGCCTCTTATCAGAATGAGAAACACCGCCATTTCACCCGGCAAGGATAAGATTGAGGACATGATTGCCTTTGTGGATGACGGATATTACCTTATTGAGAGCGGAAACGGACAGGCTGACCTTACAGGCGAGTTCATGTTCGGCGTTACCATGGGTTATGAAATCAAGAACGGTAAGCTTGGCAAAGCTCTGCTTGATACCACCGTTTCAGGCGTGGCTTTCGAAATGCTTAAGACCGTTGATATGGTATCCGACAAGATAGTCTGGTCTTCATCGGGCTTTTGCGGCAAGAAGCAGATGATCCCCGTAAGCATGGGCGGTCCTGCTTTAAGATGTAAACTTATGATTGGCGGAAGATAAGGGGGAGAATATGAAAGATCTTAAAGAATTATCGGTAAAAATCGACTCTCTCCTGGAGAGCAAAGGGATTACGAAAAACGCGTATTCCATATCAGAAAGAGAAACTCAGGAGTTTAACATGGAGGATGGAGCCTTTAACCTCCTTCGTACACTCTTTGACAACAGCCTTGCAGTTGTCAGCTTTGTGGGAGAAAAGCAGGGCATTGCCACAGGTAATGATTTCACAGATGAGGGCCTTGAAGCCACTGTGGAAGCTTCCGTGGAGGCAGCCAATTCCGCAGAACCGGATGCCTGCAAGGACATTGCTCCTTTTGAGAAAAATGAAGTTTTTAACATCGGATGTCTTAAACCTGATAAGGAGAAGTTCTTTGAAAGACTTATGGAACTTCAGAAGGACCTTAAGGAGAAATATCCCAAAATCAAGCTTATGATGGCGATTGCTCAATATTCCTCATCCCATCAGCTTTACAAGAATACAAACGGTACCGTATTCGAAACTAATTCAGGAAAATATGCGGTATTGCTTGAGTTTGCAGGAAACGACGGAGATAAAACCACAAGCTTTAACGGGGCAGAGATAATCGTTACCGAGCTTGATAAACCTTTTATCGAGTACGATTCGCTCCGCGTTAAACTTGATGAGTCGGTGGCTGCTTTGAATGAGACAAGCTTTGAAGGAAAATTTGAGGGACAGGTGATTTTGACACCTGATGCACTGGTGCAGTTCATATCATTCATCATTATGAACTATCTTTCCGACAACGTTATTCTTGAGGGCACAAGCCGTTGGCTTGATAAGCTTAATGAGAAGGTTGCAGACGAAAGAATCACCATCGTCAACGATCCTTTTTCAAAGGAAATCATCGCTGACGGAATGTATACCGCTGACGGATTCAAGGCTGAAACCACTCCTGTTATTGAGAAGGGTGTTCTTAAAAACTTCCTTTTGAGTCTGTATGCGGCCAACAAGACCGGCCGTAAACCCGCAAAGATGCCAGGCAGCAACTTCATCGTGGCTAACGGTGATACGCCCTATGCAGACATGATTAAGTCCATGAAGAAGGGCCTCATCGTAGGTGGCTTCTCAGGAGGAATGCCTTCTGCAAACGGCGAGTTCTCAGGCGTTGCCAAGAACAGCTTCCTTGTGGAGAACGGCGAGATTAAGGGCGCCGTTACGGAGACCATGATTAACGGTAACCTGGGTGAGATGTTCAACCACCTGGTTTCCATCTCCAAGGAGACAATCAATTCCGGTCAAATGATTCTTCCCTACTACTGTGTGGACGGAATCGTTATATCAGGAAAATAAAGAAAGATGTGGAAAAGGCCGATGCAAGCATCGGCCTTTTTTGGTGCAATTTGGGGACAGGCCCCAATCTGCACGGTGCAATTTGGGCCTGTCCCCAAATTGCACATTTTGTATTTCGGTAGAGGGAATTTGCACCTTGGTAGAAGAGGTATTGAAGGGCTCTTTCCCCTGTGGTAACGTGCTTACAAGACATGAAAAACACGAAAGACATAGGAAGAAAGAGGTAAACAAAATGGAAAGAAAGAAAATCACAAAACCCTTCATGATGGTATTTGCCATATACGTTCTATATTACATTTTGCATGTGACAGAGGTGTTCTTGCTCCGCACGGATCAGACCTGGGTGGGAGAGGCCATCATTCATAAGCTCCTTGGAATAGTCATCATGGCCTTGATTGCCATAATGTTCGGATACTCAAGGGAAGAAATCGGCTTCCCAAGGGGCAGGAACATCTTAAATGTATTTAAGGGCCTGGCCTTCGGATTTGGCGTTTTCGTCATCGCCTATGCCACAGAAGTAATTATGGCAAAATCAGCGGGTTCCTACGAATCCATGAAGCTTTACGTAAGCGCCTACGCCATTGACAAAAACGTAGGAAACAGAACAGAACTTGTCTTCTTTATAATCTGCATCATCGGAAATATCGTGAATGTGCTGATGGAAGAGGGAAACTTCAGGGGATTGTTCCTTAGGATTCTCGGAGAAAAATACGTTTTTACCAAAGCGGCAATCATATCTTCGGTACTTTTTGGATTCTGGCATATCGTAAGCCCCATCAGAAACTATGTTGACGGGGAGCAGAGCCTTGCGGGAACCATCTTTAACGCAGTATTTCTACTTGTCGCAAGCGCACTGGTTGGTTTAAAATTTACTATGTTGACAAAGATGACCGGCAGCGTCTACATGAGCATGGGCGATCACTTTTTCAACAATACAATAGTGAATCTTTTACATGTGGTAACAAAGACCGGTGCCGACGAGATGATGACCGTCAGAGTTTCGATTGCGCAGAGTTTATCCTTCATCATTGTGCTGGTTTGCTACCTCATATGGCGGAGAAAAAATGCGCTTAATAATGAGAGAGAGGCAGGATTTATCGAATCCTGAGGTTACAATTGAGTACCGGGAGTTGACGGAGAATGTGAAGCGGGTGTCGGATTTCGTCCGCTCGGTGGATCAGAGCATTACCTGCAGAAAAAGCGACGAAGAGTTCTCCATTCCCGTTAATGATATTTTTTACGTGGAAAGTGTAGATAAGAAAGCTTTTGTGTACTGCGAGTCGGAGGTTTATCAGTCCGGCTTAAGGCTTATCGAACTGGAGGAGGTGCTTGCCCGCGCAGGCTTTGTAAGGGTCAGCAAATCAGCGATTCTTAACGTGGAAAAGCTTCGCGGAGTCAAAAACCTTGCTAACTCCAAACTTGAAGCCTTGCTTGTAAACGACGAGAGAATCTGCGTAAGCAGGAAGTATCTTAAGGACATCAGGGAAGTGCTTTTAAGGAGGAACGGATGATGAAAAAAGCGATTCTTAACATATTTGCCATGACAGGGATTACTCTGGTGGTGCTGTCTTTGGTGGCCCTTTGCTATGATGCAAGCTTTTTGTGCCTTGAGACAGTGTTTCAGGCTTTGGGAGTAAATGTTTTAATATATGCAGGCATTTCGCTTATTGACCTTTTGGAACTTCGCCTGTATCTTGTAGAGACAGGATTGAAACTTGTTTATTCTATAGTCCTTGTGCTGGTTTTTGGAAAGATTTTTGGCTGGTACGCCAACCTTTCCGTTCCGGTTCTCGGCGGCATGGCACTGGTGATTCTTCTGCTTTGCGGGTATCTGGACATGCTAAGCCTTAAGAGCGAGCTAAAGGAAATCAACGATCTTATTGGGGAGAAATAAGTTCTGGGGTTGGTGCAGTTTGGGGACAGGCCCCGATTGCACGTTTCATGTGCAATCGGGGCCTGTCCCCAAACTGCACCAACCCCCAAACTGCACATCCGCCCACAAACTATCACATTTGGTGTATAATGGAGGAAGCAAATTCATTGGGAGGTCGTTATGATAGAGACATTGAACTCGCCGGCATTGTTTGTGATATGCGGCGGGATAATTGGCTTTGTGGCCATTGTTTGTCTGATATTTCTAATCAGAGCCTACAAGGCGGGAATTGCCGCAGGCATGGATAAGGCCATGCTTAAGAGGACCATTACGTCCAGCGTCACGTTCACAATTCTGCCAAGTGTAGGCATTTTACTCGGTGTAATTGCACTGTCGGGAAGCCTTGGAACTCCATGGCCATGGCTTAGATTGTCAGTTATCGGTGCACTTCATTATGAAACTCAGGTTGCACAGGCCGCGGCGGAGCAGGTGGGAGTGGGTTCCCTTAGTGCGGCCAACATGACCCCGGTGGGCTTTGCAACAATAGCCCTTCTTATGAGTATCTGTATTCCCTGGGGCATGATTCTTTCATTCTTTTTCAACAAATCATATCTTAAGAAACTCCAAGGCAAGAACAAAGAGGAAGAAAATAAAGAGAAGAAGCCGAACTTCGGTGATTCTGCAATGATAGCCATGTTTATGGGCCTTGTCAGCGCATACATCGGAAGTTACATAGGTGGCTTCATTTCCGGAGAGGGCACTTTTACCTTCAAGGGTGATCTGACGCCTTTGATTGTTTCTGTGGTTTCTGCCATAGTGATGGCGATTTTTACATATTTTGCAGAGAAAAAACACATGGTCTGGCTTGAAAGCTTCTCCATTGCAGGCAGTATGCTTGTGGGGATGCTGGCCGCCATATTTATATAGGAGGTGAGTGTCATGAACAATGAATATCTTGAAAAATACAACAGAGGCACTCACATAATCGGCCGAATTGTCAGTGCCATAGCGCTTTTCCTTTTGGTTGGCGCGCCCTTCCTTATAGGCAAAATCATCGGCGGCATGCCGAATCTTTCCGCTGTAGCCAAGGGCTTCATCTCGGTTGGTCTCATCTGGACCATCTCAAGCGTAGTGGAATTCCTGGTTTACACCCCAATGTTAGGCGCGGGCGGAGGATATTTGGCTTTTATCACAGGTAACCTCATCAACATGAAGATTCCCTGCGCCATGAACGCTAAGGACATGGCAGGCACCAAATCGGGAACCACGGAAAACGAGATAATCTCAACTCTTTCCATTGCGGCATCGAGCCTTACAACCATTGTGGTTCTGGCTTTGGGAGTGCTTCTTCTGACACCTCTGCAGCCGGTGCTTCAAAGTGATACCCTGCAGCCGGCCTTTGCCAACGTGGTTCCTGCACTGTTTGGCGCAATGGCATATCAGTATTTCAGGAAAAATTTAAAGCTCGCCGTTGTACCTCTGGTTATCATGAGTATTCTCTTTATACTGGTTCCGACCCTTATCAGTCAGACCAGCATCATGATACTGCCAAGCGGCGCAATTACCATAGTTCTGGCTTATTTAATCTTTAAAAAGAAAGGTTCCATAGAAGGTTGACCAAATGAAAATATTAATAGGCATCCTGATTTGCCTTGGGGCCATAATCGGGGTGATTCTGGTTCTTTTACTGGTGGCACTTATCAAAACCCTGCTGACTCCGGGCAAAAAATCCGAGTATGCGGCACCAAAGGCAGATGAGAGGGCGCTGGATTATGCCCATAAACTCTCTGAGATGGTTAAGTATGACACCACATCCCACGACGGAGTTCACGATGTGGAGAAGTTTGAAGGTTTTCACAAAGTACTGGAGAAACTCTTCCCACTTGTGCACAGTAACCTTGAAAAGACGGATATTGACGGCAATCTCTTATTCTACTGGAAGGGAGTAAGCAGTGAAAAACCGCTGGTTCTCATGAGTCATCAGGACGTTGTTCCTGCAGAGGGTGAGTGGATTCACGAAGCTTTTTCCGGAGATATAGCTGACGGAAAGGTCTGGGGAAGAGGAGCAAGCGATACCAAGTGCTCCGTATTCGGATTCTTTCAGGCTGTGGAGGAGCTTCTTAAGGAAGGTTATACTCCACCCATGGACGTTTATCTGTCCTCATCCTGCACGGAAGAGTGGGCGGGAGACGGCTGTCCCAAGCTTGTTGAGGAAATGAAGAGACGAGGCGTGAAGCCTTACCTTGTCTGTGATGAAGGCGGCGGAATCATTACGGAGCCCGTAGGTGGAATTCCGGGAAACTTCGCCATGGTGGGTGTTTTTGAAAAGGGAAAGGCGGACATAAAGCTTACAGCCAAATCAAACGGAGGACATGCTTCCGCTCCCAAAGCAAATTCCCCTATCGCAAGACTTGCGGCCTTTGTAAACGAGTTTGAGACAAAGAAGCCCTTTAAGAGAAAACTTCCAAAGGAAGTACAGGCAATGTTTGAGAAGCTGGCACCTTATGCAAGTTTCCCCTTAAAGTTTGCCTTTACTAATATATGGCTGTTTAAGCCGATCCTTTTAAAGGTCCTGCCTTCGATTTCTGCACAGGCAGGGGCAATGATTCAGACAACTATGGCTTTTACCATGCAAAAAGGCTCCGATGCATATAACGTGCTTCCTCAGGAAGCCACCCTTGGAGCCAACATGAGATTTATCCCCCACCAGGGTATGGACGAAAGTCTGAATATTGTACATAATATAGCTAAGAAGCATGACTTAAAACTTGATATAATATATGCAAGCGACTACTCCGAATCCGCCGACATCAATGGTGAAGGATTCAAACTCCTTGAGCGGATTATAGGAGAAACCTTTAAGGGCCTGCCGGTGAGCCCTTACGTTATGACCGGTGCTACAGATGCCAAGTGTTATCAGGAAATCTGTGACTGTGTTTTACGATTTGCACCGGTTATATACGGACCCGAGCAAATGGCGGGAATGCACGGGCTAAATGAGAATATAGAATACAATTGTTTGACGGGGTGTGTAGATTTTTATAAGAACTTAATAAGGGCCATGTAATTTCACATACGGAGGAACAGGCATGGGCGAAGAATTAAAAGCAACGGCTATAGGCGGCGTAATTCCCACAGGATTGCCGGGAGGCTTCTTTATCTATGAGGCGGACGGAGATGAGCAGATTTTGTTTGCGGATATGAACATTATCGCTATGTTCGGCTGCTCTTCCTTCAAGGAGTTATATGACTATGTAGGCGGCTCCTTTAAAGGAATGATTCATCCTGATGACCTGAGTAAGGTTCAGAACCTGATTCAGGCCCAGACCAAGGCCGTTGACAAGAGGCATGACTACGTCAGGTACAGAATAATTCCCAAGAATGGCGAAGAACGATACGTGGAAGACTTTGGTCATCTCCTTCACTGGGATGACGGCAAGAGCTTCTACTACGTATTCATTGCAGATGTTGATGAGAACGAGTACTACAACACCAGCAGGAATTCCTACGCGGAAGCGGAGGTTCTGGCCACAAGCCATGCCACAGACTCACTGACGGGCCTTTTCAACATGCCCTTCTTCTATCAGCAGGTGCAAAAACTTCTTGCCTCTCCAAAAGGAAGAAGGCTTGATATAAGCATAATTCATTTTGACATACCCAATTTCAAGACCTTCAACGAACGCTACGGATTCAAAGTCGGTGATGAAATCCTTTGTGATATGGCAAAGGCAATATCAGACGTATTTCCGGAAGCCATTGTTTCAAGATTTTCCGATGACCACTTTGTTGCTTGTGCCACATGTGAAAGGTCCATGGTTATTAACAGGGTGGAGGAAATCTACAAGAGAATCCTCAATGCAAAGGAGACCATTAAGAGAGTCCGGGTAAAAGCCGGTATCTACTACATTGATGACAGAGTTATAGAGGTGGGTCTCGCCTGCGACCATGCCCGTCTTGCATGTAACAGCATCAAGCACAGACACGACAGATGCTACAGTGTATATGACGATATGCTTCGTGACGGCTTAAGAAAACAGCAGTATGTTTTGGACCACATTGACGAAGCTATTGAGAAGGAATATATCAAAGTATATTATCAGCCTGTTGTCAGGGTAAAAACCGGAGAGATTTGCGGATATGAAGCTTTGGCACGCTGGATTGATCCCATTATAGGGACTCTTTCCCCTGCGGACTTCATTGAGACTTTGGAACAGGCACACTTAATCCACCTTGTTGACAGGTACGTTATCGAGAGAGTCTGTAAGGATTTCAAGGCCCTTAAGGATGCAGGAGAACCTGTTGTTCCGGTTTCACTCAATATTTCAAGACTTGATTTCGAACTTTGCGATATCTTCGGATTCCTTGAGGATAAGAGGGAAGAGTATGAAATTCCAAGAACCATGCTTGATATCGAGATAACGGAAAGTGCCCTGAATGACAATGTGGGCTATATCCGACTTGAGTGTGACCAGATGAGAAATCAGGGTTACAAGATATGGCTTGACGATTTTGGCAGTGGTTATTCATCACTTAATACACTTGCCGACTACAGCTTTGATGTACTTAAACTTGATCTTGTATTTCTTAGAAACTACGATAAGAATCCCAAGACCAGAAAGCTTATGGAGTATATAATAAATGGCGCAAGAGGAATGGGTCTTGCTCCGTTAGCAGAGGGAGTTGAGACCGAGGAACATTATGAATTCCTCAAGAAAGTAGGATGCGTGCGCGCCCAAGGTTATTTCTTCGGAAAGCCCATGCCCTTGGATGAGACAAGAAATTATACCAGGGGAAAGGGTATGGTTTGGGAGGCATCCAATAATTAATATATAGAAACAGAGGTAAGAGAGGAATGACAATTGAAGAACTGAGGGCTGAGTATCCTTATCTTTACGAGACCCACATGCACACGGCGGAATCCAGCAGATGCGCCAGGAGCAAAGCTGCGGACATGGTAAGGGCCTACAAGGAGGCAGGATATTCAGGCGTCATGGTTACAGATCACAACTGGGGAGGAAACACAACAGTGGACCCGAATCTTCCCTGGACTCAGTGGATTGACGTGTTTTTTGAAGGCTATTTTCACGCAAAAGAGGAAGGGGACAAAATAGGATTCCCGGTATATCTGGGATATGAAGCAACCCATAACGGGGGCCACGATTTCCTGATTTACGGGTTTGACCTGGATTGGATGAAAAGACACCCGGAAATTAAGACGGCAACGGTACCGGAGCAGTTAAAGATTTTTCATTCCGTGGGAGGAATGGTTATACAGGCTCATCCCTACAGGGAAGCCAGCTACATCAAGGAAGTTGTCACGTATGAAAAATATGTTGACGGAATAGAGATGTTTAACTCAGGTCACCTTTCTGACAACCCCGAGGAGGATAGGAGCATCTGGAACGAGAAGGCAGTTAAACTTGCCAACGACAACCATCTTCCCGGAACAGCCGGAAGTGATCAGCATTCCACCGACCTTGACGGAGGCGGTACAGCCTTCAGAACGCCCTTAAAGGACTTAAAGGACTACATCAAAAGAATCAAAAATGATGAGGACAGAATCCTCACCGACGGCAGATTCTGGTATGACAAAAAAGGCAATAAAATAGAATTAAGCTAAGCAAATGCAAATCCTGATTGTTGAAGATGAAATAAGAATAAGGGAAGGAATCCGAAAGCTTTTAAGCAAAATAGATTCCGATTACATAGTGGCTGGCGAGGCCGAAGACGGAATCGCCGGCCTTAAAATGTGCGAAGAATTAAAGCCGGATCTGGTTATCACAGATGTTCAGATGCCTGAGATGGACGGCCTTGAGATGCTTCAGGCCATATACGATAGGGGTATTATGACAAGAGCGATTGTTCTAAGCGCCTACTCGGAGTTTGAGTATGCCAGAACAGCCATGAAGCTTGGAGTCACCGAATACCTTCTTAAACCCATAAGTTTAAACGACCTTTCAAGGGCCCTGGAGACCATAAAGCAAAAAATTGCTGAGGATAAGAAAAAGAAGCCCGAACAGATCGGAACCCTGGAGCAGACCTTCAGAGAAATCCTAAGCGGAAGAATGGAAGTCGGAGAGGATATAGCCGACTATTTGTCAAATGGCTACGGCATTAAAAGGAACCAGAACTTTGTGCTTTTGTATGCCTATCTCGGAGCCCAGTACGAAACCGGGTGGGAGAGCGGTATAAGAAAAATCACAAGTTCTCTATCCACCTACAAAGGTATCAGATTCTGCATAGTCGAGGAAGAATATAAGAAGTCTTTGGCAGTTGTGGTTTATGATTATGAAAGTGGGGCGGACCTTGAAAGATGGATTCAGTTCCAGCTTTTGGAGCATCTTTCGGATTATTCCGTAATGGGCTTTGTGGAAGCCCACGGAATAGATGATTTAAAGGCATCCGCCGACAGGCTTTTCCCTTACATGGATTGGAACATTTCATTCCAGGATAACATTCTTATTTCATACCCAAAGATAACCAATGTCCAGACGGGGCTTTGCGTATATCCGCAGGAGATAGAGAGCCAGATGAAGGCGGCCATATGCGCCTCCGACCACCTTAAGGAGAAACAGCTGGTTTCTAAATTTATGGATACCTTTGGAGACGGAAAGGTTTATTTCCCCAAAGAAATCAAGGAATGCTATGTCCGTTTTATATGGGCGATTCTGGAGATGGCCAAGAATATCGGCCTTTCAAGAGCAGGGGAAATAAAGCAGCAAAAGCTTCTTGAGCAGATAATGAATGCCAAAACCCGCTCGGAACTTAAAGACATCTGTTCCATGATTTTGGGAGTCTTTGAAGAGGGGGAAAAGGAACAGGATTCCTCCAACCTTACCATCAAACGGGCCAAGAGACTGATTCACGAGTTTTATAACACGGGAATAACCCTTGATGAAATCGCCGGGAAACTTAATATTACTCCCGAGTACCTTGGAACGCAGTTTCACAGAGAAACCGGAGTAACCTTCAGTACATACATGAAGAATTATCGTATCGCCAAGTCGAAGGAGCTGTTGGTTGGAACGTCCATGAAGCTATATGAGATTGCTGAACGTGTGGGATATACGGATCCAAAGTATTTCAGCAAGGTTTTTAAAGATGTTACGGGACAGCTTCCCGCGGATTTCAGGAAAACCTCCAAATGATAATTAGATTTCTCCTCTTTTTTTAGATTTGTCTCATTTCGAATACGGGAAGTCAAATGTAGTATATAGGAAGAGTACTTTTGCTATAGACTATTTTTAAGGGGGCAAATATGAAAAAGCTCAAAGGTTTCTTCCGATATGACAACGCCGGCCTTTTGTTTATTCTGCCGGCCTTCATCTATATGATGGCTTTCGTCGGATATCCCATTATCAGCAACATCTTTTTAAGCTTTCAGGATGTTTCGGTTAAGAACCTGGTAAAAGGCGAGAAGCATTTTATCGGTCTTGATAATTACATTACCATTTTTAACGATGAAGTATTTACAAAGGCACTGGGAAACACCCTTTTGTTTACGGTGGCCTGTCTTATATTTCAGTTTCTTATAGGATTCCTTCTGGCACTTTTGTTCTGCAAGAAGTTTTCCTTTGCGAAACCCATAAGGGGACTTACAATGATCCCCTGGATGATGCCCATGACGGTTACGGCGCTGATGTTTAAATTTATGTTTTCCACGGATGTGGGAATCATAAACTATATCTTAAGAACCGCCGGCCTGATTCAGCAGAACATTGAGTGGCTCACGACTCCGGGGACTGCAATGATTGCGGTAATTATCGCCAATGTGTGGATTGGAATTCCCTTCAATACCATTCTTCTTTCAACGGGACTTTCCACCATTCCTCAGGAACTGTATGAGAGCGCATCCGTTGATGGGGCAAATGCATTCCAGAGATTTGCCAAAATCACACTTCCTCTTTTGAGGCCCACCATAGAGTCTGTTCTTGTTTTGGGCTTTATTTACACATTTAAAGTATATGATATCGTTTATGTAATGACTGAAGGAGGACCGGTTAACTCCACCCACCTTCTTTCCACATATTCTTATAAATTGTCGTTTGACCTCTTCCAGTACTCCAAGGGTTCTGCGGTGGCAAACATCCTGTTTTTGATACTGTTCCTTGTGGGAATTCTGTATCTTAAGATTACTATGGAAGGAGAGAACGACTGATGGATGAAAGAAATTTAAGCAGGAAAAAGAACACAATCTACAATATAGTTGCGGTGTTGATTCTGATAATCCTTCTGTTCCCGCTTTTCTGGACACTTATTACTTCCCTGAAAACGGAAAAGGAGATTTTCCTTAATCCACCCACCTGGTATCCCCATGAGCTGAATACGAAATCATATGCTGCACAGGTAGAGACAGGGGATTTTAACATGTTTAAATCCTTCTTCAACAGCTTCGTGATTTCCATGGGAGCAATGCTTATATCGGTAGTGCTGGCAGTTCCGGCATCCTACGCAATTGCAAGATACAAGTTTATCGGAAGAAAGGCCATGCTTCTTGGTTTCCTGGTAACCCAGATGCTTCCGGTATCCGTTCTTCTTACCCCTATGTTTATCATGTTCAGGAACTTAAAGATGTATAATACATGGGGAGCGGCAATCCTTGCGGATGCCACAATAGGTATTCCATTTTCGGTACTGATTCTTAAGAATTACTTTGCCTCAATTCCGGCGGCTCTTGAAGAAGCGGCTTATATTGACGGATGTACCAGATTTTCGGCCTTCATGAGGATTCTGGTTCCCGTTGCAAAGCCCGGTGTAATCGTATGTGCGGTGTTCTCCTTCCTTTACGGATGGGGTGATCTGGCCTACGGAATGACCTTCATTCTTGATCAGGAGAAGCGTCCCATTACTGCGGGAATCTTCAACTTTATGGGACAGTACGGAACCAAGTGGAGTTACCTGACCGCCTTTGCCATTGTGGCAATTATTCCGGTTACGCTGATTTTCATCTTCATGCAAAAGTACATTATCAGCGGCATGACCAACGGAGCCGTAAAGGGCTGATACTAAACACAGGAGAGACTTCATGAATAAAATCAGTTTGCGTGCGAAGCTATGGCGCTTATTAATCGTTATATCCATTGTGCCCATTCTGATTTTAGGCATTTTTTCGTACCTCAGTGTCTCCGGTACCTTAAGAGAAAACACTGAGAAAATGGCAAAGGACAACCTTCGCCATATAGACAACAGCCTAAACATAAGCCTTGGGGCTTATGAGGACCTGCTTTATCAGATTTATACAAATGATGATATGGTTAAATGGATGGACCGCCTTAACAATGATGTTGATGAGGCGGTCACCATCAACCAGATGAGAAGATTTATAAACGGCCTTCTCAATACAAAGGAGTATATAAGGGCCATAACCATAATCACATCCGACGGAGATGTGGTAAGTTATGAGCAGATGACTCCTGCCACATACAAAAGTTCATGGCTTGACGTTTTCAGCCGGTCTGTAGATGAACTCTATGACTCTGTAATCAAGGATTACAGCATTCACATTTTCCCCACAGAATATGACACAAAATTTGATAACAAGGACTACTACCTGTTCCACCTGGCCCACAGAATAGTGGACTATCGTAATCTTACGAAGGAATGCGGAATAGCCATAGTGAGTATTGACGAGGAACTCCTGCAAAACGTGTGCTCAAATTCGGAGACGGATGAGGGAATATCAAACTTTATCGTCGACGGATCGGGACGCATCATTTCCTTTGGAACAGAAACTTCCTATCTGGAAAAGCAAATTACAGACGTTTCCAAATCTTATGATGATAAGTTAAAGGACTATGCGAATTTCCTGAAAAACGTTGACGCACACGTGCCAACGAACTTTGAGCTTCACGTATTTCATGATGAAGAACTTGACTGGGACATCGTTAACATTACGGACTTAAGCGGGCTGTATTCACTGCAAAGAAGACAACTTTTTATTACTCTTGTTCTTAGCCTTCTGGTGCTGGTGGTTGGTATTTCCCTATCAGGCGGCCTTACTAGAAACCTGATTTCAGCCGTTAAAAGCATAGTTAAGGGCATGAAGGAAGCCAGAAGCGGTGATTTGTCGGTTCGAATTGAGAAGACAGATGAAATGCCTTTGGAGATAGAAAGTATTGCCGATGGTTTCAATGACATGCTTATAAAGCTGGATTCTGCCATCGAAAGGCAAAGAGAAGCACAGATTGTGGCGTTGGAAGCCCAGATTAACCCTCACTTCTTATATAACACTCTGGATACCATTAACTGGATGGCCATCGATAAGGATGAGTATGACATCAGTAACGCCATAAATGCCCTGGCAACCATACTCCGTTACGCCATAGATGAAAGTAACGCTGAGGTAAGAATTCAGGAAGAGGTTGAGTGGATTAAGAAGTATATCTATTTACAGCAGTACCGTTTAAAGAATAAGTTCTCATGTAATGTTTTTGTGGAGCTGGAGGCAGCGGACGCGCAGATTCATAAGCTTCTCCTTCAGCCCTTTATAGAAAATGCCATAGTTCACGGCTTTGACAAAAATACAGAGGATGCGGTTTTGTCCATAAATATAGGAAGAAGAGACGGGTGCCTTGAGATAGTGGTTGAGGATAACGGCGTCGGCCTTGATGAGAAAATTCTAAGGCAGATTAATGACGGATTTAAGGAGGAGTCTGAGACCAAGAGGGGAATAGGCCTTCGAAATGCGGTGACAAGACTTCACATGTATTACGGAAATGCAGGTAAAGTTCGGGCAAAAACAGCATCTCCTACGGGAACGAGAATAGAGGTAACCATTCCCTTTGTCTCAAAACAAGATTAGAATAATCCACCTTTTTTAGTTTTATAGAGTTTAAGGAAAGGGAGAAAGGATTGAAAATGATATTGTAAAAAATCCATTCTCACTTAAGGAGGTCAGAAATGAAAAAGGTATTAGCAACACTTCTTGCCGGAGCATTGGCAGCTACAATGCTTATTGGATGCGGATCTTCAGCGGCAACCACCAAAGAGGAAGCACCTGCACCTGCAGCAGAAGAAACAAAAACTACAGAAGAAACATCAAGCACTGAGGCTACGGAGCCTGTGGCAGCATCAGATGATGCTTCGGGCGATGTTACAATATGGTACTACTGGGAGACAGCAGGTCACCAGGAAGCTTTAAACCATATTATCCAGGAGTTCAACGGACAGCAGGATAAAATTACAGTTCAGGCTAAATATGTTCCCTTCGCAGATTTCAAGAAGCAGCTTTCAGTTGGTGCTTCAGCAGGAGAACTTCCTGACATCGTAATTCTTGATAACCCCGATCACGCTTCATATGCAGCAATGGGAATTTTTGCAGATATCACAGACAGATTTGATGTAAGCACATACTATCCCGGACCTGTTAACTCATGTACTCTTGACGGAAGACTTTACGGTGTTCCTTTCGGAAGTAACGACCTTGTTCTTTTCTACAATGAAGATATGCTTGCAGAAGCAGGCTGTGAAGTACCCACCACATGGGACGAGCTTCTTGATGTAGCAAAGAAGACAACAAAGGGCAATGTATATGGTTTCGCACACAGTGCACTTCAGAACGAAGAGGGAACCTTCAACTTCCTTCCCTGGGTTTGGTCAACCGGACAGACATCTTACGAAATCAATTCCGAGGGCGGAATCAAGGCTATGAACTTCATGAAGGATCTTGTAGAATCCGGTGCATTCCCTAAGGAAGCAATCAACTGGACACAGGGTGACACCATGAACCAGTTCATCTCCGGCAACCTTGCAATGATGATTAACGGTACATGGCAGATTCCCACAATGAGACAGGAAGTTCCCGATCTTAAGTGGAACGTTGCTATGATTCCTCAGGATAAGCAGCAGGCTTCAGGTCTCGGCGGTGAGAACTATGCAGTTATCGCAGGCGGAAACGAAGAAGCAGCAATCGCTTTCTTACAGTTCGCAACAAGCAAGGATACCTGCCTTTACATGATGAACGCTATGGGTTACATTTCATCTGATTCAACCATCGCTGAAGGACAGTTCGACGGCGATCCCGTTTACCAGGTATTCGTTGACGAGATGAAGTATGCAAACGCAAGAGGACCTCTTCCTGAGTGGCCCGACATCTCAGACGCTATTTCACTTGCTTTCAACAAGGTTATCACAGGTGATGCTACACCTGAGGATGCAGCAGCTGAAGCACAGGCAACAATTGATGGAATACTCGGAAAGTAAGAGATAATATACTATAATGATTAAAGAGGCAGAGCAGATTACTGCACTGCCTCTTTTTTGAAAAAATGTACAAGGAGTATGCTATGGGCAATATGAAAACAAAAGTAACCGATCCTTCCTGGAAGCGATACAAAGAACTGGTGAGAAAAGAGATGATTCCCTACCAGTGGGCGGTTCTTAATGACAACATTGATATCAAAATTGAGAAGGAACGTGATGATGCTTCCATACCCAGCGAGAAAAGCCACGCCATTGAGAATTTCAAAATTGCTGCGGGACTCAGCAAAGGAGAGCATTACGGATGGGTTTTCCAGGACAGCGATGTATATAAGTGGCTGGAGGCGGTAGCATATTCTCTTGAGGATACCTGGGATGAGGGTCTTAAGACCCTGG
Organism: uncultured Lachnospiraceae bacterium; assembly: GCA_947167445.1. Taxonomy (GTDB): domain Bacteria; phylum Bacillota; class Clostridia; order Lachnospirales; family Lachnospiraceae; genus G11. The sequence continues at coordinate 32,432 of CAMVID010000002.1, forward strand.
CTGACGGAGTGGTGGATTTGATTGGAAAAGCTCAACAGCCCGGCGGGTACATAAACACCTATTTTACAATCAAAGAGCCTGCCAAGAGATACAAAAGGCTGGTGGAAAGTCATGAATTGTACTGTGCAGGCCATTTACTAGAGGCTTTGATAGCCTATAACAATGCTACAGGAAACACCAAATCCATGGATATAGCTTTCAAGCTGGCCAATCACATGGATGAGACCTTTGGACCTGAAGAGGGAAAACTTCACTGTGCCGACGGACACGAGGAAGTGGAAATCGGCCTTATGAAGCTTTATCACGTAACCGGAGAAGCAAGGTATGCAAAGCTTGCAGATTATTTCCTTAAGGTCAGAGGAGATTCTCCAAAGGTCTATGAAGAACAAAGAAAGACTGATGACGGAAAGGGGATTCTTGGAGGAGGAATCTCTCCAAAGCCCATTAAATATAACCAGACCCATCTGCCGGTGGATATGCAGGACACCGCTGAGGGTCATGCAGTAAGACTCGTGTATATGTGCACCGCCATGGCGGATGTCGCGGCTACATTAAAGGATGAAAAACTTGCGGCTGCCTGCAAAAGAATCTGGAGAAACATCGTGGATAGGCGCATGTATATTACAGGCGGTATCGGCTCCACGGTGCAGGGTGAGGCCTTTACACTGGATTATGATCTGCCCAATGACACCATGTACTGCGAGACCTGTGCTTCAATAGGACTCATATTCTTTGCAAAGCAGATGCTTAACATTGAAAGGAATGGAGAGTACGCAGATGTAATGGAGAGGGCTCTTTATAACACTGCCCTTTCGGGAATGGCTTTGGACGGAAAACACTTTTTCTACGTTAATCCTTTGGAAGTGGTTCCAGAGAAGGGGAAGCTTGACCCCACAAAGAGCCATGTAAAAAGCGTAAGACCCGAGTGGCTTGGCTGTGCATGCTGTCCGCCCAATCTTGCAAGGCTGGTTACTTCCATAGATGATTACATCTATTCCGAATTTGAGGATTTGACCCTGGTTAACCTCTTTATCAAGTCGGAGTTTACCGGAGACAAGGTCACTATTTATCAGGATGCCGACTATCCAAAGAGCGGACTTATCACTTTTAATGTTACAAATAAGGGGGAAAAGGCCGCAAGAATCGGCATAAGAATTCCCGGCTGGTGTGATAACTATACCGGAAAGTTTGACGGTGAGGATGCCGGAATAACAAATGAAAAAGGCTACTGGTATGTGAATGTGCCCACAGGGGAGCACGAAGTGGTTTTTGCCATGGAGATAAAGCCCAAGAGATGGTACTCAAACATTAATGTGTCGGAGGACACCAGAAAAGTGGCTGTTTCGAGAGGCCCTCAGGTTTACTGCGTGGAGGAGGCTGACAACGGTCGAAATCTTCATTGCCTTTCTTTAAATTCCGATTCGGAGATTACCACCGAATGGAAGGGAGAACTTTTAAACGGCGTTAATGTTTTGGAGGCAGAGGGCACAAGACTTTTAGCCATTGATACCAAGGCGGGACTTTACACGGATAAGCCCAACGTCACCAAGGTCCCTGCCAAAATCCGCTTTATCCCTTATCATACCTGGGGTAATCGCGGTGAGAATGAAATGAGAGTCTGGCTTTTTGAAGACTGAACCTGTCTTCTTATGAGGTATAAATATGGTATTTGAGGCGAACAACAAACTTGTTTACAGATACGATGCCGAGAAGGTTCTGATTGAAGCCTGGGGGGATAATGCCCTTAGAATAAGAGCCACAAAGTGCGCGGACTTCCCCGGGGATGACTGGGCTTTAACGGCAAAGACGGAAAATAAAGGAATTGCGGAGGTTGACTCCAAAGGGGGTCTGATTCGAAACGGAAGAATCACAGCCACCATAACGGAAGCCGGGAAAATTCGAGTGCTTAAGGACGACACAGTGATTCTTGAGGAGTACTGGAGAAACAGAAGGGATGTTACAGATCCCAAATGCAGTGCCATCGAGGTGGAAGGTCGAGAGTTCAGACCCAATGTTGGTGGGGATTATCACTTGACCATGAGGCTTGAGTCCCTTGATGAAAATGAGAAGATTTACGGCATGGGACAGTATCAGCAGCCCTATCTTAATCTTAAGGGGACGGATATTGAAATGGCCCACAGAAACTCTCAGGCATCGGTACCCTTTGCAATATCTTCTCTGGGATATGGCCTTTTATGGAACAACCCTGCAGTAGGACGTGCCGTATTCGGTAAGAACATCATGAGCTTTGAGGCATACAGCACCAAAGTTCTGGATTACTGGATAGTTGTTGGCGACACGCCTTCCGATTTGGTAAAAGCCTATGCTTCGGTGACGGGAACAGTGCCAATGATGCCGGATTACGCTATGGGCTTCTGGCAGTGCAAATTAAGATATCAGACCCAGGATGAGTTACTTGGCGTGGCAAGAGAGTACAAGAGGCTTGGAATACCGCTTGATGTAATTGTGGTGGATTTCTTCCATTGGCCGAAGCAGGGCGAGTGGAAGTTTGACCCCACATATTGGCCCAATCCTGGTGCCATGGTGGATGAACTTGCTTCCATGGGTGTAAAGCTTATGGTTTCTGTCTGGCCAACGGTTGACAGGGAGAGCGAAAACTTTGATGAAATGCTTGAGAAAGGCTATCTCATAAGAACCGAGAGAGGATTCAGATGCGGCCTTAATTTCGAAGGCTCCACCATTCACTATGACGCCACAAATCCCGAGGCCAGAAAATATCTGTGGAACAAGATTAAGAAGAATTACTATGACCTTGGAATAAAGATATTCTGGCTTGATGAGGCAGAGCCGGAGTATACGGCCTATGATTTTGACAATTACAGATATCATCTTGGGACAGATCTGGAGATTGGCAATATTTATCCCCTGGAGTACGCCAGAACCTTCTATGAAGGCATGGAGGGTGAAGGCCAGGAAAATATAATTAATCTTTTGCGTTGTGCCTGGGCAGGCAGCCAGAAATACGGGGCCCTGGTGTGGTCAGGAGATATTGCATCCAGTTTTGACAGCATGAGAAATCAGCTGGCAGCAGGCCTTAACATGGGCCTCGCGGGTATTCCCTGGTGGACCACTGATATAGGGGGCTTCCATGGAGGAAATCCCGACGACCCTGAATTCAGGGAATTGTTTGTAAGATGGTTCGAGTGGGGGGCTTACTGCCCAGTCATGAGGCTACACGGAGACAGAGAACCCAGACAGCCCCAGGTTGGAACCACAGGCGGAGCCACATGCCGCTCCGGAGCCGCAAATGAAATCTGGAGCTATGGCGAAGAAGTTTTTGAAATCTGCAAAAAATATATAGACATCAGGGAGAAACTGCGCCCATATACGAAACAGGTGATGGAGGAGGCTCATAAGACCGGAGCGCCGGTAATGAGAACTCTTTTCTATGAATTCCCATCCGACTTAAAATGCTGGGAAATAACTGATGAATATATGTATGGCCCTGATATTCTGGTGGCTCCGGTGCTTGAAACCGGGGCAAGAAAAAGAAAGGTCTACTTACCCCTTGGACATACCTGGCTTGAGAGCAGAACAGGCATAGAGTATAATGGAGGAGAAGAGGTTGTGGTTGATGCACCTATTGACTACATGCCTACTTTTACCAAAAAACAAGGAGTATAACAAAATGAAGGAAACCACAAAACAGCTGGCAGAGAAGTTCACAAGAGATTTCACTGCAGCAAAGAAGGCCTATGCCTGGGACGGAAGCATGGCAGCCTCCACCTTTGCTTTGGCTCGTATGACCTATGAAAATGAGGTGCCCGTTGAGAGAATCAAGGAAATAAAGCAGCTCATGAGGAAGAACAGCAAGGGACTTGTCAATCTGAACCTTACATCCACCAGACAGGTGGTGGCAGCAGTTATTGCTGAGGAAGAAGATCCAAAGGCTGCTCTTGAGAAAATTGATTTTTACTTTAAAGAACTCAGAAAGGTTACCAAGGGGGCAGATTACGACGCTGCTGCAGCCACAATTCTTTGCAGAAATGCCAAGGATGGCAACGAAGATGCTATCTTAAAGAGGGTTGAGGACATATACGATGGCCTTAAGAAGGAGCATCCTCTTCTTACATCCTATGATGATATTATTAACTGCGTTCTTATGGCCCTGACCGAGAAGGAAACCTTCGATATCGTAAATGAAAGCGAAGAGTGCTTTAAGGCCCTCAAGGGTAAGTTCTTCACAAAGAACAGCGTGCAGGCTGTGGCTTGTATACTGGCGGCTTTCGACGGAGATGTGGAGACCAAGTGCGCCAAGGCTGTTGAAACCTATAATAAATTATACAAACAGAAGGTTAAATTTGAACATTATGGAATACCCTGTGTAGCTTCTGTTGCACAGGTGGTTAAAGATGAAGATTTTGACGATGTAGTGGCTGAAATCAAGGAAGTCAGTGAGTTATTAAGACACACAAAAGGACTTGGAAATCTCTATGTGGGCGGCGGATTCAGGAACCTTCTTTCCGTGGCTTTGGTTCTTAGCAGCTATGCGAAGAGTGTTACAGAGAACCAGACCGGCACAGCATTAAACAGCATTATCAACACCATCATTGCGGTGCAGATGATGACTATTGCTTGTACTGTAGCCACCGTATCTCTGGCTACTTCATCAAGTTCTTCGTAATACGATGACTCCGGAACCTTTAAGCTACTCTGCCCCGATTTTTCTTGAGGCGGAGGCTTTGTTAAAGGCATAGTGGAAAGCAGAATAACTGGGAAATCCAGCCATCAACGAGGCCTCCCCTTTGGGGTGGCCTTCTTTTATATATTTGTTTGCCAAAAACATACGCTTCTCAGTTATGTAATTACCTATGGTGGTTCCCGTTTCCTGCTTGAAAAGGTGCATGATGTAGGAACGGTTCAGGTAGAGGGCCCCGGCGATGGTGTCGATATCAAGATCACTTGTAAGGTTTGAATCGACGTAGTCGCGGATTTGTTCCACGGTTTTGTTGGAGACTGAAAAGGATGTGTAATTTGCTTCCTTATTTTTGAGAGCCCTGTTAAGCATTACCAATAATTCAGTAACCCTGAGTCTCTTGATTATATCCGAACCATATTCACTTTCGTTTCTCTCATCATCGATTATTCGGGGCAGGAGACTTGCAATTTCAGCCCTGTTCGGGTTAATGTGACGTATCAAATGCGAACGGTCACTTTGCACAGATGAGAAACATTCAAACAATGTCTTATTCTCATTTACAAAGAAGTCATTGGAAATATAAATGATGATTCGCTTATATTCAGCCCCGGGTCTGACAACAGGCCTATGCAGTGTTCCCGCAGGAATTATAACCGCATCCAGGGGCATTAGTTCATATCTTTTCTCTTCAATCCAGTATTCGCAATCCCCAGAAATCAGGATGAATATCTTATGAAAGTCATGATAATGAAACCCAATCTCATGATCCAACGGCGTCTCAATATGAAACAGCCTGAACTCCTCCCTTAAATACCCATCCGGATTGCTTTCTTTATTCTTATTCATAAATGCTCCTATACCTGACTGCTTTTATTCGAATCCCAAGTGTCGGGATGACAACAAATTCAGTATACCGCACTATTTCGAATAAAGAAAGCACAATATGCCATTTTTATTTAAAATAATGGCGTGTATACTAAAACATAGGAGGGTAAAAATATGTCCAAATATACCGACAGTTCTAAGAAACTTTTGAAGTTCATAGAAGAGAGCCCCACATGCTTTCACGCAGTGGCAAATCTTGCGGAAATGCTTAAGAAAGCGGGCTTCTCAGAGCTTAAGGAAACAGATAAATATAAAGTGACAAAGGGCGGAAAGTACTTTGTTACAAGAAATGATTCATCAATCTTAGCCTTTGTGGTTCCAAAGACCAAGGTAAACGGATATCACATATCCGCAGCCCATTCAGATTCTCCATGCTTTAAGATCAAAGAGAATCCCGAGATTGTTGCAGAGAATCATTACATCAAATTAAACGTTGAGAAATATGGCGGAATGATTGATTCTCCCTGGCTTGACAGACCCTTATCCGTTGCAGGAAGAGTGGTTTGCAAGGTGAAAAATAAGTGGTTGACTAAATTAGTCAACATTAAGAAAGACCTGTTAATCATTCCCAATCTTGCCATTCACATGGACAGAGAGATAAATAAGGGTAAGGAGTACAATGCTCAGAATGACTTGGCTCCCTTGTATGCTCTTGGAAGCGAAGCAGGTTCATTTATGGAACTTATTGCAAAGGAAGCAGGAGTAAAGGCTGAAGAGATTTACGGCCACGATTTATTCCTGTATCCAAGAACTGCAGGCGGTTTCCTTGGCCCCAATGATGAGATGATTTATTCTCCGAGACTTGATGACCTTCATTCAGCATACGGATGCATGGTTGGTCTCATTAATTCGGAGCCCAAGGATTACATCAATGTCTGCGTAGTATTTGATAATGAGGAAGTCGGAAGCGGAACCAAGCAGGGTGCTGACTCCACCTTCCTTGAAGATAACTTAAGACGAATCGAGATCGCCCTTTTTGGAGATGCAGAGGATTTTACCAGAAAGATAGCGGGAAGTTTCCTTATCTCATCGGACAATGCTCATGCGGTGCACCCTAATCACCCGGAGAAAGCTGATCCTACCAACAGGCCTTACCTTAACGGCGGAATTGTAATCAAGTTCCACGGCTCACAGAAATATGCAACAGATGCTGTATCTGCCGCGAAGATGAAGGACTGGTGCAAGAAGGCAAAGGTGCCTTTCCAAACTTACCACAACAGATCGGATTTGCCGGGCGGAAGCACCCTTGGCAATATTTCAACCGCTCATGTATCCATTGATTCAGTTGATATCGGTCTTCCTCAGCTTGCAATGCACTCATGTCTTGAGACGGCGGGCACAGAGGATGTTTACAACCTTATAGAAGCAATGAAATCATTCTACAGCGAATAAACCATCAGGAGGGAATATCCATGATAAATGAATGTTACTACGATGATTATGACAAGAAAGAGAACTTGAGATTTGACTCCAAGGCAGTTCACGGAGCTTTGGGATGTGATCCCATGACGGGTGCGGTAAGCTTTCCCATTTTCCAGACTGCTACCTTCAGACACAGAAAGTTTGGAGTTTCTACGGGATATAACTATTCAAGACTTTTGAATCCCACAAGACAGGAGCTTGAAAGAACCATAGCAATTCTTGAGGGAGGCCTGGCAGGCTTCGCTTTTTCCAGCGGACAGGCTGCCAACATGTGCGTATTTGCCCTTCTCAAAAAGGGAGATCATGTGCTTTTATCAGATGATATTTACGGCGGAACCTTCCGAATCTGTGACGAGATTTTCACGCCCTACGGAATTGAGTTTACTTACGTTGATATGAGTGACCTTGATGTGGTTAAAGCTTCCGTTAAGCCAAACACCGCCATGTTCTTCGTAGAGACACCTACAAACCCCATGATGCATGTGGCTGACATTAAAGCTATCGCAGACCTGGCCCACGCCAACAATGCCCTTATGGTGGTTGACAATACATTCTTAACTCCCTATTATCAGCGCCCCATTGAACTTGGAGCTGATATTGTAGTTCACTCGGGAACCAAGTACCTTTGCGGTCACAATGACGTGGTTTGCGGACTTGTGGTTTGCACCACTGAGGAGCAGAGAGAACACTTTGAACATGAGATGAAGTCCAGAGGAAACGGACTTGCTTCCTTTGATGCATGGCTTGTAATAAGAGGAATCAAGACCTTGCCTTTAAGAATGCAGAAACACAGTTCCAATGCTTACGAGGTTGCCAACTGGCTCAGAAAGCACCCCAAGGTTAAGAAGGTTTACTACGTGGGATTTGAGGATCACCCGGGCTATGAGATAACAAAGAGACAGACCACCGGTTTTGGCGGAATGATTTCCTTTGAGCTTGACAGTGTAGAAACTGCCGAGAATCTTCTCTCCAACGTTAACATGATTCTCTTTGCTGAGAGCCTTGGTGGAACAGAGACCCTGGTTACCTATCCTTTGACTCAGACTCACGAGTCTACGCCTCCCGATGTGAGAGAGAAGCTTGGTATCAACGAAAGATTCATAAGAATTTCAATCGGTATCGAAGACCCTCAGGACATCATTGATGATTTGGCACAGGCCCTTGGCTGATTCTTAAGAGGAATACCAAATGGAGATTAAATTCACCAAAATGCAGGCCTATGGCAATGACTACGTGTACATCAATGCCATAGACCAGAAAATAGATAACCCCAATGAACTGGCAAGAAAGGTTTCCGACAGACATTTCGGAATCGGTTCCGACGGACTTGTATTAATCTGCGAGTCCAAGCGCTGCGATTTCAGAATGAGGATGTTTAACCCTGACGGAACAGAGGGGGAAATGTGCGGAAACGCTTTAAGAAGCCTTTCAAAATTCGTTTACTATCATCACCTTACAGATAAGACTCACCTGACCGTCGAGACACTGGGCGGGGATCAGGTGGTGGATTTGTTTGTGGAGAACGGTGAAGTGGTCAACATCAGTGCCTGTATCGGGAAACCGGTTCTTGAAAGTGCAAAGATTCCCGTGGCCACAGATGAGCCCCAGTTTATAGACAAGGAAGTGAAGATTCTTGATAAGACCTTTAAAATGTCTTCAGTTTCCTGGGGCAATCCTCACACCGTGGTTTTTGTTGATGATACAGACAGTTTTGAGGTTGAAAAATATGGACCGGCAATCGAGCACTACACAGATCTTTTCCCCAAGAAAACCAATGTTTCTTTTATACAAATTCTGGACAGAAACCGTATAAAAATGAGAGAATGGGAGAGAGGCACCGGAGAGACCATCGGCTGTGGTACCGGGTGCTGTTCCTCAGCGGTGATTGCCAATATTTTAGGCCTCATAGACAGGGAAGTTACGGTTGAGCAGATCGGAGGTCCCTTAAAGGTCCTTTGGGATGAGGAAGGAAAGGTTCATATGACAGGCCCTTCTTATGTGGTTTACGAGGGCGTGTATTACGATAAATAAAGACCTTTTTTGGAGGTGCAATTTATGATTTTACGTGATTTACTTGAGAATGCTGAAGTTTTATATGTAAACGGAGATGACGACATCGAGATTACGGATGTGGTTTATGATTCCAGAAAGGTTACAAAGGGTTCATTGTTTGTCTGCATGAGAGGCTTTGAATCCGACGGACATCAGTATGCTTTGTCTGCCATCGAGAAGGGTGCGGCAGCCATCGTTGTGGAAGACCTTCCACCCTTTGATGCTCAGACCATTGTTCAGGTGCCCGACACCAGAAAGGCTCTTTCGGCAATAGCAGCTTCATGGTTTGGAAATCCTGCCAAGGATATGACCCTTATAGCTCTTACCGGAACCAAAGGCAAAACCACCACCTCCTTCATGGTTAAGCAGATTCTGGAAACCGCCGGCCATAAGGTTGGCCTTATCGGAACCATGGGCGCATATGTGGGAAGTAAGCATATACCGCTTAAAAATACAACTCCGGAGTCATTTGAGCTGCAGTCGCTTTTTGCAAGAATGAAGAAGGCAGGGTGTGACACAGTGGTAATGGAGGCCTCATCTCAGGGCTTCAAGCTCCATAGAACCGACGGAATCATGTTTGATTACGGCGCATTCTTAAACCTTTCTTTGGATCACGTAAGCCCCGGCGAGCACTCATCCTTTGAGGAGTATAAGTCATGCAAGCTTATGATTTTCAATCAGACCAGACATGCCATCGTAAATCTTGACGGCGACTACTCTGATGAATTCATCAAGGCAGCCAAGGATTCAGAAGAGGTCAGAGATATCAAGCTTGTTTCCACAAAGAAGGAAGCCGATCTTAAGGCTACGGACGTGAAGGAAATCTGGGAAGGCAACAAATTCGGCGTAACCTACAAGGTTTCCGGACTTTATAACGGAGATGTTCTCCTTCAGATGCCCGGCATATTTAACGTTGAAAACGCTTTGGTTGCCATGGCAATTGCCCAGGGAATGGGCGTATCCTTTGAGGATGCTAAGAAGGCATTAAGTGAAGTAAGAGTTAAGGGACGTGTTCAGGTTCTTCCTGTGCCCCCCGAAAAAGGAACCTTCCTTATTGACTATGCCCACAACGCATTAAGCATGGAAAGCATTCTTAAGATGCTTAGCGAATATAAGCCAAACCGCCTCATTGTTCTCTTTGGCGGCGGCGGAAATAAGCCGGCCCAGAGGCGCTACGACATGGGGCTTATGGCAGGAAAGTATGCGGATCTTACCATATTGACCACCGATAACCCAAGATTTGAGAATCCCGAGTCCATTAATCAGGACATAATCAAGGGCCTTAACGTTCATGAGGGTGAGTACAAGATTATCATGGACAGAGCAGCGGCAATAAGATACCTTCTGGACCATTGCAAGGAAAGAGATTTAGTGGCTTTTATCGGCAAGGGACACGAAGAATATCAGGAGATTTACGGGGTAAAATACCATTTCTCCGAGGAAGAAATTGTGTTAGATTACCTGAAACCCGAAGAAGAGGAATTTTAGGAGAGGCTAAGGCCTCTCCTTTATTTTTTAAATTATATTGAAACGTTTCCAAACCTATGATAGACTTTTTTTGTGAGGGAAAAAAGCATGACTATTAAAGACATTGCAAAAGAAACCGGATATTCCATCGGAACGGTTTCGAGGGTTTTGAACAATCATCCGAATGTAAGTGAAAAAGCAAGGAAAACCATTATGGAGGCTGTGGACAGACACGGATTCATCCTTAATGTCAGCGCCAAGAACCTTAAGACGGTACAGAGTGAGAACATTATTATCGTCGTAAAGGGTACCTTTAATGAGCTTTTCCCTGTGATGGTTCAGCGTATTCAGATGTATTTCAGGGAAACAAGGTATACCTTAATCACCGAGTACGTGGATGAGGAAGCCGACGAGGTTACAAGAGCAAGACAGGTTTGCCTTGAGAAGAAGGCCATCGGACTTCTGATTCTGGGCGGTAACAAAGAAAACTTCAAGAAGGGCTTTGACCGCATTAAGATTCCTGCAGTTCTGGTTACTAACCATGCGGGAGACTGGGGATTTGAGAACCTTTCAAGCGTCTCCACAGATGATACTGAGGGCGCCAGGAAGGCAGTGGAGTTCCTTCTTGAGAACGGCCACAGAAACGTGGCACTTCTTGGCGGAACAGTAGGATCTGATACATCCACTCAAAGACGCCTTGGATGGGAGAAGGCTCAGGAAGACTTCGGTATCAAAAAGGAAGACTTTGGCCCTCAGGTGGGAGGAAGATATTCCTTTGAAGCGGGATACGAGGCCATGAAGAAGCTCCTTAAGGGTGATAAGAAAATCACCGGGGTATTTGCCCTGGCGGACGTTATGGCAATCGGAGCAATTTCTGCCATAAGCGATGCAGGCCTTTCGGTGCCGGAAGACATATCTGTAATAGGATATGACGGTATTCCCATTGGAGCGTATTTTTGCCCGAAGCTTACAACCATCAGACAAAGCATAGACAGAATCTGCGACAGAAGCTGCGAGATTCTGATTGACCGCCTTGAAAACGAGGGCAAAACAAGACACGAGTTTATTCCCTTTACCTTGGATGAGAGACAGAGCGTAAAGAAAATATAATTATTGAATGGAGACCAGCTATGAGACAGAGCGGAATTCTAATGCATATTTCATCACTGCCTTCACCATACGGCATAGGCACCATGGGACGTGAAGCCTACGAGTATGTAAATTTCCTGAAAAAGGCGGGACAGACCTGCTGGCAGCTTTTGCCAATCAATCCTACCGGATACGGCGATTCGCCATATCAGGGATTATCAACCTTTGCAGGGAATCCCTTCCTTATAGATTTTGACATTCTTAAGAACGAAGGATTATTGGAGCAAAACGAAATCGACAGGTACGACTGGGGACAGGATGCATCAAGAGTTGACTACGGGATTATGTTCGAACATCGTATGGAAGTTTTGTATGCTGCATTTAATCGTTTTGATAAAAACACAAATCTCGCCTTTAAAAGCTACGTTGAACAGGAGAAATGGTGGCTTGATGATTTCGCATTATTTATGTCCTTAAAACGCCACTATAAATTTGCTCCCTGGAATACCTGGCCAAGAGACATCAGACTCAGAAAAGAGAAGGCCCTTGAGGAGGCCAAGAGAGAGCATGCGGAATCCATGGATTTCCACAGATTTGTCCAGTACGAGTTTGCAAAACAGTGGGCTTTCCTTCGCCGTCATGCTTTTGAAAACGGAATAAAGATTATTGGAGATGTACCTATCTACGTTCCCTACGATTCAGCGGACGTATGGTCATGTCCTTCAAACTATCAGCTTGACGATAACCTTAATCCTGTGGTTGTTGCAGGATGTCCCCCTGATGCTTTTGCCAAAACCGGACAGCTCTGGGGCAATCCCATCTATGACTGGAAGAAGATGAAGGAAGACAAGTTCAGCTGGTGGATTAAGAGACTTAAGAAGACAACACAGTTCTTTGATGTGGTCAGAATCGACCATTTCAGAGGACTTGAAAGCTACTGGGCTATTCCCTTCGGAGATCCCACCGCAGAGAACGGCAAGTGGGTAAAGGGCCCAGGAAAGGCTTTAATCAATACCATCAAGAAGGAACTTCCCGATGTTTCCTTCATTGCGGAGGACCTGGGATTCCTTACTCCTGCAGTTAAGAAGCTCCTGAAAGATTCAGGCTTCCCGGGCATGAAGGTTCTGGAATTTGGCTTCGATGCCACCGAACCCAACGAGTACACTCCCGATGCCTTCACAGAAAACTGTGTTTGCTACACCGGCACTCACGACAATGAGACCCTCTTACAGTGGAGTGAAAGAATCGACCCCAAGTGCCTCAAATTCACAAAGAAGTATTTAAAGCTCAAAAAAGATGACGACATCTGCGATGCCATCATCAAAGCCGGAATGGAGAGCAAGGCCGATCTGTTCATGGCTCAGATGCAGGATTACCTCAAGATTGGAGCCGAAGGTCGAATGAACCGCCCCAGCATTCTCTCCCCCGACAACTGGGTATGGAGAATGACCAAGGGAGCGGATTCCGACGCCCTGGCCGAGCACATCCGCAAACTCACCAAGAAAGCCAACCGTATATAATGTGCAGAATGGGGACAGGCCCAAATTGCACGGTGCAGAATGGGGACAGGCCCCAAATTGCACATACCTACAAAGTTTCATCGGTGGGTTGATATTTTACACGGTAGACCCGTTTGCACTTAGATCTCGCACGTAGCGGTACATAAGGTGCTAAAGAACAGCACCTAAGTACCGACGGCTCGATAAAGTCTACCTTAGTAAAACATCAACCCACCGATTCTTTTGCGGAAAGATTGTGCAATTTGGAGCCTGTCCGCTTTGCATTCACGAGCGCAAAAAAGGTGCCAATTCATATGTCATAGAGACCCTTCGAAGGGCGTTCCTACTTAGCGAGGTTTTGTCGAGCTTAGTAGGGCTACGCCCGAAGCGGAGCGAAAGCGTGTCTCGAGACATATGAATTGGCACCTTTGTTGTGCGACACTATGTGCAATTTGGGACTGTCCCCATTCTGCACCGTGCAATCTGGGCCTGTCCCCATTCTGCACCGTGCAATTTGGGGCCTGTCCCCAAGTTGCACCTTATTTGTGGACGAAGTCCAGGGCAGGGCGGTCCATGCGGTAGTTGCCCATGATTTGCTCGGTGTATTCGTTAAGCTTGTCGACGCTTAAGTTGACGCCACCCCAGCCAAGGATTCCGTGCTGTGAAGCAAGGTCCTGATCGTAGTCGGCGAGGTAGTAAACTCTCTGGAACTTCAAGGGACCGTAGGTGTAGTGGTCCACCATGGGGATTACACCGCAATGGGGCTCGTCAAGGTAGATGCCTTCCTCGGTTACGTGGAAGACTACCCATGCCATTTCCTCAAGCATTGTGATGTCCTTCTGCTGTGTGGATACGTAGTTTCCTAAAGAGTAGTAGCAAAGGCAGCGATTGCCATTGGGAGACTCCACTACTTCAACGGGCTGAGGAACGTGAGGGTGTGTACCTATGATAAGGTCGGCACCGGCCTCAGTCATTGCCATAGCCATCTGCTTTTCCACGTCTGTGGGTGTGGTGGTGTACTCGATTCCCCAGTGAGGGCAAACGATGACGATATCGGCCATGGTCTTTGCAAGGGCGATTTCATCAAGCACTTCCTGACGAAGGCTATTGAAGTCAAGCATTCTGGAACCGTCCCAAGGACAAAGGGTTCCGAAGTAGTTCTCGAAGCCGACCGGAAGGGAAGCCATGTTACAGCTGTATGTGTAGTTAAGAATTGCGAACTTGAATCCGCCTGCTTCGATTATGGGGATTCGGGGCTCGGTGGGTTCCGAACCGTCGTAAAGACCACATAAAAGAGCATCGGGTTGTGTCTGCCAGTAAGCGTAGGCATTCTTCATTCCGTCAACACCCATGTCAGCCACGTGGTTGGTGGCAGCGAGGATAACGTTAAAGCCTGCTTTCACAAGGGCATCGCCTACCTCGGTGGGAGAGTTGAATGCAGGGTAACCTGAGGCACCTCTTTCATTTCCTCCAAAGATGGTCTCCTGGTTGATGATTTTGATATCACACATATCAAGAGCATCGGCTATTCCGGTGTAAAGGTGATCGAAGTTGTAGCTTCCGTCTTCCTGAACACCTGAGTTTATAACTCCCATGTGAAGAAGGTCATCGCCCACGGCCATGAGCCTTATGTCATATTCCTCAAATGGAGGAGGTGTGGGAGTGGGTGAAGGAATTTGATAATCCTTCGTGACTGCAGCAATCTCCTTTGCGGTTTCCTGCTGCTCGACATTTAACTCGATTTCCTTGTCGGAGAAACTGAAAGAGTCAAGCTTATCCATGTTTAACAAGAAGAAGATTCCCGCTCCGCCAAGAGTCAATATAAGTAGTACAATCAGAATTCTAACTATCTTTTTTCCCATGTCAAAATTCAATCCTCTCATTAAAATACATCCCTATCAGTATAATGTTTTTGTATTGTTTTTGCAAAGAAAAATATGAGTGCCACACAGTTGCAAATCTTTCGACATAGTGGTAGAATCTCTGTGTTGTAAGCAGGATGAACGATCGCGGCCCCGCGTGCGGGGGTGAGGAAAGTCCGGGCTTCACAGGGCAGGATGCCGGATAACGTCCGGTGGAGGTGACTCCCAGGCCAGTGCAACAGAAAAGAAACCGCCGGTTTTACCGGTAAGGGTGGAATGGCGGTGTAAGAGACCACCGCACCTTTGGTAACAAAGGTGGCTGTGTAAACCCCATCCGAAGCAAGACAAATAGGGAACTATGGGTGCCCTGCCCGTTCCCAGGTAAGTCGCTTGAGGCTGTCGGTAACGGCAGTCCTAGATAGATGATCGTTCCAGACATAACCCGGCTTACAGTTCTGCTTACAACATATTAGAGGAAACAAATCATTTTATATAAAGAAGAAAAAGAAAGAAGGAGAAGAAAAGATGACAAAAATTGATATTTTTTCAGGCTTTTTAGGAGCAGGTAAGACAACTCTTATCAAGAAGCTCTTAAAGGAAGCTTTGGCAGGAACGAAGGTAGTTCTCATAGAAAACGAGTTCGGCGAAATTGGCGTGGACGGCGGATTCTTAAAGGAAGCAGGTATTCAGATCAAGGAGATGAACTCCGGCTGTATCTGCTGCTCACTTGTAGGTGATTTCGGTACTTCATTAAAGGAAGTATTGGATACATATGAGCCCGACAGAATTCTTATCGAGCCCTCAGGTGTAGGCAAACTTTCCGATGTTATCAAGGCTGTTCAGAGAGTAGACAGCGGCAAGGAAGTTGTTCTTAACTCAGCTGTGGCAGTTGTTGATGCCAAGAAGTGCAAGATGTACCTTAAGAACTTCGGTGAGTTCTTCGTTAACCAGATTGAGGCTGCCGGAACCATTATTTTAAGCAGAAGCCAGGATATGACTGAGGAGAAACTTTTGGAGGTTGTTGCCATGATCAAGGAGCACAACGATCATGCCACAATCATCACAACTCCCTGGGACGACCTTAAGGGAGAGGATATCCTCGCAACAATAGAGAGCAAGAACCAGATGGAGGAGGACCTTCTCCACGAGGTAGAAGAGCATCATCACCACCACGACGATGATGACGACGATGACGATGACGAGCATGAGCACCACCATCATCACCATCACCATGATGACGACGATGACGATGATGACGAGTGCTGCTGTCATCACGACCACGACCATGAACATCACCACCACCATCATCACCACGGACATGATGCTGACGAGGTATTTACAAGTTGGGGCCTTGAGACTCCCGCCAAGTACTCCAAGGAAGACATCGAGCACATCCTTGGCGAACTGGACAGAAGCGTTTACGGTCTCGTATTAAGAGCCAAAGGAATGGTTCCTTCAGAGAACGGCGAGTGGATTTACTTCGACTATGTACCAGAAGAGAGCGATGTAAGAGTCGGAGCTCCTCAGGTTACAGGTAAGTTCTGTGTAATCGGATCAAAGTTAAACGAGGACAAGCTTGAAGAGCTTTTTGCCAAATAAAGAGGATTTATAAATGAAACCGGTTTATATGATTAACGGATTCTTGGAGAGCGGCAAGACCGAGTTCATCCAGTATACTTTGCAGCAGCCTTACTTCCAGGTTAAGGGAACAACATTGCTGTTCCTTTGCGAAGAGGGTGAAGTAGAGTACGATGAGCAGATTCTAAAGAACTCAAGAACCGAAATAGAATTAATTGAAAATGAGGAAGACTTCAATCCGGAGCACCTTACAGAGCTTGAGAAGAAGCATAAACCCGAGAGAATCATAATTGAGTTCAACGGTATGTGGAATCCCAAGAACATTAAGCTGCCCTTCTTCTGGAGCCTCGAGCAGCAGATTACAACCATCAATGCGGCTACTTTCCCTACCTACTACACCAACATGAAGTCCATGGTGGCTGAGCAGGTACGTAATTCCGAGATGATTATCTTTAACCGCTGCGATGGTCTTGATGAGGAGCTGGCTGTTTACAGAAGAAATATCAAAGCTGTAAACCAGAAGGCGGAGATTATTTTTGAGGATGCTCAGGGTGAGATCAGCACAATCTTCGAGGACGATTTGCCCTTTGATTTAAAGCAGGATGAAATAGATTTAACCGAGGAAGGATACGGAATCTGGTATCTCGATGCCCTTGATCACCTTGACAGATATGTGGGAAAGAAAATCACATACCTTGCACAGGTTATGATTCCGAAGGATTCACCCAATGGCTATTTTGTTCCCGGCAGACAGGTAATGACATGCTGTGCCGAGGATATAGCATTCCTTGGTTTTGCCTGCAAATACAACAAGGTTTCCGAGCTTCAGAACAGACAGTGGGTTAAGGTTAAGGCTGAGGTTAAAAAGGAGTACTGGGAGGACTACAAACAGGTTGGCCCCGTACTTTACGCAATAAGCGTTGAACCCGCCAAAGCTCCCAAGGAAGAAGTCTTAAGCTTCGTGTAAAAGTGTAGCGGTAAGAACGTGATTATGATAAAATTAGAACGTATCACCGCTATTTGACACGAAAATAAGGAGGGTATCTTATGGAAGCACGTGAATGTATTAAGGGAAGAAGAAGTATCAGAAAGTATTCAGACAAGCCTGTAGATAAGGCTTTGATTGAAGAGATAGTGGAGACAGCTTCTTATGCTCCCAGCTGGAAGCACTCCCAGACCATCAGATATATTGCGGTAACAGGTGAACTTAAACATAAACTTGCCACCGAGTGTTTTACATCATTCCCCGGAAACGGTGCAATTATCGATCAGGCACCCTGGGTAATTCTTATGACAGGTATTAAGGGCAGAAGCGGACTTGAGAGAGACGGTTCTCCCACCAACAGAAGAGGTGCCACCTGGCAGATGTACGACGCAGGATGTGCCGGAGAGGCATTTTGCCTTGCGGCATATGAGAAGGGTCTCGGTACTGTTATCATGGGTATCTTTGATGAGGATTCCATTGTTAAACTTTTGGATATTCCCGATGACAGAGAACTGATTGCAATTACGCCTCTCGGTTACCCCGATGATGCACCGCAGGCTCCCAAGAGAAAAGCCGTTGAGGAATTGCTGGAATTTAAATAATCAGGAGAACATTTAAATGGAAATCAAGAATGATACACTGGTATACAAAGAAAGAAAACGCTGGCTGTTTTTGGGCCTGCCTTTCACCTTCACTGTGTACTTCATCAAGGAAGATGTGATAACAACAGATGCAGGTTTCTTTAAGTCCACTGAGAACGACTGCTACATGTACAAGGTTCAGGACGTTTCCCTTTCAAGAACTCTTATGCAGAAGATCTTCGGACTTGGAACCGTTACCTGCTACACCGGTGATACCACCAACCCTCAGCTGGCTCTTAAGAATATCAGAAAGGCCAGAGAGATTAAGGATTATATCCTTAAACAGTCAGAGGCAGCCCGCATCAAGAGAAGAACTCTTAATATGGTGGATATCGGAGCCAACGGAGACATTGACGGCGACGGAATACCGGATATTGATAATTAATTAAGGAGCCTGTCCCTTGAAAGAGATTACAATAAGTGCAGGACAATCACTTACATACGCAATAGAACTTTTAAATGCCGCCGGTATTAAATCGGGGGCATTTATGCCATATTGGAAGAAGGATCCCCGAAACGGAATTCTCATTAAAGGAAAGCCCATCTCCAAAAAGGACTTTGAGGCTGCAG
This sequence comes from uncultured Lachnospiraceae bacterium, assembly GCA_947167445.1. Classification (GTDB taxonomy): domain Bacteria; phylum Bacillota; class Clostridia; order Lachnospirales; family Lachnospiraceae; genus G11. The sequence continues at coordinate 51,142 of CAMVID010000002.1, forward strand.
AGAGGGCAGATGTGGATTTTGCCAGAAACTACTGCCAGTCCAAGGACTGTGAAGTTTTCCTGGTGGGAGTAAACGGTGGAGAGGATGATGCCTTAAGAGCTCTTGGTGACTACAAGTTTACCGAGAAGCAGATCATTAAGGCAAAAACCAATACTTCTACATTGTACGGAACCGGGAAGTATTCCCCAAAGGAAAGAAGTATTGAGGGCTTTGTAATTAACGCTTCTCAGGCAAAGGATTTCTTAAACGCAGTGGGAAAGCGCCATGGCGGAAAGCCCAAGGTATTTGTTGCAGGTTTTTTGGATAGCGTAGATTACATGGATTTTGCAGACGAACTGTTTGAAGGTGCCTTCCAGATATTAACCTGCAAGCTCCCCTTTCATGCAGATTCGGTATCGGCCTATGAGCTTGCCTGCAATCTAAGAGAAATTAATCCAGGCGTGACGGAAACCGGATCGCCGGAAGAGGCCATGGAACTGGCTTCTTTGCTTGCTTCAGACAAGGGATTAATCTTAAAAATCAATCTTTAGAATCCCGATTTTGTTTCGTTAAAATATTTTAGAAAATCAAAAGCCCTGGAGGGGAGCTCCAGGGCTTTCGATTGTGTAAAAGGGGAATTCTTCCGGAATTGCTAATTAGCAGTCTTGCTCTCACAAGACAATTGTAATTATAATTCATAACGAAACAACGAACTATAAGAATATTGCGTTTTTTTATCAAAATATTGAACTATCTTTCAAGATATTCCCATTCTTTCTCAAGTTCCTCAGGGAAGGGTATACCTGCGTTTGAAAGCTTCTGCCTGATGACCTCATATTTGTGCTTAACCTGGGACATCTGATGGTTATAGCGTTCAAAGAGAGGCTGGAACTGAGGATTGGATGAAAGACGCTCTCTTATATCCTTTCTGAAAGGACAGTACTTGGCAACAATGGCTCTTGAAACCTTGTTTAATCTCGGTGAGCCTGCTGATTCATACATAATCCATGAAAGGTAATCAAGAAGGAACATCTCCTTGTAATTGTTCTTTGCACGAACAAGGTTATTTTTAATTTTCTCCTTTGCATCTGCGGAGAGGTCGTTGTTTTTGCGATAGAACTGTACATAGTCAAAGTACTCACTGGTAAGTGAAGGGTCTGAGAGGTCGTTCCATCTTGCACCCTGAATACGCTTGCACATTTCCCAACGGTACTCGCCGGTCATTCTAAGAATAGCGGGCTTTAATTCGCCAAGTAGGAAGATGGGAAGCATCATACGGCAGGGAGTGCTTCTTTTCTTGGCTTCGATTTCCTGCCACATGGCGCCTCTGACACCAACGTTGGGAAGAAGAATGAAGTCGGGAAGAACATCGATGTGTACAAAGTCCTTGTTAAGCCCAATCTTGGGATTGGAGTAGAGGATTTCTCTTGCGTAAGCGGAGTAGTCCACACTCAAAACGTAATCCGTTACCTCTTTAACCTTGTCATGTTCCACTATGGATTTGGACAGTGAAGCGGGTACGTTGTGGCTTGAGAAGATAGGACAGTATGTACTGATACGTCCGTAGGTAATCTTGTTTACGGAAGGGAATACATTCTCAAGCTCATATTCAACCTTCTTAAGCTGATTCTCAAGAAGCTCACGCTCCTCGGCAGCGGTTATCTTGTTGCTTACCTTAAGGGCGTGGATGCTGTCTGTATAATCCTGCTCGAACTCGTTTCTTGAGGGCTCTTTCTTGCCCTGATAAATCGCGCAAAGCCAGTCGAAGAAAGGATAAACGTTGGAATCATCATCTGCCTTGTGAACAGCGGCAATCTTATAAAGCTGAACCGCCATATCTCTGCCTGCAACGGCTTCATCCATGTATCCGAAGTATAAGAACATCTTGACTACAACGGGAACGTTGGGATCTGTAACGGCCTTCTTGGCACAGAATGAATAAATCTGGTTGAAGGCAGATGAGATAGCACGGCATATTTTTCTGGCATTATCATCTGTTGAAGCTCTGTCGGGAAGTTTCTCGAAGGCTCTGACATTCTCAAATACGGCATCCTTGTCAGCAAGAGGAATTCCTGAGTAGTTAAGGATGGCCTGAAGTGAGTTGGCGATACCTTCCTCAGCTTCGGCATTGGAAATTGAACTTGCATTATCCACATCAGAATCGGAAATTCCCACAGGCAAAGGCCCGCCTGAAAGGGAAGCAATAGTGAGATCCATTTGCTTGCAGGCATCGTCGAAAAGATCCTGTTCCATACATGGATCGGATTCCAAGGATGTGAGTGAAAATCTTAAGTTGTTAAGCAGGTCATCAAGCTCCGGCGTCATTGAAGAAAACTTGCCGGCGGTGTTCAAAACCAGGTTAACAAGTCCTGTTCCCTCGGTACTCATATAACAGGAAATCAGGCGCATATGATAGGCTTCAAGTTCTTCGAAACTCTTGACGATGAAGGTGGAATCATATGCAAGGTGATATACGAAAGCGGAAGCAGTCCAGGCATTCTTGGCTACTTCCTGTAAAAGTACGCAGTTGGGATCCTGAAGGAACTGATCATAGAAAGCGGTAATTGCTATGTCTGCAGGACGGAAAGGAGGATTCAGATCCACCATGTCTTCGGGTTCCTGTGGAGCAGAGCCCATGTTCTTACAGACTGTGGCATACTGCTCATAGTCGTTCTTTAAGGAATTATACAAAGTGTCCACCTCATAGAACTGCATCTCGTAGTCCTTTGAGAGGGCATTAAACTGTTTCAGTGCAATGGAAAACAAAGCCTTGGCGATACTGGGCTTTGCAGTAATCTGAGTCTGAAGAGAAGTGATATCGGGGATGGCCAGGGTCTGAAGAGTTACATCCGTAACTGCCTCATATGTAAAAGAAGGCTCAGGTAAAAACAGCTCCAAAGCTCCAAGCATTCCACCTTTTTCAATGCTTGTGGAACCGCCTGAGTAGGCCATGTTCACTGTACCTGCAGCCACCTGGTATATGGTCTTATTATCGGACTGGAAAGTATCCCCAGCCTTGAAAGTTAATGTTGCCATACAAAAACCCCCGAAAAAATAAAATTGTTATACATTTCGATTATACCCTTTGGATATTTTAAATTCAATGATTCTAATTGCTTTCCTACGAAAATATGATAAAATATCATTGTGATTGCGGAAAACGTGTCATATTGGGAGGTAACATACGTGTCAGAACAGCTTAGCAAAGAGGAATTTGTAGCCAAATATAAGGGCATTATCGAACCCATGATGCGCTACATGCCGTGGCTCCTTAAAGCATCCGGAAATACTGTAAATGCCATATACGGAGACGACGGAATAGCTAGCAATTCCCTGGCTTTCCCTGTGTATGACTCCAACCTTATGAGCTTTGTTAAGGAAATGGGTAAGACCCCTTTGATGGACAGAAATTACCCCTATGTATACTCAAAGTATCGACTGAAGAATGCCGAAGATGAACTTCGTGCCATTTCTGAAGTTACAATAACTGACATTAATGTCTTAAATGGAATTCTTTCCAAGTATGTCATGGGAGGAAGAACCAAAGCCAGTCTCTGGAATGAGGGTGTTAAGAACGGTGTTTTCCTTAAGCTTCTTGAGAAATACAAAGAACTTCTGGAATACTGGGACGGCACCACAATGAGAGACTATTGATAAAAAGAAAATGTAATTGGGAGTTGGCAATGGGAGAGAAATCACAGAATAAGCGTAAGTACATTTTGGAGACAGCAAGAAAAGTATTCCTTGAAAAGGGATACAAGAACGTCACCATGAAGGACATTGTTGAGGCCTGCGATATAAGCCGTGGAGGTCTTTATTTGTATTTTTCAAGTACAAGGGAGATATTCCTCGAGGTATTGAAGCTTGAGGCCAATGATGACGACGACGTTTTCGGAAGCAACATTTCTGAGGACGCTACGGCTGCCGACATTCTCGCGCTTTTCCTTAAGGAGCAGAAAAAGGAGCTCCTTCGTAAGAACAATAATCTTGCCATGGCCACGTATGAATTTTTCTTCGCGGAAGATATGCCTAAGAAGGACAACTTCTTAAAGCATCAGTTTGACTCTGCGGTGAAAATAATAGAGAAGCTTATCGAAGCCGGTGTTGAGAGCGGCGAGTTTTACTGTGATGACTGCTCCGGGGCGGCCCGTAATATAATGTTTGTGTTGGAAGGTCTTAAAGTCACTTCCCAGACTATCGGCATCACGCAAGAGAGCGTGGATAGGGAATTACTTTATATCATGCGAGGCCTTGCAGCGGACGAATAAAGAATAATTAAAGCTTTGGACTTCGTATAAGTCCAAAGCTTTTCTTGGTTTAGATGTTAATTAATATATGGAGGATAGGAATGTCTAAAGTAACACGAATCTATGTTGAAAAAAAGCAGCCTTTCGCCGTTAAGGCCAAGGAGCTGAAGGAGGAGATTAAGGGATATCTCGGAATCCTTGGAGTTAAGAATGTCAGAGTCTTAATCAGATATGACGTTGAGAACCTTTCCGAAGAAACCTTAAAAACCGCTCTTACGGCTGTCTTTTCTGAGCCTCCGGTAGACGATTACTACCTTGAGGACTTTGACAGAGATGCAAATGCAAGAGTGTTCGGAGTTGAGTATCTGCCCGGACAGTTCGACCAGAGAGCCGACTCTGCGGTTCAGTGCGTGAAGTTTTTGAAGGAGGATGAGGAGCCTGTTATCAAAACCGCCACCACCTACTGCTTAACCGGAGATATTACAGATGAGGAGTTTGAGAGAATCAAGGCTTACTGTATCAACCCCGTTGATTCAAGAGAAACCGGAATGGTTAAGCCTGAGACTCTTGTTACAGTCTATGATGAGCCCGATGATGTGAAGGTATTCGACGGCTTTATTTCCCTTGATGATGAGGGACTTAACAAGCTTTATGATTCCCTTGGCCTTGCCATGACCATCAAGGACTTCAGACATATAAGAAATTACTTTGAGAATGAAGAGCACAGAGATCCCACCATGACAGAGATCAGAGTACTTGATACTTACTGGTCGGATCACTGCAGACACACAACTTTTTCAACAGAGCTTAAGGATATTTCCTTTGCTGACGGATATTACAGAACCCCCATTGAGACCAGCTACCAGAGCTATCTTGATACCAGGGAGGAGATTTATAAGGACAGAGACGACAAGTACGTTTGCCTTATGGACCTTGCCCTTATGGGAATGAAGAAACTTCGAAGCGAAGGCAAGCTTGAGGATATGGAAGTATCCGATGAAATCAACGCCTGCTCCGTTATTGTTCCTGTGGAGATGGAATACAATGGCGAGAAGACAACAGAGGAGTGGCTTGTGTTTTTCAAAAACGAAACCCACAACCATCCGACGGAAATCGAACCCTTCGGTGGAGCTGCCACATGTCTTGGCGGTGCCATCAGAGATCCCTTGTCAGGAAGAGGATATGTTTATCAGGCAATGAGAGTTACCGGTGCGGCAGATCCTACCGTGCCTGTATCTGAGACAATAAAGGGTAAGCTTCCCCAGAAGAAGCTGGTTAAATCTGCAGCCGCAGGTTACTCATCCTACGGCAACCAGATCGGCCTTGCAACCGGCCTTGTAAAAGAGATTTATCATCCCGGTTATGTGGCTAAGAGAATGGAAATCGGCGCCGTTATGGGTGCTGCTCCCAGAGAGAACGTTAAGAGACTTAACTCCGATCCCGGAGATATCATTATCCTTCTTGGCGGAAGAACAGGTCGTGACGGCTGCGGCGGTGCAACCGGTTCTTCAAAGGTTCACACAGAAAGTTCCATCGAAACCTGCGGAGCTGAGGTACAGAAGGGTAACGCGCCTACAGAGCGTAAGATTCAGAGAATGTTCAGACGCCCTGAGGTCAGCAGACTCATTAAGAAATGTAACGACTTCGGTGCCGGCGGCGTATCCGTTGCCATCGGTGAACTGGCAGACGGCCTTACCGTTGATCTTGACAAGGTTCCCAAGAAGTATGCGGGCCTTGACGGAACTGAGCTTGCAATTTCCGAATCCCAGGAGAGAATGGCAGTTGTAGTTGCCCCCGAGGATGTTAAGGAATTCCTTTCCTATGCTGACGAGGAGAACCTTGAGGCAGTTGAGGTTGCCACAGTTACTGAGGAGAAGAGACTTGTTCTTAACTGGAGAGGAAAGAGCATTGTTAACCTTTCAAGAGCATTCCTTGATACAAACGGAGCTCACCAGGAAACTTCCGTAAGAGTTCAGATTCCCGATGAGAACGACAATTACTTTAAGAAATATGCCTCTGACGCAGTCAGCCAGGCAATTCATAACAATGATGTTAAGGCGGCATGGCTGAATCTCCTTTCAGACCTTAATGTATGCTCACAAAAAGGTCTTGTTGAGATGTTTGACTCATCAATCGGAGCAGGTACAGTCACAATGCCTTACGGTGGAAAGTATCAGCTTACAGAGACTCAGTCCATGATAGCCAAGCTTCCCACTCTTAAGGGCAAGACAGACACCGTAACCATGATGAGTTACGGCTTTGACCCTTACCTTTCATCCTGGAGCCCCTACCATGGAGCTGTTTATGCAGTGCTTGAGTCCATGGCCAAGATTGTGGCATCCGGCGGTGACCATAAGAAGATAAGATTTACATTCCAGGAGTACTTTAAGAGAATGACCTCCGATTCCACAAGATGGAGTCAGCCTTTTACCGCACTTCTCGGTGCATATGATGCTCAGGTTGGCTTCGGCCTTCCTTCCATCGGCGGAAAGGATTCAATGTCCGGAACCTTCAATGATCTGGATGTTCCTCCCACACTTGTTTCCTTCGCAGTTGATATCGCAAAGGGAGAGGACATCGTAACTCCCGAGTTTAAGAACGCAGGGGACAGAATCATTCGTCTTTCCATCGACAAGGATGAGTACGATATTCCCAACTACGCGCATGTAGACGAGCTTTACAGCCTCGTTCATGAGATGGTTCTTAACGGAATGGTAAAATCAGCATACGCTCTTGATTCGAAAGGCGTAGCAAGCGCAATCTCAAAGATGGCATTCGGTAATAAGCTTGGCGTGACCATTGACGATGAGGTTACATATGAGGAACTCTTCGGAAACGGACTTGGAGACCTGGTGCTTGAGATTACCGATGCTGCAGTTACATTCCTTAAGGAAAAAGAGGTAGATTATCTCCTTATCGGCGAAGTCAGCGAGACATCAACAATTACATATAAGAACATGATTCTCTCAATTGAGGATGCCATCAAAGCATGGAAAGCACCTCTTGAGAAAATCTTCCCCACAAAGAAGTCTGATGAAGATCAGGCAGTGGCTGCAAGACTCTACAAGGCAACGGATATCTACGTATGTAAGAATAAAGTGGCTAAGCCCACAGTATTTATTCCTGTATTCCCCGGTACCAACTGTGAGTACGATTCCGGCGCAGCTTTCGAAAGAGCCGGTGCCAATGTAATCACAAAGGTATTCAAGAACAGGGATGCAGCAGATATCAGAGAATCTGTGGATGCATTTGAAAGTGCAATCAACCAGGCACAGATCATTATGTTCCCCGGCGGATTCTCAGCAGGTGATGAGCCTGACGGTTCAGCAAAGTTCTTCGCAACAGCCTTCAGAAACGCAAAGTTAAAGGAAGCTGTAGAAAGACTCTTAAACGAGAGAGACGGACTTGCACTTGGAATCTGTAACGGCTTCCAGGCCCTCATTAAACTTGGTCTTGTGCCCTACGGAAAGATTTGCGGACAGAATGCGGACTCACCTACATTGACCTTTAACACCATTAACCGTCACGTATCCAAGATGGTTTACACAAAAGTTGTTTCCAATAAGTCCCCCTGGCTTAGCGGTGCAACATTAGGATCTACATATACAAGCCCCGCATCCCACGGTGAAGGAAGATTTGTTGCAAGTGATGCTGTAATTGAGAAGCTCTTTGCAAACGGACAGGTTGCCACACAGTATGCAGACTTTGCAGGCAACATCTCCATGAACGATGAGTGGAACGTAAACGGTTCATACTTTGCAATCGAGGGTATTACATCTGAGGACGGAAGAGCCTTTGGTAAGATGGCTCACGCCGAAAGAAGGGGCGATTTCGTAGCCATCAATATCTACGGTGAGCAGGATCTTAAGATATTTGAATCGGGAGTAAACTACTTCAAATAATGAAAACTGTTAAGTTATACGATATCAATCCCTACAGGGATGAGTTTACGGCAAAGGTTATATCCTGTACCAAGTCCGGGGAAAACTATGAAGCGGTTTTGGATGAAACATTGTTTTTCCCTGAGGAGGGCGGACAGGATGCCGACAAAGGTGTAATTAAGGTGACCGGGATTTCGGGGGAAATCCCGGTCCTTGACGTAAAAATACGAGAAGATGTAATCTATCACATTCTGCCTGAGAGCATTGAAGAAGGTTCTGAGGTTACAGGCAAGATTGACTACGAGAGACGCTTTGATTACATGCAGCAGCACTCGGGAGAGCATATCATAAGTGGCCTTGCCCATAAGCTTTACGGCTGCAACAATGTGGGCTTTCACCTTAGCGAGAGAGAAGTGACTTTGGATTTTGACAGACTTCTTTCCCCCGAGGAGGTTAAGAATCTTGAGCTTAAAGCCAATGAGTGCGTGCAAAGGGATATTCCCGTCAAAGCCTATTATCCTGACGAGGCTACATTGGCAGGCCTTGATTACAGAAGCAAGAAAGAATTGACCGGAGCGGTCAGAATAGTAGAGATAGAGGGCGTGGATATGTGCGCATGCTGTGCGCCCCATGTTAAGAGCACCGGCCAAATAGGAATAATTAAGTTTGTGGATTACATTCCCCACAGAGGAGGAATGAGAATTACTATATGTTGTGGTATGAGAGGGGTTAAAGACTATGTGACTAAACAAGATGTTGTGTCACGCGTGTCAGCTGCCCTGTCAGCACCGACGGAAAAAATCCCCGATGCCCTGGATGCCCTTTTTGCGGACAGATTAAGGGTTAATGAGGAAAGAATTAAAGCCGGGGAAAGATACCTTAAGATTCTTACCGAGGCTGCCACAAAAGAAAACGGCAACGTTGTCATCTTCGGAGAGGGACTGGACACCAAATTAATGAGGGACTCAGTCAATGATGAGATGGCGAAGAGAGACGATTATATCGGAGTCTTTAACGGCAATGATTCAGAGGGCTATAACTTTATAATCGGATCAAAGGCTAAGGACTGCATGGAACTGGCAGGGAAACTGAGAAGTGAACTGGATGCCAAATGCGGAGGAAAGAATCCTATGATTCAGGGAAGCATAAAGGCTACAGCCCTTGAAATAAGGAAGTTTTTCTAGTAGTATATGTGCTATGGCGAATAAGAGAAACTATCAAAAAGAACTTGATGATTTGATGGCTGATTCCTCAAATAAGGGGAAACGGCTTTTGATACATGCCTGTTGCGCTCCCTGCTCAAGCTACTGCCTTTTATACTTACGGCCTTTTTTCAGAGTTACGGTTTTCTACTATAACCCAAATATCACTGAAGAGGCGGAGTACAGAAAGAGAGTAGAAGAGGAGAAGCGGCTTATATCCGAATACAACAAACTCGGTGACGGTGCCTACGAGATTTCCTATATTGACGGCGATTATGAACCCTCCAAATTCTATGAGGCGTCAAAGGGGCTTGAGAAGGAACCGGAGGGAGGTAAGAGGTGCGAGATGTGCTTCGCCCTCAGACTTCGACGAACCGGGGAGGTGGCCAGGGAAGGAGATTTCGACTTTTTTACCACAACTCTTACAATATCACCCTTAAAGAATGCAGAAACTCTTAACAAAATAGGAGAGCGCATGGGAGAGTTGGTGGGAGTCAGATGGCTTCCAAGCGACTTCAAGAAAAAGGGCGGATATCAGCAGTCCATAGAATTATCGAAGAAATACGACTTATACAGACAAGATTTTTGCGGCTGCGGCTTTTCGAAAGCAGAGAGGGCCATGGCCAAAGAGGAGATAGATAGATGAAGAAATTATTGGAATTAATATCAGAGGAGATGGGTGCGGCTTTCGAGAAGGCCGGATACGATAAGGACCTTGGAAAGGTTAATATCTCAAACCGTCCCGACCTTTGCGAATATCAGTGTAACGGTGCCATGGCAGGTGCAAAGCGCTTTGGCAAGGCTCCCATTATGATAGCCAATGACGTGGCAGCAGCGTTAAAGGGAAGCAAAACCTTTTCAGAGGTCAATGCGGTGGCTCCCGGATTTTTGAACCTTAAGATTGCAGACGAATTCCTTCTTAATTACGTGAAGGAAATGGCGGCTGATAAGTACTTCGGTCTCAACAGAACCGGTGAGGGCGAAAGCATTGTGGTTGACTACGGCGGACCCAACGTAGCAAAACCTTTACACGTAGGACATCTTCGTTCCGCTGTTATCGGCGAGAGCGTTAAAAGAATTCAAAGATATATGGGATACAAGGTTATTGGCGACATTCACTCAGGTGACTGGGGCCTTCAGATGGGTCTTGTAATCAACGAGATCAAGAACCGTATGCCTGATCTTCCCTACTTTGATGACAGCTTCACAGGAGAGTACCCTGAAGGTGCACCTGTAACTGTTCATGATCTGGAGGAGATTTATCCCACAGCTTCCGCAAAGTCCAAGGAGGATGAGGCGTATAAGGCCAAAGCCATGGAAGCTACCAAAAAGCTTCAGGACGGCGTTCGCGGCTATCGTGCCCTCTGGGAGAGACTTATTGCCATCTCCAATGCCGACATGAAGAAGATTTATGACAGCTTAAATGTCCATTTTGACCTTTGGAACGGTGAGAGTTCTGTTCACGACAGAATCCCCGCAATGGTCAAGTACTTAAAGGATGGCGGCTACGCTTACATAAGTGACGGGGCTTTGGTTGTTGACGTCAAAAAGGACACAGACACCAAGGAAATGCCTCCCTGCATGATTCTTAAGAGCGACGGCGCTTCACTTTACAACACAACTGATTTGGCTACAATTCAGCAGAGGGTTGAGGACTTCAAGCCCTCACGTATCATTTACCTTACAGACAAGAGGCAGGAGCTGTACTTCGAGCAGGTATTCCGCTGCGCAAAGAAGACAAAGCTCTGCCCTGAGGATACAGACCTTTTCCACATCGGCTTCGGTACCGTAAACGGCAAGGACGGAAAACCTTATAAGACCCGTTCCGGCGGAGTTCCCAAGCTTCAGGATCTTATTGAGGAGATTACTGAGGAAATGCTTCGCAAGATTAAGGAGAACAACGAGTCCAAGGGATATAATGCCACTGAGGAAGAGGCAAAGAAGACCGCTGATATCGTAGGTATCGCTGCAATCAAGTACGGCGACCTTTCTAACCAGCCTGCAAAGGATTATGTTTTTGACGTAGACAGATTCACATCCTTTGAGGGTGATACCGGTCCCTACATTCTTTACACCATCGTTCGTATCAAGTCTATTCTCGCAAGATACGCGGAGAATGGCGGAAAGGCTTCAAAGGACAATCTTAACGGAGTCTACGGCGAGGCAGAGAAGGATTTGATGAAGGCTTTGACAGCTTTCCATGGAACACTTGAGGCTGCTGCTGCAGAGTGCGCCCCCAACAAGATCTGTGCATTTATCTATGATCTTGCCAATGCATTTAACCACTTCTATCACGAGACTCAGATTCTTTCTGAGACAGATGAAACTAAGAAGGCAGGCCTTATTGCCATGCTCGTTCTTGTAAAAGAAGTGCTTGAAACCTGCATTGACCTTTTGGGATTTGAGGCACCCGAGCGTATGTAAGGCCCTCGGAGGTTAAACTATGAAAGGGAAGAAAATGCAAAGCAGCTGTGACACCTGTAATAACTACGTCTATGACGAGGATTACGAGTGCTACACATGTGAAATGGATTTGGATGAGGATGAGATGGCAAAGTTTTTGTCATCTTCTCATTTTGAGTGCCCCTATTACACACCCGGGGACGAATATCTGGTGGTAAGACACCAAATGTAATGAATTAAGGAAGTATAAATAATGAACCAGACAACCAAAGAGAAACTTGAACTGGTTAACGGCGTGCTTTCCGACGCGGATAAGTACAACCACGCCGTTGCCCTCGTATCCTATGACATGGAGACAATTTGTCCTCCCGATGCCATGGAAGAGCAGGGAGAGCTTATGTCGTTCCTCGGCAACAAGCTCTTTCTTCTGATTAAGGATGAAAAGTTCATCGAGGCCGGTGAATATCTTTATGAGCATAGAGATGAGCTTGGTGAATTTGACAAAGCTCTTGCAGAGCAGCTTCACAGGGACTACAGAAAGATTAAGAACCTGACCCCCGAGAAACAGCTGGAATTTTCAAGGGTTTACAACAAGGCATTTGTGGATTGGACCAATGCCAGGAAAAACTGCGATTTCTCCATTTTCGCAGACTCTTTACAGAAGGTTAAAGAGGTTACTTTGGAGGACTTATCCCTTCGTGATAAGGATGAAACCACCAAGAACATGTCCGTTATGGATGAGCTTCTTAACGATTATGAGAGAGGTATGGGTACCAAAGAGCTTGATGAGTGCTTTGAGCACTGCAAAGAGCGCCTCATTCCCCTTCTTAAGAAGATTCAGGCAAGTAAGAAGGTTATCCGTACCGACTTTATGCACAGAAAGGTAACCGACGAGCAGCAAAAGAAGATGACGGAATACCTGATGAGCGTCATAAAGTATGACAGAAACAGAGGTACCTACGCTTTTTCCGAGCATCCCTTCACCAATTTAATGGCAAAGGATGACGTTCGTATTACCACCCATTTCTACGAGGATGACTTCGCATCCAACATGTACTCTGTAATTCATGAAGGCGGCCATGCGCTGTTTGAGATGTATCAGCCCGCCGAGAATTTTGAGCATCATATAAACAATGAAAAGACCCTTGGAATGCACGAGTCAGTTTCCAGAATGTACGAAAACAGAATCGGGCGTTCAAAAAGCTTTGTGCACCTGATTTATCCAAAGGTCTGCGAGATTTTCCCTGAGGCGATGTGTGATGTTTCAGAGGAAGAGCTGTACGAGGCATTAAATGAGGTAAAACCCTCTCTTATAAGAACTGAGGCTGATGAGTTTACCTATACCTTCCACATCATAATAAGATATGAGCTTGAGAAGGAAATAATAGCCGGGACCATTGATATTGCGGATCTTCCAAAGAAATGGAACGAAAAGTATGAAGAGTATCTTGGAGTGACGCCCACAAACGACAGAGAGGGCATTTTACAGGATGTTCACTGGTCATCCGGCTTTGGCTACTTCCCCACATACTCCATCGGAAACATGTACAATTCCATGTATTACAAGTGCATGGATGCTGCAATTGACGTGGATAAGTGCGTAGAAGCAGGTGATTTTGACAAAATTAACGGCTGGATGAAGGAGAATGTCTTCAAGAAGGCGGACAGACTCGATCCTGCTGATTGGATTAAAGACATCACGGGCAGAGATTTCACCCCGGATGATTTCTTAGATTATTTGGAAGAGAAGTATTCGAAAATTTATGAACTCTAATGCATTTAAAGCCGGATTAAAGGACGGCGTGCCCATCGGACTTGGGTACTTTGCCGTGTCTTTTTCTCTTGGTATCATAGCTAAAAAAGCAGGACTTTCTGCAATACAGGGCTTTTTTGCCAGCTTATTTGGTCTGGCAAGTGCCGGAGAATACGTGGTTTTTGTTTTGATGGCGGCCAAGGCTTCCTATCTTGAAACCTTTGTGGTATCCCTTATTACCAATGCAAGATACCTTCTTATGAGCTGCGCCTTAAGCCAGAAGTTTGACCCTAAGACGGGGCTTGGACACAGGATTGGTGTGGGCTTTGGTATTACCGACGAGGTTTTCGGAATTACCGTGGGACGACCCGGCAAGATTCAGCCTGCCTACAACTACGGTGCCATGGTTTCCTGTGCCCCCGCATGGGCCCTGGGAACGGCTCTCGGCATTGTAGCGGGGGAGATTTTACCAATAAGAGTGGTAAGCGCCCTCAGCGTTTCATTGTACGGAATGTTTATTGCCATCTTTATTCCCCCTGCAAAGAAGGATAAATTTATGGCGGGCATTATTGTGCTGTGCTTTGCGGCAAGCTATATTTTCTCAACACTTGATGTTTTCGCAGGAATTTCGAGCGGAACCAGAACCATCATTCTTACGGTGGTGATTTCCACGGTGGCTGCCCTTATTAAGCCCGTGAAGGATGAGGAGGTGTGTGATGCAGCATAATACATACATCTACCTTGGAATTATGGTTCTGACGATTTTCTTAATCAGGGTGCTGCCTTTGACGCTGATCAGGAAGGAGATTAAGAATCGCTTTCTGAGATCCTTCCTTTATTATGTGCCCTACGTTACTCTTGCGGTTATGACCTTCCCTGCAATTATGGAGGCGACACAGAACCCTATAGCAGGATTGGTGGCTCTTGTACTTGGTATTATTGCGGCTTGCTTCGGCCTTGGATTATTCCCTGTGGCATGCATTTGCTGCGCAGTGGTTTTCATCCTGGAACTGTTTATTATTCCGATGTAAGAATTTTGCAAATTTTTCCATAAACTTCTTGACAAGAGTAGACCTTAAATTGTATACTAGCAAAGCGGGTTGCAAAAGCGACCCAACGAATGGGATCTTAGCTCAGCTGGGAGAGCATCTGCCTTACAAGCAGAGGGTCACAGGTTCGAGCCCTGTAGGTCCCATTTTTACGGATTTCGATATCGGAATCCGACATATGGCGAGATAGCTCAGTTGGCTAGAGCATGCGGTTCATACCCGCAGTGTCGAGGGTTCGAATCCCCCTCTCGCTACTAGAAAAAGTCCTCAGACATTTGTCTGAGGACTTTTCTATTGCTCGATGGTGGATTCGGCTCGACACTGCGGAGCAGTGTTGAGGGCGCACGAGGTCCGGTGGACCTCGGTTTTGCGCCGACCGAGGACCACTTTAGGTGGTCCGAGACCGAATCCCCCTCGAGCGTTCCTTTCCCCTTTCCCCTTTCCCCTTCCCCTTTCCCTTTTCCTTTCCCCTTTTCCCTTTTCCTCTTTTTTGATGCTTCCTCAACTTGATTTTGGGGTTTCTGTGACTAAGTCGAGAATCTTCCCTTGTTTAGTCACCCGATTCTTGCTTCTTAGAAGTGGCAATTTCAGGGTTCTGTGACTAAGTCAGGAATCTTGCCCCATTTAGTCACCCATTTCTTGCTTTTTTGTTACTGAGCCGGCTCCTTGCCGGCGTAAATTGCCAAAATCCTGTGACTAAGGAGCAGCTTCCGGCCATTTAAGTCACGCATCTCTCAATTTCCTCTTTTCAAGAGGAGAAAAGTTGGTGACTAAGACGGGGTTCACGCCAAGTTTAGTCACAGAAGAGTTCTTTCAGCATTTTCTTGATGCCCATGATATCCAATGGGCTATAGCTTGTTTCATATGTGAAAACAAGATTCTTGCCGGGGAATATGCCATTTTCCCTGTACTCATCAAGCTTCAACAGATTCTTTAAAAGATAGTCGGCATCATCCAAAAGCCCAAAGTGTTCCAAATACATTTCTTTCCTTTTCCTGACGTGAAGGAGAGTGAAATCCGGATATCTTACCTGGCCGTTCTTTAATGTCAGGGATTTTTCATAAAAGTAGGGAATTCCTAATTCATAAAGAATATTGGCTATGATGGCCTCTGACTTTGACCTGACCATTTCTCCTCGCTCTGTTTCATACACTAAATTTTCCGGAAGAAAAGGGCTTGTTTTGACCTTGGAAGCTTGCCATTTTTGTGCATATAATTCGTCGGTAACGATATAGGGAGTGATGAGTTCCTGACGATAGGAGGAAAGTTTCTGATAAGTTAGATCTGCATTGCTTACAGATAGCAGGCTGATTGCTTGATTCAGACGAGCCAACTCTTCTTTGGCATCTTTTAGAAAGCGTTGATTATAGTCTTTAAGTGCAAGCTTGGGGACTATGCTTCGGCTTCCCTTTTTAATATAATCGCCGCTGCTATCTCCGGGCTTAGTCATAAGATAGTATCTTACTCTATTGTTGCTTGCAGAAATACGCAGATGGCCTTTGGGAAATGGGCCCTTATCCTTCTTAGCTCTTTCAATAGCTTTTTTGAGCACAGTTTCCCTGTCCTTCATTGTTTTCAAAATTTCATTCATACAGTTTTCCTTTCTGTTCATTTAGTAAATGGAAAAACCGACAGAATTTGTCACTTGAGCCGCACCCTTTGGCTAGATAATCTCTGATAGATTGATACACCGATTGGTGTATAGAAAAAATAACATATGGAAATGCTTTGCGCAATAAGGTTCCCGGTTATTTTATAGAAATTTTATAATCTCGCATTATTCCTTTGCCGTTGCTTCAATGACACTGGATCATCAAGGCTGCTGAACCCTCAAGGCTACTAATCCATCAAGGCCAGTGACCCCCTAATTTCGTATTCTGTGACTAAGTCGAGAATCTTCCCTTGTTTAGTCACCCAATTCTTGCTTCTTAGAAGTGGCAATTTCAGGGTTCTGTGACTAAGTTGAGGATTGTCCCCTGCTTAGTCACCTAATTCTTGCTTTTTTGATTCTGAGCCGGCTCCTTGCCGGCGTAAATCGCCAAAATCCTGTGACTAAGGAGCAGCTTCCGGCCATTTAAGTCACAATTCTTTCAATTTCCTCTTTTCAAGAGGAGAAGAGTCGGTGACTAAGACGGGGTTCACGCCAGCCTTAGTCACAAAAAGAGAGAGCGCACCCAAAATGAGGGCAGAAATACACCTTGACATACTACGGCAGACATAGTACGATAGACGAAGTAAAATTATTTTAGGGAGAATCGTACCATGCGTAGGATAATTTATGCTATTAAGAAGCCATTCATATTCATAAAGAATAAAACATTTCCACAAAGGGAATTCCTAAGAGATGGGCGCCTTGGGGGAATAATTGCATTAACCCTTCTTTGTACGCAGTTTTTGACCTGGCTTATAGATGATGGTTTAATGAACAAGCTGCCGATTGTTATCGCCTTCCTTGTAACGGTGATTCTGGCAATTCTTGCTTCAGAGCTTGTGGGTCTTGCAATCAAACTTGTTTTTGGCGGCAAGAGAAGAAGCGAAGCCTATTTCATCATGGCCTTTTCAGGAGTATTCGCAAACAATTCAATCGGTAATCAGGGAAATGCCATGCCTATGGCTTTCATAATGAGCCTTGCAATTACACTTGCGGCAGATATTCTAGGAAGATGTATTCTGGGACTTATTTGGACCCGCAGATTCAAGCAGGTCTTTTCATATGTGGCCGGCGGACTTGCCCTTGCTTATCTTGTTTTCTATGGTGTTTTCTTCCATACGGATTCCTGGGGAGACAGTCGTGTAGATTTCTACAATGGAATTAAGAATTCGACTCCCACGGTAAGCCTGACCGAGAAAGCAACAGGATTTGACGATTATTTAAAAGACGGCACTTATCAGGTGGGCACTCTTTCATATGGTCCGGGGGAAGATGTTGATATAGTGACGGAGACTCTTGATTACTCTGACTTTGATTTGCTGGAGAATCCGGACCTAGTGGGTAAGATAACTATTGCCCTCAGCGATTACGATTTTGCCCAAACACCTGTTAAAGGCCAGATCTGGTATCCTGAAGGTTTATCAGACTGTCCCGCACTTTTCTTCGTTCACGGCAACCATGATTCGGGAACTCCTTCCTATCTTGGCTACGATTACCTTGGAAAGTACCTGGCCTCCAACGGATATGTGGTAATTTCCGTGGATGAAAATATAATAAATGAACTTGGGGTCGGCAACGATATACGTGCCATCCTTCTTCTTGATAACATGAAGGCCCTTCTTTCCGAGAATAAGAAGGCAGGAAGCCCCATTAATGGCCTTATTGACGATAAAAGAATCGCCATCGGCGGGCACTCCAGAGGTGGCGAGATGGCTGCAACAGCCTATCTTTTTAACGACCTGGATGTTTATCCCGAGGATGGCAATGTGAAGTTTGATTATCACTTTGACATTACATCCATAGTTGCTATTGCCCCTTGTGTGGACCAGTATAGACCTGCGAGCTATTCCGTAAGAATCAGTGATGTAAACTACCTTCTGATCCACGGATCCAACGACCAGGACGTTTCCTTAATGATGGGCGAGAAGCAGTATAAAAATGTGACTTTCACAAAGGATTCCGACGAGCACTTCCTTAAATCGGAGGTTTATATCCTTGGAGCCAACCACGGCCAGTTTAACAGCCTTTGGGGGCGCTATGACATGATGGGAGCCACCAACGGATACCTTAACACCAATCATTTCCTGGATGAGGCAGAGCAGAAGCTTATTGCCAAAGCGTATATCCGCTCATTCCTTGACACAACCTTATGTGAAGATCCTAAATTTGCTTCCCTGCTTAAGGAGGTTGATGGCTATGAGGATTATCTTCCCGATACAGTCTATGTGACAGGATATGAGGATTCGAATTTTGAGAGTATCTGTTCCTTTGACGGAAGTACAAACATAAAGGATTTTGAAAGCGGAGCAAGCGTAAATGTGACAGATTCTGACACCTGGACCATAAAGCCATATTTCAGAGGCAGCGGTGCAGAGAGTGAAGATTATATTATGTCGGTAAAATGGTCTGAGGAATCTCATCCCCAGGTCGAAGTTACCTTCCCTGCAATTGATATCACCAATGGAGGCCTTAGCTTCAGCATTGCGGATATGAGAGAAGACACAGCCGAGAAGGCAGAGGCATTTGGCTACACTGTTTCCGTTACAGATGCGAAGGGCAACACAGCAACGGTTCAAAACCCAGAGCTTATTTATCCTTCCCTTGCAGTACAGCTTTACAAGCAGGATGTGCTCTCAGGTTCCTACGAATATAAGCACCAGCTTCAAAGAGTGAACCTGACACCCGAGACATTCCTGACAAGTTCTCAAAAGCTTGACTACACAGCAATCACTACCCTTAGGATTACTCCTATGGGAACTGAAGCTGGCGAGATTATCTTAAATCAAATTGGCTACTACAAGTAGGTGCAAAATGGGGACAGGCCCAAATTGCACCGTGCAACTTGGGGCCTGTCCCCAACCTGCACATTACAATAATCTTATCCGATTTAGCACATGCTTTTTATCAGCGCTCCATAAGGGAGCAAGCAAGATCTTCTTGTCGCCGTCGCCGGTTAGTCTGTGGATGATAACGTTGTCGGGAATTATGGCTGTTAGGGCTTTAAGAATATCGATGTACTCATCTTCTGTAAGGATTGGAACCAAGCCTTTCTCATACTCTTTAGCAAGATCAGTACCCTTAAGTATGTGAAGGAGCTGGAGTTTAATGCCCGTGGCGCCTGATTCGCAGACATATCTTACGGTATCCTCCATATCCTTTAAGTTCTCCCCGGGAAGGCCGATTATTACATGGGTAATAACCTCAATATTTCTGCTTCGGAGCTGATAAACCGCCGAATCATACACGGGTAAATCATACCCTCTTCTTATATAATCAGCAGATTTCTTATGAATTGTCTGAAGTCCCAGTTCCACCCAGACAGGTTTAATCTTATTAAGCTTCTCAAGAAGTTCCAAAACTTCATCCGGTAAGCAATCCGGTCTTGTAGCTATGGATAGAGCCACAATATCGGGATGATTAATGGCTTCAGAAAAGAGCTTCTTTAGTTTGTCCAAAGGCCCATAAGTGTTGGTATAAGCCTGAAAATAGGCAATATACTTGCCATCCTTTATTTTCTTTTCAACCCGCTTTTTTCCGGCTTCTATCTGCTCGGTGACACTTAAATCAGGACTCTCGGCAAACTCGCCACTTCCTCCTGCAGAGCAAAAAATGCAGCCTCTGGTGTCAAGAAGTCCGTCTCTGTTTGGACACGTGAAACCTCCGTTTAGCGCCAGTTTATATACTTTACATCCGAATGTTTCGCGAAGATATTCATTAAGAAGTTTCATTTGTTTTTTTAGCCTCAATCCTCTATCATTATCTCTTAGGGGGATATTTATATGCAAGACATTTTTCGACTTCTTGCGGCTTCCGACGTCCATGGAAATCGCGAGCGAATGGACAGGATAATTAAATATCTTAATGAAGAGGATGTAGATGCGGGGGTTTTTCTTGGGGACATGACAGAGTATAAGTCCTTCTATGAGGCGGACAAGGCTTTCTATCCCGCAAGCCTCAAAGCCGCAAAGAAGCCTTTCTTAACAACTATCGGAAATCATGACACGGGGAACAATGATGAGATAGGGTCGTCTTTTGCCAACACGAAAGAATTATATGAGGCATGGATGGCACCAAGCATTAAATTTGCAGGACCCGGAACCACCCATAATGGCGAGGATTGCTATTACTATACGGATTTCCATGGGCAGGGCGTCAGGATTATCATTTTAAATCAGTACGACCACAACGACAGAAAGGCCGATGCCACTCACTACCTTCACAGAAGAAACCATGAAATGTATTCCCAGAGGCAGATTGATTTCTACATAAACGCCCTGGAAACTCTGCCTGAAGGCTACGGCGTCATCACCTGTCTTCACAATTCGCCGGGGACCATGCTTCCCTTTAACATGGGTTACAGCACAGAGCACACCTGTGGCTTCATGGTGCCGAGCTACATATCGGAAAGCATAATTCCGTTTATCACCGATGGCTTCATTAATGGAACCAAAGCAGGCAAAAACTTCGAAATCCCAACTCTCGGAAGTCAGGGACAACTTACCGCAGACTTTGATTTTACAAGAAGAGGAGCAGGCGAGTTCATCTGCTACCTGGGAGGCCACTACCACAACAGCATGCTTTCCCGCGTTAAGGATTACCCAAATCAACTGATGTATAACGTGGATTCTGCCGGCTGCGATGCCATCACTCTTCAGTACTCTCACTTCCAGCGAGATGAATCCAAAGAGTATATGGACAGCTTCGCCCACATCACAATCGACCGTGCCCGAAAGATAGTTAGTATCAAGAAGATTGGCACAACTTTGGACGAGTACGGCGCGGTAAGACTGGAAACAAAGTTCCTGTCCCCAACCTGCACCATGTAGTGGATTTGGCTTTGTCATTTTATTGACAAAGCCTTTTTCCATTGCTACTATTATAAAGATATATGTTTAAAAATAGGGGCACTATACCCCGGAAAGGAGAGGCATATGAGAATAGGTATGGGCTATGACGTCCACAAGCTGGTTGAAGGCAGAGACCTGATTGTCGGCGGCGTTAAGATTCCCTACGAGAAGGGCCTTCTTGGTCACTCGGACGCAGATGTGCTTCTCCACGCCATTTCTGACGCGCTCCTCGGAGCTGCGGCACTTGGAGATATCGGGAAACATTTTCCCGACACGGATCCCAAATACAAGGGGATTTCCTCCATTGTTTTGTTGGAAAAGGTTGGAGAGCTTCTCTCCGACAGCTGTTACCTTATAGAGAATCTTGATGCCACCATAATCGCCCAGGCGCCTAAGATGCGACCTTACATCGACACCATGAGAGAGAACATTGCAAAGGCTCTAAAGATTGATGTCAGCCAGGTCAACGTTAAGGCGACCACTGAGGAAGGCCTGGGTTTTACCGGCGAAGGGTTAGGCATTTCCGCTAATGCAGTCTGTATGTTGAACAGTCCGATGGGGCTGTACGACACTGATGTTACAAGCTTCAGGTCCTGCGCAGGCTGTCCGGGCTGTTCTAAAACAAATTAACATTTAGACAGACTCAAAAATATAAGAATAAACAGTAGGAGAAACAAATTGAAAATATATAATTCACTTACACAAAGAGTTGAGGAGTTTGTTCCCAACGAACCCGGTAAGGTTTCCATGTATACCTGCGGACCTACCGTATATCACTTTGCACATATAGGAAACTTAAGAACCTACATCATGGAGGATGTGCTGGAGAAGACCTTAAGATACGCCGGCTATGACGTTAAGCGTGTCATGAACATCACCGATGTGGGACATCTTTCAAGCGACGCCGACACCGGAGAAGACAAGATGATTAAGGGCGCCAAGAGAGAACACAAGACGGTAATGGAGATTGCCAAGTTCTACACCGACGCATTTTTCTCAGATATGGAGAAGCTTAACATCAAGATGCCTGACGTGGTAGAGCCTGCCACCAACTGCATCGACGAGTTTATCAAGATGATTTCTGCCCTTTTGGAAAAAGGCTTTGCATACAAAGCCGGCGAAAACATCTACTTTGACACCTCAAAGTTAAAGTCCTACTACGTTTTCGGTAACCAGAGCGAGGAGGAGCTCATGGTTGGCGTAAGAGACGACGTTACAGAGGATACCAACAAGAAGAATAAGAACGACTTTGTTCTCTGGTTCACCAAATCAAAGTTCGAAGATCAGGCTTTAAAGTGGGACAGCCCCTGGGGCGTAGGTTACCCCGGATGGCACATTGAGTGCTCCTGCATAAGCATGAAGCATCTGGGAGAGAAGATGGACATCCACTGCGGTGGCGTTGACAACATGTTCCCCCACCACACCAACGAGATTGCTCAGAGTGAGTCATTCCTTGGACATAAGTGGTGTAATTACTGGTTCCACGTACATCACCTTAACGACCAGACAGGTAAGATGAGTAAGTCAAAGGGCGAGTTCCTTACTGTTTCCCTTCTTGAGAAGAAGGGCTACAATCCCGTGGCTTACAGACTTTTCTGCCTCCAGTCCCATTACAGAAAACCTCTTATGTTCTCATTTGAGGCACTGGATCAGGCTGAGGGCACATACAAGAAGCTCATTAACAGAATCGCGACCGTAAAACCTGAGGGTTCTACTGATGAAGCTGCCCTTAAGGAATGGAAGGACAAGTTCGTTGAAGCTGTAGGCAACGACATCAACACTTCCATGGGTATTACACTTCTTTACGACGTATTAAAGAGCGACTTAAACGGTGCCACAAAGAGAGCAATCATCGCCGACTACGACAAGGTTTTGAGCCTTGATCTTATTAAAGCGGCTGATGCTTTAACTCCTTCGGATGAGCACGCTAACGACGACCCTGAACTTGTAGCTTTTGTTGAGGGCAAGATTGCAGAGCGTAAGGCAGCCAAGAAGGAGAAGAACTTCGAGCTTGCGGATGCCATCAGAGCAGAACTTTTGGAGAAGGGCATCGTTATCGAGGATACCAGAGAGGGCGTTAAATGGAAGAAAGCTTAGCATCTGTCATAAGAAGCAGGTTTAATCTTACCGAGACTGACGTAAGAACATATTCTCCCCTGGCCCTGGCTTACATCGGGGATGCCATTTATGACGTGGTTATTCGTACCATTGTTGTGGAGAAGGGCAACAAGTCCTCCGGAGACCTTCACAAAACAGCCATTAAGTATGTCAATGCAGGCACTCAGGCAGCCATGGCGGAGGCTCTTTCGGAAGTCCTTACAGAGGATGAAATGACGGTTTATAAGAGAGGCAGAAACGCCAAATCTCAGTCCACCGCCAAAAACGCCTCCGTAGGTGATTACAGGAAAGCCACAGGTTTTGAAGCATTGATGGGCTATCTTTATCTTACAGATAAGTTCGACAGGCTCTTTGAACTTGTGGAGAAGGGCCTGGAACTTACGGACAACGCTTTTTACAAGAGGTAATAATGAGATATCAGGAATTTACAATAGAGGGACGAAATGCAGTCATAGAGGCATACAGAGCAGGCAAGACCATTGACAGGCTCTTTATCCTTGACGGCTGCCAGGACGGCCCCATTCAGACCATTAAGAGGGAGGCCAAGAAGGCTGACACCCAGATAAGATTCGTAACCAAGGAAAGACTGGATCAGCTTTCTGATACAGGCAAACATCAGGGCGTAATCGCCTATGCCGCAGCCTAT
The DNA here is from genome assembly GCA_947167445.1 of uncultured Lachnospiraceae bacterium. Taxonomy (GTDB): domain Bacteria; phylum Bacillota; class Clostridia; order Lachnospirales; family Lachnospiraceae; genus G11. The sequence goes on from CAMVID010000002.1 coordinate 74,918, forward strand.
GAGTACGCGGAGGTTTCGGATATTCTGGCTCTGGCCAAAGAAAAGGGCGAGGATCCCTTCGTTATCATCCTTGATAACATTGAGGACCCCCATAACCTTGGAGCCATTATTCGTACCGCAAACCAGGCGGGAGCTCATGGGGTAATTATCCCAAAGAACAGGGCAGTAGGCCTTACAGCCACTGTGGCAAGAACCTCGGCTGGAGCTCTGAATTATACACCTGTAGCCAAAGTGACCAACCTGGTCAAAACCATGGAAGAGCTGAAAAAACAGGGCCTTTGGTTCGTCTGCGCCGACATGGACGGGGAAGTTATGTACGACCTTAATCTTACAGGCCCCATAGGACTTGTTATCGGAAACGAGGGAGAGGGCGTAGGCCGACTGGTTAAGGAGAACTGTGATTTCGTTGCTTCCATTCCCATGAAGGGTGATATTGATTCCCTTAACGCTTCCGTGGCAGCAGGTATTCTTTCCTACGAGATAGTAAGACAGCGCCTTAAGAAAGGTTAAAGCATGAACAACGGGTATAAGGGTTACACAGATGAAGAACTGATTGTTATGCTCCGTGACGGTGATACTGCCGTCACGGATTTTATAATGGAAAAATACAAGAATCTCGTGAGAAGCAAGGCCAAGTCCATGTTTATCATAGGCGGCGATGAAGACGATCTTATTCAGGAGGGAATGATCGGTCTTTTCAAAGCCATAAGAGACTATGATTCCGGACGTGACGCCAGCTTTTTTACCTTTGCCGAATTATGTATTTCAAGGCAGATGTACAATGCAGTGCAGGCTTCGGGAAGGAAGAAGCACGGCCCCTTAAACTCCTATGTTTCCCTTTACTCCGGAAGTGAGGAGGATGAGGAAGGAAGCGGCAAACCTTTGCTCGAGACCCTTGCGGATATTACGGAAGACAATCCTGAGAAGCTTTTAATAGACAAGGAAAACTATAAGAGACTCTGGAAGAAGATAGAAGAGGCCTTAAGCCCACTGGAGAATCAGGTCCTTGACCTTTATCTTACGGGAATGAGCTATGTTCAGATAGCCAAGGTCCTCGGAAGAGACGAAAAGAGTACTGATAACGCTTTAAACAGAATCAAGACCAAGGTTAAGAGGATTACGAAGGATGAAAAGTAGAATTAGAGCATTCTTTTTATCGTTTATAATAGTTTTATCCCTTTTTGGAGTCGGTTGTGTGAAAACGCAGCCCCAGCCGGAACCAACAAAAGATAAGCTGATTGAACTGCCGACCGCGGCAGCTACTGAAAGTCCGACAGATGCGCCATCTCCTGATGCGATAATCGATGAGGACGGAATCTATGATTCCGCCGAGGACGTGGCTTTGTACCTTTACACCTACGGTAAACTTCCTTCCAACTACATCACCAAAAAGGAAGCAGGAAAACTGGGATGGGAAGGCGGAAGCGTTGAGCAGGTTGCACCCGGGAAATGCATAGGCGGCGACTGGTACGGCAACTATGAAGGCCTTTTGCCGGCCAAAGAGGGCAGGGAATATCATGAATGCGATATTGATACCCTGGGTAAAAAGAAGCGTGGAGCCAAGCGCATAATTTACTCAAATGACGGGCTCATATATTACACAGAAGACCACTATGAAAGTTTTACTTTACTGTATGGCGAGGAATAAGAAATGAACGAATACACAATAGATTTAGGCTTTGTATTTTCAGCAGATGATCTTTATAACGAAATAGAAGCAATACTTCCCATTCCGGCGTATTTTGGAAGAACCTTGGATGCGTTCCATGATGTTCTTACAGATGAGGGACGAAACTGGAAGATTACCTTTACCGGCTGCTCACCCTGTGAGGCAATTCTTGGCAAGTATATGAGAACCTTTAAGAAAATGTGCGCCAAGGCCATGGAAGAAACAGGGACTCTTGAAATAATATTTGAAGACTAAATTATCAAATAATTCTTGATATTTTCTGAAATTTCACATATAATAGATATACTACAATCTGTCTTGTCAAAGCTTTATTCAGCAGAAAGAACGAGGCAATATTATGTGGAATATCAGCTATGCTTATCCTACGCTGTTTATACTTATCTTCTTAATGGTGTTCTATTTTTCGCTGCCGAGAATTCCCATCAGGAGAAACAGGGTTTATGTGAATCTGCTTCTCATTGAAACCTTGTGCATTGCGACGGACATCATTTCAAGCTGGGTGGATAATAACTATCCCCAGATTTCCCCCTCTGCATTGTATATCATTAACGGTATATATTTTATTACGTTCTTTATTCGTTCATGCGTTATTTATTCCTTTAACGAGGCTGTTTTGTCCGTGAACACAAAGGATAATAAACTTATATACTTCCTTACAAGATTGCCTCTTTTTCTGGGTATAATCTGTGTAATAATCAATCCCCTTTACAAATGGATTTATTATGTGGACGAGACCGGATACAATGACGGTTCCCTTTACGGCATTGTATATATCATAGCGTTTTTCTATTGCTTTATTTCTTTCTCCATATTTGCTGTTTTCAGGCTCAGACTTCGAAGGCGAAGGTACAGATACTGCCTGTGGCTTTGCAACATGCTGATTCTGTCAGGGCTTATTTTGCGCCTTTGCTTCCCTAAATTCCTCCTGATGCATACATTCTGCCTTGGAGCCATATTATCTTTGTCTGTTGCATTTGAGGATCCGGAAATCCATCTGGAACTGCACGGTACGGTTTTCAACGGTAAAGCTCTGAGAGATTACGTTGAGGAAAGATATGGGAAACTGGAGCACAGGGTTATTGGGATTACACTCTTTAAGTACTACGACATGAGAGACGTGTACGGCACGACTCAGATGGATGCATGTCTTAATATGGTTGGCAGATACCTTACCCAGACCTTCAAAAAGTGCCTGATTTTCTACTACAGAAAAGGCCGTTTTGTTATCCTCGGTCCCAAAGATATGGATATAGAGGCGGCGGAAAAAGAAATTGAGAGCAGGTTTAAATCCACCTGGAGAACAGAACAGGCGGATATATATTTAAACATCGGCCTTAGATCCATGGAACTGGAAGATTATGAGTACTCTTCAGATACAATTCTAAGTACTCTTGTCCGTGCTCTTAATGAAGCGGGAGAAAAGGGCGGCATTCTGAAAGCTGAAGCTGCCAGAGATGAATTTGAAAAGACAGAAAGAGAAACCGAAATCAAGCGCTGCCTTGAGAATGCTATAGATAAAGATAATGTTGAGATTTTCCTTCAGCCCATTATGGATTCAAAGTCCGGAAAACCTGTGGGAGCGGAGGTCCTTTCGAGAATAAGAGATGCAGAAGGGCAGATTATTCCCCCTGCAAGCTTTATTTCCATAGCTGAGAAGAGCGGACGAATAGTTGAACTTGGAGAACAGATACTGGAGAAGACCTGCCGCTTCATGAAGGAGTGGGAGCCTGAAAAAATGGGATTCAAGTGGATTAATGTTAACCTGTCTCCCGTACAGCTCATGCGTCAGGATCTGGCAGACAGATTTGAGGCCATGGTTTACAAATATGATGTTAATCCGGATCTGATTCACCTCGAAATTACAGAGGAAACCCTTATCGATGCCGAGTTCATGACCAGGCAGACAGGGGCTTTGTGCGATAAGGGCTTTAATCTGGTGCTTGATGATTATGGGACGGGCTATTCCAATCTCTCAAGGCTCAAGAGACTTCCCTTTATCAATATTAAGCTTGATAAGAGCCTTGTATGGGACTACACCAGGAATTCGGGACTCATTATTCCCAATATGATTAATTCTTTTAAAAACATGGGATTCTCCATAACTGCAGAAGGAATAGAAGATGAAGTTATGGCGGATAAGATGAGAGAAGCAGGGTGTGATTTCCTCCAGGGATTCCTGTATTCGAAGCCGATTTCGGTGGATGAGTTTATTGAGAAATACTCTTAAGATTTTTAAATTGTTTTAATTGACAAAGCAATATGCGTTTGATACAATAGCATTCGGTGGTTGCAAGAGCAACCATTGTGCTGCTGTGGCTCAGTCGGTAGAGCGTCGCATTGGTAGTGCGGAGGTCACGGGTCCGATTCCCGTCAGCAGCTTATAAAAGCCCGAGCTTTTGCTCGGGCTTTTACTTTCTACAGATAATCATTATGACTCGGTATGAGTAACATATCTATATCATTTCTGATTTCTTCGGGCATCTCCAGTATAGCCTGGCTCACAGCATCCTTGCTGCTGCTGTTAATGCAGAAGATACAGGATTCATCCCTTTTGGAAAAGAATTTGGGTTTGTTCCACTTAATGTAATAGGACACACCATGGTTAAGCAGATAGCTTTCCAATTTCTGCTTTGCTCGCTTGGAGTATACCTTGCACAACTCGATTTCATTATTGACTTTAAGGGGTGTGTAGATGGTGGGTTCCATATTTCTTTCTCCTTAGTTTGTAGGCTGTGCAGCAGCGGCAGCAGCGGCAGCTGCATCTGCTCTTTGCTGCATTTCAATAAGCTGAGCCTGAATCTGTGCCTCAGCATCGGGACTTTCCATAAATGCCCAGGTATGAGGACAGTAGTGAGTTCCGATAGGCACCTCTTCTCCGGTTTCGGGATCGATGGTGGTGGTAGGAACAACCTCTATCTGATTAAGGTTGCCGTTCTCATCAACACCGGCACTTCCTGCCTGAAGTACAGGGGGCTCAACGGGAATCATTTCTATAACACCTTCAGCCTTGAAGGGACAGCACTCTGTAGCAGGAAGATTGCTGTATAAGCAGTAAGCACCTGCAAAGTGTACATCACAGGTTTCTGTGGGAACGGTACCCTCTTCAAAGTACTCTGTAATAAGTGTTCCGTCACAAAGTCCCGCAATAGGAAGCTTTCCTGACTTGGCACAGACAGTGGCCTGCACGATTCCCTCGGGAGCAGGTGAAAATCCGGGATCCTCATATCCTTCATGAACCTGTGACATTACAAGATTCCATAATTTCTTATGAAGTGTCTTGTTATCACCCTTCATGGGGATGTTGTTATCATAGCCTTCCCAGATAGCGCATGTGTAATAAGGTGTGAATCCTGCAAACCATACATCACGGTATTCATTGGATGTACCTGTCTTACCGGCGATGGACATGCCGGGGAATTTACACTGGTTACCGGTACCCTGGTTAACAACGTCCTTCATGGCGCTTGTCAAAAGGAAAGCAGTGGTTTCTTTGAGAACTCTTCTTGACTGATCTCCTGTGTTATCAAGAATAACATTTCCTTCTCTGTCCAAAACCTTGGTGTAAAGCTTAGGCGCATTGTAAACACCGTCATTTGCAATTGAAGCGTAAGCTGCAGCCATCTCGTAGCAGGTTACACCCTTGGTCAAACCACCAAGTGTAAGGGACTGAACTATATCTGATTTGATCTCGCCGCCGATTTCCTGGTTCTCAACAAGGGTTGTGAATCCGAAGTTTTTAAGGTAATCGAATCCAAGCTGAGGAGTGATTACCGTAAGGTTCTTAACGGCAACGATGTTTACGGAGTTCTGAATACCGACTCTGACGGATGTTAGGCCGCCGAAACTCATATCATAGTTGTTAACCGGCGTACCGTCATTGTAGTTAAAAGGCGCATCGTTACGAACTGTGGCAAGTGTAAGCTGACCTGTATCGATACCGGGCGCATAAGTTGCAAGTACCTTAAATGTAGATCCGGGTGAACGGGTAGAGGAGGTAGCTCTGTTAAGAGTACGGCTTCCTTCCTTGGTTCCGCGGCCGCCTACCATGGCAAGAACTTCACCGTTATGCTGGTTCATGAGCACCATACTGATCTGAGGCTGAGCGGTAACAGAAATTCTTTCACCCTGGAACTCTGCGTTATACTCGGCCATCATCAATTCTTTGTACTGTTCAGCCTTCTCTCTGGCTTCTTCCTGTGAAGGGAAAAGCAGATCAAATCCCCTGTCTTCATTCTCCTTGAAATACTTCTCCAGCATTTCGGTACTGAAGTTCTGGGAAGTACCGTCAGGTAATGTCAAGGTAAGCTGATATGATAAGAGCCAATCTGTATTGGCAGGGAAGTTCTCCTCGTTGGTCATTACAGAATCCATGATTCTTTGAATACGCGAATCCTGAGTTGAGTAAATCTTTAAACCGCCACTGTAAAGCAAAGAGTATGCGGTATTCTCACTGTATCCTGCAGCAAGCAAATCCTTGTAGAGCTGATCTGTCAAAGCATCTACGAAATAGGATGTGGTCTCGTTCTTCTCAACAACCTGGTTGGCTGCCTGAATACGAGAATAAACATCATCCTTCATGGCTTCATCGTACTCATCCTTTGTAATATATCCGCAGTCCAACATGGCGTTCAAAACGTCCTCGCGACGGTCGGCATTTGCATCGGGATGAGAGATGGGATTGTACTTTGAAGGATTCTTTGTGATACCGGCAATAACGGCGCACTCTGAAACGGTTAATTCCGTAACATCCTTATTAAAGTATCTCTGGGATGCGGCCTGAACGCCCAAAGTGTTCTGACCAAGGTTAATGGTATTTAAGTATCTTAAAAGAATCTCATCCTTACTAAGAACTTTTGAAAGCTCCAAGGCAAGGTACTGTTCCTGAATCTTACGCTTAACCTGATCGGAAAGGCCGTCTTCCTCCATCCATCCGGTGAAAACAGTGTTCTTTAAAAGCTGCTGGGGGATAGTGGAAGCACCCTGCTTCGTCTTAAAGCCTGACATTATGAATTTGTAAATGGCACGGCCGATACCTGAAATATCGATACCGTTATGAACGTAGAAGTTCTTATCCTCGATGGCTACGAAGGCATGAGCTATATTGTCCGTAACCTTATCCTGAGTAATGGGAATTCGGTTGGAGTTCTGAGCCACAAGTTTGGCTATCTGGTTGCCTTCCGCATCGTAAACGAAAGTGGAGTATCCACTGGGAGCTACATCATTGGGGTCAGGGGTGGGAGAGTTATCAAGCACCGCCTTAAACATTCCGATACCGGCAGCTGCTCCCATAATTCCGACGCCGATGACAGCTATAATTATTAATTCAATTGCAAAGAGTCCAAGTTTGTTTCCCCAACGGGGACCGACAGCCTGAAGTCTGGCCTGTCTCTTCTTGACTCCTCTTTTTCCGTAATCCAAAATATTCACCTCTTTAAAACATAACTATACGCACTACATTATACCACACAAATTCACTAAATAAAGAAAATCTCTCAATCTTAAGGAAAACTTATGATATGATGTTGTCATGGCTAATGAATACACAATTGTAACCAAAGGCGGCGTGGGTGAGATAGTTGAGAAGAAGTCAAGATTCATCGCAACCGTAAGGCCCGTATCCGATGAAAAGGAGGCTGCCGCTTTTATCGAGGAAATGAAAAAGAAATATTGGGATGCCAGGCATAACTGCTCCGCATTTATAGCAGGAGACGTTACCAGGTGCAGCGACGACGGAGAGCCTTCGGGAACAGCGGGAAGGCCCATGCTTGAGGTGCTTATAAATTCCGGCCTTAAGGACGTTGCAGTGGTGGTGACGAGGTATTTTGGCGGAGTGCTTTTAGGTACCGGAGGCCTTGTAAGGGCCTATCAGGCCGCCGTGAAGGAGGGCCTTAAGAATTCCGAGATGGGCAAAATGAGTCCCGGTTGTAGATACCTGGTTTTTACCGATTATAATGGCCTTGGTAAAATAAGATACGTCCTCTCCGAAGAGGGCATCGCCCCGGATGACATTATATATAAGGAAGATGTGGAGATCCGATTTACCGCCTGGGAAGAGAACGAAAACAAGGTTTTGAAGGCCATTACGGAGTGCACTGCGGGAAAGGCCAAAACAGAGGAAATTGAGCGAGGTTTTTTCCTCAAAAAAATTGACAAGGAAACCTCGGTTTAGTATATTTATTTTTGGGTTTATTCCGCACAGAATGGACCTAAATAGCATTTCGAAAGGTGGTGGTTTTATGAAGAGTCGAAGTACGAATACTGACAGCCCTGTTCCCCATATATGGGATAAAACCACTGAATTAATAGGAGAAATGCTATGGATGAGATTAAAGTATTAGACGAAATCATGGAGCTCCTTAAGACCAAGCAGTACACCGTGCTTCGCCAGAGACTCTCCGAAATCAATCATGCAGATATTGCGGATATTTTGGAGCAGATGGAAGAGGACGACAGACTGAAGGTTTTCAGGATTCTGCCCAAAGATTTGGCTGCTGATGTTTTTGCTTATCTTGAAGTCGACAACCAGCAGACCATCATTACTTCCTTATCAGATAAGGAAGCATCTAACATCATCAACAACCTCATGGCCGATGATGCTACTGACCTTTTGGAGGAGATGCCCGCAAGCGTAGTTAAGAGACTCCTTGCCGGCGCCAATGCCGAGACCAGAAGAGACATCAACCACCTGTTAAGATACCCTGAGCAGTCCGCCGGTAGCTTAATGACCGTGGAGTATGTGGACCTGAAGGAAGGTCAGACAGTCCAGGAAGCACTGGCGCGCCTCAGAAAGAACGGCGCAGACAGTGAGACCATTGAGACATTATACGTTCTTGACCCCAGCAGGAAGCTGGTGGGAATTGTCACCCTGAGAGATTTGCTTTTTGCCGATCCTGATTCAATAATCGGTGACATCATGGAAGAGAACGTTATCTCGGTAACGACTCTTACGGACCAGGAGGAAGTAGCTTCCCAGTTCAAAAAATACGACTTTACCGCAATGCCTGTTGTAGATAATGAGAACAGACTTGTGGGTATTATCACAGTCGATGATATCGTGGACATCATGGTTGAGGAGACCACTGAGGATATGGAGAAGATGGCAGCTATTATGCCTTCCGACAAGCCATACATCAGAACCGGTATCTTTGAGACATATAAGAAGAGAATTCCCTGGCTCCTTCTTCTCATGGTTTCCGCCACATTTACAGGAAAGATTATTCAGTCCTTTGAGGATGCACTGGCTGCCTGTGCGGTTCTTACAGCCTTTATTCCCATGCTTATGGATACAGGCGGTAATGCCGGCGGACAGGCTTCCGTTACCATCATCCGTGGACTTTCCCTGGATGAGATCGAATACAAGGACACGCTTAAGATTATCTGGAAAGAGATAAGAGTTGCCGTGCTTTGCGGTGTAACCCTGGCGCTTGCCAATTTTGCAAAGCTTATGCTTTTTGACAGAGTGGGACTTACGGTTTCACTGGTTGTGTGCCTGACCCTTGTTTTGGTTGTGGGCATGGCCAAGGTTGTGGGATGCACACTTCCCATAGCAGCCAAGAAACTGGGCTTTGACCCCGCAGTTATGGCGAGTCCCTTCATCACAACAATAGTGGATGCGCTGTCTTTGCTCGTTTATCTTAGAATAGCAACCAATCTTTTACACCTGTAGACATTTATATAAGGAATAGTTTCGTTTATGAACGACGTATTTGATACATGGAAATTGGGAGCCATGCTCTTAGATATAGTCATCGGCTTTGGCTTACCTCTTTCCCTTGCAATGCTTTTCAGAAAGAAATATAAGGTTAGAATCTCCGTATTAATAATAGGAATCGGAACCTACATATTGGTTAACGGCATAATAAGCAGCATTTTTGATGTGATTATTTATTACCTGCCTATATCCGGATTCCTTAACAGCAACGATTCCGCATCTGCCATTTTCTATGGATTGTTCCACGGACTAATCCATTTTGGCGGTTACTATGCAGCAATGAGATTTCTTCTTAAGGGATATGACCGCAAGGAGAACGCTTTAATGTTCGGCGTTGGATTAAGCTTCATTGATGCCTTCTATTACAATGCTGTGGGAGGTTTCATGAATTTCCTTGTTGCCACCCAGGTAAACGAGTGGGGGCGTGAAGGCTATCTTGGTCGTTTTCAGGATGAAGCAAGAACCTATTCGGAGGATGTGGTCGACACTTTGGCAAACATGGGTATTTCCGAGATCGTTGGAAGTGTAATCTTCATGATTTTGGAAATGGGATTCATGATTGCAGCGTCTGTCCTTCTTTTCCAGGCGGTGAAAAGGGCGGGAAAGACTTACCTTTTATATACCGTGGCTGCGCTGCTTGTATTCTTTAACCTTATAATCTGTTTTAGAAGCGTTGAGATTCTGGGGGAGGTTTCCTACCTTGTCATTACCGGAGTTCTTACTGCGATTACAGGATTTGGTGCCTACATCTTCTACGGAGCAGACAAGGAAGAGATAAAGGGCAAAGGCGATTTGGCCAAATAAATGATAATGAATTAAACGCTCGGCTTTGCCGGGCGTTTTTTTGCTGAATAACGTTTTTCTTGCCAACAAGGGCCTATGGTGCTATACTGTAACAGTTTTGAGAAAATTTTAGCTTATTTGGATTTTGAAAGAAGAAGAGAAGATGAAGACTAAGAGAGAGGATATCAGAAACGTAGCAATTATAGCCCATGTCGACCATGGCAAAACTACCCTTGTTGACGAGCTTTTGAAGCAGAGCGGTGTTTTCAGAGACAACCAGGAAGTTGCAGAGAGAGTAATGGATTCAAACGATCTTGAGAGAGAGCGTGGAATCACCATTCTTTCAAAGAACACTGCAGTTACATATAAGAACACAAAGATCAATATCATCGACACCCCCGGCCATGCTGATTTCGGCGGAGAGGTTGAGCGTGTTCTTAAGATGGTTAACGGCGTAATCCTTGTGGTTGATGCCTTTGAGGGTGCTATGCCTCAGACCAGATTCGTGCTTCAGAAGGCCCTTGAACTTAAGCTTCCTGTAATTGTCTGCATCAATAAGATTGACAGACCTGAAGCAAGATGTGCCGAAGTAATAGATGAGGTTCTGGAGCTTTTTCTTGACCTTGATGCTGACGACGAGCAGCTTGACTGCCCCTTTGTATATGCATCTGCAAAAGAGGGAATTGCTTCTCTGGACCCCAATGTTAAGGGCACTGACATGAGTCCTCTTTTCGAAACAATCATAGATTACATTCCTGCTCCCGAGGGAGACCCCGAGGCAGGCACACAGGTACTTATCAGTACCATAGATTACAACGAGTACGTTGGCCGTATCGGCGTTGGTAAGGTTGACAACGGTAAAGTTGCCGTTAACCAGGAGGTTATGATTGTCAATCACCATGAGCCCGATAAGCAGCGTAAGGTTAAAATCAGCAAGCTCTACGAGTTTGACGGACTTAACAAGGTGGAAGTGAAGGAAGCAAATATCGGTTCCATCGTTGCCATATCAGGTATTCAGGATATTCATATCGGAGATACCCTGTGCTCTCTTGAGAATCCTGAACCCATTCCTTTCCAGAAGATTTCTGAGCCCACCATTTCAATGAATTTCATTGTAAACGACTCACCTCTTGCAGGTCAGGAAGGAAAGTATGTAACCAGCCGTCACCTCAGAGACAGACTCTTTAAGGAGTTAAACACAGATGTTTCTCTTCGCGTTGAGGAGACAGATACAACTGAGGCATTCAAGGTATCGGGACGTGGTGAACTTCATCTTTCCGTTCTTATTGAGAACATGCGCCGTGAAGGATATGAATTCGCAGTAAGCAAGGCTGAGGTTATTTATCACGAAGATGAGAGAGGCAAGAAGACCGAGCCCATGGAACTTTGCTATGTGGATGTTCCTGATGAGTTTTCCGGTACGGTTATCGAGAAGCTTTCTCAGAGAAAAGGTGAATTAAAGAACATGGGAGCAGGAGCAGGCGGATATACCCGTCTTGAGTTCTCCATTCCTTCCCGTGGACTTATCGGATACAGAGGAGAATTCCTTACCGATACAAAAGGTAACGGAATTATCAATACCATTTTTGACGGATATGGCCCTTATAAGGGAGATATCCAGTATCGTAAGCAGGGTTCACTTATTGCATTTGAGGCAGGCGAGGCAATTACCTACGGCCTTTACAATGCTCAGGAGAGAGGAACACTCTTCATCGGACCAGGCGAGAAGGTTTACTCCGGTATGATTGTTGGACAGAACGGTAAGGCTGAGGATATCGAGCTCAACGTATGTAAGAAGAAACAGCTTACCAACACCCGTTCATCAAGTGCGGATGAAGCTTTAAGACTTACACCTCCCAAGGTTCTTTCATTGGAGCAGGCTTTGGAGTTTATCGATACGGACGAGCTTCTTGAGGTTACACCTCAGTCCCTTCGTATCAGAAAGAAAATACTTGATCCCATGTTGAGAAAACGTGCTGCAATAAAGGCTGCCCAGGCCTGAATCACCTGACCCTTGACCGTGTGCACCGTTTTCAATAAAATATAGTATATAAGTAATAGTTAATGTAGGGGTCACATTAATGTTAAATGATGATGAATTATACAAGAACTATTTGGAGGGCAATAAGGCCTGTGGGGATGAACTTATGCTTCGGTATGCGGACAGCCTCACAGCTTATTTGAACGCCTTTCTTAAAAATATGGAAGACGCTGAAGATCTGATGCTTGAGACCTTCACGGTTATTCTTGTGGATAAGCCTAAGATTGGAGAGGGGTGCTTCAGGGCGTATCTCTACAAGGTGGCCAGACATAAAGCATGCAGACTTTGGAGAAAGAAAGTTAAACAAAGCGAGTTCTTTGCGCCTCAGGATGATGAGGACGGAGAGAACGTGATGGAGAATGTGGCTTCCGAAAGCGGTCAGCCCGAGGATGAGTTCTTGCGGGGAGAACTTGGGAACACCGTTCGGAAATGCCTTAATATAATCGCGCCTCAGTACAGGGAGGCTCTGTGGCTTATCTACGGCACAGGTCTTAACTATGAGCAGGCTGCGGGGGTCTTGGGATGTAGCAGGAAGAGAGTCGACAATCTTTTGTTAAACGGAAGAAAGGCTCTTAAGGCTGAGCTGGCAAAAGAAGGGATTACGTACAATGTTTGAACTTTCCGAGAATACTGTCCAGGTGCTTGTCTTAAGTGCCTGCGTCGGGGTGGCTTTATATCGCTCCATCAGATTCGGTGATAAGGCATCAGTCTTATTATTGTTTTTTAACGGAAGTTATCTCATGGGAGATTTGTATTGGCAGGTCTGCCTCTATTATTTTGGCGAATCGCCTGAATTACCCATTATTTCAGATTTGAGCTGGTATGGCTCCTTTGTGTTTTTACTGCTTTTACTTCGGACGGAATTGGCTGCCTCCGGAATTCAGAAGAGAACGCCCAAAAGCATTGTCAGAACAGTTTTGCCATTCTTGGCCTTTGTTTTTACAGGAGGTATGGCTGTTTTTTTCATGCAGTACGGACAGATTGTGGCAAATATACTCTATGCTTTCTTTTGGGGGCATATTCTTTATACAATCTACAACATTTACTGGAATTATGAGAAGCCTACAACAAGGCTCAAATACGTATGTATTCTGGCATTTATTTTCTGCCTTGGGGAGTATGGAGCCGCTGTATCATCCTGCTTCTGGGATTCGCCTAGTATAAATAACCCTTACTATTGGTTTAACATGCTTATGACAACAAGCTTTCCTTTCTATATCGTCATTCCGGTGTTGTCGAGGAAGGAGGTGGCTGCATGAGGTCCATGGAGAATATCTACATCTGCCTGGCATCCCCTATTGCGGTTTCCATCCTTTGCCTGAGGCGTGAATGGCGAAAGTCCATGATTTTTATCCTGGCAGGAATGTCCGGATATTTGATGGCTGCCTACGTTACCAGCTATTTTGCAGGATTGGTGGGCTGTAATACGGCAACCGCATCCCATGCAATTTCACCGGCAGTAGAGGAGATTATCAAGTTTTTACCGATTCTGTTCTATCTTTTGGTATTTGAGCCAAAGAGAAGGGATTGCTCCAACGCTTATCTTTTGGTGGCGGTGGGATTCGCAACCTTTGAAAACGTATGCTTTATGACGTATTATGGGGCTTCGGACCTCCTTGATGTATTAATCAGAGGTTTCGGAACCGGTGCCATGCATGAACTCAGCTGCTGTACCGTAGCCCTTGGAATTTTCCTTTTGTGGGATGCGCCGTGGCTTCGACTGGCAGGAACCTTTGCTTTCCTTTGTACCGCCATTACTTTCCACGCAATATTTAATATTGTTGTAAGCGGTTCCACAGTAAGCATGTGGGTGGGAAGCGCCATTCCGATAACTATTTTTGGTATATATTTAGCATTCTTCCACAAAAAGCTATAGTTAAATTTGTGCAGTTTTTACTTAGGAATCTTATTAGGAAAAGGACTCTATATATATGAAGGACCATATATGGAGAGGGTAGAGAGGAGACAAAATTCATGACAAATGAAGAACGTATTTTGTCACTTCATCAGAAAATGAATAAGCGCCGCGTTATGAAAGAGCGAAGAGTTAACAGAGCGCTGGGTGCCGGCAGTCTTGCACTGTTCGGAATCGTTATCGCCGTTATCTCTCGTGAGCAGGTGCTCTACGGAGGGACGTCTGCCGGAACATATACCGGTTCCACATTCGTTTTTCAGAATGCAGGAAGTTATGTGCTTCTTGCCCTGGCAGCCTTCATGCTGGGGGTAGTCATAACAGTACTTTGCATTCGGATGAAGAAACGTAACCAGGAAGAGGGAAAAGAAGAATGAGAGTAGCTGGAAATACAGAAATCTTTTTCTGGTAGAGGAAGACGACCGCATTTTGATTCTCCTACGGTACAGGCAACGTATGGCACAGGCGTGGGCTGTACTGTAGGAGGTGCGGAGGTCTTTTTTTTATGCAAAAAAACAGGAGAAACCAAAAAGAGCGAAAAAATATCAACTGAATGTGGAATTGTGTGACGAAAAGAGATATACTAGTAATTAATCACACAGAAAGAGGGTGCCACATGAACGAGATTTCCAGACGAGAGTATGAAGGTTTTATCCTGCAGAACAGAGCTAAAGTTAACAGATACCTGAATATAGCGCTTTTATGCTTCACCATAACGGGTCCGGCCATAGCCCTCGGGATTAAGGCGGGATTCTTCCCGGATGTTACATACATAGCGTGTCTTGTGATTTCGCTCTACGTTCTTGGCATGTCTTTAATTCATTATATTTTGATGAAGAAAATGCCCAAGTCTCTTTTTACCGCTATATTCGCATTGACCGCTTTGGATATACTTCTGGTTTACATGACATATTCCCATGTAAACATCTTTTTAACCTGGTTTCTTGTGCCGATATTAAGCCTTTTGTTTTGTGATAAAATCATTTTCTGCTATTCAGTGTGCTTAAACTATGTTCTGATGTTTACAACCACATGGCTGACGGCATCCTACCAGGTGGCATTAAGAGATGACTATGTGGATGCCATTGCATATTTCAGGGATGTAATGGGCGGTTATACAATAGAAACCGTCATTCTTTCCATAAGTGCCTATATGATTGGCAAACTGACTGAGGATCACTACAGAGAACTCTTCAGGCAGTATGGAAGGATTAAAAGTCATGAAAAGGAAATGGGCGAGAAGATGAAACTTCTTGAATCCATGGTTGAAATCTACGACAACGTCAACTACATCAATTTCATTGACAGTACGGAGATGTCCCTGAGGGATAATTTGCATACAAAGCATGACATTGATATGTCCACTCAGACCCATACAATAATGAGTCAGGGAATTAAGGCCAATGTAATGCCCGATCAGACAGAGGCATATCTTAACTTTACCAATATCAAGACAGTTCGTGCCCGTCTTTCACAGAAAAAGATTATCAGTGCGGACTTTATAGATGTGGTAAAGGGTTGGTTCAGAGCCCAGTATATTACTGTGGATTCCACCATTGACGGAATACCCAACAGCATTATTTTCACAACTCGAAATGTAGATGACGAGAAACGACGTGAAGAGCATCTCATCAGAATTTCAATGACGGATGAGATGACCAGATTATATAACAGAAGATGTTATGATGAGGATTTGGATGAGTACAGGAAACTTGAGAGCCTTGAGGAGGATTTTGTCCTGTTCTCTGTTGATGTTAACGGTCTTAAGAACGTTAATGATACCAAAGGTCATGCTGCAGGTGATGAGCTTATTAAAGGCGCAGCCAACTGCCTTGCCCTCATAATCGGGCATAAGGGTAAAGCCTACAGAACCGGCGGAGATGAATTTATGGCCATTGTCCACACAGATAATCCGGAGGAGCTTCGTGAGGAAATTCAAAAGAAGGCATCAGAGTGGCACGGTGTCTATATAGATAAGGTTACTTTGTCAGTGGGATACGCAACGACTAAAGAGCACATAGAGGCCAAAGTTGACGAACTGGAACGTCTGGCCGATGCCGATATGTATATGGAGAAAGAAAAATACTATAAATCTATGGGAATAGAAAGAAGAAGATAATAATCCTTCTTTGAGTTTACTTTAATCCAAACAAAGCAAGAATCATCTGTTTAAGGTGTTTCTTGCTTTTTGGTTGTGTGGGAGCGGAAGGCGCGGGATGGGTATACTCGTCGATTAACGCCTTCTCAGCGGCGTACTCATCGTAGTTACCGAAATAATCCGAAGCCTTGGTTCCGTATTCGTTTGTGGGGGAATTGTATTCAGACATAATTCTAAACCCCTATTTCATATGTACATCAAGCTGAGGGAATGCAATCTCAATTCCCGCATCATCAAAGGCACACTTGATTTCTTTGTTGAGAAGTCTCTTTCCTGTAAAAATATCAGCTTCTTTAACATCCGCAACAAATTTAAGAACTACGGAAGAGTCAGCCAGGTTATCGACTCCGAGATAAGTGATGTCACCCTTGAAAATCTTGGAATTGCGTTCCTTGATATCTGCAAGGATACCATCAATAACTTCGTCGACCTTTCTTAAATCTGTGGCATAGGAAACACCCACTTCAACAACTGCAACGGAAGTGCTTCTTGAGCGGTTCAACACATTCTTGATATCAGAGTTATTGATGATTTTTAAATTCTTACCCATATCTCTGATGCCGGTAGTACGTATTCCGATAAAATCCACAGTTCCTCTGAACCCATCAACTTCGATAATATCCCCAACATTAAACTGGTTCTCAAATATAATGAAAAGTCCGGTAACAAGGTCGGCCACAAGACTTTCGGCTCCAAAACCGACTACCAAAGCCACAATTCCGACACCGGCAAAGACTGTGCCCACACCAACCCCCAGGATTGTCAAAACCCAGCATATTCCAATCAAAACAGCGGAATATCTGACGACGCTGGCAAGAACGGTAATAAGTGTATTTGCTCGGCTGTTCTTTCTAGGAATCAGCTTGATTATAATCTGCGCCAGGGAGTTGAAAGCGTACGTGAATGCTATGGCTATGATAACTCTTAAGACAGTCTGGAAGTTGAAATGAATGACCCCTCCAAACCCCGGCAGCTCATCGAAGGCCCCGGTGAGGTTTCCCAGCAATCCACTGGAACCTAAGACTATAGCGGCTACGATTAAGCCTATGATATTGCCTTTTATCTTGAATTTGCTCTTAAACTTATCTGCGGTAGGCTTTTTACTTTTAGTGTTAGTTGTCATCTTATGTTTGATTTCCCTTCTGTTCCCTTCATTGGATATCTAACGCAACCTAATTTTACCACACATCCGAACATAGTATACAACATAACAGATAAAAAATATTGTTGACATAAGCAAACACATAGTGTATTGTTTAACACAAGATAGAGGTTGCGTGATTCATCAGTACCCCTGCGGATGCGGCAGACGCAAGTGAAGCAGAGCGAAAGGGATGAACGCCGAAAGATAGGTTTCTGCAGACCGATTCTTGGGCATTGAGTGAATAATTCAATGACTGTCATCTAATAAGTAGATGGGGCGCTATCATTTAAGGAAAGATTTTTTTCCTGTGTGCGCCTGCTTTGATAAGCAGGTTTTTTTGTACTCAAAATGAAGCTGTAGCCCTTATTTCAAAATAAGGAGGACATGAAATGTCAGTATTTAAAGGAGCGGCGGTTGCAATCGTAACCCCCATGAATCAGGATGGAAGCGTTAATTATGAGGAACTTGCAAAGTTAATCGAGTTCCAGATCGCAAATTCCACCGATGCTATTGTTATTTGCGGAACCACAGGTGAGGCATCCACACTTTCCCACGAGGAGCACCTGGATGTTATCAAGTACTGTGTGGAGAAGGTTAACAAAAGAGTCCCTGTTATTGCAGGAACCGGTTCCAACAGCACAGAGACCGCAATTTATCTTTCAACTGAGGCGGAGAAATACGGAGCAGATGCACTTCTTCTCGTATCTCCCTACTATAATAAAGCCACACAGGGCGGATTATATCAGCACTTTAAACAGACAGCCGATGCGGTTAAAATCCCCTGCATCCTCTACAACGTTCCCGGAAGAACCGGATGTAACATCCTTCCTGCAACAGTTGTGAAACTTTGCACAGATGTGAAGAATATTGTAGGTATCAAGGAAGCAAGCGGAAATATTTCTCAGATTGCTAAGCTGGCTGCTTTGGCGGATGGAAAGGTTGAGATTTACTCAGGAAACGACGATCAGATTGTTCCCATTCTCTCCCTTGGAGGACTTGGAGTTATCTCCGTTCTTTCAAACGTTGCACCCAAGCAGACACATGATATCTGCCAGAGCTTCTTTGACGGAGATACAGCGAAGGCTGCTAAACTTCAGTGCCAGGCAATTGAGCTTATCGATGCACTGTTTTGTGAGGTTAATCCCATCCCCGTTAAGAAGGCAGTTTCACTTCTTGGATACAACGCAGGTCCTTTGAGACTTCCCCTCACAGAGATGGAGCCTGACCACGTTGAAGTTCTTAAGAAAGCCATGAAAAACTACGGAATTCTCTAATCTTTGATATAAGAGGTGGAAGATGGTACGAATGATAATGAACGGCTGCAACGGAAAGATGGGTCAGACCATCACAAACCTTGTGGCCGAGGATAATGATATCGAGATTGTGGCAGGAATCGATGCCTTCAATCCTGAGAGCAAGACTTACCCCGTTTACGCAAGCCTTTCCGAATGTAAGGAGGATGCGGAGGTACTGGTGGATTTTTCCTCCCCTAAAGCACTGGATGACGTTCTTTCTTATTGTGTAGGCAAAAACGTCCCTTGCGCCCTTTGCACCACAGGCCTTACCGAGGAGCAGATTGCACAGGTAAATGAGGCAAGTAAGAAGGTGGCAATTCTTCGTTCAGCCAACATGTCTCTTGGAATCAACATGCTTCTTAAGCTTCTTAAGGAAGCCACAAGAACTCTGGCTCCTGCAGGATTTGATATTGAGATTGTGGAGAAGCATCACAACCTTAAGAAGGATGCTCCCAGCGGAACAGCTTTGGCGTTAGCGGATTCCATCAACGAAGAATTAAACAAAGAGTATGAATATGTATTTGATCGTTCCACAAGGAGCGAGAAGCGTCCGGTAAAAGAAATCGGGATAAGTGCAGTAAGAGGTGGCACAATACCGGGCGACCATGATATAATTTTTGCGGGAAATGATGAAGTTATTACTTTTTCCCACAGAGCTTACTCAAAGGGAGTATTTGCAAAAGGAGCGATTGAGGCAGCCAAGTTCCTCAAAGGAAAGGGTCCCGGCCTGTACGATATGTCTGACGTTATAGGCTAGATTTAAAAGGTGAAGGATAATGCAGTTTAGACCGTGTATTGATATTCACGATGGTCATGTTAAACAAATTGTCGGCAGTACTCTGAAGGACAGAGGTGAAGTAAGGGAAAACTTCATCTCCGATCAGGGTGCGGAGTACTACGCCGGCTTGTATAAAGATTTGGGGCTTAAAGGCGGACACATTATTATTCTGAATAAGATGGGTACGCCTGAATATGAGGCCTCGAAAGAGGAAGCCGTTAAAGCGCTTAAGGCCTATCCGGGAGGACTCCAGATAGGTGGTGGCATCGATGCCGACAGTGCTGCGGCTTTTTTGGATGCAGGCGCCAGCCACGTAATTGTGACAAGTTATGTTTTCAAGGACGGCCTCATCAATTACGAAAATTTAAAGAGACTTTATGAAGCTGTGGGAAAAGAGCATATAGTCCTGGATCTCAGCTGTAAATGGACGCCTTTGGGATATGTGATTGCCACGGACAGATGGCAGAAATTAAGCCATATTTCAATAACAGAGGCTTTACTTGAGGAATTGGGTGCATATTGTGACGAATTCCTTATTCACGCTGTTGATGTTGAAGGAAAGGCTGAAGGTATTGAGAAGGATCTGGTTGAAAGCCTGGCAGCCTGGGAGACTTTGCCCGTCACCTACGCCGGTGGGGTTCATTCCTACGACGACATTACACTCTTAAAGGAGATGGGTGACTCGAAACTGAATGTCACCGTCGGCAGCGCATTGAAGATATTCGGCGGCGAGCTGGAAATCGAAGAGATATTGAAATTACTGTAGACGAAAAAAGGGATTGGCATCTGCCAATCCCTTTACTTCTTAATCATCTGACCAAATCGTTACTTCTAATAAAAAAATCAAAAAACAAAATTTCCAATTTATATATTAAAAACAGGTTAGGTTATCCGATTAATAGCGCTGTAAGAGTAAATCTTAGAGCTTTGTTACGTTTACAGCCTGAGGTCCCTTCTCGCCGTTAACAACATCGTACTCAACAGCCTGGCCTTCTTCGAGAGACTTGAAGCCTTCCATGTTAAGACCTGAGTAGTGTACGAATACGTCGTTTCCAGCCTCATCAGAGATGAAACCGTAACCTTTTTGGTTGTTAAACCATTTCACTGTACCTTTGTTCATTATAGAATACCTCCGGAAAATAAAAAAAATAAATATGTTGCACCATTACAACATCATCATTTTATCATTAAATTTTCTAAAAGTAAAGAAAATTCAAGCAGAACCGTTGATTTTTTTGTACACTTATGCTAAACTCCTCGGTAACTGACAAGACAGTGGACTTTACAGCTGTAATTACAGTGAGCAAACATTATAGGAGAGAGAGTATGAAAAAATTAACCAGGTTTTTGAATGAAATCTTCATCGACGGATTAAGCGGAATGGCTCTGGGCCTTTTCTCTACGCTTATTATCGGAACCATCATCGCCCAGATCGGAACCCTGATCGGGGGAGATGCAGGAGTTTATATAGGAGCGGTTGCAAAGGTTGCCAAGACTCTTACAGGCGCGGGAATCGCTGTGGGAGTGGCAAGTAAATTTAAAGAGGGCCCTCTTGTAACTGTATCAGCTGCTGTGGCAGGCATGATTGGGGCGTTCCCGGGTGTTACTGCCATGGAAGGATATACATTGGGAGCTCCAGGTGAACCTTTAGGTGCATTTATTGCAGCAATTGTTGCAATTAAACTTGGACACCTTGTGGCAGGCAAAACAAAAGTGGATATTCTCATTACACCCCTTGTGGCTATCGGTACCGGGGCAGTTGCCGGTTTTATCATGGGACCTCCCATCAGTAAATTTATGGCATTCTTAGGTAATCTTGTAAATATCAACGTGGAAGCGCATCCTATTGTGGGCGGAATAATAGTATCCGTTCTTATGGGTATGATTCTTACACTTCCCATCAGTTCGGCTGCCATCGGAATTTCCATGGGTATTTCGGGACTGGCTGCAGGTGCGGCTACAATTGGATGCTGCTGTAACATGGTTGGTTTTGCTGTGGCAAGCTTCAGAGAGAATGGATTTGGAGGTCTTGTGGCTCAGGGCGTTGGAACAAGCATGCTTCAGGTTCCCAACATTGTCAAAAAGCCCATTATCTGGCTCCCTGCAATAATATCAAGTGCCGTTCTCGGCCCCATCGCCAGCGCAGTGCTTAAAATGACAAGTACTCCTGTGGGTTCAGGAATGGGTTCTGCAGGTTTTGTAGGGCAGATTGCAGCCTACGGTTCAATGGTTGAGGGCGGAATGGCCCCCGGACTTGCAATATCTCTCATAGTAATAATGCATTTTGTGCTTCCGGGAGTTGTTGCTTTTGCCATATCCGAAGTTATGCGTAAAGCCGGACTTATTAAGGGTGGAGACATGAAACTTGATACTTAAGTATCGTCAAATGTTACAAACTTGTTAAATTTTCTGTACGAAACAAGTCATCTGTGGTAAAATTATTAAAGTTTGCCGGAGGTGACTTTTTTGGATTATTTTTTCAGTAAGAAACACAAGCAAAAGAAAACCCGCTACATTGTATTTACTACCAATGAAGCCGATGGCGAGGTTAAACAGATAAAACTGAATAACGGACTATACAGATTCCTTGTTGTTCTGTTCTGCGTAATACTTGGAGCAATGATCGGATTTGGAATATATGAGGGAAGAATCTACGATTTCTTCGCGAAACAAAGCATTGAGAACGCCAGAGCAATCGAAGATTTGTCCCTGGAGAAAGCCAGACTTGAGATAGAGAACGAAGAACTGGGAAACAAGGTCAAACTTTTAAGCGAGACTCTTAATTCCAAGGTACAGGCTGAAAACGCACTTAATGCAGAGAGGGAGCAGATGCATATCCCCTCGGAATTCCCTTTGACGGGTTCGGCTCAGGCCAAGGAAACGGATACCATAACAGCCATTGCAGACATGCTTTTTGAAGCCACCGGTGCGGTTATTCAACATCCCGGACAGGCTCAGGCAATCGGAGATCCCATAGTGGTTTTTACCGCGGAGGAAGGATCTACGGTGGTTGCATCAGGTTCCGGAACAGTAATTCTTGTTGATGAAGATGTCAATTATGGAAATCAGGTAGTTATCGACCACGGTAACGGATACATTTCCTACTACCTTAACGAGGGAACTCCCAAGGTTAAGGAAGGAGATGAGGTTACCCAGGGCGATTTAATATATGTAATCGGCTCAGAAAACACTACATTGGGTTATCAGATTAAGCAGGACGACGCTTACATCAACCCCATGGATTTGATTTCTATAAGCGGCTAACACGGAGGAGGAATATATGATGAGAAAGAAGTACAAATTTGACGGCAAAGTTAGCACAATTATTTGTAAGGGTGCAGTACTTGGCGGAGATTTCAATGCTCCCGATTCAGCAAGAATTGACGGTGAAGTTAAAGGCGGCGTTGTTGTAAAGGGACTTTTGATTCTTGGAGAGAAGGCAATTGTCAACGGAGATATTGAGGCTGAAGCAGCAATGATCGGCGGAACCGTTAACGGAAACATTAAGGCTAAAGGCAAAGTTCAGCTTATGGACACCGCTAAAGTTATGGGAGACATCACAACAGAAGTTCTTGTTGTGGATGAGAAGGCAGTTTTCAACGGCCGTTCAACCATGTCAGGTGAGGCTCCTGCAGAGGAGAAGCCTGCAGAAGAAAAGCAGGAGGAGAAGAAGGAGCCCAAGAAGAGAGGCAGAAAGCCTGCTGAGTCTAAGGAAGAGGTTAAGGAAGAAGCCAAGGAAGAAGATAAAGAGGAAGCGAAAGCTGAATAATTTTTTGCAACAAAAGAGCGGGCATTTGCCCGCTTTATTTGTTTAGCTTTATTTCTTTCCCAATCTGTCAAAGGTCATATCGTAGCCGTCATTTCCGTAGTTAAGTGATCTGTTAACACGGCTTATGGTAGCGGTGGAAGCTCCGGTCTTCTCGGCAATTTCCAGATATGTTCTGTGTTCTCTGAGCATTGCGGCAACTTCGAAACGCTGTGAAAGTGAAAGAAGTTCATTAACTGTACACAGATCTTCGAAAAAGCTGTAGCACTCATCCCTGTCTTTCAAAGTAAGGATGGCATCAAATAAGAAATCAACAGCTTCTGTCTTAATCTTTTTGTTCATAACGTTACCTCACTGATATTTGTAACTCATAATTACATTCCCAATACATCCACATTTTAACATACTAAAGTTTTAAAGTAAAGAACAATGTGTGAAATTTTGCGACAACTCTCCTTGCAACGTGGTTTCAAATACTGTATCATATAATAGCGACAGCGCACAAAGGGAGGATTGGAACATGACACTTGATATGGAGGATTTATTAAACAGTATAGTAGACAGCGTTGAGCGAATAGACTGTATTAAACTGGACGATATTCCGGATATAGATCTTTATATGGACCAGGTAACTACGCTCATTGACGGTAAGTTAAGAAGCACCACCAGAAATCCGGGGGATGACAAGATTCTTACCAAGACAATGATTAACAACTACACCAAGAATGACTTGCTGCCTCCGCCCGTAAAGAAGAAATATACCAAGGAGCACGTTCTTTTGCTTATTTTCACATACTATTTTAAGAGCATGCTTTCAATTAATGATATACAGACCATGCTGGCTCCCATTATAGACGGCTATTATGACGGCAAGGGGGCTTTGACCCTTGAAGAGATTTACAGGGAGATTTTCTCCATGGAGAGGGAGCAGGTTAAGATTTTACAGGATGATGTTGTTGAAAGATTCAACAGAGCCAAGCAGACCTTCGTTGGAGAAAAGGAAGAGGATAAGGAGATTCTCCAGAGATTTTCTTTCCTTTGCATGCTGTGCTTCGATGTGTTCACCAAGAAACTTATGATGGAGAAGATAGTGGACGGAATGATGAACGAGCAGAAAGCCAAGGAAGAGAAAAAGGAAAACAAGAAGGCAGACAAGAAGTAACAGGGGTTCGAAAAACATCGACATGCCCCTCAAATTGAGGTATAATATATTGGTGTGCAGTTGTATTTTCCTCGATTGTCACGCAGGATATCGAAACCAATTACAGGAGGATATTTCAAATGGGAATTTTAACCAGATTTAAGGACATTATGAGTGCAAACATCAACAGCTTACTTGACAAGGCTGAAGATCCTGAGAAGATGATTGATCAGTACTTGAGAAATCTTGAGAGCGATCTCGGAAGCGTTAAGGCAGAGACAGCAGCTGTTATGGCTGAGGAGAAGTCTGCAAAGCGTAAACTTGATGAGTGCACAGAAGAGATAGCTAAGATGGCTGACTATGCCAAGAAAGCAGTTGCAGCAGGCAACGATGACGAGGCTCGTCAGTTCCTTACAAAGAAGAGCGAGTTAACAGAGAAGGTCGACGCTTTACAGAAGCAGTATGATATCTGCGCAGCTAACGCAGCTAAGATGCGTGAGATGCACGATAAGCTCGAGGAGGATATCAAGACTCTTAAGGGCAAGAGAGACACCTTGAAGACCAAGGTGAAGGTTGCAGAGACTCAGAAGAAGATGAGCCAGCTTGGTTCAGGACTTGAGTCAGCAGGCAACAACATGGCTGCTTTTGACAGAATGGAAGAGAAAGTTAACAAGATGCTTGACGAAGCTGATGCCATGGATGAGCTTAACAAGACCGAGAGCAAGGAGTCTTTCGCAGATCTTGAGAAGAAGTACGATGGTAAGAAGGCAGCTCAGGCAATTGATGACGAGCTTGCAGCACTTAAATCAGAACTTGGAATGTGAGGATAAGAGTCAATGGGTATTTTTTCAAACCAGCTTCTAAACGTTATAGAGTGGAATGAGTCCCGCGACGATGTACTTTTCTGGAAGTGGCATAACGACGAGATTAAGAAGGGTTCCAAACTTATAATCCGTCCCGGCCAGGATGCAATCTTTTTGAACGGCGGAAGAATAGAGGGTATTTTTGAGGACGAGGGAAGCTATGACATCGAAACCCAGATTATTCCCTTCCTTTCCACACTTAAGGGATTCAAGTTCGGATTCAATTCCGGTATGCGTGCCGAGGTTCTCTTTATCAACACCAAAGAGCACCTTGTAAAATGGGGCACAAAGAATGCAATCAACATTCCTGCTCAGGGACTTCCCGGAGGAATGCCTATAAGAGCATTCGGAGTTTTGAGTGTTAAGATTGCCGACTATCAGGTTTTGATTGACAAGCTTGCCGGCGTTAAGAATCAGTATACTGTTGAAGACGTTAAGGAGAGAATCGTTTCTGAATTGGATCAGCTTCTCATGAGCTGGATTGCCAAGGAAGGCCACGATATGTTCAACCTTCAGGCAGATGCAAGAAGCATTGCCAAGGGTATTCAGGAAGAGCTTGACATGGATCTTCTCAAGATCGGTATTTCCTGTACCGATTTCAATATTGAGAGCTTCTCATATCCCGAAGAAGTTGCCAAGATGCAGGAGAAAGCTGCTGCACAGTCAATGGTTGGGGATGTTAACAAGTATACTCAGATGGCTATGGCCGACAGCATGGGCCAGGGAAACAATGCAGGCGGGAACATGGCTGCCAACATGATGAACATGCAGATGGGCATGATGATGGGACAGCAGATGATGAATCAGATGAATAACGCCAATGCGGGAGCACAGACAGGTGCACCTGCAGGAAACGGTACCATCCCCAAATTCTGCCCCAATTGCGGAACACCCACAAACGGCAACAAATTCTGCGGAAACTGCGGAACACAATTAGGCTAAGATATTTTGAAAGCCCTCACGTTAACGTGAGGGCTTTTTTGCTTGCGGAACCTTCGTTTGTATTTTATAATTAAGAAAGGTAATTCTAGATATAGGAGCTGGCGGGGATGAGTGTTTCTTTAGGGACTTCCTGGGAGAACGATTTTGAAAATGCTATCAGCGGTAACAGCGTAGGACTCATGTTCTTTGATGAGAATTACCGCTTAAGAAGGTTAACTGATATGGTTATTAAAGCAGGTTTTATTGATGAATCTGCTTTAGGTTTACTTGCTGACGAGATAAATTTCCCTTTGTCTTATCGTTCCATTGCTCACGACATTCATAAGGCAGGCAGCAAGAAAACATCTGTATATCGAGAAATTCTTTATAACAATAAGGCTTGGGTTTTCAGAATCAAACCTTATGTTTTCGAAGATAATCACGTCTGTGGCGTTACCGTTGTAATGGTTGATATCACACAAACCAAGACGCTGGAGACAAGAACCCACACACTTATGAAGAATATGTCTGTTGCGGTGCTTGAAGGCCTTTTCTCAAGGGATACAGGTCTTGAGCTTCTTAACGTGACGGAATCCATGAGTATGCTCCTTGGCTACACTGAGGAGGAATATGATAACATAGTCAAGACTGAAGACAAATTTATGTATCTTCAGGAGATGTTCCTCCAGCTTATGGCGATTTCAGATGTCGCCATCACCGGTGAAAAAGAGGCAATGTCTCAGTTTAGAATGCGCCGCAAGGACGGCAGGGTTATTTGGATTGAGGCAAGAGGAGAGGTTGTGGGGAATACTGTTCACAGATCCTTGCTTCAGTTTGTCCTTATAGACATAACCAGAAGTTATGAGGAGCAGGAGAAGCTTCGTCTGGAGAAGAAGAAATTTGCGTATATTATCGAGATGACCTCGGATACGCTTTTTGAATACAATATTGCCAAAGATGTGATGATTCTCGCCAAGCAAAAGGATGAGAGTGAAATAGAAACTTCCATCGAAAACTATGCTTCACTTATCTCGATTGTTGGAAACACCCACCCTGATGATGAGGAGATTGTTTCCGAGTTTGCAGACGCATTAAGGGGCGGAGCGAGAATAATCAAGTCCACCTTCAGAAGAAAGATGGAAGATAACCAGTATCACTGGTTAAGATTTGAAGGCCGGACCATTTATACAATAGAAGGTAATGCTGATCGAATCGTCGGAAGAATTACAAATGTGGACGAGGAGAAGAACAGAGAAGCAGAACTTATTAAGAGCTCGGAGAGAGATCCTCTGACAGGGCTTTATAATCATATGGTCTGCATTGAGAAGATTAAGAAACAGATGGCCAGAATCAAGAGCAATGAAGCAGGATATCTGGTTGTTATCGATGTGGACAATTTCAAGCGAATCAATGATGAGAACGGACATCTCTACGGAGATGCTGCTCTTTGCTCTCTTTCCGACGCAATGAAGGTCAACTTCCCTACAGGTATCAAGGGACGAATCGGCGGCGATGAGTTTATGGTATTTGTTAAGGGAATAGAAGTTGATGAACTTAAGCAGAAGTTATCAAATGTCCTTAATGAGTTCAGCAAGTTAAGCGAGGACAATCAGGGGTCATTTACCCTTTCCTGCAGCATGGGCGTTGCTGTGTGCAGGAAGGATACCAAGGACTACGAAAGAGCCTTTGAAACAGCCGATAAAGCCCTTTATCTGATTAAGAAGACCGGTAAGAACTCCTACACCATCTGTGAGGTGGGTGACGATGTTCTTGAGGATGGTCACAGATACATCGCCGAGCAGGAAGAGAATGACGACGATTACGATAAGGAAAGCGCTCTTATTTCATCGGATGATGATTTGATTGTGTTTGCGCTGGAACTTATGAGCAGCGTTAACAACTACAGAAAGGGCCTTGGTATCGTTGCGGACAGAGTCTGCAGCTATGTAGGTTTCGATGAGATGGCCCTTATTACGAGTTCTGCGGACGCCTATACGGTGAACTTTGACTGGACAGGAGATAAGGCACATCCCTATGCAAGAAAGCTTTATCCCAGGAATCAGCGTCAGAACTGGGGACAGATTGAAGAGATGTTCACAGACCAGACGGATTATGTAGTTATAAGGGGAAAGAGACTTGCAGATCTGAAACTTGGGGAATATGCATCCATCCTCGTAGCCAGATTACAGGCTTCGGAGTACGCAACTCAGTACATTGCTTATATTGACAAAACCACAGACCGCTCCTGGGAGCACGAGTCTGAATTCCTTATCAGATTGACACATATGCTTGTCGGCAAGATTATTCAGATGCAGACTGACGAGCGAAACAGAGAAGAGATTGAGTATCGCATAAACTACGATGCTTTAACGGGTCTGCCCAGCTATACCAAGTTCCTTGAACTTGCGGAAGAGTTCATAAAGAGCCATGTTCCCAGCGAAAACATGGATTATTATGTTTGCTATGGTGACTTTGTAAACTTTAACTATGTCAATGAACTCTATGGCTATAACACCGGTGACCATATCCTTGAACTTACTGGTAAGAGACTTCAGAGAGCTACAAAGGTGGCAATTTTAAGCTCAAGAATCACAGGCGACCAGTTTGTGGGACTCTGTGAGATAGAGAAGGGTGTTGATCCGGGAAGCAAGCTTCTTAGCAGCTTCAGCCAGTTTAATGATGTTGTCAAAATGCGCTATCCTCTGTGCAAACTTACCGTTATCTGCGGTATGTGCAAGGTTGAAGATGCGGATGTGGGAATTTCCGTACTTGTGGACCGAGCAAATGCAGCCAGAAAGTATGGTAAGGAACAGGGCGAGAACGGATGCGTTCACTATACAAGAGAGATGTGGGAGCGTAACGAGGATGAGAAGCAGGTTTACGTCAACATAAACGATGCTTTGAACAATCGTGAGTTCCAGGTATACTTACAGCCCAAGATCAGCCTTAAAACAGGCAAAATCGTCGGCGCCGAGTCTCTCGTAAGATGGAGAAAGCCCGACGGAACTCTCTTCTCCCCCGACAGATTTATTCCTATTCTTGAGAAGAACGGATTTATCACCAAGGTGGATTACTATGTTCTTGAGGAGACCTTAAGATACCTTAAGGAGCTTATAAGCGAGGGAATAGAGCCTATTCCCATTTCGGTCAACTTCTCCAGAGTTCACTACGACGATCCTCTTTTTGCACAAAGCATCATGGAATATCTGCAGACCTATGAGGTGGATCCGGGACTCCTTGAAGCCGAGGTTACCGAATATAACTATCTTCACGATATTAAGAGCCTTAACCCTGCAATCATCGAATTGCAGAAGCAGGGCGTTCTGGTTTCTATAGATGACTTTGGAAGCGGATACTCATCGCTTAATATCCTCTCCAAGGTTACCGCTGACATAATTAAGTTAGACAGACTGTTCCTTGAGGATATGGATAACCAGAAGGAATTCATAACTCTCCTGGCAGAAATGATTAACAGACTGGGATACCAGATTATTATGGAGGGCGTTGAGACCGAAGAACAGATGAAATTCATCGCCACAACAAAGTGTGACCTGGTTCAGGGATACTTTGTTTCAAGGCCTATGCCCATGCAGGAATTCAAGGCATTCCTGTTAGATTACAATTCCAAGGCCAAACCTTGGAAATAGATTTGGAAGGATTTTTTAATGAGTATATATGACACCTTAAATGAGCAGCAGAAGAAGGGTGTGTTTACTACAGAAGGCCCGGTGCTTTTACTGGCGGGAGCCGGTAGCGGCAAGACCAGGGTCATGGTTCACAGAATTGCTTATCTTATTGAGGAAATGGGGGTCAATCCCTTTAACATTCTCGCCATTACCTTCACAAACAAGGCGGCGGGAGAGATGAGAAGCAGGGTCGACAAGCTTATAGGCTTCGGCTCCGAGCAGATTTGGGTAAGTACGTTTCATTCCATGTGTGTCAAAATCTTAAGAAGATTCGCGGACAAAATCGGCTATGATACCAACTTTGTCATCTATGACACAGATGATTCCAAAGCCATAGTAAAAGAGATAATCAAAAAGTTAAACATCGACACCCGGTATATCAAGGAAAAGGCTATACGGGGTGCTATTTCTCGTGCAAAGGATGAACTTATAGGCGTTGAACAGTTTGAGAAGGACGCCGCTTACGATATGAATGAGAGAAAAATCGCAGCGGCCTACAGAGAGTATCAGACTACACTTATGAAGAACAATGCCATGGATTTTGACGATTTGATTTACAACACCGTCAAGCTCTTTAGGGAGCATCCCCAGGTTCTTTCAAATTACCAGGAGAGATTCCAGTACATCCACGTTGATGAGTATCAGGATACCAATACCGCTCAGTTTGAACTTGTAAGGCTTCTGGCGGATAAGAATAAGAACCTTTGCGTTGTAGGTGATGACGACCAGTCCATCTACAAGTTCAGGGGCGCGAACATAAGAAACATCTTGGAGTTTGAGAAGGAATACAAGAACGCCACAGTCATTAAGCTTGAAGAGAATTATCGTTCCACCCAGAATATCCTTGATGCAGCCAATGCAGTTATTCACAACAATGTAAGGCGCAAGGACAAGTCACTTTGGACCAGGAAGGACTCCGGAAATCAGGTCCATTTCAGGCAGTTTGAGACCGGTAAGGAGGAGGCTGAATTCATTGTCTCCGACATTAAATCAAAGGCAAAAAAAGGCATTATCGGGTATTCCGGATGTGCCGTACTCTACAGAACCAATGCCCAGGCCAGACTTATAGAGGAATCCTGCATTATGGAGGGAGTTCCCTACCAGGTTGTGGGTGGAGTTAACTTCTATTCCAGAAAAGAAATCAAAGATTTGATGGCTTACTTAAAGACCATCGACAACGGCAAGGATGATCTGGCTGTTAAGAGAATAATCAACATTCCCAAAAGGGGAATCGGAGCCACAACCATCCTTAAAGCCCAGGAGGCTGCGGATGCGGAGAACATTTCTTTTTACGATGCTTTGAAAAAAGCCAGAAGTATCCCATCTCTTGCCAAATCGGCGGACAAAATTGAAAGATTTACAGATTTAATTGAGTACTTCAGACATCGACTTGAGGAGTACACTCTGGTTGATTTGATGGACGAAATCATTGCGAAGACAGGGTACGTTGAGTCTTTGAACGAAGACGGGGATGACACGGCCCTAGATCGAATCGGCAATATCGATGAGTTGATAACAAAGATTAATACCTTTACCGATGAGAACGATGAAGCAACTTTATCGGATTTCCTGGCAGAGGTAGCTCTTGTTACAGACCTTGACGAGACTGATGATGACGTGGAGAAGCTTCTTCTCATGACACTTCATGCGGCCAAGGGTCTTGAGTTCCCCCACGTGTATATTGCAGGAATGGAAGACGGAATCTTCCCCGGCATGATGGCAATAGTGGCGGATGAAAGAGATGAGCTTGAGGAAGAAAGACGCCTTTGCTACGTTGGAATGACAAGAGCCATGCAGGATTTGACACTTTGCTGTGCCAAATGCAGAATGCAAAGAGGCGAGATTCAGTATAATGCCGTAAGCCGCTTTGTGAAGGAAATTCCCATGGAGCTTTTGGATAATAAGCCCCAGGTAAGGCGTACAAGGGACTTTGATGATTACGGAGATGACAACGTTTTTGCCTCATCATTTAAGCCCAAAGCCATTGCAAGGGCCAAGCAGACGGAGCGCATGCCCCAGATGGCCAAGGAAGTGAAGGCGCTGAATCAGATTTCAGGGCTTGCCAAAGGGTCAGATATGAACCTTGGAGACCTTGATTATACCGTTGGGGACAGGGTAAGACACATTAAATTCGGTGACGGAACCGTGACAAAAATTGACAGGGAACCAAGGGATTACAAGGTTACGGTGGACTTCGATACTGCGGGCACCAGGATAATGTACGCCATCTTCTCCAAGTTGAAGAAGATATAGATTTGTGCTATGATTTTTTTACATATAATGACGATTGGAGGGCACCATGAAGCAGATGAATAGATTATTAAGAAGATACGGAACCAAGAGATTTGAGGAGCTTTTGGCAAGCGTTAAGCTGGGTGAACTGCTCGACAAGAAGGATGATGAGGATGATATTCTCAAGTGGATTCTTATTATAATTGGCGGCATTGTTTGTGTTGCTGCAATCGTTGGTATCATCATTTCAATCACAAAGAGATGTGAGAGAAAGAGACTGGAAGAAGAATACGACGATTTTGACGAAATCTACGGCTCCGAAGAGGAATAGGCAATACGTGAAAAAAGGTCAGATAATCGAAGGAATCGTAGAGAGAGTAGATTTTCCTAATAAAGGCATTACAAGGACTTCGGAAGGCAACGTAATTGTGAAAAACGCCCTTCCGGGCCAGAAAATATCCATAGGCATTTCTAAAGTGAGAAACGGCAAAGCTGAAGGCCGTTTACTTGAAGTATTGGAAAAGAGCCCCCACGAGACGGGTGAAGTGTGTGAGCACTTCGGCGTTTGCGGGGGCTGTACTTATTTATCCTTTAAATATGATTCGGAGCTTGAAATCAAGAAGGAGCAGGTGAGAAAGCTTGTCTTGGAGGGCGCTTCGGCACAGGAAGAACCCTGGGAATTTCAGGGAATCAAGGCAAGTCCTGCACTTTATGGATATAGAAACAAGATGGAGTTCAGTTTCGGAGACGAGTATAAGGACGGACCTTTGTCTCTGGGAATGCACAAAAGAAACAGTTTCTATGATGTGGTAACCGTTGATACTTGTAAGATTGTGGATGAGGATTATCGTATGATTCTTTCCGCAACCCTTAAGTTTTTTAAGGACAGAAATGTGCCCTATTATCACAGACTTAAACACGAGGGAGCATTAAGGCACCTTCTTGTGAGAAAGGGACACTCCACCGGTGAGATTCTCGTGGGTCTGGTGGCTTCCACACAGAATCCGGAAGTTGCCACCGGAAACACAAAGATGATGGAAGAATACAGGGATACGCTGCTGGCTCTGCCCCTTAAAGGAAGCTTTGCAGGTATTCTGTTAATCAATAATGATAATGTGGCAGATACCGTCACTCCTGAGGCCATACATGTGCTTTACGGCCATGATTACTTCTACGAGGAGTTACTGGGCCTTAAGTTTAAGGTGAGCACTTTCTCGTTTTTCCAGACCAACTCCGCGGGTGCGGAAGTCTTGTATGATACGGTGAGAGAGTATGTGGGAGACGGTATAAAAAAGGGTGGAACCGTGTTTGATCTCTACAGCGGAACCGGCACAATTGCCCAGCTTATGGCTCCTGTAGCCGGCAAGGTTATCGGTGTTGAGATTGTTGAGGAAGCGGTGGAAGCGGCAAAGGCCAATACCGCATTGAACGGCCTTTCAAACTGTGAGTTTATTGCGGGGGATGTTCTTAAAGTTTTGGATGATATAGAGGACAAACCTGATTACATCATTCTGGATCCTCCAAGGGATGGAATTCATCCAAAAGCCATTGGAAAGATTATAGCCTACGGGGTGGAGAATATCGTTTACGTATCCTGTAAACCCACCAGCTTAAAGAGAGATCTTGAAATATTTATTGAGAACGGTTATCGCCTTGTGAAGGCTGTGGCCGTAGATCAGTTTCCCTGGACTTCAGGGGTAGAAACAGTAGCGTTACTTAGGAAAGGGGTTCTTAAATGAAGGAACAGAACAAGTTAAAAAGCCGCCTGGGCTTTATACTTTTAAGCGCAGGATGCGCCATCGGACTGGGAAACGTTTGGAAGTTTCCCTATATCACCGGCCAGTACGGCGGTGGAGTATTTTTGATACTTTACTGTCTGATGCTTATTATGTTTGGTATTCCTGTAATGACCATGGAATTTGCCATAGGACGTGCAGCCCAGAAGGCGCCTGTTAAGATGTATGAGGAGCTGGAGCCAAAGGGAAGCAAATGGCATATTCACGGTGTGGCCGGAATGATTGGCTGTATCTTGCTGATGATGTATTATGCCGTTGTTGCAGGCTGGATTGTAAGGTATTTCATTAAATTCCTTAAGGGTGATTTTGCAGGTGCGACTCCCGATTCCATCGGAGCGGAGTTTGGAAACATGCTTTCATCTCCGGGAATCAATATCGGCTACACCGCGGTGGTTGTAATCATCAGCTTTGTTGTCCTTGCCATTGGCCTTCAAAGGGGACTTGAGAACATCACCAAGTATATGATGGCCCTTCTTTTAATCATTATGGTTGTTTTGGCCATCAACTCATTTACAATGCCGGGAAGTAAGGAGGGACTTAAGTTTTTCCTATTGCCGGATCTTCAAAGAACAAAGGAAATCGGATTCCCGAGAGTTGTTATGGGTGCCCTTAACCAGGCTTTCTTCACTCTCAGTATCGGCATCGGCTCCATGGCAGTGTTTGGAAGTTATATCAACAAGGACAGAAGCCTTCTTGGAGAATCTGTAAACATCACAATTCTGGATACCATTGTGGCAGTTACAGCGGGACTTATTGTTTTCCCCACCTGTTTCTCATATGGAATCGATGTAAATGCAGGCCCCAGCCTTTTGTTTATTACGATGCCAAACGTTTTCGCCAATATGCAGCTTGGCAGACTTTGGGGAACCCTGTTCTTCTTATTTATGAGTTTTGCGGCCTTGTCTACAGCCTTTGCGGTATATGAAAATGTGGTGGCAAACGTAATGGAGCTTACTAAGCTTAAGAGAAAGACCGCCTGCCTTGTGTGCGGAATTTCCATGTTTATTCTGGCAATTCCCTGCGCTCTTGGCTTTAATCTCTGGTCAGGCTTTGCCCCTCTTGGAGAGGGAACCGGAGTGCTGGATCTTGAAGACTTTGTGGTTTCAAATCTGCTTCTTCCCATTGGCGCCATCGTTTACGTGCTTTTCTGTTCAACCCGCTACGGCTGGGGATGGAACAGCTTTCTTAAGGAGGCAAATGAAGGCGTGGGTATGAAGATGCCCGGATGGCTTCGAAACTACATGCGCTTCTTTGTGCCTGTGGTTCTTCTTACAATACTTGTTGTGGGACTTATTGATATTTTTGGTTAAAACCAAGGTATCTACGTATAGTGACGAATCCTTAAATTTATACCGGTGCGGGCAGACAACTGCCTGCACTTTTCTATGTCTTCCTCCGGAAGAACGTCCACGATTGACCATTTAACTTCTTTGATTTCTTCTTTGCATTTCAGAGCGAAATCCAGCATTTTGTCAAAGCCGTCATCATATTTGGGTCTTGTGACCGCCTGGTATTTATCCTTGTCCGGGGCATTAAGGCTTATGGAGACTGTGTCTATAACCTTTGCAAGGTCAGGCACTATGTTTCGACCGTTTTCTTCATTTCCCAGACCGTTGGTGTTTAATCTGGTTCGCAGATTCTTTTCCTCTTTAGCGACCCTGGCAGCCTCAAGAAGCACATCAAGTTCGCAGGTTGGTTCTCCATATCCGCAAAAGACCAGTTCCTTGTTCTCGCCGAAATCGTAGGCTCTTATGGCCTCCACAACTTCTTCCTTGGAAGGGTTCTTAACGTGCCAAAGGGTATCTGCACTTCCAACTCCATTCTTAAGGGAGCGTATGCAGAAGGTGCAGCTGCAGTTACATTTGTTGGTGATGTTTGCATATATTGAATTGTTATATCTGTAAATTATGTCTGCCATTTTCTTTAGTCTCCTTTAAAACATTTTCTTCTTGATTCCTCGACTGTCGAAGGCTGCCGCGGCCAGATAGAAGAAGACTGCACTTCCTCCAGACTGAACAACGCTGCCAGAGAGGGCTGCAAAGAATGCGGCTTCGCTTCCAAAGAGGATAACTTCAGCCAGGTAGTAGCCTGTTGCCGAGATGAAGAAGGCAAAAATGGGAGCAGCCATGTTTCTCTTGGTAATAAGGGTCCTTCCTTCACTTGAGAAGGGAAGCACGATTAACATCTTGATTATCAGGGTGGGAATGGTCCACATGGGAGCGGTGAGAAGATCTGCAATACCGCCTCCGAGAGCACCTACAGCCAAAGCGTAGGGCGTCGGAAGTAAAGCTGCCGCGAGATATATGATTGAATCTCCGAAATGGACGTATCCGCCGTTGGCCCCAACGGGGATATGGAAGATATAGGCTGTGAAAATAATGGTAAGAGCAGTTAACACTCCGGTGGAGGTTATCAGTCTTGTTTTGTGGTTGACGTTTTCTTTAATCATTTTGTTGCACCTCAAAGGATTTATTTATGTGCAACTATAAAACGAAACTGACCATATGAATATAGCCAGTTTCGAGATTTTTAATATGACCAGATTTCTTTGCCGTCAACCAGGGCTTTCTTTAATACGTCTTTTTCATATTTGAGTGTCAGAGAGAAGAATGGGGCATCCTCAGCCAAAAGCTTCAGGAAAATTTTATCTCCCTCCCACAGGGGAAGAGATGTTATTTCATCGAAGGGAACCCACACAAGATCTCCCTCGTTGCAGTCCTTGACCAACTCTCCAGAGAAATCATTGCAGGTATAAAGGAAGGCGTATTCATGCACGTCATCAAGGACGAAGGTGATTACACCTCTTAGGGCGAAGGAATTCATTGTAAGGCCTGTTTCCTCTTTTACCTCCCTTAATATGCACTCCTCCGGGGATTCACCGCATTCGATGTGGCCCCCCACCCCGATATACTTGTCTTTATTGATGTCCTTTTCTTTCTTTGTGCGGTGCAGCATCAATGCCTTACCGTCTTTAATTATGTAACAAAGTGTGGTTGCGTATTCTTTATATGTGTTCATAGAGCCATTATATCATGGTATTATATAGATGGAATTTTATATTTCAGTATAAAAGGATAAGAAGAAATGAAAATAAGAGCATTTGATCTCGACGATGATTTTGATGTGATCAAGACATGGATCACAGATGAAAGAACACATATGATGTGGTGCGCAAATCTGATTACGTACCCTCTCGAAAAAGAAAAGCTTAGGAGTTTTCTGTCAGAAATAGCAGGGAAATTCGGAGACAGTCCTATCGTTGCGGTAGATGATGAAGGACGTGTTGTTGGATTCTATTGCTACTCACTTAATCATGAGACTCATGAAGGAACGCTTAAGTTTGTTATGGTGGATGCATCTGTTCGTGGTAAAGGAATCGGAAAGGAAATGATCAAGCTAGCCGTTCGCAATGCCTTTACTGATCCGGAGGTTTTGGCCGTACAGCTTAATGTGTTTCCGGAGAATGCAAGAGCCAAGAGATGCTATGAGGGTGTTGGATTTACCGAAAGGCTAAATACTCCTAACGCATTCAAGTATAAAGACGAGTCTTGGGGCAGATGTAATATGATTATAAAACGTTCTATTTCAGCATAACTGACTACTGACCGAACGGGATACTACAAATGGAGATAATTGGGAGCTTGAAATATGAGTGATAAGACTTATTTTGAAAATGCTTATTTTATCATAGGCACAGCTTATGCCGGTAAATCCACAATGGTAAAAGAGTTGGCTAAAAGACATAGCGGTATCGCCTGCGAAGAGAATTACCATGATAATTATCCGGAAACACTGGATGCAGGCGAATTTCCCTGCTTAACCTACACCAGAGATCTTGAGGATTGGCATGATTTTATAAGAAGGTCGCCCCAGGAGTACAAGGCATGGATTGACGGAGTGAAAAAAGAATGTGAAATACTGGAACTGCGTATGCTTCCGGAAATCTGCAATCAAGGGAAGCCGGTGTTTGTTGATACAAATATCAGTATTGCAACATTGAAGAGAATAGCACCTGAGAATCATACGCTTGTAATGCTTGCAGATCCGATGATTTCTGTGAGAAGATTTTTTGAACGGCCGGATCCGGAAAAACAGTTTCTCTATAAGCTGATTTTGGAGGAGCCTGACCCTGAATATGCTATGCAGAATTATCGTAAAGGTCTCGAACTGATCAATTCTAAAGAGACATATGATGAGTTTCTGAATTCCGGTTTTACTACAATCCTGCGTGATGAAAACAGAACAATAGAAGAGACGGTTGCTTTGGCAGAAAAAGCATTTCGGTTGTAAGAATATATTCTAGTAAAAACGACTAAAGGAATTTATAGGGCTATGTGTAATGAAAAAAATACTTTGTAATAAACGATATAGCGGGTTTGTTTGGCATTTGATATTTGCTTTGCCTTTTGTCGGACTGTCATTGTTGTTTTTGCAGTTTACACAAGGTGTTACTTGGTTTCTTATCAGTTCTGTATTAAGGATTGTGTTTGGAACGGGGATACTGATTGTGGCAGGCAGATTGTTTGAACTGGCACCTACTGATATCATATCGAATAAGAATTTAAAAGCGGCACTCATAGCAGGGGCGGGATTCCTGTTGTTCTTCCTGTATTTCATAGTTCAAGTTGTGTCGGGCTTTGGCCAGCTGACAGGTCTTACTATTGGAATTTTTCTTACCAAAG
Source organism: uncultured Lachnospiraceae bacterium (assembly GCA_947167445.1). Lineage (GTDB taxonomy): Bacteria > Bacillota > Clostridia > Lachnospirales > Lachnospiraceae > G11. Next base: position 113,517 of record CAMVID010000002.1, read on the forward strand.
TGCTTCTTCAGCAACTGACGACAGGGTTTTATGAAGAATTGAATTATCGTTTCCTATTGTTGGAAGGATTAAAACACACGGCAAATACCACAAGATATAAGCTGATTTATGTGTTTGCAAGTACCGTGCTGTTTGGACTTGTCCACTGCATCCCCTCGTGGGATACATATACTTTCCTAACCACCGGTGCGATCGGATTTGCTTTCGCAGTAATCTATGTTAAGTCCGGAAACATTGTACTTCCAATGGTGCTTCATTTTGTATATGACTTTCTGATCAAAATGGCTGCATTCGTACAGTGGCGGCCCAATCCTGTTTACTACGGTATCTGTGATTGCGCTGATATAGCGTATGCGGTCATGTTTATGATTTCGCTTGTGTTCCTTATACATACTCCGCGACGAGCAAAGAACAAAACGAAATAATGATGTGATCGGATAGCAAGTATTGACAGCTAAATAGCCTTTTATTCCGGAAAAATATGAAAAACTATCAGATTGATGAAAAAACACAAACACCTGCATATATGCAACTGTATCAGTTTCTTGCTGATGATATTGTAAAAAACGTCTACCCCTACGGAAGCAAATTACCCTCCAAACGCGTGATAGCCGAGGAAACGGGAGTCAGCGTTATTACTGTGGAGCATGCTATTGAACTGCTTCTTGAAGAAGGATATGTTGAGAGCAGAGAGCGAAGCGGAGTGTTTGTTATATACAGAAATGAAGATTTCCTGGGAGCCGGAGTGTCTGCCAAAGAGAACCCCGTTGGAAATTCTGTACCGGTACATGATACTGATTCGGAAGCCTTCCCCTTTCCTTCGCTTGCAAAGACAATGAGAAAGGTTCTTTTGGATTACGGGGAGAAAATCATGACAAAGTCTCCCAATCACGGATGCCCCGAACTTCGTGACGAAATATGTCGTTACCTTGCAAGAAGCAGAGGAATAGTAATAGAACCCGAGCAGGTAATTATAGGCTCCGGAGCTGAGTATCTGTATGGACTTATTGCACAGCTTTTCTCAGGGGAGAAAACAGTTGCTATTGAGAATCCTTCATACAGTAAGATACAGGACGTCTATGAAGCCATGGGGCTAACCTGCGATAAGCTGACCCTGGGGGCAAATGGAATTGTAACGGAAGAACTTAGCAAAACAAAGGCGAAGATTCTTCATGTAACACCTTTCAACAGCTTCCCTTCCGGTGTTACTGCTGATATCTCAAAGAAGCTTGAATATATTAGATGGGCAAAGAGTCGGGATGGAATCCTTATAGAAGATAACTATGATTCAGAGCTGACTGTATCCAGGAAAGTAGAAACTCCGCTTTTTACCATGGATTCAGATGCCAGGGTGATATACCTGAACTCATTCTCAAAGACGCTGGCACCATCCATGAGAATCGGATACATGATACTTCCGACTTCATTGATTGACGATTTCAATGCTAAGCTGGGCTTCTACTCATGTACTGTGCCAATATTCGACCAGTATGTGCTGGCAGAGCTATTAAGAAGCGGAGATTTCGAGAGACACATAAATCGAGTGAGAAGAAACAGACGGAAGAAGCAGAATTAAGGGCAGGTGCAAAAGCACCTGCCCTTAATTAGTGCGCCAGATGGCGTTAAATTTGTTAGGTTACATCGCCAAGAAGAACTTAACAAGGAAGATAAGGGAGAGTACATAGGTGAGAATGGAAACTTCCTTAGCCTTTCCTGTGAAGACTTTGATGATGGTGTGGCAGATAAGACCGAGGCCGATGCCGTGTCCGATGGAGCCTGAAACAGGCATTGCAATAAGCATTACGGAAACGGGAAGGGTCTGTGTAATATCTGAGAAGTCAATGTTTTTAAGGCCGCAAAGCATCAATACGCCAACGTAGATGAGGGCTGCTGATGTGGCTGCGGGAGGAATAACTCCGGCAATGGGAGAAATGAACATACATGCAAGGAAGAGGAAACCTGTTGTAAGAGCAGTAAGACCTGTACGTCCGCCTTCCTCAACACCTGATGCGGATTCAACAAAGGTGGTAACTGTGGAAGTACCTGTGCAGGCACCTGCTACTGTTCCGATGGCATCTGAAAGAAGAGCTTCCTTCATCTGGGGCATGTTACCGTCTTTGTCAAGCATTCCGGCTCTCTCGGCTGTTCCCACAAGAGTTCCGATGGTATCAAACATATCGATGATACAGAAAGTGACTATGAGAGTCAACACTGTGAACCATCCGATGTTGATGAAATTCTGCCATGTTGTTCCGTTGAACTTGAAGAGTGTGGTGGAGACCATATCCTTAAAAGGAGGCAGCCAGTTCGCTGTTGCAAGGGAAGCAAAAGGATTGGTATCAAAGAAGATAGCTTCGCCTGCCCAGTATACTACGGAAGCAATGAGCATTCCAAAGAGAACGGAACCTTTGACTTTCTTGTGGCTCAAAAGAACGATAGCAATAATTCCAACGAACATGGTAACAACGGTAAGAACCATCATACCGTAGCCTGAACCCATGGTGTCTTTAGCGACTGAGGGAGTCAATGCTCCGAAGAAATCTCTTAATACGAAGAAGGGACCGCCTGTTTCTGAGTAGATACCTGCGTTGCTGCCGAAGCCTATGTTCATAAGCATAAGACCGATGGCAGGGGTAATTCCCATTCTGATTGAGAGGGGAATAGCTTCAACAATCTTCTGACGAACTTTAAGTACGGAGAGGATGATGAATATAATACCCTCGATTAAGATGATCCAAAGTGCAGCCTGGTAGCAATCAAGGTAAGATAAACCTGTAATGGCTACAAGATTGCCAACAACTACTGCAAAGAATGAGTTAAGACCCATTCCGGGAGCAAGTGCAAAGGGCTTGTTGGCAAGAAATGCCATACAGAACATACCGATTGCAGATGCAATACATGTTGAAAGGAAAACACCGTTCCAAAGCTCGGGACCTTCAGCGCCAAATCCGGTTAAAAGGTTGGGGTTAAGTGCGATGATGTAGGCCATTGTCATGAAGGTGGTTAAACCTGCAATGAGCTCTGTTCTCACGTCGGATCCGTTTTCCTTCAGTTTAAAGAACTTTTCAAACATTTTGAAACACCCTCCTGAAATATGTAGTGATAAAACAAATCCTTATAAATAATATCAGAAGATATTGTACATAGTCAATACAAAAAGCACAAGATATGGTGTTAACCATACCTTGTGCTTTCTGCATAGGGAGATATTATTATTTTGATAAAGTACTTGAACGCTTAAGTAAGGTGGATGGAAGTGTAACAACCTTTGTGGGGGTTGTATCACCTGACAGCCTTTCGAACAGCACATTGGCTGCAACCTGTCCCATTTCGTGAATAGGAAGGGAAATGGTTGTCAGCGGAGGATTGGAGTACTTGGATATTTCAATGTTTGAAAGTCCAACCACACCCATTTCCTCGGGAACCGAGATTCCCAGATCAAAGAGAGTTCTTAAGGCTCCGATTGCCATAAGGTCGCTGGCTACGAAGAATGCATCCGGAAGTTTGCCGGCCTTATAAGACTTTCTTACAGCTTCTGCACATTCTTCCTCGTCCCAGTTACTTGCCAGAACCCAATCGGGATTAAACTCCAGATCAAAAGAGTGGAGGGCGGCATAATAACCGTTGAAACGGCGGCTGGTTTTCATTGCCGCACCTGAGCCTCCGATGAAGCCTATTCTCTTGTAACCGCATTCCTTAAGATGCTTTACAGCCATGAAGGAGGCAGCGTAGTGATCGTAAGCCACATTATCTATATCGGTATGATCTGTATCGATACCTACAATGAAAGGTGTTTTCTTCTTAATAAAATTAAATGTGTCATCGGTGAGAGTGTTCATAATGATGATACCGCTCACCGGCTCATCAAATGTCTTATATAGAATGAGAGGATTCTCTAATTCCTCGTTTGTCCTTATGAAGGAAATCTCGTATCCTTTCTCCATTACAGACTTCTCGAAGCCTGAGAGAATGGCCAGATAGTAAGGGTCGGTGTACTTTCCACCACGAACATTAAGAATACATCCGATTTTATGAACAGCCTGATTGCCGGGGAGGGACTTCTTGACGTAACGCATCTGTTCCCTTGAGGAAGTGGGGGCCTTATAGTTCAGCTCCGCCACGGCTTTCCAAACCCTCTCTATTGTTTCGTCTGTCATTTTGTACTTCGTATCGTGGTTTATAACCCTGGATACCGTTGCTGCAGACACGTTGGCCAAAGCAGCGACATCTCTAATTGTACTCATGTTTCATCCTCGTAGTTTACATTAATTGGAAAACGAGACAATCCTCTTCTTGTCAACGTAATGATACACCCTGTTTGTTGCGTTGTCAACGCAACATATTTCATAAAATACGAAATGGACCATTGTGCTTTTTGTACAAAAAAAGAACCGCAAAATTAGCAAAACCAAACATTGCGGAAGCTTTCAAACCATGATACGATATTAACGCAACGACGAAACAAACATGAAAACATAACACTGCTTTAATGCAACAAATGCCCGTTTTCATTGGGTTTGTCTTTGTAAAACTATTATCCTACTAAAGGGGGATTTCTAATGAAGAAGAAATTATCAGTGATTCTTGCAGTCTCCATGTTGGTTTCATGCCTCGTGGGTTGCGGGGGCACAAGCGGCACCGGAACCGCGGCAGAATCCGGATCATCAGGAAAGATTGAAGAAGTGGTAATGCTCTACCCCGGTGAAGAAACCGATGCGATGGAGAACTTTATCAACAACCAGTTAAATCCTCGTCTTAACGAAGAGCTGGGTATTAATCTCAAAATGATTTACAAAGGCTGGGATGTTTACTGGGAACAGAAAGACATTATGTTTGCAGCCGGTGAAACAGTTGATCTTTATTGGGACGGCCTGGGAGATTTCTCTGTAAGAGTCAACAAGACACAGTGTCAGCCCCTGGATGATCTCATTAAGGAGTACGGCCAGGATATGCTTAAAGTTATTCCTGAATCTCAGATGGCAGGTGGCGTTGTTAACGGAATCCAGTACGGAATTCCTTCAGCCTACGCACCTTCAAGCTGCATGCTTCAGTTTGTGTGCTTAAGACAGGATATCCTGGAAAAAGTGGGAATGACAGAAGTTAAGACTCCCGAAGATTTAAGAGAATTTGCGAAGAGAAGTGCAGAACAGTGCCCTGAGATGAAGGGCCCCGCAGATGTAATCTTTAAACCGCTTACAAGAGCTTTTGAAGATGAACAGTTAACATGGTGCGCTTACGCTGAGTCTGTAGTATACGGCGAAGACACTCGTAAGGCATACAGCTATTTCGAGACAGATGCTTTCAAGAAAGTCGCTGAATTTAACAGAAGTATGTATGAGCAGGGACTTTACAGAGAAGAACTTACAACCAATTATCCCGAGAGAGAACATCGCTTGCAGCAGGGTACTTACCTTTGGATTGAGGGATCTCTCGGCAAGGAAAATGAGCAGATTAATGCAGTAAGACAGAATGCTCCCGATGCTGTTCTTAAGTCATACATCCTTAACCCTGAGGCTGACAAGTATATTACAGCCTGCGGCGGTGAGTGTATGCAGATTCCTTATTGTGCAAAGAACCCTGAAGGGGCTATGAAGTTCCTTAACTGGTTATACAAGAGCCAGGAGAATTATCTTTTCTGCCTGTATGGACCTGAAGGCGAGAACTACACCATTGAGAACGACAGGCTCGTTCTTAAGGATCCTTCATTCGAGGGTTACTTCTATGAGTGGATGTTCAGAAATGCCAACTACACAATCTTCCCTTCAGATGTATCTGATGAGTTCATTGAAATGTATGAGCATTGGGACGATGATGCCAAGACATCAGATGTAATTGCTTTCCACTTTGACAACTCCAAGGTTGTTGAAATTGAGACCAATATTGCAGAAGTAATGGGTGTCAGAATGGCTCCTATCCTTTACGGCTATGTTGATTTTGACGAGAACTACCCTCAGGCTCTTGAAGAGTTAAAGAACGCAGGTATCGATGAGTATGTGGCTGAAGTTCAGCGCCAGCTCGATGAATACTTCGCTGCCGAGGGTTACAAACACTAAGCTTTTCTACCTTTTTTGCCCTACTATAGAAAGGACGGAGGAATGATTCCTCCGTCCTTTTATGTGCTTGATCTTTCTAAAAGCTCGCACCCCAGCACCACGGTTCTGGGGGGAGTATCATCCCCTGCCATTCTTTCAAAGAGAACATTGGCAGCCACCCTGCCCATTTCCGGAATGGGAATGGAGATGGTGGTAAGGGGTGGGTTGGAATATCTTGACAATTCTATATTGGAAAGGCCAACGACAGCCATTTCTTCCGGAACTTTTATTCCCAGGTCGTAGAAGGCCCTTAAAGCTCCTATTGCCATATGGTCGCTGACAGCGAAGAAAGCGTCGGGCAGTTTGTTCTTCTTATGGGCTTCGGCGATTCTCTCCGCAAGGAAGTCTTCGTCCCAATGGCTTGGGAGAACCCAATCGGGGTTGAATTCCAGACCGTATCTGTGAAGTGTAGCGAAATATCCGTTGAAACGTCTGCTGACGCTCATGTGCTCCATGTAGCCCCCGATAAAACCGATTCTCCTGTACCCTTTGGAAACAAGATGGCTTATTGCCTGGAAGGAAGCGTCGTAGTGGTCGAACGCAACATTGTCGATATCTCTGTAAGAGGTATCTATTCCGACAATATGAGGGGTCCGATCCCTGACAAAAGCATATGTGTCGGGAGTCAGAGTGTTCATGATGATAAGACCGCTTATTGGTTTCTCAAAGGTTTTGTAAAGCACCTGAGAATTCTTAAGCTCTTCGATGGTGCGAATGAAAGATAACTCGAATCCTCTTTCCATAACTGCTTTCTCGAAAGAAGAGAGGATGGTCAGGTAATAGGGGTCGTTATATTTGCTTCCTTGAATGTTGAGTATGCATCCTAATTTATTGATTACAGTGGTGGGGGATGCGGCCCTTCTGACACGGCGCATCTGTTCCTTTGAAGAACTGGGGGCCTTGTAATTCAGCTCCGCCACGGCTCTCCACACCTTCTCGATGGTTTCTTCGGTCATTTTATATGTGGTGTCATGGTTTATCACCCTTGATACGGTGGCAGCGGACACTCCGGCCAATGAAGCCACGTCTCTGATTGTACTCATGTTTGTCTCCCGTAATCTGTTGATGCGAAAGAGGGCAGAATTTCCAGCCTTTATCAACGTAATGATACACCTTACAAATGGGCACTGTCAACGCAACAAATTTGACATAATACGAAATGAGCCTTGTGCTTTTTTCACAAAAATAAAACTTCAAAATTAGCAAAAACCTACATTGAATACCACGAAAAATAGTGTTATTATGGTTACGCAACAAACGAAACAAAACGTAAACAAAACGAGGAAAACTATGAAACAGAATCGAGAATATCAAGAGATTCTTGATTACATGGGAATGAGAAAGCTTCCTAAAGGTTTTGAAGAAGCCTTTTCCTTATATGAACCCGATGACTCCAGAGAGTTAATCCCCAAGGACTGGTATGAGAAGCTTCTTGCTCCTTACGATTTGCCCAAGGATAAGAGACAGTATCTTGACGAAGCCCTTGCTGCAATAGAAAGTGATGAGACGGTCTTAAACTTCTCCAAGTTCTTTGTTTGGGACATGTGCTCAATGCGAAACAAATACGACATTGACAATTACACAGAGCTGATGCCTAGCTGCCTTGGCAAATATAATGAAGCATATGGCTTCCTTGTATTACTTGCCTGCGTTCCGGTTTCCAAGAAGGAAATGGACAGAAGAGGAGTTCCTGAAGAATATTATGAGGACATTCCTCACAGAATGATTAGAGATCAGCTTAAAAGATATGTAGAGACAGGCAAGATTGATGTCCTTGATATGCCCTGGAAGATGAACTTCTACACTTTGACAATCTTCCTTTTGGACAGATTCTTGTTTATTCCTTATCAGCACGGCGAAGGATTTGAAATGTACAGAAACAAATCCACCGGCAAGGTAATCGCTCTTAATGACGAGGGCAATGTGTACGACTCAGAAGGCCAGCTCCTTAAGTGGAAACTTTCTGAAGAGTGGGATGATCCCGAAGAGGAAGAGGAGAGCAACGAAACTCCCAAGCCTGACACCGGACATGTATATGGTTCAAGGCCTGCAAAGGATCCAAAGACCTTCGTTACAGTCAGGAAGGAAACAGAAGATGAAATAACAGGTAATTACATGAACCCCGTGGGATACACCGAGGAGAAGATGATTACCATAAAGAAATCCGAATACGAGAAAGTCCTTGCCAAAGGTGATTACATGATTGCTCTTCACATTCCGGGAGGCGAGGGATACACACCGGAGAGAATGCACAGCTCCATGAAACTGGCTCTTGAGTTCTTCGGAAAGTACTATCCTGAGCTTGATATGAAGGGATTCTGGAGTTCCAGCTGGCTTTACGATAAGCGACTGGAGATGATAATCGGCAAGAACAAGAACATTACCAATGTTCAGGATCTGATGTTCCGCTACAGTGACGGTGAGAACGGAGATATGCTCTATGTTCACCTTTACAGGAATCTGGACAACACGCTTTCGGATTATCCCTGCAAAACCTCCCTCCAGATCGGGGCGAGAGATTTCCTCCTTAAGGGCGGAAGGTTCTGCACAACAGGAATGATGATATTAAAGGAAGAGGCTTTGAACGGGAATCTGTATTTTTCAGAAGAGGATGAAAAAGATTTCTACGATATGATGAGCGCTCGGGGGTACAAATGAGAAAAGAATTTAAGAAAAACAGAGAATTATATTTGATGTGTGTACCGGCACTTCTGGTGCTTTTGGCTTTTGCCTACATACCCATGGCAGGTATCTGGATGGCCTTCACAAAGTACAATATCAAGGACGGAATCTTCGGAAGTGAGTTCGTAGGACTTCAGAACTTCAAATACTTCTTCTCAAGTTCCACAGGAATGGGACCGAAGGTTATAAAGAACACCCTGGTAATTAACTTCTGGGGACTGATCTTCGGAACAATACTTCCTATTACAATCGCCATCTGCTTCAACGAGGTACGAGGCAAAATATTCAAGAAAGTAACTCAGTCGGCAATGTTCTTCCCCTACTTCCTTTCATGGGTAGTAGTAGGTGCCATTGTATATGCATTCTTCTCAACCGACACAGGTATGGTAAACAGAATGCTGGCAAACAGCGGTCACGACATTGTTCGCTGGTACGCAGAGAAGAAATACTGGAAACCGATTATCATTACGGCGGATGTGTGGAAATGGGCCGGATATAACTCCATTATCTACATGGCGGCCATGACCAACTTCGATGCTTCCCTGTATGATGCGGCAAGCGTTGACGGCGCCAACAGATTCCAGCAGATACTTCACATCACATTACCTCTTATAAAGCCCACCGTAGTAGTGCTTTCACTTATGTCCATCGGACGTATCTTCTTCGGTGACTTTGGTATGATTTACGGTATCGTAGGTAACAACTCTCTCCTTTATGAAGAGGTTGCGGTTATTGATACATATGTATATTCAGCCATGAGATCCCTGGGATTCTCGTACACCACAGCCATTGGTTTATTCCAGTCGGTAATGGGACTTATTCTGGTAACGCTTTCCAACAAGCTTGCCAAGAAAGTAAATGAAGGGGAGGGCCTGTTCTAATGAATGGAAGAAAAACCAAACCTTTCTCCGCAGACTTCTGGGTCAAGGCTTTTGCATATTTCTTAATAGCATTTCTTGCAATTGCCTGCCTGTATCCTCTGATTATGGTACTTTCAGTATCATTCTCAGACAACACCGCAGTAACCAAGTACGGTTACTCAGTTATACCGCAGGACTTCTCCACTGATACATACCTTTATCTTTTCGTACACAGTGGAACAAGAATCCTCAGATCCTACGCAGTAACAATCTGCATCACCATCGTGGGAACAATTCTTTCCATGATAATAACAAGTATGATTTCATTTGCTCTTTCAATCAGAGCTTTGAAATACAGAAACCAGATAGCTTTCATTTGTAACTTTACAATCATCTTTTCAGCAGGTTTGATTCCCTGGTATTACGTATGCACCAACTGGTATCACCTGACAGACTCATATGCGGGACTCATTCTTCCTACAGTGTTCAGCGTATGGAGCATGTTCCTTATGAGAACCTACTTCGATGCAGTTCCTCAGTCCCTTTACGAGTCAGCAAAGATTGACGGCGCAAGCTACATGAAGATTTATGTATCCATTGCGATTCCTCTTTGTAAGACAGCGATGCTTACCGTAGGTCTTATGTATGCTTTGGGTTACTGGAACGACTGGTGGAACGCTCTTATGTTCATAAACGACAGAGACAAGTTCCCCCTTCAGTACTTCTTATACAACATACTGTCAAACGTTAACGCTATTTCCAGCGGACGTGTTCCTTCAGGAGCGGCAGCCAACATAAAGCTTCCTTCTGAGACAGTTAAGATGGCGGTTACCATGATTACCATCGGTCCCATCATCTTCCTGTATCCCTTCATTCAGAAGTACTTCGTAGACGGTATTATGACCGGCGCGGTCAAAGAGTAGCGGAATTAAACGCGTAATGTAACGGCGTTTGATTTATAAACCAATTTTCAATCCTATAAAAGGGGGCAAAAAAATGAAGAAAAAGTTATCTTTGTTACTTGCAGCAACCATGCTGGTATCCTGCCTTGCAGGTTGTGGCGGAACAACTGAAACTGCAAACACATCAAGCAGCAGTTCAGAATCAACAGCAACAACAGCTTCTGATTCTACAGAAGCAGCAGCAACACCTTCAGGAGAAGTTTCCACAGTTGTTATTCTCTATCCCGGAGAAGAGACTGATGCAATGGCAAACTTCATCAACAATGAACTCAACCCTCGTCTTGCTGAGGAAGCAGGTATTCAGGTTGAGATGCTTTACAAAGGTTGGGATCAGTACTGGGATCAGAAGGGCGTTATGCTCGCAGCCAACCAGAGAATCGACCTTTACTGGGATGGACTTCCGGATCTTTCATCTATGGTAAATGCTTCACAGTGCCAGCCTCTTGATGACCTCATCAAGGAGAACTGCCCTGATATGCTCAAGGTTATTCCTGAGTCACAGTTGGCAGGTGGCGTTGTAAACGGCGTTCAGTATGGTATTCCTTCAGCTTATGCACCTTCAAGCTGCATGTTCCAGCTTGTTTGCTTAAGACAGGATATCCTTGATGCAGTTGGAATGACAGACGTTAAGACAGCTGACGATCTTAAAGAGTATGCCACAAAGGCAAAAGAGCAGTTCCCCGAGTTAAAGGGACCCGCTGATATCATCTTTAAGCCCTTGACAAGAAACTTCGCTGACGAGCAGTACACATGGTGTGCATACGGTGATTCCGTAGTTTACGGCGAGGAAACCAAGAAAGCTTATGACTACTTCGAGACAGATGCATTCAAAGAGGTTGCAAAGTTCAATCAGAGCATGTACGAAGCAGGTCTTTACAATGATGAGTTAACCACAAACTACAACGAGCGTGACTCTCGTATGCAGCAGGGTACATACCTCTGGGTTGAGGGTTCCCTTGGAAAAGAGAACGAGATTATTACTTCCGTTCGTGGTAACGCACCTGACGCAGTTCTTAAGTCATACCTTCTTAACCCCGATGCTGACAAGTACATCACAGCATGCGGCGGTGAGGTTCTCTGCGTACCTTACTCAGCAGAAAACCCTGCAGGCGCTATGAAGTTCTTAAACTGGATCTACAAGAGCCAGGAGAATTATCTCTTTGCACTCTACGGACCTGAAGGTGAGAACTACACTGTAACAGATGACGGCAGAATCGAGCTTAAGGATCCTGCATTCGAAGGTTACTTCTATGAGTGGATGTTCAGAAACGCTAACTACACAATGTTCACAACAGATATCTCTGATGATTTCATCAAGACATATGAGACATGGGATGACAACGCTAAGACATCTGATGTAATCGCTTTCCACTTCGACAACTCTAACGTTCTTGAGATCGAGACAGATTGTAACGAAGTTATCAAACAGGAGTTCACTCCCATTGAGTGTGGTTATGTTGATTTCGATACAAACTACCCTGTAGCTCTTGAGCACTTAAAGGCAGCAGGTATCGATGAGTACGTAGCAGAAGTTCAGCGTCAGCTTGACGAGTACTTCGCAGCAAACGGCTACAATCACTAATTTGTGTAAAAGAAATTAATAAAAGCTTACGACAACAGGCAGGATTTAAGTCTTCCTGCCTGTTGTTTAACGATAGGAGATACAATGAAGCGTTTATTAAAGAAAATCACCATTATTGTAGCGGCATTCTCTCTGTTTACCCCATTTCTGAATTCCTTATTCTTACCCCAAGTTAAAGCAGCAGAAGAGAATGCCCCTATCGTTATAGATGGTGAAGGGGAAGACTGGTTTCACATTACACCCATTTATGACGGCGGAGGTGTAATCAACAAGGTATCGGCATTTGTAACAGAGGACAAGCTCTACGGAAAGATGCAGCTTTCTTCTTCCGGAAACTTCGATACCTGGCATATTTATTTTGAGACTGACGGAGACACCACAAACCACCTTTATAAGGCGGGTGCTGACTACTTGCTTGAAACGGATATTCTTTATGAATATCAGGGAGACTCGGGAGAGTGGGACGGCCTTGTGGGAACTGCAGTAGCAGTTGAAGACAAGCTCTCCAAGGACAGAAAGATGTTAGAGTTTGCCATTCCTCTGGAAGCCTTCGGCAATCCTGAGAAAATCGGCATTCACTGCGCAACAGTTGCAAACTGGGCAGATGTGGCAAACAATCCCGAAGCCCAGGATGAATACCTGGATGTACCTGCATTCGAGGAAGTATATAACGAAGAAGAGATGGTTGGACTTACAGAGGATGAGCAGCTCGCTTATCTTGCATCAAAGCAGTTCGCCGGCACTCGTTCACAGTGGGATTCCATTCTTTACGATGCTGTATATAAGAACTCCAACCTTAAGAACCTCAAAGCTGTAACAGATGGCGACAATCTTTACATTTCGGTGGAGGCAAAGGCTTTAAGTAATAACTTCACAATCTTTGTTAACACCGATACGGCTACCTATGAAGTTAAACCCAACGGTTGCGTTTACCACACAGTAAACGGCAAGAAGATGGACATGGGTACTCAGACCGAGGGCTCATTCAAGAGCGACAATGGTTTTGAAATTGCCATTCCTGTGGAGATTTTTGAGGGAAACACAGATAAATTCGAAATCTACATTGACGAAGAAGGCGAGCGCCTTCCTGATGAAGAGGGCGAGAAGTTAACAGTTACCGCTCCCATCAGAGAGGAAGCACCTGTTATCACAACAGACGGCGATCCTTCCGACTGGGCAGGAATTAAGCCCATCGGCAAAGGTGAAGGAAGCCTTGGCGACCTTTATGCTTTCAGAGATAATGACGCCCTTCACGTAATGACATACATAAAAGATGTTGAAGATCCTGAATCAAGTGCAGCTTATACCACAAGCTTATTCATCAGCGTTGATAACGATGATAAGACAGGTTTCCAGCACTCAGGCTACGCAACACACAACTCAGGTGATGTTCTTGTCCAGGACTGGCATTCATACGGCCCCGACAGAAACCTTGAGATTTTCTACGCATCCGAACCCGTAATTCTTGAGTGGAACATGAAGAATTTCTCTAACTCAGTAGAGGGTTATGAGAAAGCAATTGCTGCCACAAACACCCCCGGTGTTTACTGCGCAGAGTACCTCGTTCCCATTGAAACATTAAGAGGAATTACACCGGGAATCGGCGATCAGTTATACATCTGTATCGACAGAAACGATGTTCAGACTGATGAAGAGACATATGAGCGTCTCACTCCCGAGGGATTCACACCTGCAAGAGACCCTAAGAACGGCTCTTTTGCAAAGGTTCCCAAGTACAACACCACCTTCGATATCACCATGGGTGATTCGGATATAAGTGACTGGGAGAGCGTTCCTGTTTCATTAAAGCACGTTAATACAACAAACCTTGTAGCTGTTAAGTCTGATGAGAAGCTTTACACAATGGTTACCGCACCCGGCGACCTCTCAACAGTTAACAAATTCTACATTGGTACAGATAAGGACGGATACACGGTAGACGGCAGAGAGAACGTTTCATATGTAGTTGACAAGGGAGTTCTCTATGAGGTTACAGGTGATGACACTGTAGCCGACGAGGGAGTGAATGTCTTCACATATTATGAGACTGACGCTGTTCTCATGCAGGTTTATATGGAAAAAATCGGCAACCCCTCCAAAGTGAGCGTTGCTGTAGATTCCAACGATGGCGAGTATGTTCTGCCTGAAAGCGGAATGCTTACCTTAACCAAGTCTATTGAAGAGAGCAGAGATGAAGGTTTCTTCTATCCTGTTGAGAGCTTTGATTTTTACAATAACCCCTTCAAAGGATGGGTTGGCTGGGCCGACACCCTTGAGGGAGATGTGGACACTGTTGCAAGTGAACACAACCTTGTATACGTTGACTACAAGTGGAGCGAGCTGGAGCCTGAGAAAGGTACCTACGCTTTCGATGCCATCGAGAAACAGTATCAGTTTGAGAAATGGCAGAAACAGGGCTATCGAATGGTAATCCGTTTTGTTATGGATAACCCCAACATCCTTGACGGAGATCCGAACAAGGAGAGAATGGATATTCCTCAGTGGCTCTTTGATGAACTTAAAGAAGAGAATGCCGAGGGAGAAGGCCCGGGTACCTTCTATCTCGGACAGAGCATAAAGGATCTGCTTGGCGGATGTGGTTTCTCACCTAACTACAAGTCCCCCAAACTCCTTGAGTACCACAGAAATGTTATCAAAGCTTTGGCTGAGAGATATGACGACCCTTCAATCTGTGCATATGTTGAGGTCGGAAGCCTCGGTCACTGGGCAGAGTTCCACACATGGCCCACAGGAACAGGCTACTTCCCTGAACCTAAGCTTGCTCAGGAATACATGCAGCCCTACGTGGATTACTTCCACAATGTAAAGGTTGGTATCAGAAAGCCTTACGCAGTGGCTGCTGAGAATAACTGGGGTCTTTATAACGATATCTTCGGCGTTACATCCGACGGAGGTACCCCCACATTCCTTCAGTGGGCGGCAACAGGTAACACTGACATGCCTGAATCCACAGAGGAAGATATCGCAGCATCCGCTATGCCTGAGTGGTGGAAACTTAACTACTCCGGCGGTGAGTTCGCAAACGGCGATTTCAGAACCAATGCACTTGACGAGAATATCTGTGCAGTACTTGGACAGATCAGAGACAGCCATACAACCTGGCTTGGTCCCTGCTCCGCATGTGACTTTAAGATCGGCGATCCCGATTACGACTATTACAAGTACAACATCGAGACAATGGTTAAGACCATGGGCTATCGTTACAACCTCTTCTCAATCTCAGAGGGTGACCTTAACCAGGGTAAGAACACCATCGAGATGACATGGAACAACTCGGGTGTAGCTCCCATTTACTATAACTGCCCTGTATCTCTTATCCTTAAGGATGCAAGCGGAAACGCGGTTTACGAGCAGGTTATAGACACAGATACAACAAAATGGCTTCCCGGCAGAACCAATGTCAAAGCAGAGTTTGATATCCCTGCAGATGTAGCCCTGGGCGAGTACACACTTGCAGTTAAGATGGTTACTCCCGACGCTTTGGCTCAGACCATCAATCTTGCCATGGAAAACGGCAACAAGGACGGAAGCTATGATTTATACAAACTTACGGTAAACGAAGGAACTGTTGAAGAAACAGTGGAGAGCACCGAGGAAACTACCGAGGAGCCGACTCCTGCTGAGACCGCAAGTGTAGATACTACTAAGACAAATGCTACAGGTTATGTAATCGGCGGCGGGGTTGTTGCAGCATGTATCGCTGCGGTAGCAGTATTACGTTCTAAGAAAAGAGGAAAAAAATGAAACTGGCAATTATTGGAGCAGGACAAAGAGGAATGATTTATGCGCATTACGCATACGAGAAATGCAATGCGGAAATTGTTGCCGTTGTCGACATCAGCGAGAAAAAGAGAGAGGCAGCTGCAGAGAAGTTTAATATTCCCGCAAACATGCAGTTTACCAATGTGGAAGACTTCTACAAGCTTGGTAAGGTTGCGGATGCTGTAATCCTTGCTACTATGGACAGAGATCACTTTAAGCACGTGATGCCTGCCATTGATCTGGGATATGATATCTTACTTGAAAAGCCCATCTCTCCCGACATCGAAGAGTGTCGCAAAATCCAGGAGAATGCTCATAAACATGGAGTAAAGATTGTTGTGTGTCACGTTTTGAGATACACCAAGTTTTTCTCCACAATCAAGCAGATTATTGACTCCGGAGAGCTTGGAAAGATTGTTACCATCCAGCATGCCGAGAATATAGGCAACTTCCATATGGCACATTCTTTCGTTCGCGGTAACTGGAGAAACAGCGACGAATCAAGCCCCATCATCATGCAGAAGTCATGCCATGATATGGATATTCTCGTTTGGCTTGTAGACAGCAACTGCAAAGAGATTTCTTCTTTCGGTAATCTCTCATATTTCAGAGAAGAGAATGCACCCGAAGGAAGTACAGCTCGCTGCCTTGACTGTCCTGTAGCCGATAAGTGCAGATTCGACGTTAAAAAGGCATATATGCCCATAAGAGGCGATTGGCCCGCAGTTGTTCTTACAGAGGACCAGTCAGAAGAAGGACTTCTTAAAGCTTTAAGAGAGGGCCCTTACGGAAGATGTGTATTCAGATGTGACAACAACGTTTGTGATAACCAGATTACAAACATTCTCTTTGAGAATGGGGTAACTGCAACATTCCACCTTTCAGGTCTCACAAACAAGATGCATCGTACCATAAAGATCATGTGTGAAAACGGCGATATCTACGGTGATGATTCCGAAGATTTCATAACAGTTACACACTATTCTTCAAACTCTAAGTACGAGGGTGAAGTTACAAAGGTATCTGTCAACAACGAGGAAGGTTTCCACGGCGGCGGAGACTACAGACTTACCATGGACTTCATTGAGGCCCTTGAGAACAAAGGCGTTGAACTTCGTTCATCCATCGACCGCTCTATCGAAAGCCATTTGATGGCTTACGCTGCTGAGCAGGCTCGAGTAAAGGATGAGATTATTCACATGGAGGATATCAGATAAATGACACCCGTTGAGGCTTGTAAATATTTCAGACTTGAGGGCGAAGTAAAAGAGTGCTCCAAGTACGGCAACGGACATATCAATGACACATATCTGGTTGTCTGTGATAAAGCTGACGGCACACAGGTAAAGTACATTTTACAGTGTGTTCACTGCACAATTTTCAAAGATCCCGCAGGTTTGATGGAGAATATCAAGAAGGTTACGTCCTTCCTTAAGGACAAAATCGTTGCAGTGGGGGGCGACCCTATGAGAGAAACCATGAACCTCATCCTTACAAAGAATGGGGAGGTTTTCGAAAAGGACCCTTCAGGAGATATTTGGAGAGTATATGTATTTATAGATAACGCCACCTGTTTTGACAAGGTGGAGAAGCCCGAAGATTTTTACCAGTCAGCATATGCATTTGGTAAATTCCAGAATCTCCTGGCAGATTTCGATGCTTCGACCCTTACGGAAACCATTGTGGACTTCCACAATACTGCTGTAAGATTTGAGAGATTCAAGACCGTTGTCAAAGAGGACAAGATGAACCGCGCAAAGGACGTGGCAGAAGAGATTAAATTCTGCATGGACAGGGCAGAAGATATGAGTAGCTGCGTTGATATGTTAAAAGCCGGCAAACTCCCCTTACGTGTTACACATAACGATACCAAGCTTAATAACGTTATGATTGATGACGCTACAGGCAAGGGACTTTGTGTAATCGATTTGGACACTGTAATGCCCGGACTTTCAATCAATGATTTCGGCGATTCCATCAGATTCGGTGCCAACACCGCAGTTGAGGATGAGACAGATTTAAGCAAAGTATCTCTTTCCCTTGATTTGTTTGAGACCTATGCCAAAGGATTCCTTGAGGGCTGCGGCGGCAAATTAACCGATGCTGAGCTTTCAATGCTTCCCATGGGCGCAAAGATGATGACATTGGAGTGTGGAATGAGATTCCTCACAGACTATCTTGAAGGGGATGTTTACTTCAAGACTCATCGTCCCGGCCATAATCTTGACAGATGCCGTTGCCAGTTTGCATTGGTGGCAGATATGGAAAAGAAGATGGACGACATGCACAAAGTGATTTCAAAAATCACAAACAAATAAGTGTGTAAAAGGTGAATCCTTTTGAAAAATGACGCGAAAAGGCCGATGTGTCTTTCGCGTCTTTTTTTGATTTTTGCTTAATTGCTAGAGGTATTGGTCTCATGCTATAATGTTTAGGCTATGTTTTTTACAGGATGGTTAATAAATGAGAATTAGAAGATTTTTACCAATATTACTGATAGGTGCGGCCCTGACGGGGCTTGTGGCCTGCGGCAAGGAACCGGAACCCGAAGCTATTGTGGAGGAGGTTCCCACACCAACGCCCACACCTGAAATCGTTAAGACCAAGGTAACTTACAGCTACTTTGACGATTCAATGGAAGAGTGGCTTAAGAAGTGCGAGGCAGACTATGAGGCTAAGCACGAAGACATCGACATTATTCTGAAAAAGGGCGATCCCGACAACCTTTCGGAAAGAACGGCGGACGCATTTCTTGTGGACTCAATGGAAATGGGAGAGTGTATAGACAGTGGCCTTGCCACTCCCATAGATTCCTACATGTCCAAGGCCGGAATCCGAAGGGATGATTATAAGGAAACGGTCCTTAACATGTTTATAAAGGGAAGCAATTTGTATGCCCTCCCTGAAAGCTATGACACCGTGGGATTGTGGTATAACAAGACCATCTTTGACGCTTCGGGAGTATCATATCCCAACGCAGATACGGGCTGGATGAATGTGGTGGATATCCTCGGAAGCCTTACAAATGAGGCAGGGGGCGTGTACGGAATGGCAGTGGATTACAATAACCTTACACCTGTTATGGTTACCATTGCCGAAATGGGCGGCGCAATTTACGACGAGGAAGGAAATATCGCTGATTTTGGCAATTCCCTTACAAAAGCCGGAATCCGCTGCTTTGTGGACCTGATTGATGCGGGTTACATCCCCTCAGTTGCTTCCATGAATGAAAAGAATGCCATTAATAAGCTTATGGATGGTGAGGCTGCCATGATTTACGGATGGGCATCCGACTATCTTACGGTCAAGGCATCTGAGAATGTAGGAAATTACAATTGTACATATCTTCCGACACTTTCCGGAAACAGGGTTACTCCCATGGTGGGAAGGGCAAATTGTATATCAGAGGCATCCAATTGTAAGAAGGAAGCTTTTGAGTGGATTGCCTTCCTTACAAAGGATTCTGAGGCAATGAAGGGATTTACCGAAATCTGTCACGGAATTCCGGCATACAACCAGACGGAGCAGGCGCTTCTCGGAAGTATAGGAGAAGCAAATAACCTCTTTATTTTTGCCGAGGAAGCAGGGGATAATTCCTATATACTTCCTATAGTGCCCGATATTAAGGAGAAGCAGACATTTATCAGCGAAGAACTCTTAAGTGCATTTGAACTTAAGAACTCGGTGGATGAGGCCTGCATAGAAATTTGTAGCAAATTTAACTAAAGACTTCCATTATTGTCAGAATTCTTGTATAATAATATTATCAAATCCAATTAGGGGGTAGGTATTATGCAAGATTACAAGAAAATTGACTATGCTACCAACAAGGATGTGGTCTTAAGATATGTTCCGGGACATTTCATCACTCCTTATTCACACGTTAACTACTACATGGATCTGACCGACATGAAAGCCCGTCAGCGTGAAGCAAGAGCAACCGGTGAGGAGCTTGCACAGCAGTACATGGTAACGGACATTGTGGATACGGTTCTTTGTCTTGATAACATGGAAGTTATCGGTGCATATCTGGCAAATAAGCTTACGAAAGCAGGGGTTCATTCCCTTAATGCGCACCAGACAATTTACATTGCAACTCCCGAGTATGATTCTGCAGGACAGATTGTATTCAGAGAGAACAGCAAGCATATGATTAAGGGCAAAAAGGTTGTGCTCCTTCTGGCATCCATTTCAACAGGCGGAACAGTAACCAAGGCTATCAACACAGTTAACTACTACGGTGGTGAAATCGTTGGTATCTCAGCTATATTCTCAGCTGCAACAAAGGTTATGGATATTCCTATTTATCACCTTTACAGCCCTGCTGATTTACCGGACTATTTCAAGTACAAACCTGAAGAGTGTCCCATGTGTAAAGCAGGTCAGCCTGTGGATGCACTTTGTAACGGTTTCGGATACTCCATCGTTTAAGATTTTTGAACACAAAAGCGTGGATTATTTCCACGCTTTTTTATTGCTTATTAGGGCGAAAAGAAGTAAAATTAAGGATATTACTCAGGGGGAATATTATTAATGGTCAAGTACCTTTATCCGGACTACCCGGAAGTGTCATCTCCGGTAGCCATGATAATTATTTCCATATCGCTGATGCTGTTTCTGGGTTTTCTGATGACCCGACTGACAAAGAAACTGCGACTTCCAAACGTAACCGCCTATATAGTGACGGGTATACTTATAGGGCCCTTCTGCCTTAATATGATACCCGACAGAGTAGTGGCAGGCATGGACTTTTTGCCTGATATTGCTCTCGCTTTTATTGCCTTTTCCACAGGTGAATTCTTTAAGCTTTCAACTCTTAAGAAGAACGGATTAAAGGTTGTTGTAATCACCATACTTGAGGCTCTTACGGCTTCTGTACTGGTATTTATTCTCACTTATTTCATTCTTGGATTAAACCTTCCCTTCTCAATTGTGCTGGCGGCTCTTGCTTCAGCTACAGCCCCTGCATCCACTGTTATGACCATAAGGCAGACCAAGGCAAAGGGTGATTTTGTAGAGACCCTTTTGCAGGTGGTTGCTCTTGACGATATAGTTGGCCTTGTTGCCTATAGCATTGCCATTTCCGTTGCGGTTTCATCCATTTCCGGAAAGGCTTTCTCGGCTTCAAGCATAATTAAGCCGATTCTTATTAATATAGGGATTATGGCTCTCGGAGGACTTTTCGGATTTTTCCTTAAAGCCCTTATTTTCCAGAAAAGATCCAAGGATAACAGGCTTATTATTTCCATAGCTCTTATATTCGCATTCTGCGGTGTCTGTGCAATGCTTGGGGTATCGCCCCTGCTTGGATGTATGTCCATGAGTACCGTTTATGTGAATCTTACGGATGATGACAAGCTCTTTAAGCAGCTTAACTACTTTTCGCCGCCCCTTTTACTTTTGTTCTTTGTAAGATCCGGCGTTTCCTTTGATCTGGATTCCCTGGTTCATGCCTCGGGAGCAGTGGGAGCGACGCCTTTATTGGTAATCGGAGTTTTGTACTTTGTTGTAAGAATTGTGGGTAAGTACGCAGGAGCCTTCGTTGGATGCGCCCTGGCAGGGAAGAATAAGAAAGTCAGAGATTACCTTGGACTGGCTCTTATCCCCCAGGCGGGAGTTGCCATCGGTCTTGCGGCCCTGGGTGCCAGAACCCTTGGAGGAGAAACAGGTAATGCTTTGCAGACCATTATTCTTGCTTCCAGTGTACTTTACGAGCTTATAGGACCTGCCTGTGGCAAGTTGTCTTTGTACCTGTCAGGCTCCTACTCCAAGAAGATTGAAGATATTGTGGAGGTTAAGGAAACGGATGAAAACGGCGTTCCCAAGACTTCACTTGAACTTTTGATAGAAAGAATCCAGGCAATTCAGGAAGAAATCCCGGAGCATGCGGTTTCGGAGGAAGAGCTGGCTTTTACCGCTGCTGCGGAGGAATATGACATGATGAGCCCCATCAGGACGCCTAATCGCAGGGGCTTAAGACATAGATTCTAAGGAGGACAGTTTGAAATGATGTTTTTAAATATTGCCGATCCCATAGGTCAGGTACTTGGACATTGGGCAACTTCATTGACACTTGGCTCAGTTTTTTTAAGGGTATGTATTTCCCTGGTTTTTGCAGCAATTATAGGCTGTGAAAGAGCAACCAAGAGACATTCCGCCGGTGTTCGTACATTTATGCTTGTGACCCTTGGGGCAACCATCGCAATGATAACGGATATCTTTATCTGTGACCTTTACGGAACCCACATCTTCTTCCTTGCGGGAGCGGTTATAATTGCGGGAGCTACAGTCAGTGTAAACTGCGTGCTTTTCTCATCAAGGAACCAGATTAAAGGTCTCACCACATCAGTGGCCCTTTGGACCTGCGGTGTTATCGGACTTGCCAGCGGTGCAGGATTCTACTCTGTAACCATCATCGGATTTGTGGCTTTGCTTTGCACCCTGAATCTTTTCCCTGCAATGGAAAGATACTTAAAGAACCGTTCCAACCACTTTGAGATTCACCTGGAACTTAAGAGCTCAAGCCATCTTCAGGACTTTGTTACAACCATCAGAAAACTTGGCGTAATCATTGATGATATCGAGCTTAACCCTGCATATGTGAACTCGGGTTTAAGCGTATATTCCGTAGCTGTTTCTATCACCAGCGGAGAACTTAAGAAGTATAAGACTCATGAAGAAATAATTGAGGCTTTGGGTTCTCTTGATTATGTATATCACATTGAGGAGATGAGAGGATAGTATGGAACCTCAGATTGTTGAGAAGGAAGGAAGATTCTATATAGAGTTTGCCGGGAAGGTTGTTGAGATATCTGCTGCTGAAGCATCAGCGCTGAAGACTCAGCCCGAGGCTATTTATGATGTTATAGTTTCACATACAAGAAAGTTCAACTTTAATACAGCTGAAGACTCCGGCGAGAATATATTCAGTATGTAAATAAATCCGAGCTCTTTGAGCTCGGATTTTTGCTTGTCTTATTGTTCTCTGGCCTGTTTTACCAGGTCGTCTACGTTGTTTTGCTTGGGCTTGCATATGGAAGCTATCAAATCTTCCTCGGAAAGTTCCTCTGCAGGTGCACCTGTGTCGCCGCCTTCCGCCGCTAAGGCTTCATTTGCCATGGCAAAAACGTCATCTACGCTATTTTGCTTAGCATCCTGGAACTTGGCCATAATGCTTGCATAAAGGTCCTGATCCTCGGCACTTAAGCCTGCAGCATCAAGATCGATTTCTTCCTCTCCGTCACCAAAGCCGCCTGCAGCACTTGCGGTTTCCTCGGCCGCACCGGCATCAAGCCCTGCCTCGGTTAGCACTTCTTCGGCAGCTGCTGCAAATTCCTCCTTTGTAGGAGACTGCTCCGGCTGGTTTCCCATCTGCATCTGGTATTCATACCATTTAATCAGAGTCTTGGTCCTTAGCCTATAGTCATCAAACATATTTTTTCCCTTTCAACACGCTTCTCCCCGCTTGGTTTCTTTATTTTATCAGACAATACCCGGAATTGCAAGAAAAATCCGCATAATGGCTTTTTGCTCGGTAGGGCCTGAGCGTTGGATGCTGACTTTGGCGGATAAATTTCCAGATTACGTCATTTTATCTGCCAAGATTAGATGAAAGGAAAAACTAATGGTTTCTTGTGAATCTTTAGCTTGCATGGTAAAATTAACATATCTAGAACGATTCTGTTGTGTCTTTCAGAGAGAGTCTTTTATGGGGAGAGACGTTCTCGAAATAAATGAAGGGAGGAAGCTGTATGGTAGGAGGTTCAATTATGGACAAAAATGTTACCACAGTTGAAGAATCAGAGTTATTCAGAGAATTGGATAAGGGTATTGATGACATGGAAAATGGTCGAGTAACCCCGCATGAAGAATCCATGAGAATCTTGATGCAGCGTTACAATGAACACGTTCTACAGAATTCTTGAAACTGATGAAGCTCTGAAAGATGTAAATCATATTGCTGTTGAAGCGTATGAGTATACGAAGGATATCAACTCAGGTATCTCATTTTTATCTTTTTATGATGAACTTGTGAATTCACTGAAGACATTTCCATTTAAGTTCAGAGGAGTCAGTTTGGAGCATCGAGGATATGAGATTCATATCCGTCCATTCAGAAACTATAATTTGTTCTTTGTGGTTGATTGGAGAAAGCAGGAAATAGTCATTCTGAGAGCCCTTTATCAGAAGCAGGATTGGGAAAGGATTCTTCGTTTGGACGACGTATATCACTTCAGAGGAAGAGAAATGTCATAGTATTAAAGCCCTCGCTAGGAGGGCTTTATATTTACGTTTCATTGACGCTCATTTCGCGTAATAGTATAATTCAAATTGATTCACATCACTCGAGGGAGGTAGTAACAATGGATAGCAATAACATGAACAATGAGAACATGACAAACACTGCAGGTACCGAGAATCAGGCGCCTAACCAGGGACAGTTCTCAAACCAGAATCAGTACAGCCAGAATCAGTACAGCCAGAACCAGTACGCTCAGAACAATCAGAACCAGTATTATCAGGTTCCCAATTATCCCGTGGTAGTTCCCGGAAAGAATAAAGCGGTAGCTTCATTGGTTCTCGGAATCCTTTCAATTGTTTTCATTTGGGGTGGATTCTCAGGCTTCGTATCATTGATTTTAAGTGTCATAGGTCTTATTCTTGCAAGCTCAGCTAAGAAAGACGGATTCGACGAAGGAATCAGAACAGCAGGTTTCGTAACAAGCCTTATCGGTTTGATTGGAGGTTTGCTTGCAGTTCTTGCTTGCGTTGCTTGTATCGGTGCTTTCGGCGCTGTAACAAGCTCCAGAGATTTTGAGAGAGCAGCTGATGAATTCTTCTACGATTTCTATGGCAGGTATTAATATCCCGACATACGGATTATTAGGTGGGGCCGGGTTCTTTTGCGGATTAGTGTATCTTCTCCTTCGTTGCAGGGAGAAGATGCAGCGAGAGAACGCGGTCTATATCTATGTCTTTTCGGCGCTTTTCGCCATGCTTGGAGCTAAGATTCTGTACCTCATTGTGGGTGCAAAGGACATAATTGCGGCCTACCAAATCACAACAAACTATCTGGGCCTTACCATTGAGCTTTTGAGAGGTGGCTTTGTGTTTTACGGAGGCCTTGTAGGCGCTCTCGTTGGCATAAATGTAATGACCAGGTATTATGGCCTTGTAAAAAACGACTATATCCCAATCCTGGTTCCATGTATCCCTCTTGTCCATGCCTTTGGAAGGATTGGCTGTCATGTGGTCGGATGCTGCTACGGGGCGCCCACCCACTCCCATTTCTTTCAAGTAACTTATCAGAATTCTGTCTATGCGCCCAATAACGTGGCATTGGTGCCGGTTCAGCTAACGGAAGCAGTGATAGAGTTCATTCTTTTTATCGTTCTTTTAATTCTTGGGATAAAACTCAAAAATAAGAGTCTTACTCTTCCTATCTACCTGATTGCTTATCCTGTTTGTCGCTTTATTTTGGAGTTCTTTAGAGGCGATGAAATACGCGGAATCTTTGCGGGCTTAAGTACCTCACAATGGATAAGCATAATGCTTGTTGTATACGCAATTTATGAGATAATTCGGAATAGAAAAAATTGATTGACAATGGTCACATACTTATGTAAACCTGCGTGCTTCAAACGTTTCTGCGTGACCTTCATGTGACCGATTTTTGATACTATCATAATCGGTAAGTTGGGGTACTATTTTTCGAGTACCACAATATATTGAAGGGAGATCTAGATTTATGAAACAGGTTAAACAAAGACTTTTGTCCTTTTTGACGGCATTTCTAGTTGTTTTCACAACTGTATTTGGGAATGCCTCTTTTGTTGTACGGGCAGAAGGAGAAGTAACGATTGCAGAGTGGTACTTTGCATCAGAGGCTGAGTTTAATGCGAATGCTACTAATGGAACCGGAACAATATCCATGCCGGGCGCTTCTTACAAGAATATTAATGGAAGCGGACTTACAGCTGCGGGATGGGAAGACGGAGAACTTGGCGCATGGGATATAAATGTTGACGCGTCAAATTATGAGAACATTTCCATGCAGTTTAAAGCTAAGTCATCTCCAACAGGACCTGCTAATTTCAGGATTGAAGCAAGAACTAATGAATCAGACTGGACAACTGTTATCACATATTCTGTTACCACCAGTATGAAAATTTATAGCGCACAACTTCCTGCAGGTACGACGGAAATTCGTATAAGTCAGGTTGACTTGACATCTTTAAAGAAGGTCACAGATGATGCGGGAAACGAAACAATTGAGCCTGTAAAAAGTGGTGGAACATCAACCATTAATAACATCGTCATCAAAGGGACACCCATCTCAGGCGGTTCTGAAGGTGGCGAAGAAGGTGGAAGTGGCGAATCAGGTGAGGAGAAGGAAACCTGTGCAGTTGTTAAAGCATCACCTTCAGCAGGGGAAGTAGAAAAGGGTGCAGCAGTATCTCTGTCTTGTGAGACTGAAGACGTTACAATTTACTATGATGATAATGGCGATAACAATTTCGAAATGTACACATCGCCGATTCAGATAGACGCTGATATGACCATTAAGGCTTTCTCACAGAAGGAGGGCTTTAATGACAGTGAACCTGTTTCATTTACATATACAGTAAAAGAAGAGATACCCGAAGAAATCAAGCCAGGAACCAAGCTTGATGAGGTCAAGGACGGGGATTCTTTTGTCGTTGTTTTTGGAGACAAAAACATTATCTTAACATCTGATGTTTATGAAGATGGTAAAAAGAATAAGAAACTTGTCGGTGTTGAAGGAAAAATAGACGCAGAGAGCAAAGCCCTTTATGTTGAGAAAAGCAAGAATACTGAATCCCTTGTGGATAAAATCGTAACTTTTACCGCAAAAGAAGTTTCGGAGGGAATCTATGAGCTTACCGATTCAGAGGGCAAATTCCTTTCGACAACAGAAACCGGCGGAGCATTATTCTTCGTAGATACAAAGGATGATTACAGTGAGTGGAAGATTGAGAAGAAGGCGGATTCTGATTCTTTCTTCATTATAAACACCAAGGCTAAATATAAAGATAAAGAACAGCGAATTGAGTTTTATAACCAGTTTACTGCATATAGCTATCCTCAGAACAAGGGCAATGATGCTTTTGAGTTGTTTCTTTACAGCGCCCCTGAAGTAAAAGAAGTTGAGGAGCAGACAGAAAAAGAGACTCCTAACGAAGCTAAGGAATTAGATAACCATGACAGTGTAATCATGGTTATTAAGGACAAGGCTTTGGATACTTCTTTTGCGGGCAAGGAAGCCCAAAAGGGAGAAGATGGCAGCGTTTATGCTTCTGACAGCGTGGTTTTAAGTGTTCAGAAGGCTGACGATGGCTATATTTTCAAGGACGAAGTGGCAGGAAAGTATCTTTCTGTAGTAGACGCTAAGCAGGGCCTTGTTTGGGTGGATGAAGTTGATGAGTTTTCCAAGTGGACAGTTGAGGCTCAGGAGAACGGCGGTTTTATCATAAAGAACAACAAGGCTGAATATACCAAGAAAAACAAAGATGGAACAGAGGTTAAGACAGCCCAGTACATTGAGTATTACAACAACAGTTTTACAACATATATTGCAGGAACAGGTGACGCATACCTTGTAAGATTCTACTATGCAGAGACAGCGCCTATTGATCCTAATGCCAAGGAGTATCCTGAGAATGGTTCTCTTGTAGCTTTGTATGGCAGCAACAAAGTCCTTTCTGCAACTGTAAGCGGAACAAGGCTTGCAGGAATAGATGCGCAGATAGCAGAGGACGGAAGTCTTGATGTGCCTGCAGGAGCAGTAGCATTCAGAGTATCTTATGATGACGAAAAGAAGTATTTTGCTCTGAAGGATGCCGTTACAGGAAAGTATTTGGCAACCTCTGCTGAAAGCCAGGATTTGCTTTTTGCGGATGAACTCTCCGATTTATGCTATTGGAGAAGCGAAACCGCAGATGATGGTTACTATGTAATCAACAAGGCAGCCAAATACAATGAAAAAGAGCAGTATATTGAGGTTTATAATAACAACTTCACAACTTATAACTTTAATGAGAGCAAGAAGAACATTTATACTCTCAAGTTCTTCGAAACAACCCTTCCCGCAACCATAGACACTGAAACTGTCCTTGGGGTTGCATCATGGGGCGGAAACGCAAACTATGATGAGGCACACATTTTTGAGGCCATTTACGGTGACAGTGTGGATGCTAACGACATGCTTGACAAATCCGCTGAGTTTTCTGCTGTTGTTGACGAAAATATTAGCAAACCTTATACATCAGCAAAGAGTAGTACTACAGGTTCAATAAATTATTATATGGGAGCAACCGGCTTAAGTAATCCCAATACAGATTATATGCAGTTTAAGCTTCCATATGCAGGATACGGCGCGGGTCAGCTTTCATTCAGAATGAGAGCAAGCAATACAGCTCCCGGCTCATTCCAGTTAAAGTATTCTACAGATGGTGAAAACTTTAAGAACTTTACAACAGGCGACTATAGTTTTGCATACACAATATACATTGATAAATCAACTCCAGTTGCTAAAGAAGGATACGGCGAGATTACTGATGGTATCGCAAAAACAAGCCTAGCGCCCACATACTACGTATCATTTAATTTCGATATTCCGGATGATGCATCTGATAGCGATACTTTATATATTAGAATGATTCCCGGTAAGCTGAGCGCGAAGGGCGATAAGGCGCCCGAAAAAGGCGGTGTTATCCGCATGGACTCTGTAGTCGTAACCGCAAGCCCTATCATTTCCGGTGACAAATGCACATTTGTAAAGGCAAATCCCACAGCAGGTGCTATCCCTGCGGGAACAAAGGTTGCTCTTTCAACAGCAACAGACAATGCAACAATCATGTACTCTGTAAACGGTGCAGAGTATGCAGAATATAATGCGGCAGAGAAGATCGCTATTGACACCTTCCCTGCAACAATCAGGACTTATGCGAAAGCAGAAGGCCTTAAGGACAGTATCACAACAACATACACCTACACTCAGGAAAAAGCAGAAATTCCTACTGTTATCCCTAACGGTGGTTCTGTACGTGAGACTGACAAGATTAAGTTTAAGAGCAGTACAGAAGGCGCAAAGATCTTCTACGCTTATGCAGATGCAAACGCAGTAATCGAAGAGACATCAAATACTGAGGATGCTGAGACAGCAGAAGGCGAAGAGTCAACTGAGGCAGAGGAGCCTGAAACAGAGGAAAATGCTGCTGATGATAACTATGACTGGATTGAGTACACAGGAGCATTTGTTCTTGATAAGCTTCCTTGTACTTTGGTAATTAAGGCTACAAAGGAAGGCTGCATCGACAGCCCCATCAAGACCCTTAAGTTTACCAAGAAGAGCGGTGACAAATACAATATTTACTTTGGACAGATCCACTCCCACACCAACTTCTCAGATGGTGCAGGAAGCTGTGAGGAGGCATTTATCCATGCATCCACAGAGGTTGCAAACCTTGATTTCCTTGCAGTAACAGATCACTCCAACTCACTTGATGGAGATACAACTTCGGATATTGCAGTTAACAAGGATACTTCTGCAGATATGGAGTGGACCAAGGGTCATGCCCTTGCAGAGCAGTATTCACGTGATGACTTTACATGTCTCTATGGTTATGAGATGACATGGTCAAATGGTCTTGGTCATATGAATACATTCTGCACACCCGGATTCCAGAGCAGATCTCAGACAGCTTACACAACATACTCAACTGCACTTAGCAATTACTATGCAGCACTTAACAGAGTGCCTGATTCAATCAGTATGTTTAACCATCCCGGAACCACGTTCGGAGATTTCCAGGATTTTGCCTACTTCTCAGAAGCAAATGACGCGCTCATTAACCTTATTGAGGTAGGTAACGGCGAAGGTGCAATCGGTTCCGCAGGTTACTTCCCTTCATATGAGTACTATACAAGAGCTCTTGATAAGGGCTGGCACGTAGCACCCACAAACAACCAGGATAACCATAAAGGACTTTGGGGTGACGCCAATACTGCAAGAACAGTAGTACTTGCTGATTCAAACAATGAAGAGAATATCTACGACGCTATGAGAAACCGTCGTATCTATGCTACAGAGGATAACAACTTAAGCATCTACTACACCTTGAACGGAAACATCATGGGTACTGCCCTTGAGAAGGAAGATGTTGATGACACAGTTAACATTTCTGTAGATGTTTCGGATGCCAGCGGCGAAGCAATTGGCACTGTACAGGTTATCGTTAATGGTGGCCTTGTGCTTGCTGAGAAGAAAGTGGCTTCTTCCGAAGAGACAGTTACATTCAATCTTGAGTCAAATTACTCATACTACTACATCAAGGTAATTGAGGCTGACGGTGATATTGCGGTAACAGCACCTGTTTGGGTAGGTGACGTTGAGGCTTGCGGAATCAACTCCGTAACAACCACAACCACACTTCCCGTTCAGAACGAGACTGCTGATATAAACATCGATTTCTACAACAATGAGAAGGATGACCTTCTTATAAATGAGATTACAATTGAACTTCAGAACTCAGAGAATGAAGTATCTACAGTAGCTGTCCTTAAAGGCGAAGACATTAAGGATGTGGCAACAGTCGGAAGCAATAAGACTGCCGGAATGACATTCAACCATGTCTATGACGGAGCCGGTAAGGTAACATACATAGTTACTGCAAAGGGAAGTCTTAGAGGCGTAGATAAGATTTACATCGGTAAGCTTACCATGAACTATGGTACAGCTCAGATGGTAGGTGAAGTAATAGTTGATGCTTCTCACTACAATGACTATGTTGCAGGTTACTATGCAGGCAACATGAAGAACTTCACAAAGCTTTGTGCAGAGCAGAACTTAAGAGTAACCCTTGTAAAAGATAAGATTACGGCAGAGATGCTTAAAGATGCGAGAGTACTTGTTATCTCAGCACCTGCCGCAGCAAAGGATACAAAGAACAATCCTCCCATGTATGAGGCTTCAACCTTTGAGCCTGAGTTTGTGGAGCTTGTAAAAGAGTATGTTGAAAACGGCGGAAAGGTAATCCTTTGCGGTATTGCAGATTACAATAACTTCAAGGCGGCATCAGAGCAGAATAAGATTCTCGAGGCCCTTGGATCAACCATCAGAGTTAATTCAGATGAAGTTATTGATGATGAAAATAACGGTGGACAGGAGTACAGACTCTATCCCACAAACTACAAGGCTGATTCCAAGTACTTATATGGAGTAAAAGAGGGCCAGACCTACAGCCAGTACTCAGGCTGCAGCATCACAGTGGGTGAAGGCGAGACAGATACCTGCTACGAGGCTGAAAAGCTTGTATGGGGATTTGACACCACATACTCCAAGGATTGTAAGGACGAGAGCGGAAATAAACTCTACGATTCCGAAAACAATCAGGGAATTAAGAACGATAACTTAGGTGACATCACCTTCCTTGCTCATCAGGAGACCAAGTCCGGCGGTGACATCATAGTGGCCGGTGGCGTGTTCGTTTCAGACTTTGAGGTTAAGGCCGAACTTGATAATATCTTTGACCTTCCTTACATTAACTATACTATTGCAACAAACATCATCAACGATAACAAGGTGGTTCTTCCTACAGCCACAATTGCTGAGGCTCGTAAAGGAAATACCGGTGATGTATTTGCCGTAGAAGGATATGTGACAAGCGGAACTGATAACGCAAGTACAACCTTCTTTGACACCATCTACATCGAAGATGAAACAGCCGGAATCGATATCTTCCCTTATGCTACACCGGGTCTTAAACTTGGAACAAAGGTAAGAATTGTGGGCTTTGTTTCATCCTATCAGGGTGATAAGGAGTTGAAGGTTCTTTCGGCAGAAATCCTTAATGATGAACCCAAGGTAATCGAGCCTAAGGAAGTAAGCTGTAAAGATGCCATGGATTACGATAAACTGGGCGGCTCACTTCTTAAAACAACAGGTGTTGTTCAAAGAGTCAGAATTGAAAACAACGCCTTGGCAGAGATCTGGCTTTCCGATAATTCAGGCAAAGAAGCAGCTATATTCATTGACGGATATATCTACTCTAAGACTACGGGAAAGAACACTCTTGCAGAGAGCATAAAGGTCGGGGATGAGGTTTCCGCAGTAGGTGTGCTTTACATGCATCCCGAGGATGGGGAAGAAGAATCTGTACCCGTACTTCGTGTGAGAAACTGTGATGAGATAGTTGTTCTTTCACAGGTAGTAATTCCCAGTGTTGGCGGAGGAACAAGTTCAGGAGCCGGTGCCGGTGCCAGTGCAAGCGGCTCGACTTCAACCGAAACCACGACACCTCAGGAAACAGCACCTGAGGCAACTACACCGGCAGCAGCAGTTGTTAACGCAGCGGCGGAAGTGGCAGCCAACACAACAAACATTGAAGCTGCACAGACACCTCTTGCAGATTCTAACTATATACTCAGCACAGCTGAAGAAGTTGCAGATGAATCATTGGATTCCGGGGACTCAGATGTTACAATAACAGAGAACCAGACTGCAACATCAGCTTCCGTTGAGTCATCCAACGCAAAGGTTGCAGCTTACGCAATAATTGTACTTGTTGCGGCAGCAGCCGTAATTGCAGCGGTACTTCTTAGAATCAAGAGAGAGAAGAATGCAGAATAAGCTTTTTTCCAAAAAGAATATAATAAACATCTGTGTAGTAACAGCTTTTACTATTTGTCTGATTGCTGTAATGTGGCTTGTCAACAGAGACAGGCCACGTTACACTTCAACAAGTGATACAGGTGTGGAATATGAGAACGCCAGGGTTTTATCGGTAATCGAGGATAAGGCTGTCGTCGACGAGAAGACCGAGGGCGTATTGAAAGGGAGCATGGAATTAAAGGTGGAAATCCTGACGGGCCGTTACAAGGGCAACATCAGCTTTGTCACCAACTATTTCAGCTCTCTTTATAATGTCAATGTAAAAGAAGGGGATACGGTCTGTGTCAGACTGGACACCACAGGAGAGGGCGTTTACACCGCCAGTATTTATAACTACAACAGAGCGCCTTTGATAATCGGCCTTATAGTCGTATTTTTGCTGGCCCTTGTTTTGGTGGGCGGAAAGCAGGGCATAAAAGCCTTCGCGGGCCTTGTGTATACCGTTCTTTGCATATTCGGCATATTGCTTCCCCTTACTTTAAAGGGAGTCCCTGCAGTGCTTTTAAGCTGTGTCATCATCTTTATCACAAGCTCCGTTTGCTTTTATCTTATCGGCGGCTTTGATAAGAAGACTTTGGCTGCGGCAGTGGGATGCTTTGGGGGCGTACTTATAGCCGCTATCCTTGGCCAGGTGGCTGCCGGAATAGGCGGAATTACCACTTTCCAGATGGATGAGGCTGAAGCCCTTCTTTTGGTAAAATCCACAACCGCTCTGAAGATGCGAGGCCTTTTTACTGCAGGCATCCTTATAGCGGCAATGGGTGCAGTGATGGATATAACAATGTCCGTATCCTCGGCACTTTACGAGGTTCACACCATAAATCCGGAAAGGGATTGGAAGCAACTTTTTAAATCAGGATTAAACATTGGCAGAGACGCCATGGGCACAATGGCAAACACTCTCGTGCTTGCCTATGTGGGAAGTTCGCTTAATATGTGCGTACTTATCTATTCCTACGGTGTGGGAATGAGACAGCTTCTGAACACAGATTTCGTAGCGATAGAAGTGATAAGAGCCATAGCGGGCAGCGTAGGTATTATATGTGCTGTCCCTTGTGTATCATTAATAGCGGCATTGATGTATGCCGGCACCAAATCAGTTGGTAAACCAGGAGTTAAGTAGCTCGGGCTGGCCGCCATCGAGGCTTACGCGGTAGAAGTAGTCGTTAAAGCCAGTGTCGGGGTCAAGATCCGCCAGAGTCTCATAATAAAGGTAGCCGTCTCCGGGGGCAAAGTGGGGAATTCCCCAGTATTCAAGCTCACCAAGGGAACAAAGAACGGTTCCTTCGGACTCGGTATTTAGATTAATTTTGCAAATCGAATCGGCGGTTGAATAAATAAGAGTATCGCCGTCAAAAAGGAAGCCGTAGTTTGCAGCACCGGTAAGAGTAAAGGGAAGGGTTTTGGTAACCTTTCCTTTTTTGGTATCGCGAACCTCAACCTTGTATTCGGCGGTTCTGTCATCATAGTTTTCGGGGGCCTTGGTCATGGTGATGGCATAAATCTCGCCCTTATAAAGGCTAATTCCCACGATGCTGCCCACATTTCCCACATCCTCATAGGAGTAGAGGGTCCTGTCCTTGTTGGTTTCAAGATTGTACTTTCCAACTATATTCTTGGAAGTTTTCTTGTCGAATCCGCTGTAGAATAAGTATGTTCCGTCGTAACCGAAGATGTTGTTGATTCTTCTTGATAAAATCGGATTCCTCTCAGTACCGTCTGTGCTTACCCATGCATACATCATGTTAAAATCGTCGTCCAGTCCGGTACAGTAGAATATCTTGTCGCCGATTAACTTCTCCTGACCGTAGCCTACGTTGTAGGCGTTGTCAGCCAGGGTTACTTCGTTGGAGCCGGAGGGCATATCAGCTGAGAAGATGTTTCCAAAACGGTTATCACTAGCAACATATCCTTCGGTTATCTGGTCACCATAGTAGATTTTGCCGTCATATACAGCAAAAGCGCTGGCTTTAACGGGAATTTCCTCGCCCCAGGCACCACCTATTCCTTTATAAACTTTGCCGCCGTTTCCGCGCATGTTGGCGAATCCCACGGTCTCATATTCAATTGCCTGATAGCTGTCACGGCCGATAAAATAAATGGCGGCTGCGCCTATAACGATAATGGCAAGAACAGCTGTCAGTACTATAATCATTCCTTTGTTGAACTTATTGCTTCTCATGTCTTTCAACCTTTCAATACGTACTTCATATAATATACACAATATGTTTGGAAAAATAAATATGAAATGTTATAATATAAGCACTTACCGTACGTTTAAAGGACGGTTGTGAGTGGCACAAAATAGGAGATTTACAGATGTTAGATTTACAAGGTATTTCCTTTAAGGTAGAGGAAGGTTCTGCCGAGAAGGAGATAATTCAGGATTTAAGCCTTCATGTTGATGAAGGCAAATTTATTGTGGTTACGGGCCCCAATGGAGGCGGAAAATCAACTCTGGCCAAGCTTATTGCCGGAATTGAGAAGCCCACCAACGGGCGTATTTTATTTGACGGGAAAGATATTACAGATCTTAGCATTACCGACAGAGCAAAGGCCGGTATCAGCTTTGCAATGCAGCAGCCCGTAAGATTTAAGGGAATAAAGGTCTTTGACCTTTTAAGACTTGCATCGGGAGTCAAGAATTTATCCATAAATGACGCCTGCTCATATCTTTCAGAGGTTGGACTTTGCGCCAGAGATTACATCAACAGAGAAGTAAATGCTTCTCTTTCCGGCGGAGAGTTAAAGAGAATTGAGATAGCTACGGTTTTGGCCAGAGGAACAAGGCTTTCAATCTTTGATGAGCCTGAGGCGGGAATCGACCTTTGGAGTTTCCAGAACCTTATTAAGGTTTTTGAGCACATGAGAGACAATATCAAGGGCTCAATCATAATCATTTCTCATCAGGAGAGAATCCTAAACATAGCAGATGAGATAGTAGTAATAGCAAACGGACAGGTTAGCAAACAGGGCAAGAAGGAAGAGATTCTGCCTGAGATTATCGGCACTTCTTCAGCTCTCGGAACCTGCGACATGCTGCAGGGTTAGGAGGATAGTTCATGGATGAGATTCAAAAGAGAATTCTTCTTGAAGTAGCCGATCTTCACGAGGTTCCGGAAGGTGCCTACAATATCAGAGCAAACGGCGCTTCAGCGGGAAGAAATTCCACAGCAAATATAGAGATAACAAGCAAGACCGATGTTTCAGGTATCGATATCAGAATTAAGCCGGGAACCAAGCACGAGAGCGTGCATATTCCCGTGGTTCTCAGTGAGAGTGGAATTAAGGAGACGGTTTATAACGATTTCTACATCGGAGACGACTGCGACGTGGTTATTGTTGCAGGATGCGGAATTCATAACTGCGGCAATCAGGATTCTGAACATGACGGAATCCACAGATTTTACGTTGGCAGGAATTCCAAGGTTAAATATGTTGAGAAGCACTATGGTGAAGGTGACGGAAACGGAAAGAGAATTCTTAATCCCGGAACCGAGGTCTACATGGAGGAAGACAGCTTCATGGAGATGGAGATGGTTCAGATTAAGGGTGTGGATTCCACAGTCAGAACCAGCAAGGCTGAGCTTAAGGCCGGTGCAAGACTCAACGTTCACGAAAGACTTATGACCCACGGCGAGCAGTATGCCGAGAGTATTTATACAGTGGAATTAAAGGGTGACGGAGCGGCTACAGACATCGTTTCAAGAGCTGTTGCCAGGGATAAATCCTATCAGAAATTCGACTCAAGAATCATAGGAGATGCCGTTTGTTCCGGACATTCCGAGTGTGATGCCATCATCATGGATGAGGCAAGAGTACTGGCTGTGCCTCAGCTTGATGCGGCAAATGTTGACGCAGCCTTGATTCACGAGGCAGCCATCGGAAAGATTGCGGGAGACCAGCTTATTAAGCTTATGACTCTGGGTCTTACCGAGGAGGAAGCAGAGGAGCAGATTATAAACGGCTTCCTTAAATAATTAAACGGGCGGGATTACATTAATGAATGTAAATGACTACTTCAAATACATTAACATGGGGTTACCTGAGGACATAAGAAGGCTTAAGGACGCAGGGTACTATGACGAGGCCATGAGGCTTATGGACATTAAGGCGGCAAGGCCCGATACCCCCGAAGAACTTAAGTATTGCTTCCTTGCTTGGAAAGAGATTTTCAGACGCATTCCCAGGGAGTATTCTCTTTCCAAAGATGACCTTCTTAAGCAGTTTAAGGAGAAAATCTCTGATTTTACCGAGGAGGACTTTAAGAAGGAAGAGGATGACGGCCTCTTAAGGTGGATATTCCTCAAGGGAGAGAAGAGATACTTCAAAAGCAGCGTCCGCACCGTTTTGAAGACGGACCTTGAAATGGCTAAGAGAGCGGGGCTTGATACCTCAGATCCCGACAAACTTCTTAATGAAGCCATTGAGATTTGTAAAAAAGAAGGCAGAATCTCCAAAAACATCAGATATACACATAGCCTCAAGGTCAGAGATGATTTGTTTAAACCCGGAATGAAGGTTAGGGTTCACATCCCCATTCCGGCAGAATGCATAGAGCAGACAAACATTAAAATAGAAAGCACTTTCCCCGAAAATGCCGTGATTGGCAAGGCAAATTCCGAGGCAAGATGCGTGTATTTTGAGGAAACACTTAACGAGAACCATGAGTTTAGTGTGACTTATTCCTATACCTTTACCAATGTTTACAAGGACTGCTATAACGAGGTGGGGGGCTCCTCATCAGGGGATTATGACCCCGGTGAAGAGTACCTTGCGGAGGAGGGACCGCACATTGTTTTCTCTCCCATAATAAGGACTTTGGCAGCCAAGATTGGGGAAGGGTGCAGGGATAAAGGCGTTCTTGCCAAGAGGGTTTACGACTACCTGACCCTTAACCTTAAATACACATTTACACCGAACTACATTCTTTTACCTGACATCGTGGAGGACGGAGCGCTTTTCATGCGCGGAGACTGTGGAGTTATGGCTCTTCTTTTCATAACAATCTGCAGATGTCTTGGTGTTGGTGCCAGATGGCAAAGCAGCAGAACCATGGAGCCGACGGGAAGCGGACAGCATGACTGGGCGGAAGCTTATCTCCCGGGATTCGGCTGGGTTCCTGTGGATGTTTCCTATGGAGTGGCTGCACACCGTTATGGAAATGAGGAGAGAAGGCAGTTTTACTTTGGGAACCTTGATCCCTACAGGATGGTGGCAAACTCCAAATTCCAGGCGGATTTGGAACCTGCGAAGACTTTCTTCAGAAATGATCCTTATGATAATCAGGACGGCGAAATTGAAAGCGATATCTCGGGTCTTAGGGAAGACGATATAGTTGAACGAGGAGAAGTAATTGTATGAAATGGGTACTTGCGTGCGGAGTAATCGGATACCTGGTGGGGACCATTAATCCGTCATACTTGATAGCGAAAATCAAAGGTTTTGATATCAGGGGAAGAGGTTCAGGCAATGCCGGCGGTTCCAATGCCCTTATTACCATGGGCAACAAAATCGGCGCCATTTGCATGATTCTGGATATTTTGAAATCCTATCTGGTTGTTACGGCAATCATGTATTTTCTGCCTGAGAACAAGCATGCTGCCATTGTTGCAGGCGTTATGTGCATAGTAGGCCACATGTTCCCCTTCTATATGGGATTTAAGGGCGGTAAAGGTTTTGCATGCTTAGGCGGACTGATTCTGGCCTATTCATCCAAACTCTTTGTTGTTATGCTGGCGGCAGTTTTCCTTCTGGTTTTGATAACTGACTATATCTGCATCGGTCCCATGGCTGCGTCCGTGGCGTTTGCCGCTATTTATGGCATATATGAGAAGGACGTGATGGGATTTGCCATTTTGATGGTTGGTGCAGGCCTTATCATTTACAAACATATTGAGAACATTAAGAGAATAAAGGAAGGCCGGGAAGTTCATTTCAGCTTCCTGTGGCGGAAGGACGAGGAAACTCAGAGAGTCCAAAAGAACATGGAGGATAAATAGTTGTTTTACTATAGTATATTAAGGTGGCTGGCCGTAATTCCCGGCATAGTCCTTATTGTACAGGTTTATAAGCAGGACAGGATAGAAAAAGAACCCCTGGGGCTTATACTTAAGCTTTTGTTTGGAGGCGCTTTGACAGTTATTTCCGCAGTGCTTTTGGAGACCTTTGGAGAATGGCTGATTCAGACCATATTCACCGTACCAAGCAGAATCACCGTTGCAATTGACTGTTTCCTTGTGGTGGGAGTAGCGGAGGAAGCCGGAAAATATCTGGTTTTGAAGCACCTGACCTGGAGACACAGGGCATTTAACTACAGATTTGACGGAATCGTGTATGCAGTTTGCGTCAGCATGGGCTTTGCCATTGTAGAGAATGTTTTGTATGTTACAAGCGGTGGTATCACAACAGCCATACTTCGCGCAATTACGGCAGTTCCCGGACATTGTATTTTTGCCATTTTTATGGGGCATTATTACGGTGAGGCCAAGGTATGTGAGGCAAGGGGAAACATAGCGGGCATGGACAAATACCAGAGACTGGCATTTATGGTTCCTGTTTTGATACACGGATTCTATGATTTCTGCCTGTCTGTGGAGTCTCTGGCAGCTACACTGACATTCTTCGTGTTTATAGTGGCTTTGGACATTTACACAATTAAGAAAATCAAAGTATATTCTTCGGAAGACATGCCAATCTACGAGCCTTTTGGCGGCTTTTGGGGATCTGATTTCTAGAAGGATCGGTTTCGAAGAATTGGGGGACGTGCAATGGATATAAAAGAAGTTTCTTTTGAAGATAAACTAAGACTGGTAACGGGGCAGGGTAAGTGGCATACCGCCGACTGCGGTGGCAAATATAAGAACATTCATCTTTCCGACGGCCCTCACGGCTTAAGAAAGCAGGATGAGGAGGTTATGCAGAACAATTTAAGCTATACTTCCACATGCTTCCCTACAGCCTCTGCTGTGGCCTGCAGCTGGGATACGGAACTCATTGCAAAGATGGCAAAAGGAATAGCCTCAGAGGCCAAAGCAGAGCAAGTTTCGATTCTTTTGGGCCCCGGAACCAACATCAAACGTTCACCAACCTGTGGACGTAATTTCGAATATTTCAGCGAGGATCCCTATTTGGCAGGAACCCTTGCTTCTGAGTATGTAAATGCCGTCCAGGAGGAAGGCATAGGTACATCTTTAAAGCATTTCGCAGGCAACAGCCAGGAAACTCTCAGAATGACCCAGAATTCCATGATTGATGAGAGAACTCTCAGAGAAATATATCTGAGGGCTTTCGAAAAGTGCGTAAAAGAGGCTGCGCCTGCCACAATCATGGCATCCTATAACAGAATTAACGGTCAGTACGCATGCAGAAACAAATGGCTTCTTACGGACGTATTAAGAAACGAGTGGGGATATAAAGGCCTTGTGGTTTCTGACTGGGGCGCCTGCAATGACCTTGGAGAGGCTGTGGAGGCAGGATGTGATCTTGAAATGCCTGACAGTAACGGCTTCCATGCCGGTAATCTTAAAAGGGATGTGGAATCCGGGAAGACCTCTAAGGAAGCTTTGGACAGAGCGGCATTAAACGTCCTTAATCTGGCGGAGAAATATAAGTATCCCGATGATGAAAAGTATGTGGGAATTACGAAGGAACTGCTTGATACAAATGCTTCCCTGGCAAGACAGATTGCGGAGTGCAGTGCAGTCCTTCTTAAAAATGACGGTATTCTCCCCTTAAAGGACAAAGGAGAAATCCTTATTATAGGCTCCATGGCAAAGGACGTTCGTTATCAGGGCGGTGGAAGTTCACATATTAAACCTCCCTTTGTAATGTCTATGCCTGAGGCCTTTGAGGCAGAGGGATTCAAGGTTAGATATGAAGACGGTTACAGAAGTGATGTTGATATAGTCGATATTTCTCTTGAGAAGAAGGCCATAGAGGCCGCAAAGAAAGCCAAGGAAGAGAGCATACCTGTTCTTTTCTTCGGAGGTCTTACAGATTTTTCTGAGGGTGAGGGATATGACAGAAAGAGTTTCTCCATGCCTGAGAATCAGGAGAAACTGTTTGATAAGATTGCCACAGAAAATCAGGATTTAATTTTTGTAGCGTTCGGTGGTTCTCCCTTCGATATGAAACCTGCGGATAAAGCAAGAGCAACCCTTATGATGTATTTATGCGGTGAGTCCGTTGCCCCTGCATGTGCAGGAATCATCTCCGGAAAGGTTAATCCTTCAGGTAAGCTGGCCGAAACTTTCCCCTATAGTTACGAGGATACTCCCGCAAAGGAGACTTATGCCAAGTATACAAAGGACGTGGAATACAGGGAGGCACTGTTTGTTGGATACAGATACTACGATACCTTTAACATTCCCGTTCATTTTAAATTTGGATTTGGCATGTCCTATACCACATTCGAATACACCAATCCGGTAGTGGTAAGGGATGGTACAAAAGTTAAAGTTAGATTTGACGTCACCAATACAGGCAGTGTGGATGGTGCTGAGGTGGCCCAGGTATATGTGAAGAATTCTAACCACGATTTCATCAGGGCAGCAAGAGAACTCAGAGGATTCAAGAAGGTATTCTTAAAGGCAGGAGAGAAGGCTGAGGTTTCCATATGCCTTGATGACAGAAGCTTCGATATATATGACGTGGCCAGACATGATTACGTGACGGTTAACGGCGCTTATGAGATTCAGATAGGTTCATGCCTAGGGGATGTAAGACTTTCTGAAACTGTTGATATTACAGAAGGTGAAGACTTTAACAGAGATGACAGAGCGTTTATTCCCGGTTACTTTGCAAAAGCTGAGGGAGAGCGTCCCAAATTTGACGAAGAGAGCTTTAAAAAGCTGTATGGCAGAGAACTTAGCAGATTTGATGATACAAAGCCCGGAGAATTCGACATGTGCAATTCCCTTGGAGATCTTGCGAAACACTCTTTTTTAGGCAAAATCGTTCTTAAACTTGTTATATCCTTTGCCTATAGAATGATGAAGGATAAGCCAAAGGATGATCCTGAGGTTATGATGATGGTGGAAGCAATCAAGGACGGAACCCTTGATCTTGTTCTTTCCGAGGGCGGAGGAGCCCTGCCCTATAATCTTGGAGAAGCCGTAGTCCTTTCAGCCAACGGACAAAAGCTTAAGGCCATAGCTAAACTCTTTGGAAAGTAGAACAGAAAAATAAAACGCACCCTCTAGCTGCGAGGGTGCGTATTTTTGTACACTTCTTTGATGTGGCCGGGTTTCAGCTTGGCGTATACCAAGGTGGTTGAGATATCGGAGTGCCCTAACATCTCCTGTACACTCTTTAAGTCGGCCCCGTTTTCAACCAGGTGTGCTGCGAAGGAATGTCTCAAGGTATGAGGTGTAATATCTGCCTTGATTCCTGCCTTCTTGGCGTATAATTTTATGATTTTCCAGAAGCCCTGACGGCTCATGGTTTCTCCCGAACAGTTAACGAATACGAAATCCTTGCCTGCATCACCGATCATCTTGCTTCTTACCTCATCAAGATAACGGGAGAGAGCGGCATGGGCCTTGTGGCCAAAGGGAATAACCCTCTTCTTTCCGGTGTCCTTAACCGTAATCTGTGAGTGAGCCATGTCAAGATCGGACATCTTAAGAGTGATAAGCTCCGATACTCTGATTCCGGTTGCATATAAGAGCTCCAGCATTGCCTTGTCTCTTATTTCCTTCTCAGTATCTCCGCCGGGCTGTTCCATAAGGAGATTAATCTCTTTGATGGATAAAATAACAGGTGCTTTCTTCTCAATCTTGGGAGCATGAAGCTTTCCGGCTATATCTTCGCTTATGATTTTCTTATCAAGGAGATAGTGATTGAAGGCCTTGAGAGAAGCGATGCTTCTTGAGATGGTGGCGGGAGCAAGCCCCTCCTTATTCAGATGCTCAAGAAAGCTTTCAAGATCGGCGGTGGTAACGCTTGCGATGTCAGTGATACCTTTGGACATAAAAAAAGCTGACGCCTTGTTTAGGTCTCTTTCGTATGACATCAGGGTATTCTTCTTAGATGTCTTTCCCTTGCCAAGATACTCGATGAAACTTGAAATAGCCTTTTCCATTGTGTCAACCTTTCAGAATTATGTTAATTGAATTATATTTGGATTTTGAGCCAAAATCAACAGGAAATTTCGGCTTTTTTCCGTATTTTTCCCGGCATATCAACATATAGTTTTTTATTATTTTATGTCTACCAAATATGCTAAAATCTTTGAAAAAAATTTTATAAAATATTTTTGCACACAACGAAAAAAGGTGCGACTGTTATGTCGCACCTTTTTTGGTAGGTAGGTAAGTAAGTATAAAAGAAGTTAAAGGGAAAGTAAGTGATTAACACTTACAAGTTTTACACATAATACAAATAAATCAGCAGCCTTGGCCATATCCTCGGGAGAGGGGAAGGAAGGAGCAATTCGAATGTTGTTGTCCTTGGGATCCTTCTTGTAAGGGAATGTTGCGCCTGCTCCTGTGAGGGTTACGCCGGCCTCTTTACATTTGGCTACGATTTCCTTGGCACATCCGTCCATGGTGGTAAAGGAAATGAAGTAACCACCCTTGGGAGTAGTCCAGGAGCCGATGCCAAGGCCTGCGAGATTGGCTTCAAAGGTCTTAAGTACAGCTTCGAACTTGGGACGAAGGAGAGCAGCATGTTCTTTCATGTGTGCCTTGATTCCTTCGATGTTCTTATAGCATTTAACATGTCTCAACTGATTAATCTTGTCATAACCTATGGTCTGAATGGTCATGGACTTCTTGATGTCGGCAAGGTTTGCTTCGCTTGTGGCGAGAGCAGCAATGCCGCTTCCTGCCAGGCTTATCTTGGAAGTGGATGAGAACTCGTATACCATGTCGGGATTTCCGGCTTTCTCACAAAGAGAAATGATATCGGCAAGTTCATCACCTTCATCATAAAGGTCGTGAACAGCATAAGCGTTATCCCAGTAAATCCTGAAGTCCTTTGCTGCGGGCTTAAGTGCGGCAAATCTCTCAACAGTTTCCTTTGAATATGTATATCCGCAGGGGTTTGAGTATTTGGGAACACACCAGATACCCTTTACGGTCTCATCGCCATTTACATATTTCTCAACCAGGTCCATATCGGGACCATCCTCATTAAGAGGAATATTTATCATCTCAATGCCGAAGTGCTCGGTAATGGCAAAGTGCCTGTCATAACCGGGAACAGGGCAAAGGAATTTAACCTTGTCAAGCTTGTACCAGGGTGTATTTCCGAGAACGCCGTGGGTAAATGAGCGGCTTACGGAGTCATACATAAGGTTTAAGCTGGAGTTTCCTGCTACAAGTACGTGAGAGGGGTCAGTACCCATTATGTCTGCCATAAGCTTCTTAGCTTCGGGGATACCATCCAAAACTCCGTAGTTACGGCAATCCAATCCGTTCTCTGCGGTGAATGATGAAGAACTTGTGATTGTATCAAGCAAATCCGCACCCAGATCATACTGAGCAACGGAGGGCTTACCT
Source organism: uncultured Lachnospiraceae bacterium (assembly GCA_947167445.1). Lineage (GTDB taxonomy): Bacteria > Bacillota > Clostridia > Lachnospirales > Lachnospiraceae > G11. The sequence continues at coordinate 157,675 of CAMVID010000002.1, forward strand.
CTGGACATGTCGAGTTTAAGCTCTTTTGCCTTGGCTGCCTCGAATGCTGCTTCAAGCTCATCCTTCATTTTGATAAGTTCTTCTCGTGATAAATCCTTAAGGGCGTTCATTATTTCCTCCCACCTTTGTATTAATCATTCTGGATTATTGTATACAATTATACAAACAATGTCAATATGTTATTATGCTTGAAAATAAGGATGAAAAAGTGTAGAATTCTAGAGGAATTACTAACTTTTAAGGAGAAACTGATGGCACTTACTAAGAAACCTGTTACGGGTATGAAGGATATTTTACCCGAGGAAATGATAATAAGAGACTATGTCATAGGCGTAATCAAAGAGAATTATGCAAAGTATGGCTTTACTTCAATAGAGACTCCCTGTGTTGAGAATATTGAGAATCTCACAAACAAGCAGGGCGGAGAGAATGAGAAACTCATCTTCAAGATTCTTAAAAGAGGAGAGAAACTTAAACTTGAGACAGCTGAGACTGAGAGTGATCTTGTAGACGGTGGTCTTCGCTATGACCTTACGGTTCCCCTTGTTCGTTTCTACTCCAATAATTCCGGCTCATTGCCTGCTCCCTTTAAGGCACTTCAGATTGGAAACGTATGGAGAGCAGACAGACCCCAGAGAGGAAGATATCGCCAGTTCATGCAGTGTGATATCGATATTCTCGGTGAGCCTTCAAACCTTGCAGAGATTGAGCTCATCCTTGCCACAACCTCCACACTTGGAAAGCTTGGGTTTAAGAACTTTAATATAAGAATAAACGAGAGAAGAATTCTTAAAGCTATGGCAAAATACGCCGGTTTCCCCGAAGAGAGCTACGATTCCGTATTCATCACCCTTGATAAGATGGATAAGATTGGAGTGGAAGGTGTAGAGGCCGAACTTAAGGAGCAGGGCTTTGATGCTGCAGGCGTAGATAAGTACCTTGAACTCTTTAAGGGTGCAGAGGCATCAGGTGACGGCTTAAAGTATATTGTTGATCAGATTAAGGATTGCCTTGAGGATGGTGTATATGACAACCTTAAGGAGATTATAGACAGTGTTGAATCCACCAAATCAGCACAGTTTAACATGGTATTCGACCCCACTCTTGTAAGAGGCATGTCCTACTATACAGGAACAATCTTTGAGATTGAGATGCCTGAGTTTGGTGGAAGCTGCGGCGGTGGCGGAAGATACGATAAGATGGTAGGCAAGTTCACAGGAAACGATGTTCCTGCCTGCGGATTCTCCATCGGATTTGAGAGAATTGTTCTTCTTTTACTTGAGAACGGTTTCAAGGTTCCCACAGCACCCAAGAAGATTGCTTTCCTTATAGAAAAGGGAGTAAGCGGCGAGAAGCTTTGTGAAGTTATCGGAGAGGCACAGAAAGAACGTGCCAACGGTTCCCAGGTTCTCGTTGTGAGAATGAACAAGAATAAGAAGTTCCAGAAGGAACAGCTTATAGGAGAAGGATACGAAACTTTTAAGGAGTATTATAAAGAAGCGCTCAAAGTATGAGACAGATTCTGAAGTACTTTACAAACTATAAAAAAGAAACGGTTTTAGCGCCCCTTTTTAAGTTGTTGGAAGCGGTATTCGAACTCTTTGTCCCCTTGGTTATTGCCGGAATCATAGATAAAGGCATCCCCACAGGTGACAAGGGTTACGTGGGCCGAATGTTTGCACTGTTAGTGTTACTGGCAGTGATAGGCCTTGTCTGTGCCGTGACAGCCCAGTTTTTTGCTGCAAAGGCTGCCACGGGAGTTTCCACAAAGCTAAGGAGCGCTCTTTTTGCGCGCATTGAGCACTTAAGCTTCAGACAGATTGATGAGGCTACAACCTCAACACTTATAACCCGAATGACCAGCGATATCAATCAGGTTCAGTCGGGTATCAACATGGTATTAAGGCTGTTTCTTCGCTCCCCGATTATCGTATTCGGAGCGGTAATCATGGCCTTTACCATAGATGTTAAATCAGCATTTATTTTTGTTATAACTGTTCCCGCCCTTGCAGTGGTTGTTGTAACCATAACCGCCATGAGCATTCCAAGGCACAAGAAGGTTCAGGGAGCTTTGGACAAGGTTCTTGGAGCAACCAGAGAGAACCTGGCAGGTGCCAGAGTAATCAGGGCTTTCAGAAGAGAGGACAATGAGAAGAAGGACTTCGCTGAAAGAACTTTGACTCTCTATAACCTCCAGAACAATGTGGGATTTTTGACTTCAATAATGAATCCCGCAACACTTATCATTATTGATACAGCCATTGTGATTCTTATATATTTGGGCGCCATAAGAGTCGATATGGGAGTTCTTACCCAGGGCCAGGTAGTTGCCCTTTGGAACTATATGTCCCAGATTCTTGTGGAGCTTGTTAAGCTTGCAAATCTTGTGGTTACCGTTACCAAGGCATTGGCATGCGCTGAGCGAGTTGGAGCCACCCTTTCCATGGAAGAAGAGGAGCCTTCCCAGGAAACTGTTGAACCCCTGGAGACTGACCCTGATGCTCCTGCTGTGGAGTTTCAGAATGTTTCTCTTACCTACCACGAAGGTGCCGAACCCTCACTTAAGAATATATCCTTTAAGGTTAACCACGGGGATGTTGTGGGCGTTATCGGAGGTACCGGAAGCGGTAAGACTTCTCTTGTACACTTAATTCCCGGTTTTTATAAGGCCAGTGAGGGAAGAGTACTTGTTGATGGCAGAGAAGTTTCTGATTTTACCAGAGCTGACTTGAGAAAAAGAGTATCTGTCGCCATGCAGAAGGCGGTTCTCTTTAAGGGAAGCATCAGATCCAACATTCTTAAAGGAAACAAAGACGCCACTGATGAGGAGATACTCGAGGCGGCAAAGATTGCTCAGGCCTATGAAATCATCGAAGGAAAGGGCGGTCTTGATGCATCTGTTGCCCAGGGAGGAAAGAACTTCTCGGGAGGCCAGAAGCAGCGTCTGGCACTTACAAGAGCACTAATCAGTAAACCTGAGATTCTTATACTTGACGATTCGGCTTCAGCCCTGGATTTTGCCACTGAAGCGGCTTTAAGAAAGGCACTGGCCGAGAAGATGAAGGGAACCACAATGTTTATTGTGTCCCAGAGAACATCTTCCATTATGCATGCAGACAAGATTATTGTTCTTGAGGATGGCGAAGCAGTGGGCATAGGAACCCATAAGGAACTCCTTAAGACTTGTGAGATTTACAGGGAAATCTTTCTTTCTCAATTCCCGGAAAGGGCAGGTGAGATAGATGGATAGGAAGAGAAATATAATCGCTGAGGTTTTGATTTACCTTAAGAAATATCTTTGGATGATAGCACTTTCACTGGTGCTTTCATTGGTGTACGTTTTTGGAACCTTATATGTTCCTATTCTTATAGGAAGAGCCATTGATTATATCGTTGGTCCTTCAGATGTGGATTTTGAGGCCATTATAGCCATAAGCATAAGGGTTCTTGTGGTTGTGGGAATAAGTGCATTGGCCCAGTGGATTATGGGAATCCTAAACAACAAGATAACCTTCCATGTAATCAAGGATATCAGAGAGGATGCTTTCAAAAAACTTCATGATCTCCCCTTCTCATATCTTGACGGTCATTCCCACGGTGATCTGGTTAGCAGGGTAATTGCGGATGTGGATACATTTGCCGATGGGCTTCTAATGGGATTCACTCAGCTTTTTACAGGAGTAGCCACAATAATAGGAACTCTCATATTCATGTTCAGAACCAATGTGTGGATTTCTCTTGTGGTGGTTCTGATTACGCCGGTGTCTTTACTGGTTGCCAGGTTTATTGCCAGAAGTTCTTATAAGATGTTCACACTTCAGTCGGAGACCAGAGGCGAACAGACCGGACTTATCAATGAAGTAATAGAGAATCAGAAGGTTGTAAAGGCCATTTCCAACGAGGAAGAGGTTATAGAAACCTTTGAAGAGATTAATGACAGATTAAGAGACTGCTCATTAAAGGCAGTTTTCTATTCGTCCCTTGTTAATCCCAGCACAAGATTCGTCAACAGCCTTGTGTATGCGGGAGTGGGAATCAGCGGCGCAATGATAGCTATAAACGGCGGAATCACTATCGGTATGCTGACCTGTTTTTTAAGCTATGCGAACCAGTACACGAAGCCCTTTAATGAAATATCAGGTGTTATTACTGAGCTTCAGAATGCTTTGGCCTGCGCAAAGAGGTGCTTTGAGTTAATCAAAACTCCGGGTCAGGCTCCTGATGCGAAAGATGCGACCGAATTAAAGGCAGTGGATGGAAATATCAAGGTATCGGATATATCCTTCTCCTATACACCTGACAAACCTCTTATAGAACACTACAATCTTGAGGCGAAGAAGGGCCAGAGAATTGCCATCGTAGGTCCTACGGGATGTGGCAAGACCACATTTATAAACCTTCTCATGAGATTCTATGATATCAATTCAGGTACAATTGAGATTGATGGAGTTGATACATCAAAGGTTACAAGAGACAGCTTAAGAAGCAATTATGGTATGGTTCTTCAGGAAACCTGGCTTAGATCCGGAACCATTAAAGAGAATATAGCCTTCGGAAACCCTGAGGCCACTGATGAAGAGATAATTGAGGCAGCAAAGAAAGCCCACGCCCATTCCTTCATTAAGCGTCTGCCAAAGGGTTACGATACCTTTATAGGAGAGGACGGAGGCAGCCTTTCACAGGGACAGAAGCAGCTTTTATGCATTGCAAGAGTAATGCTGACACTTCCTCCTATGCTCATACTTGACGAGGCTACAAGTTCCATTGATACAAGAACCGAAATCAGGATTCAGAAGGCCTTTGCCGAGATGATGCAGGGAAGAACCTCCTTTGTTGTTGCCCACAGACTTTCCACCATCAAAGAGGCCGACATCATTGTTGTTATGAAGGACGGGCATATAATTGAGCAGGGTAAGCACGATGAGCTTATAGAGCGTGGGGGCTTCTACGCAAAGATGTACAATTCTTGACACTAGAGCCTATATATGGTATATTTTTCAAACAATTATACGTATTTTTAGACGTATTTATATGGAAAAGGAGTTGACAATCCGATAATGGATGATGGTAGTCGATTGCCGTGGATTATAGCAATCATTCTGCTGTTTTTTGCAGCATTTTTCGCAGTCGCGGAAACCGCTTTGGCCTCCGCGTCAAGGAATAAAATAAAGGCCCAGCTTGAGCGGGGCGATTATCGTGCAAAAAAAGCACTTTTTTGTTTGGATCATTTTGAAGATGCAATAAGCACTTTGCTTGTCTGCACCAACATCGTACATATTTCTACAGCTGCACTGGTTACCGTAGCCGTCACAAGACGCTGGGGCTTAAGTGCGGTGTCTGTGAGCACCTTGATTACCACTGTTGTGGTTTTCTTCGCAGGTGAGATGTTGCCCAAGAGTATAGCCAAAAAGTATAGTGAGAAGCTGCTGCTTGCAACGGCCGGTATTCTACGCTTTTTTATGGGAGCTTTGGCTCCTGTTTCAAAGCTTCTTTCTGCTATCGGTAAAATCTTTGTGAAAGAGGAAGATGCCGAGATAAGCGTCACCGAGGATGAACTTTATGACATTATTGAGGACATGGCAGAGGAAGGCTCAATAGACGAAGAGCAGGGCGAGCTGATTTCATCCGCCATTCAGTTTGGCGATGTTACCGTTGACAGTATTCTTACCCCCAGAGTCGACATGGTGGCCATAGATGTGGCAGCGAATCCCAAGTCAGTACTTGAACTGGTTAAGGGAACAACCCACAGCCGCCTTCCCGTTTACGAAGGAACCATCGATAACATTATCGGTGTGCTTCATATAAGAAAGTTTATGAAGGCTTATCTTAAATCCAAGCGTATTCCCAAGGTAAGACCTCTTCTTGACAGCGTGTATTTCACACCTCAGACCACAAGAATCGATACCCTTCTTCCCATACTTTCCGGTAAGAAGCAGAATATGGCTGTAGTTACCGATTCCTTCGGAGGAACTCTCGGTATTGTTACTGTAGAGGATATCTTAGAGGAGCTGGTTGGTGAAATCTGGGATGAGGATGACATTGTTGAGGAGGCAATTATGTCTCTTGGAAACAATGTTTACCTTGTTGACGCCGAGGAGACTGTGGGAGATCTTTTCGATGAGATAGACTTTGAGGACCCTGATGAAGATGAAAGATATACCAATCTTTTAGTCAGCGACTGGGTTTACGAGCACTTCCCCGAAATCCCCAAAGTTGGAGACTGCTTCGAGTATAACGGTATAAAGGTTACGGTATCTTTGATGGACCACAACAGAATTGTGAGAGTCAGAGTCGTAGCTCCCGATAAAGCAGAGGGAGGTGACGAAGAATGACAATCTGGTTCGTAGGTACAGGTATACTGCTTTGCGTGTTGTTATCCGCATTCTTCTCAGCCTCTGAGATGTCCTATTCCTCATGCAATACGGTTCGCCTGGAAAATGAGGAAAAAGACGGAAACAAGAAAGCAAAACGCGCGTTATTTATTGCAGATCACTTTGATGATGCTTTAAGCGCAATACTTATAGGAAACAATCTGGTAAATATAGCGGCTTCTTCCCTTTGTTCGGTATTTGTAATCCTTGCTACGGGAGAGGACAAGCTTACATGGGTGGCAACCATAGTCATTACAATTGCCATCATTATCTTCGGAGAGACCATTCCGAAAATTACGGCAAAGCAGAGAGCAAACGGTTTTGCCATGTTTGCATCCGCGCCCTTAAGATTTCTGATGATTATCTTTAAGCCGGTAATTTGGATAGTGGTTAAGCTTATTAACCTTATTACCATGAAGATGAATCCTGAGGAAGATAAGGATGAGGACGAGGGAACCACAGAGCTTCAGTCCATTATCGAAACTGCAGAGGATGAGGGTGTTCTTGATAAGGAAAGAACGGAGCTTATTCATGCGGCCATCGATTTTTCTGAGATTTCTGCCTTCGAGGTTATGACAGCAAGAATCGATGTGGACGCCATCGACATCGATGATGATAAGGAAGATATTTTAGAGGTTGTAAGAAATACTTCCCATACCAGAATTCCTGTATATGAGAACGGAATTGACCATATTATCGGCATTGTTCACATGAATCACTTCTTAAAGGCCATGGCTAATGAGGAGGAAATGGATTTGAGAAGCATTCTCATGAAGCCATGCTTTGTATATAAGACAACAAAGCTGCCGGCTGTTTTGGAGGAGCTTCGTAAGGCAAAACAGCACCTTGCCATTGTTACGGATGAATATGGCGGAACCCTGGGTGTTATCTCCATGGAGGACGTCCTTGAGCAGATAGTCGGAGATATCTGGGATGACACCGACGATATAGAGGTGGATGTTGTAAGACACTCCGAAAATGAAATAGAGGTTGACGGAGATATGGTTATTTCTGATTTCCTTGACCTTACTGATATTGATGAGGATGAGCTTGAATGCGAAAGTGATACCCTGGGTGGCTTTATTACGGAAACCCTGGGAACCTTCCCTGAGGAGGGGGATCACGTGGACTTTAAGAACCTGACCCTCACAGTCCTTAAGATGGATGAGAGAAGAGTTGAGAAGGTACTCATAAGATTCAATTAAATACTTTCAATTTCTTTAGTTTTGTGGTAGATTTAGAAGGCAGGTTTTTTTTATGTTCACTATTTTAGGGGAATTGCCCTTATAACAAAAGGAGATTAGTTTTACCATGAAAAAGAGTAGAGGAGTTGTGACTCTTATATGTACCCTGCTTCTTTTGGCAGGATGCATTTATACCGCTATTTTCGGTGTGGGTCAGGACAAGTCAGGTTCTGCTGAGAGCATTAAGCTCGGACTTGATTTGGCAGGCGGTGTCAGCATTACATATCAGGTAGTAGGCGATGAGGAGCCTTCAGCTACAGATATGAGCGACACAATTTTTAAATTGCAGCAGCGTGTACAGAACTACAGTACAGAGGCACTTGTTTATAAGGAAGGTTCTGACAGAATCAACATCGAGATTCCCGGTGTTACGGATGCCAACCAGATCCTTTCGGATTTGGGACGTCCCGGAGCATTGTACTTCATCGCCGAGACAGATTCCGAAGGAAACCTTAACTATGTTGGTTCCTATGGACAGGATGCAGACGGCAATATGGTTCAGGTATATAGCCTCACCAAATCCCTTGAGGAGTTGGAGGCAGACGGTTCTATCGTTCTTACAGGCTCTGAGGTTGCGGAAGCTCAGGCAGGTTACCGTAAGGATGATATGAATAACCAGTCCCCCGTTGTTCAGCTTACTTTCAATGCAGACGGAACCACAAAGTTCGCAGAAGCTACAAAGAAAGCTTTCGAGAAGGGCGAGACAATTGCAATTTACTATGACTTCAGTGAAGTTGAAGCTGAGAACTTCGTAAGTGTTCCCAAGGTTAACTCCGTTATCAACGCAGGTTCTGCTGAGATTACAGGTGAGAAATCCCTTGAGGATGCAGAGAAGCTTGCTTCCACCATCAGAATCGGTGGACTTAAGCTTAAGCTTGAGGAGTTGCACTCCAAGGTTGTAGGTGCTCAGCTTGGTACCGATGCTATCCGTACATCACTTATGGCCGGTGCCATCGGTCTCGGAATCATTGTATTATTCATGATTGCCGTTTACTTTGTACCCGGACTTGTGGCAAGTATTGCACTTGTATTATATACAGCACTTGTTATCGTGCTTCTTGATGGATTTGATATGACCCTTACCCTTCCCGGTATTGCAGGTATCATCCTTTCCATCGGTATGGCAGTAGATGCCAACGTTATTATCTTCGCTCGTATCAGAGAAGAGATTGCGGCAGGCAATACTGTAGGCGCTTCCATTAAGATAGGTTTTGACAAGGCTTTGTCAGCTATCATCGATGGTAACATTACAACACTTATTGCGGCAATTGTTCTTTGGTTTATGGGTACCGGTTCTGTTAAGGGCTTCGCTCAGACACTTATGCTCGGTATCGTATTATCAATGTTCACCGCACTAGTTATTACAAAGATGCTCCTTAACGCATTCTATGCTATGGGAGTTAGAGACCAGAAGTGGTATGGCGTATCCAAGGAGAGAAAGCCCATCAACTTCCTTGCAAAGAAGGGTATCTTCTTTACAATCTCTGCAGCTGTTATTATCTGTGGTTTCGTATTCATGGGTATCCACTCAGCAAAGGGTGAGAGAGCATTTAACTTCTCCCTTGAGTTCATCGGTGGTGCTTCAACAACAGCTACATTCCCTGAGGATGTAAGCATTGCGAAGCTTGACAGCGAAGTGGTTCCCAAGATTGAAGCTGTTACAGGTGACGGAAATGTTCAGTCCCAGAAGGTAACAGGAACCAACGAGGTAATCTTCAAGACACGTACTCTTACAGTTGATGCGAGAGAGCAGATGAAGGATGTACTTGTTGAGTCCTTCGGAGTTGACGAGGCAACAATCAATGTTGAGAACATCAGCTCAACAATCTCAAATGAGATGAAGCGTGATACAGTTATCGCTGTTATCGTGGCAGTAGTACTTATGCTTATCTACATCAGAATCAGATTCAAAGATATCAGATTCGGTTTCAGCTCAGTACTTGCTCTTATTCATGACGTTTTGGTTGTTCTTACCTGCTATGCGGTTGCAAGAATATCCGTGGGCTCCACATTCATTGCTTGCCTCCTTACAATCGTAGGTTACTCCATCAACGCCACAATCGTTATCTTCGACAGAATCCGTGAGAACTTAAATGCTCCCGGAAGACTGTCTGTAGAGGAGATTGTTAACACAAGTATTACACAGACTTTATCAAGAAGTATCTTTACTTCTTTGACAACCTTCATTATGGTTGCAGTTCTTTACATCCTCGGTGTAACCTCCATTAAAGAGTTTGCACTTCCTCTCATGGTTGGTATTGCATGCGGTACATTCTCATCTGTATGCTTAACCGGAGCATTCTGGTACCTTATGAGAAAAGTAGGTAAGAAGAAAGCTTAAGTTTTTGCATAATAATAAAGTGTTAAATTTGGGGAAGAGATTCGTCTCTTCCCCTTTTCTGTACAATGATTTATTGGTATAATTGTCGAGTGTGCTACACATATTAAACGAAGAGGAGTAATAAAGAATGTTTCAAATGTATGTAACTCTGGCAGTGTTCCTGCTTATGATTATAAGCTTCTGCCTGAATAAAATACCCATGGCAATTACGTCCATGCTTGGAATGCTGGTCTTGGTGGCAACGGGATGTGTAGAGCCCTCACAGGCTTTGTCAAACATCGGAAGCAGCGTAGCAGTGACCATGGCATCCATGTTCATCATTGCCGCAGGTCTTAACAGAACCCAGTTGGTTCCCAAACTGTCAGGAATTGTTTATAAGGTTTCAAAAGGGTCTTTCACAAAGGTTCTGGCAGGATATGTAATAGTTACTTTTATCCTTGGCCAGTTTATCCCCAGCATCACAGCTTTGTTTGCGCTGGTTTGCCCCCTTGTTATCGGCATGTGCGATGAAATGGGATTCAAGCCTTCAAAGATGATGTATTCAATCGGTCTTGTTACGGTGTCCTGCTCTTATGCAATCACACCCATCGGACCCTACGTTGGAAACTATATTGAGAATAACGGTCTTCTTGCCGAGTACGGCATTGAGGGCTTTACCAATACCATTTTTACGGAGACATCCATTAAGCTCCCCGTAACAATACTTATTATGCTTTATGCGATTTTCATCGCTCCAAAGTTTGCACCTGAGAACCCTGTGGTTCCCGTAAGACTTTTCGACGCAAAGAAGGCAGCTGAGAAGGTTAAACTTCCCATCTGGCAGGAAGTTATAGCATATGTGGCTTTCTTCGGAACAGTAATCTGTCTGATGTTTAAGTCCTTCGGACTTCCCTCATGGCTTATTCCCGCTATCGCAGCCTGCCTTGTGGTTGCCAGCGGAATCTTAAGAGGCAAAGATGCCATCGGAAGCATGGGAATCGACATCATCCTTCTCTATGTTGGTGTTGTTACCCTTGGAAATGCTTTTGCCGCAACAGGAGCAGGCGATATGGTAGGCGGAGCAGTTGCAGGCCTTTTACAGAACACAAGAAACAGCTACGTAATCGGCGGCGTGTTCTTTGTGGCTTCATTTGTAATGACAAGTCTCCTTTACAACAGAGCGGTAAGCAAGGTGCTTATTCCTCTTGCTCTTGTAACCTGTGCATCCTTAAAGTGTGATCCCAGAGGAATCATGCAGATGTGCTATATAGGATCCATGAGTTCACTCATTACTCCCATGGCAACAAGTGTTGTTCCCATGATGATGGGTGCCGGCGGATATGACCAGAAGACCTTGCTTAAGATGGGGTGGCTGCCGTCGATTCTTATGGCCATCGCAACGGTGGCGATTGGGATGACCTTATATCCTTGTTTCTAGCTACAGATTCGGGATAGAAGAATAGAAGAAAAGGAGTAGTCGCAGACTGTGCTCAGAGTGAAATTTAAGTCAGGGAATCCATTCCCTGGCTTTATTTTTGCTTTTTTTAGGATGTTGTGACTAAGGGTATCGCAATTGCTATTTCAGGTCACAGAAAATTGAGGGGGCCTGTGACTAAACCACTTCAATTGTCATGCTTTAGTCACATATTTGGGAGATTTTCAGGGGGAATATGGGGTTAGAGGTTGACATAACTCAAAAAAAGCCTCGAAAAGCGTGACCTAGTATGGTGAGAATGCAGTTCTTAGTCACAGGAGTTATAAATTATAAGAGGTTTCTTGTACAACCTTTAAACACACGAAGGTGTTCCCCGACGGGAGACGGTAATACGCGCGCGTGCGCGAGAAAGGAGCCGAACATTGGCAATGAAACTGACACGATATGAGCAGGAGACCATTATCAACTTCAATGCTGCCGACAAGACAGCAGAGTTATATACCCGTGATCCTGCCATTATAAGACAACTTGACTCGTTAGTTACCGAGTACCCCGATACCTTTAAGTGTGTAGGCGAAACAGATATCGATAAGACCTATGTAATGCCTAAAACAGCCGTTACTTACCATAAGCCGAGAAGAATAACGGAGGCCAAGAGAGAACAGGCTAGACAGGCTATGAGGAAGATAAACAATAGTAATTAGAATAATCAAAGGAAAATACTTGTAAATAGTAATTACATTTGAGATAATGATATTTGGAAAGGTGGGTAAATCAATGAAAAACAAAGATATCATACCTAACCATCATCAAATGACAGAATTCCTGCGAGGTCAGGCATCTAAAATATTTGATGATGTGGCGCAAAACGATAAAGTCGTTTTGGTAAACAAGAATAGCAAACCGCAAAATATCATTATCTCGTATGACCGCTATTGCCGGTTGAAAGAGAATGGTGCGGATATTTAAGAGGTGCATTATGGCAAAAAAAGAGGTTAAAACAGATTTTTGGGTAAATGATTTGCTGCATGAGGCAGGACTCAATCTTGACCCTCAAGGATCAAGTATTAAAGAGTTAAATGATGCATTAAAAACCGCAAGCAAAAGCAGAACAGGCAAGGTGGGATTTCCAGAGTTTGTTGGTGTAGTTAAAGACTATATTATTGTGATTGAGGACAAAGCTAGTGTTGATAAACACGAAAAAAGAGAAGGTTCAGTTTTGTCTTTAGAAGTGAGCGCGGTTAAGGACTATGCTATGAATGGAGCATTATTTTATGCCAAGCATTTAATAAATAATACTTCGTTCAAGAAAGTAATTGCTTTTGGTGTATCCGGAAATGAAAAAAGGCATAAAATAAGCCCGATTTTTGTTGACGAAACAGAGTATTATCGTGAACTTCCTGAAGTAGAATCATTCATTTCCTTTAATGATACCAATATAGAAGAATACTACATGAGAGAAGTTCTGCAGGAACAGACAGATACGGAAAAAGAAACAGCAGAAATACTAAAGGATGCTGCAACTTTACATGAAGATTTGCGAAATTACGGTAATTTGAAAGATATTGATAAACCGTTAGTCGTTTCTGGAATATTGCTAGCATTGAATGAGTCTGAACATAAGAATTTCAGCATAGAAACTCTGAACGGGGACCAGTTAAAAACTGATGGTCAGAAAATATACGAGGCAATAGAAGCGAATCTTAAACGTGTTAAGGTCGCACCTGACGTAAAAAGAGATAAGATTTTAAGCCAATTTTCGATAATTAGGGATACCACGGTTTTGAATGAAATCAATCCAACATTAGGTAAAACCCCGTTGCGTTATTATACGGATTTCCTGTATGAGCACATTTATAAGTGTATTAAATACGCATACTCTGCAGAGGATTACCTGGGCAGATTTTACGGGGAGTTTATGAGCTATAGTGGTGGAGATGGACAAACGCTTGGTATTGTCCTGACACCAAAGCATATTACAGAACTATTTTGTGACTTGGTTGCGATAAAGCCGGATGATATTATATTGGATCCATGTTGCGGTACGGCTGGTTTCTTAATTGCCGCTATGCACAATATGTTCAAGCAAGTGGTAGTTTCAAAAGGATTAAAAACAAAAAAGGAAATAGAAAGTGATCCTGAGATTGCACATATAAGAAAAGAGCAACTGCACGGTTTTGAATTGCAATCGTATATGTTTACGATTGCCACAACAAATATGATTCTTCGCGGTGATGGAAAGAGCAATCTTATAAATGCAGACTTCCTTGCTCAAGAAGCTGATAAATTACAGCTAAAGGGTGCAACTGTAGGCATGATGAATCCGCCATATTCACAGGGATCAAAGAAGAACCCTAATTTATACGAGATTTGTTTTACAGAACACTTATTGGATTCATTGGCTGACGGAGCAAGGTGCGCTGTAATAGTACCACAATCATCAATGACAGGAAAAACAACTGAGGAGCAAAATGTAAAAGAAAACATATTAAAACATCATACACTTGAAGGTGTCATAACCCTAAACAAAGATACTTTTTACGGAGTGGGTGTTATGCCTTGTATTGCTGTATTTACCGCACATCAGCCGCATAGTTCTAATAAGGTTTGTAAGTTTATTAACTTCGAGGATGATGGATGGAAAGTTTTCCCCCATTTAGGACTCTTGGAAACTGAATCTGCCAAGGATAAGAAACAACATTTGTTAGATGTGTGGTTTGATAGAGTTGAGGCGGACACATCTTTCTGCGTAAAATCAACGGTAGAGGCAACAGATGAATGGCTTCATAGTTTTTATTATTTTAATGATGAACCACCTGTAGAATCGGACTTTGAAAAAACTATAGGAGATTATCTATCGTTTGAATTTTCAATGATAATGCAAGGTCGTCAGTACCTATTTGAAGAGGATGGTGATTCTGATGCTAACACTTAAAGATAGAGAATGGAAAGAGTTTCACCATGACAAAATTCTAAAAAACTATCATGGCAAAAGGTTAAATAAAGAAGATAGAATAATCGGTTCCATGCCAATGTTAACGGCATCAGCTGAAAACCAAGGAGTTAGTGCTTTTATCTGTAACGAATCAATGGAACGCTATAACGATTGCATAACTATCGATATGTTTGGACATACTTTTTATCATCCATATGAATGCACTGGTGATGATAATATTTATTTCTTTGTAAACGATAGTATTTCTTCTAATGCAAAAAAATTCATAGCCACTTGCATGAATAACAATTCTGCGAAGTTTTCGTATGGCAAGCAATTTCGACAAAGAAATGCCGACAAAGAAATAGTTATGCTCCCTGTTGATGAAGATGGTGAAATAGACTATGAGTTCATGGATGCGTTTGTTCAAGAGCAGGAAGATGAACTAATTAGGCTTTATACGCAGTATTTGAAAGAAGAAAAAAAGAAACTTGGGGAAATGGTAGAGCTACCATCACTCGAACAGAAAGAATGGCATGATTTTTTTGTTACCGACTTTTTTTCGCCACCAAAACGAGGAAAGAGGATAATAAGTAAAAACTATGAGGAAGGGTTAACTCCAATTGTTTCCTCGGCAGGAGGTAATAACGGAGTTATTGCTTTTGCTGGAAATGAAGAAAACGTACGTGTCTATGAAAATTGCTTGAGTGTTGCAAATGGCGGGGTATCAGCCGGTTATGCTTTTTATCATCCATATAAATATATTGCAACAGATCATGTAACTCATTTCAAAGGAGCAAAACTAAACAAATTCCATTATTTGTTTATTGGCACTGTTATTAGAAATCAGATGCATGAGAAGTATGATTTTAGCAGAGAAATGACTGATCCTAGGTTGAAACGTGAAAAGTTATTACTTCCGGTTGATGAGAGTGGAAATCCTGACTTTGATTATATGGAACAGTACATGAAGAACATAATGATATCAAAGTATAAGGCATACCTCAAATACAAAACTAAATAAGGATACATATATGAGGTATTAAGCACTTTAGATTAAAAGTCTAAGGTGCTTTTTTTATATCAAACTATAAGGAGGCACACACAATGGAACAGAAAGAAAAATCAGCACAGGAACTGAAGGCATTGGAGCAGGTGAAGAAAGCTCAGGCCAATCTCGCGAAGGTAAGGCGGGAAGAAAAGGCAAAAGCCAGAAAGGAGCAGGATCATCAGAAGTACATCATGGGCGGGATTATCGTAAAGTATTTCCCCGAAGCCTATGAATTCACGGAGCAGGAAATGTGCAGAATCATAGCTTGCGCATTCAAGAATCCGGACACTCAAAACATGATAAAGGCGGTCGTTATAGACCGCAAATCAGAGGTGACGGAAACGGCACAAAATGGAAGGGCGGGTGAGGGCGTTGCAGAAGCTGAATCTGAATATGATCAAGGAACCGGATAAAAAGATCAACCCGAAGGCATGGCAGAAAGAACTTGATGGCTTGCGGGAGAAGTATCAGAAAACCGAAAGACCGTTATCAGAGGCAACGTTGAACCTTGCGGAGATGGAAGTCCTGAGCCATAACAAGAGAGATCTTGAAAGAATGCTTCAGAACGAGCGCGGGCAGAAAGAACATGAAATTAACAGAACAAGAAGAAAGGATTACAATTTATAAGGGAGGACGAAAATGGAGAACGAAAAAAACTTAATACCGGAGCAGGAAAGCGCAGTTGTCGATAATGATACCTGCGCTTCTTCTTTGCCCACAAGCACTGTAATACGCACTAATCGGTAAGACCACTTATATTACATATCTTCACTTCAAGGAGCAGGGACAGACCTTTTCTCAGAAGCTGAAAAGGGTGCTACGTACAGAGTGTTCAGACTAAAAAACGTTATTTTAGAAGTGACATTTTTGTAGTGACAAAATGTCACTTCTAATGTATAATGATGTCACTTCTATTAGCGGAGGGACACATGAAAAACTTAGGAAAAGAAACGGAAACACTTGAGTTTAAGAAGACCACAGGAGAAATGAAGGCTGCGATGATTTCTATCGCATCCATCTTAAATAAACATGGTGTCGGAACATTATATTTTGGCGTAAAGCCCAATGGGGATGTAGCAGGGCAGGATGTGTCCGAATCTTCATTGAGGGATGTATCCAGAGCGGTATATGAAACTATAAAACCACAGATATATCCGGCAATCACGGAGGAGGTTTTTGAAGGCCGTAGCGCTATAAAAGTCGAATTCAGCGGTGAGAGCACTCCGTATTCAGCGGCAGGGCGATATTATCTCAGAACAGCTGATGAGGATCGTGAAGTAACACCCGAAGAATTGAAGGTATTCTTCGGTTCCAACAAATATAGAGAAAAATGGGAAAAGGGTCTGTCAGAGCTGACAGAAAAGCAAGTGGATCGTTCTGCTATAAAAAACTTTTGGCAGAATGCAATTGCGGCGGGAAGATTGCCAGAGGGGAGATACACATGCCCTATTATCCTAAATCGATTTGGCTTGGTTAGGGACGGACATCTGACAAATGCAGGGGAAGCTCTTTTTGGAAACAATCATCCGATATCGTTGAAGGTGGGGATCTTTGCGACTGATGAAAAGCTGACGATCCTTGATATGAAGCTTTTTGAAGACAATATCTTTAATCTTATGAGACTTGCCGAGGAGTATATTCTTCAACATATAAGATGGAGAGTTGAGATTGTAAGCTGGGAAAGGGATGAAATCCCTGAGGTGCCTGTTGCAGTTGTCCGTGAGATTTTGGCAAACAGTTTTGCCCATGCAATATATGGCGGAAGAACAACTCACGAAATATGCATTCATCCAGGAAAGATTACATTTTACAGTCCAGGAGAATATGCGAGCAAATATAAACCAGAGGAGTATATCAAGAAGGATCTGGAGTCAGAAATAAGAAATCCTGCCATATCGAAGATACTGTTCCTAAACCATTCCATAGAGAAGTTCGGAAGTGGATTTAAGAGAATTGATAGCCTCTGTAAAGATGCGAGTGTTAAGTATTCGTATGAGAATGGACAGAATGGATTCAAGTTTATTATCAAGAGAAATCCGATTACAAGTGACACTGCGGATGTCACTTCTGATGTCACTACAGATGTCACTTCTGCCGATGAGCTTAATCTTACCGAGAAGACTATATTGGCAATTTTGAAGTCTAAACCGGATGCTTCAAGAGATGAGCTTGCTGAAAAGGCTTCAAAAACAGTAAGAACAGTGCAGAGGACCTTGAATTCCTTAAGAGATAAAGGATATATTGAGCGTGAAGGAGCCAAACAGAACACCGTTTGGAAGATCAAGAAATAATCATTTTATTATGATTTCTGAGAGAGGATCGGAGCAAAATCCGGTCCTTTTTTCATGCCCATATTTAGAGCGGTTTTCCGGCATTTCCACAAGAAAAAGTACAAGAAACTATTGACAAGTAGCATCAGGAGCTGCAAATTCGTACTCATAAGACGAGAGGAAAGCACCAGCGGCCACCGATGGCTTGCTATTTCTAAGGCGTAAGAACGCAGAAAAATAAAAAATCGACTGAAAGTCGAAAAAAGTTGTTGACAACGCAGAACAATAGAGTTATCATAAAAACCGACCGAGAGTCGAAAAGGAGATTCGTGCGCATGAAAAAAGGTGAAAGAAGAAAACAGGAATTGCTGGAAATCGCTTATAAGATGTTCCTTTCAAAGGGATATGAGAACACCAGCGTTGATGACATCATAGCTGAGGCAGGAATTGCCAAGGGCACATATTACTATTATTTCCCAAGTAAGGAGCAGACTCTTGAGGAAGTAATTGATTTGATGCTGGATAAAGAGACGGAGCGTGCCAAGGCAATCTTAGCAAGCGATTATCCTATAGAACAGAAGCTTGTGGGCGTCATAGCCTCCTTCAGGCCTGATGAGGCGGAGATGACCATTAAGGATGCTTTACATGAGCAGGAGAATTTGCTGATGCATGAGAAGATCAAGAATAAGCTTTTGGACAGGCTTGTGCCTCTTGTTTGCGAAGTAGCGGAGCAGGGGGTAAGAGAGGGGAAGTTTAACTGCGATAACATCCCCGAGCGAGTAAAGATGATTATTATTCTTTCCAATGAAGTTTTCGACTCTGACAATTATACGGAGGCCGACATAAAGGTCTTCATAGACACGATTGAAAGGATGCTGTACGCAAAGCCCGGCTCCATGGCCTTCGTGGAACAGCTCGTCAGAAAATAAGGAGATATTAGATGGAACATTACACATACAGACCCAAAAGGTTCTATATTATAGTTTTTGCCCTGACCTGGGGTTTCTGGGCTCTGGCCCTCGCTTTAAAGAATAACAACGCAGCCATGCTTGGCATAATGGTAATCGGACTTATTATGCCTGCTGCAACGGCCGTGGTTACCGTTCTTACTTCTAAGAACAAGATGCTTAAGGAAGATCTTAAGCGTAAAATCGTCGGCTTCTACAGAATTAAGCCAAAATACATTTTACTTGGATTTTTACTATACGGAGTAGCAGTGGCGGCTTCAATCGGAATATCCGTTTTGTTTGGAGGCTCACCCGATCAGTTTTCCTTCACAGAGGATTTCTCTTTCTCAATAGGCGGTACATCAGCTCTTTTGACCATGCTTCTTGCTTCCGTTATTGAAGAGGTGGGCTGGAGAGGCTACGGTGAAGATGCTGTGGGCCAATACCATAGCTGGTTTGTAGAGTCTTTGATTTTTGCAGGAATATGGGGATGCTGGCACCTGCCTTTGTTCTTAATCCCCGGAACCTATCAGTACACGCTTAAGGAACTTGGCTTGATTTATGTTATTAACTTCCTGTTAAGCACATTCCCGGTGGACTTCCTTCAGACCTGGCTTTATGTGAAGAACAGAAGAAGTATGCTTGCCACAATTATTTTCCATCTTTTCTTAAATATCATGCAGGAAAAGATTGCCATGACTCCCGAAACCAAGATTATAGAGACCGGAGTTTTGACCCTGGTTGTAGTGGGCGTGGTTTTGGCCAACAAGAAACTGTTCTTCGAGAAAGAGCACGTGGGAAGACTTTTGGAGATGCAGCTTGAGGAGGATGCAAAGAGTGAGCGGTAATTTCAAGAAGTTTTTGCTTTTGTGGTCAGGAGAGCTGGTTTCCTCCATCGGCGGCGGACTTACAAGCTTCGGACTTGGAGTTTACGTATTTAACATGACAGGAAGCGCTGCGGGAATGGCTCTCGTAACGCTTCTCGGATTCCTGCCCACATTGGTTCTTGGAGTGCCGGCGGGGGTATTGGCTGATAAGTACGACAGGCGCCTTCTTATGATGATAGGAGACGGGTGTTCGGCAATCGGCATTATTTATATTCTGATTGCCATGATGACGGGTGGGGCAAGTCTTTTGGAGATTTGCATCGGCGTCACCATAAGCTCGGTATTTTCAGCTCTTCTTGAGCCTTCATATAAGGCAACTATTACGGACATTCTTACCAAGGATGAGTTTTCCAAGGCCAACGGACTTGTGTCCATGGCGGGAAGCGCGAGATATCTGTTTTCGCCTGTCATTGCAGGATTCCTTCTTTCGGTAAGTGATGTGAAGCTTCTTCTTATTATAGATATCTGCACTTTCTTCCTTACGGTTATAAGTGCGGCGGTGGTAAGGAGAGGAACTCCTACAAATGCCACTGAGGAAGATGCTTCTTTCATGGAAAGCATGAAGGAAGGCTGGAAGATAATTACAGGAAACAAGGGGGTTCTGATGCTTGTTGTTGTGGCATCATTTATCACTTTGTTCATGGGTATGTTTCAGATTCTGGCGGAACCCTTTGTCCTTTCTTTTTCTGACGCCAAGACTCTTGGAGTTACGGAAACAATCTGCGCCTGCGGAATGTTAGTGACGGCAATATATCTTGGAATTAAGGGTATAAAGGGAAGATTTGCCATGCTGATGTCAGTTTCTTTGATACTTGCGGGAGCCTTTATGTATGGATTTGGAAGGACAACAAATATTGCCATTCTTTGTGCATTTGGATTCCTTTTCTTTGCTTCCCTTCCCATAGCCAACAACTGTCTCGATTATCTTATCAGGACAAACATAAGGGCAGATGCCCAGGGAAGAGCATGGGGACTTATCGGGTTCCTTTCACAGATAGGATATGTTGTGGCTTATGCTGTATCCGGAGTGGCGGCGGATTTAATTGGAAAGGCTACAGGAGGGGGCGTTGGCTTTGGCTCAGGCACGGTAATACAGGTAGCAGGAGTGATGCTTGTGATTATCGCGGGAAGTATCCTACGTATGAAAAGCATCAGACGGCTTGAAAATTTGCCGGAATAAGGAAAATGTGCAAGCGGTTGCGCAAAGGGCGCAACCGCTTATTTTTTTGTAAACGTTTGTTTTCGGCATATTATCCGCGTAAAATGGGAGTTGTTGTGCAAAATGCACAATTTCGAAGGTCGATTTTTGTATTTTGGAAACGTTGACAATGCATATAGTGGGTGTTAACTTTATAAGTGAGCAACCGATTGCGCACCATGAAAAATCAATGGGAAAACGCTTTCGGAAAATCTTTTCATAACATAATAGGGAGGACAAATATGAAAAAGAAACTCTTAGCAGTTCTTCTTACCGCAGCAATGGCTGTTACATGCTTTGCAGGTTGTGGTAAACAGGAAGCAGCTACAGGTGGAGACACCTCAAAGGCTACAGAGGGAGCAAAGACAGAGGCATCTGCAGACGGCTATGAATATGACATTACCGTATGGGTTCCCGAGAACGCAGTAGAACTTACAAAGACACAGATTGAGAACTTCAATGCATCAAACACAGACGGCATTAAGCTCAATCCTACTATCGAAGCAGTATCTGAGGCTGATGCAGCTACCCAGATGCTTACAGACGTTGAAGCCGGTGCTGATATGTTCAACTTCGCACAGGACCAGCTTTCAAGACTTATCCAGGCAGGCGCACTTGCACAGCTTGGTGATGCAGCAGCAGCATTTGTCAGAGAGAACAATGATGATGGTTCAATCGCAGCAGTTACATCAGGTGACGCACTTTACGGTTACCCCATCACATCAGATAACGGATATTACATCTTCTATGATAAGAGCGTTGTTTCAGATGAGCAGGCTCAGACAGTTGAAGGTATCCTTGAAGCTTGTGAAGCAGCAGGCAGAACATTTGCTTGTCCTGTAGGCGGCAACGGCTGGTACCTCGCCGGTTGGTTCTTCGGAACAGGATGTGATTCCACATGGGTTACAGACGACGACGGAAACTTCATTTCCATTAACGATACATTCAATTCCGACAACGGACTTATTGCAGCAAAGGGTCTTTATAAGATCATGTCTTCACCTGTATGGGTAGATTCAGACCAGGTTTCTGAGTTTGAAGCAGCTATCCCTTGTGCAGTACTTGTTGCAGGTCCCTGGTGGAATGCAGATGCAAAGGCTATCCTTGGTGACAACCTTGGCGCAGCTAAGATGCCTACATACTCAGTAGACGGCAAGAGCTATCAGATTGGTTCCTTCTGCGGATCAAAGATTATCGGCGTTAAGCCTCAGACAGATCCCGCTAAGGGCGCTTGCTTATCAAAGCTTGCTCAGTACCTTTCAAGCGAAGAGTGCCAGATGGAGAGATTCAATACTCTCGAGTGGGGCCCTTCAAACAAGAACGCTCAGAACAACGACGCAGTTAAATCCAACCCCGGTCTTGCAGCTTTAGCAGCTCAGGCTCCTTTTGCTAAGCCCCAGGGTAACGTACACGGTTCATGGTGGGATATCTCAAAGGCAATCGGAGCAGGCATCAAAGAGTCTGACGGTTCCGATGAAGCTCTTAAAGAGATTCTTCAGAAATACTATGACGATTGTAACGCAGTATTCAACATGACTTCCGATGAGAAGGAAGCTTTCTCAGTAATCGGCCAGATTTGTGGAACAAGCTGGGATACAGACTTCCCTATGACAAGAACAGCTGAAGCAGGCGATGCAACATACTACTCAGAAGCACTTGAGCTTAAAGCAGGTGACGAGTTCAAGGTTCGTCAGGGCGCAGCATGGGATGTTAACTTTGGTGCAGACGGCGCTAGAGACGGCGACAACATCAAGGTTGAAGAAGATGGTTACTACTTCGTTAAACTCGTTGTTAACGAGGACCTTTCCAAGGGTGATGTAACACTTGAGAAGACAAGCTATCATGCTTGGGCAGTTATCGGTGCAGTTAACGGCACAAACTGGGATACAGATTTCGAGATGGAAATCCAGGACGACGGCAAGACATATAAGCTCGCTGATTTCGCCCTTAAGGCAGGCGAGGAGTTCAAGGTTCGTCAGGGCCACAACTGGGATAACAACTACGGTAAAGACGGTGTTAAGGACGGCGACAACTTCGTTGTTGATGCTGACGGCACATACACAATCGTATTTGATTCCGAGACAGGAATGATTACCCTCGAGTAATTTGAACATCAAGTAAAAAAGTGGGGTTGGAACGGGCAACCGCTCCAACCCCTTACTGTACGAAAATACTTACTTACCCGAATTTTTACCCAAAAGGAAAGGGCGATAGTCTTATGGGAAAAAAGACAAAAGATAATAAATATGATGAGCTGTTCCACAAAGCGGGGTTCGCAGAATCCTTTACCAAAGGTGACGCAGCCACCAAATTGTCCGCAATAATTATGGGACTTGGCTGTGCAGTCAGGGGCCAGCTGGTAAGAGGTTTGGTTTTTCTGACATTTCAGGTTCTTTTTATTCTTTATATGATTAACAGCGGAAGCTATTGGCTTTCAATGCTTCCTTCCCTTGGTAAGGTTGGACCCACCAAGGAGTACGATGCTTTCTTCGACACATATGTGCCGACTTACAATGACAACTCGTTCGAGATTCTTCTTTATGGAATCCTGACTATTTTTCTTATTGTTGCCTTCATTCTTACCTGGGCTCTCAACATCAAAATGAGCTATGATGCCCAGTTTAAGAAAGAGAAAGGCAAGAAAATCAATAGGTTCATAGATGATGTCCACTCACTGGTGGACGAGGGCTTCTACAAAACACTTCTAAGCCTTCCAATGCTTGGAATTACGCTGTTTACGTTTTTGCCCATCGTTTTCATGATATTCATCGCATTTACCAACTACGACGGTAAGCACGACGGATACATTACCAATCTGTTCACCTGGGTGGGACTTGATAACTTTAGAACACTTTTCTCCATGGCAGGAGGTAAAGGGTCTTATTTCAACGTATTCTTAGGAATTTTGGGATGGACGGTTGCGTGGGCATTCTTAGCAACCTTCAGTAACTACTTCCTCGGAATTCTCGTTGCAATGATGATTAACAAGAAGGGAATCAAGTTTAAAAAGCTTTGGAGAACAATCCTTGTTCTTACCATTGCAATTCCTCAGTTTATTTCCCTTTTGTACGTTTCAAAGATGTTTGATAAGGGAGGAATTGTTAACGGCTTCCTTATGAACATGGGCTGGATTAACGCCCCCATAGACTATTGGGGCAACCCCACCTATGCACGAATCCTTGTGGTAGTAATCAATATCTGGATTGGAATTCCTTATCTGATGCTTATTGCAACCGGTATTCTTATGAATATCCCCGCTGACCTTTATGAGGCATCAAAAATCGACGGAGCAAATCCCATCCAGCAGTTTAGATACATTACAATGCCTTACATGCTGTTTGTTACGGCACCTTATCTTCTTACAAGCTTTACAGGTAATATGAACAACTTCAATGTCATCTACCTGTTATCCGGAGGTAATCCCATTAACCCCAACGCTTCGGCAGCGGACGGCGGCGTCGGTTATACCGATTTGCTTATCACCTGGCTATACAAGATTGCCCTTGGATCGGAGAGCAGATACTACATGGCATCAGTCCTTGGTATCGTTATCTTCATAATCGTTTCAACAATCACCTTGCTTGTTTATAACAGGCTTGGTTCCAACAAGAACGAGGGGGATATGGCATGATGAGTACAGACAGAAAACTTGGCATGAAAGCCAAAGAGAGAATAGGAAATGCTTTCGTATACTTGCTTCTAATTATCATGAGTATTATTTGGCTCACACCTTTTGTGTGCATAGTGCTTCAATCCTTCAGGGTTGAATCCACGTGGCAGGTTGGATACGTAATTCCCAAAGAATGGGGCCTTGATAACTACAAAGCATTGTTTGATTCAGATTTCACCACATGGTACATGAACACCTTTATCATTGCCGTTGTGTGTGCAATCGTAAATCCTCTCATGGTTCTTTCCATGAGTTACACGCTTTCAAGATTCCGTTTCAAAATGAGAAAGCCTTTGATGCAGTTCATGCTCATCCTTGGTCTTTTCCCCGGAATCCTGGCTATGATTATTCTTTACAGACTCCTCAAGGATATGGGCCTGACCCAGGAGAACGCAGTTCCCGGACTTATCCTTGTATACTGCGCTTCCTCAGGTATGGGATATTACATCGCAAAGGGATTCTTTGATACTATCTCAACATCCCTTGACGAATCAGCCAGAATCGATGGCGCCAACAGAATGCAGGTATTCTTCAAGATTATCATGCCTCTTGCAAAGCCCATCGTTATCTATACTGTTCTTACAGCATTTATGGCACCCTGGGGCGATTTCATGTTCGCTAAATTCGTTGCCTTTGGTACATCGAAGGGTATGAACGTTGCGGTTGGTTTGTGGTCATGGCTTACAAAGGACCAGATTAACAGCCGATATACCATGTTCTGCGCAGGCGGTGTTATCGTTGCTATCCCTGTAACTTTGCTGTTTATGTTCCTTCAGAAATACTACGTAGAAGGCGTAACGGGTGGTGCCGTAAAAGGATGATTCGTAAATTTCTCAAAAAGAAAACAACTCCATTTATTTTATGCATATGCATTCTGACAGGGCTCCTCGGAGTCCTGCCGGGCTGTGCCCGGGACTCCTCGGAACCAATAACCTTCGGCGGAATAGCAAATGCAGTTGATGACAATTACCGTAACTACTACGAAATCTTTGTCCATTCATTCTACGATACCGACGGAGACGGAGTAGGAGATTTAAAGGGTGTCACCGAAAAGCTTGATTATGTTGCTGATCTTGGATGTAACGGCATATGGCTTATGCCAATTATGCCTTCGCCCACATACCATAAGTACGACGTAATTAACTACAAAGAGGTGGACCCTGAGTACGGTACTTTGGATGATTTCAAGGAACTTACAAAGACCGCCCACGAGAAGGGTATAAGAGTCATCATTGACTTTGTTATCAACCACTCAAGCTCCAAGCACACCTGGTTCAAGCAGGCATGTGATTACCTGAAGACCCTTGGGGAAAACGATGCGCCGGATGAGAGCGTATGTCCTTATGTGGGATATTATCATTTTTCAAAGGAAAAGGTTAACGCCACCTGGTATCCCGTAAGCGGCTCAGACTATTTCTATGAGGGACAGTTCTGGTCCGAGATGCCTGACCTCAACCTTTCAAACCAGGCCTTGAGACAGGAACTGATGGATACCGCAGACCTTTGGATTGATGCGGGAGTTGACGGCTTTAGAATGGATGCGCCCCTTCACTTTGAGGAGGGTGATTCGGCATATAACTGTGAGGTTCTCTCATGGCTTTATGAGTACTGTAAGGGTAAAAACCCCGACTTCTACATGGTTAGTGAAGTCTGGGATTCCAAGGGAACCATAGCAAGTTACTATGAACTTTCAAAGACTCCCAGTTTCTTCAACTTCCCTGCTTCACAGACGGAAGGAAGCATCATAAGCGCCGTTATGGGCAATATGCCTGCGGATAAGTTTATGAGCGTGATGGCCGGCTATCAGGAGGACTATGGCGCAGGAAACCCTGACTTCATAGACGCTCCTTTCATCACAAACCATGACCAGGGCAGACCCTGCAACATCCTCCAGTCTGATCCCGACGCCATGAAGTTTGCAGGAGGACTTCTTTCTATCATGTCCGGTAACCCCTTCATCTACTATGGTGAGGAAGTGGGCATGAAGTCCAAGGGCAGCAAGGATGAGAACAAAAGGCTTGCCATGAACTGGTCGGTCACTGACAAAGAGGGAACCCCAAAGGACCCTAAGGATGCGGATAAGGGAATCGAGCAAAGCTTCCCGGGAGTAAAGGAGCAGGAGCTCGACCCTGACTCCATTCTCACCTACTATAAGAGAGCTCTGTTTATGCGTAATTCTTTCCCTGAGATAGCAAGAGGAGAGATTGAGGTTTTACCTCCTTCAAGCGGTATGCAGGCCATTATGTCTAAGGAGTACGAAGGCAGTAAGATTTATATCGCTGTTAACTCAGGGAAGAAACCCGCTGATTTTGACATCAGTTCTCTCGGAGGATTGGAGGTTGCTTACTCACTGACCCTTCATGGGGAAGAGATTCAGTATGAGAGTGGCGTTCTTAAGATGCCGGAGCGCTCAATTTGTATTTTAAAGTAAGGATTACAGCATGGATTGGTTAAATAACACATGTTTTTATGAAATATATCCCCAGTCGTTTAAGGATTCTAACGGCGACGGCATCGGGGATTTCAATGGAATTATTGAGAAACTTGATTACATCAAGGAGCTGGGATGCAACGGAATCTGGATGAATCCCTGCTTCGACTCGCCTTTTAAGGATGCGGGATATGATGTAAGAGATTATAAGAAAGTGGCAGCAAGATACGGAACAAATGAGGACCTTGAAAGACTCTTTGTTGAGGCCCACAAGAGAGGGATAAAGATTCTTCTTGATTTGGTTCCGGGTCATACATCGGATGAACACGAGTGGTTTAAGGATTCAAAGAAAGCTGAACCCGGTGAGTTTAAGGATCGTTATATCTGGACCGACTTCTGGTATGGCGAGGCAAGAAACCTTAGGGGTATTGCGGGAATGGCGGATCGTAACGGAATCTACGTGGTCAACTTCTTTGCTTCACAGCCTGCCCTTAACTATGGCTTCTTAAATAAGACAGAGAAGTGGCAGTCTGACGTGGATTCACCTGAAGCTATTGCCACTGCAGATGCCATGTGCGACATTATGAAATTCTGGCTCTCTAAAGGAGCTGACGGCTTCAGAGTTGATATGGCGGACTCTCTTGTTAAGTTTGATGATGATGACAAATCCGCTACCTGCAAGGTGTGGAGGAGAATCATTTCTGAAGTTAAAAAGGAGTATCCCGATGCTCGCCTTGTTTCCGAGTGGAACAGACCCAGACAGTCTCTTCCTGCAGGTTTTGACATGGATTTCATGCTTAACTGGACAGGAAACGGATATGATCTGCTTTTGAGAGATACAGGCTCAGAGAAGCCTTCACCTATCTTTAAGAAGGATTCAAAGAGAGATATCAACGATTTTTTAAACGATTATCTTCCTCAGTATGAGGATACCAGAGAAAGCGGAAGATACTGCCTCATCACAGGAAATCATGACACTGACAGGGTGTCCTACTATCTTGACGAAGATGAGAGGAAAGTGGCTTTTGCCTTCCTTCTTACAATGCCGGGCGCGCCCTTTATTTACTATGGCGATGAAATCGGAATGCGCTACATGAAGGAACTTCCAAGCAAAGAGGGGGGCTATACCAGAACCGGCTCCAGAACTCCCATGCAGTGGGACGATTCGGAGACTGCAGGTTTTTCAACCGCGGACAAGGCTGACTTCTACCTGCCCATAGACTCTGATTTAAGGGGCAAAAACGCCAGGGAACAGATGGCAAAGGAAGGAAGCTTATACAACACCGTCAAGGAAGTTATTGCTCTTAGAAAGGCCAATAAGGACCTTCTTGACAACGGCAATCTGGACTTCGTTTTAAGAGAGCAGGGAAGGAGAGAATTCGGTTTTAAAAGAGGTAATCTTTTGATTGTTGTAAATCCTTCAGAAAAGGCTTGCACAGTGGATTATTCCGATGTTAAGATAGAACGGCTGTCAGAGAAAAAGTACTCCATCGGGGATGTGAAAGCAGACAAGGGCGCCATTGAAATGGGCCCCGTAAGCTTTGGAGTATTTGCTATTTCGTAAACATTGGCAGTATAGGGGTTATAACGGGAATGAAAGAGAAAAAGCAAACTATTGACGATATTGCCGAAGAGCTGAAGATATCGAAGACCACGGTTTCCAGGGCAATTTCGGGAAAAGGAAGAATCAGCGAAGGCACCAGAGCCAAGGTTATGGCCTACATTGAAAAGGCCGGATATAAGCCAAATGCCATAGCTCGTGGCCTTGCCAAGAACAGGACTTACAACATTGGCTTCGCTGTTCCCGGGGATTACGGCCTTGTGGATCTTCCGTTTTTTCAGAATTGTTTGTGGGGAATATGTACCTACGCGGCTGAGCGTGATTACGACGTAGTAATCACCATGGTGAGAGAGAATGATATTTCGCAGCTTGAGAGGCTTATTACCAACAATAAGGTCGACGGTGTTATTATCGGCCGTACCTATGAGAACGATCTGGCTGAGAAGTTTCTCACCGAAAAGAAGATTCCTTTCGTAACAATCGGTTCCTCCAGGAATGATGAGGTTGTCCAGGTGGATAACGATCATGTAAATGCCTGCAAGGAGCTTACGGGAGTTCTTCTTGGAAAGGGCTTTAAGAGACTTGCGCTTATCGGAAGTTCCCTTGGCTATATCGTAAACAGCAACAGACTTAAAGGCTTCGTGGATGCTCATAAGGAAGCGGGAGTGGAGCCCATTAAGGAGCTGGTTTATACAGATGTGGAATACGGTGCCAATATCGATGCAGTGGTTGAAAAGCTGGTAAAAAATAAAGCAGACTGCATTATCTGCATGGACGACGCAATCTGCGCGTATGTTCTTAACCGCCTTAAGGTTATGAAGATTTCGGTGCCGAATGAAATCAAGGTGGCATCCTTCTATAACAGTTCCACCCTGGAATACAATGAACCTGCCATTACCTCCTTAAACTTTGATGTGAGGGAACTTGGTATGGAAAGCTGTAAGACACTTCTTCAGTGCATCAAGCATGAACCGGAGACCAGAAAGAAGCTTCTGGGATTTGAAGTGGTTTTGAAAGAATCAACAAAATAGAAAAGACAGGGCAAAATGCCCTGTCTTTATTTTGACTTTTTACAAGCCATTCCGGCTTTGGCCTTGGCACAATTGCCGGCCATGGGACATCCTATACAGGGACGTCCTTTTTTCTTTTCTTTATGGATATAGTAGCTTGCGCCACCTACCGCCAAAACAACTATGGCTATAATGATAATGTTTGCAAGGATACTTCCCATAATAATTCCTTTTCTAAACTAGTCGAGCTTGTACTCGGCTGCAACAGCTGCACGATTCTTTCTTGCAATTAATATGATTATAGCAGCAAATACCAGGATTGCAACAAGTCCACCGATAAAGCCTGCTCCAAAGGAGCCTGTGGTGAAGAGGGTGCCGAACTGATATACAAGGTAACCAACTGTGAAACCTGTAGCAAGCTGGAGACCGATTGCACCCCATAACCATTTGGCTGACTTCATCTCTGAGTTCATAGCACCCAAAGCTGCGAAGCAGGGAGGTGTGTAAAGGTTGAACATCAAATATGCCAAAGCAGCAACCTTTGTGATACCCATAACGGCAGCAACTGCGTTACCTTCGCCGACTAATTCAAGCTCTTCTGTATCGATGAAGTTTGTGATTGCGAAACATGTTGCGATGGTACCTACAACGTTCTCTTTTGCAATGAAGCCTGTAACAGCTGCTGCTGCAAGCTGCCATGAGGCAATACCGATGATGGGGATAAGGATATAGGAGAAGGGGCCTGCAATACCTGCAAGGATTGAGGTTGACTCCATACCTTCCTCAACGGGATTGAATGAGAAGTCGAAGGACTGCATAATCTGTACAACTGTGTTACATACGAGAATGATTGTACCTGCTTTGATGATGTATGCTTTACCACGCTCCAACATGGATTTAACTGCAAACATAAGGCTGGGAACCTTGTACTCGGGAAGCTCAATAATGAAGAAGGACTTACGGAACTTAGCGCCTGTAATGTACTTAATCAACAAAGCACCGAGAAGTACAAGAACAATACCAAGCATATAGCAAACGAAGCTTACCCAGGTTGATTCAGGGAAGAATGCGCCTGCGAAAAGTGCGATAACAGGGAGCTTTGCGCCACAGGGCATGAAGGTTGCAAGCATTGCAGTGGAACGACGCTCTCTTTCGTTACGTATGGTACGACATGCCATGATAGCGGGGATACCGCAACCGGTACCGATAATCATGGGGATAACTGACTTACCTGAGAGACCTACACGTTTGAAGATGGGGTCAAGAACTACAGTGGCACGAGCCATGTAACCGCAATCCTCTAAAAGGGCAATCAGGAAGTACATTACCATTACCAGGGGAAGGAAACCAACAACGGCACCAACACCGCCGATAATACCATCAACAAGAAGTGCGTAGAGAAGGGGATTGGCATCAGCCATCATCTCGCCTACCCATTCCTGGAAGGCTTCAATCCAGCCTACAATAATATCTGCAATCCATGTACCTACAGTTGTCTGTGATACATAGAAAACAACAAACATGATAGCAGCGAAGACAATAAGACCAAGAACGGGATGTGTAATGACCTTATCAATCTTGTCGCCGATGGTTACGTCTTTTGTGAATGTTTTTCTCTCTTCAACTTCCTTGACGATCTTGTTTACAAAGTCGAAACGCTTTCTGTCGGCAGCCTCAACCGCCTCTTTGTTTGTGAGATCGATGTCGCCCTGAATATAGGGAGCCTTCTGACCTTTGCCCTCCAAAGCGGCAGCGGCGGCAACAGCTTCCTTAATTCCTGTTTCAGAAGTTGAAACTGTATCAATAACTGGACAGCCAAGCTTTTCCGATAATGCCTTGGCGTCCACCTTATTTCCCTTTTTCTCTGTGATGTCGTGCTTGTTTAAGGCAACAACAACGGGGATTCCCAACTCAAGAAGCTGAGTTGTGAAGAATAAGCTTCTGCTTAAGTTTGTCTCATCCACGATATTGATAATAGCATCGGGATGTTCGTTCTTAACATAGCTGCTTGTGATACTTTCCTCTGATGTAAAAGGTGACATGGAATATGCACCGGGTAAGTCTACTGCGATGATTCCCTTGCCTGTTTCATTGTAGGCTTTCTTGACGGCGAACTCTTTCTTATCGACGGTTACGCCTGCCCAGTTACCTATCTTTTCGCTTCTTCCGGTAAGTGCGTTGTACATAGTGGTCTTACCACTATTAGGATTACCTGTTAAAGCAATTCTCATAATTTTATTCCTCCTAATATGTGATTCATATTTATATCGAGATAGCACCGGCTAACTCAGGGTCAATATTGTATCTTGCATCTTTTATTGAGACTACAAGATTTTTCTTCTTGTCTACCACAGTGATCTTTTCACCGCTGTAGCATCCGAGAGAGAATAAGAAACTTTCGATTTCATCATCGCCCATGGTATTAACATCAGTAATGGTGTATTCCTTGCCTAATTCGGCTTCATTTAATGTCATCATTTTTTACCTTTCCTTATTTAAGAGTTGCTTGTTTGTTTGCTTTTGGGTTAGTTGAAGCTAAAATTGGTTAGCAGAACGCAAAATTAGTTAGCGCTCACTAACTAATAATATATTTTTTCACTGAAATGTCAAGGGCAAATTGCACAAAAAAAGGTGCAGAATGGGGCCCCATTCTGCACCTATTAATCTGATTTTATGCTCTGAGTGCTGTTTCGAGAGCTATCTTTATCATGTCGTTAAAGTGCTTCTCGCGCTCTTCGGGAGTTGTGTCCTCGTGGGTTCCCAATGTATCGGAAATCGTGAGAAGACAGGCTGCGTTCTTGTCAGCCATTCTTGCGTTGTGGAAGAGTGCGAAGCTTTCCATCTCTACAGCTATGCAGTTGCAGTCGTCTCTGAAGTGAGTGTAATCCGGCTGATCGGGCTCATAATAGAAC
This sequence comes from uncultured Lachnospiraceae bacterium, assembly GCA_947167445.1. GTDB lineage: Bacteria > Bacillota > Clostridia > Lachnospirales > Lachnospiraceae > G11. The sequence goes on from CAMVID010000002.1 coordinate 189,917, forward strand.
ACGTCTGCTGAGTGAATTCTTCCTGTTGTAAGCTTTATTCCCAGATCCTTTGCAGATTCTTTGATAGTCTCGTTCAGCTTCTCACTGGGATACTGAACATCCGAAGCATCGCCGCCCTGAATCAAAGCGTATGATGAGTTGGAAAAAGCAGAATCCGCTAAAACTGTGTCATAAACGTGAAGTGAATTGTCATATCCACCTGCGGAACCGATTCTTATGATGTTCTCTACATCATAGAAATGGTAAAGCTCGTATGAGTAGATGCCGATGGATGGCATTCCCATACCGCTGGCCATTACCGATACTTCTTTTCCTTTGTATGTGCCTGTGTAAGCATAAGCGTTTCTTACCTTGTTTACAAGCTTTGGATTCTCCAAAAAGTTCTCTGCAACATATTTTGCTCTTAGGGGGTCACCGGGCATGAGAACTGTCTTGGCAATTTGACCTTTTTCGGCCTCGTTGTGTGGTGTTGACATGAATATATTCCTCCTGAATTATGCCTGATTAATGATTTGTCTTGCTACGTAGATTCCACTGGCTGAAGCGTGGGACAGGGAGTGGGTTACGCCACTGCCGTCGCCGATAACATAGAGTCCTTTGTAGTTGGTTTCCAGATTGTTATCAAGCTTAACTTCCATATTATAAAACTTGACCTCCACACCATAAAGGAGAGTATCCTCATTGGCGGTACCGGGTGCAATCTTATCCAGTGCGTGTATCATCTCAATGATGCCGTCAAGTATTCTCTTGGGAAGAACAAGGCTTAAATCACCGGGTGTGGCGTTGAGCGTAGGTCTTATTGTACCTTCCTCAATTCTCTTGGCGTTACTTCTTCTTCCTCTTTCAAGGTCACCGAATCTCTGAACGATTACGCCGCCTCCCAGCATGTTGGAAAGTCTTGCGATGCTTTCGCCGTATCCGTTACTGTCCTTAAAGGGCTCTGAGAAATGCTTGGCCACAAGAAGAGCAAAGTTGGTGTTTTCCGTCTTCTTGGCGGGATCCTCAAAACTGTGTCCGTTAACGGTAACAATGCCGTTGGTGTTCTCGTTAACGACTATACCGTTGGGGTTCATACAGAAGGTTCTCACTCTGTCCTCGAACTTCTCGGTACGGTATACAATCTTGGACTCGTAGAGCTTGTCTGTAAGGTGGGAGAAGATAACTGCTGGAATCTCAACTCTGACGCCGATATCCACTCTGTTGGAGCTGGTTTCGATGTTGAGCTCCTTACAAAGGTTCTCCATCCATTTGCTTCCGCTTCGACCTACCGAAATAATGCACTTGTCACAGTCTGCTTCGCCGCCCTTGTAGACAACTCTGTATCCGGGATCCAGAACCTTAACGGTCTCGACGGGAGTGTGGAAGTAGAAGTCAATGTGGTCCTTCATTTCATTATATATATTCTCGAGAACGATATAGTTAATGTCGGTTCCGAGATGTCTTACGCTGGCATCGAGAAGGGTAAGCTTGTTCTGCATGCAAATCTTCTTGAACTCACTTCCTGCAGTTGAAAAAAGCTTAGTACCCTCACCTCCGTGGCTCATGTTGATATCATCAACGTATCTCATGAGTTCAAGGGCTTTATCCTTGCCGATATACTCGAACAAGGTTCCGCCAAAGTCGTTGGTGATATTATATTTACCATCGGAAAAAGCGCCTGCTCCTCCGAACCCGTTCATAATTGCACAGGTTTCGCACTTGATGCAGGATTTTACCTTGTCGCCGTCAATGGGACATTTCCTTTTTTCCAATGTATAACCGGCTTCAAAAACGGCAATTTTGAGTTCCGGTTTCTTCTTCATAAGTTCATATGCGGAGAAGATACCGCCGGGGCCCGCCCCAATAATAATCACATCATATTTCATAGTATTTGTCCTCCTCCATTATTATACCAAAAATCTTGAAAATTACGACTGTTTTTGTTATGTTAATAATTGGAAGGTAAAGTTTAGGGCAGGCGTTATAACAGGACCTGCAGAATGGAGAACCGACATGAGTGATATGGATAATTTAATGGCGCTAAAAGCAATGTTGGAGGGCAGTTCAGCAAACCACGCCGAGACTCCTGAAGAAAGAGAGAAGAGATTTCTTAAGGACGCTGTAAAGATTCACCTGGGAAAGGATGAGGACTCAGCGGGATTGTGGACATATCATCCCGAAGAGATGATTTCGTTTCTGGAGCAGCCCACAAGAATGCTTAAGAATATCATGGGCGGCGAATGGGCCAAGATGGATGATATGGCCTTTGACAACATAGTTTATACGGTTAATAAGAAGTTAAAAAAATCAGTTTCTATTCTTGACTGGAAGAACTAAGGACGGTTCATTTTGAAGAGGAAGAAAAGAGCAAGTGTCATAGCGGCTGTATGTACAACACTGTTTCTTTTGACTGTTACAGCAGTTTTCTTGTTGTGCTTCAGAGTAGAACAAAAGGTTAATAACGTAACTTATGAGTTGGGGGATACGGTAAGCGTAGCCCCCTCCAGTTATATTACGGGGCAGAAATGGTCCGTAGATCTTGCAAAGGTGGATACCTCCGAACTTGACGAAAGCAGGGTTGGAGAGTACAGGATTTTTATAAAGCATGCATGGCAGGAGTTTGAGTGCCGTGTAACGATTGAGGATACGACCCCTCCCGAACTTGAGGTGACAAAGGATACTTTGTACCTTGCAACGGGAGAGGTTTACAAAGCTGAGAAATTTGTTGAATCCGTAAGTGATAAGGGGCAGATTTCAAGGCTTACGGTGGATGATAAAGCGGATATCAGTTTTTCCTCCATTGGCGATTACGAAATCATTGTAGGGGCGGAAGATGACAGCGGAAACACTTCAATTAAGAGAGTGTGGGTAACTGTTGATACGCCTCCTTCTATAACGGGAATTAAACCCATCTATATTTCTTTAAACGAGCCCTTTGACCCGGCCGTCGGAGTCAGTGCCATTGATGAGGTGGACGGTGATGTGACAGAGGATTTGCTCGTTGACATGTCGAAGGCAAACCTTTCGGAGCCGGGGGAGTACGAGGTAATCTATGAAGCCACGGATTCCTACGGACTTGCAGGCAGAGCCTCCGGTAAAATCACAGTCTGCTCCCCTTTGGAACTTCAGGAAAAAATAAATCAGCATTTAATTAATGAGGACAATGACCGTATCTATGGCGCTATTAATATTCATGATGCAGGTTACTATGAAGAGGATGATATAGGCTACATTCTGGATGTCATGGAGCCCTGCGTAGTTTATCTCAGATTTCCTTTCCGGAACGGCTATTCGGAGGGTTGCGGGTACATTGTGTCCATGGACAGTGAAGCAGCAGTTATCTGTACATGTGCCCATGTGGCCAAAAGTGCCTCCGGAGATGGAGATACCTGCACATTCTATGACGGAACAAGAGCTCCGGTATACAGATATGGCGACATGGACGAAACAAATGATGTTGCTTTTCTTAAAGTGGACAGAAATGAAGTGGATGACAATGTCTGGCGGGAACTTAAGACAGTTCATATAAACAACGGATACTGGACGAATCTGCCGGATGAACCGGGAATATCCTTAGGCTTCAGGACCTTGAGAATGGATGGGAGCGTCAAGGCGGACAGAACCGGTGTTATGGTAGACAAAGAGGGACACTGTGATATTGAGGGAGTGAGAGACTGGGTCATGAGTGAAGTTACCTGCGAGAACTTTCCCGGAAGCTCAGGGTCTGCAGTGTTTGACAGTCATGGCAATCTGGTGGCTATGGTGAGGGCCCAGTCCATAATCGGAGGTAAGACTCAATATTGGTGTACTACTTTCAGACAAATTACAGAATGGTATCAAAATGTGATGGGAAAGAGCGCATATTACTATTAAAAGTATACTTTTTTTAGAATGATATCAAAGTTTGGTAAAAAAAACGAAAAATTAAGGGAAAAATCCAAAAAGATAATGCAAATTTAACGAAACAGTGCTATAATTCACATAAGAGTTCCCAAAACTCGAACACTAAGAGTAACAATGAAAGGATGACACTTTTATGGGAGAAAAGAAGATTAGCGGACTTAATAGCGTTAAGACCAAGCTGATTGCCATTATGTTAGGCGTGGCAATTATCCCCTTGGCAATCGCACTTATTGTCAGTTATAACATGTCCACCGGCAAAGCCATGGAAGATGCAGAGAATACACTGCTTGCTCAGGCGTCCTATATTCAGTCTGAATTCAACAACGTGATTCAGCAGAATATCAAGGCTCTTCAGACATGCGCAACAAACGCAAATGTTGTTTACTACCTTGAGGGTAACCCTTACGGAGTTCCCGATGAAGAGATGACTGCAGCGGTTGCGGCTGTGGATGCAATCTTTAATGACGGAAACGTCACTGCACTTTCAGGTCCCGATGGAATGCAGTTATTCAAAACATCAGGTAAGCTTGTGGATGTATCCGAGAGAGAATACTTCCAGAAAGCAATTCTGGGGGTTACCTATGTTTCCAATATGAACGTCAGCAAGTCCAACGGATCGCGAATCTGTACCATCGCTGTTCCCATTGTGGGACACGACGGAAAACCTGTAGGTATATTACAGAGAAACTATGATCTTAATGTATGGCATGAATTCCTCAAGGGAATGGCAGATGACTGCTTCCTCGTAGACAGCCAGGGCATGATGGTTGCAAATTCTCAGTTTGAAATTACCGTGGATGATGAGCAGGATATGAGCAATGTTGAATTCTTTACCTCAGGCAAGGAAAAAGGATATTTCATTGCGGACACAGGTAAGGGATTCGAAGGTATCACAGCATATGTAAAGGATCCTACAACAGGTTGGATAGTAGGCGATACTGTAGCTCTTAAAGAAGTTAAATCTGCAGCTACCAAATCCGCCACAATCGTGGTTCTTATCGGAATCGTAATGATTGTTGCAGCAGCATTCCTTTCCTTCATCATGGCAAAGAACTTTACAGAGCCCATAAAGGATGTCAATACAGCCCTTGCGGCACTGGCAGAGGGACGTTTCGAGAGAATCGAGAAGCATACTCACCGTAAGGACGAGTTTGGAGAGATCGTCAACGACGCTAACGATGTTATAGATAAACTCAAGAATATTGTTATCGACATTAAGAATTCGGCATCGCAGGTCAATAATTCGTCGGTGGATTTGGCAGATACCGCAGACCAGATCTCGAAGACAGCCGATGATGTATCGCGTGCGGTAGAAGAAATTGCCAGCGGCGCAACCCAGCAGGCTGATGAGATTCAGAATGCCACAAAGAGCACCGAGACCATTTCCGATAACATCCAGACAGTTACCGATAATGCAGGAAACGTAGCTGTAACAGCTCAGGAGATGAGCTCAGATTCAAGAGAATCAGCAAAGCAGCTTGACAAACTTAAGATTTCATCTGATGAGATGAGCCGTGCCGTTGAAGAAATCACCGAGAAGATCGGGTCCACCGGAGCAGCCGTTGAGAGAATAAGTTCCAAGGTTGAAGCCATCAACTCCATCGCATCACAGACTAACCTTCTTGCACTTAATGCTTCCATTGAGGCGGCGAGAGCAGGTGAGGCGGGAAGAGGCTTTGCGGTTGTTGCGGAAGAGATCGGCAAGCTTGCTGATGAGTCAGCCAACTCAGCCAACGAGATCCGTACCGAGATGGACAACCTGCTTTCCGAATCTCAGAGCGCAGTTTCTGTTGCCAAGGAAGTTAAGACCACAACGGATGAGCAGAAGAACATCATAGAGGAGACTGTTGCAAGTATCAACAAGCTGATTGAGGGAATCGAATCATCCGTTGCCGGTGTGGAATCCATCAAGAACAGTGCAGATGCCTGCGAGGAATCCAAGGCAGAAATTGTTGATGCCATGAGCGGACTTTCAGCAATATCTGAAGAGAACGCTGCATCGGCACAGGAAACTTCCGCTTCAATGGAAGAACTCAACGCTACCGTTAATACCCTTTCAAGTGCAGCTCAGTCATTGAGAGATATTTCTGACAACCTTATTGAGGAGATGAAATTCTTCAAAGATTAAGCGGGCATTATTGCAGTCGCATAAAAGTTATAATATAATAGCACTTAGGTCGGGAGCACCGCTCCCGACCTTTTTTTGAAAAAGAATTTGAAAGGGGCAAGAAATGAGCGAGGCATTAAAACCCATTAAAGAGGGTAAAGTAAGAGAAATTTATGACAACGGAGACACACTTATCCTTGTGGCTACCGACAGAATCAGTTGTTTTGATGTGATTCTTAACAATACGGTTACAAAGAAGGGACAGGTTCTTACACAGATGTCCAAGTTTTGGTTTGATATGACCAAGGACATTATTCCCAACCACATGATCAGCACAGATACAAAGGATATGCCTGAATTCTTCAGGACTCCCGAATTTGAAGGGAGAAGCATGATGGTCAAGAAGCTTGAGATGCTTCCCGTTGAGTGCATAGTCAGAGGTTATATTACAGGAAGCGGCTGGGCTTCATATAAGGAGAACGGAACCGTCTGCGGAATCAAGCTTCCTGAAGGACTTAAGGAATCTGAGAAACTTGCCGAGCCCATTTACACACCTTCCACCAAGGCAGAAATCGGTGATCACGACGAGAACATTTCCTTTGAGCAAAGCGTGGATTACCTTGAGAAGCGGTTCCCCGGAAAGGGACTCGAGTACGCTACGGCCTTAAGAGATAATACAATTGCCCTTTATAAGAGATGTGCCGACTACGCAGCAAAGAAAGGCATAATTATAGCAGATACCAAGTTTGAGTTCGGACTTGATGAGAACGGAAATATTGTTATCGGAGATGAGATGCTGACTCCCGACAGCTCCAGATTCTGGCCTGCTGACGAGTATGAGGTGGGACGTGGCCAGGCTTCATTTGACAAGCAGTTTGCAAGAGACTGGCTCAAGGCAAATGAGGGTCATAACTGGACACTTCCCCAGGATATTGTTGACAAGACAATCAATAAATACTTACAGGGATATGAGCTTCTTACAGGCTCCAAATTGTAGGTTTTATTTACACTTTTTTCCTTTTCTATACAAAACATGTGTGATACAATGGTTTTGGATGGTTTAAGAGATGGAAGTTAATGAACAATCGAGACGCAAGCGAGTTGCAAGACTCAAGAAAATAATCATTTTTCTTGTCGTTTTCTTCCTCCTGCTTCCCTTGGTTATATGCTTTATTCTCGGAATCAAAATCAGAGAATTGAGCACTCGGATAGATGAGTTGACCGCATTGCTTAATGCTAGGATGGAGAGCAGCCCCGGTATCACCAGAACGCTTCCCGAAGAAGATACGGAGATTCCTCTTAATGAGGAGACTTCTGAGAACGAGGAGGAAGCGGAGGAGCTGCCTCAAACGGCGCAGCATAAGGTGTATCTTACATTTGATGACGGGCCAAGCGTATATACCGACGAAATCCTCGACATATTGAGGGAGTATGACGTGAAGGCCACGTTTTTTGTAGTAGGGAAGGAAGACGACGTTTCCAAAGCCGCATATAAGAGAATTGTTGATGAGGGACATACTCTGGCGATTCACTCATACAGCCATAAGTACGGTGAGATATATAATTCTTTGGATGATTACGCCTATGATCTTGAGAGACTTGAAAGCTTGCTTTATGAAGTAACAGGAACTCAGTGTAAATACGTTCGATTCCCCGGCGGAAGTTCCAATAAAGTCAGCAAGGTTCCCATGTCTGACATAATCAAATACATACATGCACAGGATATGGAGTACTTCGACTGGAATATATCCGCATCGGATGCTGTGAACACGGCGCTGGCTCCGGAAGCCATACTTGCCAATGTCACAAACGGAATCGATAAATACGAAACGGACGTTATTTTATTGCATGACACCGGAAACCGAAAGAGTACGGTGGATGCGTTGCCTATGATAATAGAAAACATCAAGGCGCGAGAGGGATATGAGCTTTTGCCCATAGACGAGAATACGGAATTAGTACAACATTTGAAGATAGAAGAATAAGAATGGAGGAAGCAAAATGGGTTTTTTCTCAGATTTAAAGGATGACTTGGCTACAGCTGTTAACGAGCTGATGCCCGAAGAAGAAGCTATCCGCACAGGGGAGGAGGAAGCGGTAGTTACTCCCGAAGAGAAAATTGAGGATGAAGCAGTAGTAATACCGGAGGAGAAGAGAGACTTGGAGCCCGAACCTGTTGTTCCCGAAGAGGAAGGCTTTTCCCTGGACAAAATGTTAGAGAATATCGATTCCATCATACCGGAGGCACAGCCGGAGGAAGAGAATAAAGAAGTTATCGAAGAAGTGGCAGAAGAGAAGGAAGAGGAGGTCGTAATTCCCGAGCCCGTTGTGGAAGAGGCGCCCATACCCGAACCTGAACCTGTACCTGTGGCTTCACCTATCGAAAAAAATGACACAAAAGGGGCAAAGAGAACTATGGAAAGTACTGCTAACAGAATGATTTCAGATGAGACATCAGTTATTACACAGGGAATGACCATCAACGGTGATATTACATCAGATGGTTCCATCGATGTTGTAGGAAGCATTACAGGTAATATTGATGTCCTTGGTAAATTAAACGTAACAGGAAGCATTTTTGGTAATTCCAAAGCTTCAGAGGTATTTGCTGACGGAGCGAAGGTTACAGGCGAAATCGTCAGTGAAGGAAGTGTCAAAATCGGACAGAGTTCCGTTATCATCGGTAATATTACCGCAACAAGCGCTGTTATTGCAGGCGCTGTTAAGGGCGACATCGATGTTAAGGGCCCTGTTATCCTTGATACATCAGCTATCGTAATGGGTGACATTAAGTCCAAATCAGTGCAGATTAACAACGGTGCCGTTATCGAGGGTAAGTGCTCACAGTGCTACGCTGAAGTTAATCCTACATCCTTCTTTGAGGAATTTAAGAAATCAACCAAATAGTTTGAACCGGAGGGAACGCAGATGCAGAGAATCTTATTGAAGTTAAGCGGCGAAGCATTAGCCGGAGAGAAGAAGACGGGGTTTGATGAACCGACTGTCAGAGGCGTAGCCCTACAGGTCAAGGAATTGACCGATTCCGGAATCCAGGTAGGCATCGTCATCGGAGGCGGCAATTTCTGGAGGGGCCGTTCCAGTGAGAACATCGACAGAACCAAGGCCGATCAGATAGGTATGCTTGCCACGGTAATGAACTGTATATATGTATCTGAGATTTTCAGAAGCACAGGCATGAAGACGGATATTCTTACACCTTTCCAATGCGGATCATTCACAGAACTGTTCTCAAAGGATAAGGCGAATGCCTGCTTTGCAGAGGGACACGTGGTATTCTTCGCGGGAGGAACAGGACATCCTTACTTCTCGACAGATACCGGAGTGGTGCTCAGAGCCATAGAGGTTGAAGCAGACAGCATTCTTCTTGCAAAGTCAATCGACGGCGTATATGACGATGACCCCGGCAAGAATCCGAATGCCCACAAGTACACGGAGGTTTCAATCCAGGAGGTTATTGATAAGAACCTTCAGGTAGTTGATATGACTGCCTCCATACTCGCAAGAGATAACAAGATGCCCATGATGGTATTTGGGCTTAATGAAGACAAGAGTATTGTCAATACCGTGAAAGGTAATTTTAGCGGTACAAGAGTAACCGTATAAAAATTGGGAGGAATTAATAATGGATGACAGAGTAAAAGTTTACGAAGAGAAGATGCAGAAGGCATATGACTTCCTTGCTACCGATTATCAGTCTATCAGAGCAGGACGTGCCAATCCTCATGTATTGGACAAAATAAGGGTTGATTACTACGGAACACCTACACCTTTACAGCAGGTAGGTAATATTTCGGTTCCCGAGCCCAGAATCATTCAGATTGCTCCCTGGGAGAAGAACCTTATAAAGGAAATCGAGAAAGCTATTATGGCATCTGATGTAGGAATTACCCCTTCAAACGATGGTGCGGTAATCAGACTTGTTTTCCCTGAGCTTACAGAGGAGAGACGTAAAGATCTGGTTAAAGAGGTTAAGAAGAAAGGTGAGGACGGCAAGGTTGCTATCCGTAATATCAGAAGAGATGGAAACGATGCCTTTAAGAAACTCTCTAAAGCTGAAGATATTTCAGAAGACCAGATTAAACAGCTTGAGGATCAGCTTCAGAAGATTACAGATAAGTTCATCAAAGATGTAGATGCTTTGATTGAATCCAAATCAAAAGAGATCCTTACTGTATAGTACAGAATTAAGAGGGACTTAGAAATCGGTTTCGGTTTCTATGTCCCTTAAGTGTTATAAGCCTATGATTTTTGGGAGGTAAATAATGGAGGAACGTAATGTCCCCTACCATCTTGCAATAATCCTTGACGGAAACGGAAGATGGGCAAAGGCCAAGGGCATGCCCAGAAACTATGGACATGTTCAGGGCGCAAAGGTTGTGGAAGATATGTGTGAAATTGTCTGGAATAAGGGCATTCATTATTTCACCGTATATGCTTTTTCCACCGAAAACTGGAACAGACCAAACGACGAAGTGGACGCTCTTATGGGTCTTCTTCGAAACTATATGAAGAACTGTATTAAGCGCGCATCAAAGAACAATATGTGTGTAAGAGTTCTGGGCGACAAGACCAGACTTGCTCCCGATATCAGAAAGAGTATTGATGATCTGGAGGAGGCTACAAAGAATAATACAGGCCTTCACTTTCAGATTGCCATCAATTATGGCGGTAGAGATGAAATAAGAAGAGCTGTCAAGGATATTGCAGGCAAGGTGAAAGAGGGGTTATTAAATCCCGAGGACATAACAGAAGATACCATTTCAGGCAGCCTTGACACAAATAATATGCCGGATCCCGATTTACTTATCAGGACCTGCGGTGAGGAAAGAATATCCAATTTCCTTTTGTGGCAGTTAGCGTACAGTGAGTTTTATTTCACGCCTGTGGCCTGGCCGGACTTTAGTGAAGCGGAGCTTGATAAGGCCATAGAAGCTTACGGAAAGAGAAACCGCAAGTTTGGCGGAATTAAGGAGGAAGGCCGATAATGAAAACCAGAATTATCAGCGGAACAATACTTATACTGATTGCCGGAACATGTATGGTTTTGGGAGGCCTTTGGCTTATCGGGCTTATGACGGCAATGGCTCTTATTGCCTTCTTTGAACTTTCGAGAGCCACGGGGCTTCATGTAAAGGGTACCCCCACCAACGCCTTTGAAAGTGCCGCATATGTTTCGATTGTTGTAATGTATGCGTTTATTTATTTAGACTATGTTGGAATCGGCCTCGGCCTTTGGTCCACCATATTCTTAATGTTTCTGCTTATCATATATGTGGTCAAATTCCCCACATACGACGCTTCTCAGATGATGAGAGCATTCTTCTGTGTTATGTATGGGCCCTTCCTTTTCTCGTATGTATACAGAATTAGAGCCCTGGAGAATGGACAGTACCTTATATGGCTTGTGCTGATTTGCTCAGCCTTAAATGATACGTTTGCTTATTTCATCGGATCTGCATTTGGTAAACACAAACTTGCTCCGAAGTTAAGCCCTAAGAAGTCAATTGAGGGAAGTATCGGAGGTATAGTCGGAGGAACCCTGGGTGGCGGTATCTACGGGTGGTTTTTGGGCGCAAATATTTATCACAGCGCCAACATGTGGTGGATAATAGCCATTATATGCGGCCTTTCCAGCATCATTGGTCAGATTGGAGACCTGGCTGCATCGGGAATCAAGCGTAACTACAACATAAAGGATTATGGAACACTGATCCCCGGACATGGCGGAGTAATGGACAGGGTGGACAGCATAATTGTTACGGCACCCATTATTTATTATCTTTCCATTCTTTTCATGGATTTGGATTTCACAGCTATAAGCTGGTAGAACAGAGGCGATTTTAAATGAAGAAAATCGGCATTTTGGGTTCCACCGGATCAATCGGAACTCAGACACTTGATATAGTTAAGGCTTTTCCTGAGGAGTTAAAGGTTGTTGCCCTTTCAGCAGGCACCAATGTTGAACTTATGGAGAAGCAGATAAGACAGTTTAAACCCGAACTTGCCGTAATGGGAAGCCTTGAGGCTGCAAGAGATTTACGAGGCAGAGTGGCAGATTTGGACGTGAGAGTTCTTGGGGGCATGGAAGGCATGCTTGAAATGGCAGTGCTTCCTTCAATGGATATCTTCGTAACTGCCATAGTGGGAATGATTGGAATCAGACCTACTATCGCTGCAATTAAAGCGGGGAAAACTATTGCTTTGGCCAACAAGGAAACCCTGGTATGTGCCGGACATATTATTATGCCCCTGGCCAAGGAGATGGGCGTATCCATCCTTCCTGTGGACAGTGAGCACAGTGCAATCTTTCAGTCTTTAAAGAATGAACCGAAGGATAAGATAGATAAGATTCTTCTTACAGCATCGGGTGGACCTTTCAGAGGCATGACCACCGACCAGCTTCGTGACAAAACAGTTGAAGATGCCCTTAAGCATCCTAACTGGTCCATGGGGCAGAAGATTACCGTGGATTCAGCTTCCCTGGTTAATAAGGCCCTGGAGGTTATGGAGGCCAGATGGCTGTTTGATGTATCCTTGGATCAGATTCAGGTTATAATTCATCCTCAGAGTATTATTCACTCGGCAGTTCAGTTTATAGATGGCGGGATCATCGCACAGATGGGAGTTCCGGACATGAAACTTCCAATCCAGTATGCGCTTTTCTACCCGGACAGAATGCCTATGGAAGGCAACAGAGTTGATTTCTTTAAACTGGCATCCATCACCTTTGAAAAGCCTGATCCGGATACATTTAAAGGGCTTGCTTTGGGACTTAAGGCAGCAAGAATTGGCGGAAGCATGCCTACGGTGTTTAATGCGGCTAATGAGCGTGCCAATGCCATGTTTATCAGAAAAGAAATCAAGTTTTTGCAAATCGGCGAGATTATCGGGAAATGCATGGATCGCCACAAGGTTATTGCGAACCCTACGGTGGAGCAGATCCTTGAGGTTGAAAAGGATATCTATGATTATATAGATTCAGAGGTTTAATCAGTAAGTTATGGGCGTTACTATTTTATTTTTTGTTTTGATAATGGGATTGATTGTTATATCCCATGAATTCGGTCATTTCCTTATTGCCAAAGCTAACGGTATCCACGTAGTGGAATTCGCAGTGGGATTCGGCCCCAAGTTATGCGGTTTTACAAAGAATGGCACTGAATATACCTTACGCCTTCTTCCCCTGGGAGGTGCCTGCAGATTTGAAGGTACTGATTTGACTCCCGAGGAGATGAAGGAGTTAAGAGAAAAAGATCCCGAGGGCGGAGACGGTTTAAGTGAAGGAGCCTTCAACAAGGCAAGTGTATGGGCCAGAATCGGCACAGTGCTTGCGGGTCCCTTCTTCAACTTCCTTTTGGGACTTATTTTTGCCTTGGTCGTTGTAAGCAATACATATACAGTTCTTCCTGTGGTTCAAAGCGTTTCTGAAGGAGGCGGATGTGAAACTGCGGGGATTATGGCAGGAGATGTTATTAAGAAGGTAGACGGACACAGTATCTATCTTTATAACGACCTTCTGATTCGCTCGGTTATGAACCGCGGAGAAAGTGTGGAATTTGTTTACGAAAGAAACGGTGAAACCTACAAGACCATGGTTACACCGGCTTATTCCGAGGCTGATGGCAGATATCTGTTTGGACTGACCGGCGGAGAGTACGTAAAGGCAGATGGCATTGTGGACAGTGTCAAATTCGGACTTTATGAAATGCACTATGCCATTTCCTCAACCTATTCGGCTCTTGGAGGCCTCTTTACAGGAAAGACAGGCAAGGATGATGTTGCCGGCCCTCTTGGAGTAGCTGAAGTTGTTGGGGACACCTATGAGAACACCAAGGAATACGGTGCAACCACAGTAGTGATGAACATGATGTATCTTGTTATGCTTCTGTCTGTAAACCTTGGAATCATAAATCTTCTTCCTTTGCCTGCTTTGGATGGAGGAAGACTGGTATTTCTGCTTATAGAACTTGTTAGAGGCAAACCCGTTCCTCCTGAGAAAGAGGGAATGGTTCACGTTGCGGGAATGATTCTTCTTTTGATTCTTGCAGCATTTGTCTTCTTTAACGATATTACAAAGCTCTTTAGATAGAGACTTTTATCGCTTCAATGTGCCAATGATTATTCTGTTACCGGCCTGGTCGGTTGCCTCAAGCTCATGTACTTTGACACTTTTGGAGAGAGGCTCGTTTGCCTTGGACATAAGGGCCTTTGCAGAAAACATAACGCACGTAATCAAAACGATTGTAAGGAGAGCTAAGGCACCTACGCGCTTTCCACTGCTGACAAAAATCATCTTTTCCTGCTTATATGGAGTAGATAAACCCGGGATAATAGGAAGGTAATTCCTTCTCGGGTTTTTTAATTTCTCAATAAAGGATTCCACCGTGGGAAATCTTTTATTGTCATCCTTATCCAGACATTTTTCCACAGCCGAAACCAGGTAACCGGGCAGAGACCTGTTACATTCTTTAAGGTGCCTTCTTAAGTAAGGGGGCTTTGAGGGGTCTTCTCCGGTTAGTATGAAGTGAAGAACGGCCCCAAGAGAAAAGATATCACTTCTTGGGCTCAATGCCTTTCCTTCCATCTGTTCAGGGGCTGCGAAGCCCGGGCTTGCAAAGAACCCATCATGGGACTTCCTTTCTCTGATTTCTCTTAGGCTTATGATACTTCCGGTATCGATAAGACGGATGTTTTTTTCGGAGTCTATTATTATGTTGTCAGGTTTAAGGTCCGAGTAGATCATGCCGCTTTTTCTTGAATGGAGGTAAGACAGTACATCGCCGACCTTTTCTGTGACTTTTATGGCATCAGCTACCGACAGAGGGCCGTTAAGTTCAACATATTCGGTTAGGGTCATGCCCTTAATAAGCTCCATAATAAGGTATACTTCATTGCCCTTCGAGCAAATGTCCAAAATCATTGGAAGGGCAGGGTGGAAGCAGTTCTTTACCTCCCCAAGATTTGCCAGAATTCTCTCCTTGGGCATGGTTTCTGTTACTTCGAATTTCTTGATGGCCACAAACCTCCCCAGGCGCTTGTCCATTCCTTTGTAGACTATTCCCTGACCTCCCCTTGCGATTTCGTTGAGAATTACGTAGTTTTTTGCTTTTTCGTCCATATTTTTCTCCTTCTATATTGTATTTATTAAAACAGCGCTCATGTCGTCGGTTTCGTTCCTTGACAGGTTTCTGCCGATGCATTCCTTTAGCTGCCTTGTTTTGAATTCGGTGGGATTCTTACTTGAATTGGAATTGAGAAGAGCTTTGATCAGATCGGGGTCAAGACGTCTGTAGAAACCGTCGGAACACAACAGGAACCCGGAGTGACGCTTTATCCGGCCTGTTTTGTGATGGGGTACGTGGTACCCAATGTTTGTAAAACAGGCATTTAAAACACCGGATTCCGAATCATCGTCAGTCAAAAGCTTTGTCCTTCCTGACTTAAGTGTGTAGACCCTGCAGTCTCCGCTCCAGAAGACGTAGAATCGCTTGTTTATTGTGATTAACATTGAAATTGTGGTTCCGTTTGATGTGGGAGTAATCTCGGAGAACTTCCGATGACATCTGAAGAATTCGCGTTTAACCGCACGGACAAAGCCAATCTCTTTGTATTTTCTTATGGCTCTTAAACCGTCACGGTAAATCCAGTTGACCATCCACTCCGTTACAAAGCTGGATGCATCCTCTGAATTGGGGAAACTTCCGATTCCGTCGCATACCATGGCCATTGTGACCCTTTTGCGATGAGTTATAAACTGGGTAATACAAAGAGAGTCCTGATTAACCTTGGACCCTTTTCCCTTTTCGCTTACATAAGAACTAAAGATTTGCATAAATCACCTGCAAACCTCCTAATGTAAACCTCTCTGAAGTTGTCACCCCTGGAAAAACGCTTGAAATAAGCATTAATACTTGAACAGTTATCAAGTGTTTACATTGTAGCGGGAAAAACCTTTTGCGTCAACAAAAACTTTTTGTGAATATCTGACCATTGAAAAACACCCTAAAAGAAAATAGAATGGAATAGGAGGGTACATACGGAGGTAAGAAATGTACAGAGATAACACGAAAATCGTTAAAATAGGGGACCGCGTAATAGGTGGCGGGAACCCGATTCTTATACAGTCGATGACCAACACGAGGACCGAGGATGTTAAGGCCACGGTTGATCAGATTTTGAGACTTGAAGCTGCCGGATGCGAGATTATCAGGTGCACTGTGCCCACTTTGGAGGCGGCTGAGGCTTTAAAGGAGATAAAGAAGCAGATACATATCCCGCTGGTTGCGGATATTCACTTTGATTATAAGATGGCCATTGCTGCAATGGAAAACGGCGCAGACAAGATTCGTATCAACCCCGGAAATATCGGAAGCAGGGAAAAGGTTGAGGCTGTTGTGAAGGTGGCCAAAGAGAGAAATATTCCTATAAGAGTAGGAGTTAACAGCGGTTCTTTGGAGAAGGAGCTTGTGGAGAAATACCATGGAGTAACAGCTGAGGGAATCGTTGAGAGTGCTCTTGATAAGGTGGGTATTATAGAGGATCTTGGCTATGACAACCTTGTTATCAGCATCAAATCATCTGATGTAATGATGTGTGTTAAGGCCCATGAAATTCTGGCTGAGAAAACCAATCATCCTCTCCATGTGGGAATTACCGAGTCCGGTACCATCAACAGCGGAAACATTAAATCCGCCCTTGGGCTTGGATTGATCCTGAATCAGGGAATAGGTGATACCATAAGAGTTTCACTGTCTGCAGATCCTGTGGAAGAGATAAGAAGCGCAAGACTTATACTCCGAACATTGGGACTTAGAAAGGGCGGAATCGAAGTGGTTTCATGCCCTACCTGCGGACGAACCAAGATTGATTTAATCGGACTTGCAACAAAGGTTGAGGACATGGTTAAGGACATGCCGCTTGACATCAAGGTTGCGGTTATGGGATGCGCGGTTAACGGCCCCGGAGAGGCCAAGGAAGCCGACATCGGAATCGCCGGGGGAATCGGCGAGGGTCTCCTTATTAAGAAGGGAGAGATAATTAAGAAGGTTCCCGAGGAGGAGTTGCTTAATACGCTCCGCTTTGAACTTGAGAACTGGCAAGGATAGGTTTTAATGAGTAAGCTTTTTTTTGAGGCGTTCCCGACGCTTGAACTTAATGATGAATTAAGAAGCCTTTTTGAAGAGACGGTGGTTGACCGGGTTTCAACCACTGCATCAAGGGAATACTTACACGTATATGTGTCATCAAATCACCTGCTTCCCAAGCAGGCTGTTTTTGATGTCGAGAAAAAGATTAAGAGCCAGTTTTTCAGATATAACAAGATAGACATAAAGATATATGAGAAATTCAAGCTTTCCGCTCAGTACACACCTGAGAAGCTTTTTGATGTGTACAGGGAAAGCATTTTTCTTGAAATCAGGGAATACAGTCATGTTTTCTTCAACTGTATAAGGCATGCAAAGTTTGAGTTTCCCACTGAGAATCTCATGGAGATAACTGTTGAGGATAACTTTGTATCAAGGGAGAGAAAACGTGAGATAGAGGAAGTTTTTGAGAAGATTTTTTGCGACAGATGCGGCCTTAAGGTTGACATTAAGGTGAAATTTGATCTTCCTGCTGCCAAGGACGACAGGAGCAATGCAGGAGAGGCCTTTAAGAAGGTGTTTCCTGCTGCAGTTTCCGATGCCGATAAGCAGGAGGAAACCAAGACCAATGCAGCCAAGAAAGTTATAGAAAAGGAAGCCCCCAAAAAGAAGGAGAGAGAGCTTTCTTATTCCTCCAATCCCGATGTTATTTACGGTAAGGATGTGGACATAGATGCCACCCGAATTGTTGATATTGAGGGTGAAATCGGCGTAGTGGCCGTAAGAGGAAAGATTATTGCGGTGGACCTCAGAGAGACAAGAAAGGGTGATCTTTACATAGTTTCTTTTGATGTCACTGATTTTACAGATACAATAAGCTGCAAATGCTTCATTCCAAGCAACAAGATTGATGAGTTCAGTTCCAGGGTCAAGACAGGCGTTTTCGTAAAGGTCAAGGGTGAGGCTTTGATCGATAAGTTCTCACATGAGCTTACAATCAACTCGTTAAAAGGAATACAGGAGATTCCTGATTTTACCGAGAAGAGAAAAGATAAGGCAGCAAAGAAGAGAGTTGAACTTCACTGCCACACCAAGATGAGTGATATGGATGGTGTATCCGAGGCTTCGGACATTATTAAGCAAGCCTACGCATGGGGACATCCGGCCATAGCAATCACGGACCACGGCGTTGTTCAGGCCTTCCCTGATGCCCTTCATACAAGGGATGATTTGTGGAAGAAGGAGAAGGAAAAACGAATTGCCGCCGGGGAAGAAAACCCGGATAAGAACGATTTTTTCAAGATTATATATGGCGTCGAGGCCTATGTCGTTGACGATTTGCAGGGCATAGTCAATAACGATAAGGGGCAGACCCTTGATGAGAGATATGTGGTTTTTGACATAGAGACCACAGGCTTTTCTGCGGAGAAAAACAGAATTATCGAAATTGGTGCCGTAAAGGTTGAAAACGGCGCAATTACAGACAGATTCTCCACTTTCGTAAACCCTGAGGTGCCCATCCCGTATAGAATAACGCAAGTTACGAATATAAGAGACGAGATGGTTTTGGATGCTCCCACCATAGAGACGGTGCTTCCGGACTTTGTGAAATTCTGTGAGGGCTGTATTCTTGTTGCCCACAATGCTGGATTTGATACAGGATTTATTAAGGTTAACTGTCAGAGACAGGGATTTCCTTTTGATTATACCTGGGTTGATACTCTTGGAATTTCCCGAGTACTTTTCCCGGATCACGCGAAGCATACCCTGGATGCGGTATGTAAGATTCTCGGAGTCAGCCTTGAAGGGCATCACAGAGCTGTAAATGATGCCGAGGCTACTGCAGAGATTTTTGTTAAGCTTATTAAGATTCTTAAGGATCAGGGTATTACAACCCTGACGGCGCTTAACGAGATGGCAAAGCTTAATCCAAATGCGATTAAGCGACTTATGCCTTACCATACGATTCTTCTGGCACAGAATAATGTGGGAAGAATCAATATGTACACCCTTGTTTCGGAATCTCACCTTAAATATTTCTTTAAGGTTCCCAGAATTCCCATGAGCCTTCTTATGAAATACAGGGAAGGAATCCTTGTGGGAAGCGCCTGCGAGGCGGGAGAGCTATACCGCGCTCTTTTGGACGAGAGGTCCGAGGAGGAGATCGCACGAATCGTTAACCTCTATGATTATCTTGAGATTCAGCCTGTGGGCAACAATGCCTTCATGATTGAGTCCGAGAGAATAGAGTCGGTTAATTCCATTAAGGATATTCAAAATATCAACAAGAGGATTGTCAAGCTTGGAGAACAGTTTAATAAGCCGGTTGTTGCCACTTGTGATGTGCATTTCCTCAATCCCGAGGATGAGATTTACCGTCGAATCATAATGGCGGGCAAGGGCTTTGATGATGCGGACAGACAGGCGCCCCTCTATCTTCATACCACAGAGGAGATGCTTGAGGAGTTCCAGTATCTGGGCTCCGATAAGGCTGAGGAGGTTGTTATCACAAACACCAATCTCATTGCCGATATGATTGAGCCCATTTCGCCGGTTCGCCCCGATAAGTGTCCTCCGGTTATTCCCGATTCCGACAAGACCCTTACGGAGATCTGCTACAACAAGGCTCACGATTTATACGGAGAAACCCTTCCTCCAATAGTTGAGGAGAGATTGCAGAAAGAGCTTAATTCCATTATTTCCAATGGATTCGCTGTTATGTATATCATTGCGCAGAAGCTGGTTTGGAAATCGGTGGAGGACGGATATCTGGTTGGCTCCAGAGGATCCGTAGGTTCATCTTTGGTGGCATTCATGGCCGGTATTACCGAAGTTAACTCCATGCCACCCCACTATAGATGCCCGAAATGTAGATATTACGATTTTGACTCAGATGAGGTAAAAGCATATGCGGGAAATGCGGGCTGTGATATGCCTGATAAGAACTGCCCCGTATGTGGCGAACCTCTTATTAAAGACGGCTTCGATATTCCTTTTGAAACATTCCTTGGCTTCAAGGGCGATAAGGAGCCTGATATAGACCTTAACTTCTCAGGTGAGTACCAGTCCAAGGCTCATAAGTACACTGAGGTTATTTTTGGTGCCGGTCAGACCTTCAGAGCCGGAACCATTGGTACTTTGGCGGATAAGACTGCATACGGATACGTTAAGAATTATTTTGAGGAGAGGGGCGAACCCAAGAGACACTGCGAGATAAACAGGCTGGTTCTTGGCTGTACGGGCGTAAGAAGAAGTACAGGTCAGCACCCCGGCGGAATCGTTGTTCTTCCCGTGGGAGAGGATATTAACTCCTTTACACCGGTTCAGCATCCCGCAAACGATATGACGACGGACATAATCACGACACATTTTGATTATCACTCCATCGACCATAACCTTTTGAAACTTGATATTCTCGGGCATGATGATCCCACTATGATTAGAATGCTTCAGGATATTACAGGCATAGATCCCACCAAGATTCCTCTGGACGATAAGGCAGTTATGAGCCTTTTCAGAAGCCCCGAGGCCTTGGGAATTACTCCTGCGGATATCGATGGATGTCCTGTGGGAAGCCTCGGAATTCCGGAATTTGGTACAGATTTCGTTATTCAGATGCTTCTTGATACCAAACCGAAGTGTTTTTCTGATTTAATTAGAATATCGGGACTTGGTCACGGTACCGATGTATGGCTTAATAACGCTCAGACTCTTATTTTGGAGGGCACTGCGGATATTTCCACATGTATATGCTGTCGTGATGACATTATGCTTTATCTTATACGTATGGGAATGGATCCAAGCCTTTCCTTCACCACAATGGAAAGCGTAAGAAAGGGTAAAGGACTTAAGCCCGAAATGGAGAAAGCCATGAAGGAAGCCAATGTTCCCGACTGGTATATCTGGTCCTGCAAGCAGATTAAGTACATGTTCCCCAAGGCACATGCGGCTGCTTATGTTATGATGGCCTGGAGAATTGCTTATTGTAAGATAAACTATCCTTTGGCTTATTATGCTTCATTCTTCTCGATTCGTGCCAAGGCCTTTTCCTACGAGAAAATGTGCCAGGGACGTGCGCATCTTGAGGCTGTAATCAGAGAACTCAAGGGCAAGGGAGATTTGATAACAAAGGCGGAAGAGGATTCCCTTAAGGATATGAAGATTGTACAGGAAATGTATGCCAGAGGCTTTGAATTCCTGCCCATTGATATCTTTAAGGCTCATTCGAGAAACTTCCAGGTTATGGACGGCAAAATAATGCCTTCACTAAATAGTATTGACGGCTTGGGTGAAAAGGCTGCAGATGCTATAATGGAAGCAGCGAAGGATGGCCCTTTCCTCAGTAAGGATGATTTCCGTGACAGAACAAAGGTATCAAAGACTGCCATAGACAAGATGGCGGAATTAAATCTATTGGGGGATATTCCCGAAACAAATCAGATCAGTTTATTTGATATGTTTGCATAGGGTGGTTACAAAATGGAGAAACTTTTAATTACCGGTGGAAGCGGATTCCTCGGCAGCAGACTGAAAAACGCATATCAGGATAAGTACGAGGTATGCACCCCGACTCATTCTGAACTTGACATTACCAACAGGGATTCAGTGGCAGCTTTTTTCATAACGGAGAGGCCTGATAAGGTTATCCACTGTGCCGGAATGGCGGACGTGGTAACCTGTGAGAGAAATCCGGATGAGAGTGCTGTTGTAAATGTGGTGGGAAGCCTTAATATGGCTACCGTTGCGGCCCAGTATAAGGCCAAGATTATTATGTGTTCCTCCGACCAGGTATATTGCGGTAACAGAGGCAATATCGCACATAATGAGGACGAGGTGGTTTTTCCATATAATCAGTACGGCAAGCAGAAGAGAAGCGCGGAGAAGGAGTGCCAGAGAGTTAATCCCGACAGCATAATTCTGCGCCTGTCATGGATGTATGAGCCTGAGAATCTTGCAGATTTGACCAGGATGGATTATCCCAGGAATCTTTGCAACAAGATTCAGAATAACGAGAAGATAAGGTATTCAACCCGTGATCGAAGGGGAATTACGGATGTCAACGAAGTTGTTGCCAACATGGAGAAGGCCTTTGAACTTCCCGGGGGCATCTACAATTTCGGATCCCCTAACAAGTTTAATACCTATGACCTTACCAAGAACCTGATTTCATCTCTTGGAATCAGCTTAAGATACATTGAGGAGGACACGGCAGCCTTCTCAAACAATTCAAGAAACCTTCTGATGAGCCAGGAGAAGATTAACAAGTACGGCATCGTATTCCGCAACAGTTATGACGCTTTGTATGACTGCTTGAGGGACAAGATTAAGGTGCCGGTGTAAGGCGGGAATATCACGGCACAATGAATTGAAGATTAAGAAAACGAAAAAGCACTGAGTAAGTAAATTACTCAGTGCTTCTTTATTGGAGCAGCTCGTAGCGGAATCGAACCGCTGATTCTGCCGTGAGAGGGCAGCGTCTTAACCGCTTGACCAACGAGCCGTACTTGAGTATCTTAACGTATCTCGAAGAAAAAAGCAAGCACTTTTTTAATATTTTTTTGATTTTTGTCAGGCGAGCCTTGGGTAGGCGTATTTTGGGTGGGAAAATGGGTAGGATTTGGGGGATTGGAGGATTTGGGGGAGAGTTCGGGGGACTTGGAGGAGAGTTCGGAGGACTTGGAGGAGAGTTTGGAGGATTTGGAGGAGGATTTCGGAGAGAATTTTCGAGAGCCAGCATAATGGATTTAGCGATTAATAGATTTATTATGCGCTGATTTTTTTGATTTTGAATCCTTGTCATAAAGAATTCAGATTCTGTAGAATCTATTATGCTTATCGCTACATATAAGGAGGAGCCGGAAGCATAATGTATCGCAGACTTTTGGAAATTATTATGATGCGGGCAAAAATCGTAACTTGAAGTGGGCATAATAGAATGCTAAAAAATGTTCTTTATTATGTGGGACGGTTGAATGAGAGACGGAAGCAGACATAATGGAAAGGGAATTTGGCGAATATATTATGCTTTCCGGGAATTACAAGCCGTTTATAAGGAGTGAAACCAGGGCGGCCTACACCTTTAATCCCTTGCTAATTCTCGAAAAAAATAATATAATTAAATGTAATTTTTTGGTACACAAATCTTAAAATTATTAATAATTTCTAGATGCATATAGGAAAGGAACAGACTCATGAGTAAGAAGCTTGAAGACTATGTAAGGACCATACCTGATTTCCCTGAACCGGGAATCATGTTTAGAGATGTAACCAGCGTTTTGCAGGATGCAGACGGTCTGAAACTTGCTATAGATACAATGCAGAATTTGGTAAAGGATTTGGAGTTTGATGTTGTTGTGGGAGCTGAGAGCCGTGGATTCATTTTCGGAACACCTCTTGCTTACAACCTTCACAAGCCCTTTGCACTTATCCGTAAGAAGGGTAAACTTCCCTGCGAGACAGTTTCTGTTGACTATGACCTTGAGTATGGCAAGGCAACAATTGAGATGCACAAGGATGCAATCAAGCCCGGCCAGAAGGTTCTTGTTGTTGATGATTTGATTGCTACAGGCGGCACAACAGAAGCAATGATTAAGCTTATTGAGTCCCTTGGCGGCGAGGTTGTGGGCGTTGTTGTACTTATGGAGCTTGCAGGCCTTAAGGGAAGAGACAAGATCAAGGGCTACAGACTTGATTCCGCTATTTCCTATCCCGGAAAGTAGAACAGAAACTATTAATACAGTGAGGCTATTATGGAAGAGATCAAACAGGAAGTGATCTTTGACGATGGTCGAATTGAAGCAATGCAAGAGCAACTCAGTCCTGAGGAATTGTACAAGGACTTAATAGACAGAGTTGCTCTTTACCATCCTTCAGATGATTACTCGTTGATTGAAAAAGCATATCGTTTCGCTGATGAGGCGCACAAGAGTCAGGTGAGGAAGTCGGGAGAACCCTACATCATTCACCCTCTTTGTGTTGCAATAACTCTGGCAGATCTGGAGATGGACAAGGAGACCATCGCTGCCGGTTTGCTTCACGATGTTGTTGAGGATACGGTTCTTTCCGAGGAAGACCTTAAGAGAGAGTTCGGAGATGACGTTGCCCTTCTTGTTGACGGTGTTACCAAGTTGGAGCAGATTCCTCTTACCAACAACATGTCCGGTGATGATGCCAAACTTGAGATGCAGGCAGAGAACCTTCGAAAGATGTTCATTGCTATGGCCAAGGATATTCGAGTGGTCATTATCAAACTGGCAGATAGATTACATAACATGCGTACTCTTAAGTATATGCCTCCTGAAAAGCAGCAGCGTATTGCCAGAGAAACTCTGGAAATATATGCTCCCCTGGCTGACAGGCTGGGAATCTCCCGTATCAAGGTTGAACTTGATGACTTGTCATTCAAGTATCTTGAGCCCGAGGCATATTATGATCTGGTTGACAAGATTGCAATCAGAAAGAGTGAGAGAGAGAAATACATTCAGGATATAGTTGACGAGGTAAGTCAGCACATCAAGAATGCCAACATAGATGCAAAGATAGACGGTCGTATCAAGCACTTCTTCAGTATCTACAAGAAGATGAAGAATCAGGGTAAGACCATCGATCAGATTTATGATTTGTTCGCAGTTCGAATCATTGTTGATTCAGTAAAGGACTGCTACGCAGCCTTAGGCGTAATCCACGAAATGTACAAGCCCATTCCCGGCAGATTCAAGGATTACATTGCAATGCCCAAGGCCAACATGTACCAGTCACTTCATACAACCCTTATCGGTTCATCGGGTCAGCCCTTCGAAATTCAGATAAGAACCTACGAGATGCACAAGGCCGCTGAGTACGGTATCGCAGCTCACTGGAAGTATAAGGAGAACTCCGACGGTAAGAAGGTTGAGTCCCAGGAAGCAGAGAAGCTTTCATGGCTTCGTGAGATTCTTGACTGGCAGAAGGAAATGTCCGATAACAAGGAGTTCATGAAGCTTCTTAAGGACGACTTTGATATTTACGCAGATACGGTTTACTGCTTTACTCCTAACGGCGAGGTTAAGACCCTGCCCTATGGTTCCAACCCCATCGACTTTGCTTACAGCATCCATTCCGCTGTAGGTAACAAGATGATCGGTGCCAGAGTAAACGGCAAGCTTGTCACCATAGACTATGAGATCCAGAACGGAGACAGAGTTGAAATCATCACCTCTCAGAACTCACGGGGACCTTCCAGAGACTGGCTCAGTATTGTTAAGAGTACACAGGCCAAGAACAAGATCAACCAGTGGTTCAGAAATGAGCTTAAGGATGACAATATAACCAAGGGTAAGGACATGATAGTGTCCTACTGTAAGGCCAAGGGCATTAACATGACCGACGTTATGAAGCCCGAGTACATGAATCTTGTAATGGACAAGTATGGCTTCAGAGACTGGGAGTCAATTCTGGCAGCCATCGGTCATGGCGGACTTAAGGAAGGCCAGATCATTAACAGGATGCTAGAGGCCTATGAGGCAGACCATGCGAAACCTCTTACAAATGAGGAGGTTATCAGACAGGTTGAGGAGAATCAGGCTCACAGAAATGTGAGAATGAGACCCAAGAGCGGAATTACCGTTAAGGGAATTCACGATGTGGCCGTTAGATTCAGTAAGTGCTGTTCACCTTTGCCCGGTGATGAGATAGTGGGCTTTGTTACAAGAGGAAGAGGTGTTTCGATTCACCGTTCCGACTGTATCAACATGTTAAGTCTCCCTGAAATTGAGAGAAGCAGAATTATTGAGGCTGAATGGGAGAAGACAGAGACAGATAACGAGCTTTACTCCGCAGAGATCAAGATTTACGCCAACAACCGTAACGGTCTTTTGGCTGATATTTCCAAGGCCCTCACGGAGAAAGATATCAATATCGTTTCCATGAATACCAGAACCAACAAGCAGGGTATGGCTACTTTAAATACCTGCATCGAAATCAGAAGCATGGACGAACTCAACAGAATTATTGAGAAGATTCGTTCCATCGAAAGCGTAGTGGACATTGAAAGGACAAGAAGCTAGTATGAGCGATATCAAAATAGGACGCCTTGTTATCGGAATAGCCCAGACAAACTGTTACTTTATCTACAAAGAAGGCTCGGGCGAGTGCGTATTTGTGGATCCGGCTGACCAGGGTGCAACTATTTATGAGAAGTTAAAAGCCAATGGACTCTCAGTATCAGGAATAGTCCTTACACATGCGCATTTTGACCATATATGGGGTGCTCAGGAACTTCGCGCCAAGACAGGTGCCAGGATTTATGCCTGGGAAGAGGAAGAGGATCTGTGTTCGGATTCCATCCTGAATGAGTCGGACTGGGCCGGAAGAGCCTGCACAATCAAGCCTAACGTCTATTTAAAGGACGGAGACGAAATTGAGATAGCAGGAATTAAGCTTAGGCTTATTGGTACTCCCGGACATACCAAGGGAAGCTGCTGTTACTACATAGAGGAAGCAGGAATTCTCATAAGCGGAGATACACTTTTTGCCGAGTCGGTGGGACGAACAGACTTCCATACAGGAAGCATGAGCACTCTTGTGCGTTCTATTAAGGAAAAACTGCTGGTTCTCCCTGAGGACACCAGGGTTTATCCGGGACATGGCCCCTCTACCACCATAGGGCACGAGAAAGAAAACAATCCATTTATACAGTAGAAATTAAAGGCTCTTTTAATAAAGAGCCTTTTTGCGAGGATAAATATGTTAAAAGTCAAAACGAATGTCATGGGTTTTGATTATGATATTCACTCTCTTGTGAAGGCATTTTACCCCGAAAAAGAGGTAAGAGTTTACTCCGAGGAAGAGTGTGACAACCCCGATGTTAACTTCGATTTCAGAGGACCGGCGCAGGATGAAGACCGTCCCGTATACAAGAACGAATTCAAAATCAAGCTTTATGAACAACTCTCCAAAGAGACGGGAAAGACACTTCCCTGGGGAACTCTTACGGGGATAAGGCCAACAAAGCTTCCCATGGAGATGATTCAACAGGGGAAAAGCGATGAAGAAATCAGGGCAAAGCTTAAAAGCACATATCTGGTTTCTGATGAGAAGATTGATCTTTCCATCGACATTGCAAAGAGGGAGCTTTTTGCCTTAAGGGACATAGATGCAAAAGAAGGGTACAGTCTGTATATCGGAATTCCGTTCTGTCCAACCACATGTCTTTACTGTTCTTTTACGTCATATCCCATAATTACCATGAAAAAGGTGGTTAACGACTACCTGGACGCTCTGGATAAAGAGATTGATTTTGTGGCAGATGAATTTGCCGGAAAGACACTTGATACGGTTTATATCGGCGGAGGTACTCCAACTACTCTTGAAGCGGAGGAACTGGACAGGCTCCTTACAAAGATAGAGGAAAGCCTGGATTTAAGTCATATCAAGGAGTTTACGGTTGAGGCCGGAAGAGCAGACTCCATAACCAAAGAGAAGCTTGAAACCCTTAAGAAACATAAGGTTACGAGAATATCCGTAAACCCTCAGACCATGAACGAGGAAACCTTAAAGTTCATCGGAAGAAAAGCTACTGCAGCCCAGACCGTTGAGGCCTATAAGCTTGCAAGAAGCCTTGGCTTTGACAACATAAATATGGATATTATCCTTGGATTGCCCGGTGAGGGAGCCGGGGATGTTAGAAGAACCATGGAGATAATAGAGGAACTTAAGCCAGATAATCTTACGGTTCACTCCCTGGCGGTTAAGAGAGCCAGCGCTCTCAGTCAGTTTATTGAGAAGAATGGAATGTCCATGATTAACAATACCGACGAGACCATGGAGATTGCTTCGAAAGGAGCTGCAGCCATGGGGTTAAAGCCCTATTATCTGTACAGACAAAAGAACATGTCCGGAAACTTTGAGAATGTGGGATATGCTTCTGAAGGAAAGTACGGCATATATAACATTCTTATTATGGAGGAACTGCAGTCTATTGTGGCATTGGGTGCCGGAACCGTAACAAAGAGAGTGTACGGAAA
Source organism: uncultured Lachnospiraceae bacterium (assembly GCA_947167445.1). GTDB lineage: Bacteria > Bacillota > Clostridia > Lachnospirales > Lachnospiraceae > G11. The sequence continues at coordinate 218,014 of CAMVID010000002.1, forward strand.
CGGTCGAATCGAAAGGTGCGACAATGTTAAGGATGTTAAGCTATATATTGAAAAGATTGATGAAATGATAGATAGAAAGAGAAAATTATTCGAGGGATAGTGATTTGAAAAAAGTACTGGCAGTAATTCTTGTTTTGGCTTTTACAATTTCATGTACCGGATGCAAAGAAGGAGTCTCCAGATCTAATCCCGTAACCCTGACCATCTGGCATGTTTACGGAGAACAGACTGCTTCACCATTAAATGACATAATAAGTGAATTCAATGACACCGTGGGACAGCAGGAGGGAATCAAGGTTCAGGTTTCCCTGGTTTCCAATACCAACACCATACATGAAGCGGTGTTAAAGGCTGCAAATAAGGAACCCGGAGCAGCAGAGCTTCCCGATTTGTTTATTTCATATCCCAAAACCATTCTTGCTATGCCGGACCCCGACATTCTCGTGGATTTCAGGGAGTGCTTTACGGAGGATGAGCTTAAGGAATATGTGCCGGAATTCATTGAAGAAGGCGAGATAAATGGGAAACTGCTGGTTTTTCCTGTGGCGAAATCCACGGAAATACTCTACGTTAACAATACTTTGTTTGACAGATTTGCAAGTGCTACAGGAGCCAAGGTTTCAGATCTTGACACCTGGGAAGGACTGTTTGAGACATCGCTGAAATATAAGGACTGGAGCGGCGGGAAGACCTTTATTGCTCATGATTATCACTTCAATTATTTCCAGGTTGGATGTGAATCCATGGGGGAGGACTTTTTCGACGGTGAGAAAATCGCCTTCGGCCCCAAGTTTGAAAAGGCCTGGGAACCCTACGCACGCTCAGCTATTGAAGGAGGCTTGTGGCTTAATGAAGGATATGCCACAGAACCTCTAAGAACCGGCGATGCCATAGTGAGTGTGGGGTCAAGTGCCAGCGTACTTTATTATGCAGATGAGGTTACCTATGCAGATAATAAGACCGAGAAGGTGGAAATCTCAGCTTATCCGGTTCCATGTTTTGAGAATGGAAAGAAACTGGTCATGCAAAGGGGCGCCGGAATCTGCGGAGTCAAGTCCACACCGGAGAGAGAGAAGGCCATGGCAACCTTTGTTAAGTGGCTTACCTCCCCTGAGGTAAATGTGAGATTCGTCACCTCCGTGGGCTACATGCCTGTTACCGAGAAGGGCTTTGAACTTCTTCCAAATGAGATAGAAAAGCTTGAAAGTTCCAAGTATAAGAGCCTTTATAATGCTTATATACAGACTCAAAAGGATTATGAGTTCTATTCGGCGCCAAAGTTTGATAATTATCTTGACCTTGAAACCACATTTGAAAAAGAGGTAAGAAGGCTTCTGAGGAAAGCGGCTTTGGAATATAAGGAGGAGGAAAAAGAAGATTCCTCCGTTAAAAACAGGGAGTATTTGATTAAGTTTGAGAGGGATATGAATCGTAACTGAGGGATAACCGGGGAATGAGTAATGTCATCAAAAAGATCAAGCAAATAGCATATCTGTTCCGACACAAGAGCAGCGATCTCAGAGTCAAGATGATGCTTTATTTTGTTGCCATTGCGCTGACAACCATCGGCTTTCTTGTTGTTATTCTTGCCTGGTCCGGGAGAATTTTTAACGTAAGGGCTCAGATGGCCAGTGTCATGACCAATCATCTGAACAATCAGGTTGAGAAGGCAACGGCGGAGATTACCCAGTACACTGCCTATGGAATCGAACTGTCCAGAAGCATCTCAAAGACCATAGATGATGTTCTGGAAGAGTACAACATCGAATTCTATCAGATTAACAACAATCCTGAGGTTCTGGAGACTCTTCAGAACAGGATTTATCAGGATATCAATACCGTTATCAGGCTGGGAGGAAGCAGCGGAGCTTATGCCTTTGTGGATTCCACAATCAACACGGCGGTTCCGGACTCGGCCCATTCGAGAGCGGGTGTGTATTTAAAGCTTGCAAATGTCACCGGAGATTTCGTACTTAATCCTGAAATTGCAATGTACAGGGGAAGCAGCGAAATTGCCAGGAAAAACGGGGTAAAGCTGCACACCCTTTGGGAACTTGAATTCAATACAAACAATTTACCCGGCTATGACGAAATCATGAAGGATTCCAGAAACCCGGGAACAGATTATTATTGGACGGGAATCAAAAAGCCAGCGGGGGAAGCGGATTCGGTTTTGGTTTTGTGCGTCCCTATTACAGGAAACAGAATCAGGCCCTATGGACTTTGTGGTGTTGATTTGAATGAGAAACACTTTAGCCTTCAATTCCCTGCCACAGATACCGTTTATGGTTCAATGGTAACGGTGATTACACCATACTATGATTCCAAAATAATGATTGAAAACGGAATGACGGGAAACACGGAGGGAACCTGGCTCGATAATACCCAGGGGCTTCATGTAACTGAGGGAAAGTACTTCAACGCCTACGGGTCCACCAAGGAAGTATATTACGGCTTAAGTAAAGAACTTTCTGTAAAAACTTTAAATGGCCGAAAATGGGTGGTTTCGGTTCTTATTCCGAGAGAGGGCTGCGATGCTTACATTCGAAGCAAGCAGGCAACTTTTATGGCGCTGATTCTTGGATTTACCCTGGCCATGCTCTCCATTGCCCTCTATCTTTCCAACAGATTCGTTAAGCCTATTCTTGCGGAACTTGACAAGAAGGATGGGGAGGACATGCCGGCAGATCTTAAGGAACTGTTTGACAGTCTTACCGCCAGTGTCAAAACCCTTACAAGGGCAGAGTACAGTGTTTATGAGAAGTATCTGGAGGGTTATGACATTTCCCAGATACCGGATGTGCTTATGATAAGTGCCAACACAGTCAAAAAACATAACAAGAGTATTTATAAGAAACTGAATGTTTCATCCTTCGATGAGCTGTCTTTATACTTTGATCTCTTCAGAAGGTGTAACAGAATAGATGATTTGAGAAAAATGTAATCAAAAAACGGGAAAAAGTACCCTCGGGGTAATAGATTTCTGCCGAAAAACAGTGTAATATAACCTCAGCTTTTGTGAGGAGAGAAAAGATGAGGAAAATATTACGAATGTTATTTATTGCAGCTGCAGCTTCCATTTTGTTAGTGGGCTGTGCTTCAACACAGACATCTAAAGCAGACGTAAGTTATACGCTTGTAGAGATTACAGCGGAAGAGTATGTTGCTTTGGATTCGTCCCTTGGATTAAATTAGAACACCACATTGTTAGTATACAGGGAACAAACATTTAATTACCAAGAACACTTTCGGCAGGATTAACCCCTTTCAGACACATGTTTAAAGGCACAGGGACATGTGGCGCTTACCTGCCGAAAGGGAATTGGTAGACCATTTACAAATTCAATACTATAAAATAGAATGTAACCAAGGATGAAGATCCTTGGTTTTTTGTTTAGGCGCAGACACTATGAAGAACAATCATGAATCATCAGTTATCAGAAAGACAATACTTTTCATAGCCGGGCAATGTGTTCTCATTGCCATTGTTTTTGCTGTCTATATTTTCAATTCCTATTCCAATATAAGAAACGCTCAAATCTCCTCCACAGAGAATCTTCTTGAAGTATTCGGAAGAGAACTGGACAACAAGATCAAGAATGCGGACATGCTTCTTGAGCAGATGATATACCAGAACGACAACTATAACATGCTCCAAAGCCATAAGGAGTCAGACAGGTATTATGCCTCCATAGCCTTAAAGAACATGATGGTGGAGTCCGTTACATACAACAGCTATGTGGACACTTTCATCATAGCCGAGAGTATATATAACACCTGTTTGGATTATTCAAACACCTTTATAACCTTCGATCAGAGAAATGTTCTTAGGGATTTTACCATGAATAAAGCTGCCCTTGGAAAGATGAAGGCTTCCTGGCAGATTGAAAACATTGGAAATGAACCCTATCTGTATAAGATTTATGTCTGGCAGGGAGAGGCTGCGGCGGTATTCATTTCAGTAAGAAGCTTCCTTGGAAACACCAACACCGGCGACTTTTCGAATACGGCGCTGGTACTCTATGATTCGGTGACGGGAACCGTATGGGGTAATTACGGGGAACTCCCCGGTGAGTTAAGAACGGGAGATTTAATCGATTCCATTAATGTGTATTCTCCCATGGGAGAGGACTATATATTAAGGGCTGAGAATTATCATATCAAAGCCTTCGTTGGCAAGGAGTTTGACTTCAACCTTCTTAAATATGATGTTTGGGTTATGCTTGCCATGATCCTTATCCTTTCCGGCTTTACGGTGTTCATGATAAGGCATCTTAGAAAGAGCATTATAAAGCCTGTAAGCACCTTGAGAAAAGATATGGAGCGCATCCAGTTTGGAGATTACGAGCTTCGAATTAACGATGAGCTTGGAAGCAGGGAGTTTAACCTTCTTAAGAACACCTTCAATAAGCTTATGGATGAAATCCTGGGACTTAAGATTCAGACCTACGAGAAGCAGATTGCCTTGCAGGAGACAGAGCTTAGAAGTATTAAGCTTCAGATAAGGCCCCACTTTTTCCTGAATGCCATGACTACCATTTCAAGCCTTTCACAGCAGGGCAAGAATGAAGAAATAAGAAAATACATTGATTCCCTCTCAAAGAACATAAGATATATGTTCCGCTCGGGACTTCACACAGTGGCCCTTGACGAGGAGATACGGCATGTGGAGAATTACTTTGAGATGCAGGAATTAAAATATCCCGGATGCGTATTCTTCTTCATTGATGTGGCAGAAGAGGCAAGAAACTGGAAGATTCCTCAGATGCTTATTCACACAGTAATAGAGAATGAGTATAAGTACGCCGTGGATGTAAACTCAATGTTAACCATACTTATTAAGGCAGAACTTACCCAAAAAGACGGTGAGGAAATGCTTAAGGTTGAGATTGAGGACGACGGACAGGGATACCCTGAGAAGACCCTTGATGACTTTAAGGACGGTTCTATTCACGATTCCGGAGACGGAAACAGAGTTGGCCTTTGGAGTATAAAGAGAATTTTGGAGATAATGTACGAGCGAAAGGATTTGTTTGAAATCAGCAACATTTCGCCCCACGGATGCAAGAACACCATGTACATCCCCGCAAGACCCAAGCACGAAGTGGATGAGCGAGGCAAGGTAAACATAGACTAGGAGAGACATGAGAGTACTTATTGTTGACGATGACAGGGCCACCGTGGATGTCATCAGAGATACCGTTTGCTGGGACTCCTTAGATGTATATGACGTATTTACGGCTTACAACATCAAGGAAGCCAAGAAGATTCTTATGGCAGAGCAGATAGATATCGTTATAAGTGATATCGAGATGCCCCAGGGGAGTGGTATTGATTTATTGGAATGGTACAGAGAACAGGAACTTGAGGGCGAGTTCCTGCTTTTGACATGCCATGAATCCTTCGACTATGCCAAGCACGCAATGCAGCTCCATGCCTTTGAATACCTTTTAAAGCCCTTTGACGTAAATGTTATGGAGGCTACCCTCAGAAAGATAATAAGGGACATTAACGAGAAGCGAAGCATTAAGGAAACCAGTGAACTGGGAAAGTGGGCCAAGGAAAACGCTGCAAGGCTTTACAACAACTTCTGGACCGATATCATAAGCTCCAAGATTTCCCCAAATGCGGAAGAAGTCAGAAACGAAATAAGAAAAAGGCACCTGGACATAGACTCTGAAGGCCTGTACTATCTGGTGGTTTCAAGGGTTTCGGATACTGCAAGAGACAGGGAGAAGATTAACACAGGTCTCATCCTTTTTATTCTTGAAAACATCCATATGGAAGTCCTTTTGGGGAATCCTCAGGGAACCAACATTACAAGTATAGAGGTGGGCGGCGGTATTATTGTGGCTTCCATTGTGCCGGCCATGAAAGGGGGCAGGGAGCGTACTCCCAAAGAATTGTGCGCAGACTGCGAAACTCTTATTGAGGAACAGAAGAAAATTCTCTCCTCCACCATGACATGCTGTATTGGTAAAAGCGTCCACATCTACGAATTCTATGAGACCTTCCAGCGGCTCCTTAATCTCATTGAGATAAATGTGTCCTACTACGGCAAGGCCTTCTATGAGGAGGATGTGAAAAATACAAATGACACCTCGGGAATTTCTCTGGATACGGAGAAGCTTGAAAACCTGCTTTCAAAGCAGCAGAAGATGGAGTTTATGAGTGCCCTTAAGGACCTTCTCAATGAGAAGATGAAGAGTAATGCCCTTACGGATGCGGCACTTAACAGGATAGAGAAGGAAGTCTGGCAGGTGGTTTACACTTATCTTGGGAAGAAGCAGATTGCTGTGGCAGGGCTTTTGGAGGATGAGAATCTGAATAGCCTTGAAAAGAGAGCAACCCAGTCTGTCCTGGACATGATAAGGTGGGTAGGCTATCTTTTGGATGCCACCTTTGAACATGAGAAGAATGTAAAGAAGAGCTTTACCTTAAGCGATAAGATAAATAACTATATCTATGAGCATTACAGGGAGCCCATAGGGCGAAATGAAATTGCCGAAGTAATGTTTCTGGCTCCCGAATACTTATCAAAGGTTTACAAGAAGGAAACCGGAGTGACCTTAAACGAAGCCATTGCCACCTACAGAGTTGAGCAGGCCAAAATCCTTCTGGACAGAGGCGAGAGGGTCAGCGATGTAGCGGAGAAGGTGGGTTTTGACAACTTTACATACTTCTCTACCACCTTTAAAAAGGTCGTTGGAGTTTCTCCGACCCAATATAAAAAACTGTAATCGAAATCTTATTTTTGAAAATTTAAATCATTTTTTTTAAAGAATTTACGCTTCTTATGATGCTACTCTTGTACTATCAAAAAGAGGGAGGTTTTATCATGAGAAACGTAAAACGCTTTTTATCACTGATTCTTACAGTTGCTATGACTCTTGGTATGGTAGCTTGCGGTGCAGCAGATACTACATCTTCAAACTCTGATGTTTCATCTGCAGATTCCACAAAGGAAGCAGCTGCAGAATCATCCACACCCGGTTCATATGACCAGGTAACTTATGCATATTGCACATTCAACAACATTCCCACAGAAGAAGATCTCGACGTGGTTGAGGAAGCCATCAACGAGATTACAAGGGAGAAAATCGGCGCAGAAATCACTCTGATGCCCATTCAGATTTTCGAGTATTCAAGCAAAATCAATCTTGCACTCCAGGGTGGAGAGAAGATTGATATCTTCGAATCACTTGGCGACTTCGGATCATATGTTTCTTCAGACATGTGCTACGACATCACCGATCTTATCGATACCTATGCTCCCGGCGCTAAAGAGACAGTTGGAGACAGCTGGCTCGATGCTTGTAAGTCCAACGGAGTTTTATATGGTATTCCCACAATGAAACCCATCGCACTTACCCCCATGTTGATTTACCGTCAGGATATTGCAGACGAACTTGGAATCGACATCAGCAAGGTTAACTCCATTGAGGACGTTACTGAGGTCCTTCGTGCAGTCAAGGCCGGCAAGCCCGACATGATTCCCCTCGCTGCTGTTCAGACAGGTGAAATCGGCTTATCCACAAACTACGGTGAAGTTGACTTCCTTAATGATGACAGATATAAACCCATTGGTGTTCTTGTGGGAGATGATTTGACAGTTACCGATCTCTACGGTACAGATCACTTCAGAGATCTCTGCAAGCTGGTTAGGGGCTGGTACAACGACGGTCTTGTTATGCAGGACGCTGCAACCACCAACTCCGCAGCAGCAGAGACTATGAGTTCAGGTAACTACTTCGGCTACCTTGCAGCTTACTCATATCCCGAAGAGGATACAGCAGCAAGCCTTGAGGCTCAGGTTGCAGGCTATGACCTTGGCGCAAAGATTATCGGCGATGCTTATCTTTCAACAAGTGACATTAACGCAATCACATTTATGGTAGCTTCAACAACCGACGTTCCCGAAGCTGCACTTAAGTTCCTTGACCTTACATACACAGATGAGGATATTATCAACCTCTTAATCTATGGTATCGAGGGCAGAGATTATGTGAAGAATGCTGACGGTTCCGTTTCATATCCTGAAGGACAGGACGCTGCAACTGTACCCTACACAGCACAGCTTTCCTGCGGAACCCTCGGCAACTTCTTTAAGATGTATCAGATGGGCGTTGCCAACGAGGCATCACTTGAGTGGGAGCTTGAGCAGAATAAATCAGCAAAGACATCACCTGCCATGGGCTTCACCTTTGATTCAAGCAATGTGAAGACCCAGTACACAGCAGTGCTTAATGTGATTTCACAGTACCTTCCCGGTCTTATCTGCGGAAGCCTTGATCCCGATACCGAAATCGACAAGTTCATTCAGGCACTTAACGATGCGGGTTATCAGGATATCCTTAACGAGAAACAGACACAGCTTGATGCCTGGAAAGCGGGCAAGTAATTAACGACGAGGGTAACGAATGGAAAAAACATTGGTTAAATCAAGAAAAAAGAGATTCAGTAACCTCTCACTGGCTTTAATAGCCCTGCCCGGAGTGCTGTATCTTATCATAAACAACTACATACCGATGTTTGGGGTTTTCCTTGCTTTCAAGAAGTACAGCTTAAAGAAGGGTATCTTTGGAAGCGACTGGGCAGGTTTTGACAACTTCAAATTCCTGTTTAAGACCAAGGATGCTCTCATCATGACAAGAAACACAGTGCTTTACAACGTGGCCTTTATCATAATAGGCACCATCGTTGCAATAGCAGTTGCGGTTATGATGTGTGAGCTGGGAGACAAGAAGAGAGTTAAAGGTTTTCAGGCCCTTTTACTGTTACCCAACTTACTTTCCTGGGTAGTTATAGGTTTCATAGTTTATGCATTCCTAAATGCCGACTCAGGTTACTTAAACAATACCGTACTTAGGACACTGGGGATTAACCCGGTGTCCTGGTACGCAACTACAGGACCATGGCCTGCAATCCTTATTATTGTTTTCCTTTGGAAAAACATGGGTTATCAGTCCATCGTCTACATGGCGTCAATTTCAGGAATTGACAAGTCAATATATGAGGCAGCGGCAATAGATGGAGCAAGTAAGATGAAGCAGATTTTCAAAATCACACTTCCTCTTCTTAAGCCTACGGTTATCACCCTTGTGCTTATGTCCATCGGCCGAATCTTCTATTCGGATTTCGGTTTGTTCTATCAGGTGCCTCAGAACTCCGGAGCGCTCTTTAGCGTGACTCAGACAATTGATACCTACGTTTACCGAGGTTTGATGGAGTTAAACGATGTTGGAATGTCGGCGGCAGCAGGCTTGTACCAGTCCTTTGTGGGATTTGTGCTTGTGTTAATCGCCAACTTCACTGTCCGTAAGATTGATCCGGACAATGCGTTGTTCTAAGGAGGTGTGGAGATGACAGAGAGTAAAGCTTTTAACAGGGTTTCCACAGTAATCCTTACAATCCTTGTGGTTCTTGCAATGCTTCCCATCGTGCTTATTGTGGTGGCATCCTTTACCGCAGAGACAACACTTATAAGAGACGGCTACAGATTCATGCCAAAGGAATTAAGCCTTGACGCATATTACTATATGCTTAAGCAGGGCAAAATCATCCTTCGCTCCTATGGCGTCTCATTCCTTGTAACCTTCGGGGGCACGGCGATAAGCGTTCTTCTTACTACGATGCTTGCTTACCCCATGGCAAGGAAATCATTTAAATACAGAAATTTACTGGCATTCTTTGTATTTTTTACAATGCTGTTTAACGGAGGAATCGTTCCTTCATACATCATGTGGACAAGATTCTTCCATATAAAGGATACCATCTGGGCACTTATGATCCCCAACTACCTGGTATCCGCATTTAACGTAATACTTGTTAAGAACTATTTCCAGAACAGCATTCCCGACTCACTTATTGAAGCTGCCCAGTTAGACGGAGCAAGCGAGTTTCAGATATTTGTGAAAGTCATGCTTCCTCTGGCTGTCCCTACGGTGGCAACAATAAGTCTGTTTACGGGAATCGCTTACTGGAATGACTGGACCAACGGTCTCTACTATGTAAACAACGAGAAGTTCTACAGTATCCAGCAACTTCTCATGAAGATAATGAGTAATATCCAGGCTCTTCGCTCAAACTCCAATGCATCCTTGCTTGGAACCGGTGCGGTGGATCTGCCCAGTACCTCGGTTCGAATGGCCATGGCAGTTATAGGAATCCTTCCCATTGTCATTATTTATCCCTTCGTTCAGAAGTACCTGGTAAAGGGTGTAATCGTTGGTGCGGTAAAGGGATAATTAAAAAGATATTTTTTGACAATCCATTGGTTGAATAAAGGAAAGAGCTCGAAGGTCTTTCTTAATATAATCGAATTATCCTGATAGTGGGGTATTTCAAAAGGAGGACTTTTAAATGAAAAAGAAATTACTATCAACAATTTTGGCAGCAGCCATGACCATGACAGCACTTATGGGCTGTGGCAACACCAATGCTCCCACTGCTTCAAATGACAGCGCAGAGAGCACAGAAACTTCTTCAGAAACAGCTGAAGCAACAGAAACAGCAGAACCTGTAGAAGATGTAGAGATTTCCTTCTACACAACAGAGACAGGTAAAGATCAGATGTTCCAGGATATCATTGCTGACTTTGAAAGCAAGAACCCCGGAATCCATGTTGAGTATATTGCTGCAGGTGACGATCAGTTACAGCAGTGGATGGCTCTTTACTCCAGTAACGAGGGACCTACAGTATCACTTATGGACCCCATCAACATCTGGGAGAACCAGGAGAGAATGCTTGAGTACACAGGCATGTCTTTTGTAGACAACATTGAGCCTTCAGCACTTTCAACAATGACTTTTGACGGAAAGGTATACGCAGTACCTCAGACAGCAGCAGGCGTTGGCCTTCTTTACAACAAGGCTGTATGTGACAAAGCTGTAGGCGGAGACTTCGATCCTTCCACAATCAAGACTCGTTCAGACCTTGAGGACCTCTTCAAGAAGATCGAGGCAACAGGCGTTGACGCTACATGCTTTACCGGTGTTAACTGGTCACTTGGCTCCCACTATCTTTGCCAGGCATACGGTGCAGCAATCGGCAACACAGATGAGAGAGTTGCATATGTAAACAGCATCATCGCAGGCGAGACCAAAGAAATTGACAACGACGTATTCAACGGATACATGGATACTTTCGATATGATGGCTAAGTACAACCACAATGCAGCAGATCCCCTTGTAGGTGACGTAAACATCGATGCAGCAGCTCTTGCAGCAGGTGAGTGCGGCACATGGTTCATGGGCGACTGGGCTTGGACATTCCTTGCACCTATCGTAGAAGAGGGTCAGGAATTCGGACTTCTTCCCATTCCTCACTCTGATGATGCAAATGATCCCTTAAACCAGAGCATCGCAACATCCTTTGCTAAAGGTTACTGCGTAGACAAGTCTCAGAATACAGAGGCACAGCAGGCAGCAGGACTTAAGTTTGTAGAGTACATCACATCCGATTCTTACGCAGAAGAGACAATGGCTAAGGTTTGCGGACAGGCTCTTCCTTACAAGAATGCACAGGTAACCATCGAAAGCCCTCTTGGCCTTTCAACAGCAAGCTATATTGCAGCAGGCAAAACCTATGACTTCTACGGAACACCCAACCTTTGTCCTTCCGATATCTGGTATGAGTGTGGCGCATATATGTGCGAGTACCTTGCAGGTCAGACAACCAGAGAAGAACTTGCAGCAAAGATTGACGAATACTGGTCACATCAGGAAGCAAGATAAAATCAGGAAGAAATAAAACAAATTGAATGCGGGAAGTTTCGGCTTCCCGCTTTTTTAAAGGAAATTATGATGGCAAAAGATTTTGGGAAGAAAATTAAAAACATCGGAATCTTCGCAGGATTCGGATTGCCTGCAACAGTGATTTGGGCAAGCGTGGTTTTGATTCCCTTCATTTACGGTATATGGATTACTTTTACCGACTGGAATGGATTGGCCATAGACATTAACTATGTGGGTGTCAAGAATTACCTGGAGGTATTCACAGACTCCACATTTGTTACCGCCTTCTTTAAGACGGTTATATATGCTTTTTTCACTGTTTTGGCAAGTAACCTCGTTGGATTCCTTTTGGCTCTTGCTGTTACAAGCGGAATTAAGGGACAGAGCTTTTTCAGAACCGGATTCTTCACCCCCAACATCATCGGTGGAATTATCCTTGGTTACATCTGGAACTTCATTTTCTCTTACGCTCTTACAACCTTCGGAAAGAGCATAGGAGTGGAGTGGATGTCTACCTCATGGCTCACACATCCCACAAGAGCCCTTATAGCTTTGATTATTGTAAGCTCATGGCAGATGAGCGGATACTTAATGGTTATATATATTGCAGGCCTCACAAACGTGCCTAAAGAGCTTCTTGAGGCAGCTTACGTTGACGGTGCCAGCGGATTTCAGGTTGTAAGAAGAGTTAAACTTCCTCTTATCAAGAACTCCACAGCAATATGTATCTTCCTTTCAATATCAAGAACCTTTATGTCCTTTGATATGAACTTATCCCTTACAGCCGGAGGACCTTATAAGTCTACAGAGCTTATTGCATATAAGATATATCAGACAGCCTTCACAAGCATGGAGTTTGGCAAGGGTCAGGCTCAGGCAATTGTACTCTTCGTAATTGTGGCTGTAATATCCTTGCTTCAGGTATATTTCACAAGAAAGGGGGTTGATGAGCAGTGAGTAAGACCAAAAAGAAAATCCTCTTTGTGATTACACTTATTGTACTTATCATATTCATGGTTCCTTTCTTCATTCTTGTGAACAATACCTTTAAGCCTACAGGTGAGTTTATTAAGACGCCTTTTGCGCTTCCCAAGAACTTCACCCTTGAAAACTACACCGTGGCAATCGACAGAATGAACTTCTGGAAGGCCTTATACAACACAGCCTTCATTACGATTCTTACAGTGGTTTTCAACATGCTGGTGGGCAGCATGACAGGATACTTTTTCGCAAGAAAGAAATGGAAAGTAAACAAGATTGTTTTCGGATCCTTCCTTGCTTCCATGGTGGCACCTTTCCAGGTTTACATGATTCCATTGGTAAGAATCTATGCCGGAAAATTTGGATTGTCCAACAATCTTTTGATGGTTGTATATATTGCGGTTGGATTAAACCTGCCTTTTGCAGTTTTCCTTTACAAGGGATTTACGGAAGGAATTCCGGAAGAGCTTGACGAAGCCGCAAGAATAGATGGATGTGGTTTTACCAGAACGTTCTTCAGAATAATAATGCCGTTATTAAAGCCCATAATCATTACGGTTACAGTTTTTGTGGCAATGGGTGTTTGGAACGACTATCTGATGTCAAGTCTGTTCCTTACAAAGACACATACAAAGACCCTGGCAATTGCAATTAAGACCTTTCTTACCAACCATTCCGCAGAGTATTCCCCCATGATGGCGGGACTTTTGCTTGGAATTCTTCCCATGCTGGCTTTCTATCTGATCGGACAGAAGTACATCATAGAGGGTGTAGTTGCAGGAAGTGTCAAGGGTTAACCCTGTTTGGAATTAAGAAAAGTACCGGGAGTGCAGCCATAAAGCTTTTTGAAGGTGTTGATAAAGGACTTCACATTGGGGAATCCGTTATCGAAGGCACAATCCGTCAGATTGGTCTTTCCGGATGAAAGCTGTTCGGCAGCATGACTGGCGCGAACGAAATTAAGATATGAATGAAAAGTTACTCCCAGGGATTCTTTAAAGAGCCTTGAGAAGTAAGTGGGAGAGTATTTAAAATAACCTGACACGCTCTCCACGGACAGATCCTCGCGATAATGGGCTTCGATATAATCTGTAAGCTGCATGGTTATATCCGAGGAGTTCATTCCGACATGGGAGGTGTCGTCAGGGCTTATACAGTATTTGGTAATTATTCCTAAGAGGGCATAGGTTTTGCTCATAAGAAGAAAAGGATATTCCTTATCCTCTTCATCGAGGTTATAAACATCCAAAGCAATATGCCTTATTTCATCCGTCACATGTTTGATGCCGGGATTTCTGAAGAACAGATTCTTCCCGACCCATTTCTCCACGAAGGGGTTTGAGATAATGAAGCTGATGCCGGTGAAGTGGTCCTCTAAGGAAACGTAACTGCAGGAGTGAAGCTCACAGCTGTTTATGAGAATCCAGTCCGATTCTTTCATATCGAAGTGGCTGCTTCCTGAGTTGAAGCGAATGTTACCGGTTAAGTTAACGGTAACCTCAATGCTTCTGTGCCAGTGAAGGGGAGAATAAATAAGATTTCCCTCCAGATTGTGGCGATAAATCTGCACAGGAAGTAAACTGAATATATCATTGTTGGATTCATAGAAATCTGTCATGATAACCTCCGAAAGTTACACATAAATGATAGCATAAAGAAAAGGGAATGGCTATGACTGTTAAAGAGATAATTGAAGGCGTAATCGAAAAGAGCGGAAGCAGGCGTTTCCCCTATAATGAGACCTGCGATCACCTTATGATCGGGGATGAAAACATGGAAGTGACCGGCGTGGTCACCACCTTCATGGCCACTGTGGATGTGATTAAAGAGGCCATTAAGCTTGGGGCCAATTTCATTATTACCCATGAGCCCACCTGGTTTACGGGTAAGGATGACGAGGACTGGCTTTCTGACGACCCGGTTTATCATGCCAAAAAGAAAATTTTAGAGGATAACAGCATAGCCATCTGGAGATTCCACGATCACATGCATGCAGGAACCGAGGACTGGATTTATCACGGCTTTGACGAGGAGTTTGGCTGGAGATACTACAGGGAAAGAGATAAGAGAGGCTTCGGCGGGACTTATGTGCTTCCGGAGACAAGTCTCGGAGAACTTGTGGATTTTTTCAAGGATAAATTAAATCTCAGGGCATTGAGAGTAATCGGTGATCCAAAGATGCCCGTAAGAAGAGTGGGAGTTTTGGTAGGCGGCGGAAGCCTCGGCTTAGGGGTTGAGAACATGCCTATGATATACATGAAAGAGCGAGATATTGACGTGGTGGTATGCGGAGATATTACTGAGTGGACTCTTTCAGCTTATGTAAGAGATGCTTCCCAAATGGGAATGAATAAAGCTATGATAGTTCTGGGACACGAGAGAAGCGAGGAGTGCGGAATGAAGCATCTTCCAGGGTGGCTTAAGAGCATTACGGGAGATATTCCCGTTACCTTCGTGGATGCGGGTGATCCTTTCACTTACATGATTTAGGGGGCATATATGAAAGAGATTCTTACAATCAACGTTAACCTTACAGATATTTATGAGGTAAAAGGGAAAACTGCCGAAGCGGTAATGATTAATTTCGGCGGTGATGCGAAGTCGGAGTTTTTCGAAGGGATAATACTGCCCGGTGGTGTTGACACCCAGAAGGAATTCTATCCCGAAAGAAGAACTCTTTCCGCAAGATATATTCTTGAGGGAAAAGATATGGAAGGGGAAAAGTGCCGAATCTTTATTGAGAACAACGGCACGGCTGACGAGAATAAGTTCGTCCATGAGACAACACCGAGAATCATTACGGATTCAAAGGCTCTTTCCTGGATGGAGACAGCCACGTTAAAGGGTACGCTGGAACCCAAAGAGGGCGGCGTTATCATACATATCTTTAAAGAGGATTGAGAGGAGATATTTAATATGTCATATTTACAGATCAGTTATTTTTCACCTTCTATCTGGAGACAGACCACATTTCATATGTGTCTTCCCAATGATGTTCCCCCTGAAATGAAAGAGGGCAACAAGAATTACGACAGACCCATGAAGACCCTTATGCTTCTTCACGGTTATTCAGGAAACACCAGAGACTGGACACTTGGAAGTCTTATCAGTGACCTGGCTCTTAAATATAATATGGCTGTTATCATGCCTTCGGGCGACAACAGCTTCTATCTTAACGCCAAGGGTTGTTGCTTTAAGTACGCAGATTTTGTAGGCTTTGAGCTCCTTGACTACTGCAGAAAAACCTTCGGACTCTCAAAGGAAGCAAAGGATACATTCATAGGAGGCCTTTCAATGGGGGGCTTTGGTGCAATCCACGCAGGACTTGAGCACCCCGAGAACTATGGCAAAATCTTCGGTCTCTCATCAGCACTTATCGTTAACAATCTTAAGGATATTAAGCCCGGAGTAAACGACGGAATCGCAGATTATGACTATTACTGCCACGTATTCGGTGACCTTGATAAGGTTAAAGAAACAGTTAACGATCCCGAGTTTATCGTTAAGGAAAGACTTAAAAAGGGCGAGACCATTCAGCCTGTATTTATGGCCTGCGGTTCAGAGGATTTCCTTATTGAGAATAACAGACAGTTCAGAGATTTCCTTAATGAGCAGGGGGTAAATCTTACATATAAAGAAAGCGAAGGAATCCACGACTGGATTTTCTGGAATAAATACTTGGAGCCTGCCATTGAATGGGCTTTGGAGGATTAGGAATGTTACTTGATAAGCTGAATCAGATTAAAGACTGGAAAGCCCCGGTGATCCCTTCGGATATTCCCCATGGTGATATGCCGGGTGATAAGGTTGAGATAAATGAAGGCCATGTAATGAAGGCCAATGTTATTTTCCCAAGACTCCTTGAACTTATGAAGGAGGAGGCTGCCAAAGGTAAAGAAAAGATTGTTATTACCGTTTGCGGCGGTTCGGGCGTAGGTAAGTCGGAGATTGCTTCCATTCTTTCCTTTTACCTTACATCTGCAGGTATAAAGAGCTATACATTATCGGGAGATAACTATCCGAGAAGAATCCCCATGCTTAACGATGCCGAGAGACTTCGTGTTTATGAGGAACTTGGAAGAGAGGGCCTTGAGGATTATCTTGGCTCCGATAAAGAGATTAACTTTAAAGAGATTGAGAAAATAGCTCTTGATTTCAAAGAGGGAGCTAAGAACATCAGCCTAAGACGCCTTGGAAGAAAAGAGGATGAACTTTGGTACGATGATGTGGATTTCTCAGATACGGATGTACTTATTATTGAGTGGACCCACGGCAACAGCGACAACTATAAGGGAGTGGATATCCCTATTCTTCTTAACAGTACTCCCAAGGAAACACTGGAGCACAGAAGATCAAGAAACAGGGATGGAGCAACTGACTCACCTTTTACCACAATGGTTCTTGAAATCGAGCAGGGACAGATAAAAAATCAGGCACATAAGGCAAAGATAATCATTTCAAAGCAGGGAGAAATCTTAAGCTTTGATGAGTATGAAAAGCTTATGGAAGCGGAGAAGTAATTATGAGTAATACATCAGAGGCCAACAACAAGCCCATGTTAAATGCATATCCGGACAGTATGGGAGGAACCCTTAAAGATATCGTGGGGTTTCTTTCATCGGATGATTTGAAGGGTACTTTTTCATCCTTCTATATCCTGCCAAGTCTCTATCATACAGATTTGGACAGAGGCTTTTCGGTTATTGATTATTCCCTTGAGGAGAACCTTGCAAAGAGGGAGGACCTCAGTGCTTTACAGGACATGGGGATAGACTTAAAGCTTGACTTTATCTTAAACCATGCCTCGGTTCAGTCTCCCCAGTTTAAAGATCTGGTGGCAAAAGGTGAAGCCTCTCCTTATAAGGATTTCTTTATTAACTGGAATGAATTCTGGGCGGGGAAGGGAGAGATGACTCCCGAAGGCTACATTAAGCCCGATGACAAATACATAAAGGATATGTTCTTCAGAAAGCCCGGACTTCCCATTCTTATGGTTAAGATGCCTGACGGAAAGAAGGTTCCCTATTGGAACACCTTCTACCAGGAGGTTAAGGAAACTCCTGAAGGAGAGAAGTATTTGGGTCAGATGGACCTTAATATCAAGTCTCCTTTGGTTTGGGATTTCTATGACGATACTCTTAAGAAAATATCCGAGTATGGAGCAAGCATTGTTCGACTTGACGCTTTCGCCTATGCACCAAAGGAACCCGGACTTAAGAATTTCCTTAATGAGCCGGGAACCTGGGATTTGTTATCAAAGGTAAGGGCTTTGGCTGATAAGTACGGACTTACACTGCTTCCCGAAATCCATGCAAGCTACAGCGAGAAGATATATGAGACCATAGCAGATAAGGGTTATATGACCTATGACTTCTTCCTGCCGGGACTTATTATCGACGCTTTCGAGAATAAAGACGGCTCTACCCTTGTGACCTGGGCCAATGAGCTTATTGACAAAAAAATAAAAACAGTCAACATGCTTGGCTGCCACGACGGAATACCTCTTCTTGACCTGAAGGGTCTCATTCCTGAGGAGCAGATTGAGAAACTTATTAAGACTGTTGTTGGCAGAGGAGGCTTTGTGAAGGACCTTCACGGTGCCAAGAACATGTACTATCAGGTTAATGCCACTTATTATTCGGCTCTCGGTGAGGATGATAAGAAGATGCTGGCTGCAAGGGCTTTGCAGTTATTTATGCCGGGGAAGCCTCAGGTGTGGTATCTTGATCTTCTTGCAGGAAAGAATGATTATGAGGCTGTGAAGGCAGCAGGCGCCGGCGGACATAAGGAGATAAACAGAACCAACTATACATCTGAAATGGTTTCAGAGGCTCTCAAAAAGGATGTTGTAAAGAGACAGATTGAACTTCTCAGATTCAGAAACAGCTTCGGAGCTTTCTCCTTTGACAGTACAATTGAAGCCAAAGCCAATAAAGATGTTATTTTCATCAAATGGATTAAGGGTGAATATGCAGCAACCCTTAAACTGAATCTTACGGATTTTGACTGCGTAATCATTGCAAAGGACAAAGACGGGGAGAGAGTAATATGAAATATAATACCTTCTTTCAGACCTTAGCTTTTGACAGGGTTTTGCCCTATGAAGGACAGGTAGAGTGTCTGGTTTATGAAGAGGGCAAGCCCTTTCTTCAGATAAAAGCGCCGGAAGCGGATAAGGTGAACTTCCGCTATGAAGAAGCCAACCATTACTGCACCAAAGATGAATCCGGAATATGGAAGACACCTTATACCGCAGTAAGCGCAATGAACTATGTTCAGCTTATAGTTGACGGGGTGGAATTAATAACTCCCATGCTTCCAATTTCCTACGGGTATTCGAGGCCCTATAATTATGTGGAGTTGGAGACCAATGACGATTTTTACAAAATTAAAGATGTTCCCCACGGAAGCGTCAGAAGAGAATTCTTTGAATCAAGTGTAACCGGCGAGTGGGAGAGTTGCGTGGTTTATACGCCTCCCGGATATGATGAGACTTATAAGACTTATCCTGTGCTTTACTTACAGCACGGTCACGGCGAGAATGAGATGGGCTGGACGGCAGCAGGCAAGGTTAACTTTATTATGGATAACCTTATTGCCGAGGGTAAGACGGTGCCCTTCGTGATCGTTATGAATAACGGAATGGTCCAGAAGGTGGATGAGAAGGGCAGGAGAGTGGTTGACTTTCTCCTGTTTGACAAATACCTTATGGAGGATGTTATTCCCTTTATTGAGAAGAAATTCAGGGTCGGCGGCAAGAAGGTATATAGAGGCATGGCGGGACTTTCCATGGGCTCTTTGCAGACCTGCCTTACGGGCTTTGCACATCCTGAGATGTTTGATTGCCTTGGAGTGTTCAGCGGATTTGTTACGGATATAATTCAGGGGTCAGAGCTTGATTTGCCCGGAAGAGAAGCAAGCGCCAATGAGCACTTAAAGCTTCTGGATGACGGAAAGAAGTTTAACGCTTTGTTTAACGTCTTCTTCAGATCCATGGGTGATAAAGATCCTTTCTGGAGCAATTTCGCTCATGATGATGAGCTTCTTAAGGAGAAAGGTATCACCCAGGTCCGAAAAGTTTATGACGGAACCCACGACTGGAATGTATGGCGTGAGTCCTTCAGAGATTTTGCAAAATTAATATTTAAGAATGTTTAAAGCTTCTTATATTCAGGGATGCGGTTTTCGAATACAGTGTAGTATTTGAAGCCGCATTCTTTTAACATGTCTTCGGCAACATTAAAGTCCGCAGCCACGTCCTTTGCAAAGTGGGCATCGGAGCCGATGGTGATGATTTCGCCGCCAAGCTCCTTGTATCTTTTAAGGATACCCATGTGAGGGTGAGCAAAGGAAAGGCCCTTTCTTAAGCCTGCGGTGTTGATTTCGATACCTTTTTCATTCTCAATCAGTTCCTCAAGCATGCTGTCGAAAAGGTCGCGGTATTTCTCATAAGAATAGTTCTGATCCTTGGATGCGCCGTATCTTACGACGTAATCAAGGTGACCGTAGACGTCAAAGTTCTGGAACTTCTTTATATTCTCAAGCTCTGACGTGAAGTATTCCCTGTAAGCTTCCTCGTCGCTTCTTCCCTCGTAGAAGGAGGGCCAGCAGATATCCATGCCCCTTACAAGGTGGGATGAAGCAATAATAAAGTCAAAGTCGTAGGCCTTGGCATAGGCGGCAATCTGCTTAAGGCATGATGTCTGGATACCAAGTTCGATACCAAATAGAAGTTTAATCTTGCCTTCGTATTCAGCCCTCATCTTCAGAAGTTCATAGAGGTAAGAATCGGTGTTAACCTCAAAAGCACCGGGATTGGGAAACTCCTCTGAAGTGGGGAAATTAATATCCATGTGCTCGGTGAAGCACATGTGGGTTAAACCCTTGGAAATTCCGGATTCGATGACATCTCTCATTGGAGCATCGGAATCCTCTGAAAAAGCTGTATGTATATGGAAATCTGATGTGATGGACATAAACCTGTCTCCCTTCGTCTTGATATGGTAAATGATAGCGGAAATGTGAGGAAAAAGCAATAATTCTCACAACTTGATGAATTGTGGAAAAATAAAATTTTTAGTGGTAAAATGGCATTATGAGACGTCTGGATGCGGTTTTGAAAATTGAATTTGTATATGTGCTATTGCTGGCAATAGCTCTTTTTTGCTATGCCCTATTTACGGATGGCGTAAAGGGGGAGGCTTATATCGGCTCCTTTGATGTTGAGGAACTGACCGACGGATGGACATTGACTGAGCCGGACGGCACCGTTACCGAGGATGTTTCTTTGCCTGTAAGGAGAGATGGGGCTGAGGGAGATGAGTTCATTCTCACCAACACTCTTCCCGAGGGCGTGCGTGAGGGCACGACAATCAGCATGAGAGCAACCAGGCAGAACCTTCGAATCCTTGTAAACGGAGAGGACAGAGGGCTTTATCGCGCTGTCAACTTCAATGGCGTAAGGGAAGCTGTGGTAAGCGGATATGCCATAGCGGACCTTAAGGACGGGGATGGAGGAGGGCAGATAGAGATTATTGTCACTGCCAGAAGAAGCGAGTCTCAGCTTCTTAGCCCCTTAACCTATGGATACGGAAACAATGTGTGGTTTCCTTATATAAAGCAGAACATTTTCCTGGTTATTATAGCAAGTGCTCTGGTTTTTGCCGGTACAGTGGCCATTGTAACCTATTTATTTATACGTAAGAAGATTAATTCTGCAGGTGCGATTTTGTACCTGGCCTTTGTAATGCTGGTGGATGGACTGTGGATCATAAGCGAATCACCCATCAGACAGATTATATTTAGGTCACCATCCTATTCGAGTGTCTTTGCATTCCTTTTGGTGGAGTCACTGGCGGGATTTGGAGCCATGTACTTTAATGAGATCCAGGAGCACAGGTATGAGAAGATTTATGTGCCTCTGGAGGCTATTATTTTCATACAGGTACTTATTAATACCATTCTTCATTTTACAGGAACCGTAGAATTCTTCACCACTTTGGTATTTTCACATATCTGGACCATCGTTACGATTATCGCGGGTCTTACCTGTATGGTGATTGATATAAGGAAGAATCTTATCAAAAGATACAGCATAGTTGCCTTTGGAATGCTGGTTCTTATTGTATCTGCGGCCTTTGAGCTGATTGTCTTCTATGTCGGCACTTCCACCCTTGGCGTATTCTTGGGCCTTGGACTTATGATTCTTCTTGCGACCACTGCCATGCAGACCATTAAGGATGCAATTTCAAGGGTCGAGGACAGAAGAATCTACTCCGAAAAAATGACTCAGGCCACCTTCCAGACCATAGCGGGCACCATCGATGCAAAGGATGAGTATACCGGCGGTCACTCTGAAAGAGTGGGAGAATATGCGGCGAAAATTGCCACATGGATGGCTGAGACATATTCCTTCACTGCTGATGATATTGCCAGAATCAGACAGATTGGACTGATGCACGACATCGGCAAAATCGGCGTGCCCGACAGCGTACTTAATAAGAAGGGAAGACTGACAGACGAAGAGTATAACCTGATGAAGCAGCACACCGTCATCGGTTCCGATATTCTTAAGAACATTGAGGATGTAGCAGGCCTAAGAGACGGTGTAAGACATCACCACGAGCGCTACGACGGAAAGGGTTACCCCGACGGACTAAAGGGTGACGAGATTACGCCCTTTGCAAGAATTCTTTGTATAGCCGACAGTTTCGATGCCATGACCAGCGACCGTGTCTACAGGGGAAGACTTACCGGGGAGCAGGTCCTTGACGAAATCGAGAAGAACCGCGGAACACAGTTTGCCCCTGAAGTAGCGGATACTGTCCTTGCTATGATCAAGGATGGACTGCTGGAGTGCTAGGGGGGAGGAAAAATCCCAATTGTGATTGAATATTGGGAGAAAGAAGAATATAATTGGGAGTAGAGATTTTCTCCCAACGGCAGAGAATATCTCCCAAAACAATAAATAATATGGGCGATAAATATTCGCCTTGGGAGAAAGGAGAACTTATCATTGCGAAAATTTGATTATTCTTATCTTGCAGATAGAACTTGGGATAACGAGATAATGTCGTATATATCAAAGATTCACGAGTATAAGGGAAAACAGGAACTTTTTCTACGGCAGAAACCTGTGGAGCTTAATAGACTTATTGAAATTGCAAAAATACAGAGTACAGAAGCATCCAACAGGATTGAAGGTATCATAACTACGAATGCCAGATTGAAGCAGCTTGTAGCAGATAAAACTACTCCCAAGAACAGGGATGAGGAAGAAATCATCGGCTATCGAAATGTGCTTAACCTTGTGCATGAGAATTATGATGTTTTGCCAGTGCGAAGTAATTATATTCTTCAAATGCATCGAGATTTGCTTAAGTTCACAAATCTTTCTTATGCGGGACAATATAAGACAACCTCAAATGAAATAGACATGGTATTGGAATCAGGTGAAAAGGTTGTATTGTTTAAGCCATTAGAGCCATATGAAACACCACCTGCTATCGAGGCTATTTGTGACAAATATCAAGAAGCATTGGATAAAGAGCTTGTTGATGAGCTCATCTTAATACCATGTTTCCTACTAGATTTTTTGTGTATTCATCCTTTTAATGACGGCAATGGACGTATGAGCAGACTATTAACACTGCTGTTGTTATATCGTAGCGGATACATGGTTGGGCAGTACATCAGTATTGAGAAAGCTATAGCTGATACAAAGGAAGCGTACTATGATGCGCTTCAAAAGGCAGACCAAGGATGGCGCGAGGGAATAAATGACCCTAAGCCATTTATCAAGTATATGTTGAGTATTATACTTTCATGTTACAAGGAATTTGAAGCAAGAGTATCTATTGCTCATGCGGCTGGAGCAAAGAGTACGTCATATGACATTGTGAAAGCTTATGTAAGTGAGCGTATTGGTAAGTTTTCAAAACAGGAAGTGCTTATAGGCTGTCCAAGCCTAGGTAGTTCTTCTGTAGAATCAGCGTTAAAGAAGCTTGTTGATGATGGTACATTAGTTAGACTTGGCGCAGGCAGAAAAACGCTATATGCAAGAGCTGATGCAGTAATTGATTAAGCTTTTGAAGATTTTGATGGTATAAGCTGACAGCTTTTCGAGAAATTTAACATTTTCTGCTTGATTTTGCATATGAAATTATGTAGAATATTGGTGCTGACAAAATTTTATCAATCCGTATGCATGGCTTGGTAAAAAAAATAAATACTCAATTATATTTTAGGAGGAATCTAAAATGGCAGTTAAAGTAGCAATTAATGGTTTCGGCCGTATCGGTCGTCTTGCATTCAGACAGATGTTTGGTGCAGAAGGATATGAGGTTGTAGCAATCAACGATTTAACATCCCCCAAGATGTTAGCTCATCTTCTTAAGTATGACTCTTCACAGGGTAAGTACGCTTATGCAGATCAGGTTACAGCAGGTGAGGATTCAATCACTGTTTGCGGTAAGACCCTTAAGATCTACAAAGAGCCCGATGCTAATAACTGTCCTTGGAAGGAGCTTGACGTAGACGTTGTTCTCGAGTGTTCAGGTTTCTATACATCTAAGGAAAAGGCACAGGCACACATCAATGCCGGTGCTAAGAAGGTAGTTATTTCTGCTCCTGCAGGTAACGATCTTCCTACAATCGTTTACAATGTAAACCACAAGACTCTTACAAAGGATGACAAGATCATTTCTGCAGCTTCTTGTACAACAAACTGCCTTGCTCCTATGGCTAAGGCTCTTAATGATCTCGCTGGCATCAAGTCAGGTATCATGAGCACAATCCACGCTTACACAGGTGATCAGATGATCCTTGATGGCCCTCAGAGAAAGGGTGACCTCAGAAGATCTCGTGCAGGTGCTATCAACATTGTTCCCAACTCAACAGGTGCAGCTAAGGCAATCGGCCTTGTTATCCCTGAGTTAAACGGTAAGCTCATCGGTTCCGCACAGCGTGTTCCTACTCCTACAGGTTCTACAACAATCCTTGTAGCAACTGTTGAGAAGAGCGTTACTAAGGAAGAGATCAACGCA
The DNA here is from genome assembly GCA_947167445.1 of uncultured Lachnospiraceae bacterium. Classification (GTDB taxonomy): domain Bacteria; phylum Bacillota; class Clostridia; order Lachnospirales; family Lachnospiraceae; genus G11. The sequence goes on from CAMVID010000002.1 coordinate 242,775, forward strand.
GCTATGAAGGCAGCAGCAACTGAGTCATTCGGTTACAACGAGGAAGAGATTGTTTCTTCTGATATCGTTGGATCAACATATGGTTCAATCTTTGATGCTACTCAGACTATGGTTGGTCAGGACAATCTTGTACAGGTTGTTTCATGGTATGACAACGAGAACTCATACACAAGCCAGATGGTTCGTACAATCAAGTACTTCGCTGAGTTAAACTAATAGTTAGTTTATTCTAAGGCCTAATTTAGGGTCCGGTCGTTTGGGCCGGACCCTTATTTTTTACAAAATATAACGGAGGAAAACAAAATGGCACTTAACAAAAAGACAGTTGATGATTTTAGTGCAGCAGGTAAAAGAGTTTTAGTTCGTTGCGACTTTAACGTACCTTTGAAGAATGGAGAGATCACCGACGATACACGTATCGTTGCAGCTCTTCCCACAATCAAGAAATTAATCGCTGACGGCGGAAAGGTTATTCTTTGCTCTCACCTTGGTAAAGTTAAAGAAGGACCTAACGAGAAGGAGTCACTTGCACCCGTTGCTAAGAGACTTTCCGAGAAGCTCGGCAAGGAAGTTAAATTCGTTTCAGATTATCATGTAACAGGTGAGGAAGCTACAAAGGCAGTTGCAGCTATGCAGCCCGGTGATGTAGTTCTTCTTCAAAATACACGTTTCCGTATGGAAGAGGAGACAAAGCCCCAGAAGGCCGGCGAAGCTTTTGCAAAAGAGCTTGCTGATCTTGCTGATGACTATGTATGTGATGCATTCGGTTCAGCTCACAGAGCACATGCTTCTGTTGCAGTTGTTACAAAGTACATCTCTGCAAAAGGTGGCGTAAACGCAGTTGGATACCTTATGCAGAAAGAGATCAATTTCCTCGGCAATGCCGTTGAGAATCCTGTTCGTCCTTTTGTTGCAATTCTTGGTGGTGCAAAGGTAGCTGATAAGCTTAACGTTATTGATAACCTTCTTGAGAAGGCTGACACCCTCATCATCGGTGGTGGTATGGCATTCACCTTCTTAAAGGCTAAAGGATATGAAGTAGGTAACTCTCTTGTTGATCTTGAGAAGATTGACTACTGTAAGGAAATGATGGCTAAGGCTGAGAAGCTTGGCAAGAAGTTACTTCTTCCCATCGATACAACCATTGCTAAAGCATTCCCTGATCCCATTGACGGACCTATCGAAGTCAGCGTTGTAGATGCTGACAAGATTCCTGCTGATATGGAGGGTCTTGATATCGGAACCAAGACACAGGCTCTCTTCGCAGATGCTGTTAAGGCTGCTAAGACTGTTGTTTGGAACGGACCTATGGGCGTATTCGAGAACCCTACACTTGCTAAGGGTACAATCGCAGTAGCTAAGGCTCTTGCTGAGACAGACGCTACAACAATCATCGGTGGTGGTGACTCCGCTGCAGCTTGTAACCAGCTTGGTTTCGCTGACAAGATGAGCCACATTTCAACAGGTGGTGGAGCTTCCCTTGAGTTCCTTGAGGGTAAGGAATTACCTGGTGTATATGCTGCTGACGACAAATAAGGAGAACAAAAATGGCTAGAAGAAGAATTATTGCCGGCAACTGGAAGATGAACAAGACTCCCAGCGAGGCTGTTGCACTTTGTGCAGAATTAAAAGATCTTGTTAAGAACGATGCAGTTGACGTAGTTTACTGCGTACCCGCAATTGATATCGTACCCGTAGTAGAGGCTGTTAAGGGCACAAACGTTAAGGTTGGTGCTGAGAACTTCTACATCGAGGACAAGGGTGCATTCACAGGTGAGATTTCTGCTCCCATGCTTAAGGATGCAGGTGTTGAGTACATCATCATCGGTCACTCAGAGAGAAGAGATATCTTCGGTGAGAACGATGTTCTTATCAACGCAAAGGTTAAGAAGGCATTCGCTGCAGGCTTAAAGCCCATCCTTTGCTGTGGTGAGTCTCTTGCACTTCGTAAGGCAGGAACTTACAAAGAGTGGATCACAAGACAGATCACATGGGATCTTGACGGCGTAACTGCTGATCAGGTTAAGAACCTTGTTATCGCTTACGAGCCTATCTGGGCTATCGGTACAGGCGAGACAGCTACAGCTGACCAGGCTGAAGAAGTATGTAAGCTTATCCGTGAGCTCATTGCTAAGCTTTATGACGGTGCTACAGCTGAGGCTGTTCGTATCCAGTACGGCGGATCAATGAACGCAGGTAACGCTAAGGAACTCCTTTCCAAGGATAACATCGACGGTGGCCTCATCGGCGGTGCAAGCCTTAAGCCTGATTTCGGTCAGATCGTTAACGCTTAATTTGAAGTATATAGAAGAGCTCGATTGGATTTCCAATCGGGCTCTTTTTATGTGCAATCCCCGGGCGGACGTGCAATCAATGTCATTAAGATAATAGATAAAAGGCTGTGTTGAACGAATAATTATCAAGAA
>CAMVID010000003.1:0-227837 GCA_947167445.1 uncultured Lachnospiraceae bacterium
CTAGTTTGAAATAGTATTAATCAAGAAAAGCTAGCTTTGAAAAATATATTTATAGATTTACATTAATTTTGAGCTGGCGTTTTTAACGGACACCTTCTTTGGTATGATAGTTCCAAAGGTAAAAAGTAATAATACACTTTGGACAAAAATTTAAGGAGCTTAAGAGATATGAAATATTCGGAAACTGATTTAGAAAGATATGCTTCACCTATCGGTAAGACCGAAGAGGAAAAGTGCAAGAATGCCATCCGAATGGTGAGGGATGCATTAAAATACATAGGCTATACAGATGATGGAAAAGAAATAAGAACGTTAACGGAGGGGACTTTTGCTTTTGCCTTAGATATGAAAAGTGGGAGCAAAAATATAGTGCTATTAACGCAAGGTTCCTATGCTAATAAGACAAATATCCCCAAACAAAGCGATGTTGATGTTGCAGTTATTCTGGAATCTACTTTTACGGCACAATATAGAAGTGGAGTAACACGAGAAGCGTACGGATTTACTGCAGGATCATTCTCCGCAAAAGAACTAAAGGATGAGGTTGAAGATGCATTAAAAAGGTATTATCAGCAAGGTGTTGAGAGGCATGATAAGTCGATAAAGGTATATGGGAACACCTATCGGGTTGATGCAGATGTAGTTCCTGCATATCGATATCGAGATTATTCACGGGATTTTTCATTTAACCCGAACAATTACGAAAAAGCAATTGAGATTCGTCCTGATTCTGGTGGGTGCATAATAAATTATCCAGAGCAGCATATCGCTCTTGGTAGAGCCAAGAATAAGGCAACGGATTACAGATACAAACGTATTGTAAGGATTGTAAAGAATATTAAAGAGGACATGAAAAACAGCGGAGTTAGCGTGTCTGATAAAGTATCTTCTTTTGGGATTGAATCTCTTTTGTGGAATGTGGATGTCTCTGTATATAACAAATATTCCAGCCTAAGGTTTATATTGGATGAGGTAATAGGTTTTCTCAACGAAAACAAACATCAATTTTCGGGATATTTAGAGGCAAACGGGATTAAACCACTGTTTCCAGATGAAGCTTCCAAGAAGGCATACGAGGCATTTGTTATAAATTTGGGCAAATATTTTGAATATGAGGTGTAATAAATGAGTGAAGCGGTGGTGAAATTCTTGAAGCGAATATCTTGGGTGTTGTTGATTTCTTTTATTGTAAGATGTGCTATTTCATGGAGTGAGATTAAAACAGGATTTTCTTTATATGCTATATTTGGATATGCGGGCGAGGCGATTGCTTTTTCATCCATAATCGCGGCATTATATGAAAAGATAATATGGAAATATGATCCATTGCTGAAATGGCCAGTCTTGTATAAGGAATATAAAGGAACTATTAAATCGAACTATGATGGTACTTCAAGAGATATAAGTGTACGAGTGAAACAATCACTTTTCTCGGTGTATGTGTTTTTGAAAACGGATGAAAGTAATAGTAAAGCCATTACTGCGGATATTGTTAACCGTGATGGAGAATATGTTCTGTGTTATTCATATCTTAATCATCCTAAGGCAGAGGTGCGCGAGAGAAGTGAAATACACTACGGGACATCTATTTTAAGAATAGAAGAGAAAGCAAAGCAACTAGAAGGTACTTATTTTACTGATAGAAACACAACAGGGGATATAATCTTACATGGTATTGAAATGAAATGAAAAAGGACTTGCTTTTTTGTCATACAAATGATAGTATAAACGCGTGGTATTTGTTCGGAAATTACGAAGTAATATACAGGAGGCTATTATGATAATACTAGATTTAAAGGCTGATAATTTCTATGCGTTTAAAAACTTCCATGTGAATTTTACATACCCCAAGAAGATTGTTGGATCATTTATTAAGGACGAGCACCTTATGGGACGTCCTAACTTTAGATACAAAAAAGTCAATATTATCATGGGCGCAAACGCAAGTGGTAAAACAACCTTGGGATATATGCTCAAGAATGTTTTCAATTTTATAGTTAGAAAGAATTTTGCCTCAATAATGGATAATGTTTCAGATCTCACAAAGGAAGCCTCTTTTGTAATTGAAATGGCAAGTTCAGACTATAAAATGCATAGAGTTATTTGTACGACAATTCCAACATCCAATGAGGGTGATTTTAGAGTTGGACCTTTAGATGTTCATGTACTGACGGTTGATATAGGAAAGAGAGACAGTTATGAAACCTGCAAGGCAAGACTTGATGCTATGGACGCCACCTATGAGGTAAAAAATTATGTTGATGAGTTAGATAAAATACATGGACTTGGCTGGCTTTTTGAACATCCGGCTGATACCGGGAAACTTCTGGACCTTCCCCAAAATGATGAAAGATTTTTAGATATCCTAAATAGCATATTAAAGGCCCTTGATCCATCTATACTTAAGGTTGACAAGTCTGGAGAGGTAAAAGATTCATATGTAGTCAGGATGAACAATGGTGATGTAATCATACAGAATGGTGAACCTTTTTTAACTAGAAAGTTGTCTAGTGGAACGAAATCTGGCGTAGAAATTGCTGCATTGCTGTCTGCATTAATCCAAGGGAAAAATGCGTTTTATTATTGTGATGAAAAGTTCTCATATATTCATACAGATATTGAAAAAGCTATTTTAGGCGTTATGATTGATGCTATTAACCCCAATGAGCAACTTTTCTTCACAACGCACAATGTGGATATTCTAGAGATGCAGCTTCCGAAGCATTCTTTTACCTTTATGAAAAAAGATGTAATGAACACGGATGAACCTATTCAGTGTCTTAGCGCTTCGGATTATCTGAAGAGAAATACTGATTCAATCAGGAAAGCAGTCGAAAATGACTTGTTTTCTATCGCACCCTCAACCGAAGCAATTTATGAAATATTGGAATAGGGGGAGCAGGAATGAAGAAAAATGCAAATATCCAGTATTACGTTGAAGGTGATGATGAGAAAAGCCTATTAAAAGTGCTAAAGACGGAGCTACAGGTTATTAAACCAGGGAAGATAGACGTTTTTAATGTGGTATGTGACACGTTATCGCTTGGTCGATTAATGACATTAAAACCTAATACAGTTGTTGTCCTTGTTTTTGATACGGATGCATTTGATGATGCGATACTGAAGAAGAATATCAAGACGTTAAGAATGTGTAGCAATGTGGAGGATATTATTACCATACCTCAGGCACGTAACTTAGAAGAGGAATTGGTGAAAAGTTGCAACATTAAGGACATTAAGGAACTCCTTAATTCGAAAAGCAAAAAGGACTTTAAAGCTGATTTGATAAGGACTACAAATTTGGCGACCAAGCTTGTCCAGAAGGAATTTGATATCAATAAACTATGGAGGGGGAACAACTATGGTTCATTTACTGATTTAGAGAATATGTCTGGGAAGATAAAGAGATGAAGTATCTTATGGGAAATATATTAATTTAATAACAAGGAAAAGGAGTATGACTGTTGCGACCTGAGGATGACACTCAAGACTATGTATGTTCGATATCTCCCGAAGAATTTGAGAATTTTTGTATGAAAACTCTTATAGAGTACGCAAAGCAAGCGAATCTACCAGATTTTGTGATAAAACATGATGTTAAGATTGATAGCCCTGATGGAATATATCAGATAGATATTTACGCGTCATGCAGCGTACTAGGGACGACAATTAAAATACTATGTGAATGTAAACAGTATAAGGAAAAAGTGAAACGCGAAAAGGTTCAAATTCTTGAAGAAAAATTACGTTCACTAGGTATGAACAAAGGGATTCTGCTGTCTACCAGCGGTTTTCAAAAAGGCGCAATACAATACGCTAAAAATCATGGTATTGCTTTGATCCAAGTCTTTGATCATAGTTGCGAGCCCGTGGCACATAGTGGAGGCCCCAATGCTTCTATAGACGATGATGATCCGTTCATGTGGCTTGAAAAGAATTGGCCAAAATATAGGGCTGTTTGTTGGGATGATAATAAAAGAAATGGGGTAGTTTTGTATCCGACAAAAGAAATGATAATACCCCTATATGAAGAGCAACTTAGGCGTGTAAATGAACAATATGGACTTCGCATTAGCATTGATTTTGATTCATTAGAGGATACGAGGGAGGATATCTGATATAACCGTTGCCGGTCTATTTAGTACTCTGGTTACGCCACTAGCTATTTCTTATAATTTTCTGAAAATTATTGACATCATTGCCAAAAAGTCTTATAACAATATTACATAACATTCCATTTCCCCACGGAAGGAGACTCAGAAAATGAAGAAAACTAAAGCATTAATTAGCGCATTATTAACCCTTGCAATGTGTATCGCACTCTGCATCGGTATAAACCAGTCATCAGCAAAAGCAGCTACAGGCTGGACTCTTTCACCCAATGATTTCTATGTAAAGATGACTCCCGAGGAGAGAGCTGCTTTTGATTATCAGTTAACCAATGTAGAAAGAATCGAACTTATCAAGAGCGCTAAAGAAGCAGTTACAGTAAAGATTCCCAAGAAAGCGGAAGTAACAACCCTTGATAAGTATTTTATGAAGGCTCTTGCAAACAATCCTCTCGTAACAGTTGATTTGACCTTCGAATATGACGGAAAAACGTACAATGTTGTTATCCCTGCCGGTAAAGCAGAGTACAGCGAAGACATTGACTACTATGGACCTATGTATTTGGTAGGGAAATACGGCGGAACAGTTGCGGAATAAATCATAAGTAATGAACCAAAAGAAAGAGCCAAAGCCTCGAACTCAAAAAGTTTGAGGCTTTTTCTGCAGATAGTTAGATACATAATTATGAAACTTAAGAACATATTAATAGTTGTAAGGGATATAGAAAAATCTAAGAAGTTCTACCATGACCTCTTTGGCCTGGACATGATCCTTGATAACGACGGGAACGTAATTCTAACAGAAGGCTTGGTTCTTCAGGACGAAAAGATTTGGAGGAAATTTATCAACGAGGATATTATCCTCGAGAATAACTCCTTCAAACTGTATTTTGAGGAGAATGATATAGATGGCTTTGTGGCAAAACTCGAAGCCCTTTACCCTGATGTCAAATATGCCAACAAACTCATGACTCACACCTGGGGTCAGAGAGTGGTAAGATTCTATGATCTTGATGGTAACCTGATTGAGGTGGGAACACCAATGCTATTTTTGCAAGAAAATCAAAAAGAAGATTATATCAAGAATAAGAAGAAGCGGGATAGAATAAGCAAATTGGCCAAAGAATTCAGGGATGCAATTGTTGAGGCTAAAGAGCTTGGTAAATTCTCGGAGTATCCTCCCTTTAACAAATTTCCATGCGATTGTTGCGACGATACATGCGATTTGCTCAGCCAATATCTTTTCGAAAATGGAATTAATACTACGAAAATAAAAGGTAGACATAGAATAGATTACCAACAATATCACGTATGGCTGGTAGATGATAATGGAACAATTATTGATATCACGGAAATGCAATTTGAATCCAAACTTGTTCCGAAAGGCACAGCGAAGATGGTGCGTGTTGGAGAGGAAGAAGGAACTATCCAAAAAATGTTTTGCGTAAACCGAACAACTGAAAAGAGGGTTATATTTAATGAACCAAGTTTATATGAGGGCTTTGGTGGAACTCCAAGCCGGGCGCAAACATTTTTGAATGAACTATACGGTATAATAATAGACCATATATAAAATCGTACGGAAACAAACAATTTGAAATCGGGGGGACAAGAATGGCTCATTTAAAAGATGAAATTAGAAAAATGAACAAAGGCGATGGAGTGGTTTCAGCCTCATTAAGGAAGCTCGCCGATATTTGTGAAAAGGCATATGAAAATGGAACAGGGAAAAATAAGAATAATGCGATTCTTAAGGAGAAGCTGTTTGATGGTGCTATTAAAAGTTCCGGATTGGTTAGCTGCCCAAAACATAACGGCTGTATACGGCCCTTAGATAGCAAGGAAACAGAAAAAAGAATATGTCGATGCATGTACTACTTTGAAAAAAATGAGGAGATATGTAAAGAATGTCCCTTGACTAGAAAATGGAAGAAAGATGGAGAGAACACGATTGAAATAATTGACTATGAAGTGCCTAAAAGGGTGGCTCTTAGAGGAGTTGGGGGAATAGACCTATTATTTAAAGAGGGTGATAAAGAGTACGCGGTGGAGATAAAGCGACCTGAAGGAAATACGGACAGTATAAGCCTAATGTTTGCTGAAATAATGACTTACACCTGTGAGACAGATTATGAACCTGCTATAGCGGTGTTTGAAAATGGATTTCACCATCGAAAGATTGTTAAACTGATAGAATCTGGCAATGAGGACTTTATAAGAATCAGGAAGTACATTAAGATATTTTACATAAAGTATCACGATGAAGGAGAACTAACATATTATAGAGTTGTCCCATTAGGAAAATAAATGTTTTATCCTAGAATCTTCACCCCAATCTCCCCCGTGAAGATTCTTTTTTTACGCAAATCTGCAGTTTACTGTTATAATAAGTCCTAGAGTAACCAAACTCTAATACAACAAAGGAAACATCAAATGACCACCCCACTAGTAAGCATCTGCATCCCGGCCTACAACAACCGAGATGTAATTGAAAAAACCATAGATTCTATCCTAAACCAGACCTATACCAACATCGAACTTGTAATCGTTGACGATAACTCTAAGGACGACACTTACGAGATTCTTAAGAAGATTGATGATGACCGAGTAAGAATTCTTCGCAATGAGCAGAACCTAGGCATGGTCGGTAACTGGAACAAATGCGTCAGAGAAACCAAGGGCGAATTGGTTAAGCTTGTTTGCGCCGATGATATTTTGGTGCCTGAATCCATTGAGAAGGAAGTCGATTACATAACCAGAGACCCTAACATTGTTATGACCATCAATGACAGCATTCTCATCGATTCAAACGATAGGAAAATCGGCATATTCCCCAGATATAGAAAAAAGGGAATAATTGACGGCCGTAAGCTCTCAAGGATTTCCCTTATCGAGGCAGACCATTTTGGCATGCCCGTTGCAGTTATGTTTAAAAGAAACGTATTCGATGAGGTCGGCGGTTTCGACGAGGCCTATCACTACATCCTTGATTTCGACCTCTGGATTCGAATATCCGCCAAGGGCCTTGTGTATGTTATTCCGGAAAAACTAAATTGCTTCAGACTTCGCCATGATTCCAACACCGGCAATGTTTTTATGGGAAAAGATTCCAAATACTATCAGGAGCACGTATATCTTGTTAATAAGTACAAAGACGAATACGCCCTTAAGAAGTATGAATACCACTTGAGCATGCTTTCAAGAAAACTTAGAAGCAGAGCGTATTCGGTTTATATGAAGAATTGGGTGAAATAGCATCCCATACATAAGGTTAGGATAGCCACATGCAGATAGTACAGATTTCCGGAGGCCTGGGCAACCAGCTCTTCCAGTACGCATATTACTTAAAACTGAAGAAAACATGTAACGAATGTTACATAGACGACGTATCCTGTTATAACGAAGCAAGGGACAGAAACGTTCAATTAAGTCAGGTCGGCGCGGCTTTCAATAGGGCAAAAACGGATGATATTTTAACATTGACGGATCATAAAAGAGACTTTAAGAGCTGGCTTAGGCGCCGTTTTACAGGGTCAAATGATGTAATCAGACATGAAGGCGATGAAATAACTACTGACGGTTACTGGATAGGCTATTGGCAAAACGCAGATGGTTATGGCGAGATAGCAGATGACATAGAAGCAAATGTCTTTGGCCCTGAGTTTAAAGACGAGATACTAGACTCGATTCTTGCGAAGGAAATCAGGGAAACCGAATCCGTAAGTATCCACATAAGACGAGGCGACTATCTTAATCCGGATGTTCAAGCGGTTTATGGCGGAATCTGTACCAACGAGTATTATGAGACAGCGATAAAATATATGCAGGATAAACATTCAGGTTGCTGTTTTTATGTTTTTTCCAATGATACGGATTGGGTAAAAGAAAACTTAAAAATTGATAACATGGTTGTAGTTGAAGGTTCCGATGAGGACCACGGCTATCGAGACATGTACCTTATGAGCCTTTGCAAGCACAACATTCTCGCAAACTCAAGCTTTAGCTGGTGGGGTGCTTGGCTTAACAAGAATCCTGAGAAAGAGGTTCTCGGCCCAACCATATGGATACACAGAGAGGGATTTGACAAGATTTACAACAACTTCCCCGTAAAGAAGATTTCCCCTGAAGGGAAGATGCTCTAGGATGGGCCTCAAAACAATACAACAACAATAATAAGGAGACACCATGCGTAACCTTGCAATAATACCTGCTCGCAGCGGGTCAAAGGGACTTCCTGACAAAAATATAAAAGAACTAAATGGCAAGCCTCTCATGGCCTATTCAATTGATGCAGCCCGTCAATCAAGCCTGTTTGATGAAGTAATGGTTTCTACAGATTCAGAAAAGTATGCAGAAATTGCAAAGCAATGCGGTGCAAATGTCCCTTTTCTTAGAAGTGAAGCACTATCCGGAGACAATGCTGGATCATGGGACGTAGTAAAAGAGGTTCTGGATCGTTATAAAGCCATGGGCAAAGATTTCGACACAATATGCCTCCTCCAGCCCACGTCACCTCTTCGTAATGCAGATGACATTAAGGGCGCCTATGAATTATTTAATGAGAAGGCATCCGTGGCTGTCATTTCAGTATGTGAGATGGAGCACTGCCCTTTGTGGAGTAATACACTTCCTGAAGATAAATCTCTTGCAGGATTTCTTAGACCGGAGGCTGATAAACCCAGACAGGAAATTGAGACTTACTACAGACTTAACGGTGCCATATATATTGTAAAAACAGAAGAAATCTACAAAGGGTATAACTTCTACGAAGAAGGAAGCTTTGCATATATTATGCCTACTTGGAAGAGTGTAGATATTGATTCGGCCATGGATTTTGAAATGGCAGATTTCCTAATCAGAAAACATAACCGGTGAAGATTAAACTAAGATAAATGACAAATGGATGGAATAGAATTGGACGTTTTTGAAAGAATTAGAAAGATAATTCCTAACAATGTTAAAAACTGCTTTATCTCAGGTGTTATTATCGGCCTAATAACGCATTTTTATATGCTCACTCACAAAATCCCCAACTGGGATGATATAAGCCAGATAAATGACATTGGATTAACTGATGAGATAGGCAGATGGATGCTTGAACCTCTTTGGAATATTGCACGAAAAGCAAGCAATCCTGCTATAAATGGTATGCTTTTAATAGTTTTCATATCGATAGCAGCTTGCTTTGTTATACTATCTTTGGAGATTGAAACAACTACGGCATCGATACTGATTCCAGCCATTATGATTACATTTCCGAGCGTTACTGGTGTGCTGTATTTTATGTTCACAGCCCATATTTACGCCCTGGGTGTTCTTCTGTTTTGCTTGTCCTGTTATTTGATCAAAAAGTTCAAATACGGATTTATACCGGCTGGAATATGTATTATCTTGGCGTTAGCCATTTATCAGCCTTTTGTGAGCTTTGCTATATCTCTTATGATTCTGATGCTTATTTTAGAAGCAATAAGAGGGCAAGGCTTCAAATCGCTTGTTAAAAAGGGATTCATTTACGCGGGAACTCTGGCTGCTTCAACAGTATTATATATAGTAATATCCAGAGTATTCTTCTTGAATGTGGAAAACGAGAAGTATGGCGGAGTTAATGAGATGGGCCAAATGGCTATCGCTGATATTCCTAAAAACTTCGGAAGAGTCTACAAGAGAGTCCTTGAATATTTTATTACCAAACCGTTTACCTATGTTACTAAGGGAATGCATATATTAAACATTTTGGCGTGCCTTTTGGTAGTTATAATGTTTCTTTTATGCGTAATAGAATTAAAACTTTGGAAGAAAAAACTGGAACTTGGATTTGTGTGCTTGATGATGTTTTTTGTCCCGTTTAGCATTGGGTTTGTCTATTTCATGGCTCCTCAAGCCCCATTCTCCACATTGATGCTTTACGCTTACGCGATGCTTTTTGTTCTGGCAATTGCACTGGCCGAGGTCGTGTTTAAAGTAAACAATGGCAAAGAGAAGTCTCCAAGCAAATTTATGAAGGCAATACAGGTTGGCGGGGGAATCATCACAGCAGTTGTAATGATACTGATTGTGTATGGCAATTATTTATTGGACTCACAGGCATATTTCAGATCAAGCATTGCAGTAGAGCGCATAACAAATTACTACAATCGTATAATCTCAAAAGTTGAGGATATGGACGAATATGAGGTGGGAGAAAGAGTAGCTATTCTGGGGGAATTTTATTATAAAACCAACCCTGCTCCTGTGGAAATTCGTCTATTCGATGATGATGAAAGTTATAGGGAACTGGATGGCGTTGTGCTTGAGAATGGACTCATTACATCTGGAGTGAGAAATAATTTCATCAGAACGTATTTGGGATTTAATCCCGGACGAGTTTCAGATGATGAACGTAAAGCTATTATAGAGGCTGAAGAATACAAAGAGATGCCAACGTATCCCAAAGAAGGATCTATACAAAAAATAGGAGATATTTGGGTCGTTAAACTCTGTGAATAAAAAGGAAGATAGAATGAAACTAGATTTCTACAAAGGGAAAAAAGTATTAATTACAGGCAATACGGGATTTAAGGGTTCGTGGATGTGCGAAGTTCTTCTTAACGCCGGAGCAAAGGTTTATGGTTATGCTCTTAAGCCGGAAGAAGAATCTCTTTGGAGTATTCTCGGACTGGAGAGTAAAACAGAGACCTGTTATGGAGATGTCAGAGACGCGAAGACATTAATCGAGTTCGTTCAGAAGGTTCAGCCTGAAATAGTCATTCACATGGCAGCGCAGCCACTGGTTCGCCTTTCCTATGAAGAGCCTGCCTACACATACGAAACTAACGTTATGGGTACGGTTAACATCCTTGAAGCAGTAAGAAAGACGGACAGTGTTAAATCCTTTGTGAATGTAACGACAGATAAGGTATATAAGAACAAAGAATGGGAGTGGGGATATCGCGAAGATGAAGAACTTAACGGATACGACCCCTATTCAAACTCTAAATCATGTTCTGAACTTGTAACATCTTCTTACAAGAACTCGTTCTTTAATGCAGAAACGGGTGGACAAAAGGTGGCAATCACCACATGCAGAGCCGGCAATGTTATTGGCGGTGGAGACTTTGCAAAGGATAGAATTATCCCGGATTGCATCAGAGCGGCTTATAAGAAAGAGGACATCATTGTAAGAAATCCTTATTCAACAAGACCATACCAGCATGTCCTTGAACCGGTTGTTGCATATTTGATGATTGCTAAAGAACAGTATGAATCCATTTCTAAGGCCGGTAATTATAACATTGGCCCTAATGAAACAGATTGCTATTCCACAGGTGATATTGTTGATTCTTTTGTGAGTGAGTGGACAAAACAAACCGGAGAAAGCATTAAATGGATTAACAAACATGATGGCGGGCCTCACGAGGCTAACTTCCTTAAACTTGATTGTTCAAGAGTCAAGAAGACTTTTGGATGGAAACCGGTTTGGACGGTGAAAGAAGCCATGGAAGAGATAGTTGAGTGGCATAAGGCTTATCAAGATAAGAAAAATATGGAGAGCGTTACTCTCGCACAGATAGAAAAGTATTTAGGTAAGTAATAACATAAAAAAGGAACTGAAAAATGAGCAATTTCCAAAACATGACAGAAGAAGAAGCAAAGAAACAAATTCTTTCAATGGTTGAAGAATACTGTGATACCTTCCATAACAAGAATAAAGATTTTAAGCCTGGCGACAGAATTCCTTACGCATCAAGAGTTTATGACCACGAAGAAATGGTTAATCTTGTTGATAGCTCATTGGAATTCTGGCTTACAGCGGGAAGATATACGGATGAATTTGAGAAGAGATTTGCTGAGTATTTAGGAGTGAGGTTTTGCTCTTTGGTTAACTCTGGTTCTTCAGCGAACCTTTGTGCATTTATGGCCCTTACGTCTCCTCTTCTTGGAGATAAGGCTATAAGGAAGGGCGATGAAGTAATTACGGTGGCAGCAGGATTCCCTACAACAGTAGCCCCTGTAATCCAGTATGGCGCAGTTCCTGTTTTTGTGGATGTTACAATACCTCAGTACAACATTGATGTAACAAAACTGGAAGAGGCATATTCAGATAAAACTAAAGCAGTTATGGTTGCACATACATTAGGAAATCCCTTTGATTTAAAAGCTGTTAAGGCATTCTGTGATAAACACGATATTTGGCTTGTGGAAGATAACTGTGACGCTTTGGGATCCAGATATACGATTGATGGTGAATTGAAGTTTACTGGAACTATCGGTGATATCGGAACATCAAGTTTCTATCCCCCACATCACATGACTATGGGTGAAGGCGGTGCGGTGTATACCAACAATCCTCAGCTTAACAGACTTATTCGCTCCATGAGAGATTGGGGAAGAGATTGTATTTGTCCTTCGGGAAAAGATAACTTCTGTGGACACAGATTCGACAAGCAGTATGGCGAACTTCCTTTAGGATATGATCATAAATATGTTTATTCTCATTTTGGATATAATCTTAAGGCAACGGACATGCAGGCAGCAGTAGGCTGTGCTCAGATTGTTAAGTTCCCTACGTTTGTAGAAAGACGTAAACATAACTTTGCAAGACTTAAGGAAGCGTTGAAGGGGCTCGAGGAGAAAATTATTCTTCCTGTAGCGGCAGAGAACGCCGATCCTTCATGGTTTGGATTCCTGATTACATGTAGAGAGGGTGTAGACCGTAACGAGGTCGTTAAGAGAATCGAGGAGAAGGGCGTACAGACCCGTATGCTCTTCGCCGGAAATCTTATTAAGCATCCCTGCTTTGATGAAATGAGAAAGACCGGTGAAGGATACAGAGTGGTTGGTGAATTAACCAACACCGATAGAATTATGAATGATACTTTCTGGGTTGGAGTTTATCCCGGAATGACAGATGAGAAAATTGACTACATGGCAAAAGTAATCCGTGAGGCAGTGACGAAATAAGATGGTACCTACTTTTTCTATCATTGTAGTAAGTTACAATGCAGGAGAAAAACTTCATAAAACCATGGCAAGCATCATGGCACAGACCTTCCGTGACTTTGAAATAATAGTTAAAGATGGCGGGTCGACTGACGGAAGCTTATCTGATATGGCACAGCACTATGCAGATATTCTTAACGCAGCCATATATCCATGCCTTACCATTATGACCGGCAAGGACAGGGGAATATATGATGCTATGAATATTGCCACTATGGGTAAACTTGGAAGATATGTAATCTTCATGAACTGCGGAGACACCTTCTATGACGAGAGAGTTTTGGAAAAGGCTGCAGTTGTTATAGACCATGATAATGCAATATCACCAATGGTTTATTATGGCGATGTCTACAGGGAGACCAATAAGGCCATAGATCCTGCTCCTCCGGAGATTACAGGATTCACCTGTTACCGAAATATACCTTGTCATCAGGCCTGCTTCTACGATTCAAGGCTTATTAAGGCAAAACCCTTTAATCTCGACTATAGAATCAGGGCAGATTACGATCAGTTTCTTTGGTGTTTCTACAAGGGTAGAGCAGGATTTAAACACTTGGGATTTACTGTTGCCTCCTATGAGGGAGGCGGCTACTCTGAGACGGAAGAGAACAGACAGCGTGACAAGGATGAGCATGATGTCATAACAAGGGAATATATGAGCCCCAGTGAGTTATCGAAATACAAACTCACCATGGCACTGACCATGGCGCCAATGAGACGGGCTATGTCTGAGAATCCAAGATTCTCAGGCATATATCAGGGGATTAAAAGAAAAATATACATGGGAAAATAAATAAATAGCAAAGGACAATTCTTTAATGAAAGTACTTTGGATTGTAAACAGAATGCTCCCTATAATTGCAGAGTGCCTTGGCGTAGAATCCAGCGTCAAGGAAGGGTGGATTACGGGCATGTTTGCCCAGATAATGGCCAATACTGCCGGAAATGGGATTGAGCTTTCTATTGCTTTCCCTGCCAAAGATGAGTTAGCAACCTTCGAGGAAGAAATTCCTGTCGGCGATATCAAACTTCCTAACATTCCCTTCGGTATTTCTACCGAGAAACAGACCTTTAAAGCTTACGGCTTTTATGAAGATTTAAATAAGGGTGAAAAGTATGACCTTAAGACTGAGGAAAGCCTAAAGCAGGTAATAAATAAGGTCACCCCCGATGTTATTCACGTATTCGGGACAGAGTTTCCTCACTGCCTTGCAACACTAAAAGCAACTGATAATCCGACGAAGGTTCTTGTTGGACTCCAGGGATTATGTCATGCCATTGCAGAGGTTTATGAGGCGGACTTACCTAAGTCTGTTGTCAACAGAAACACTTTTAGAGATTTAATTAAACGAGACAGTATAAAAAGGCAGAAGGCCAAATATGCTAAGCGCGGTGAAAACGAGAAGAAAGCAATCGCTCGTGCCACATATGTAACCGGGCGAACAAAGTGGGACAGAAGCAAAGCCAAAGAAATCAACCCTGATGCTATTTATCTTGGAATGAATGAAACCTTACGTTCCTGTTTCTACACCGGAAGGTGGAGACAGGAGAACTGTGAACCCGGAGTAATCTTCCTTAGTCAGGGAGATTATCCTTTGAAAGGCTTGCACTATGTCCTTGAGGCTTTGCCGAAGATTCTTGAGGAATGTCCTGATGCACACGTTTATGTGGGCGGTCAGAACATTACAAGACATGAGACTTTTAAAGAAAAAATAAAACTCTCATCATATGCTAAATATCTTCTTAATCTGATTAAGAATAATCATCTTGAGGATAAGGTAACATTTCTTGGCAACCTGACTGCGGAGGAGATGAGGGAGCAGTATCTTAGATCCAACGTTTTCGTGTGCCCCTCTAAGTTAGAAAATTCCCCTAACTCATTGGGAGAGGCAATGCTTCTTGGAGTTCCTTGTGTTGCAGCGAGAGTGGGTGGAATACCCGACTTAATTACAGAGGACGAAGGCATTCTCTATGATGATGGAAACATAGATGAACTCGCGAACGCTATAATCGAACAGCTTAAGGCAGAGGGTGACTTCACAGCCAGACTTAAAAAGGCTAGAGGACATGCAAACTTTAACCATGATCCTGAGGCTAATTACCATACACTTCTACAGATTTACAATAGGATTGTGCAATAAAGAATGACAGAAAGAATTCAATGGGCAGATAAATTACGCGTGTTATTGAGCTTTATGGTGGTGCTTTTGCATTGCTCTGTTTATGGGGTAATGACACCGACATTAAAGATTACTTGGTGGTTTGCCAATCTGTATGATGGGGTATGCCATTTAGCGGTTCCGGTGTTTCTTATACTGTCAGGTTACTTTTATGACGTTAATCATAAAAATAGATGGGGGAAGATAGGAAAAACAGCCATACTTTATCTGGCGTGGTCAGCTTTTTACTCGATTTTCACCATCTTTATCCAAAAGGGAGATGTCTCATTAAAGGGAATATGCACTGAGATACTAAATTCTTTCGTGCACCCATTTAATCATCTATGGTATTTGCCTGCGATCTTGGCTGTTTGGATTTCTGCCAAGTTTATTAACCTTGAATCAAAGTTTGTCATTGCACTCTCGATGGGGATTCTTCTTGTAACATCGGTATACGTATACGGGGGATGGAATCTGAATAATCAGTATTGGCTCTCGGGATTATATACTTATCTTAGTAGCCTTTCATATTTTGTTATTGGCTATAGATTAAGGCGCCATGACGAGAAGAAGGATAAGGGAGTAATATGGGCTACTCTGTTTGGGGCTTCGGCAGTTATTACAGTAGTCGGAACAGGTGTATTGGTTTCAAGGGGCATAACAACATATCCGCTTTATGAGTATGGAACATTTAACATAGCGATAATGGCAGTAAGTTTTTTTGCTTTATTCAGAAATCGAAATACAGTAAGTCAAACAAAGAGTTTTTTTATTGAGGTGCATGGAGAGACATTAGGAATATATTTGATTCACATAGCGATAAGAAATCTTTTAGAAAAGACTATTGGCTATTTCGAAATTGATATGGGATATATAATTACCCCATTTGGAATAGTGATTATGGCGTTGATTGTGTGGTTGGTTTCCTTAGGCATTGTTCGTATTTGTAAAATGATCCCAATCATTAATTTGCTTTACAGAATATAGAAAAATCAGAATCAAAACTGGAAGGAAAACGCTTGAGAAAACTGGAAGAAACAACAAAGTATAGAAGTGCCTGGATGGGAATAGCTATTTTGTGGATAATCTTTTACCATATGAGAATATCTGTTAATTACTCAGGAATATCTTTCCTTAAGGAGACGGGGTTCGGAGGTGTAGATATTTTTGCTTTTTGCACCGGATTAGGATGTTTTTATTCTTTGTCGAAAAATGATGATGTAATAGCTTTTTATGTGAGAAGAATAAAAAGAATCTACCCAGCCTACTGGTGTATTTTACCTTTGTGGTACATTTTTGAAATAAGAACTAATGGATTTAAACCCACATATTTGATTGGAAATATTCTAGGACTGCAAAGCTTTACGGGGAATGGGTATGAAGTGTCGTGGTATATTAGCGCCATGATTTTGTTTTATCTGCTATGCCCTATCATTTATATGTGTATAGTGCGTGCAGAGGGGAATTACAAAAAATTACTACTGATGTTCGCTGGCCTTGTGGTGGGAACCGTAGCTTTTTGGTCCTCGCTCCACATGAATATAATGACGACAAGAATTCCCACGCTATTTATTGGTATGCTATATGGCTATTTGTGTTTGAACGGAAGGGATTTCAGCCGGAGACACAAATGGGCAGCTGTAGTGGGATTAATACTTGGCATAGCTCTTTTGCAATTTTTTGCGAGATTTTTCTCTGAACGACTTCGGGCATGGGGGTTATTGTGGTACCCATTCATTCTTATTGCTCCGTGCGTTTGCATTTTAACGGCAATGTTATTTTTTTACATTGAAAAATGTAAAGTGGGAGAAATAATTATAAGTGTTCTAAGTAAAATTGGTGAATTATCATTTGAACTATTCCTTTGCCATATTTTGGCTTTTAATGTGCTAGAAAAGCTAATTGAATTGCACATTTTGCCTTCTAATAACGTGATTTGGCTGGCGGCATTGATTATTGCTGCATCATTTGCGATATTGTTAAAACTAATACTGAAACACGTGATAATAAGAACGAGAAGCATTGAAAAACTCAGCCTTTAGGGAGGATAAATGAAAAAATATCTATCACGCGCCATAAACATAGTCCTTGCATTAATAATATCCATAGTCACCTGCCTTGCGGGCTTACCCATAAAAGCCCACGCTGAAGATGGCGTAACCCTCAAACTTCACTACAATCGCCCTGACGGCAATTACACCGGTTGGGACGTTTGGCTTTGGCCTGAAGGCGGTGAAGGAGCAGGATACCCCTTCGCTGATGAAAACGGAGAAATGGTAGCCACAATGGAAGTCCCTGCGGGAGTAACCAATGTTGGCTTTATCGTGAGAACCGAAGACTGGACCAAGGATATAAACGAGGATCAGTTTATTGACATTGCTGAGGTCCTGTCAGGAACCGTACATGCTTATGTAGAAAGTGGAGTTCCCGGATACACCAAAGAATATTCCGACGACGTGGTGAAGGGTACTAAGCTTAAAGCGGCAATCTATGATGGAGACGTCAGCATTGAACTTACCATGACCGGTGAAATGAGCGATGAGCAGCTTGATTCCATAAGTGTAGCAGGAAGTGCCGGTGAAGAAGACATCGAAGATATTGTTTACAAGGGAGACTACATTTATATGATTAAACTCCTTCAAAAGCTAAATATATTCAAGAATTACAGAGTAAATTACGAAGGCAGTGCCGTTAAGGTTAACATGCCTAACGTTTACTCAACGGATGACTTTGAAAAAGAATACACATACGAGGGCAATGACCTTGGAGCGACTTACACCAAGGAATCAACCACGTTTAGAGTTTGGGCGCCTACAGCAGAAGAAGTATTTGTGAACTTCTACAAAACAGGCAAATACTGGGAAGACAGTGATGCTGATACCCACGCCATGGAGAAGTCTGATAAGGGTACCTGGACTTATACAGCGACCGGTGACATGGCAGGCACTTATTATACCTACACCGCTGTAGTTGATGGCGCAAAGAATGAAACCTGTGATCCTTACGCTAGAACTACCGGATATAACGGCAAGAGAGCAATGGTCATTGATCTTGCCTCTACCAACCCGGAAGGATGGGATAATGACAAGAATCCCCATGCCGGTGAGAAGATAACGGATGCAATGATCTACGAGCTCCATATCAGAGATTTCTCTGTAGATAACAGTTCCGGAATGGAGAATAAAGGCAAATATCTGGCCTTTACGGAGACAGGAACAACCAACAGTAACGGCGATAAGACCGGTGTTGATTATCTCAAAGACTTGGGCATAACACATCTTCATCTCCTGCCTTTCTATGACTATGGTTCAGTTGATGAAATAAAAACAACTCCTCAGTTTAACTGGGGTTATGACCCTGTAAATTACAATGTTCCTGAGGGCTCCTATGCCACCGACGCAAACGACGGTGCAGTTCGCGTCAAGGAAACAAAGCAGATGGTAAAAGCCCTCCATGACAACGGTATCTCTGTAGTTATGGATGTGGTTTATAACCATGTATATTCGGGAAGCGATTTCTGTGTTAATAAGCTTGTGCCCGGATATTTCTCAAGAATCAATCCTAACGGCAGCTATTCCAACGGCTCAGGCTGCGGTAACGATACCGCTTCTGAGAGAAGCATGGTTAGAAAGTATATCGTTGATTCCGTTAACTATTGGGCTGACGAATATCACATTGATGGATTCAGATTCGACCTTGTAGGACTCCTTGACGTTGATACCATAAATGGGATAGTAACGACAGTTCATGAGAAACATCCTGACGTCATCTTCTATGGCGAAGGCTGGAACATGAGCACCGCAGTAACAAAAGATGATATCAGACTTGCTACCCAGGGAAGCGCTAGATTCACACCCGAGTTTGCTTTCTTTAATGACAATATTAGGGATGGCCTTAAGGGCAGTGTTTTCGATGAAGGCACAGGCTTTGTAAGTGGAGCCATCGGCAAAGAAAACTCCATTGCCGCATCCTTCATGGGAAGAGAAGTATGGTGTAAGAATCCGGCGCAGATAGTTAACTACGCATCCTGCCATGACAACATGACCCTAATGGACAGAATTACAGTGTCCACTCCGGGTACTGACAGAGCAGATATCATAAAGATGAACAACCTTGCCGCAGCCTTTTATATGACAGCAGAAGGTATTCCTTTCATGCAGGCGGGTGAAGAAATCCTTAGAACCAAGGTGAAGGAAGACGGAACCTTTGATTCTAACAGTTACGCATCATCAGATGCCGTCAACGCCATCAAATGGGACGATATTTCAGATCCTGAACATAAGGAAGTTCATGACTACTACAAGGGCCTCATCGAATTCCGTAAGGCACATGAGAACTTAAGATTAACAACAGAAGATGAGGTTAAGGAACATCTCAAAGAGATAGATGTTGATACCGACAACGTGGTAGCTTTCAACCTCGATGATAAGAACATCTTTATCTTTAACGCCAACAAAGAGAAAATAACCTTTAATCTACCCGAAGGCAAGTGGGATGTTCTTGTTAACGATAAGAAAGCGGGCACCAAACCCATCGAGACCCTCAAAGGCGGACAGATAACAGTATCACCCATCTCTGCCCTCATCCTCGAACGCCATGAAGGCTCCTCTAAAACAGGCACCTTTGTAGCATTAGGCGCCGCAATACTCTCCGCATTGGGAGCCTTTATCGTACTCCGCTCAAGAAAGAAATAATGTGCAGGTTGGGGACAGGCCCAAATTGCACGGTGCAAATTAGGGACAGGCTTAAACTATGACAATTACTTTCGTCTCCAATTATATAAATCATCATCAGATTCCCATGGCGGAAGAATTATACAAAGCCCTGGGTGAAGAGTATCGTTTTGTGGAAACTGAGCCCATGGAGACAGAACGTGTCAACATGGGATGGAACGCTGACACAGCAAGTTTGCCATATCTCGTCAGATACTACGAAAATCCGGCTGTAACACAGATCCTCATTGATGACAGCGATGTGGTAGTCTTCGGCGGATGCGATGATGAAAGTTACATAGCCAATAGACTGGAAAACAAGAAACCTGTAATAAGAGTTTCAGAACGCCTTTATAAATCCGGCCAGTGGAAGGCAATATCACCAAGAGGCCTTATTAAGAAATATCACGACCACACTAGCCACAACGACGATCCTGTAATTCTTCTTTGCGCTGGAGCTTATGTTCCTTCGGACTTTAGCATTATAAAAGCCTATCCAAATAAGATGTACAAGTGGGGTTATTTCCCTCCGACAACGGAAGAAAATCTTGACGACTTGTTCAAATTTAAGGACGAAAACCCTACTACAGAAATCCTCTGGGCAGGCCGTTTCATCAACTGGAAGCACCCGGATGATGCAATAGAGGTGGCAAAACGCCTTAAAAAGGACAATATACCATTTCACCTCACAATGGTTGGGGGTGGCGACATGGAACCTCAAATCAAGGCTGAAATCGCCGTAAACAATCTCCAGGAAAACGTCACCCTTGCAGGCTACAAGAAACCTGATGAAGTAAGAGATTACATGCGTAAAGCAGACATCTTTCTTTTTACCAGCGATTATCTTGAGGGCTGGGGCGCGGTTCTAAATGAAGCCATGAATTCAGCTTGCGCAGTTGTGGCCAACGCAGCAACAGGCGCAACACCGTACCTGACAGATTATGGTAACAATTGTTACGCATATCCAAATGGTGACATAGACGAGCTATACGAACGAACCAAACAGCTGGCATGGGATAAGAGCAAAAGACATAACCTTGGCACCAACGCCTATGCAACGATCCACGACACCTGGAATGCCAAGAATGCTGCCGAGCAGATAATAAGACTTTCAAGAATGATGACAGAAGACGTAGGAATCCCTGATCCGACAGCAGGCCCCGGTTCCAAAGCCAAAATCGTCCCCGTAAGAAAGATGTTCCAAGCCATAATTAACCGAGAACTGTAGAAGCATATAGAAATTCATAGAACCCAACAAAAAACGAAAACCATGAAAAATCTAATCTGTGCGGCATTTTCCTTCAAGGAGGGCTTTAACACCTCAACCCAAACAGGGAAAACAGCCGATGACAAGACCACAATTACATACTTAAAGAACATCTTCGTAACCCTCACATCCGCCAAGCTTCACAATCCGGATGATGATGTGGTTCTGTTCGCGAACGCGAACATTTCCGAAGAGTGGGTTAGGAAACTAAAAGATAACAACATCGATGTGCAAATCTGCCCTTTTGACGAATTCGTTATAGATAAGGAGTTCATTTGGGCCCTTGCATACTACAAGCTTTGCGTCCTTTCCCACGTGGTAAAAGATAACGCCGAGACCAAGAAGTATGACCATATCCTTCTTATGGACACTGACACCTTCACCACAAGAAGATACACTGACCTTTGGGCGGAGAGTGATTTTGGAGTGTTGATGTATCAGGTAGGGCACGATTTTACTCACCCTGATAGAGCTGTAATTCGAGAGGACTTCGAGAAGTTTTACCCAGAGGAGGCAAAGACTACTCCTATCACCCACTACGGTGGGGAATTTGTTGCAGGTACACAGGAAAACTTAAGCGCATTTATGGATACTTGCCGCCAGGTTTTCCAAAGAATGACCGCAGATGACACAAAGAAAATGCACGAACGCGCGGGAGATGAGACCATCTGGTCCATAGCTGCAGCCTTAACCGACGTAAGAATCATTAACGCCGCTCCCTATATTTTCCGATTTTGGACCGGCAAAGTCTTCTATCTCGTATCAAATGTTACCACTTCAAACCCGGTTTGTATTTGGCACGTTCCTAACGAAAAAGAAGCGGGTTTCATCCGCCTCTACAACTATTACCAGAAAAACAAAGAATTCCCGGACCCTGTGCGTGCCGCAGGAATCTTTGGAATTACAAAGGCAAAGCGCCCGTTTTCAATTTCAGATTTGGTATTTCGAGTGAAACGTAAGCTAAGGTGATGTGCTTATCTCTCCCCATGCCCTCCGTATTCTACCGAATGCGTCCTCTTCTTCACTTCATAAAGCACATTGTCAGCCGCGGATATAAGCTTAAACAGCTCATCATGATTCTTGGGCTCCCCTTCAGCCCGACCCACACTTAAGAATACATCTATATCCGACTGGGAAGAAGCTTTAAACTTGCCGGTATCTTCCTTGTAAATCCCTTCACCCTTAGCAAGAATCAGAAACTCATCCCCGCCATATCTATAGTATCTGGCGTCTCCAAAAGTTCCCTTAATCCATGCGGCAGTATCCTGCAGAACTCTGTCCCCCACAGAATGCCCATGAGTGTCGTTAATTTCCTTGAAATAGTTAACGTCTATCATATAAGCCGTAACAGGCTTCCCGATAATCTTATGAACGTCTTCTTCAAGAGCCCTTCGATTTCTAAGGCCGGTGAGCCCATCGTGACGATAGTTGTACTCAAGCTTCTCATTGCTTCGTTCCAACAATACAGATTTCTTGGCTGTAACAATTTCAGAGTGGAATCGAACCGCCATACCTGTAACGGTAACAGCCAGAAGTAGCCCGTAATTGAAAATGTTTATGCTTTCTGCTCCGTCGATTTTATATATAGACAAATACAGCACAGTGTAGACGCCGGTGGCAAGAATCGAACCTATCAATGGGTTCAGGGGAACGAAGCACACCATCATAATCTGTACTGCGAAAAAAGTCAGAATCATCTCATTATTAGCATGATTTCTTATGGAAACCTG
This sequence comes from uncultured Lachnospiraceae bacterium, assembly GCA_947167445.1. Taxonomy (GTDB): domain Bacteria; phylum Bacillota; class Clostridia; order Lachnospirales; family Lachnospiraceae; genus G11. The sequence goes on from CAMVID010000003.1 coordinate 22,957, forward strand.
TATTGCTCATGAGGTAAAAAGCAGATAGTAGCAGCCGTTGAAAATCGCAACGGGAAGATGAGGCAGTTCCGCTATCTTTTTCATCATTCCGGAACATGATATGCCAAGCAGGCATGCAATAATGCAGAAAGAAACACTTCTGATACTTACTATGGCTGCCTTGTCGAATTCCTTCCTGGTTGCGATGAATACAATCAAAGACAGGGCCTCGAAAATGAGTATAATAAGTGACGTATACCAAATATTATTAAGGCTCCTAAAGTCCATATTCCTCAATACGTCTTCTTCCACAGCAGGAAACAGCGCTTTCCGTATCTTATAAATCATATCCGGCCCTCCTATAACTCCATTATACTATAAAAAGTGTCAGTTGGGGCCGATTGCACCCACCCTCTTCACGTGCTAAAATCAAACCATGAACGAAAAAAAGATCACCATCATCGTCCCGGTCTACAATGTGGAGAAATATCTCCGCAATGGCCTGGACCACATAATAAATCAAACATACAGAAACCTGGAAATCATCCTCGTTGACGATGGCTCCACCGACACATCCGGCGCCATCTGTGATGAGTACGCCTCAAAAGACTCCCGAATCAAGGTCATCCATAAACCCAACGGCGGCTCAAGCTCTGCCCGAAATGCAGGAATCGAAGCAGCCACCGGCGACTACATTGGTTTCCTTGACGCCGACGATTACGCCGATGAGGCCATGTATGAGAAGCTTATAACAGTTTGTGAGGAGAAAAACTGCGATATCGCCGAAGTCATGAGCCGTGACTTTGATGAGTCAGGTAAGATGATAAAGGACGCATATAAGAATACGGGAGAAGTTAATTTTATCCCCAGGGATGAGGACTTCAAGCTCCTTATGCTTCATAAGGGAGACAGTTCTTTTTGCACCAAGCTTATCAGAGCAGAATTCTGCAAAGAGTTCAGATTCTCCGAGAAACTTTTAAACGAAGATTTCCGCCTTATTCTTGAGATGCTCCAGGAAACCGACGGCGTCTGGTCCATTGAAGAACCTCACTATAACATTTTAATCAGAAAAGGCAGCAACCAGCGAAGCGGCTTCAAGCGTGAACTATACGAAGCCGTTATATCTAACTCTGACTATGCCTATAGCCTTATGGAGGATTACTTCCCTCAGTGGGAAGCTGAAGCAGACCGCTTCCGATATGTTCAAAGACTTGATTATCTTCTCCATATCCCCGTATCCAAGATGACCGTCGACAACGAATGCTATCAGAAGGTCATCAAGGAAATCAGGGACGAGAAGGCTATTTGGCAGAACAATAAATATTTGACTGCCAAACAGAAAAAGAACCTCACTATCTTAAGCATTGCTCCCAAGCTTTCCAAGAAAGCTCACCGAGTACTTAAGAAGATTAAAACCGGCAGGTAATCACCAGTCATCGCCGTAATCACCGGAGTCTGAGAACTCATAGTCGTAGTCCTCGTTGTCGCCTATATCACTGTAGGCGTAATCCCCGGGATCTGACCACGCATCGAACCCATCGCCGGGATCTGAATATATGTCATAATCATCGTAGTAATTATCTACATCCCATCCGGCGTCATTTGATTCGTAGTATTCACCGTCGTCATCGATGTAACCATCGGAACCGAAGCTCTGGAAGATGTTTTCATAACCGTTCCAATACCAGATATCCCCATCTTCGTCAGTCCAATAATAAGGAGTACCATAATCACCGGAGTCACTTCCGGTTGATTTTTTATTTGAACTCTTAGGCTTCTGCTGGGGTTGCGCAGGTACCACCTTAGGGGCAGTTGACCAATCGGTCTTATAGGTACAGGTATCAAGCATTTTTGCTGTGATGGCCGCATACTGTTCAATGACGCTCTCAGGCGCAATAGTGGTAGCAATCATACCGTATCCGGTGGGGCCAAAGTAACGCATTTCCGTGACTCCACGTACAGGCTTATCGAAATCCTTATCATAAATTTCCCCGGAGAACCACATATAACCTTTTATGCTGTAATAGCTGCCGTGATCTTCAAAGTCCGTACCTATCATGTTGATAAGGTGACTTCCAAAATAAGTGTTAACGCAGTTATTTAACAGATATCCCATGCAGGGCTTTGCCTTGGCAGCTCCGCTTACCATATACTGATCGATATCCTGGAAGGGCTGGAAGGTTATCATTGATGTGGCATAAGCATCATCCATTCCGATACAGCCAACCACATTGAAATCGAGGGAGTTGGCCAAATCAGTCCTGGGTTTGGCGCTCATTTTCTCAGGATAGTTGATGGAATAAGCCTCAAATTTTCCCGGGAAATAAACAACCTGCGTCAGCTGATCATCCACAGTTGGAGGCTGAGTATTGCCCATGTCAATTTTTGACAGGGTACTGCCGTCCTTATCCATAAGCTTTCCTTCAGCCGTAAGTTGAAAAACGTCTGTATCTTCGCTGTCGGCATACTTCAGCAGGAAACCGTTCTCCTGAAGAACAATCTCTCCTGTATACAGGATATCTCCATTACCGTTCGCGCATGCCCATTGACTGTCTTCATCGATTGCAAGTACCAGGTCGTAATCGTCATACTTCCAGGCGCCCGTATACAAAGAAAGAGCGCTTTCCTCTTCCTCAGGAGCCGGAGTCTCTTCTGCGACTGCAGTCGTACCTGATGCTGAAGCTTCCTCCTTGCTGTCATCTCCACATGCGACGAACTGCAAAGATAGCATAGCAACCAAAAGAATCGCCCGACACCGTTTCATTAGTATTTTTCTATTCATAGTCTGTCACTCCATTGAAATATTGTTTTAACCATGAATATTTTACCTAAAACATTCTGCGGGAGGCAGTGTCAAAAAGTTACCAATTTTTGCTCTTGCGGTAACCAAAAGTTACCTTGTCTTTATCCTGTTTTTAAAGTACTATATTAATATATATTATGCCCTTTTGATTCATTTGTGATAGGAAAAGAATTCATTTGGGCTTTATTATGCTGTCTGTGAGAATTAATGATCTGAAAACATGCGGACAGTAGAAGAAAGAAACTAATATGAAATCAATCCTTCAAAAATTAAATATACTTCTCAATAAGAAACAAAAGAAGCGCATGTCGCTCCTTGTAATAATGATGCTCATCGGCGCCGTCCTCGAAGTTGCCGGAATCGGCATGGTTGTCCCCGCTGTGAAGCTTGTCATGGACGAGGAAGCCATCAGAAACGATGAGCTCGTAAGCACCATCTACGACATACTCCCGGTATCCAACCAGAAGCAGTTCATCATAGTGGTTATGGTCTCTTTAATGGCCATTTTCGTCATAAAGAATCTCTATCTTTACCTTGAGCAGAAGGTAATGCTTTCCTTCGTGTACAGCAATCAGTTTGACACATCAGAGCGCCTCATGAAGAATTACCTTAGGAAAAACTACGAGTTCTACCTTAACGCCGACACTGCAGTAGTCCAGAGAAATATCACATCCGACGTCAACAACATGTACGCCCTGATTCTGGCTCTACTGACCCTTCTCTCGGAGGGTATCGTGTTTATCTGGCTGGCAGTAGGCCTTTTCCTCATAGACCCGATTATGACAGTTATTGTAACCCTTGTACTTTTGATTGTTCTTTTTGCCATCAAAGTATGGCTTAAGCCCATTATGTACAAGGCCGGCAAAGATAACCAGGATTTCTATTCAGGACTTTTTAAACTTATTTCCCAGAGTATTCAGGGCATCAAAGAAATGAAAATTGCCCGCAAGGAGCAGTTCTTTGTGGATGAATATGTAACCTGCGGACGAGGATATGTTAATGCAGTGCAAAGGTACAGCTTATTTAATGCCATACCAAAGCTCCTTATCGAAACTGTGCTTATTATCTGCATGGTTTCATACATGCTCTACATGCTGCTTACAGGAAAGGGCGCTTCAGAGTTAATCCCGACTCTTACGGCTTTCGCTGTAGCTGCCATGCGTCTCCTCCCCTCAGCTAACCGCATCAACAACCAGATGAACACCATCGCATACTGCGAGCCTTTCTTCTTAAAGGTTGCTGACGGCCTTAATGACGAGCTCAAAAACATGGAGACCAATATCTCCTTTACAGACGAGGACGTAACCAAACTCCCTGTAAAAGATAAAATAGAACTTACAGGCATCACCTACTCTTACCCTAATACTGATAAGCTTATCTTCGACCATGCGGATATGACCGTGCCCATCGGTAAGGCAGTAGGTATTGTTGGCACCACCGGCGCCGGCAAAACCACCATCGTTGACATTCTCTTAGGCCTCCTTGAGACCAAAGAAGGCGAAATCAAAGCCGATGGTGTAAACATCAAGACAAACTATAAAGGCTGGCTTAAGAACATCGGGTACATCCCTCAGATGATATTTATGCTGGACTCTAACATAAGAGAAAATGTTGCCTTTGGTGTTCCAAGAGATCAAATCGACGAGAACAAAGTCTGGGAAGCTCTTAAGGAAGCCCAGCTTGATGATTTCGTGCGAAGCCTGCCCGATGGCCTCGACACTTCAATAGGTGAGCGCGGAATCAGACTTTCCGGCGGTCAGAGACAGAGAATCAGCATTGCCAGAGCCCTTTACGAGGATCCGGAGGTGCTCATTCTTGATGAAGCAACATCAGCCCTTGATAATGAAACCGAGGCAGCCATCATGGATTCCATCAACGCCCTTCACGGTAAGAAGACTCTCATAATCATAGCTCACAGACTTCAGACCATCGAGAAGTGCGACATGATTTATCGCGTGGAAGACGGAAAAGCAACATTGGAGAAGACGGTAGGATAAGATGAAAGAAAGAATTTATGTCTGTCATACATTCTATCATGTATATATAACAATCCTTAAGGAACTTGCCCTTGAGAAGAATAAGCAAGGCGAAGCCACCATTGTCTTAAGCCGTCTATCCAATGATTTCGGAGACATTGATGAGAGGCTCAGGGCCTCTGGACTCTTTGAGGATGTCATATGGTTTGATGAGAAAAGAGACGATTTCTTCCCTGAACTTGCAAAGTACAGGACGGATAAAGGTAATATCGTCTTTAACATGATTTCAAGGATAATCTTCACAAGGAAGTATGCCAAACTTGAAGAAGCCTACGTTCCTGTGAATTTTAGAGACTATAAGAATATATATGTTTTTTGTGACACAGACCCCATAGGCTACTATCTGAATCAGAAGAAAATCAGATATCACGCAGTGGAGGATGGTTATAACTGCCTTGAGAAGCTGGACGCTGCAAGATATGACAACAGGGGCGCTTTTAAGCTAAAGGCTTTCATGTCCAAGAAACTTAATCTTATATTCGTGCAGAACGGTTATGGTAAGTACTGCATGGACATGGAAGTAAATGATATTTCGGTAATCACTCATCCATGCCCTTATTACATTGAGAAGCCCAGGAAAGAACTGATAGACAGACTTACCGCTAGGGACAAAGAGATTATCCTATCGGTATTTATGAAAAATAAAGCTGAGGTTCTTGAAGCCCTGGAAAAGGATAAGGATCGAGATCGGGTTTTGATTTTGACGGAACCCCTTTGTGATTTGAAAACCAGAGAGAAGATTTTTAAAGATTTGGCCGAAGAGTATGGAAAATTTGGAACAGTGGTATTTAAGCCCCATCCAAGAGACGTTTTGAACTATAAACCGATTTTTCCGGACTGCCAGATAATCGACAAAACTGTGCCCATGGAGATGCTTAATTACCTGCCGGTACGGTTTTCCAAGATTGTAAGCGTATTTACCAGACTCGGTTCCATAGAGTTTGCAGATGAGAAGATTGAGCTTGGAGCGGACTTCATGGATAAGTATGAAGCACCCGAATTACACAGATTTGAAGTATAAAAGGCGCAAAATTGATACAAAACAATGGTTTCATAGCCTTGTATTAACAGCAGAAAAGAGGAGATTTATCAATGCTTAACAATAAAACAATTCTTATAACCGGTGGAACAGGATCTTTTGGTAAAGCCTTCACCAGATACGTCCTCAACAACTATGACCCTAAGAAAATCATCATTTACTCAAGAGATGAGTTTAAGCAGTGGGTTATGAGCAATGAGTTTAAGGACCATGCTCAGAAGCTTCGCTTCTTTATCGGTGATGTAAGAGATAAAGAAAGAATGCAGAGAGCTTTTGAAGGCGTTGATTACGTGGTTCATGCAGCTGCCATGAAACAGGTTCCTGCCTGCGAGTATAACCCTAATGAGGCTATTAAGACCAACATTAACGGCGCTCAGAATGTTATTGACTGTGCCCTTAACAGTGGTTCGGTAAAAAAGGTAGTTGCTCTTTCCACGGATAAGGCTGTAAACCCCGTAAACCTTTACGGCGGAACCAAGCTTGTTTCCGATAAGCTTTTTATCGCAGCAAATGCGTATGTGGGAACCAAGGACATTAACTTCTCCATCGTAAGATACGGTAACGTTGCCGGAAGCCGTGGTTCCATCATTCCTTTCTTCAAGAGCATTATCGAAAACGGTGGAAAAGAACTTCCCATTACTGATTACAGAATGACCAGATTCTGGATAAGCCTTGAGGAGGGCGTTAAGCTGGTAATTAAGGCTCTTGAAGAGGCCAAAGGTGGCGAAACCTTCATCAGTAAGATTCCTTCCTTCAAGATTACAGACCTTGCAAAGGCAATGCTTCCTGACTGCGAAATGCCTGAAGTGGGTATCAGAGAAGGTGAGAAACTCCATGAAATCATGGTTACTGTTGAGGACTCCATGACCACTTATGAGTACGAGAAGCACTTTATCGTATATCCTCAGATGACCTGGAACAATAAGCAGAAGCCTGATTTGTCAGGAAAGAAAGTTCCCGAGGGATTCTCATATACATCGGGTAACAACACAGAGTGGTTATCAGTTGAAGAACTTAGAGAATTAGTAAAGAACTTACAGGTTTGCAACTAAACCTGGAGGGAGAGATATGAATAAACCTGCAATAGAAGGAGGAACTCCGGTTAGAATTAACCGAATTTCCTACGGACATCAGTTTATAGATGAAGATGATATTAAAGCAGTTGAGGCTGTATTAAGAAGTGATTTCTTGACCTGTGGCCCTGAGATAGACAAGCTGGAGAAAAAACTTTGTGACATTACAGGAGCTAAGTATGCTGTCCTTTGTGCCAACGGTACAGCGGCGCTTCATATCGCATGTCTTGCAGCAGGAGTTGGTGAAGGGGATGAAGTAATCACTACGCCCATTACCTTTGCGGCATCAGCTAACTGCGCTCTTTACTGTGGGGCAAAACCTGTTTTTGCTGACGTTAACGAAGAGACTTACAACCTTGATCCTGCAGAGGCAGAAAAGAAAGTAACCTCTAGGACCAAGGCCATTATTCCTGTAGATTACACGGGCCAGGCAGCAGAACTAAAGAAATTCAGAGATATTGCCAATAGGCATAATCTTGTGTTTATCGAGGACGCTGCACATTCCATCGGAACCGTATATGACGGAAAACCTGTTGGAAGTATCGCAGATATGACCACCTTTAGTTTCCACCCTGTGAAAACTGTTACAGGCGGTGAAGGCGGTGCAGTTCTTACAAACAACGAGGAGTACTATAAGAAGCTTCTTTTATACAGGGCTCATGGAATCACCAGAGACACATCCCTTATGGAGAGAGAATCAGATGGCCCCTGGTATTATGAGCAGGTGGCACTTTCCACCAACTACAGAATGACAGATATGCAGGCTGCTCTTATAAACAGCCAGCTTAATAAGTTAAAGAGATTCTCAGATAGAAGAAAAGAAATTGTGGCCAAATATAATGAGGCTTTCTCCAAAATGCCTGAATTGTTCGTTCAGAAGGAGATTCCAGAGAGTGATACCACAAGACATCTCTATATCCTTCGAATCAAACCTGAGAAGCTTACAATTGACAGAGCTAAATTCTTTGAAGCTATGTCAAAAGAGGGAATAGGCTGTAACGTACACTATATTCCTGTATACAGACATCCTTACTATGAACACCTGGGATATAAGAAAGGCCTTTGCCCCAAGGCAGAGAAGCTTTATTCAGAGATTATGAGTCTTCCTCTTTATCCCGCCATGACAGATAAGGACGTGGATGACGTAATAGAGGCAGTAACCAAGATTGTAGATTACTATCGCAAATGAGTATAGAATTCCTTACCAATGATGACCTGATAATGCAGATGATTGCCAACGGTCTTGTCTCCGGACAGCCCGATGGTCATCTAGTGTACTCGGGATTCTTTTGGGGATGGCCATTAAGCCTTCTCTATAGAATTACCGGGGCTGTAGACTGGTATTCCTTGGCTCAGCTTTTTTTTCTGATTCTTGGATCTTTAATTGTACTGGTTAATCTTACAAAGAGAATCGAAAGACCTGTATACAGGATTCCTGTATTTATTATTTCGTCATTTGTTTGGGCCGTTACCTTATTCAGATGCTTCTTGCAGCTGCAATTTACTATTACAGCTGCTTTTGTGGGTTCCGCTGCAGTATTCTATGCCCTGCTTATTGACATACATGAGGATAAGAGTAAGTGGATTAGAGACTTGATTATAGTTTCTTTTCTTGTGCTGGTAAGCTACAACATTAGAAATATGGCCCTTCTCATGCTGATTCCTCTTGCCGGAGCAGGCTGGATTGGCAAGTGGATTTCCAAAGGTTTTAAAGATAAGAAAGCAAATATAAGGTTCATCACCTTATTTGCCTGCATAATAGCCACCCTACTTCTTTCTGAAGGAGTAAACAGAATTTATTACTCCGGCGAAGAGTGGAAAGAATACCTTAGCTTTAATAAAGAGACTGAGAATGTTTTTGATTACTCAGGATTCTCTGATTATGAGAGCAATAAAGAGGCCTATGAATCCATTGGAATGAGTGAGGTGGATTATGAGGCCATAGCCTATTATGATCTCCAGCTCCTGATGGAAGATATAAACGAAGAATCGCTAAGAACCATATATGCGATGAACCCGAAGGGCGAGGGATTAATCCCCGTTGGACAGATTCTAAAGAACTTTATCGGAAGAAACCTGGCATACACTGACAGGCCAGTTAATTTGCTTGCCTATATAATATGGATTGTGGCGGCAGTTATTGCTGTAGTCCACCTGATAAAAGATAAGAATAAAACATTATTCGTTAATCTGCTTCTTGTTTTTGCGGCAAGAATGGCTCTTTGGATTTACCTTATAAACGCCGGAAGACTTCCCGACAGAATCACGTGGAGCCTTTATATAGCGGAGATTATGACTCTCTTGGCTTCGTTAATAAACGAGAAGTATGAAAGAACAGGAAATCTGGTTCTTATTTCAGGAGCGGTCATTATCATGGCGGAGACCTTGTTTATTGGCTTTCCTAAGGCGGTCAAGATTAAGGGCGACAATATGGCGAAGAATTACTACGCCACATCCTTTGAACAGCTCCTTGATTACGCTGCAGAGCATCCTGATAATCTGTATTTTCTTGATGCCAATTCCTTGGCCAATGTATCAAGACTTAAGAGAGAGCATGAAGAAGCTGCAGTTGCATTCCTTGGCGGCTGGCTTCCGGGATGCCCCGTAGAGCAGAAAATGCTCTCTGCTCACGGCATAGAAGATCCCAATAATCATTTGGATGTACTGAATAATAAAGATGCTTACTTCGTTTTCAAGGATTCGGAAATAACGAACGAGGAATATTTACTTAGCTTTTACGGTCAATATACTAATGTGGAAAGCAAAGAAATAGATTATCTTAAGACAGATTGTGGAATTAACTTTAGAATAGTAAAAATATATGAAGATAAACCTTAAAAAAGAAAAGTTAATACCATTAGCAATAGCTCTGGTACTGACCCTGGCTTTTTGCATCGGTGTCAAAGCATATGCAACCCCTGATGCCAATGAAGGCTACAGAGTGGTATGCCTTGGAGACAGTATTTTAGGAAATGTCAGAGATAAGACATCAGTAACATCTGTTATGGAAAAGGAACTTGGCTATAAAGTCTTTAATGGATGCTTTGGTGGAACCTGTGCTTCTCTTAGTAATCCAACCCACAGAAGAACCTTCTATGAGGATTCTATGAATCTGGTTTCCATAGTGGATTCAATAGTAAGAAATGATTACAGTATTCAGTATTATGATATAGCAGCAAATAATTACAAACTTCCATATTTCTATGATGCTATGAAAGACTTTGAGAATGTGGATTTTGATAAGGCTGAACTGATCTTTCTTGAACATGGCGTGAATGATTACAGCGCCGGAAGACCTTTGGATAACGAAAATAATCCTTATGATACCTACACCTATGGCGGAGCCTTAAGATACAGTATAAGGGAACTGAGTAATGCCTTTCCCAATGCAAAGATAGTTCTCGTGACACCGACATATTGTTACTTTGTGGACTATATGGGTGAGTGGGCAGGAGACTGCACTACAGAAAATTATGGTTATGGAGTCTTGGAAGACTACGTTGATCTTCAGTTATCCATTGCTGATGAGTTTGGACTTGATATCATAGACGATTATCACAACCTGGGAATCAATAAAGATACGGCCAAAGATTTAACTATAGATGGTATTCATCTAAATGAAGATGGAAGAGCACTTCTTGCAAGAACCCTCGCTGAATTCACTAAAAAAGTGATTAATTGAATAAATAATACATACAATTTGATGGGAAATGCACAATAAATAAAATCTGGAATTAACAAAAACGACATGAATTCATCAATGACACCTACAGAATGGTTTGAAAAAAGAATATCAGAGATTAATACAAAGCAGAAGTATGCCTTTATTTCTGCCTTTTTGATTGGAATACTGACTCACCTGCCGGCGTTTGTGAACGACATGCCCAATCACGATGGTTTGGCGAGCGTATATTTTAATCAGAACATGATTACATCCGGAAGATGGTTTCTTACCGTTGCTTGCGGCATTTCATCATATTTCACATTGCCCTGGTTAATCGGAATCATTTCTCTATTATGGGTTTCGATAACATGTGTAATTCTTGTGGAGCTTTTCGAGATTAAATCTCCTCTTCATGCCATAATTATCAGTGCCATATTTGTAACATTCCCGGCGCTGGCTTCTACCTACGCATATATCTACACTGCGGATGGCTATATGTTTGCCATGTTTTTAGCGGTGTTGGCGGTATATCTAACCAAGAAATATCCTTCAAGAGGTTTTATCTTCGGAGGTATATGCCTGGCTTTTAGTATGGGAACTTATCAGGCATATCTTCCTGTGACGATGTTACTCTCTCTTCTTGTTGTACTTGGATATTATCTAACCGAGAATGAGAAGAGGGACAAGGCCATATTTACAGCCAAAATAGTTGGTATGGGTGCAATAGGAGTTGCACTTTACTACATTATCCTCCAAATTCTCCTTAGAGTTGAAGGAGTAAGCCTAGCAGATTACCAGGGAATAAATGGAATGACTTCCTTGACCGGAGATTTTGCTTCAATAGTCAAGGCTATGTATATGGACTTCGTTGCATTCATCTGGAAGGGAAATGTGATTTGCAACAATATACCAAGCGCTGTGGCCTTATGTTTGCTGGCGATTCTGAGCGTAATTGCATTCTTTTCTTTTGCTGCTTATCATTCTCTTTTTAAAAATGTTTTCTTCTATCTTTTCGGAATTATTTCAGTGGCTTTGGTTCCGATTTTTACAAATATTATTCTGATTATCTCACCGGATGTTAACTATCATCTCCTTATGAGATATCAGTATGTGCTAATAATCATTGCCTTCCTTGCGGGACTTATGAAACGGAGCGAAGATTTCTCCATGGGATCTAAGTTTGACAGAGTTGGACAGTGGATAATCATAGCAATAGGTCTTGTAATATCTCTCAACTATATGGTCACCGATAACATCGGATACTCCAATCTCGAAAAGCGATATGAGAAGACCTATGCCTATTGCTTGCGCCTTGCGGATAGGATAGAGCAGACTCCGGGATATTATACGGGAATGCCAGTTGTGATGATTGGGGTTGTTGGAGACTGGAATTATCCTTCTACCGATTTGACGGGGGATGTAACATCCAACATGATAGGATTCCCCGGGGATACAGTCTGCTATAAACCCGAGGATTATAAATCGTTCTTTGCAAATTACTTGGGAATTACCATTGAAGTGATGGACCAGGAGACTATCGGGGACATTTATCTTAATGATGAAAGATACTATGAACTTGACAGCTTCCCGGGAGAACACTGCACGGAAGTGGTTGACGGAGTTCTTTATGTTAAGACTGAAAATGCTTTAAAGATAACAGGAGAAAAACCTCAATAGGAGATTGAAGCCATGGCACTCTTATCAGTTATTCTTCCTTCATACAACGAGGAAGGAAATATAGCCAATACAGCAAAGGTATTGTCAGAGACTCTTACCAATGCAGGAATAGAATATGAGCTTATCTTCGTAAGTGACGGTTCCATTGATGGAACCTATGAAGCCATAATCGAGGAAAGCAGGAAGAATTCAAAGGTTAAAGGTCTTGAGTTCTCCAGAAATTTTGGTAAGGAGGCATCTATTTTTGCGGGCCTATCTGTAGCTTGCGGTGATGCCTGCATTGTTATGGACTGCGATCTTCAGCACCCTGCAGATATCGTACCCAAGATGTATAAGCTTTGGGAAGAAGGATACGAGATTGTTGAAGGTGTTAAATCTTCAAGAGGTAAGGAAGGCATCTTCCATAAGGCTTTTGCCGGTATCTTCTATGGAATAATGAGCAGATTAATCAAGATGGATATGAAGAATTCATCTGACTTTAAATTGATAGACAGAAAGGTTGTTAATGTTCTTCTTGAGTTAAAGGAGCACAACACCTTCTTCAGAGCTCTTACTTTTTGGGCCGGATTTAAGACCACAACAATATCTTATGATGTGGCTGAGAGACAGTATGGTACTTCGAAATGGAGCTTCAAGAGTCTCTTTAGATATGCAATTCTAAATGCTACATCTTTTAGCACTTTGCCTTTGCAGCTTATAACGCACATGGGTGTGCTTTGCATTATCCTTAGCATTATTCTTGGAATCCAGACTCTTGTTAAGTACTTTATGGGTCATGCTATGGAAGGCTTTACAACCGTAATTCTTTTGATTCTTATAGTGGGTGGATTTGTAATGTTAAGCCTTGGCATAGTTGGCCATTATCTTGCGAGAATCTATGAGGAAGTAAAGGGAAGACCCAAGTTTATCATTAAACAGACAACTGATAACATTCATGGAAATGTGTAAATTATGAGTGAGAAATCTAAAAGAATACCCTCCATAGAAGTGCTTAGATCCTTGGCCATGTTAATGGTCATTACCATGCACTATCTTGATAAGGGTAAAGTTAATATAAGTCTTGCTGAAACCCAGACCGTATGGAGTGTTCTGGGCTGGCTTTTGCACTCTTTTTGTATAGTTGCTGTTAACTGCTATGTGCTTATCAGCGGCTATTTTCTTGTTGAGAGTAAGTTTAAGTGGCAGAAGCTGGTAGAACTTATATGTCAGGTATTATTCTATTCAATCCTTGTTCCCATAGTCATGTTTGCGATAGGAATCTTGCCTGCTTCCGAAATCAGCCTTTATAAGATATTCCTTTACGTGTTTCCTATACATACCGAACACTATTGGTTTGCAACATCGTATATCATCATGTATGTATTCTCCCCTGTACTGGCAGCGGGAATCAAAAACATGGAGAAGAAAGCCCTCCAGATGACTATTGGAATAGCTTTGCTAATCCTGTCTGTAGCTAAGACCATCCTTCCAATTCAGATGGAGCTTGACCGCTTCGGCTATGACGCCATGTGGTTTATGGTTCTCTTTATGATTGCCGGATATATTAGGTTATACGGAATCAAGTGGATAACTACAGCAAAAAAAGGGCTTACAGTGTATATCTGCGGAAGCATTCTGACATTTATCGTGGCCTTCGCTGTAAGGGCTCTCAGTCTCGCAACGGGGAAGATTGGATATTTTGTAACCAGAACCTTTGACTATAACCATTTGATTTGCCTTATAAGCTCAGTTGGATTATTCCTTTGCTTTCTGTATTGGAATGCAAATGAAAACAAACTGACTAAGCTAGCCGTAGCTATCGGCCCCTACACCTTTGGTGTATATCTCCTTCACGAACAGTGGGAGATGAGACATGTTTGGCCTAAGCTTCTTCAGACGCAGAAATTTGCAGGAACGCCTTTGCAGTTTCTTCACTGGATAATAAGCATAATTATTGTATTTGCGGTTGGAATAGCCATAGACTTCTTAAGAAGTAAGCTATTTAATCTGGTAAAAAGAAAAACCTCAAAAGGTAATGAGTAGATGATAGATACAGGGATTAAGAATATCCTTAACAGAATAAAGCCTCAGTGGAAAGCGGCTTTTATAAGCGCCTTACTTGTTGGACTGTTGACTCATATGTATGTCATGACAAATAATCTCATGACACCTGATGGAACCTGGAATATTTATTCCGACCAGGATATGATTTATCTTGGAAGGCAGTTCCTTACATATGCATGTGGAATCAGTTCTTACTACAACCTGCCCTGGCTTAATGGCTTGTTGGCTATTTTATATATTGCTGTAGCAAGTGCTGTAGTAGTTGAGGCCTTTGAAATAAAAAGCGTTGCCTTATCGATACTTACAGGCGGATTAATGGTAACATTCCCAACAGTTGCATCTACATTTTGCTATATATTTACCATCGATGGTTACATGATGGCCCTATTATTTGCAGCATTGGCGGTCCTTTTGACTGACAGATATAAGAAGGGCTGGATAGCAGGAATAATTCTCATTGGAATAAGCCTTGGTATTTATCAGGCATATTATTCCTTTGCAATTCTTATGTGTATTCTTATGCTGCTTCGTCAGGTGATAAGAAACGCTGACACAAAGAGTATCCTCATAAAAGCCGGGAAATATTGCGGCATGGGCATAGGAGGCTATGCCTTCTACGTAATTACTCTTAAGGCCATGCTTGCCATAAAACATGTGGAAGTAACAGGATATCAGGGAACAGATAAGCTCCTTGGAAATCCCTTCGTGAACATAAAAGAAGGTGTAATTGCTTCTGTAAGGACCTTTGCATCCTTTGCCATAAAGCAGAACGTGCTTACTACAACGCTCATAATGACTATAGCCTATGCTTTGACTATAATCGTTGGACTGGGCCTGTTTGTCATCCTATTTGTTAAGAGTGGAGCAATAAAGAAATGGGATAAGATTCTACTGTCTATAGTGCTTATTGCATTTATCCCCATTGGCACCTCTCTGGCGGCAGTAATGGAACCCAATGTTTTTTTTCATCTTCTTATGAGAATGCCTTGGGTACTGTTTTTTATCTTCATTCTTAAATTGATTGAAGAAATACCAACGGATAAAGTCACATTCCTTAGTAAACTTGTAACAATTGTTACACCAATATGTGCCGCCACACTAATATTTGAATTTGCCGTAATGGCCAATACGGTATATTTCAATCTTGGTGAAAGATACGAAAAGACATACGGATTGTGCCTTAGAATCGTAGACAGACTGGAAGAGACAGAAGACTATAAGACAGGAGACCATGTGGCTTTAATGGGTGGTTATCCTGACAGAGAATACTACCCCGAAACCTGTATAACCTGGCAGGACCTTTCAGGTTACTTTGATCCTAACGGAGAATATGTTGTAAGTGATGCGGGAAAGCTTAGGGACTTCTGCT
Source organism: uncultured Lachnospiraceae bacterium (assembly GCA_947167445.1). Taxonomy (GTDB): domain Bacteria; phylum Bacillota; class Clostridia; order Lachnospirales; family Lachnospiraceae; genus G11. The sequence continues at coordinate 38,640 of CAMVID010000003.1, forward strand.
ATCACTACTTAAACTTCACAATAGTTCCGGCAACCTATGAGGAACACGGAATAATAGCTAACTCAAAAGAGTATGCTGACATGCCTAAGTTCCCGGACAAAGACAGTGTCAGAGAAATAGATGGCATTTGGGTAATTAAACTTAACGGATAAGGAAAACAGAATGGTATCAATGATTATCGTGGACTATAAGTCCATGGATAAGACAATTGAATACATAAAAGATTGTGCCTGGAATATTGAAGGGCTTAATCACTATATTATTGTAGACAATGCTTCAGAAACTCCCTTTAAACCAAGAAAGACCACTGTAGAAGGCAAAGAAGTCTATGTTGTGTCGTCCGGTGAAAATGGTGGATATGCCAAGGGCAATAACCTTGGAGCAAAGACCGCAAGAGACATTTGGAATGATGATTACTATATTTTTTCCAACAATGATTTGAAGTTTAGGAAACTTTTTTTCTTGGAAGAGTTCCTTAAACCTTTCCTGGAAGATGAAAATATATCTGTGGTTGGGCCAAAGATTATAGGCCTTTCAGGGGAAAATCAGAATCCCCTCCCCGATTTAACTTGGAAGCAAATGCTTTTCGGACATTTTCTGAGTCTTTTGCCTCCAAAGGGAATGAAGAGACTGCAGAAAAATATGGTAAGAACAAATAAAGGAAGAACAACTGCGGTAGTTGGTGCTTTTATGTGCACAAAAGCTGCAGATTTCTGGGAAGTAGAAGGGTTTGACGAGAATACATTTCTCTTCTGTGAAGAAATGATTCTGGCGAAGCGACTTGAAGCAATTCAGAAATATATGTACTACAATGATTCGGTTGAAGTAATACATGAACACGGAGTAACGGTTAAGAACACAGTTGGAATAATAAGAAGTCTAAAGGCTGACTTTAATTCAAGATATTACTACGCCAAGGAGTACTGTGGTGCAGGAAAAGGGTGGCTGGCTCTTTCAAAGGTGAACTTTAACGTAGTAATGGCTTTGTTTAGAATAAAGAAGGCTATCAAAGGAAATAAATAATTGGCATCTGAAGATAATAAAACAACTAACAGAATAGAGAGATATTTAATACCGATAATCCTGGGACTTATGCCCCTTATAAACTTTAATCAGGGCGTTGACTATATCGACAGCATGTACAGCCCCGGAAACTTTGTTTTCTTTAAACAGATGAAAGGAACCTGGGTAGTTGCAACATTTTTGGCCAATGCTATCGGACATTTGTTTACACTGCTTCCGGGTGGGGGCACGTATATAGGAATAAGAATATACACAAGTCTTGTAATAAGCGCTATAGCCTTAATGTCATATTTTACGCTTCGAAAAAGAATGCCTTGGTATATTGCGGCAGTGGGTGAAACCATAGCCATATGTCTATGCTGGTGTCCAACCACAATTTTGTATAATTATCTGACTTACCTATTTATGGCCATTGGCCTCATTTTTCTCTATAAAGGGCTGACTGAGGAAAAGGCACTATTCCTTGTCACTGCTGGATTGTCTTTGGGAATTAATCTCTTCGTAAGATTTCCAAACATAGTTGAAACCGGATTTATCCTTGCTGTTTGGGTCTATGGCTTCCTTAAGAAAAAGAAGTTTACAAAGGTACTGTTAGAAACATTATGGTGTCTCTTAGGCTATGTAATTGGAGCCGGCCTTGTTATGGGCATAATAGTAATGCTTTACGGCTTTGATGCGTACATCAATATGATTACATCTTTGTTTGGAATGACAGGAGACAACGCATCATATAAGCCCATTCAGATGGTAATGGCTGTTTTAAGAGAACTTAGACTTGGACTTAAATGGCCTTTAATTATGGCTGCGCCCGTGGTTATTCTTGCTATAGCCATGCGATTTGCAAAGGGGAAAACTGCAGATATCTTAAGATGGGTATCTCTTCTTGCAATGCCTGCAACAATTTTCTTCTGCATGAAGTTAGGAATGTTTAACAGGGACTATAACTCCTATCAGTCTATTATGGGGCCTGCTGTAACATTTGTAATAATAGCGATAGGGATTTCTATCATAAAGATATTCAGTAAGAAAACTGACGCGGATACTAAGTTGGTTTATGGATTGATCCTATTGTGCATTGCTATTACTCCACTAGGAAGCAATAATGCGCTATTTCCTGTTTATAATAACCTATTTCTTATCTGTCCAATTATTCTTATGGCCATTTGGAAAGAAGTGGGTAGGTACAAGAATTCGATTGTAGCATTGCCCGCAAAAACTATGGTAGTAGGACTTGTTCTTGTATTGCTCATTCAGTCAGTTTGCTTTGATGCAACATTTGCTTTTAGAGGGAACAGGTATGGAACTGAACGAGATGATTTTGTTTTATACAATGGAATCTTGTATGGTAACACAACAAATACTGAGAGGGTCAAGAATATTGAAGAATTGACTGCTTACTGGAATGATAATAAGGCGGATAGAGTTCTGCTTCTCGGAAACATTCCCGGAGTATCTTACTTTTTAAATGTCCCCACGGCTATCCCTACAAGCTGGCCTGATCTTGGCTCATATTCTTATGACACTTACAATAAGGACATGAAGGAACTTGAGGCTAGAATAGCGGAGAAAGGAGAGGAACTTCCTACAATTATTCTAAGCTTTGGAGCCAATGCAGTAATTACCGATGACAAAGAAGCCCAAGAGTGGTTTAATGAAAACAAAGAGGATGGAGAAGGCTATCTTGATGTAATGCTTTCTGATCCAAAGTACTCTGATATGCGCAACTTCATTAAAAAGTATGGATATGAGATGCAACTACGAAACGAGAAGTTTGTAGTGTATACTGCATCAGACAACAAATAATAAGAATCGAGAAATACGATGATTAATTTTAATGTACCTCCCTTTACAGGGAAAGAATTTGATTACATGAAACAGGCTGTTGAAGCGCAGAAGATCTGCGGAGACGGTCAGTTTACCAAGAAGTGTAATGAATGGATTGAGAAGAAAACAGGAACAGGGAAGGCACTTCTTACCACATCCTGCACTCATGGACTTGAGATGGCAGCGTTGCTTTGCGATATCAAGCCCGGTGATGAAGTTATTCTTCCCTCATATACTTTTGTGTCTACAGCAGATGCCTTCGTCCTCAGAGGAGCAACAGCTGTATTTGTTGATATCAGACCTGATACCATGAATATTGATGAGAAGCTTATTGAGGATGCCATCACTGATAAAACAGTCGCAATTGCTCCTGTCCACTATGCCGGTGTAGGCTGTGAGATGGATACAATTATGGACATTGCTAAGAGACATAACCTCAAGGTGGTTGAGGATGCTGCCCAGGGAATCATGGCAACATATAAGGGCAAAGCCCTTGGAGCCATCGGCGATTACGGCGCATTCAGCTTCCATGAGACCAAGAACTATTCCATGGGTGAAGGCGGAGCAATCCTTATTAAGAATCCTGAGGATGCCGAGAGAGCAGAAATCTTCAGAGAGAAGGGTACCAACAGAAGCCAGTACTACAGAGGTCAGGTCGATAAATACAGATGGATGGAGTTTGGCTCATCCTATCTTCCAAGTGATATGAACGCCGCATACCTCTATGCTCAACTTGAGTTGGCTGATGAGATAAACGAAGCTAGACTTCATATCTGGAATAAGTACAACGAGGAACTTAAGGAACTTGAGGATAAAGGATTAATTACTAGACCTTACGTGCCTAAAGAGTGCGTTCACAATGCGCATATGTTCTACATTAAGACCAAGGACCTTGAGGAGAGAACCAATCTTATTGCTTTCCTTAAGCAAAACGAAATACTCTCAGTATTCCACTATGTACCTCTTCATACCGCCCCCGCAGGCATTAAGTATGGTAGATTCCATGGTGAGGATAAATATACTACCAAAGAGAGCGACAGACTTGTACGACTTCCTCTCTACTACGGCCTTAGAGATGACCAGGTAGACTATATCGTAAGCAAAGTAAAGGAATTCTATAATGCGTAATTTCGCAAAAAAGAATGAAAACATAATAATAGCAGCAACAGTCACCTTAATTATGGTGGCTGTTGTTTCTATATGCTTTGATTACTATTATCAGGCCAATGATGACATAATGATTAAAAATATCCTCTCGGGAGTTTATACAGGAACTCCGGAGAGCAGAAATATACAGATGCACTATCCAATGAGCTTGGCTATAAGCGTGCTGTACCGAATCGGAAGAGGAATTCCCTGGTACGGCTTGTTATTATGCGTGGCTCATTTCTTTAGTTTCGGATATATTGCTTATAACACAAACAAAGTGTTAAACAAAACCTGGCTTAAGGCTTTAATCTCCGCTATTGAGGTTGGAATCTTTACAGCCGCAATGCTTTATGAGTTGGTATTTACACAGTATACGGTAACTGTGGGAATTCTTTCGGCAGCAGGGATGTTTGGAATCTATCTTTCAGATAGAACAGGGGAGCCAAAGGAATTTATAAAGAGAAATATCCCCAACATAGTTATAATCTTTATCGCTTTTATAACAAGATCAGAAATGCTGCTTCTTATGCTTCCTTTTATCTGCCTTGCAGGATTCTTTAAGTGGACAGATACTGACAAAGAAGCGGGAGAGAAAATGCTTGATAAGAAGACTCTTATCAAATACTTTGGAACTTTTGCCATTATTATTGCTTCCATCGGAGTTGGGCAGTTGATACACAGTGTGGCGTATTCGGGAAGCGAATGGAAAGAGTTTGTAAGATTCTTTGATAACAGGACAGAACTTTACGACTATCAGTTTGTCCCGAGTTATGAAGGGAACGAAGCCTTCTATGACAGTATCGGATTAAAGAAAGAGGAAGTAACACTTCTTGAGAACTATAACTTCGGAATAGATTCGGATATTACTGCCAATACCCTTAAACAGGTGGCAGATTACGCCAAGAGTCTAAAGGGTGATAACAGCAGCCTTATCACAAGAATGAAGGCGGCAATGCCCGATTATAAATACATTCTAAGATACGGTCAGGAGAATGACCTTTATGGCAGAAATCTGAGAGAACTTTACCTTGTTGCTATGCTTATGCTGGTTATCCTTCTTATCAGGAATAATCGAATCATAGGTTTATGGCAGCCGGCGCTTTTATTCATTGTTAGAAGCGGGATTTGGATATACATGATTTCCACCGGAAGGTATCCGGCAAGAATCACACATTCCCTATATTTCATTGAACTGGTGCTTCTCATCGGAATGATAATTAACGAATCTAAGAATGAGAAGCAAAAGAGATTTCCTATGGCAGCAGTACTTGCCATTATGCTCTTTGCTTTATTCTCAGTAAGCGTCTTTGCTATTAACTATCAGAAGGTGCAAATTGAAATCTCTCAGCGAGATAAAGCAAACGAAGAAAAGCAGGCCCTTAATGATTACTGCAAGGCACATCCCGATAACTTCTACTTCGTGGATGTTTATTCCTTCTGCTCCTCAATGGAAGACCATGTGGAATACTCGGAGAAAATATTTGTAAATGTGGATAATTCCATCAACAACTATGATTATCTTGGCGGTTGGATAATGAACAGCCCTCATACTTGGGATAAACTTGCTTATTACGGAATTACAAAAGATAAAGATGAGATAGAGAAGGAGATTCTTGATAAGGATAATGCCTACATAATAATTCGAGACGATAGAGACATTGATTGGATTAAGGAATATTATAATGCAAAAAGAGACATCGAAATCGATGCCTCTGAAACTGACAGAATTGCTGATATTTTCGGAGTTTATTCTATTGGCAAATTGAATTGATGCATGTCATATATTTATCAACTACAATCTGCCTATTGAAATTGTCGACAACATAATCCCGACCTTTAAGCCCCATTTCTTTCTGCTTATTGGAGGGTAAATCGAGAAATGACTTAACTGCACTTATTAGTGCAGTTTTGTTTTGCGTAGGAATAATGTAACCTGTTTCCCTATCCACAACAGTTTCTCTGCAGCCAGGTCGATTCGTGGTAATAACAACCCTTCCAGTGGCGGCGGCTTCAAGACAAACATTAGACATTCCCTCGGGGTAGAAAGATGGATGAATAATACATCTCACTTTTTCTAAATAAGGACGAACATCCTTAACGCTTCCGTGATAGTTTATTATGCCGGATTCATTTAAAGTCTTAAGTTCTTCCTCATATCCTTCTTCACAATATCCCAGAATATGAAATTCGCTCTTGGGGTATTCTGCTTTAATAGCCTTGGCGCATTCTAAGTATTCTTCAATTCCCTTTTCCTTCATGATTCGGGAAACATATATGAAGCCACATGTATATTCAGGCCATTCAAGAAGTGAAAATTTCTCGATATTTACACCGGACCCGGGTAAAAGAGCCTTGGGAGCCCTAGTTATGTGGTATTTTTCAAAGAAGTCACGATTCGATCTATTCTGGAAGAATACAGTGGATGCCTTCTTAAGACCAATCTTATATAAGGTTCTGGTTATAAAACCAAGCAAGCCTCCTGATTCCAGTGCAGATCCGAGACCTGTGATGTTTGAGAGGTATGGAACTTTCTTAATTCTGCAGGCCAATCCCCCGTAAACATTGGGCTTAATAGTGTATGTAAGGACAACTGAGGGCTTAATGTCTGAAATTAGTTTAAGGTATGATTTGAAAAGCTTAAAATCCTCGAGGGGATTCATTCCGCGCCTGTTAATAGGAGTGGGGATAATAATACAACCTTCCTCGGTAAGTTCCGGTATATTAGTGTTATCAGGGACGGATACATAAACTTTATGGAATTTTAGCAATTCAAGTACCAATTCGTTTCTGAAACCATATAGGCCGGAGGAAGAATTGGCTAGGATAAGAATATTTGCCATAAATCACCTATGGAATCAAAGCTGTTCCATTCATGTCCTTAATCATAATCTCGTTATATTTCATCATGACTATGCCTTCAGGATAGTTGCCGATGCTTTCTTTATTCTCGATTCCCTTAAGGTTATTGATTATCTGCGAGGGAACGTTTACTCCGCAGGCATATGCATGGGGATATCCACCGCCGAATCTGGGATTGATTTCTGAGAAATAGAATGTGCCATCCTGCTCGAAAATATCAATATCGATTATTCCTCTGAAACCTTCGGCCTCCACAAAGTTCTTTATCTGTTCGAATAATTCCGGGATGTGCACAGAAACAGATTTGTCCGTTTCGCCTGCACGCATTTTAATCTTCTTTTTGATAAAAATGGAAGCGCATTTACCGGATATCATGTCGATATAGACATCTGCACCATACTCCTGGCCGTGCATAAACTCCTGAATCATCAAATCATCATACATAGCAAAGAGGCCATCCAATTCCTTATCGGAATTAACTTTGTTGATATGCAAGCTGGCGCTTCCGCAAACAGGCTTTACGAAGACAGGATAGAATATATCTCCGGCTTCTTTAGCCTTTTGGAAATCATCAATCGAAAGGTAGCATTTGCCGGTCGGTAAATTCTGAAGGCGGAACTCATTGGCCATTTCAAACTTATTAAAGCACATATCTACAAGTTTGCTATCTGAAATGATAGGTGTGACGCCTAATGCCTTGAATTCATCCGCATGGGCAGCTATCATGCTAAGCTCAGGATCGATGAGAGAGAGAACTGCATCTATTTTTTCCTCTCGGCAAATCTCAAAAACTCGATCCATATATCCGGGAGCAGTGATTCTATCTACAAGGATGAACTTATCTGCATCATAGACGGCGGGGGCAAGATTGCTGCAATCAGTGGCGATTACTTGTCCTTCATTCCCCAATTCTTTTTTAAAAAACTGTACTACCTTATTGCGGGTACCCGCGCTCAATATAAGTATATTCATAAGAAAATTATTCCTCTTCCTTAAGACGCCCTATTCTATCCAATCTTTCCTGACGAATCTTTGCAAAATTTCCTTCGGTCTGACCGGTGTCTTCGGAAACCTGATCGGAATGCCAAAGGACTGTTTTTATGGTCATAAGTATAACTTTTAAATCCATCATAAAGGACAAGCCCTCAACATACTGTGCGTCAAGCTCAAATCGTTTATCCCAGTCCACTAGATTACGCCCGCTTGCCTGGGCAAGTCCGGTAAGGCCGGGGCGAACGGTATGCCTTAGCTTCTCCCGTTCTGTGTAGTAAGGTAAATATTCGATTAAAAGGGGCCTTGGCCCAATAAAACTCATATCCCCTTTAAGAATGCAGAAAAGTTCGGGAAGTTCATCGAGACTGGTTTTCCTAAGGAACAAGCCAAGGGGAGTTAATCTGTCCTGGTCAGGGAGAAGATTGCCATTCGCGTCCCTTTTATCATTCATGGAGCGAAACTTATACATGTTGAAAACCCTTTCATCTTTGCCGGGTCTGGCCTGCTTAAAGAGTATGGGTTTGCCGAGTTTAACCCGGACAAGCACGGCAATAATGAGGTAAAGCCAGGAAAACACTATTAAGATAACAAGTGATAATAATATATCCAATAATCGCTTAATAATATTCTTATACATACCCTGAATTATACCATAACGCTTTAATTTTTGGCAGATTGAATATATAATGAGTAGTATGAAAATAGCGATGCTTGGGCACAAAAGAATCCCGTCTAGAGAGGGTGGGGTTGAAATAGTGGTTAAGGAGCTGGCAATTGGTCTGGCCGCAAGGGGATGTGATGTAACCTGCTATAATAGGGGAGGACATCACGTAAGCGGCAAGGAATTTGACAGCTTTAATCCTGATGAATGTAAAGATATAACAATCAAAAAGGCCTGGACCATAGATTTAAAGGGCCTGGCTGCTGTTACTTCTTCATTCTTCGGGTCCATTGCCTGTGCCTTCGGGAAGTATGATCTGGTTCATTTTCACGCCGAGGGTCCGGCTTTCATGTGCTGGCTACCTAAGAAAATGGGAAAGAAGGTAGTTGTTACTATCCACGGCCTTGATTGGAAGAGAGCCAAGTGGGGGCGTTTTGCCTCCTGGTACATCATGAAGGGTGAGAAAGCTGCAGCCAAGTACGCTGATGAAGTAATAGTCTTAAGCAAATCTGTACAGGATTATTTTAAGGAAAAATATGAAAGAGATACAACTCTTATTCCAAATGGTGTCACAATTTTGCCACCTATTGAGTCTGAGATTGTAAAATTTAAATATGGCCTTTCTAAAGACGACTATATTCTGTTCTTAGGGCGTTTGGTACCTGAGAAGGGGGTCCATTACCTGGTGGAAGCGTTTAAGGGGCTGAAAACAGACAAGAAACTGGTTATTGCCGGTGGCTCATCAGATACCTCTCAATATATGAACGAACTAAAAGAGATGGCTGAAGATGATGAGAGAATCATTTTCACAGGTTTCATTGAGGGTAAGGAGCTTGAGGAACTGTACAGCAACGCTTACCTTTATGTATTGCCATCAGACGTGGAGGGTATGCCCTTAAGTCTTCTCGAGGCTATGAGTTTTGGGGATGCCTGTCTTGTATCGGATATTCCTGAGTGTGCAAGTGTTATAAAGGACAAGGATATGCTCTTCGCCAAGGGAGATGTGGACTCTCTCAGGATTAAGCTTTCAGAACTTATTAATAACCCCAACATGGTTAAAGAACATGCGGGGAGAGCTTTTGAGACTGTCAGTAAGGAATATTCCTGGGATAAATGCATTGAGCAGACTCTTGAGCTATATAAACGAGTTTTAGATACAAATTAAAGATTGGATTAGAAATATGCCACAGAAGAAATTAAACGGAACGGTTATAGTTACATATAGATGCAACGCAAGATGCACCATGTGTAACCGCTATAAAGCACCGTCCAAGCCTGATGAAGAAATCAGCTTGGAGACAATAAAGAAGCTTCCACCTATGTATTTTACCAATATTACCGGTGGAGAGCCTTTTATCCGAGAGGATTTAAAGGATATTGTAAGGGAATTATATAAGAAAAGTGACAGGATTGTCATTTCTACAAACGGATTCTTTACCGATAGAATACTTGATTTAGCAAAAGAGTTTCCTCAGATAGGAATCAGAATTTCCATAGAAGGCTTGCAGCAGACCAACGATGAGATAAGAGGCTTACCTGATGGATATAAGAGAGGCTATACCACTCTTCAGAAACTTGTGGAAATGGGAATGAAGGATGTTGGCTTTGGAATGACGGTTCAGGATCGAAATGCTCCTGATTTGGTTCCTCTCTACGAGATATCCAATGAAATGGGTATGGAGTTTGCAACAGCAAGTCTTCATAACAGCTTTTATTTTGTGGAAGCAAGGAACATTATCAAAGATCGTCCCATGGTGGCTTCTAACTTTGAGGAACTGATTAACAGACTTTTAAAGAGTAAGTCTCCCAAGAAGTGGTTTAGAGCGTATTTTAATCATGGATTGATTAATTATATCTATGGACAGAAGAGACTCCTTCCCTGTGACATGAGTTTTGATACATTCTTTATAGATCCTTATGGGGATGTAATGCCCTGTAATGGAACGAAGAATAAAGAAGTCATGGGGAACCTGAATGAACAGACCTGGGATGAATTATGGAACTCTCCTGCAGCTGAGGAAGTAAGAAAGAAAGTTCGATGCTGTAACAGACAGTGCTGGATGATTGGCTCTGTTTCACCGGCTATGCATAAGTATATTTGGAAACCGGCATGGTGGGTGTTCAGACATAAAGTTAAGGGCCTCTTTACCAAGAGACCATATTCCATGTATGAGCATAAGATTTGCAGAGATTTGCGGGATGGAAAGGTCAGCAAAGAGCAGCTTGACGCATGCTCAACCTGTGATCTTTGCGCTAAGGCAGCCAATGGCTTAAAGGAATAATAAATGCAGGTTACTATCAGATTAGATGATATAACTCCGGATATGGACTGGAGCAAATTTAACCGCTTTGAATCAATCCTTGATGAACTGTGTATTAAACCGATAATAGGTGTTGTTCCCAAGTGTATGGATGATACCTTACATATTGAGGATGACAATCCTGGCTTTTGGGATGAGATAAGGCGCCTAAAGGATAAAGGCTGGGTTATAGCCATGCATGGCTTTAACCATGTATATACCACTGATAAAGGCGGACTTTTTCCCCTTAACCACTTTTCGGAATTCGCCGGAGTTGATTACGACACGCAGCGTGAGAAGATTACCCTTGGAAGAAATTTGCTTTTGGAACAGGGTATAGAAACTGATATCTTCATGGCTCCGGGCCATACTTTTGACGGCAATACTGTGAAAGCTCTTAAAGAGAACAGATTTAAGGCAATAACTGATGGCTTTGGAAAGACTCCATATAAGAGAGATGGTATAACATATTACCCCATCGCTGAGAAACGTTCGGAAGTGTTTGATGATAGCAAAGAAGGAAGAACAACCCTGATTTATCATCTTAATACCATGACAGAAGATGAAATCAATCTTGTTGCGGTGAAACTTAGACAGAATAAAGACAAGCTAGTTAGCTTTGAAATGGTGGACGACGCCAAAGAACAGTCAGCGATTCAGAGGGTGGCCGAGTTAATCAAGGCCAATATTAAGAGAATAATCGTTCAGATTAGGAGATAAATGGATAATAAACCGATTAGGGTCCTCCACGTATTGGGAAGACTTGACATGGGTGGCGCAGAGAATCGAATAATGGACCTGTATCGAAAGATAGATCGAAACCTGGTTCAATTTGATTTTATGATACATACAACCGATAAGTGCTTCTTCAACGATGAGATTGAAAGTCTTGGTGGCCATATCTATAGCGTACCCAGATACTTTATTAAAAATCATTTGGAATATACCAAGGCATGGGATAAGTTCTTTACAGAACATCCCGAGATAGAGGTTGTCCACGGCCATATGACAAGTACTGCGGGTATATATTTGCCCATCGCCAAGAAGCATGGAGTGAGACTTACAATAGCTCACACAAGAAGCGCCGGCGTGCCTCAGGGTGTTAAAGGAGCAATGACCAAGGTCCTTAGAAAGGGGCTTTATAAGAAGGCAGATTTATGCCTTGCCTGCTCTAAGATTGCAGGAATTAATTCCTTTGGGAAGAAGGCTTTCGATGAAGGCTATGTAAAGATCATTCCAAATGCCATAGATACAGCCAGATTCAAATTCGACGAAAACATGCGAAACGAGATCAGACAGGAACTGGGTATTAAGGCATCTACTTTTGTGGTTGGACATGTTGGCAGATTTCACTATGCAAAGAACCACGAGTTTTTGATTAAGGTTTTTTCAGAAATCAGGAAACTGATTGCTGATTCCAAACTGGTTCTGGTAGGAGACGGAGAACTTAAGGTTCAGATCGCAGAATGGATTAAGGCATGTGGAATAGAGGATGATGTTATCCTTACAGGCACAAGGAAGAACGTGGAAGATTATTACCAGGCCTTTGATTATTTTGTCTTTCCCTCAAGATATGAGGGGCTTCCCGGTACTGTCGTCGAAGCTCAAACGAGTGGGTTAAGATGCCTCATTTCTGATTCAATAACCGATGAGGTAATGATTACAGATTTGACTGAGTCAAAGTCATTGGACGACCCACCATTAGAATGGGCAAAGAAAATAGTTTCGAACAAAGATTATACGCGAGCGAGTCGAACCGAAGAAGTGAGAAGAAAAGGTTTTGATTCGGAATCTCAGATAGATTATTATACCGAACTGTATATCGGTGGAAACAAGGAAAAGAGATAAACTATGAGAATCAATGGTGAACAGATTAATCTTCGCCCGATAACCTATAATGATACTGATTTGATTGTTAAGTGGCGACAGAATAAGAGAGTGAAGAACAACTTCTTCTTCCGAGGTGAAATAACCAGAGAAGTTCATGAAGAATGGATGAAAACAAAGGTGGAAACCGGCGAGGTTGTTCAGTTTATAATAGAGGAAGCTGAAGCAGGAAGACCAATCGGGTCCACCTACCTTAGAGATATTAACAGAGAGATAGGAAAAGCTGAGTTTGGTATTTTCATTGGTGAGGATGATGCAGTAGGCCGTGGATATGGTACTGAAGCCGCTAAACTCATCGTTAATTATGCCTTCAGCAATCTTAAGCTACATAAAGTGTATCTCAGAGTCCTTGATGAGAACCTTGTAGCCAAGAAGAGCTACGAGAAGGTTGGATTTAAGGAAGAGGGCCATTTCAGAGACGAAGTTTTCCTTAACGGAGAGTACAAGGATGTAATCTTCATGGCAATATTTGATGACGGAGAAAGAGAATGCAAAGGATTAGTTTTGTAATACCCTGCTATCGCTCGGCATTAACAATTGAAAAGGTAGTAAAAGAGATAGAGGACACCATGCCTTATCTCCCCGAGTATGATTATGAAATTGTACTTGTGAATGATTCATCTCCGGATGACACTTTCGAGGTGATAAGTAAGATTGCCTTGGAGGATGAGAAGGTGCTTGCTATTAATCTTGCCAGAAACTTCGGACAGCACGCAGCTCTTATGGCAGGCTTCAGACATACCACCGGAGATATAGTGGTTGCTCTTGATGATGATGGCCAGACTCCTGCCGATGAAGTCGGAAAGCTTATAGAGAAGCTTGAGGAAGGCTATGATGTATGCTATGCCAAGTACGATCACAAAAAGCATTCAGTTTTCAGGAATTTCGGAAGCAAGGTTAACGAGAGAATGACCAGAGTTATGCTTGGTAAAAGCAAAGAACTCTACATTTCAAGCTACTTTGCAGTTAAGCGATTCATTCTAAATGATATGCTTCGCTATGAGAACTGTTATCCCTATGTTATTGGTTTGGTTCTCAGAACCACAAAGAATATCTGCAATGTGAATGTAAACCATCGAGAAAGAGAGATAGGAACTTCAGGATACACTATGAAGAAACTTCTGGCTCTTTGGATGAACGGATTTACGGCATTTTCAGTGGTACCTCTCAGAATTGCGACTTACGGAGGCCTTACCTGTGCGTTTATTGGATTTATTTATACCATCTACACTATAGTCCGTAAGTTTATAGATAACTCAGCTCCCATGGGTTACTACGTTACTATTTGCGCAATCCTTATTATTGGAGGCGTTATTATGATGATGTTAGGCCTTATCGGAGAGTACGTCGGAAGGATGTATATAACCATGAACAATGCACCACAGTACGTAATTAAGGATATTGTGGGCAAAGGCTTTGACGAAACAAAGGAATAGACATGAAACTTAGCATAATAGTTCCTGTTTATAATATGGCAGCTGATGGGAAGCTGGAGTTTTGTATTCGCTCCCTTGCCAATCAGACCATAGATGATTATGAAATAATAGCAGTTAATGACGCCTCTACGGATAATTCCTTAGAGGTGTTGTTTGCGTTAAAGAAGGAGTTTGGAGATAAGCTAAAAGTCATTACTTATGAGGAGAATCTTCGTCAGGGTGGAGCCAAAAATGTTGGTATTAAGAATTCGGAGGCAGAGTGGATTGCCATCTGTGACAGTGATGACTGGGTGGCTCCCGACATGTATGAGAAACTGTTTAAGAAGCAGGAAGAGACAGGCGCAGATGTAGTAGCCTGTGACTATTGCCTTGTGCATGAGCATACCTTTGAAAAGGGACCTGTAGCTAAGAATAATACTTCGGATCAGGCGGGTGTGTTGGATGATGAGAAGCATAAGAAGCTCCTTTTAGATTCCGGAAGTATGGTTCTCAAAATCTGGAAGAGAGATATGGTAGTGGATAACGGCCTTTGGTATCCTGAGAAGATGTTTTTCGAGGACAACGCCATGGGACCTTTGTGGCTCCTTTATTGCAAGCACTTTGAGAAGCTGGATGAGACCTTATATTACTACTATCAGCATGACACCTCAACCGTTCATGAGACTACAACATCAAAGCTTCATGACAGAATGAAAGCCATGGAGATTCTTATGGATGAAGCAAGAGAACGAGGCCTTTACGAGAAATACAAGGCTGAATTTGACTACAAATTTGCTGAAGCATTCTTTATAACAACGCTGTTTTCGCTTATGCAGAGTAAGAGCCTTAGGGGTGTAAGAAGGGCTGTTATAGAGGAATTGAAAGCGGGAGTTAATAAATATGTTCCCGACTTTAGGGATAATGAATATTATAGAAGCAGAATGGGTGATGAGGAGAAGAAACTGATAGACATGGCAATGGCCTCTACAGCCCGATTCATGCTTTATTATGATGCATTGCATCTGTATCGTAGGGTGCGATATGGAAGGTAGAATGAGTAAAGAAACCAGAGACAATTTCATATGGACCATCCTTTTGATGGCAGTGGCAGTTTATGGCATTGCGTGTTTTAGTCTTCATCTTAATCAGATAGTTAAGGCTGAGGGCCTGTACTTCGAGTCCGATTTGCCTGCTCATATAAGCATGACATTGGAGGATGGCTGGTTTTACTCCCTTATGGGACTCTTGATTAAACTGTTCTACGCCATCGGCGCAGGAGCTTATTTGACTGCAGGATTTATCGCTGTATGTGAAGCCGGAGCGATATTTGCCACCCTTCTTTTGGTTAATGAATTGACAGATAAGTATTACACAAAGAGTATGGGCCTTATGTTTGCACTTATGGCAAATCTGATTATGCCCTTTTATCTGGAGCTTGCAGGGAAACAAAGATATATCGGATACCAGTCCGCAAGCGTATGGCACAACTCAACCTATACCCTTGTAAAACTTCTCGGAATAATAACCCTTTGGTATTTCCTGAAATTAAGGGATAAATATCTGGATGGATTAAAGGTATCCGAATGGCTTATTTTTGCGGGACTCTTGATACTTTGCAATGCAGCCAAGCCGAGCTTTTGCTTTGTGTTTGACTTTGCTATGCTGGTTATTCTTATATTTGATCTTTGTAAGAAAGATGAAAGAGACAGACTGGAAAGATTCAAAAGGATTGTTATTTTTGGATGCAGTGTTCTTCCTTCACTTATTGTAATTTGGTGGCAGAATAACGTGCTTTTTGGACAGGAAACCGGAAATGGAATAACAATCAATCCCGGATATGCATTGGCTATGAGAGGCGATCATCCTAAGGTTACTTTCATTCTCTCCATTGCTTTCCCTCTCTTTATCCTTGTATGGAATTTCGGAGATCTGAAGTGGGATAAGAGGCTTAGATTCATGTGGCTTATGTGGCTCTTCAGCTTTCTTGAGGTATTTCTTCTTGCAGAAGAAGGGGCAAGAGCTTTGGATTCCAACTTCTTCTGGGGATATTCCATCGGTATCTTCTTTGTTAACCTCATCAGCATGATTAAACTGATTGAGAACATGAAGAGGAAAGAAGGAATATATGAGAGCAGTATTTTACGAGCTGTAATAACTTCCTGCGGGACACTGATTCTTGCCTATCAGGTATACTGCGGCATTTATTTCTTCATAAATCTGGTAATGGGCACCACCTATTGGATGTAATTCATGAACGTTAAAACGACAGTTAAGACCACAGCTAAATATTTGTTTTATTTTCTCACAGCGGTCCAAGTAATCCTTGGACTCATTTGGGTTATAAACAACTTTACCCATGTTTATATGTGGCCTGAGACTGCTGAGTATCTTGATATTGCTGATAAGTATGTAATTGATGAATATACAGGGCTGTTTTATCCGGTTCTGGTAAAGTTCCTGTATTATATTCCTTTGTATAATCTTCAGCTTGTTTTGGCTGTAGTATCTGCTTATTTGTTTCTTCGTAAGGGCGTAAAACTTGAAAGAATTAACGCAAGCTTTGGATGCGCTTATATAGTTTCATTTCCAGGACTGCTTCAGTTCCATTTTTCAATTAGACCTGAATCCTTACGATTATCCGTAGTCCTTTTGGCAATAACTCTCTTGACATATAAGAAGAGAAGCATAAAGAGATATGCAATCGTTGCCTTGATGCTAATTGTTTTATTCATATCGCAAAAGGCTTTGGCTGAGCCCGGTTCCAGAGGCAGAATCCAGAGAACCTTTTGGTCCCAGGCATTTATGCGTGTGTGCACAGAATATTATTCTCAGTCCTTTGTGGCATGGGATGAAAGAACTCAGGATACCTACTCCATTTGGGATGCTTTGGAACTCATCAAGAAATCTGACAACATGATGTATGAGATTGGCCCCACAATGGATAAGAAATGGGGATTTGAGGCTGCCAATGAAAGTTATGAATTCATGACAAAAAAATGCCTTAGCATGCGTACAAAAGATGTTTGCTTAAACATTGGCACGGACCTTGGGCAAAGCATTATTCTGCCCTTTGGATTCCTTACAGAAACCAACGGAGATGTAAGGACCCAAACGGGAAGGAACTATGAGGCCTTTGTGAGCCAGAGAGGAAGCCTTGACAGCTTCTACTGGTATTATGGAGTTTGGAGTCTGGTGGTTATCATGGTGATCGGAATTGCAGCCTTGCTTACAAATGTGAGAAGCTTTAAACTCCTAAATCCCTCATACGAACTATTTGCAGCGATGCTTATGCAGTGGTTGTATAAAACGCTTACAACAGGTGATGCTATAGATTATGCTAAGTATCCTTTGGTTATAGCTTTCTGGTGTACTTTGGGAATTCATCTGGTGACAGGTGAAAATTGTAAGGAATCCTGAAGTATGGTAAAATGAGATGTTATGAAAGTGGCAGAAATAAAGGAATATATTGAAAAGATATTTGAGAACAAATTAGGAATAATCCGAGCAAGCATATTGCTTCTTGGATTATTTGCTGTATCTGTAATTTGGCCCATGGGCAAATTTACAACAGAGTTTAAATCTACGGGGACCTGGGACGGAATAAGATTCATAGGTCCCGGCACCGAAGAGAATGTAATAAGACAGGAATTCTCCCCTAATTTTGATAACCTTACTACAGTTTCTGTTTATATAGTTAATGAACCCGATTCCTTTGACACTTTAGAGACTTTCTTTAGAGTTTATGCCCTGGATGGCACGGTTCTTGCTGAAAGTAAAGTAAATCTCGCAGACTATGAAGTCCCGGGATTAGTAAAGTTCCCTTTGAATGTATCTCTAGAGCCGGGGACCGTATATTTTTATACTGTCGGTGGTACGGACGGCGAGGTGTTTGTTGCACTTACCTCCGAGGAAGCAGGAAACGCTGAAGCCGGAGCTTTTTACTACAACAATGTTCACTCCGGTGGAACCAAGGTAGTGGCACAATTTGATTACATCAGACCCTGGGGACTTAAAAGAATTATAATGGCGGACATTGTTATTGCTCTGGTAACATTTGCTTTATACTCGTTAGCATCTATCCTGCTTAATAGGATGAAAGAAGAGCAGATTGTTAAGGTTGAGAAGGTTACAAAATATGTCCTTTCCGGGTTAATAATTATTGCTGCAGCAGCCTCGATTATTGGCATAACAGCTTTTCGACTGTTCGAGCATGATGCTTTAAACAATGGAGTATTAACAGCTTCCGTTTTATTTGTATCGGCCTTCTTGGTTTTCTTTATCATTAACGCTTCTTCGTATAAGGAGAAACTCGAAGCAAAAGAGAACTTGGACAGATTAGGCAGAACAGTCAGCGAAATACTCCTTGCAGGAGCTCTTATTATGTGCTGCCTTTATCAAAACAGTGGAAGTGATTATGAACATGGCCTTTGGATTAGACGAGCAGCAGTGTTCTTTGCACTGTTTCTATATTCTTTGGGCAAAGCAAAGCAGGTTTGGAATATACCGGCTTTGGTGTGGAGTATAGCATCTGCATTTATTGGCAGATTCTATATTTCTGCTCACAGCGATCATATAGAACATATAAATACGGCCACAAGTACTGCGTGGCTTTTCTGGGCTACGGGATTACTTGTCATTGGGCTTGTATATCGAATCATAAATAAAGATTACAGGAAACTTAGAACCGTAAGTTTACCTATTGCCGTTCCGGTACTAGCATTCTGGATCCTCACAAGTATTTACTCGTATGGAAGAGAATGGCCGCTTCAGCTTCTGATAGCATTTGCTTTGGCTTTCTTGTTCATGCATATGAGTGAAAGAAGAAAAGACATGCTTGAGATGGCATGTAATGCATGGCTTATTGCATTCTTTGCGGGAATGCTTTTCTGTATATATAGACGTCCTTATCAGTACTACATGATGACCCGGTACGGTGGAATCTTTATTACTGTAACTGTTACGGCTACGTATTATCTTATTGCCACGGCAGCAGCGCTGACTAAGATTCTCATAGCATATAGAAAGAATGATACCAAGTCATTGCTTTCCTCGTACGCAATGTTTGGTGCGGTGTCAACATATCTCTTTTTCACCGCATCAAGGACAGGCATAGTAGCCTATGGAGTGGAACTACTTATTGCCCTTATTATATTTGTTTGGCAAAAGAAGAAGGATATAGTTAAGAGCAACGTTGTTAAACTGATTTTGTCTACAACTATGACGTTAGTTGTTTCATATGTTACGTTTTTTGGTATTGCCAGAATGTTGCCCGCTGTAATACGCAATCCTTTTTACTACAACTACGAGTCTTATTGCCAGTTCATACACCCTGATACACCTCTTGACGGAGGAGACAGAATCGGGGAGAAGTTTGCAAACATTGAAATATCTTTGGAGACTTTGTTTGGAAGAATGTTTAATTCCGATGATGAATTAACCGCCTTCCTGCCATCACTGTCATTGAAGGCAAAAGCAGCAGAATCTACTTCCATAGAAAACTATGCCAACGGAAGACTGGACATCTTCAGAACATATATCAATAACCTGACAATTAATGGCCATGAATCAATGGGATGTGAGGATGAAGACGGAAATGTCATAATCCATGCCCACAATGCTTATATTCAGACGGCATATGATTTTGGAATAATTCTTGGAGCCATGTTTGCTCTGCTTTGTTTATACGTATTATTTGCAAGCATATATAAAACGTCATTATATGCCAAAGAGAGGCAATATTTGCCTATGATTCTCATATTGGCAGTGGGATTTATGACTGCCGGTATGTTTGAGTGGGTTTATCATCCCATGAACCCTTTAGGATTTGCCTTTATATTATCCTGTGTATTATTGTCCGAGAAGGAAGAAAAAATAGATGTCTAAGAAGTTTCACATTCTGGAACATAAGCTTGTAACCAGAAGAATATTTCTAATTGCATATGATGCTCTGGCTGTAGCAGCTTCAGCATTTTTGGCCTTGTTTCTCAGAGCCAATCTTGTTTTCTCGGATATTAATCCGGAGTTCCTTGTAACAATTAAGGAAACAGTTCTAATAACAATGGTTATAACCATTGCTGTGTTTTGGTTCTTTAGGCTTTATCACAGCTTGTGGGAATTTGCCAGCGTAAATGAGATGCAAAATCTTGTGGTGGCCTGCTCTGTCATGACTGTAATTCAGTATGTAATGATCAGGCTTCTTCGCATGCCTATTCCAAGAAGTTATCCATTATTCTATGCATTTTTGGAGATTGCTCTCACTTTTGCCAGCAGATTCGCATATAGATTTTTCAGAGGGCTGAAACATAAGGCTCAGAATAAGAAGAACGGAACCAATGTAATGATTATTGGTGCCGGCGAAGCTGCGAATGCGATCATAAAGGAGATTCAGAGCAGCAACTTCAGCCATATGGTAATTAAATGCCTTATCGATGATGATCCCAACAAGTGGGGCAGATTCGTACAAGGCGTTAAAGTTGTCGGTGATAGAAATAAGATTATTGAGTCTGCCAACTTCTATAGCATTGACGAGATTTTCATTGCTATACCCACGGCCTCCAGAGCAACCATTAAGGAACTGACTCAGATTTGTCAGGAGACAGGATGTAAGCTTAGTACACTGCCCGGTTACTATCAGTTGGTTAACGGTGAAGTCAGTGTCAGCAAGTTACGTAGCGTTGATGTAGAAGATTTGCTTGGCAGAGAACCGGTTAGAGTCGATATTGACTCAATCCTTGGCTATGTTAAGGATAAGGTAATCATGGTTACCGGTGGTGGCGGCTCAATCGGTAGTGAGCTTTGCAGACAGATAGCAACTCATTCCCCTAAGCAGCTTATCATCGTGGATATTTATGAAAACAATGCATATGATATACAGCAGGAGTTAAAGATTAAGTACCCTGTATTAAACCTCGTGGTGCTTGTGGCGTCAGTCAGAAATACTAACAGGATGAACTATATATTTGAGACATACCATCCTGAAATCGTATATCATGCAGCAGCTCATAAGCATGTTCCTCTTATGGAGGACAGCCCTAATGAGGCGATAAAAAATAACGTTCTTGGCACTTGGAAGACTGCAGATGCAGCAGCAAGATATGGCGTCAAGAAATTCGTTATGATATCCACAGATAAGGCGGTTAACCCTACGAACATCATGGGTGCTTCTAAGAGAATCTGTGAGATGATTGTTCAGACCTACAATAAGAAATCGGATACAGAGTTTGTTGCAGTCAGATTTGGTAACGTACTCGGAAGCAACGGTAGTGTTATTCCTCTGTTTAAGAAGCAGATTCTTGCAGGTGGACCTGTTACCGTAACACATCCTGATATCATAAGATATTTCATGACTATTCCCGAGGCGGTATCTTTGGTTCTTCAGGCGGGGGCCTATGCCAAGGGCGGTGAGATATTTGTCCTTGATATGGGTGAGCCTGTAAAGATTCTTGATCTTGCAAAGAACCTTATAAGACTTTCAGGATATAAGGTTGATGAGGATATAAAGATAGAGTTTACAGGCCTTAGACCTGGAGAGAAACTTTACGAAGAGCTTCTTATGGATGAGGAAGGTCTTACAGATACAGATAATAAGCTTATTCATATAGGCAAGCCCTTAAAGATTGATGAAGATAAGTTCTTCGAACAACTGGAAAGATTAAGTAAAGCAGCCAAGAACGAGGAACCTAATATAAGAGAACTTGTTAAAGAGATTGTACCTACATACAATCCAAACGGAGAAAAGTAATGTTTAACAAAGACAATACTAAGTTTAAGAAAAGTGAAAGCAGAATATACTTGGCTTCTCCTACTATGCATGGCGAGGAGCTGGAGTATGTAACGGAAGCTTTCACAACAAACTGGATGTCAACAGTCGGTAAGAACATTGACGAAGTTGAAAGATTGACAGCAGAGAAAGTCGGAAGAAAGTATTCTGTGGGTTTATCCTGCGGAACTTCAGCCCTTCATCTTGCCATGAAGGTTGTGGGAATAAAACCCGGAGAGAAGGTTTTCTGTTCAGATATGACTTTCGATGCGACGGTTAATCCGGTTGTATATGAAGGTGGTGTGCCCATATTCATTGATACAGAGTACGACACCTGGAACATGGATCCTGTCGCTTTGGAAAAAGCGTTTGAAATCTACCCTGAAGTACGAGTTGTGGTAACGGCTCATCTTTACGGAACCCCTGGAAAGATTGACGAACTAAGGGCAGTTTGCAAGAAGCACAATGCTTTACTTGTTGAGGATGCGGCAGAGTCCTTCGGAGCAACTTATAAGGGTGTTCAGACTGGAACATTTGGCGATGTCAGCATAATCTCATTTAACGGAAATAAAATAATAACAGGCTCTGCAGGTGGCGCTCTTTTAACAGATGACGAAGAGGTGGCCAATAAGGTAAGAAAATGGTCCACTCAATCAAGAGAAAGTGCTCCCTGGTATCAGCACGAAGAACTTGGTTATAATTATCGTATGAGCAATGTTATAGCCGGCGTCATAAGAGGACAGATTCCTCACCTGGAAGAGCATATAGCAAGAAAGAAAGAAATTTACGAGAGATATGAGAAGGGATTCGAGGGCCTTCCAATCAAAATGAATCCCATAGATACTAAGAACAGTGAGCCCAATTACTGGCTTTCATGTGCAATAATTGATCCTGAAGCCATGTGCAAGCAGGTTCGTGGGGAGACAGATGTGTTATATGCATCTGAAAAAGGTAAGAGCTGCCCTACAGAGATTCTTGATACTCTCATGAGCTACAATATGGAAGGCCGTCCAATTTGGAAACCTATGCACATGCAGCCAATCTATCGAATGAATGGCTTTGTAACCAGAGAGGGTAATGGAAGAGCAAAGACCAACGCCTATATTGCAGGTGGAGTCAAAGGCAAGGATGGACTTCCTTTGGATGTTGGAATGGATATCTTTGCAAGAGGTTTGTGCTTGCCCAGTGATATAAAGATGACTGATGAACAGCAGGATACAATAATTGATATTGTCAGAAGCTGCTTTGAATAAAGAAAGGAAGAAGAATAATGAACTTGTATGAAGATATTGTGGCGAAAAAAGAGAAACTTGCCCTTGTGGGCCTGGGCTATGTAGGAATGCCTATTGCTGTAGCTTTTGCGAAGAAGATTAATGTTATCGGATTTGACCTTAACAAGGCAAAGATTGAACTTTACAAGCAGGGAATTGACCCTACTAAGGAAGTGGGTAATGACGCAATTAAGGCTACAACCGTAGACTTTACTGCTGACGAGAACAAGCTTAAAGAGGCTAAATTCTTTATCGTCGCTGTTCCCACTCCTGTAAATGACGATCACACACCTGACCTTACTCCTGTAGAGGGGGCAAGCCGAATTGTCGGACGTAATCTTACAAAGGGTTCAATCGTTGTATTTGAGTCAACTGTATATCCCGGAGTTACGGAGGATATCTGCGTTCCCGTTATGGAGAAGGAATCAGGCCTTAAGTGCGGCGTTGATTTTAAAGTAGGTTATTCACCCGAGAGAATTAACCCCGGTGATAAGGTACATAGACTTGAGACTATTACAAAGATTGTATCAGGTATGGATGAAGAAACCTTGGATATTGTAGCAAAGGTATATAGCCTTGTAGTTGATGCGGGCGTATACAGAGCTCAGTCTATAAAGGTTGCTGAGGCAGCAAAGGTTATCGAGAACAGCCAGAGAGATATTAACATAGCTTTTATGAACGAACTTTCAATCATCTTTAACAAGATGGGCATTGATACTAAGTCAGTTCTTGAGGCAGCAGGAACCAAGTGGAACTTCCTTAAGTTTTTCCCAGGACTTGTTGGTGGACATTGTATCGGTGTTGACCCTTACTATCTTACATACAAGGCTGAGGAGCTTGGCTATCACTCACAGATTATCCTTTCCGGTCGTCGAATCAATGATGACATGGGCAAATATGTGGCAGAATGCCTTGTAAAGAATCTTATTAAGGCAGACCTTGCCGTTAAGGGCGCAAAGGTTGCAATTCTTGGTTTTACCTTTAAAGAGAATTGCCCTGACACAAGAAATACCAAGGTTATAGATATATACAATGAGCTTAAAGAGTATGGTATTACTCCTGTAGTCGCAGATCCTGCAGCTGATGCAGATGAAGCAAAGAGACTTTACGGAATTGAGTTTGTTGATGTAAATACGATTAAGGATATGGATGCTGTCATCATGGCAGTTTCACATACACAGTTTGCAGACTACAAAGAAGCGGATATCGCCAAGTTCTTCAAGAAGGGACAGAAGAAAGTATTCGCAGATATTAAGGGAATGTTTGATCGTAAGGAATATGAGGATGCGGGATATCTCTACTGGAGATTATAAGAAGCTTAATCTAATATGTTATGCGGGAATCTTGGCTTTCTTTGTTTTTCTTGCGGTCAGATTTCCGGTAGGATTATATGGAGATTCAGGACAGTTTATCGAGATGCACATGCATAGAGAGCCTGTGTATCCGCTGTTTCTTTGTCTGTTTAGGACAATTTTTGGCGAAGAAATATACCTTCTGATAGTTTCCTGGGCTCAGAATATCATAAATGCAATGGCTGCCATTGCATTTATACGTTTTTTTAACAAACAAATATTATCTAGCCCTGTTGTAACGGTGCTTGGAAGTTTGGTTTTGCTGGTTCCGCACATTATGACACCACTTTTTTCCCAATCGGGGATCGTGCTTAGTTGCGGAATAATGAATGAATCCATAGCACTTCCTCTTTTCTATGTATTCCTGATTTTTACTATCAGCTATGCCATTAATGGGAAACTAATAAATCTTGTCCTTTCAGCATTGGTAGCGCTAATTTTGTCCATGACCAGAGGCTCAATGATGATTTGCCTTATAGCATGGATGATTGTGGTCATTGTCAGGTTTATAGTACTTAAGAAAAAGTGGTATTTTGTCGCTATTCCATTGGTGACACTTGCCCTCTTAATGAAGCTTAGAAGCGGACTATCAACGGGATACAATTATCTTGTAAATGGCGTTGCCGCATCCGACATGTGCGGCAATATGAACCTTGTCACAAATATTCTTTATGCTTCGGACAGAGAAGCGGGGGAACTGATTGGGAATCCCGTGACAAGGGATCTCTTTTATGAGATATATGACAAAGCAGATGCTGACGGATTAATATATCACTCGGCAGAATCCGGATATTATGAGGCAATTAAGCACCTGGAAAATTCTCATGATAACCTGAAGTTCAATTACATACTTCAAACTGAGCAAGACTATTATTATGCAAATGTAGGCGATGATTATCTGGAACGAAACCTCTTTCAGGAGGAAACCTGTAAGGACATTGTTGGTTCAATATGGGGAGCCTGTATCGGACGCTGGATTTACAGATATATTGGACTTGCCATAAATGGCGTAACCAGAAGCGTAGCAGTGGTGACACCTTATACGGTTATTCCGGCAGTTCTTATGGTGTTTTTTGCTCTCGCATTAAGTATATACAGTGTGATTAAGAGAAAGCATGTTAAAGAGGCAATAGCTATGCTCATCATCCTTATGATGTTAGCAGCCAATGCTTGCGCGACGGCAATTCTTATCATGTGCTTATCACGATACATGATTTATTGCTTCGCACCATTTTATATAGGACTTATGACATTATTAATGTCATATTACAAGGAGTGGAAAGAGAAGAAAGATGAGTTATAAAGAATTAGTATTTCCTAAAGACAGTGTTTTCCTCGTAACAGGAGGAGCCGGTTTCATCGGTTCAAACCTATGTGAAGCTATCTTAAATATGGGATATAAGGTTAGATGTATGGACAACCTTTCTACAGGCAAGAGAGAAAATGTGGACCTGTTTATAGATAACCCGAACTACACTTTCCTTGAAAAGGACATCAGAAACCTTGAGGACTGTATGGAAGCCTGTGACGGTGTTGATTACGTTATGAATGAGGCTGCTTGGGGTTCGGTTCCAAGAAGTATTGAGATGCCTCTTTTCTACGAGGAGAACAACATCAGAGGAACTCTTAACATGATGGAAGCAGCAAGACAGAAAGGCGTTAAGAAGTTTGTCTATGCTTCAAGCTCATCTGTTTATGGCGACCATCCTGTGCTTCCCAAGACAGAGGGACAGGAAGGTAATCTTCTTTCTCCTTATGCCTTGACCAAAAGAGTGGATGAAGAGTACGGAAAGCTTTATAAGAAACTTTACGGCCTTGATACATATGGCCTTAGATATTTCAACGTGTTTGGTAAGAGACAGGATCCTAACGGCGCATATGCTGCTGTAATTCCTAAGTTCATTAAGATGCTTATCAATGATGAGACACCGACAATAAATGGCGACGGAAAGCAGTCAAGAGACTTTACATATGTTGAAAACGTTGTGGAAGCCAACCTTAAAGCTTGTCTTGCACCCACAGAGGCAGCAGGAGAGGCTTATAACGTAGCATTTGGCGGAAGAGAATATCTTATTGATATTTACTATATGCTTTGTGATGCTCTCGGAAAGAAGATTGAGCCTAACTTTGGACCCGACAGAGCGGGAGATATAAAGCATTCCAATGCTGATATCTCTAAGGCTAAGAAGCTTCTTGGTTATGACCCTGAGTACAGCTTTGAAAAGGGTATTAAGTTAGCTATTGATTGGTATAAAGAGAACCTATAAGAATGAAAACAGTTTTATTGATTGTGCCATCCCTTATTCAAGGTGGCTTTGAAAGGGTTTGCGTCGATACAGCCAAGTACATAAAGGACAAAATGAATGTCAAAATTGTGCTTTTTGATTCGACCAAGACTTTTTATGATACTGAGGATATTGAGATAATAGATCTGAATAAGCCGAGCGTTGATTCGAAACTTGGGAAGGTATTAAATGTGCTGTCCAGAACCAAGGCGATGAAACGAGTCAAGAGAATCCATAAACCGGACATTGTTATGAGCTTTGGTCCCTCAGCTTCTTTACCCAATGTATTATCTGGAAGAAAAGGATGTAAAGTGTGGGTAAACTTGAGAAGCTACATGGACTTTGATGACGCATATCAAATCAGATTATTTTGCAATCATTCTGATAGAGTTATTTGCTGCGCAAGAGGGATAGAAGATGTTATCAGGAAGAACTTTAATCCAAGTTCAACGGACACAGTATATAATCCCTGTAATATAGACAGAATAAAGAGATTATCTGAAGAGACAGTTGATTTATATACAAAGAAACCCGAAAGTTTTGTCATCGCAACAATGGGTCGAGATGATGAAGTTAAGGGATACTGGCACTTGATTAAAGCATTTAGCCTTATTAAAAAGGATGTTCCCAATGCGGAATTATTGATAATAGGAATGGGTGACTTTATAGGGTGCAAAGAACTAACAAAGGAACTTGGATTAGAGGAAAGTATTCATTTTACAGGAGTTTTAAAGAATCCGTACCCGGTTCTTAAAGAAGCCGATGTTTTTGTACTCTCCTCAATCAATGAAGGCTTTCCTAACGCTCTTATTGAAGCTATGGCTTTGGGAATTCCATGTGTATCCACAGACTGTTTAACAGGCCCTGCGGAGATACTGGCGGAGACTCTAAGCGAGGATATTAAGGAAGTAAGATGTGTAAAGAACGGAATCCTCGTTCCCAGAGTTTCGAAAGAGCCCAATTATGATAGGACGGTTATCGATAAAGAAGATATGATGCTGGCCGAAGGAATAAAGCTTTTGGCTGAAAACGAAGAGAAACGCAGTGAATATTCCAAAGCATCGTTCAAACGGGCCATGGATTTCACTCCGGATAGTTATATTAGAAACCTGTTCAAAATGGGAGAATAACCTGTGCTAAAGAAAGTTATGTTTCACCTTAACACCTTGGAAAGAGGTGGAATGGAGAGGGTAGTAGTCAACCTGTCTGAACAATTTGCATTAAGCGGAATAGAGACTATAGTTGCGACTGAGTGGACAGGGGATGAGGAATACCCTTTATCACCAATGGTTAGACGCATTCACGTTGGCCTTGGAAAAGAGGATGAAAATAAAGGCAGATTTGCCAAGATTCAGATAAGAAATAAAAATCTTAAAAAGGCTATAAGAGAAGAAAAACCTGATGTTGTTTTTGCTTTCGAAAAGAAGGCTATATACAGAGCACTTATAGGCGCAAAGGGTTCCAAGTCAGCCGTAATTATAGCTGTCAGAATGAATCCCAAAGATAACTATGCTTCCCTTCCGGATAGAATACTTACATTTATTCTCTACAGAAGAGTTAATGGCGCAGTATTTCAAACGGAAACAATGAGAGACTTTTTCTCAAAGCGGATTAGGAAGATTTCAACTATTATTGTAAATCCGCTTAATGAAAAGCTTCTTGACTCAAAGAAGACACCAAACAGAAGCAAGAGAATAGTTCACGTAGCAAGGTTTATTGAACTTAAGAATCAACTGTTGCTTGTGAAGGCGTTCAAGCAAGTAAAAGATAAGTATCCTGATTATACGGTTGAATTCTATGGTGAAGAATCAGACGGTGATGGATACTACCAAAAGGTAAAAGATTACATCATTGAGCATGGTCTTGAGAACCGGGTTTTCCTGAAAGGCCTGGAGACCAATGTATATGATTCAATAAGGGATGCATCGATTTTTGCTCTCACCTCAGATACAGAAGGGCTTCCCAATGCGTTAATGGAAGCCATGGCCATTGGAATCCCGTCTATTTCTACAGATTTTGAATCGGGTGGAGCCAAAACGCTTATCAAAAATAAGGAAAATGGAATCCTTATTCCCGTGGGTGATGATAAAGCATTGGCTGAAGCTATTTCATACCTTTTGGATAATCCCGAAAAGGCAGAGGAAATTGCGGATAATGCGATGAAAATCAAAGAGATTTCCAAACCACAAAGTGTTTTTGAAGCGTGGAGAGATTACGCAATCAAAGTATTAAATGAAATGTAAAAGTGAGGTTTCACTATGTGCGGAATAGCCGGTTTTTGTAAAGCTGACAGTAACTGGGAAAAGAATATAAAGGCTATGAACGACAGAATGTTCCATAGAGGTCCGGATGCCGGTGGATTCTGGAAGGAGGACAATGGGGAGATAGTTCTT
The DNA here is from genome assembly GCA_947167445.1 of uncultured Lachnospiraceae bacterium. Classification (GTDB taxonomy): domain Bacteria; phylum Bacillota; class Clostridia; order Lachnospirales; family Lachnospiraceae; genus G11. The sequence goes on from CAMVID010000003.1 coordinate 67,811, forward strand.
GGCCACAGAAGATTGAGCATTATCGATTTGTCAGAGGCAGGAAGTCAGCCCATGCTTTCCCATAGCAGTAGATTTGCTATTGCATATAACGGCGAGATTTACAATCACAAAAGTCTTGCTGAAAGACTAAAAAAGGATGGATATGTTTCTGAATTTAGAGGAACTTCCGATACAGAAATTCTCCTGGAGGCTTTCGAGGCTTATGGAGTAGATAAAACCCTCTCGTTTATAAAGGGTATGTTTGCCATAGCTTTATATGACAGAGAGAAAAAGCTTTTATATCTCATGAGAGACAGAGTTGGAGAGAAACCGCTCTATTACGGAAAACTCGGCGACAGATTCATGTTTGCCTCCGAAATAGGTGTTATTACACAGTATGAAGGATTTGAGGCGGAAGTAAATACCGAGATACTTGATACCTATTTCATCCATGGATATATTCCCGCACCTCATAGCATATATAAGGGATTTTATAAACTCATTCCCGGAACATATTTGACCTATGATATTACCACCGGAAACTATGATTGCACAACCTACTGGTCAATGATTGAGGTTGCCAGAAACGGTCAGAAGAACAGATTTAAAGGCACAAGAGAAGAAGCAACAGATGAACTTGAAAGACTTCTTAAAGAGTCAATTAAGGGACAACTTCAGGCGGATGTACCTGTTGGAGCATTCCTTTCTGCCGGAATTGACAGTAGTACTGTTGTAGCATTAATGCAGGAAATTAATCCGGGAAAAGTCAGATCCTTTACAATAGGTATGCCTGTAAAGGAATACAATGAGGCTGAGGTCGCTAAAGAGATAGCAAATCACCTTGGGACTGAACACACAGAATTATATATAACCGAAGAAGATGCGAAGCAGGTTATTCCCAAACTTGGATATATGTTTGGCGAGCCGTTTGCCGACTCTTCTCAGATTCCAACATACCTTGTAAGCAAGATGACAAGAGATCATGTAACAGTTTCTCTTAGCGGTGATGGTGGCGATGAGTTGTTCTGCGGATACAATTCATACTTTGGAGTTGAGAGAGTATGGAATAAATTAAACAAGATTCCCTACTTTATCAGAAAGCCTGTAAGTGTAGTGGCTTATCACAATCCCATTATCAGAAAGAGATCCTTGCTTGCCAAGGCAAAACTTGTTGGAGCATCTGACCCTATTGAATTATATGATTTTGCGGCTGAGAAAGAACAAATTGCCGTAAAGATTTGCAAGGATAAAGGTATTGTATTTGGCAAGGATGGAGTAGATGAACTGAGTGTTGCTCAAAAGATAATGCTCAGAGACCTATTAATGTATCATCCTGATGATATTCTTGTTAAGGTAGACAGATCTGCAATGGCTGTTTCATTGGAGACAAGAGTTCCGATGCTTGATAAGGATGTAGTTGAATTTGCCTGGTCTTTACCTGAAGAATATCAGAAAGCCGATGGCAAGGGTAAGCTTGTATTAAGGAACGTTCTTTACAGAAGAGTACCTGAAAAGATTATGGACCGCCCCAAGAAAGGCTTCTCGATTCCTATAGCAAGGTGGCTTAAAGAGCCCGGCCTTAGAAAGTGGGTGGAGGAACTTCTTGATAAGGATTCAATTGAAAGACAGGGGGTTTTGGATTACGAAGTAATATCCAAACTCTGGAGCGATTTCCTGTACAAGGATATATGGAGAGACCAGATTTGGTATGTATTGATGTTCCAGGTCTGGATTAATGAGAATGAAAGATACCTGAGGGGAATATAGTGCAGACCGAAAGAAGTCATGGACGTTTTATAAGCATATTAACGTTTCTTTTATCGATGGGGTTTTATGTTGCTTTCGCAATAATAGATGGCGCAGTTATATGCGTTGACTCCCCATCGTATATTGAGATGTCCATAAGCAGGGAGCCTTTGTATCCTACATATCTGGCACTGTTCAGAGCTATATTTGGAAGTGGCGGAAATACATACTTGAATGCAGCTGCAATTGGACAATGCATATTAGCCGGATTTTGCACATGGACTCTTATCGACTTTATAACTAAAAAAGCTAATCTTAAACCGATATTTGAAATGCTTTTCCTTGGCATTTGCGTATCGGTTTCGTTGCTTTGCAGGTTTGTTGCAGAGAGAGGGTCTATGTATAACACAAGTATCCTCACAGAGAGTTTATGTATTCCCTTGATTATGCTCTTTACGAAGTATGTACTTGCTTATTGCATTGACAAAAAAAGGAAGGATTTGGTTATTTCAGTTCTGCTTTCTCTGATTATGGTGCTTACCAGAAAGCAGATGTTTATTACTCTTCCTATCATTGTTGTCGCAATTATTTACGTTGAAGCTATAAATATTAAGGCGATAATAACGGTGCTTATCTGCTCATTAATTGTCATTTGTGGAAATAAGGCCTTGGATTACGCTTATAACCTGGCTTTCCACGATGGGGCTTATGCTCACTTTAACGACAACCGTTTTTTAACCACGGTAGTTTTCTATGTCGCAGAAAGAGAAGACGGAAACAGAATAGAAGACGATAGAATCAGAAATCTTTTTTATGAGATATATGATGTTTGTGACGCGGAGAATTCTATGCTTCACTCTGCCGGAGATTCCATGTATGACAAGATAAATCACTTTGGTGATCATTATGACATGATTCAGATTGATCACATGTTCCCCATGATGAGAGAATTTGTCTCCGAAGAATATAACCTTGATGCAGGCTCCGAGAGAGAAGAAATAGTGGATAAAGTGTCGAGTAGTATTGCATGGTCCATCATTCCTGTTGCTTGGCCTAAAATGGCGGGAATATTTGTAAGAAGCTTTTTCCACGGGATAGTTAACACCGTAGGAAAAGCTACAATAAAAGCTATGTATATCTATGCCGTAATCATAATGGTCGGGTTTATCGCTTTATTGGTTTTAAACATTAGAAAGAACAAAAATGATTTCTCAACAGTTTTTGCAGCGTATACACTTTTGGCTATTGTGTTAAACGTGGCCGGTGTTTCCGCTACTATTTTTTGCCAGGTAAGATACATGATTTACATGATGCCTCTTTTCTATATTGGCCTTGTTCTTCTTGGCGCGGATCTTTTTGGAATAGGGAAGATAACTCAAACGGAGGAACAGACTAATGGATAAAAAAGTATCTATTATAGTTCCCGTTTATAATGTCGAAGACTATCTTATTCGATCGGTCGATTCGATCATCAATCAAACATATAAGAACCTTGAGATTATCCTTGTAGACGATGGTTCTACGGATATGTCGGGAACAATGTGCGACTCCTTTGCCGAGCAGGATTCCAGAATAAAGGTAATACATAAGAAAAATGGCGGTCTTTCTGATGCCAGAAATGCAGGATTAGAAATAGCAACCGGCGATTATATCGGATATATCGACAGCGATGACTGGGCTGAGCCCGATATGTTTGAACTGATGGTAACAAACTGCGAAAAGTATGGGGCGGATGTGGCAGCTTGCCGCTACAGCAGGGTTTATAGTGATATAACCATAAATGAATCAAGTGATTTGATTCTCCCAATGACAAGAGATGAGGCTCTTGAGACATATATTTGCGAGAACCTTGAACGTCCAATTTATAACTCAGTTTGGAGTAAGCTTTTTAAGAGAGAACTTGTTATAGACTACAGGTTTCCTGTTGGCAAGAAGTCTGAGGATATAATGTACACCACCAAAGCTTTTTGCAACATGAAGTCCTGTGTATACATAGACAAAGCTCTTTACAACTATGTTTGTGATAGAGAAGGCAGCATAATGGCCGTCAAAAACGGTAAGCATATGCTGGAGGATGAACTTCCATTCTTTAGAGAGGGAGTAGAATATATCAGGGAACATGTTTCCGAGGAGATGGGTGATAAGGCCTTTTATCATTATTGCAAGAGAATAATGCTTTACTTCCTTGATTATATGAGACAACCGGGTGGGAAGGTTTATGCCAAAGCCCTTTCAGACATCTTACAAGAGGAAAGGCAGGAGATTATCCTGGTATATGAAGAGCCTTTTGTAAGAAGAGGCGACAGGGTTCGCATGAATTTGATGCTTAAAAACCCTAGACTTTATTACAGATTTGCTGATTTATACGAGAAAACAATAGTTAAGATTAAGAACAGGTAGATATGGATATTATTAAAGAACTAAGACATATTCTTGATAAACATCAGAAGAGAGAGATTGTAGTCCTTGGAATTATGATTTTCCTCGGAGGCATTGTTGAAACCCTTAGTGTTTCAGGATTAATCCCTATTATTGCAATTATTCTCATTCCTGAAAAATTTATGGAATACGAGATTGCGCAAAAGGCCGTGAACTTTTTGGGGATTGAGGACCTTAATGGGCTTATTTTCCCTATGCTTTTTGGCCTTATGGCGTTGTATGTATTAAAGAATCTGTATCTTTTATGGCTGGCACGTAATCAGGAGAAATTCATAGCTGATAACAGAAACATAATGATCAGTAAGGTACTTAGGCGTTTCCTTTACAGACCTTATGAATTCTATTTGGATGCGGATATTCCTACTGTTTTCAGAATAACTGACAGTGACATTCCGCAGACCTTCAGTATGATTCTTGCTATTCTTAAGATGTCATCAGAGGTAATAGTTGCGGCATTCTTATCGGTTATGCTTTTCATAAGCGATTGGAAGCTTACAAGTTATCTGGTAGGTGTATGTCTCGTATTGACATTTATTTTGACAAAAGTAATAAAGCCGCAGATGAGCAAAATGGGCGAGAAGAACCTTGCTGTTCAGTCCAGAATTGCCAAGTGGCGTATACAGGCAATCTATGGAATCAAGGATGTAAAGGTCCTTCACAGAGAGGATTTCTTCGCTGATAATTACGAAGAAAGCGGAAAAGTCGGAGCCAGGTATGCCAAGAACTACGCAGTGTTAAATACAATTCCCCACCTGCTTATTGAAACAGTATTCCTGTTAAGCATCCTTGGTTATATTGCCTTTTATATCTCGATAGGCGGAGATATTCCTTTGCTTGTCAGCAAGCTTATTGCAGTGGGTGCTGTAGCTATACGTCTTATGCCCAGTGTAAATAGGATTAATACATACATTGGTGAAGTTGCTTACAAGAAGCCATGCCTTGATTACCTTTATGAAAACATGAAGCTCGATGAGGCATATGGTAAGCGCGAAAAGAAAGAAATAACAGGAAAGATAAATTTAAGCGATAAGATAGAGTTAAAAAACATAACCTATTCTTATCCCAACTCCGATGTCAAAATATTTGAAAAGGCATCTATGGAGGTTCCTGCATTTAAATCAGTGGGAATTATGGGAAGTTCGGGAGCAGGTAAGTCTACTCTTGTCGATATTCTGCTTGGACTCTTATCTGTCAAAGAAGGACAGATTCTCTGCGACGGTGTCAATATATTTGATTATTACGAGGAGTGGCTTTCCCATATTGGTTACATTCCTCAAAGCATTTATCTGGTGGATGAGTCCATCAGGGATAATATCGCGTTTGGTATAGATCAGAAGGAGATTTCTGATGATAGAATTTGGGATGTTCTTGAAGAAGCCCAGTTAAAAGAGTTTGTTAAATCTCTTCCGGAAGGACTTGATACCAAGGTTGGTGACAGAGGCGTAAGGCTTTCAGGCGGACAGAGACAGCGTATCGGTATAGCGAGAGCACTATATCATAACCCTGATATCCTTGTTTTTGACGAGGCAACTTCTGCACTGGATAACGAGACAGAGGCAGCGCTTATGGAGGCTATCAACAACTTCCACGGAAGAAAGACTATGGTTATCATTGCCCACAGACTTAATACTATAAAGCAGTGTGATATTGTCTATAAAGTTATTGACGGAAGAATAGAAAGAACAACGCTCGAGGAGGCGTAATGAAAAGGAACGGCTTTATTTTAGCCATATGTGCTGTTTTGGCTATCATTTTTGTTTGGTATACATGGATATACGAAGGCTTCAGGTACTCTTACACAGAGGAAGAAGCCTTGGTTTATGATAGCTGGGAAGCAGATGAAATGTACGCAGATTTCGAGGCACATCAGACATTTATTGCCAAAGAAAGATATTTAAAAGGTACAGCTTTTTTCCTCATCAATCTGCCCGATGACAGAAGGGGAACCTTCAACGTTGAACTAAAAGACAAAGATGGAAACAGTATCGCAACTTCCAGTTTTGACGTTTCAGAGTGGGAGGTTGACACATGGGAATGGCTTGACTTTGATGAACGGGTAACTCCCGGAAAAGAGTATGAATTTGTTATTACCCTTTCGGATTATAGCGGGAAGGTTATACCGTTTCTTTTGCGCGTTTCAAACAGTGATTCAGATATCTATACATGGTATCAGAATGATGGATACGAGGGAAATGACCAAAGTGCGGCCATGAGATTCAGATATGCAATCCCTGCACCGGGGTATGAGAAGTTTGCTTATACATTGCTCATGGGTGTCCTGATTCTTGTAGTCTTATCTGCTTTTGGTATTATTACTGTTTCTGAATTAATTAAAAAAATCGTGGCAGGGGCCTCCCTGGCAGGTCTCTTTGTTCTATATATTCCTAACATTGCTTACAAGTTAAAGTATATAAATTTGGATGATTCCTGGAGATATTTCCTTAATGTGGCCAACCCTAAAGGTTATATTTTTGGAAAGGATATTATTTTTACCTATGGTCCATTGGGATATCTTTGCTATATGATGAACCTTCCCGAGAATAAAGCCTATTTTATTGCAGGGGTAATCATTTGGTCAGTTATAATTGCCTCTTTTGTATATCTGTTGATTAAGTTATTTATGATTCACAGGGATGGCAGACTTTCGGGACTGTCACTTGCTTTATCATTTATCCTGGCTTTTTCCTCATACAAGGTTTTGGAGAGAGATAACTTTCTGCTTTATCTTGTCATTTTATCAGTGACAGTTTATGAGATTATTTCCGAATACAAGCCAAAGACGCCATTGCTACTGTATTTTATTCCCAATGGGATTCTTGTAGTAATGTTTTTTGCCAAGTTCTCCACTTCTTCAAGTGCTTTTGCATTTATGCTTTTGTATGTGTTGTATAAGGGTATTCTGACGAAAGAGTGGAAAGGTGTATTCTTGTTTGCTCCGGCGATAATTCTTATGCCGATTGCATACCTGATTTATAATCCTTCGATTAGCGAGTTGTGTGCATATGTGTCCGGCTTTATGAAGCATTCAAATGACTGGATGGAATCATGGCAGTATGACGTAACGGTTCAGGGTACGGAGTTGCTGGCACTTATTGTCATTATGGTGTTATATGTCGTTCTTGTTGTTCTTGCCATAGTGCGTGATTATAGAACCGCAGGAATTATGGTGGCTTTATGCTCATCAATGTTTTTTGTATATAAATATGCGACGACTAGGCATGGCTTACCTTGTGGTATATGGCTCTTTGGAATGATGTATTCCGTTATTCCTCTGGCGGTGAAGCCATCAAATGACGCGGGCGAAGCGAAGTTTGGAAAACAGTTCTTTATCCCTCTGTGTGCATGCATGATTGTTACAGGACTCTTTGAAGCTAATGTTATGCACAATAGTTTCGATAATTTGTCGACCACGTTAAAAGAGAAGGTTCATAACTGGACGCATCTTTCTGAGACAGGATTGGAAGAGACTGTTTATGAGTCATGCTGGGAAATTCCTGATGGAGTGTTACAGGCTATAGGAGATAACACAGTTTGTGTATATCCATATAGAGTCGCTCTGGATGCTGTATACCCGCAGCTAAATATAGTTTATTATCCAACAGGAACCAACGGAGAGGCTTCGGAGTGGTCAGACAGAATGGTGGCTGACTGGTATGCTTCTGAGAAGGGTTCAGAATACATCATACTTGATGATGAAACAGTGGACGGACATATCAAGTATTTGGAGAATCCTCTTACCTGGAGAGCAATCGAAGCCAATTATTCGCTGATAGGACGAGACGGAGACCATTGTATCCTTAAGAAGAATGATCAAATTGGAAGATATGAGAGAGATATAAACTTGATTAAATCGGAAGAGTATACTTTCTCAGACACCCTTACGCCTCCTAGCGGTGCCGAATATGTTAAAATATATGTGGATTATTCTTTGTTAGGTAAAATAAAGAAATTCTTCTACCATGTTGGAACTTTACATATGGATTTGGGATATGATGACGGTACCGGCATATCAGGAAGGATTATCAAAGGGAACCTCCCTACAGGTTTTGAACTTTGCGAGTATCCACAGAACACTGATGAGTTTGTTCAGTACATGATTGATAAACAGGGAAAGAAAATAGAATCAATCAGAATCTTTGGGCCCGGAATAGAGGACCTTAGCGATAAAATTACAGTTGAATGGTATTCCTTTGAATAAGGCAGTGTAAGAAAATTGAACATTATCGGCACAAGAATAAAAAAAGGACAGGGCCTTGGAAACAGGCTGTTTGTCTATATATCAACAAGAGCCATTGCAAGGAAAAAGGGGTTTGACTTCTCTATACTTGATTCCGAAATATTGGAAAACGGAGTCCCTTTTCTAAACCTTGACTATGGCGTGAGCGCTCCGGAGGACATTTGGAATTACACCTACGTGGAAAAGGGTGAAAGACTTTTTTGCGGTAACTCCGGGCACGACATTCAACACGGGGCGGATGTCTCAGGGTATGATAAAGACATATGGGATGTTGAATCCGGGACGATTCTTGACGGTATCCTCCAGGCGCCTGAATACTTTGATGAGTATAAGAATGATATAAAAGAGTGGCTTTCGGTTAAACCGGAATATGAATGCTATGATTACTCATTGGATGACCTTTGCATTATCAATATAAGAGGTGGAGAATATGCAGATTCACCGGAACTATTCCTAAGAAGAAAATATTGGCTTGACGCCATGAATAACATGCGCCAAATCAGGCAAGACATGCGATTTATGGTTGTTACCGATGATGTAGATGCAGCAAGGCGAATACTCCCGGAAGTTGAAGCATATCACTTCGATGTTTGTAAAGACTATGTTACTGTTAAGAACGCAAAGTACCTGATTATATCAAATTCGTCTTTTGCGTTCTTTCCTGCATATACAAGTACTACGGCAAGAATGATTATCGCCCCCAAGTATTGGGCAAGACACAATGTCTCTGATGGATATTGGAGCTGTGAGCAGAACATCTATGAAGGATTCATGTATCAGGATCGAAAGGGTACTCTCTTTACCGCTAAAGAATGCAAGGATCAGCTTGAATCATACAAAAAAAAATCCGTGAAATATAGGAGAATAAACAAGCCATTATCCGGCATCAATAAGATGCTTGCTGAAATTAATTCGAAGAGAATAAGGATGAATTATTGGCTTGGCAGAGCAATCCGCTCAGCAAAGAGAAGATTCACAGGAAAGACAGCATAGATATGGAATATAAAAACGGAAAACTTCAATTACCTAATGTCACATTGGTGGCTGTTACAAGTGTAAAGGTAAGAGAAACAATAAAAGCTTTGGAATACAGCATGAAGGATATTGACTTTGGGGATGTGACCTTAATCACTCACAGAAAGCCATTCTTCCTTCCTAAGACCATTAAATATCAGCATATTAACAAGCTTAAGAATATAGATGACTTTAATTACACTATGGTCTATGAACTTGGACCTTACATACACACGGATTTCATCCTGCTTGTTCATTATGATGGTTTCGTTGTTAATCCCAAATCATGGAGAGATGAGTTTTTGGATTATGACTATATAGGTTCACCTTGGCCTATGCCTAAGGATGATTTCTCGTACAGGGATATAAATGGTGAGATACAAAGAGTTGGAAACTCAGTCTCCATAAGAAGCAAGAGATTGCTTGAATTTCCCAAGAAATCGAATATGAAGTGGGAGGCTGATCACGGCTTCTTTCATGAAGATGGTTTTATCTGTGTAAAGAACCATCATTTGTTTGAGGCAGCAGGAATGAAGATAGCACCCTTGGATGTTGCAAAATATTTTGGAAGAGAGCATCCGATTCCTGAAAATGAGAATTTAGACCCATTCATTTTCCACAAGTGGTATGGACCAAACAAAGATTATCCACAATTCTAAGGAGATTGCATGAGCAGATATATCTGGGACTATATGGATGAAATTCATATAGATCAATTTAAGAATGCAGACAAGAGCTACAGGGTAGAGAAGGAATTAGAGGCTCCATCCTATAGGCGAGCTACTATTCTTCCCTATAAAACCACCGAAGATCCCGGCAAGGGCCTTGGCGGCATCCTGGATATAGATGGCAAGTGGATTCCTGAGAGCGGCCAGCACATTGTGGGTGCAGATGTTATTGACGGTTATTCTGTGGATGAAGTAGAAGAATCCGACTTGGAGGTTGTATGGTTTGGGTATTATCACAATCACTGGGGGCATTTCCTCACAGAAATGATTTCCAGATGCTGGTATTTACTCAAGCATAATCCTGTGGAAGAGGACTTCTATGTCGCCTATGCAATAAAAACCGACACTTGTAGTGTGGGACTACAGGGAACCTTCAAGGAATTTCTTAATATCCTAGGGGTGCCGGACGATAGAATACTGTTGGTCAGTAAACCAACGAAATATAATGAGATTAATCTTCCCGATATATCCTGCGTGGCGGGTCAATGGTATACGGATAAGTATACAGCCATTTTCGACAAGATGATTTCCGAATGCCAAGGAGAAGGCTACGAAAAGGTGTATTTGACCAGACTTAAGGGCAAAGGCCTTGCCTCGACTCAAATAGGTGAGAAGGCACTAATGAAAACCTTTAGAGAAAATGGATACAAGGTTATTGCGCCTGAAACACTGTCCCTCAAAGAACAAATTAACATCTTTTCATCTGCCAAGGAAATGGTGGTTGTGGAAGGAACTTTGACACATAATGTACTATTCTGCCGAAATGGGATTGATTTTACTGTCTTAAACAGAGACATGGGTAACAATGCTTACCAACCTTTGATAAACGATGCTAAGAAGGTAAATATCACTTATGTTGATAGTCATTTGGCATTCTTCCCGACATTTGCCGGTGGGCCATTCCTGTTTTATTTTAGCGACAACTTCCGACGCTATTGCAAGGATAAAGGGCTTGTTTGCGATAAGTATGCTGAAGGCAAAATAAGGCTGCACATTAAGATAATGTGGTACTTTGTAATGTACCTTCAGAACATGACTACTGAAACAATAGACAGGTGGAGTTTGGAAGATAAATACAATGAGGGAATGATGTCCCGATACAGATTTTACCGTGCCAAACTTAAAGACTATGATTCTCCCATTGAGAGAAAGATGAGAAACGGGTTATCAAGAGTAACAAAGAAAATATTTGGATTATAGAGGGTAATAAATGGTATACGACAGCTTTCAGTTCTTTAATGAACTAGACATACTTAAACTTAGAATGAATGTCTTAAATGACGTGGTTGATTACTTTGTTATAAGTGAATCAACAGTAACATTCTCGGGGGACCCTAAACCTCTTTATTACAACGAAAATAAGGAGATGTTTAAGGAGTTTGAACATAAGATTATCCATAATATCGTGGATGACACTCCGATGGATTGCAACGCATTCATGAGAGATCATCATCAGAAATGTGCCGTTGCAAGGGGACTAAAAGATTGTAAGCCTGATGACATAATTATATTTAGCGATGTGGACGAGATTCCAAATCCCGATACATTAAAAGAGCTTCTCCCCAAGGTAGAGGATGGAAAGATTTATATGCTGGCTCAGCGACTTTTCTATTGCTATCTGGACATGGAGGAAGTATCAGGGAACCTTCTCTCGGTTACCGGTGAGTTTGATGATGTAGAGAAGAAGCAGTGGCTTGGCACAAAGGTTTGCAGATACAGTGTGCTCGATAGCTACACCACTGAGGAATTAAGGAACAAAGAACAGAAGGCAATTGGCGTGAGAGTTCCTAATGGTGGATGGCACTTCAGCTACATGGGTGGTGGAAAGAAGCAGTCCACCGCTGACAGAGTAAAATATAAGATTAAGTCTGCAGCTCATCAGGAATATAACAACAGACATATTCTTTGGAATGTAAGGAAGAATATCAAGAATATGCAGGATATCTTTGGCAGAGATTCCAAACTGCAGCTTGTAGATATAGATGAGACATATCCTAAGTATTTAAGAGACCATTTGGATGAGTATAAGTATTTGCTCTACCCGAAGAAGAAGGGCTTATTTAGATGAGTAAAGTCTCCATATGCATACCGGCATATAATAATGGATATGGAGTAAAGAGACTCCTTGAATCCATTAAGAATCAAACTTACAAAGACTGTGAAGTGATTCTTACAGACGACTCCACCACTGATGATGTGCGAAAAGCAGTGGATGAATCGGGAGTCGTGGTTAACTATACGAAAAATGAGACAAGAGATGGCTCAACAGTCAATTGGAACAAGGCTATTGATAAGGCATCAGGTGATTATATTAAGATAATGCACCATGACGATTGGTTTACCGATTCAGATTCTCTTGCTAAGATGGTCAGGCTTTTGGATGAAAATCCCGAAGCCATTTTGGCGTTTTCAGGGACAATGCAAGCAGGAACTGAAAACACATATTCAAGACACATTAAGAAGGAAGATGCTGAGCTTATTAGGAGGGATTGGAGAAATCTTTATTTGGGGAACACCATAGGAGCTCCAAGTTCAGTAATTCACAGAAGGACAGATAAAAGATACGACACAAATCTTAAGTGGCTGGTGGATTCAGAGTTCTATTTGCAGCTTCTTGATGGTAATAAGCCATTTGTTTACACAGAAGAACCTTTGATTTCAATAGGTGTAGGGGACGAACAGATTACTAACAACTGCATCAGTGATTCTGAAGTCAATATACGTGAATACAAGTATGTCTATGCCAAACATAGTTTGATGGGTATAGAAACATACAAAGATAAGCTTGAAAGCATATTTATAGATTATGATGCGAAACTTAGAGATATTAAGGGAACAGACATCTCAGTTATGAGATTTGCAAAGGATAAGATAAATAAGTTTTTCGGGAAAGTAAGGTATAAACTTCATGTTATTTAATTCTTATATTTTCGTGCTGCTTTTTTTGCCTGTAACTGTTATTGGATACTGGCAGTTAAACAAATTGAAAAGTGAATTATGGGGCAAATTATGGCTAATAGCATCATCTTTGGTATTCTACGGCTATTATAGCCTTAAGTGTCTTTTGATACTCTTGGTGGCTGTTATGGTTAATTTCGGCCTTACATCGGCAATGGCCGAGGATGAAGGCAAGAAAACCAGGTCGAAAGTTTGCTTAGTAGCAGCATTGGTATTTAACATTGGTTTACTTGGTTACTTTAAATATACAGTTTTTGTAATTGATAACATAAACCGGTTCGGACATAAGGAATTAGTCGTTCCGGAGATTATTCTCCCCCTCGGCATCAGCTTCTATGTCTTCGGGCAGATAGCCTATGCGGTTGATGTTTATAAGTGTAGAATCAAACCTGCCGCCTTTATAGACTATGTGGCCTTCATGACCTTTTTCCCCAAGATTTCACAGGGACCGATTCAACTGTATGATGATTTTGATGGGAAACTCCGGGATAAAGAAAGAAGAAATATAAATTACGAGAACATTTTAAAGGGCTTGTATTTATTCTCTTTAGGTCTTGGCAAGAAGGTACTTCTTGCAGACAATATTGCTAAGGTTGTCAATGAAGGATTTGCAAATTATAACAACTATAATTCAATTGAAATAGCCATAACCATGATTTGCTATTCCCTGCAGATTTATTTTGATTTCAGCGGATATTGCGATATGGCGTCAGGTATCGGTAAGATGTTTAACATCGAATTGCCGATAAACTTTAATTCTCCATATAAAGCAAATTCCATTGCAGACTTCTGGCAAAGATGGCACATGACTCTTAACCAATTCTTCACCAAGTACATTTATATTCCGCTTGGAGGCAGCAGGTCCGGGAAGTGTAGGACAGTTATAAATGTCATGATAGTATTTACCATAAGCGGAATATGGCACGGCGCAAACTGGACTTTTATAGTTTGGGGACTTCTAAACGGCTTGTTTGTTGTTGCTTACAGGCTTAACAGAAAATGGATTGATAAGATTCCCAATGTCATTAGAATTCCGTTCACATTTGCCATTACTACGCTTCTTTGGAGTGTTTTCAGATCAGACAACCTGACAGCGGCATGGGAGATGATTAAGCGATTATTTACAGCGGGATTAACCCATTGTAATGCGCCTCTGTTTTACGACTTCAACACAATTACAGAAATCCGTATTATTAGCAGATTGGGATTGCAGGGCGTCATCGATGCTGTCCCCTGGATTTTGGCAGTAAATGTGCTAATAATATGCATGATTCTGGTATTCTTCACGGAGAATTCTACAGAACGAATCGAAAGATTTAAGCCGACCTGGAAGAAGTGTGGTGCCTTTGTGGCGCTTATGACTTTGAGCATTCTGTCCATGTCACAGGTGACAGAATTTATATATTATAATTTCTAATCGGGATAGAAGATGAAAGATGCTAAGAAATGGCTTATGAGGTTCATAATTGCTCTGATTTCGGCTGTTTGTATTTTGGCCGGATTGGTGATTATTATTGACCCTTATGTTCATTATCACAAGCCTTTAAACTTTATATCATACAGGTTCAATGATGAGCGTTATATCAATGATGGTATAGCAAGACATTATGATTATGATGCCATAATCATTGGAACGAGCATGTCCCAGAACTTTAAACCTAGTGAGTGGGAGAAACTTACCGGAGAGAAAACCATTAAGCTTCCTTTTTCCGGAAGTGATTTCATGGAAATGCGCGAGCAGTTGGAGAGGGCATTTAGTTATAATCCCAATATCAAGTCGGTTATATGGGGAATAGACTATGACGCTTTGGTAAGACCATACGATTTTCACAGTTATGAGGGCTATCCCACTTATCTTTACGACAGCAATCCTTTCAATGATGTAGAATATATATTAAACAAAGATGTGTTCTATAAGGGCATTTTGGCTGATTTGGAGCGGACAATATCAGGTGAGCCCACTGAAACTCTTGACAGTTATTCATCTTGGGATATAGATGGCGGGTTGGAGCACATAATGCTTAACTACAACCGCCTGCCTGAAGCTAAAGAGATGGAGCCGGATCTTCCTAAAGAGCAGGAAGAGATGGTTCTTGAGAATGTAGTAAAAAACATTTCGGATTT
This sequence comes from uncultured Lachnospiraceae bacterium, assembly GCA_947167445.1. Taxonomy (GTDB): domain Bacteria; phylum Bacillota; class Clostridia; order Lachnospirales; family Lachnospiraceae; genus G11. The sequence continues at coordinate 83,036 of CAMVID010000003.1, forward strand.
GGCAGATGCCCATCCGGATGTCACATTTCTTCTTTTTTATCCCCCTTATGGAATTGTTCACTGGGATATGTGCAACAGAGAGGGATGGACGCTGAGACATTTTGAGGCCGAACAGATTGCCACAGAAGAAATGCTTAAGCATGACAACATAAAGCTTTTTAATTTCTTTGATGATTTCGAACTTACCTGTAATCTCGAGAACTACAAGGATCCCGAACATTATGTGGCAAGCGTAAATACCTGGATATTGGAACAACTGGCAGGTGACGAATGGCTTGTCACGAAAGATAATTACCTTGAACGAATGAAGAAAGCTCATGAATTCTACTACAACTATGACTTTACACAGATCTTTCCGGAATAAGAATATATGAAAATATTAATGCTGGTTAACTGGAAGGTAAGGAAGTGCGATAGCGTTCCGGAGTCCCTTCAGCCACCTGATTATTATATTGAAGGTGGTGACTATTGGTTCTATAGATACTTTAAAGAAAAACCCGAAGTGGATGTTGTGGATATTTCATCCTTCTCCTGGTTAGAGAACTTTGAAAAAAACAGGATTCGCTTTTACATTTGGCAGTCTCTTAGAGTTCTCCATAAATTAAACAAATATGACTTAATAGTTTCGCATGGAATGCAAAGCGGAATAGTCATATGCTTATTTAGAAGGTTATTTAAAACAAGGGCAAAACATCTTGTTTTTGATATAGGTTCATTTAGCAGCGCATCCGAAGCAGGTGCGAAGCTAAAGCTAATGCAATTTGCAAGCAAGTCGATAGACTTGTTGATTTATCATACAGGAACACAAAAAGATTATTATGCCAGGTTCTTTCCATGGCTTATGGATAGAATCCACTTCGTGAGATATGGCGCGGATTTGGATTACTATCAAAACTGTGAATCAAACGATAGCAGTTCAGAGAAATACATGCTTTGCGTCGGATATTCGAAAAGAGACTGGGATACTCTCATTGCGGCATACCAAATGGTAGACACAGATGTTAAGCTAAGGCTTATAGGCCATGTGGAAGAGAAGTACAAGGCTATAGAAGGCATAGAACAAATTCCATTTATCCCAATTACTGAGCTTAAAGAACAGATAGCAGGTTCTGTGGCCGGAGTACTTCCTTTGGAGCCATTTAATTATTCCTTTGGACAAATGACGCTGCTTCAGCAAATGGCTATGGGTAAATGTGTTATTACAGCTAATGTCCAAAGCGTAAGAGATTATGTTTCGGATATGGAAACTGCTGTTTTGTACGAAGCCAAGAATCCCTTGGATTTATCGAAGAAAATAAAGATGGTATTAGATGATAGTACTCTTAGAAGAACTATCGGAGAAAAAGCTGTTTCGTGGCTTAAACAAAGCAACAATGAACGCATAATGGCATCTGAAATAGAAAGGGTAATACAGGAAATATAATGATACCCCACACAATACATTACTGCTGGTTTGGACGAAATCCCAAACCAAAGCTAATTACGGACTGCATTGCTTCATGGAGGAAGTATTGCCCTGATTGGGAAATAATTGAGTGGAACGAAGACAACTATGATGTCCGCAAGAACGAATTTGTAAGAGAGGCTTATGAAAGCAAGACATGGGCTTTTGTTGCTGACTACGCCAGATTCGATGTTTTGAATCAATATGGCGGCGTATACTTTGATACTGACGTTGAACTGTTAAAGCCAATTCCTGACTTTCTTATGGAGGAAGAGGCCTTTTCCGGCTTTGAAATGCCGGATAGAGTTGCTCCAGGATTGGTTTATGGTACAGTACCCGGACAAAAAGTGCTTGTAAGAGCGCTCGAAAAATATAGCAATAAAGCTTTTTCAACCAAGGAAAATGTAGTTGAGTTATTCACAAGTATCCTTGATGAAGAGGGATTAAGAAAAGATAACTCAGATCAGATTGTAGCCGGGGTCAGAATTCTCCCTACCGAGTATTTTGGCTGTTACAATCATGAGATACAGAAATTTGAGCCGACCGAGAATACAATCTCAATTCATCATTATTATGCCAGCTGGGTTTCGTGGCATAAGATATTTAAGTACAAGGTCATAAAATATGTTGCCAGGATTCTTGGCAAAGAGAGATATTTGAGAATCAAGCGATTCTTGTTAAGGGGCAGGCAAAAGGGATGCTAAAAAAGATATCCAATATAGCATTTTATTTGGCGCTTACAATAGAGATAATACTGGTTATCTTAGACAAAAGTGCTTATATAATTCAATATGAAGGCCAATGGTTTAGGGTTACCTTTGTTTTGTTTTTGCTTAAGCTTCTTCTTACCAAATTGGACACAAAGGAGCTTCTTACCATAGCGGCGTTTATACTGCTGGGTGTAATATCTTACCTTACAACGGGACGTAATGAAATTATAAGAATTGTTGTTTTTGTTGCAGCATGTAAGGATATAGATGCGCAGATGCTTTTCAAGTATCTGTTTTGGGGTACGCTTGCAGGGTGTGTAATTCTTGTAATCCTTTCCTTCTTTGGCATTGGAACATTCAGTATCACTACCGATTTCGGACGAGGAGAGATAACAACCAGATATTGCTTGGGACTGGGACATCCTAATGGATTACACTGTATGTTCTGGGCTCTCGGCTCACTCTACCTCTATGTATACAGAAACAGTATCAAATGGGTCCACTTGGCAATCCTTTTTGCGGCCAATATTGGATTGTTTGTTTTAACAGATTCAAGAACCGGATTCTTTACCATGCTGTTCACGCTCATTATGTTTGTTATTGTTAACACAAAGTGGGCGGAACGAAATGAAAAGATATTACTGTATGCCACATCTATAGGAATAGGTGTCTCAATGGCATTTTCCGTGTTAATTATGTGCCACAGAGTGTTTTGGCTTAAACTGAAGAGACTTGATGAGTTTCTTACGGGCAGAATAGCATATACACATATGAACGTTACCGAGGCTAAGACATTTTTCTGGCAGCCGTTTTCGGCAAGGGGCAGAGATTTGCAGACAGATCTTGGCATTGTGAAGATGGTTTACTGGTATGGTTATGTACCTGCAATTATATTCATGGCACTGTGTTTTGCACTGGCTTTTATAGCGATGAGAGAAGGCGATAAGGCAGCGCTTGTAATTGTGACATCAATTATTCTGTATTCCGTATTCGAAGGACATGATGTCTCTGAATTATTAGCAAGAAATTATGTTTTCTTCTTGCTGGGAATCTACTGGACTAAGATGGTAAAACAAGGGGTAATAAAGGCTGAAAAATGTACAGAAAGCAGAGAAGCGGTTGGATAAAGCATATTGACTTTGTAATCTTGGATTTGCTATGCCTCCAGATTTCGTTCGTGGCGGCGTATATGATAAGACACGGAGCAATCAATCCCTATATTTCGCCTATTTACAGAAATATGGGTGTCATTTTGATGTTTGTTAATATTGCGGTCGCTTCCTTTAGCAGTTCTTATTCCGGAATTCTTCGAAGGGGCTATTATGTGGAGGCTTTGGCTGTATTTAAGCAGGTTTCGATTACTGTCGGAATAGCAATGATGTACATGTTCTGGACGCAACAGTCGTCAGAGTATTCCCGAATGACCTTTGGTATCATGTGGGTTTTGGATGGAGCTCTCACATGGGCAATCAGATGCATTTGGAAGAAATATCTAAGGAAGAGAAACAGTCAGGTTGGCAGCGGAAGGTCCCTTATTCTTGTATCCGGAAGAGATAACGCTTCAGAATTTGTTAAGGGATTTCTAACCAACAACTTTGAGAACATCAGTATTACAGGTATCGTAGTGTGGGATAATGTCGGCAGAACTGAAGTTGAAGGCATTCCTATTGTGGCTAACGACAATAATGCAATCGAATATCTCAGAACAAATTGGGTTGACGAGATTATGATAGATAAAGACGCTATCATTAATGATGATAGTGCAATAACAGAATTCCTTTCAAAGGTTATGGAGATGGGAATCACTGTTCATACGAAGCTTGCGGCGGCAACGGATCTTACAGAAAACAGGACAGTAGAAAACATAGCGGGCTATACTGTACTCACAAGCTCTGTCGCAATGGCAGGAACAAGACAGTTATTGGCTAAAAGATTGCTTGATATCCTTGGGGGCTTTGTTGGATGCATTTTAACGCTTATTGCATTCATATTTGTTGGTCCCATTATAAAGATCAAATCCCCCGGACCGATTTTCTTTAAACAAAGGAGAGTCGGAAAGAATGGGAAGCAGTTCACTTTATATAAGTTCAGAAGCATGTATATGGACGCAGAAGATAGAAAGGCTGAGCTTTTAGGTCAAAATGAAGTTGATGCGTCCCAGATGTTTAAGGTTAAGGAAGATCCCAGAATTATAAAAGGAATAGGCCAATTTATCAGAAAGTATTCTATTGATGAACTTCCTCAGTTCTATAATGTATTAATCGGAGATATGAGCCTTGTGGGAACCAGACCTCCGACTATAGACGAATGGGATAAATATGAACTTCATCATAGAAAGCGCCTTGCAATTAAGCCCGGCATGACGGGAATGTGGCAGGTTAGCGGAAGAAGTTCAATAAAGGATTTTGAAGAGGTTGTTGCACTTGATACCAAGTATATTATGAATTGGAGCATTGGCCTTGACTTAAAGATATTGGCCAAGACAGTTGCGGTGGTATTTAAGGGCGATGGAGCTATGTGATGAATATACTCATGATAAACAAGTTTCTTTATCCGAATGGTGGGTCAGAAACTTATGTTATAAAACTTGGTGAGGCACTTACAAGGCTTGGACACGATGTCCAGTACTTTGGAATGGAACATGAGGGCCGAATCCTTGGAAATAGAGTTGATTCTTATACCAAGGATATGGACTTTCATAATGCCGGCTTCTTTGAAAAGATTACCTACCCTGTAAGGACAGTTTACAGTTCAGAAGCAAGAAGAAAGATCAGAAAAGTACTTGATGATTTTAAACCGGATGTCTGCCATATTAACAACTTCAATTATCAGCTTACTCCAAGCATAATTTTGGAGATTGACAAATGGCGCAGAGAAACTAAGCACGAGTGTAAGATTATCTACACGGCTCATGATTTTCAATTGGTATGCCCCAACCATATGGCATTTATCCCTGACAAAGGAGAAAGATGCCTTGAATGTGCAAAGGGAAAGTTTAGGAGCTGTACTTCAAACAAATGTATCCATGGTTCGACAATGAAATCTGCTATAGGAACCATGGAAGCAACATATTGGAAACTTCGAAAGACGTATAGGCTCTTTGATACAGTAATCTGCTGCTCGGAGTTTATGAAACAAGCGCTGGATAATAATCCTTTTTTAAAGGACAAAACAGTTGCTATACACAACTTTATCGAGCAGGCAAAGCCACCTGTGACTGAAAAGGAAGACTATGTTCTCTATTTTGGCCGTTTTTCGTTTGAAAAAGGCATGAGAAACCTGATTGAGGCATGTAAGAGACTTCCGGAAATAGACTTCGTTTTTGCGGGAAAAGGTGAATTTGAAAGAGAGATAAATGAACTTTCTAACGCTCGAAATGTTGGATTCAAGAGTGGTGATGAATTAAATAATCTTATCGCCAAAGCAAGATTCTCTGTATATCCATCAATATGGTACGAAAACTGCCCGTATTCAGTTATGGAAAGTATCTCCCTCGGCACACCCGTACTTGGTTCAAATGCCGGGGGAATTCCTGAGTTAATAGATGACGGTGTCACAGGATTTACCTTTGACAGCTTGAATGCGGATGAATTAACAAACAAAATACACGATATGTGGAATAACAGGGACAACACAGAACTTCTTTCAAAGAATTGTCTCATGAAGACATTTGAGTCAGACACAGAGTACTGTGAAAGAATAATGGAATACTATAAGTAGGAGTAACTGGATTGCTAAAGAACATTAAGAAAATCTGGGAATTATTAAATAAAAAGCAAAAGTGGATGCTGATTCTTCTTCTTGGCATGACGATTGTGGGGACTGGGATTGAACTTCTGGCGGTCTCTGCAATAAACCCGTTTGTTGAGACAATCAGTAATCCCGACGTATTAAATGATGAGAATGCATTAATCGCAAGATTTTATACCTGGCTTGGGAAGCCTAATTACACAAGTTTTCTTGTTATGATACTTGCAGGCATTATCGCAATTTATATCGTTAAGAATGCATATCTTTTGACCCTTTACAATTTCCAGTACAAGTTCTCATTTGACAATCAGAGACTAATGGAAAGAGAACTTCTTGACAGCTACCTGGAGAGGGAATACACCTTCCATTTGAAACATAATTCAGCAGAGTTACAGAGAAATGTTTTGCAGGATGTTATGGGAATGTACCATACACTGTCTTCGGGACTAATGCTTATTACCGAGGGTGGAGTATGCCTTGCACTTTTTGTATATCTTTTGTATTTGGACAAAACAATTACTATCGGTGTTGTTGCTTTCCTTTTGTTGATATTTGGTTTATATACTGCTGTTTTTGGAAAGAGAAATGACAAAATCGGAGTCGAGAGCAGAAGAGCCAGTGCCATGAGAGTTCAATGGGTACAGCAGTCCCTTGGGGGAATCAAGGAAATAAAGATTCTTGGCAGAGAAGGGTTCTTTATTCGAAATTACGATATCAATTCCGCAATCTATGCAAAGAGACAAAGACAATATCAGATGACTGTTACTGCTCCGAGACCAATTATGGAAGCTGCCGGTATCTCAGCTCTTTTAGGAGTTATTGCTTTTAAACTCTTAAGGGGGGTAAATGCGACATATTTTATGTCTACACTTACAACATTTGCCGTAGCGGCTTTTAGAGTGTTACCCTCTTTTGGAAGACTTTCGGGTGCTTACGGTGCAATCGCATTTCAGAGATCTGCGGTTGAAGAAGTATATGATGGTATCATGAAGGCCAGAACAGAGAAGGAAGGCCTAAGCAAGGTAACAAAGACAAAAGATAAAATTGACATGAAAGAGGGAATAACCTGTAAGGATGTCACCTACAGATATCCCGATTCAGATAAAGATATATTCAAAAATGTAAATATCTCAATTCCGAAGAATAAATCAGTGGCATTTATAGGCCCATCAGGTGCAGGTAAGACTACGCTTGTGGATGTAATATTGGGTATTCTTTTCCCGACAGCCGGAGAAGTGCTTATCGATGATAAGAGAATTGATCAAAATCTGGATGCCTGGCATAACATGATAGGCTATATCCCGCAGACCATATATCTTATGGATGACAGTATCAGGAAGAACATTGCCTTCGGAATTGCCGATGATGAGGTGGAAGATGCCAGGATCTGGGAGGTTTTGAAAGAAGTTCAGCTTTATGATTTCGTAAAGGAGCTTCCTGATGGACTGGACACATTCATAGGTGAAGGCGGAGCCAGAATCTCAGGCGGTCAGAGGCAGAGAATTGGTATCGCAAGGGCACTTTATACGAATCCTGAGGTATTGGTGCTTGATGAAGCAACATCTGCGCTTGACTCAGAGACCGAAGCAGCAATCATGGATGCAATCAATTCGTTGATGGGCAGCAGGACTATGATCATCATTGCTCATAGGCTGACTACTGTAGAAAACTGCGATATAATATATCAGGTAAAGAATAAGAAAGTAACGAAGACCACACTTAAGAACAAATAGGTAAGTATAACATGGGTTTAAGCGATTTTGTCACATCTGAAGACATAACTTTAAAAGAGGCCATGGCTCTTATAAATGGCAACGGAACAGGAAATCTGTTTATTCTTAGAGAAGGCAAATTATATGCAGCTATTTCTGATGGAGATATTAGAAGAGCTGTTATTTCGGGTGCAGATTTGACGGATAAAGCTGAACCATACGCCAACCATTCCCCACTCTACTTGCATTTAAAAGACAAGACGGAAGCGGACAGAATCATGCGTGAGCGGAAAGTTACTGCGATTCCAATCGTTGACGATGACAAGAGAATTGTTGATATTCGCTTTATTTTAAAGGGTAGCGCTGTCAAATCGGGGACTGTTTCTGTTCCCGTGGCCATAATGGCAGGTGGTAAGGGCACAAGATTAAAACCTTATACGGACATCTTACCCAAACCTCTTATTCCCATCGGGGATAAGACTATTACTGAGCACATAATTGACAAGTTTGCGACCATCGGATGCGACAGATTTTATATGGTTGTTAATTATAAGAAAGATTTTATTAAGGCATACTTTACAGATAAAGCTGAGGATAATACAGGATGTGCCCCTGTGTTTGTTGAGGAGAAGGATTTCCTTGGAACAGGCGGAGGAATCTCTTTATTAAAGGGCCATATTAATACCACCTTTTTCCTGACCAACTGCGATATCCTGATTGAAACTGACTACGCCGAAGCATTGAAGAAGCATAAGGAGATGGGTAATGTTATCACGATGATTTGTGCTAACAAGAAGATGACTATCCCTTATGGAACTGTAATTGTTGATGAAGATGGGTACGTTAAAGAACTGAAGGAAAAACCGACATTTGAGATGCAGACCAACACAGGATTCTACATTATTGAACCTCAGTTCTTCGATATTATTCCTGATAATACTAAAATTGATATTACTGATTTGATAGAGATTTGCATGAAAAAAGGTCTTAAGGTTGGAACATTCCTCATCGATGATGATGATTGGATGGATATGGGCCAACTTGAAGAGATGGAAAGAATGAAAGAGAAAATGGGAATTCAATAGATGCGATCACTGAAATGGAAGGAAATAGCTGAACAGATAAAAGATGACAATGATATAAATTTCATTGGAAGAGTACTTACACCTCTTCACGTGTTGGGGATTGAAACGCTGCTCCTGCATTTGAAGGAAAAGGGTGTAAAGTGCAAAGGTTATATTTTAATCGTTCCTCACTACGAAACAGGACTTAGCGTAAACGATGATATTCTCCATCCCGACATGTATGAAGGGGTGGAGCCTGTTTTATTGGATGAAAAAGTTGAACCCAAGCAGGATGCTGCTACACTTTTAAAGCTTAATCGAAGAAATGAAAATGGACTGGTGTTTTATTTTGCTAATCCTTTCAGAGCAGAACTTGGATATGTGGCAGCTATTTCTAAGCTTAGACCTGATAATAATCTTAGGGTAATCATTACTGAAGAAGGCAACGGAAATTATCTTAGGAACCCCTACAAGCTATCAAGAATGGAAATGGTTGGCATGAGTTTCAAAGAGGTTCTTAGATACTTCATTGAGGCTTGTATTAGGGACAGATTCTTCGTTTCGAGATTGACCAGAAATGGCTTCGTCGACAGTTTTACGATGCTCATTCGAGAAAATGGTACATGGGTAAAGAATGAAGACTATGTACGAAATATAGTTAAGATACTTAAAACTAAGGTAAGTGACGATGATTTCTCAGAATATGAGGATGCAATTGTAATTTGCCCGAGCCTTTTGTATGAATCAGGCTATCTTAAGACTAACCAGGATTTGGATATTTACACGGATATCCAAAGGGCGTTGGGAGATGGCAAATACTTGGTTAAACCACATCCAAGAGAAAAAGATAAACAAAGATATTCAGTTCTTAACTGCCACATTGATGAGAGACACACTCTCTCAACTGAAGAACTTTTAGCGAGACTAAGCAAGCAACCCAAATGCATAATCGGAGATTCAAGCACAGTACTTGTCAGCGCAAGTGCTTTGTTTGGCGTAAAGACTGTTTCAATTAATCAGCTTTTTGACAGGAAGATTCTTACCGATAAGCACTATTTTGATGGCTTTAACAACAGCTTTGGACAGATGTGTTACATTCCGAGGTCATTGGAAGAACTTGTTGATTATATAAAGAGAGAAATATATGCGTAGCATTAAAAAATGTGGCTGGACAATTCCATTTATTGCCTCTTACATAATATGGGCTGTCTTTTTCAGAGTATGCCCCCTGTTTTACGATATGTATGTAATGAAGGCAGACTATCTTGTGAGAGACTCCAACTTTATCGGAGTCCTCAAAGCAGTTTTCTTTACCGGTGGATGCTGGAAGAATGCCAGATATTTTGTAAACATAATAAACATATACTTTGTAAGTTACGAGTGGATTTTTGATTTTGTCATCCCTCTGGTATTTGTATTAAGTGTATTCTTTGCTCAAAGGGTGATTTCAGAGGAAAAACAGTGGTATACATCATCACTTGGGCTAGGACTTTTTTTATGCGTGTCACCGGGAATAGTGGCTCAGTGTTACAGTTACTCTTACGTACTGTATCTTCTTCCGGTTGTATTCATATGCCTTTTTGTTTATCTGATTCAGAGATACATGAAGGATCAGGAAGTGCTTTCAAAATGGTATGAGAAAGCTTTGTTTTTGATACTGGTTTATTGCAATGCCTGCTTTAATGAGCATGTAAGCTGTGCATTTTCGGTAATAATGATTTGGTATCTTGGCAAGAGCATCTTTGTACTTAGGAGAAAAGACAAGCTCCTAATAGTGGGAACCGTCATTTCATTACTTCAGACTATTTACATGAACATGTATCTTATAGTGATGAAAACAAGACCACTTGCAGAAGGCGGATCGGACTTGTTTGCCACTATAAGGGATAATTTTAGAATTCTTATAATTGAAACCTGGCTTTCAAATCCGCTTATTATAGCCATCTTCCTTATTATGCTGATAGTAACAGCAAGAAGCAATAAGGTGTGGATGATAATAGATTCGCTTATCGGAACGGCATACATAATATGGCAGATTTTGATTTATTCCTTCGGAAGCTTTGATAAAACGGTAAGAAACATTACTTCTGATTCTACCGTACCTTTCGCCCCCGGTAAGCTGTGGTGGTTGTGGCCAATTATGTACATAGGAATAAACCTTTTCATTTTATACCAGCTCTATGTGATCTCCGAAAGAATAGCTACTGTATTCTTCGCGGGAGGATGTTCTACGGTTCCGGTGCTAGTAACACCGAACACCGGTTGGAGAATCAGTGCATTTTATGTTTTCATGATTATTATTTCGACAGTAATGCTTTCTCAGTTCAATAAGGGAAACAAGATGAGAGCATTTCTTGGCATTGCTCTTGGTGTAATAGCATGCGCATGGGGATTATACAGCTTTATTCCCAGAATAGTAAGAATAGATGCCAATACAACAAGTGTTCAGACGGTTGTTGAAGAGACGAGAACGCTTCAGGAAAACGGGGAGTGGGACATGGATAAGGATATTATGTATATCCCCGAATATGATGGCCGAGACGTCATTGATTCCGGAAGATTTGATGACAACACATATTATATGTGGAATTTCTGCTATGTTAATGGTTTGGATAAGGAAACACTTGTTGAAGACGCGAATAATTAGCTTATGTGAAATTTGAGAATTCTTGCGTCATATGGTAATATACTATAGGAAAATGAGGGATAAAATCGAATCATATAATAAAAGAATAACACCATATTTGTTTGCTTTGTGCATATTAGTATTATCAGGTTTCTCGCTTTGGTTTCTTCTTGTGCGGGAGCCCATAGGTGACGACATCATGGGTTTCTTTGATAAGGGAATCAGCTTCTATCTTGATGAGATGGATGACACCCTTGGGGAGAGAATTACCACCGTGAATCAGTCCTTCAAAACCGTCTGGTTAATCTATACCACATGGTCAGGCAGAATTATCGGATATATATTTAATGCGTTAAGCGGAGTATTGCCTGAAGGGATTAAGGCAATTATAGGTACAGGAGTACTCGCAGCAAATGTTCTTTTAGTTTTGACAATAGCCTATGGTTCGATTAGGGAAGTGCTTTACCATCCATTCATATATACAGTCCTATACCTTGTTATGTATTGGTACAGACCCGAGGGATACTATGAGTATATGTGGACGATGATAAGCGTATATGAAATCCCTTTGCTTTTTTGCCTTGTTTTCTGTGTTTACATGATAAATGGAGACAGGAGCAAAAAGGAACTGTGGCCGGCATTTTTTCTTGGCTTCTTTGCTGGTATATCCAATGAAATATGTGCAGTGCTTACTGTTTCTTTATTGGGTATTATCTGGCTTTCGGATTTGCTTAAGAAAAGAATTGGCATTAAGAGCATTCTACTTTATTTCGGACTTTTTGCAGGTACCGTAATAAATGTTTTTGCGCCCGGAAACTTCAACAGACTTAACCAGAGCCATGATGAAAGTATGCATACGATGCCTTTGCTTCTTCGAATGAAGAACAGCCTTGGAGCGCATAAAAACATACTGATTTCCGGCGGAACCACACTTCGAATAGCAATAGCGGCAATCATATTATTATGCTTTGGCCTTGTAATAAAATATTTGGTTAATCATGGAATCACGGGATTAAAGGATATATTTAAAGAAATATACCCTTACTTGATCGCGTGTTTTACTTCTATAGTGGTGTGGGGATGCATGTCAAGGACACCAACCTACGGACTTAGCTTTTGGCTTGCTTTTGTTTATGTCACCATTATTAAAACACTTCAGTTTACTATAAATGATAACTACACTTCATTGCTGAAATCGGTAACAACCATTGCATGTGCTATGTTGGTAGCATCTTTTGTGCTGATGAATTCCGGATGGATGATTAAACATACTGATACATCCCTAAGCAGGCAGCGTCTTATAAATGAGGCGGTTTCTAACGGACAGAAAAGCGTCACTGTTCCTCGTTATTCAGATGATGCTCTTGGCCGAATTACCGATCCGGATTGCTTAAACGGCCAATTGTCTTATGATGATGATGCCTATAGGGCTTATTACGGAATCCAAATTAATCTTTCACAGGAGTAATGTTGGTGAGTATAGACAAGAGAAAAGCGTATTGCATATATGCTCTAATCATATTGCTGCAGATAGCGGTGATTATATATTGGGGATGTCAGAAAACCAATTATTTCATTGATGAGTTCTTATCCATGGGATATGCCAGAGGGTTTACCGGGAATGAGCCAACCGCAAGATACATTACGGAAAGCTCGGAATGGACGTACAATGAATGGCATAACAATCTTGAGTTTAAAAGCCAACTTCTGATATCAGATAACGCCAAGATATGGAATGCGCCCATATTGGATTCGTTAAAAGGCCTTATTTTTGGCAGAAATTATTTTGGATTGTTAAATATCTTTGAATCTATAGCCGGGTTTGGAACGATTTCCAATTGGCCTGCGGTAGTGTTAAATGCTATTTTGTTTATCCTGTCGGAAGTTGGATTATTATCGCTTTTATCAAAACTTTCGATTGATTACATGCCACGTTTTTTGGCATTATCTTTATTTGGATTTTCTGCCTTTTTTATCAGCACGGCCCTGTACGTAAGGTTTTATATGCTGGTTACTGCTTTATTTGTCTTCATGCTCAACGTGTTTTATCGATTTTGGATGGCAGAGAAGCTAAAGGATATTATCATTTATGAGATATGCATATTTGCGTTGGCATATTTCACGAAGATGAATACGGAATTAATAGGTCCGTTATTTGGATGTATATCACTGTGCCTGATTATTGCACTTGTATTCAATAAAAAATGGAAACAATTAATCGTATACAGTGTGGGGTGCCTCGGAGGAGTTATTTATATATTCTTTTTTACTGGTTATATACAGATTATTATGAATCCGGAGGGCAAAAGTGGGCTTGTTGCCGATATTGTATCAAGTATCAATGAAGATACAATAGAATTCATGAAGACATATAGAGAGTGGGAACTGGATGCTATAACAGACCTGCTCTTTGGACATACGAGAATCTTTCTTGGAATGATTGCTCTTATTACCGGGTACACACTGTGGAAGAAGAGAAGACTTTTTACCAAGAAGGAATCCGAAAGCTCGTTGGCTGTAGGCACATTTGACATAGCAATGCTGATTCTGTGGTTCGTTATTTACAGAGTCAGTGTATACAGAAATAAAGGCGTAGTTATATCAAAGGGAATATTGATTCTTGTTATAGCGTGGCTTATTATCAATACACTTTGGAAGAAGATAAACCTTAAGGGTAAGAGAATAGGAGCGGATGCGACATATATTATTGTCCTTACGGCATCAACAGTCCTATATACGATATTTACTTCTCTCCCTAATTTAAGGATTTGGAGATACTACTGCTTTGTGATGGCGATTATCCCTATTACTTTGTTTTATGCAGTGGACAGGCTTCTCAAGAAAGAGGAATTAAAGGAACTGTCTAAGGGATGGTATGCAATATTAATATTATCGACAATAGCAATAGCCATATCGCCATTTATAAGAAGAAATATCTTCTACACATATGAGGAAGACAAGCAGTTTGAGATAAATGTAAGAGAATATGAAGACAAGGATGTTATTCTCTTATGCAGGCCGGGACATGGGCAGAATAATCAATACATTTATGATTACATTAGTATTATGCCCGAAGAGTCCCACGTGTACCTGGTCAATATGAATGAATATGAATTTATGACTATAGATTTCACAGACGAATTCGTTATATGGGATCATCAAGGCGAGGATTGTCAAGACGTGCTGGATAATCTGACAAACTCCGGATATGCGATAGAAAGCCTTGATAAGAATCATATTTCAAAGGCATATTTTTGTAAGAAAAAATAGAAAAAGGGAAAGCACTATGAAAAGTATCTCTGTTGTGGTTCCGGTTTATAATGAGGAGGGCAACGTAGCCAACCTGCATAAGGAAATAGTTGATGTCTGCGAGGCAAATGGTTTCGAGTACGAAATAATTTTTATTGACGACGGTTCATATGACGATACTGCCAAGGTATGTAAGGAACTCAGACCATTAAAGCTAATCAGAATGCGCAAGAACTTTGGCCAGACAGCGGCCATGGACGCCGGAATTAAAGCTGCTAAGAATGATTACATAATCACCATGGACGGTGACGGACAGAATGATCCTGCAGATATTCCTCAGATGATTGAATATTTGGAGGAGAAGGATGTTGATGTGGTGTCTGGGTGGAGAAAAAACCGAAAAGATACCTTAATGAAAAGATTCACTTCAAGAGGAGCTAACCTTCTTAGGCATATGATAGTTCATGATGGAATACATGACAGTGGGTGTTCACTTAAGGTCTATAAGAGAGAATGCTTCAAGGGTGTAAACCTGTATGGAGAGCAGCACAGATTCATACCTGCGTTATTAAAGATAAAGGGCTTTAAGATTGGCGAGGTGGTTGTTAACCACAGGCCGCGAACTGCCGGTAAGACCAAGTATAACTGGAAGAGAACCATTAAGGGCTTTGTGGATATGATTTCGGTATGGTTCTGGAATAAATTTGCCAGCAGACCGTTACATCTTCTTGGAGGTGCAGGACTTGGATTTATTGGACTTGGCTTTATATGCGGCGTCTGGTCCCTGGTGATTTTCCTTAAAGGTGCCAAAATGTCCAACAATATGATGCCGCCCCTCCTTACCATATTCTTCGTGATTATTGGAATACTTTTATTTGTGTTTGGTTTAATGAGTGAAATAATGATGAAGACATACTATGGAGTCCATGTGGATATGCCCTATAATATCAAGTCAGTTGAAGAATACCAATAGAATGGAAAAGTGAATGCCTAAAATTGCTTTTGTAATAAATTCCCTTTCGAATGGTGGAGCAGAGAGGACTATTTCAAATATCACGAGAAACCTCGGAGGAGGCTATTCTTGTGATATTATTGTTAATAATGATTCTGAAGTTACGTATCCGGTGGAAGGGAATGTGATTTCCCTGGGCCTTAAGGCTGAAAAGAACAAGTTAAAATTTGGATACCAAATTTCGGCATTTGTAAAGAGAATAGTGACCCTGAGGAGAATAAAAAAAGAAAAAAAATATGATGCGGTTTTCAGCTTCTCTGAGAGCGCCAGTATAGCTAATATATTAAGTGGTAAACGTTACTGCAAAGTAATTGTTTCGGTGCGTATACATTTAAGCAGTATGGCTGGAGAATGGCTATACAGATTTATAGGATTTCCGATTATTAGGGTCATATACAATCATGCTGATAAGATAGTGGCTGTGTCAGAAGGTGTCAGATACGACCTTATTGATAATTTTGGTATTGATGAGAGCCGTATTATAACAATTCCTAATGGATGTGATCTAGCAAGGATAGACAAGCTCGCATCGGAAGAATTGAGTGATAGTGAGAAGATGGCGTTGTCAGGAGAGAATGTTATCGTAACAATGGGTAGATTAGACTACCAGAAAGGTCAATGGCACCTGATTCGGGCATTAAAACATGTCAAGGATAAGGGAGTTAATTTCAAACTTCTTGTCTTGGGGCAAGGTCCGATGCTTGAAACCTTAAGGGAAATTGTTGAATCATGTGGACTGCATGATAATGTGATATTTATGGGGTTTTGTGATAACCCTTTTAGGATTCTTCGTAACGCACATATATATATACTTCCATCATTGTTTGAGGGAATGGGCAATTCTTTGATTGAAGCGATGGCTTGTGGATTACCCTGTATAAGCACAGACCATGATTCTGGGGCAAGAGAGATACTGGCCCCGGATACGGATGCCAGAATTAAGACCAAAAATAGTGTTGAGCATGCTAGTTATGGCGTATTGGTTCCTGTTCCAAATGGAAAAACTGTGACAAACAAGGAGCCACTTTCGAATGAAGAGATGGTAATGGCAGATGCTATCGTAGAAATGCTTACAAAAAAAGAGATGAGGAATGTGTATAGTTTAAAATCGTTAGAGCGCGCCAGAGAATTGAATTCTGATGATGTGGCTGTAAAGTGGATGAATCTTGTCGAGGGGTTATTATGATAAGAGTTCTGCATATTATGGGTTCACTTGAGAGAGCAGGGATTGAATCTTTCGTGATGAATCTGTATCGAAACATTGACCGAAACAAAATCCAGTTCGATTTTGCAATATATAACGAACCTACGGCGAATGGATATGCCGACGAAGTAAAAAAACTAGGTGGCAAGGTATTTGTTGTACCAACAAAAGAGAAAAGCATAATAAAGTGTTTCTCAACTATTAGAGGCATAGTTAAAGACAATGCATATAGCGTTGTATGGAGACATACAAGTAGTTGTATAGGTGGAATGGACCTGTATGCCGCCTATTTTGGTGGTGCCAAAACTAGAGTTTTGCATTCACATAGTTCTAGAAGGTTTGGCCTCGAAAAATATTTACACTATCTTTTGAGACCATTGTGCCGAATTGTTAGTACTAAAAAATTGGCGTGCGGAAAAGTTGCTGGTAGATGGATGTTTGGCACAACAAAATATGAGATAATTCCAAACGGAGTTGATACAGGAAAACTGGAATTCAATGCTAGCATTCGTGAAAAATATAGGACAGAATTTGACATTAAGGACGAGATTATTATTGGAAACGTAGGAAGATTTGAAAAAGTTAAGAACCATACGTTCATGATTGATGTCTTTAAAGAGTATTCGAATAAAATAGGAAACGCAATTCTTATGCTTGTAGGCGATGGAAGCTTGGAAGAAGAATGCAGAGAAAAGGTCAAAACGCTCGGAATAGCTGACAAAGTATTATTCCTTGGAAATAGAAGTGATGTATCAAACCTTTTACAAATGATGGATGTATTTTTTATGCCATCTAGATATGAGGGATTCCCTGTTAGTCTATTAGAAGCTCAAGCGACCGGTCTTTCGTGTGTGGTTTCGAGTGAAGTATCTCGGGAAACAAATGTCACAGGCAATGTTTCATACATGAAACTGTCAGAGCCACATTTGCTATGGTGTAAAGCTTTGAGAGAAGCAGCTCAAAAACGTGACAAGGATGGATGCAAAAAAGTTCGAGATGAGGGGTATGATATATCGGATATAGCATCACGAATAGAAAGAATGCTCGAGATTATATGAAAAAAGGTATATATATAGCTATCGAGGCCGAGGGAATGTCCCTGGGCGTGAAAAAAAAGATCAGAAATCAAATTCAGGCATTATCAAAGCAATTTGATATCACATATGTAGGAATAAGGAAGAAACATACAGGGCTGATTAGGGCAGTGATGAGTCGCATTCCTTTTGGGTCGGCTGAGAGAGAGTATGGTGCCGCCCTTGAAGAAATAGACAGAGAAGGACAGATTGACTTTTTCTATTTTAGAGGATATGCCCTTGACAGAAAATATCTGTGGTTTATTTCTGAATTAAAAAAACGAAATCCCCTATGTAAGATTGTTTTTGAAATTCCGACTTATCCAAACAAACGAGAGTTATTACGAAACAAAACGATGTGGCCATGGTATTTCAAAGGATTGTATTATAGGCGATTTCTAATCAACTATGTTGACCGTGTGGCGACATATAGTGAAGACGAGTATATATATGAAATCCCAACCATCAGGATACAGAATGGAATAAATCTCTCTGATTTTCACAAACCGAAGGTTTCAAATAATAAGGGGAAAATGCAGGAAGAACCAATTGAATTGGTGGCTGTAGCAAGCTTTCAAAAGGCCCACGGGTATGATAGAGTTATCAGGGGATTGAAAGAGTATTATCGAAAGCAAACGAATCCCAAAGTAATCCTAAACATAGTGGGTGATGGAGATGTATTGCCTTCATATAAGAAGTTGGCAGCTAGTTATGGATTGGGGGAGTATATTCGGTTTTATGGAAAGAAAGATGGGGAGGAGCTAGATGCCATATATGATAAGATGGATATAGGAATGGGGACATTTGCATCATATAGACGTGGCGTGTTTTTATCAAGTTCCTTGAAAGTTCGGGAGTACTTGGCACATGGATTGCCGATTGTGTCTGGGATGAGAGAAGATGTTTTTGATGAGGACTGCAGATTTGGGCTGATTTACCCCAATGATAATTCAGTGATAGATATAAATCAGATAATCAGCTTTTATACTTCTTTAAAGGAGAATAGAACAGAAACGGAACTTAGGGAATCTATTTGGGAATTTGCTAAACAAAAGGTAGATATTAATGTGACCATGCTGCCTGTAATCAAGTATTTATTAGATTAAAAGCTATTGAAGTGAGGAGAAAAAGATGAAATATGCTTTAATCGGTTGTGGAAGAATTTCTGCCAACCATATAGTTGCTGCGCATAATAACAATCTTGATATTGTTGGTATTTGCGACATCAATGAGACATGTATGGAGGATAAGGTTAAAAAGTTCCCATACTTGGCAGAGGTGGCACAATACGGTGATTACAAAGAGATGATAAGAACACAGAATCCTGATTTGGTTGCAATTGCTACGGAATCTGGTAAACATGCCGAAATTGCGATTAACTGTATCGAGATGGGTTGCAATGTAATAATTGAGAAGCCTATCGCGTTGTCGATTAAAGATGCAGACGCTATAGTGGAAGCTGCCGAAAGGAAAGGCGTTAAGGTTTGCGCATGTCATCAGAATCGATTTAATAAGGCTGTTCAGAAGATTCATGAAGCCGTTGAGATGAACAGGTTTGGGCGACTCCTATATGGTACAGCGCATATAAGGTGGGCGAGAGATCATGAGTACTATGACCGAGCAAGCTGGAGGGGAACCTGGGAGCAGGACGGCGGAGCGTTGATGAATCAGTGTATTCATGACATTGACTTGCTTAGGTGGCTGATGGGGGATGATATTGAAGAAGTGGTTGGATATACCGATCGGTTAAAACATCCTTATATTGAAGCAGAAGATTTAGGGCTTGCGTTGGTAAAGTTTAAAAATGGAAGCTATGGAATAATTGAGGGAACAACTGATGTATTCCCTAAGAATCTTGAGGAGACCTTATACATTTTCGGAGAAAAAGGGACTGTCAAGGCAGGAGGGGAAGCTGTAAACCTTATTGAAGAGTGGCATTTCTCAGATTATCTGGACGTTTCCAAGGATGTGATTGAGCAATTTAGTGAAGTGCCGCCTAATATATATGGTTATGGACATAGTAAGCTTTATGCAGATATGGTTGCGGCGATTAACGAGAACCGTCAGCCTCTAGTCGATGCGAAAGCTGGGAAAAGGGCGGTGGAACTTGTCTTGGCTATATATAAATCAGCAAGTGAGGGGTGCTCAGTTAAGCTACCTATCGAAGAGTGTTCGACTATGGATTTTGTAGGAAGGTTTCAGTAATGGAATTTATAGCTTTGAAAGCTCAGTATAGAGCATTAAAAAATGAGATAGATGAAAGCATTTCAAAGGTTTTAGAAGGTGGAGATTTTATACAAGGGGAATATGTAAAGGCTTTTGAGGAGGAGTTGGCAGAGTATATCGGGGTTAAGCACGTAATTAGTTGTTCCGATGGAACTGCTGCTCTTCAGCTAATCTTTATGGCCTATAATTTTGGAAAAGATGATGTGGTGTTTTGCCCTGATATGACATTCATTGCATCAATAGAGCCGGCGTGCCTGTTGGGTGTCACCCCGGTTTTTTGCGATATTAACCCGAAAACTTATAATATATCCCCGGAAAGTCTTGAAAGACAGATTTTGGCTGTTAAAGAAGAGGGGAAACTAATCCCTAGGGCTGTTGTTGCAGTCGATTTTCTTGGGAATCCCGCGGAATTTGACGAGTTAAGAAAAATTACTAACAAGTATGACCTTTTATTGATAGAAGATGCTGCACAGGGTATTGGGGCATCTTATAAAGGGAAAAAGTGTGGCTCACTTGGTGATATTGCCGCGACATCATTCTTTCCGTCAAAGCCATTAGGCTGTTATGGTGACGGAGGGGCTGTTTTTACCAATGATGACGAAATTGCAGAAAAACTGAAATCCTTGAGGGTGCATGGAAAAGGAATTGATAAATATCACAATATCCAAATAGGAATCAATTCCAGACTGGATACAATACAGGCAGGTATTCTAAGGGTTAAGCTGAAACATTTAGAAGAGGAGATAGGTATAAGGCAGGATATCGCCAGAAAGTATTGGGAAGGGCTGTCTGATATCTATGAAATACCATTTGTTTCAGAGGGCTCAATATCAGCTTACGCACAGTTTTCAATAAAACCCAGTGAAAAACTTAAAAAAATAGGAATAACAAGAGAAGGATGTATGGAAGCATTAAAAACAAAGGGTATACCAAGTATACTATATTACCCAGTTCCTTTGCATCTGTTACCGGTATTTGCTTCGATTAACAGTTATTCTGAAACTTTTGCTAACACTATTGAATATAGCGAGAATCATCTGGGTATTCCTTTTTCACCATATATTACCCATGACGAGCAGGAAAATGTAATTAAGACATTAATGGAAATAGGACAGAACTGATATGAAAATACATGAATCAGCATTCGTTGATGATGGGGCTAGAATTGGAGAAGGAACTTCAATTTGGCAAAACTGCATTATTCAAAGTGGCGCGGTAGTTGGTGATAATTGTAATATTGGCGCGAATGTATACATAGAAAAGAATGTATCTATTGGTAATGGCGTAAAGATAAAAAATAATGTTGCCCTATATGATGGAGCAATTATTAAGGATGATGTTTTTCTTGGTCCCAATTGTGTGTTTACGAATGTTATAAATCCGAGGAGTTTCATTAACCGAAAACACGAATTCAGAACAACGATAGTTAATAAGGGAGCTACAATAGGAGCTAATGCTACAATAGTATGTGGGACAGAAATAGGTGAGTATGCATTTGTCGCCGCGGGAGCTGTTGTTACAAAAAGCGTTGGACCACATGTGCTTGTTATGGGGAATCCCGGAAGAGAAGCAGGATATGTATGTATGTGTGGGTGCAAATTGAATGGTGAACTTGAGTGTATGGGATGTCATAAAAGATATCAACTTCAGGACGACCGCATAAAAGAGGCATAATAAGGATAAAATGATTGTAATTATTGACTATAAAATGGGTAATTTAGCCTCAATTAAAAATATGCTGCACAGGATAGGCTATAATGATGTGGTCATTTCGAGTGATTATAAAGATGTTGAAAATGCCGACAAGCTTATTCTCCCAGGAGTTGGTTCTTTTGATCAAGGGGTTAGGAATCTTAGGGAATATGATTTAGACTCTGCCATTAAATATTCTGTTGGGGAGCAAGGTAAACCATTAATGGGAATATGTCTTGGCATGCAACTTTTGGGGGCACAAAGTGAAGAAGGGACATTGCAAGGACTTAATCTTATTCCTTTTGACACAGTTAGATTTGATTTAGACAAGGAGTATAAGGTTCCACATATGGGGTGGGATGAAGTAGTAATAAAAAAGAAGGGTGAAAAAATCACGGAAGGGCTGTATGAAAGTAGCCAGCGTTATTATTTTGTGCATAGCTATCATGCAGTTTGCCAGAACAATGAAGATGTTCTCATGACATGTAATTATGGTTATGAATTTGTCGCTGCTGTTTCAAGAGATAATATCTGTGGATTTCAGTTTCATCCTGAAAAAAGCCATAGATATGGTATGCGCTTATTAGAAAACTTTACGAAGGTATAAAAAATGGTTAGACCTCGGATTATTCCGACTTTATTAATAAATAACGGCAATCTGGTAAAAACAAAGAAGTTTTCTGAGCCAAGATATTTGGGCGATCCAATCAATGCCATAAGGATTTTCAACGAGAAGTTTGTCGATGAATTGTGCGTTCTAGATATCACAGCCTCAAAAGCTGGAAGAGAACCTGACTACGAACTCTTAGGGAAAATGGCCTCAGAGGCCTTTATGCCGCTAAGCTATGGTGGAGGGATCAACACCATAGATCAGATGAAGCAAATATTTAGAATTGGATTTGAAAAGATTATTATAAATACAGCTTCATTAAAACAGGATGGCTTAATACGGCAAGCATCCGAGTATTTTGGAAGTCAGAGCATAGTGTGTGCTATAGATTACAAAAATGGTGTTTTTGGTAGTTTTTGTTATATAAATGATGGTAACACAAAAGTGAAGATAACTCCTCTAGAACGTGCTTTGAAAGCAGAAAAAGAGGGCGCCGGGGAAGTGCTTTTGTATTCTATAAACAATGATGGAATGGGAGAAGGATACGACCTTAGAACGATAGAAAAAGTCACTAAATCAGTTACCATTCCCGTAATTGCTTGTGGCGGGGCAAAAAAAATATCCGATATCAAAATGGCACTAGCCTCGGGAGCGGATGCCGCAGCCGCAGGTAGTATGTTCGTCTTTTACGGAAAAAAACAAGCAGTATTAATTAACTACCCGGAAGAAAAGGAATTTTGGAGTCATGGAATATACCAAGATTAGAGAACCTTACAAAATATGTTCACGCTGCATAATGGATACAACTAGTGATCCGAACTTATCTCTTGATGAAGAGGGCGTTTGCAATTACTGTCATGAGTTTGATGAGCAGTATAAGAAATATAGTATATATCGAGAAAACGGGAAGCAAAAACTCGATGCCTTGATGGAGAAAATAAAGAAAGAATGTAAAAATCGGGAATATGATTGTGCCCTTGGCATTTCGGGGGGGGTGGATAGTTCATACCTTTTACATCTATGTCATCAGTATGGCCTGAGAGTGTTGGCGATTCATGTTGATGCGGGTTGGAATTCCGAGATTGCTGTTCAAAATATTGAAAAGATGTGCACAAAGCTGGGCTATGATTTGCATACAGTTGTTATTGATTGGGAAACAATTAAGGAACTTCAACGTGCATATCTTTTTTCGGGGTTAGCAAATCAGGACGTTCCTCAGGATCATTGCTTTGTCGCTGCTGTTAGACAATACTGCAAGAAATATAGAATCAAATATCTTATGAACGGTTGGAATATTGCTACAGAAGGGATTCTATCACATGCTTATCAACAGTCACCATGGGATTGGATAAATATTAAAGACGTATATAGAAAGTGTGGGAGAGGGTTAGTTTCGCTTCGAAAATACCCTCATATTGGTTTCTTTAATAAATATATTGGATATAAGTATTTTTACCCAGTACAAGAAATCCGTCCATTAAACTATCTTGACTATTCAAAAAAAGGCGCAATAGAGATTTTGGAGAAGGAGTATGGATGGAAATATTATGGAGGTAAACATTTTGAATCAAGGTTTACCAGATTTTTTCAAGAGGTTTACCTGCCGGCAAAATATGGTTGGGAGAAAAGAAGAGACCACATTTCCAGCTTGATTGTTGGCGGGGAAATGACAAGGGATGAAGGACTGGCTGAGATTGGGACACCGACTTGTACAGACATGCAAAAGCAAGAAGAAATCGAATATATAATAAAGAAGCTGGATATATCTCAAGAGGAATGGAATAAAATAATGAGCACACCTGCAAAAAGCCTTAGTGATTATCGAAACGAGAATCAAGCAAAACAAATATTAGTCAAATGTAAGAATTGTATTGTGAGAACAAATCGGAAATAAAGGAGAACAGTCATTGTGATTATAACAAGAACGCCGTTAAGAATATCGTTTTTTGGAGGCGGAACAGACTTGCCTGGGTTTTATAGAGAATATGGTGGAGAGGTTCTTTCAACAACGATAGACAAGTATTTGTACATCACATGTCGACATATGCCGCCATTTTGGACATATAAGCATAGATTGGTCTATGGTTCTAATACAGAAACTGTATCTTCTATAGATGAGATTGATCACCCCTCAATTAGAGAAACCTTTCGGTTCTTAGGAATAGATTATGGCGTAGACTTACACTATAACACAGACATTCCTGCAAGATCCGGAATCGGTTCTAGTTCATCTTTTACAGTGGGACTGGTAAATGCTCTAAGCGGATTAAACGGGAAAATCAAATCAAAGCATGAATTGATGACTGAAAGTATCTATATAGAACAAAATATGATTAAAGAACCGGTTGGTTCGCAAGATCAAACTGCAGCGGCATATGGAGGATTTAATCACATCTTATTTAGACAGGATGGGGAGATAGAAGTTCACCCAATTACTGTTTCAGAAAGTAGAATTAATGAGCTAAACAAGCACTTGCTGCTTGTTTTTACAGGGTTTCAAAGGTTTTCTAAGGATATTGAAAAGAAAAAGATTGATAACATAGGTAATAAGGTAGCGGATTTAATTGAAATGAAAAAATATGTTGAACAGTCCATTGACATTCTTAACACAGGAGCTGATATAAGGGATTTTGGCGCTCTCTTAAATGAAACATGGATGAAGAAGAGAAATTTGTCAGAGAATGTATCTGATAGTCGAATAGACAGTTTATATGAGCTAGGAATGGCAAATGGAGCCATTGGTGGCAAGTTACTCGGGGCAGGAGGAGGAGGATTTATGTTATTTTTTGTGCCTCCTGATGAAAGGAAAAAGCTTAAGAACGCCATATCTGATTATCTTACAGTTCCGTTTAACTTTGATAATTCAGGTAGCCAAGTAATATATTATAGACCGGAAGATGAAATTATCAGAGAACCGTATATTATACCAAATGGGAGATCGATTCAATGAATGTGAGAGATACGTTTTTTAATGCAATATACAAAAAAGTTAATGAGGGAAATGACATTATCATAGTAAGTTCAGATTTGGGGGCACCTAGTCTGGATGATTTCCGTCGTGATTATCCACAGCGATTTACAAACGTTGGAATTGCAGAACAAAATTCCATATCTGTTGCTGCTGGGCTATCAATTGCCGGCAAAACTGCAATCACATATGGGTTAAATCCATTTCCGGTAACGAGAGGCTTGGATCATATAAGAAATATAATGTCATCTTTGAAAATCCCCGTAACGGTATGTGGATTAAAAGCAGGAACAGCCACTGCCGAAGCGGGGTTTTCCCATATGGTTTTGGAGAATATATCAATTCTACGTACATTAAAAAACATAGAAATAATCAATCCATCAGATGAAAGCATTTCCGAGAAGATTGTGGACGATATTCTTTTAAATCCCAAACCAAGATTTATACAGTTTGACCCCTTTATTTCGGGTAGGCTATACAATCCAGGAGATATAGATTTTGGGAAAGGGTTCGTTGTTTCCGACGGTGATGCAGAAGTGGTTATTATTTCATATGGAATATGGGCATATAAAATAAAAAAAGAAAATATTTCCAACAAACTAATTGACTGCTTTTCGCTTCCAATCGACGCTTCACTATTGATAGATGAAATAAAGGATGCAAAGAAAATTATCACGGTAGAAGATGGTATTGATGCGGGAGGTTTAGGCTCGCTGGTACTGGAAATAATTAATGATGCAAAACTTAGTATTCCGGTAAAAAGGTTAGCACTTCGATTTGATGGAGGTTATCCTACAAGGTTTACTGACAGAGAGGATATTTTTGAAAAAGAAGGGTTAACTATGGATAACTTAAAGAAGGAGATCACAAATTGAACGAGACAAATATAGGTAACTACTCATGTTTCTATAAGAAATCCTATGATATGAGAAAAAGGTTTCTGGAATTGTTTACCAAACTTGGATACGGTCATCTTACAACAGCCTTTTCCGAAGTTGAAATAATGCTAAGTTTATGGGAAAGAATAATTCGTTTTGATGATGATAAAACTCCGATTGATAAATTTGTTTTAAGCAAGGGACATGGTGCGGGAATGATGTTCCCTATCTTAGAAGATATGGGCTTTATTTCTAAAGACGATACGGAGAATATCATTAAAAAAGGCGGCGATATTAATACTATAAAAAAATATGTTATTCCTGGTTTCGAGTATTATGGAGGATCGTTAGGAATCGGGATTGGAATGGCTGCAGGATTGGCTTATGGGATTAAGCAAAACCGTAGCGATAGTATGGTTTATTGCCTTATGGGTGACGCAGAATGCTATGAGGGAGCTGTATGGGAGGCTATTCTTTATGCAGCACATAACAGACTTAATAATCTAGTTGTAATAGTTGATCGTAATTACCTTGGGTGCTCGGATTTTACTGAAAATATGTGCGGGTTGGAACCGTTCAAAGAAAAGTGGGAGTCGTGCAACTGGATGGTTAAAGAAGTAGATGGCCATTCATATGAAGAACTAATTCCAGCTTTGGATGATTTAAGGATAAGGAAGACTGACCGACCAACATGCATAATTGCAGATACTGTAAAGGGAAAAGGACTTGATTACTTGTCAAACATACCTCTTATGCACGGATACATGCCTAAGGATGAGGATAGTATAAAAAAATCGTTCGAACAACTAGAGAGTTTCAGATAAGTAAGGTATATAGAAAGGGTTTTGATAGATATTTTTTGCACTATGAAAAATGTGATTGATTTATTATTGATTCACCCAAATGACCAAAAAGCAGTATATGGAGATACAGTGCAATATGCCGCGTGTGAGCCGCCTTTTTGGTGTGCGGTGGCTGCGCAGTATTGTATTGACAGAGGATTAAAAGTAGAGATTTTGGACGCGGAGGCAGAGAATCTTTCTTTTGAGCAGGCTGCTGAGAGAGTCCAAAAATGTAATCCATCGTTGATAGGTATTTTTGTTACCGGGACAAATTTATCAGCCTCAACACAAAAAATGCGCGGGGCAGATGCTACATGTAGCGCAATAAAGGAAGGTGGGGATTTCCCTGTTTTTTTATGGGGGCTTCATCCGTCTGCATTGCCTGAAAGGACTTTGAAAGAGAGCCAAGCAGATTATGTCGTCACCGGCGAAGGGTTTGATACAATCGTAAACCTTTGCCGCATGCAACAATTAAACGAGAGTAGAGGCTCTTTTTCTCAAGAAAAGTTGGCGGGTTTGTGCTACAGAGAGGGTGACAAAGTAATCCGACTTGGGACATCGAAATTGCTAAATACTTTAGACATACCCATGCCAGCATGGGATTTGCTTCCAATGGAAAAGTATATGCCTCACAATTGGCACATAATGGGTGAAGCTAATCCGGAAGATGCGAAGGGAAGATATGCTGTTATTTCCGCGTCTATAGGCTGCCCGTACAACTGCTCATATTGCGCCATATCTGCTTTGTTTGGCACGAAAAAGCTCAGATTTTGGGACATTGATAGAGTGATGATGGAGATAGACCGTTTGGTCAATCAGTATAACATTAAATATATTAAAATCTTGGATGAGTGTTTTGTGCTAAAAAAGGACTATGTTAACGAGTTCTGTGATAAATTGATAGAAAGAGGATATGAC
The DNA here is from genome assembly GCA_947167445.1 of uncultured Lachnospiraceae bacterium. Taxonomy (GTDB): domain Bacteria; phylum Bacillota; class Clostridia; order Lachnospirales; family Lachnospiraceae; genus G11. Next base: position 111,014 of record CAMVID010000003.1, read on the forward strand.
TTAAACATATGGGCTTACGCACGCGTGGATACAGTAAATCAAGAGATACTTAATAAGCTTTATAAAGCTGGAATTAAGTGGTTGGCTTATGGAATAGAGAGTGCTGACGACGATGTGTTATCTGAAGTGTCAAAATCACAATATAATGCTGAATTGACAAGAACAGTAATGAGATGGACCCGACAAGCGGGAATTAACATTTTGGCTAATTTCATGTTCGGATTACCTGACGATACAATTGAATCAATGGAAAAAAGCCTGAATTTATGTCGTGAAATTAACCCTGAATGGATTAACTTTTATGTAACGATGCCATATCCTGGATCTAGGGATTATTTTGATGCAATAGAAGCAGGTAAAATAAAGGATGATAAATGGATAGAATATGCACAATACAGTTATGAATGCAAGCCTTCCGGCAGCAAACACCTTACTCCCAAGGAGGTCCTTCAATATAGAGACTACGCATTCAACGCATTTTTTGAGAACAATAATCAGTATTTTGAATTAATCCATAATAAGTTTGGTGAACAATATGTTAAGCAGATAAAGGATATGACTAAAAAAAAGTTACGTAGGAAACTTTTAGGAGACTAGTCAGTATTTAAACGAAGGAATTAAAGGATGGATGAAGAGAAAACGCCCTTTAGGATTGTATCTCGCAAAGAAACTGAAATTGGAAGATTTAAAATAATTCAAGAAGAGTTGCTGATTGATGGGCATACATACCCATACTCTTTTTCTGAGGTGAAAGATTCTGTATGCATACTTCCAATCTGCGAAGATAAAATCGTACTAATTAGCGAATATAGACAAAGCCTAGGGAGAAGGCTTGTTGAGTTCCCAGCGGGGGCGGTTGAAGAGGGCGAGCGTCCACTTGATGCGGCCGTCAGAGAGTTGGTTGAAGAGACCGGATATGAGGCTGTGGAGATGCTGGAACTAGGATGCTATCCAGTTTCTCCGGGAACATCATCGATGATGGTACATTTGTTTGCAGCTGACTGCAAGAAAAGTATAGGTCAAATGCTTGACAAGACGGAAGATATTGCAGTAACAAAAGTTGATCAGAGCGAATTTGACAGAATGATTGGAGAAGGTGAATTTGGATTTCTTATTGGAATAGCTATGTGGGAATTATATAAGAGAAAGGGAAAAAGGTGAAAAGAGATAGCAAAATATATATTGCAGGCCATACGGGCTTGGTTGGATCAGCAATTGTCAGAGAATTAAAGAGACAAGGCTTCTCAAATTTGATTTATATTAAGCATTCTGAACTTGATTTAAGAAATCAAGAGGCAACATACAGCTTTCTCAACAAAGAGAAGCCAGAGTATGTATTTATGGCAGCTGCTCGAGTTGGCGGTGTGGTTGTAAATAACACGCTTCCAGGTTCATTTTTTTATGATAACATGGCCATAGGCTTGAATGTTATTGATGCTGCATATAAGGTTGGCGTAAAGAAACTTCTTTATTTTAGCAGTAATTGTGTTTATCCGAGAGATGCAGAGCAACCATATAGGGAAAATGCGCTTATGACGGGCCAATTTGAGAAGACAAATGAAGCTTATGCGACAGCAAAGGCGGCTTGTATGAAAATGTGTGAGTTTTATAATCGCGAATTTGGGACAGATTTTATTACATGCATGCCATGCAGTGCATATGGTCCGGGGGATAACTTTGAACCAGAGGGTTCACATGTTGTTCCTGCGCTTATTAGAAAATTTCATGAAGCAAAAATCCAAAACTCTCCGGAAGTAGTAATGTGGGGGACCGGGAAACCATATCGCGAGTTTATTTATATAGATGATATAGCAAAAGCAGCGGTCTTTTTGATGAACAATTATTCTGGCAATGAAACGGTTAATATTGGAACTGGGACAGAATATACAATAGGAGAACTTGCAGAGATAATAAGAAATGTTGTTGGGTATAAAGGGAATATAATTAATGATGTATCTAAACCAGATGGAATACCCAAGAAACTACTGGATTCTACGAAACTATTTAATATGGGATGGAGACCGGAGACAGATTTTGAAAATGGTATACGTATCACATATGAAGATTACAAACAAAATTTGAGTAAATATAGTAACTAACAGGAGGCCAAAATGAAGGAAAAAATATTAATTACAGGTGGTGCTGGATATATAGGTTCTGTTCTTACACCGATGCTTTTGGACAGAGACTATGATGTGACGGTAGTAGATAACTTTTATTATAACCAGCAGTCTCTTTTGGATCAGTGCCTTAGACCTAATTTTCATATTGTAAGAGGCGATGTAAGAGACAGAGATTTGATGAAGAAAGTAATTGAAGACAAAGATTTTATAATCCCCCTCGCCGCAATGGTCGGCTTTCCTTTGTGTAAAAAAGATGAAACTGCAGCCAGAACAATTAACTTTGATGCTATCAAGATGGTTACAGAGTTGAGAAAGCCTGAGCAGAAGATCATTTATCCCTGTACGAATAGTGGATATGGTGTTGGACAAGGAGATAAGTACTGCACGGAAGACACTCCAATGAATCCGATTTCGTTGTATGGAGTCACAAAGGCTGAAGCTGAGAAAACGGTGCTTGGCTCCGGAAATTCCCTAACGTTTCGTTTTGCTACTGTCTTTGGAGCCTCGCCACGTATGCGAATAGATTTATTGGTTAATGATTTTGTCTATCGAGCTGTGTTTGATAAGACAGCAGTAATTTTCCAAGGAGAGTTTAAGAGAAATTACATTCATATCAGAGATGCCGCAGGTGCAATTATTTTTGCAATTGAGCATTTCGATGAAATGAGGGGAAAACCATATAACTGCGGCCTTTCCTCTGCAAATCTCTCTAAAATTGAGTTGTGTGAAAAAATCAAAAAACATATACCTGACTTTGTCTTCTTGGAGGCACCCGTTGGAGAAGATCCGGATAAGAGAGATTATATCGTTTCCAATGAGCGGTTGGAAAAGGCAGGATGGAAACCTAAGTACACTTTAGATGATGGCATAGAGGAATTGATAAAGGTATACACCATAATAAAGAAAAATCAGTATTCGAATATATAGTTGGGAGACCAGTATGGAAGCAGTCACTTCGGCACTTTACGTTGTTGTTCCCATATATATAATGATTGCAACGGGGGTTTGTGCTAGAAAATTTCATATTTTTAGTAAGAACACCCTGAAAGAACTGAACACCAGCGTATTTCGCATTTTCTTACCATTGCTATTATTTGAAAATATGTATAGTTCTCAAATAGACATTAAAGATATTAGCGTGGTGGCTTATGCGATATGCAGTGCATTTGTAATTTTTGGTTTGAGCTGCTTTTGCATTTTTTGTACCGTAAAAGAGAAAAACAGAGCAGCTACTATAACTCAGGGTATCTACAGGAGCAATTTTGCTCTTCTTGGAATTGCATTAACTCAGACGATGTATGGAATTAACGGAACAGAAATAACGGGAATGCTCGTAGCCATAGTTATTCCAATTTATAATGTGTTATCTGTTATTTTGTTTGAAGTTTCTTGCAATAATAGGAAAACGAGCATAGTCAAGATTTTGATAGGCATTGTAAAGAACCCACTTATAATAGGAACATGTTTGGGCTTGTTATTAAATATAGCAAGGATTGACATCCCTGAGGTGATAAACGGAACAATAAAAACTCTTTCGCAAATTGCCACCCCATTAGCGCTTGTTGCAATGGGGGGAAGTTTTGAGATAAAAACTGCAATAAAGAATAAGAGAGAACTCATTGTTGTTTCAGGTGCGAGATTGTTAGCTATACCAATTGTTTTTACTGGTTTGGCAATACTGTTTGGGTATAGGGACAAGTCGCTCTACGCATTATTCTTAATGTATTCAACACCTACGGCTGTGGCGTCCTATGCGATGGCTTCGGCCATGGGTGGTGATGAAGATTTGGCGGGAGAGATAGTAATGGTAACAACCATAATATCTTTATTTTCTATTGGAATTGGTGTCTACTTTCTTTCCGCATTTGGATTGGTGTAAGAGATTAATGTACAGGTTTAGGAGGAAATATGCTTAATATACCATTGATGGAAAACAATATAAATAGAGATGATACTGAAGCGCTTATTGAGTTCCTGAAGTCTTCTGACAGATTCACAAACGGTCCTAAGGTTTGCGAGTTTGAAGAGGCTTGGAGCAACTGGCTTGGCAATGAATACAAGTGTTTGTTTGTGAACTCGGGCTCATCTGCTAATTATATAACAATGCTAGCTCTTTATGAGAAATACGGGGGAGGAGAGATAATTGTACCTCCTATTGGCTGGACAAGTGATATTGCATCAGTTGTCATGGCGGGATTCAAACCGGTATTTGCTGACGTGAATTTATCCAATCTTGCGATGAACGAGGATGAAATAATATCTAAAATATCAGATGAAACGCGCGCTGTACTTCTCGTTCATGTATTGGGATACAATGGCCTTACAGATAAGATATTGAAAACTTGCAAAGAGAGAAATATACTCCTGATTGAAGATACGTGTGAATCACATGGCGCAACTTATAGAGGGCAAAAATGTGGATCTTTTGGCGATATTTCCAACTTTTCTTTCTACTATGCACATCATATGAGCACAATTGAGGGAGGTATGATTTGTACTAAAGACGAAGAATTGTATCGGCTTATGAGAATGATTAGGTCTCATGGAATGCTTCGTGAATCTGGCGATTCAGCATATGCTGACGAAATTGCACATAAACATCCGGAGCTTCATCCGGAATTTATCTTTAATGTGCCTGGTTATAATATGAGAAGCACTGAATTAAACGCTGTTATTGGATTGAATCAGCTGAAACGGCTTGATTCGAATGTGGAAAAGAGAAGAGCGAATTATGAGCTGTTCATCAATAATCTAGATGAGAGCAAATATTTTACTGAATTCGACCATGAGGGGAATAGTAATTATGCTTTTGTAGTTTTGCCTAGAAAAGACGTAGTAGGGCTGTATGGTCGCATGATTGAGGCTTTTAGAAAAGAAGGCGTTGAATTTAGAAGGGGCACTGCAGGGGGCGGAAACATGGCAAGGCAACCATATATCAGAAAACGTTTTCCAAGTGTAAATCCGAAGGATTATCCGAACGCTGAGCACATTCATGAAAACGGGGTATATATTGGAAATTACCCCAGTCTACCAAAAGAAAAAATAAGCGAATTGTGTCGATTGCTTAACTCGATATAGGTGGCCTTGATTACAGGAAGAATAATTATAGCACTGGCAACTATAATTCTATGTTTATGATATGGGAATATTAAAATGATAGTTATCTTTTTGGAGGCAGGCATGGGCAATTATTTTTACCCATACTTTGTTTTCTGTAAATTGGCGAAACAGTACAATCAGGATGTAGAAATACTAGAAGAGTATTCATGTAATAAAGGGCGATATACAATAGTTATTGATGAATTTTATCATCCGACTCTTAGAAAGTCCTTATTTGAATATAGCAGTGATGGAAGCTTATCGAGAGAAGTGTTTGAGAATACTATTATTGACCATTATAAACCTCAAAGCGTTATTTTTCTTGATTCTGGGAGTATTACTTGGGGAAAAAATGGAGAGCTTAGATTTAGACAGGAAGAGATTCTAAACTCGCACGATATTGTTTTTTGCCGCTTTGATAAGTTTTATGATAAGCAGATTAATGAATGGTTATTAGTCAACCGTGAGCAGTTTAGTGATTTATGCAAGGTGGGGGAAAGCCGCTTCCGTGACCAAATGGCAGAAATGGCGAAAAACTCAGTTGGGATTCATATTAGATATTTTAAAATAATTAGAGCAATCTCTCCGCCTTTACTGAAAAAATTGTTAACTAGTATTATTGGCATTACTCAGGAGAGATTTGGCAGGTGCTGTATTTGGATATTTACAGATGCTGTGCACAACATGAAATCGTTGCTTGGAGAAATCGATAAGGTACAAGTTATCGATGTTCCCTTAGACGGAGTTAGAAGAGATTTTTATGAACTATTTTTGTTCTCTGAATGTAAATATAGAATAGCCTTTGATACTACATCTTTTTCCTTTTGGGGAAGAATGCTTGCTGAATCAGATATAGAGAACGATCTGATCTTTTCAGTTATGGGCAAGAATTGTGTCGAACGATTTTTCACAAAAAGGATTTTGAGACTCAATCAAGACTCTTTCATTTACAATTGTTATTTAAAACATGTGTTGGCAAAATATGTGAGATGCACAAAAAAATGGGCAAAAAGGCTGGAAATTAACGAAAACACAGACGATTGTAATGCAAAAGCATTTTTGAGTGGAATGGAACTTATCAGTGCAGAACTCGAAGAAGTCCTTTTAAATCACTTTAATGTGTATGAAAGAGAGTCCTACCATAGACGTAAGGCTTTTTTGAATGATGATTTGGAAAGCCATCTCGAGTATTATGATGATCTTTACAACAATAATAGTAATCATAATGTATTGATTGAGAAGTGTTATATATATAACCGGTTTGGCCATATTACGTCGGATAGTCTTCCTATAGACTGTTATAATGAGCAGAAATTAAGTAAAGCACATTTTTATATTTTTATAAAATTGGATGCGGAGTTATTCACATGTGTGACAGATTATTTGGAAAACATAGGAATTACTTTGGCTTACATGGGATACAATGTTTCATTTGTCGTTTGTAACTCAATAAGCAAATACGCAAACTACTATCAATTAAGAATTACTGAAGATTACTTAAATGCCTTGAACACGTATAAAAAGTGTAAATACATATTTTATGACAATTATATCAAACTTAGGAACGATGGTTTATATAAAATATTAATGTATAAAGATACGGAAGCAAGCATGATAAGCAATCATGAAGGTATTAAAGTGTTATTTTGTAATTGTAAATGGTACGATGGCCTACAACAGATTTGCAATGATAATAACAATAAAATATATGAGAATGTAGATTTGATTGTTTCAACGAACCCAGACAATCTTACGTCTTTTGAGGATAGAATTATTGTCGTAGAAAAAGATAATACAATCAGAGAAGCAGAAGTTGAAATACCAATTGAAAAAAGGGAGGAAATGGACGATTGGACGATGCAAGTGGTTCAGAAACTGAAGAATAGACTTGCCAATCGAGAAAGATGAGGAATGCAGAATGTCTATAAAAGCGGTAATTATGGCTGGCGGACGTGGGTCAAGAATGGCCAATATGACGGATGACTGTCCGAAACCAATGGTGCGGATGCTTGGAAAACCAATTTTGGAGTATGAGATTGAGTGCTTGCGGAGGCAGGGCATTACGGACATCATTATCTCTGTCAGTTATTTATCCGAGGTTATTGTCAATTACTTTGGGGACGGAAGCGGAATATCTCCAGCGACCAAGGAACCTTTTGGAGTGCATATTGAGTATTATATTGAAGATTTTCCCCTCGGAAATGCGGGAGCATTGTTTTGCATTAAGGACAAGTTGAGTAATCCATTTTTACTACTCAATGCGGATTTGGTTTTTGATATCGATTTCGCAAAGTTTATCAACGCGCACACTTCCTTTGGGGGAGTGGCTACGCTTTTTACACATCCCAATAACCATCCATATGATAGTGGATTAATAATATCAGATAAATCTGGAAGGGTTACAAATTGGCTTTCAAAGGAGGATGAAAGACCCGAGTGGTATAAAAACAGAGTTAATGCAGGTATTCATGTCTTGTCTACAGACATTTTTTCACTAATCCAAAAAAACAATAAGTTAATTCAAACAGTCAATCAGGTTAAAATCGATTTGGATAGAGATATTTTAAAGCCTTTGCTAAAGATGGGTAAAGTATATTCTTACGATAGCCCAGAATATGTAAAGGATATGGGTACAATAGAAAGATTTTCACTTGTTAAAAGGGATTATGAAAATGGTCTTGTTAAAGGGCGAAATTTGACAAAGAAACAAAAAGCGGTCTTTCTTGATCGAGATGGGACAATAAATAAATACGTAGGCTTTTTAACTGATATAAATGATTTTGAATTAATCGAATATGTTCCAAAAGCAATAAAGATAATGAACGAGCTGGGATACCTTGTTATTGTTGTTACAAATCAGCCGGTAATAGCAAGGGGAGAATTAAGTGAGAAGGGTTTAGAAGAGATACATAATAAAATGGAGACATTGCTTGGGGAACAAGGGGCATATGTTGACGCAATTTATTATTGCCCGCACCATCCTGATTCAGGATATGAGGGGGAAGTAAAAGAACTAAAGGTAGAATGTGAATGCAGAAAACCTAAGCCAGGGATGCTTATACAAGCCGCTGTAAAATTTAATATCGATTTAAATCAATCTTATATGGTTGGGGACTCTGAGAACGATGTTCTTGCAGGAAAAGCGGCAGGCTGTTTAACAGTATTGATAGATAATGGAATTAATAATGAGACAAAAAATGAACATGTTGCAGCTTCTTTACTGGATTTTGCGACAAGAATTCTTGAGGGGAATTTAAATGAATAGAAGAGTGGTAATTACAGATACGTATGAGAATCATTTTGTCGGAAAAGATTTTTTTGTAATTTCAACTCAAAAGACAATTAGGGACAAATATTTACGTAGTGACACGGAAGCTATATATTTGTATGATTCGAAGTTATACTCAGAAAAGGAAACTCAAATTGCGATAGATGCAATTAATCGTGGTATAGATGAATGCTGTATATTTGAGAACGCGAAGTATATGTATTGGCATATATTTCAAAGTCACGATACTAGGAATGTGAGGACTGTTGTTTTTGTTAACCTGCTTTTTCGAGAAATATTAAAAAGAGGACAAATAGATACTATTTACATAAAGGAGTCTGCTGATAATAAATATTTGTCCGATGCCGCTTTTTTTTGGGGGAAAACATATGGAATCAAGGTGACTAGAAGAGCTAATTCATTCCAAAAGAGAATAGCTTGTCTTGTTAGAAATCATTTTGTTTTGCTAGCTAGAATTGTCTGGATGTTTAGACGATACAAACTGCTTAATAAGATGCTGATTGTGGCTCGGAATGCAGACAAAAATGGAAGAGAATACAATACAGGGGAATATGAAATAGGGTATTTACTTGACACGGATCGGGTGACGCATTTCCAAATGACAATGAAGGATGCGGAGCATTTTATTGACAGGGCTAAAGGATATAAGATTATTTGTTTATTTGCTCCCGACAACTGTAGGAAACTGAATCAAAAGGGAGTTAGCGCAGATAACATGGAGGATTGGCTTGATAGGTCGGTTCTATATAAAAAAGTTAACGAATACAAGAATTATCTAAAAAGAGCTTTAAAGATATTCAATGGGCACATGAATATAGAAAAGTATTATATGCTTGCTTTTCGTTTCATGCTTCTAGAGCATTTTTATTATCACGCATATGAAAACTACCTATATGATGCTATTTTTGAAAGTTATTATTTATTTAATCATTTTAAAAAGTTTACGTTTGATGGATGGTCCTGGCCAAGGCAGGAATGGGGAGCATACATATATAAGGGAAGTAACACTAAAATATATGGCAAAGTGTCATACATGGTTGTGGGAGGAATGAAATGGGTTGATCCGTTCCCTGAAATATATGATGAAATATTCATACCTCAAATTGGAACTGATTATAAGCGTAGATACGATGCCATAAAAAAAGCGGTTAAATATATTTCTATCAAGAGCGAAAACTATTATGCTACATGGAAAGATCATTACGAGCAAAGAAAAACCGATTATTATTCAGCGAAGAAAAGAATCGAAGTTTTGTATGCTCCAAGTGGCGCAAAATTTGACTACTATAGGACAGATGATGATTTTATAAATAAAACCATCGACATTATAGCGTCGAAGAATATAAAGTTATATGTTAAACTTCACCCAGACGAAGGGGCAATGACTATAACAAAAACAAGGCAACATATTAATCTGTTGGGTGAAAAAGTTCAATATATAGAAAAAGGCGAGAGCATAGATAATTATATCAAGAACTGCGATTTAGTTATCACTGATCTTTCCACACTAATTATGCAAGCTGTGAGCATGCGAAAAGCGGTAATTGCGGATGTATCATCATTTATCATTCCGCCGGAATTTGTGGTTGATTTGAGGAGATTGGCCTGCGTTGCGGCTACGGAGGAGGAATTGCGAGAATATATGGATGCTATTTTGACTTCACCTCACTCGCTATTTGAGTGGGCGGACCAGGAAATTGCTTTTCAAGACAAGTATTTCCTTGATAGAGAAAAAAATGACGGTTATGATTTTTGGAATTATGTGCTAGAAGCAGAAACAAAGGAGGAAATAGTGTGAAAAAGGGAAGCGCTATTAAACTCATGGTTTTTGATGTCGATGGAGTTTTGACAGATGGCTCTGTTTATGTTGACAGTAGGGGACGTGAGAATAAGCGGTATAAATTAACAGAGATAGACTCTCTAAATGACATAAAGAATATTGGGATACGTATAGGCGCGATAACTGGTGAGGATACCCCTATAGTTGATGTTTTTGAAAAAAAAGTTGGATGGGACTTTTTCGTCCGTGGATGCAAGAATAAACTGGAAAGCTTAAAGATAATTGAGAAAAAGCTCGGATTAGAAAGCCAGAATATTGGCTACATTGGCGATGGAAAATATGATATAGAGTGTATAACATATGCAGGTTTGGGCGTTTGCCCCCAAAATGCCATTCCCGATGTTAAGAATGTGTCAGATGTAGTGCTTTCTGGTTTTGGTGGAGACAGTTGCATTTATGAACTCTTAAATTTATTGAAAAAGATAAATGGTGACCAAAATGATTGACTTGATTAAGAAAAAGATAGATGACCATAAAAAGGTATTTGAAATAATACTTGGTGATGATGCTATTATTTCTAATATTTCGAGAGCTGCGGACATAATAAGAGACTCGTTTAAGACTGGAGGAGCTTTATTCCTATGCGGTAATGGAGGAAGCGCTGCCGACTCACAACACATAGCGACAGAGTTCGTTAGCCGTTTCTACAAAGAGCGGAAGGCTATAAATGCTGAGGCGTTAACAACAAATACATCAAGTCTTACAGCAATTGGTAATGATTATGATTTCGACAGAGTATTCTCAAGGCAACTTGAAGCTAAGGCTCGAAAAGGAGATGTTCTTATAGGAATAAGCACGAGTGGGACGTCTCGGAACGTAGTAAAGGCTATGGAATATGCCGCCAAGGAAGGAATACACACCATTCTGTTAACTGGGGCTAGGGATAACAAATATGACTCTTCTATTTACGAATGTGTTATCAGGGTTCCTTCGGAAGATACGCCGCGAATTCAGGAAGCTCATATTTTCATTGGACATATACTTGCGGAATACATAGAAGAAAAACTATTTGGTTAATGCTGGAGAACATTAAGCTATGAAAAATGCAATTGAAAGATTTATGATTGAAAATCAGACTTGCGTAATTACGGGAGGAGCTGGGCTGATGGCAGATAGTCATGCCAGAGCGGTTCTTTCTGGAAAGGGAATTCCTGTCCTTTTAGATATTGATGAAAACAAGCTGTTTGAAGCAAAAGAACGTCTTACTAAAGCGTTCCCTGACGGAAATATTGAAACTTATATCGCTGATATTACCAATAGAGTTACACTTCAAAATATATGTGATGATGTAATGAACAAGTATGGTCATATAGACATCCTAATAAATAATGCAGCTAACAATCCCAAGATGGAAAGCTTTTCATCAAACATGGGAGCAATCAGATTTGATAACTTTCCTGTAGAAGTATGGAATCAGGACATATCAGTGGGACTTACTGGTGCACTATTGTGCTCACAGGTTTTTGGTGCAGCCATGGAGAAACAACACAAGGGAGTCATACTTAATATTTCTTCAGACTTAGGGGTTATAGCTCCAGATCAACGAATATATCAAAAAGAAGGTTTGCCCGACGAACAACAGACGGTTAAACCGGTCACCTATTCAGTTGTTAAGCACGGCCTAATAGGATTGACAAAATATATTGCCACATATTGGGCATCCAGCGGAATAAGATGTAATGCTATATGCCCTGCAGGAATAGAAAATGGGCAGGAAGAAGAATTTATAAAAAAACTTACCAACTTAGTCCCTATGGGTAGAATGGCAGCGAAAGATGAATATCAAGGAACTGTCCTGTATATGATATCAGATGCCAGTGCCTATATGACGGGTTCAACGGTTATCATTGATGGTGGAAGAACTTGTTGGTAAAAAGAGGTATAAAATGGTTTCATTAGGTATAATGCAAGGACGGTTGACTGAAACAAAGGGGCGCGGAATTCAGTTCTTTCCGTTTGATAATTGGGAGAACGAATTCAGAGAGGGCAAGAAGATTGGAATCCAAGAAATAGAGTGGATTTTCGATTTTGACAGGTATGAAGAGAACCCGCTATGGACAATAGAAGGTGTTGAGAGAATAAATGACCTAATTAAGGAGACGGGAATAAAAGTAAGATCCGTTTGCTTTGATTATTTTATGAGACACCCATTTTATAAAGAACCATTGGATCGAAAGAATGATATGCGCCATGAAAACTTTGAGTTTGTAAGAAGAGTATTGACCAACATGAAAAAAATAGGGGCGACTTTGCTAGAAGTTCCTATGGTAGATAATTCTTCGATTCAAAATGAAAACGAGGAGAAAGAAGCAATTCTTTTTCTGAGAGATGTATTGGAATTCGCATCTTCCTTGGAAATCAAAATAGGATGCGAGACGGATATGCCGGTTGGTAAGTTTAGAGATTTCCTTGACAAAGTGGATGACACGGATATTTACGCCAACTACGATTCGGGTAACAGCTCAGGGCTGGGATATGATCATGAAGCAGAAATAAAGAGTCTGTCGAACTACATTTATAATGTCCATATAAAGGATAGAAAACTGCATGGAACCACAATGCAACTCGGAACGGGAAGCGCCGATTTTGATGCGGTGTTCTCATCACTTAAGAGCATTGGTTATGACGAAAGTATTTTACTTCAAGCAGCCAGAGGAAATGATGGAGATGAATTAAATAATATTATTAGTCAGCTTGAGTTTGTCAAAGATTATTGCAAGAAGTATGACATAGAGGTACAAGGATGAATTTGGGTTTGCAAAACAAGGTTGTTTTTATAACCGGCTCTAGCAGAGGCATTGGATTGGCCATAGCCAAATCTTTTCTTCAAGAGGGAGCAAATGTAATTATTAATGCTCGAAACGAAGAGGGATTAATACGCGTTGCCGATGAATTGAGCCTGGATTATCCAGGCAAGATTTCATATATTGTCGGTGATGTTTTGAGCAATGAAGCTTGTGATATTTCACGCGTTATTAAGAATAAATACGGAAAGCTGGATATTTTTATCGCTAATATAGGGAATGGTAAACCAAAGACTAAGGAAATACTTGATGCTGACGAGTGGAAAAGATTTTTTGATATAAATATTTTGGGGAATGTTCAGGTACTAGCTGATTTACATAATTTGTTAATACAAGGCGGAAACTCAAACGTTGTATTTGTCTCATCGATAGTAGCAAAAGAGGTCTCGAGCGCACCGGTTGCGTATGCTGCAGCAAAATCTGCAGTTATCACTCTGTCAAAATATCTCTCGTCATTGTGGGCCCTAGACGGAATTAGAGTTAACTGCGTTCTCCCTGGAAACATTTATTTCCCTAATGGAAGATGGGAGGAACTTAAGAATGGAGATCCTGCTGGGGTGGAAGAGTATATTAACAATAATGTCCCTATGAAAAGATTTGGGACACCAGAAGAAGTTGCGAGTGCGGTAACTTTTTTGGCATCTGAGAGAGCTGGTTTTATTACAGGGGCTTCTTTATCAATTGACGGAGGGCAGCTAAAGTCAATATAAAGTTCACGGTTGAATCATGAAAGGAATAATATGCAGATTGCGCTATATCAAAACAACATAATATGGGAAAACAAGAAGGAAAACATTAACAAATTGACGAAAGCCATTGATGCGTTAGGCACTCCCCCGAGCATTATTTTTTTGCCGGAAATGAGTTTCACAGGATTTACCATGAACACTTCATTTTGTGGAGAAGAAGATAATGACACGATAAAAATAGTAAGAGATATTTCCCAGAAATGCGATATAGCCATAGGATTTGGATGGATAAATAAAAAAAACAGAAGTGAGAATCACTATACTGTAATCGATAGAAATGGAAGAGCCATTTCAGATTATAGTAAAATTCATCCATTTTCCTATGCAGGTGAAGATAGATTTTATGTAGGTGGAACATCACTCAGCTTTTTTGAATTGGGCGGGATTCGCTTTTCTACACTGATTTGTTATGATTTAAGATTTCCTGAACTCTTCAGCGTAGCAGCCAAAAAAGCAGACGTAATCGTTGTTCCAGCATGCTGGCCCGCAAAACGTCGCGAACATTGGATGTGCCTTTTAAAGGCAAGGGCTATAGAAAACCAAGTTTACATTGTTGGAATAAATTGCGTTGGAAATGTAAATAACATTGAATATAGCGGTGATAGTTGCGTGATTAGCCCTAATGGCGAAGAGTTGGCGTACTGCAGAGGTAGAGAACAAATGATTGAGATAGATATTCCGAATGATACTTATCGCTTTCGCAAAGATTTTCCTACCTTTGTGGATAGAAGAAACGATTTGTACTATAAACTGATGAATGAGAGTGAATAAAAATGATAATAAACAGAGGAGAGGTTTTAGCTTTAATTCCAGCGCGAGGTGGGTCAAAAGGTGTGCCTAGGAAAAATATTAAAATCTTAGGTGGTTATCCATTAATTGCGTATTCGATTGCTGCGTGCCAGCAGTCTAGTATTATTTCAAGGGTTATTGTATCCACTGATGATGGGGAAATAGCTGAGGTGTCTCGGAAATACGGAGGGGAGGTACCTTTTTTTAGGCCCAAGGATTTAGCTTCCGATGTTTCCGCAGATTTTGGATTTATTAATCACGCTATTGACTGGTTAGATACAAATGAGGGGGCGGTACCTGAGTATATTGCACACATTCGACCAACTACCCCATTGAGAGATTTTACAGTAGTTGATAAAGCACTTAATATTTTTATGAATTCTAATCAATATACATCGCTTAGATCTGCTCATGAGGCACCGGAATCGCCATATAAATGGTTCCTGAAGGATAAAAATGGGACATTTAAAAGCTTAGCAAATGGGATTGACAACGAGATGGCGAATTTGGGACGTAATGAATTCCCAACGGCATATATTCCAGATGGATATATTGATATAGTAAAGACTGAATACGTCAAGAAAAACGGAATACTACACGGTGATATGATGATGGCTTTTGAATCGCCAAGCTGTGTTGAAGTCGATTCTATTGAAGAATTTGAACTTTTAGAGTATCAGATTGCTAAGAAACTATACCCTGTATTTGAGTATTTGAAAACTAATTATGTTACGGAGGAATAATAAACATGGAGTATAAGTTTAACAGGATTCCAAAAGAAGTTACAAAAGTGGAAACCAAACATAGAAAGATTTGCACCAAACTTCCAGTGCCTGAAAGTTTAGATATTATTGAACGTTCTATTAAATATGAGCCGTGGTCCATGAACCATCAGCTTTATGCAGTATGGGACAAAGCAGTTGATTATCAGGTTTTTGATAAGTGGGGGAATATTTGGATTGATTTTTCATCAGGTATTTTTGTGACGAATTCGGGGCACGGGAATGCCGAGATGGTAGATGCAATTCAGAAAATGTTGGATAAACCTCTTCTGAATTGCTACTACTATTTTTTAGAGGAGAGATCTTTGCTGGCTGAACAATTGGTAAAGATGGCTCCCAAAAACATAGATAAGGCTTTTTTTCTTACAACAGGTGCGGAGACTACTGAATGTGCGTTAAAACTCTGCCGAATCCATGGACAAAAGAGTAATCCTAATAAAATTGGAATGATTTCTTTTGATGGCGCTTTTCACGGAAAAACTATGGGTGCCCAAACTATGGCTGGTAAACCGGCTTCATGGAAATGGATTGGAAACTTGGATCCATGCATTTATCACCTTCCCTGTCCCACAGATGCTTTCAAGGATATGACGCAGATATATGATGAAGAGTGGGGGAGAAAAAAATTTGCGGAAGACATTAAGCAATTAGAGGCGTCAGGGGTTGATTTGGACACTATCGCAGGAGCAATTTTCGAACCCTATCAGGGCTGGGCTGCGCTGTTTTACCCAATTGGATATATCAAAGCCTTACGAGAATTTCTTACATCAAAAGGAGCTTTATTAGTCGCTGATGAGGTGCAGGCTGGATTTGGAAGAACTGGACGCCTTTTTGGCCATGAATACTATGACGTTGAGGCAGATATAATATGTTGCGGAAAAGCAGTGAGTGGCGCGCTGCCTCTCTCCGCCGTTCTCGCAAATAAAGAGATAGTAGATGTTGACGGCTCTCTTAACAGCACACACGGAGGAAGTCCTTTGCCTGTAGCATCTGCTCTTGCTAATTTAAGATTTCTTGAAAGAGAGCATTTAGTTGAAAAAGCAAAGCAGAAGGAAAAAATCGTCAAAGAAAAATTTGAGGAATTAAAAAATAAATTCCCAGACAGAGTTATTGCAATTCACGGAATGGGATTAGCATTCGCCGCGGTCGTTGTTAAACCAGGGACACAGGAACTGGATGTAGAACTCGTTGATAAGGTTATTGAAAGAGCCTACGAAAAGGGCTTAATGTCGATTAGGACGATGACTGGAACAATAAAGATTGGACCGCCATTGACCATACCCGAAGAAGCATTGGTGGAAGGTATGGATATAATAATTGAATCCATGGAGGAAGTTGTCAGTGAATCTAATTAGGCACGTGGGCTTATATGTTAATAATCTAGAGATGATGAAAGAGTTTTATTGTACAAATTTTGAAATGACTGAGGCAGTTCATGACACAGAAGTTGGAGACTATATCTCGCATTTATATGGAATAACTGACCAGGAAATTTCAGTTGAATTATATAAGCTTAAGACAATTGATGGTAGCATGGTGGAACTCCTTAAACCGAGTTTTAAATACGAAATTGATGCTCATTCAAGCCAAGTGTACAATTATGGGTGTGCGCATTTGGCTTTTACAGTAAAGAATGTTGAATTAATGTTTTCAAAACTGAGTTCAGAAGGCATAAAGTTTTATTCAAAGCCTCTATTGTCTCGTGATGGTATGCATAAAGTGTGCTTTTGCAGAGATCCAGAAGGCAACTATTTAGAAATAGTTGAAGACTTGGCTTGATGCGCAGGAAAGCTTTAAGCTGAGTAGGAGTATATAAACCCTGAGAAAGAGGAAAGAAGAATTATGCAGAATACAGATAACCTAAAAAGTTATGATGGAGTAGAGTCGGTTCAATTAAACTTGTCTGAAGATGAACTACAGAAATATTATGACTCTAAGATGGAGTCAAGTAAAAGCAATGTGGATTTTATACTCAATCGGATTTATAATGGCCAGAGTTTGATGGTTGAAGAGATTGGAAGTGGAAACTCAAAATTGTTATATGGCCTTGAGAGAGCGGGTTTACTAGAGAGAGGCTATGGATACGAAGTTAGTGAGTCGCGCCATATGCTAGCAAATAGATTCGCAGAACTTGCCAAATCATCGCGCGTGGTTAACTTGAATGAAGATTATTTAAAAAGTCCGATTCTCGACAATCAGTTTGACCTTATTATAGGCGTAGATGTTGTGATGCAGATAATCTCTCCCCTTTATGACGATGCTGAGAATGATTTTTGGGACAGAGTGATTCGTGATTTAAAACCAGGTGGTTACGTTTTTTTGGAACTAGAGGATTTTAGCAGAACTATCAATGAAGTAAGAGAATCTGGGGGTGAGAAAAAAATCTGGGAAGAATTCGATGAATCTGATCCATGGAGATATTCGTTGCATAGAGTCAGTATTGATGAGAATGATAACATTATTTTCGAAAAAACGTTTATAGGTAGAGATGATGGAAATAAGCGCAGCTATATGAAGAACGTCATGAAAAACTATACAAGAGAATCTGCTCGGGATTTACTTGAAAAGAAAGGTTTATCGGTATCCATTTATTCCGTTTATGACTCTGAAAATGAACAAAAACAAGCTGAGGTTAAAAGCGGTGGATATAAACATGATTTCTTTAGAGTGCTTGGACGTAAAAGAGAGTAAAAATATAGAAAAGCCATTGTATAATGAAATAAGTTTGAGAAGAGGCTGATTATTTCGATGAATAATGACCGTTATATTGATGTAATATATGATGAAGAAGTCAGACCAGTAACAAAGTATCCGGCTCAATTGGCTAAGTATTTAGTAAAGAGATTTGACTTGAACGGATTGTTGATAGACGTTGGATGCGGACGTGGAGATTTCTTATATGCATTTCAGAACGCAGGGATATCCGCCATTGGCATTGACGGAGAAAAATCTTTGGGAAGAAGAGATGTTATAGGGGAGATTGACCTAGAAACAGGTAAACTACCTTTTGAAGATAACTCTGTGGATGTAGTGTTTAACAAGTCTGTCATGGAGCATTTGCACCATCCGGATAATATGCTTAAGGAGTGCTACCGAGTTTTAAAACCAGGTGGACGTATTATTTCGATGGTTCCTGACTGGCAGTCATGTATGTATATATATTATGATGACCATACCCATGTTCAACCGTATACCAAAACAGGTTTGGAAGATTGCTTAAAGATTTTTGGGTTTGATAAGGTTGAGGCTGAATTGTTTTATCAGTTGCCTATAGTTTGGGAACATCCGATGGTAAAAATACTGTGTAAATTTCTGCAGCTTTTTGGACGCGTAAAACGAGTACACAAAAATAAATTCTACAGGTTTTCAAATGAATTAATGATTTTGGCTACGGGAATTAAAAATAATGTAGACTAGATAGACCAGTCTTTTGAGGGGACAGAAGGGATTGTTACTGTTAAACCCCACATATTTGTGTGACAACGATACCTGCATATATATGTAGATACGGGAGAGGAAACATACGGGAACCTATGACTAGAAATTGATATGATTAGGGAATGATATAATAAACTAGAATTGATTGACTATTATACTACGGAGGAGAAATAAAAGAATGGAACAAACCTTTATTATTGCGGAGATAGGCATAAATCATAATGGAAGTCTAGAAATTGCAAAACAATTAATTGACTGGGCTACGCAAAGTGGTGCTGATGCTGTTAAATTTCAAAAAAGGACAGTAGAGAAAGTTTACACTAAAGAAGAACTTGACCGATATAGAGAATCTCCTTGGGGAACAACAAATCGTGAGCAGAAGATGGGACTCGAATTTGGAAAAGAAGAGTATGATGAGATAGACCGCTACTGTAAGGAAAAAGGCATTGAGTGGTTCGCCTCCGCATGGGACATTGATTCTCAGTATTTCCTTCGTCAGTATAATCTGAAGTATAACAAGATTGCCTCAGCTATGCTGACAAAGACGGAATTACTTGAAGCTGTGGCAGAAGAAGGCAAATATACATTTATTTCAACGGGTATGAGTTCAATGGATGAAATCGATGCTGCAGTTGAAGTTTTCAAAAAGCACAATTGTCTGTTTGAGCTTGTTCACTGCAATAGCACGTATCCAATGAAAAATGAGGATGCCAACCTTGAAATGATTAATACTCTTAAGAAAAAGTATGGTTGTAAGGTCGGATATAGCGGACATGAAACTGGAAGAATTGTTTCTTTTGCGGCAGCAGCCATGGGCGCTTCTTCTATCGAAAGACATATTACCTTAGATAAGGCCATGTATGGTTCTGATCAGGCTGCCTCTTTGGAAGTATCTGATTTCTATAAACTTGCAAAGGACATCAGAGCGCTACCAGCGATTATGGGAAATGGAGAAAAGATTCTTTCAGATGCTGAGCTTGTTGTGAGAAAGAAACTAAGGGGATGTTAGAATCGCGTATCTTGATGGGCGCGATGCTTATAGTATGAGAATATGAAGAACGCTGTAAAGTCAATTGTAAGAACAATTAAAGAACTGTATGAAATACTGTCACCTTGCCAAAGGAAAAAATCTTTGGTGGTTTTCTTGGCGATGCTTATGACATCGTTCCTAGAGCTCCTAGGTGTATCTATGATTTTTCCACTTCTGCAAATGCTGTTTGAGGAGGATAGTATTCAACAATCCTGGTATTTAAATTTTCTATACACGTGCTTACATTTCACGGATTCTAATCGGTTTTTGCTATTTATCGGAATCATTATAATGATAGTTTTTGTTGTAAAAAACGGCATGGCGCTTTGGTTTTCGTATATCCAACAAAAATTTTCTTCTGAATTTATGAAAGAAGCGTCCTCGATGATGTTGGATTCGTATATGAAGCAACCATATGAGTATTTTTTGAATCATAACAGTTCGGAGCTTCTTCAAGGAATTGAGGGTGACGTTAATGCAGTATATGATGTGATGAAAGCTGTTTTTCAGTTTCTGGGAGAAACGGTTACGGTTATTCTTTTAGCATTATTGTTATTTTTCACTGACTATAAGACTGCGGTGGGCTCACTATTAATTGCATTAATATGTTTAGGTTTTATAGTATTTGGATTGAAGAACAGAACCAAAAAGGCCGGGAAGAACTTTAGAAATTCATATGAAGAGAAGAGAAAGTATGGCATACAAGCAATTCATGGAATAAAGGAGATAACAGTATTAAATAGACGACAATACTTTCTGGATAAATTTCGTGATGAGGGAGAAAAGGTTGCAAAATCGAATTTGGTATATGGATTCATTAGTTCTTGTCCAGATAGGATTATAGAAGGAGTCTGTGTATCTGGCTTTATCGCTATTGTTTGTTTTAGAATTATTTCTGGTGTAGACACATCTACGTTTATTCCTGCACTGGGTCTGTTTGCAATGGGTGCGTTCAAAATATTACCATCTATTGCAAAATTAACGAATAGGATAACAACGATTGTGTTTTATCAACCGGGGCTCCACAATTGTTATGAGAACATTACATCTATTCGTAAAGCTGAGAAGAATACTCAAAAAGAAGTTATAAAAGTAAATGATGATTATAATGAACTCCACTTTCAGGAGTCTGTTTTAATTCAGAATGTTACTTGGAAATATATTAACTCTGAGATTAATGTTTTAGATAATGTTTCTTTGTCAATACGTAAGGGAGAGTCTATTGCACTTATTGGAGCATCGGGTGCCGGTAAAACCACTTTGGCGGATGTGATATTGGGACTCTTTAAGCCACAAGGCGGAACAGTTTTAATGGATGGAAAGGACATTTACTCTAATGCAGAGGCTTGGAGTAAAGTAATTGGTTACGTTCCTCAGTCTGTATATCTGATAGACGATACTGTACGTGCAAATGTCGCCTTTGGAGTTGATAATAAAAGAATATCAGATGAAAGAGTTTGGAGTGCGTTAGATCAGGCTCAAATCGCTGGATTTATCAAGAATTTACCCAATGGATTAAATACCATGGTGGGTGATAGAGGAATAAGGTTTTCCGGAGGCCAGAAGCAGAGAATTGCTTTGGCTCGAGCACTTTATGAAAATCCAGATATTCTTGTTCTGGATGAAGCCACTTCCGCACTTGATACGGAAACTGAAACAGCCGTTATGGAGGCAATAAATGCATTGCAAGGACAGAAAACACTGATTATTGTAGCGCATAGACTATCAACTATTCGAAACTGTGATAGAATATTTGAGATTGTTGATGGAAAAGCAGTTGAAAGAAGCAAGGATGAAGTCTTTGTTGATTGAGACGGAAGAATAAAGGATATCGACAGACGAGGAAAGTGATGATAAATAGGATAATTAATAGAAAAAGCCTTTTTTTTCTTGCCATTTTTGTATTAATGATTGTGGTTACAGTTTGTGTTGCCCCAATTTTAACACCTGATTCTGAAGCGTACATAACGGGGGCAAAAGAGAGAGCATTGCTTTACCCTGTTTTGTTAAGGGGCTTCAATTACATTTTGGGAGAGGCATATTTAAAGTTTGTAGCAGTTTTTCAAACGGTTCTATGGGCAGTAGGTATAGCCTTTTTTTCAGAGAGTTTCATTGAGCTACTGGGTACTAAAAAGACAGTCCATGTGCTGGCTATTTATTTCATCACCTGTTTTCAACTAATAGGGTTGTCTTTACAGGACAAGCGATGGTATCCTGCGGTAATTCTTACGGAGGGATTAGCGTATCCGCTATTTCTTATCTCAATCGGGTTTTTACTAAGATATTTATACATCAAAGCAACCGCCATTAATGAAATCGCTTCCATTTTAGCGGCTATTTTGTGTGCATTTTTAAGAAAACAAATGTTTTTTGTATTGGCTTTAGAAACACTTGTTTATATATTTGTGTCCCTGTTGGGCGCAAAGGAAAAGAATCATAGAAATTCGATTATGGATAGAGGTGGAGCAGCTGTTGTGGCGGTTGCTTTAACCATATCATCGGTTTTTTTATACGGAAGTATGACAAACAAATATAACGAATACTTTGGCAACGAGAATGCACTTACCTCGTATGACGTTGCTATGTTCGGAAACTATTTTTTCTATGCAAGCGAAAATGATGTGGACAGCCTTGAGGATAAGGACAAAGATTTATTTAACTTTGCTTATGATTCATATAAGGATATAGGTTATCTGTATTCTGATTATAGAAGCGAGAACAGCGAGTTCGCGACCTCGATTCAAAGAAATTCAAAATATGATTCAACCTGGGGAGCTTTTTTGCCACTGATAACAGATTATGTTAATAAAATCAGTGAAAAAAACGATTCTAATGTAACAGTTGAACAGACGCTATCTTCAATGGGAAGAATAGAAGCCACCGTTGTTAAAAATCATTGGTTTGAGATAATTATTGGCTTAATTATGAGATGCGTTATCGGTGTTGTTAATACTGTATCTCATTCCATTACCTCATACAATTATAAGATGTGGCTATTTCACTTTACTCCCGCCATGATTTTTTATATAGCTTTTATAGCAGGAGGTGTGGTCAATAGGAAGAATAAAACAGTTGCGTCAGCAACGGTTTTAACTGCTCTGTTTGTTGTGGGAAATGCTGCTTCCGTCTCCTTATTTATCATGCCCAATTTTCGATATATGTTATATTATTTTCCTCTATGCTATTGCGTGTTGTACATGCAGATTTTCAAGTGGATTGAGGCAAGGGGAAATGCAGATAATATCCTCGAAAAAGAGTGGAACATACTTGACAAGTTTATTGCGTCTATTAGATATGCTCAAATTGACAGGTATTTTACACCAAACAGCGTAATCTGCGATATTGGCTGCGGAAGAACAGGAAACTTGCTGTACAGATATAAGGATAGAATTATAAGAGGCGTTGGATTTGATTTTAGACAGATGAATCATACGGATGGCAACTTGGAATTTATTAATAACCGAGGAGCTAAAGATCTGAAACTGACCCCATATTCTTTTGATATTGTTTTTATGATTGCGGTATTAGAGCACTTGGATGATTCTAATAAAATGTTTGAAGACATTTCAGCTATATGTAATGACGGGGGCAAGGTTGTAATAACAACCCCTACGAGGTTGGCGAAACCAATTTTGGAATTTATGGCATTTAGGCTTCACATAATAAGTGAGGCCGAGATAGCCGAGCATAAACACTATTATGATGAATCGGAAATTAACAAGCTTTACACGGAAAATGGGCTGACAATGACAAAATATAAGAAGTTTTGGTTCGGTTTAAATAGCGTAGCAGTGGGAGTCAAGAATTCAGTTTAGAGAGTATGTAATATGTGCGGTATTTGCGGTTATGTTGCAAAACAAAAAATATCAGATGATAAACTAGGACAGATGCGAGATACTATGATTCATAGAGGTCCTAATGATGCAGGCATATGGCAAGGACAGGAGGATTTGGGCTATGTAGGATTAGCCCACAGACGCCTGTCTATTCTTGATTTGTCAGAACTTGGACATCAACCTATGCTTTCTGATGATTTGAATTATGCTATTACATATAATGGTGAAGTTTATAATTATATCGAATTACGCGATGAACTAAGAGCAGATGGCTTTTCTTTTAAATCTGAATGTGATACGGAAGTAATCTTGGCTGCCTATAAGAAATGGGGGACGGATTGCTTTTTGCATTTTAATGGTATGTTTGGAATCGCAATATGGGACAGAAAGGAAGGAAGATTAGTGCTTGCAAGAGACAGGATGGGGAAAAAGCCTGTCTACTATTATTATAATGCTGCACAGAAAGATTTTGTATTTGCTTCGGAATTAAAACCCATAATGCTTTATCCTAATTTTCAAAAGGAAATTAGGAAGGAATCAATTGGAGAATTTCTTTGCAATAAGTATATATGTCCGCCAAATACAATATTTGAGAACACTTTCAAGTTGGAACCTGGTAGATATTTGGTCTACAACGAAAATGGAATAAGGGTAAAAAGATACTGGAATATAGTTGAAAGATATGATGACTTATCAGAAAAAACAATATCAGACACAGATGAAACAATAAGCTTCCTGTCTGATATTTTAGGCGATTCGGTAAAAAAAAGAATGGTAGCGGATGTTCCTGTAGGAACATTTTTGAGCGGAGGGATTGACTCAACTTTAGTTACAGCAATCGCACAGCAGCAAGTTAATAAACCTATAAAAACGTTTTCAATTGGATTCTATGATAAAGAGAGAAATGAAGCTCCTTTTGCTAAAGAGATAGCAAGTTATATAGGAACGAACCACACTGAACTATACGTGGATGATGAGACTGTGCAAAAACTGTTGATTGATTTGCCAACGTATTATGATGAACCATTTTCGGATTCATCTCAGTTGCCAATGATGTTAGTGTCGAAGTTAGCTGCAGATAATGTTGTGGTTGCTCTTTCCGGTGATGGTGGCGATGAGCTTTTTTGCGGATATAAAATGTATGATTTGACTTATATCGCTCAGAAATGCGACTGGGTTGGGGGCGTATTACACAACCTTCCAGTAAGGGAAAAATGGATAGGAAAAATAGAACCCGAATTACGTGCATTTATAAATAATAGGGAGAGAAATTATAAGACGCAGTTGTTTATTGATGTTGTCTCAGAACCGGTTAGCAAGATTCTGCTAAATGGCGATTCATTTATATCAAAATATAACCATGAGTGTGAGACGACACATATTAGGAATTGGCAAGAAAGAAGAATGTTACTCGACATGATGACCTATATGCCGGATGATATTCTTATGAAGACCGACAGGGCCTCGATGAAATACTCACTTGAGGTGAGATGTCCCATCTTGGATTATAGGTTTGTAGAAGCATCCATGAGAATTTCTCACGGCTTAAAGTATTGCAGATTCGATAAAAAGCATATCCTCAAAGAAATGACATACAGATATGTTCCCAAGGAATTGTTGGACAGACCCAAGAAAGGCTTTGGAGTACCACTTCGAAAATGGCTTAGGACATCATTAAAAGAAAATATTGCAGAGTACTGTAGAGATGATGCTTTAGTAAAACAGGACATTTTTGATACTGGTGAAATGAAACACCTTATAGAGATGCAGGCCAAATCCGACAAGATTCAATATAGCTCAATCTTATGGTCATATTATGTTTTTCAGAGGTGGTATCAACAGTATATTGAAGATGTTTGGAATTAATGAGTGATATATAAATGGATAAAAATAAAAAATGGAGCTTAATATTTATTCTTCTTGAAATACTGGTTCTCTCATTTGTCGCTGCTTGGACTGTTAAAATTGATCCCTATTTTCATTACCACAAACCAGATACTTCAAGATACTTTTATGCTATTAATAATGAGCGAAGCCAAAATGATGGTATCACAAGAAACTTTGATTATTCGGGTATTATTACAGGCACATCCATGTGCCAGAATTTTAAAACATCAGAGGCTGAGTCTTTCTTTGGCGGAACGTTTGTAAAAGTGCCATATTCGGGAGGAACATATAAAGAAATAAATGATAACATAGAAAATGGATTAAAAAATAATAGGAATATCAGAATAATTATCAGAGGTTTGGACTACGGATATATTATAGACGATAAAGACCGGTTGAGGCTTGATATGGGAACGTATCCCACTTACTTGTATGACAACAATATTTTTAACGATGTTAACTATGTGTTTAATAAAGATATAATTGAACAAGTATATTTGATGGAAACAATGCGGAAAGGTCAGGATTATTCAACTGGTTTTACTTCATTTGACGACTATGGCAATTGGATGGATTATCGTGTGTTTGGCTTGAAAGCATTATATCCAAACGGGTTTGAAGGTGGCGAAATAGGAGTCGGTGTAGGTTTATCGCAAGAAGAGCTAGAAATGGTAAGAAGTAACATAGAGCAAAATGTCGTTTCGGTTGCTCGAGAGCACTCTGATGTGGATTTTTATTATTTTTTCACTCCATATAGTGCGGCCTGGTGGTACGAGACATTAAAAAATAATGAATTAGAAAAGAAGATAGAAGCCGAGAAAGTAGCCATCGAAATGATGCTTGAACAGGATAACATCAAACTTTTCTCAATAAATGACAACCTATCAATAACAGCTGATTTGAATAATTACAAAGATTATACTCATTATGGAGAATGGATAAATAGTCTTATCCTTAAGTATATGTCTGAAGGAGAATTTCAAATTACCTGGGACAATTATGAGTCTTACCTGGAGTCTGAAAAAGAGCAATACATAAATTATGACTACAGTTCATTCAATAATCAGTATGACTATGCATACGATTATTATGCAGGCGCTATATTAGCCGAGGAAACTTATGGCACTCACCCCAAAACTGTTGAAATAAAAGATGGTAAAGCAAGCATTTATGACCTTCAGGACTACAGGTATGCTGTATTCTCCGGACAATCTATAGGAGAAAGCGGAAAAGCCGCTGTAGGTGTTTATAATAAATCAGGGGAATTAGTATCGAAACTTGACGATATTTATGAGGACCATAGTGGATTTAAACAGTATGTTATAAAGCTCAATCCGAAAGAAAGAATATCTTATATCGTTTTCAATGATTCAAATCTGAAAGATGATTCTGACGCTTTGTTTGAGTTTGACAATCTAGTTCTGTATTGAAGAGACAAATATATGGAGTACTAATACGGCATTGTTATGAAAATTCTAATTATATCTCATGAATATCCGCCAATTGGCGGAGGTGGTGCCAACGCTTGCATGAATCTTGCGAGAGAATATGGCGAAGCTGGGCACATAGTAAATATTGTTACGGTGTGGTATGAAGGAACTGAAGAACTTTCTTTTGAAGGTAAAGTGACAATTCACAGAGTTAAATCCAAAAGGGCATGTGTTGATCACAGCAGCTTTTCGGAAATGCTTGATTTTCTAATAAAGGCAAAGCCTGTTGTGAAAAAGCTTGAGAAAGAGATACACTATGATATTTGCCAGGTGTTTTTTGGGATTCCCAGCGGGCCACTTGGCCTCTACTTAAAGAAGAGATATGACCTTTCATACGTTATTCGCTTTGGTGGCGGTGATATTCCGGGAGCACAGAAGAGATTTGCGCTTATTTATACGGGACTTACCCCTGTAATAAAAAGTATCTGGAAGAATGCCGACGCATTGGTTGCTAATTCAAAGGGACTTAAAGACAGAGCTGAAAGGTTTTATGATAAGAAGGAGATAAAGATTATTCCTAATGGAGTTAACCTATTAAAAGCCCCTGAACATGAAGTGATTAAGAATGATGATGAAATCGTTCTTCTTTTTGTGTCGAGACTTATTGAAGGGAAAGGCGTTCAGGATATAATTCCTTTGATGAAAGAGATTTCAGAAGCGTGCTTAAGAAATGGCAAGAAAGTTATTCTTCGAATTGTTGGTGATGGCCCATATCGAGGAGAACTTGAGAAGATTGCTATGAAGGTGGGAGTTGACAGTCTTGTAGAATTTGTTGGACAAAAGAGTAAAGACGAACTGTCAGCTTATTACATAGGCTCTGATATATTTGTATTTCCGTCAAGAAGCGAAGGAATGCCTAATGCGGTACTTGAGGCTATGGCTTACGGATTGCCAGTTGTGATGACTCCGTGCGAGGGAAGTGATGAACTGATACATGGCAATGGTTTTGTTTGCGAAGTGGATGGGTTTAAAGAGAAAATATTAGAATTAATCAGTTCATATTCACTAAGAAATACTTTGGGTAACAAAAGCCGTGAGCTTGCTAAAAAATCATTTTCGTGGGAAAGAGCAGTTGAGGAATACATTAGTTTATTTGAAGAAATAAGGAGCAGAAATGAAGATATTAATTAACGGGGGATGTGGTTTTTTAGGAAGCAATCTTGCTGCATATGGAATTAAAAATGGTTACGATATCACTGTGCTTGACAATCTTTCAAGATTTGGAGCAGCATCTAACCTGGAATGGTTGAGAACTCTTGGGAATTTTACATTTATTCATGGCGACACAAGAAATATGAATGATGTAGAAAGGGTAATTGAAAGGGGGCAGTTTGATGCAGTATTCCATCTCGCAGGACAGGTAGCGATGACCACGTCTATTTCTGATCCATGCAAGGATTTTCAGACAAACGCAATGGGAACATTTTATGTCCTTGATGCCATTAGAAGACATAGTCCTAACACAGTTATGATGTTTTCATCGACCAATAAAGTGTATGGTGATCTTGAAAACTATACATATGAACAGACGAATAGTAGGTATATATGCAAGGAATATCCCAATGGATTCGATGAAAAAGTCCCCTTGGATTTTCGCTCTCCTTATGGATGCTCAAAAGGTGCTGCAGACCAATACATGCTCGACTTTCATAGGATATATGGAATTAAAACTATCGTATTTCGGCACTCTTCAATGTACGGTGGTAGACAGTTTGCCACATATGATCAGGGGTGGATTGGTTGGTTTTGTGAAAAAGCCATTGAAAAAAAGCATAGTCCTAATTGCGCGCCATTTACAATTTCCGGAAACGGAAAACAAGTTAGAGATATTCTCCATGCAGATGATATGATTAGTTTATACTATTCAGCACTAGGCAATGCTGATAAAATTTCAGGTGAAGTATTTAATATAGGCGGAGGAATGAATCAGTCACTTTCTCTCCTTGAACTGTTTGGCATGCTGGAGGATATTTTAAAAATCAAGATGGAATATACCATGCTTGAACCAAGAGTCAGCGACCAGAAGGTTTTTGTCGCAGATTTAGCCAAAATAACTGATGCAATCGGATGGAGACCACAGGTCAGTGCCAGGGACGGAATCGAGAGAATGGTCAAGTGGGCAGAGGAAATCTATAGATGAAAATAAGCGTAATGATGCCTTGTTATAAAGAGGCAGAAAATCTAAAGCAGATTTTGCCTAGGATCAGCAATGTATTATTTGAATGTGAAACAGATTCTGAAATAATTATTGTTGACACCATGGAACCAATGGACTCAACTAAAGGGATTTGTGAGGAAATTAAGGCCTCATTATCGGCTCCGATTAGATATATTCATCGCAGAAATGGGAACAATTACGGCGATGCAATAAGAACAGGCTTTGAAGATGCGTTGGGTGAATATGTTGTTGTGATGGATGCAGATGGCTCCCATGACCCCAAAGACATTGCTAGGTTATATAGAGAGATAACAGATAAGAATTGTGGTGTGGTAATCGGTTCGCGCTACACCAAAGGTGGAGATACGGATAATCCTCTTGTTTTAAAGTTAATGTCATACCTATTAAATGTCAGTTACAGACTTTTTTTTCATTTGAATGTTAAAGATGTATCGGATAGTTATAGAATTTATAAAGCAGATTATATAAAGGAATTAAATCTGCAATGTGATAACTTTGATATAGTGGAAGAAATTCTAATCAAACTCCGATACAATCATCCCAACATGGAAATAAGAGAAGTTCCCATATTCTTTAACAAGCGTGCCTGTGGAGAGTCAAAGAGAGATTTGGGAAGATTTATATGGTCATATTTAGCTACCATGAGAAGACTAAAGAGGATTCAGAAGGGGTAGAACATGAGAATCTTAATGCTCGGAGCCACCGGATATCTTGGCGGTAATATTGTCACAAGACTTGTGGAAGATGGACATAAGGTTATTTGTGTGACTCGTCCAACTTCAGACTGCGGTCGATTATGTTTGGGGAGCGGAAGTATTGAACTTATCTCAAACGATTTGAGAGAGATTGAGGAGATACTTCGAAGCAAGGATGTAGACTGGGTTGTTAATGGAGTTTGCACATATAAACCAAATGCTACACTATACGGAGACATGCTTGACTCCAATCTTATGTTTCCCCTTAGTGTACTTAATCTGGCAATTAAATATCATGTTAAAAACTACATGACTATGGGGACCAGCCTTCCAGGCAATTTCAATGTTTACAGTTTTACAAAGCATGAGTTTGCAGTTTTCGGGAAGTTTTTGAGCGAGAAGAATCATGTTAATTTCGTTAACCTTGAATTAGAAATGTTTTATGGAGGCTCATATGAACCTTTATCTAGATTCATGAATACATGCTTGACAAGGTTAAAGGCAAATGCCCCTTTGGCGCTTACAACCGGGACGCAAACAAGAGATATTGTGAGAGTGGAAGATGTGATTGACATTATTTCATGGATAATTTGGGAGAAACCGTTTATAGGTTACACAGACTTGCCCATCGGATCCGGAGAAAGCCATTCAATAAGAGAAATAGTTACATTTATGAAAGAAAATCTGGGCTCAAAATCCGCTCTAAATTTTGGTGCCATAGAAGATAGAGAAGGGGAGCCTAATACTTTGGCGGATATTACGTGGATGAGTAAATATAATCGTAGATTAAAATATTCCTATTGGAGCGGACTTATTGATTACCTAAGAGGATAGGGGAATGGATAAATTATATCGTTTTATTAAAGACTACAGAATACTATTTGTTATTGCATTCACTGCAACTTTTATGCTTCATTTATACCTGATATTTAGGGGATATAGGGATTTACAGTTTCGCGTTTATTTCTCCAATATGGATGACTATATGGCAGATTTCCTTAATCTTCTTAGATATATTTGCAATAGGAACCCTTATTATTTAATTGAAGGTGGAGACCCAGACAGAGCCTATCTACCTATTTGTTATTTGATACTATACCCTTTTACGAAGTTAGTAGAATACCAGGTGTTAGATTTACATGCCTGCTGGTCTACACCTGCAGCTATGTTTTCAACAGTTATTTATACGCTACTTACGGTATCTTTTTTTACTTGGTCTCTTTCACAGATGTGTGACAGGCTGAAGATATCCAAACTATTCATCATTCCAGTTGTTTTTTCTGCAATTCTGCTTTATACCATTGAGCGGGGCAATCTTATTATTATTTCAGCTGCTTCAATAATCTGGTTTTTGGCCAATTACGATTCGAAGGTCAATTGGAAGAGATATTTATCATGCTTTATGCTTGCCTTTTCTACATCACTTAAAGTTTTCCCCGTCATTTTCGGAATCATGTATTTCCGAAAAAAGATGTGGAGAGAGATCTTTATTTCTGCTGGTATCACGGTTATCCTTGCTATTACTCCATTTTTCTTTTTTGCAGGTGGAATAGGTAGAATAGCTCAGCTATACGAGAATGTAAAAATCAGCTCAGTTGCCTTCGGAAATCCCCAACGTCCGACAGCGCGATTCGGGCTTGGATATTTAATATACCAATATGCAATCAATCAAGGGAATGAAATTGAAGATGCTTTGGCATTAGCCGGTATCGGAAGAAAAGTTGAGGTTATAGTTGGGCTTATTGCAATCATAATGGCCATGCTTGTTAAGGAGCAAGTTATTGCGCTTATTTTGCTATCAATTGGGCTTTTGTATATACCTGCAAACTCGGGCTACTATGGTGGGCTTTATTTAGCACCTTTCTTTCTGGTATTTATGACCGATAAGATAAAAAACAAGTGGTACAGACTACTACTATGGATTTACTTTCTACATCTTTTGACCCCATTGCAGTATTATGTTCAGGATAAAATCCAAATTTGTAATGGGAATATTAGCAACCTAATGACATTTAGTGTTTTGATTATAACAATTGTTGTTGCAGCAATTTCGCTTATTAAGAATATAGGGAAAGGGACATTGGAATAATGAAAGTGGTAATTCTTGCGGGAGGTTATGGAACCAGAATTTCAGAGGAATCACAGTATAAGCCTAAACCAATGATAGAAATCGGTAGCCAGCCGATTCTTTGGCATATTATGAAGTATTATTCTTCATTTGGCTATGATGATTTCATAATTTTAGCAGGGTATAAGCAGTATGTTATTAAGGAGTACTTCGCTGACTATTTCCTGCATAATTCGGATATCACCTTTGATCTCGCAAGTAATAACATGATTGTCCATAATAATAATTCTGAAAAGTGGAAAGTCACTGTGGTTGACACGGGTCTTGATACTATGACGGGTGGTCGTGTAAAGAGAATAAAGGATTATGTCGGAAACGAGCCATTTATGCTTACATATGGTGATGGCGTTTGCAATGTGGATTTGGATGCTTTGAAAGCATATCATGAAGGTCATGGAAAGATTGCAACGCTCACTGTCGCCAGCATTGCGCAGGTTAAGGGTATCCTTGATGTTGAGGAGGGTGTTATAAAATCGTTCAGAGAAA
Organism: uncultured Lachnospiraceae bacterium; assembly: GCA_947167445.1. GTDB lineage: Bacteria > Bacillota > Clostridia > Lachnospirales > Lachnospiraceae > G11. The sequence goes on from CAMVID010000003.1 coordinate 143,658, forward strand.
AGGATGATATTGACGGAGCCTTAATTAATGGCGGATATATGATGTTTAATCCAGAGATATTTAACTATCTTGAAAATGATAGTACCATTCTTGAGCAGGAACCTATGAGGAGGCTTGCTTCCGAAGGCCAGTTGATGGGATTTAAACATGAAGGATTCTGGCAGTGCATGGACACACAGCGTGAAAAACAGAAACTTGAAGATCTTTGGGCAACCGGAAATGCTCCTTGGAAAAGGTGGTAGAAATGCGAAACATAAAGTTACTTGATTGTACGTTAAGGGACGGTGCTTACATAACTGGATCAGAATTTGGTGATGCTTCAATAAGAGGCATAGTTGCCAAGATGGTAAGCGCAGGAGTCGAAATTATAGAATGTGGATGGCTAAAGAATAACGATTATAAGCCGGGCACTACATATTTCCATGTTCCCGATGACTTGATTCCTTACATTGGTAAGAAAGATAAGAATAAAGTATATACAGTAATGATAGACTGGGACAGGTACGAGTTGGATTACCTGCCTGTTTGCGATGGAAAGAGTATTGATGCCATAAGAGTCGTTTTTCCTTATGGAAAGTATACGCAAGGATTGGAAGTCGCTTCTAAAGTGAAAGAAAAAGGATATAAGATTTATCTTCAAGCCGCCAACACCTTAGCTTATAAGGATGAAGATCTTGTTGATTTGGCTAAGAAGGTTAATGAAGTTGCTCCTGAAGCGCTATCCATAGTGGATACCTTTGGCGCCATGTATCCTGAAGATATAGAAAGAATTACAAAGACTCTTGATGCAAACCTTGATAACAATATAGGTCTTGGATTCCATTCTCATAATAATCAGCAGCTTTCATTTGCGCTCTCTATGGAGTTCGCACATTTGCTTGATAATTCAGACAGAGACTGTGTTATAGACGGTAGTCTTTGCGGAATGGGAAGAGGAGCAGGAAATGCCACAACAGAACTTGTGGCAAGCTTTTTAAACAGAAAGTACGATGCTCATTACAACTTAGACGATATCATGGATGCAATTGATACATACATGGAATCATACAAAGAAAAGTATGAATGGGGCTATTCAACCCCTTACTTCATTGCAGGTATGTATTGTTGCCATGTAAACAATATCGCATATTTACTTGATAACCATAGAACCACGGCCAAGGATATGCGAAATATAATAGAGTCTCTTTCTGAAGATGACCGAAAGAAATATGACTATGATTTACTTGAGGAGAAATATCTTAAGAATCAAAGCTACAATGTTGATGACGCCAAGTGCGTGGCTGATTTGAAGGCTGAATTCTCGGGCAGAAAGATACTTCTTGTGGCTCCTGGAAAGAGTTCCTTGGATAAGCAGGAAGAAATCAAGACATTCATTGCTAAAGAGAATCCTATAGTTATAGGTGTTAATTCAATCTTGGATGGCTATGATTACTCATATCTGTTCTTTGTAAATACCGCAAGATATGAGTACGCTTCAAATTCGCACCCTGATAAATTTGTAGTTACCAAGCATATAGTTTTATCAAACGTAACAACTGACAAAGATGAGAATGTGGTTGGTTTTAACAGCGTTATTAAGAGAGGCTGGCATCATTATGACAATGCCATGATTTGCGCTCTTCGACTTATGGAGAGACTGGGTGTTAAAGACGTTTATGTTTCCGGCTTTGACGGATTTAAGAATGCATATAATGAGAGTTATGCGGATCCGTTCCTTCCTACATTGAATCCCGGAAACGATTGGGATGGACTAAACAAAGAGATTAAGGAGATGTATTGTGATTTCAAGAAGGGAGCAACAGATATAAACGTAACCTTCTTGACACAGAGTATTTATGAAAACTAAGATTTCTGATTACATAATTGATTTTATTTCGGGCCTTGGAGTTGATAAGGTGTTCTGCGTTACCGGTGGCGGAGCCATGCACATGAACAACTCTTTGGGAGCTAGCGAGAGTGTTGATGGCGTATTCATGATTCATGAGCAAGGAGCGTCTATTGCAGCCGAGGCATATGCCAGAATCCATGAAGGATATGGATGCTGTCTTGTTACAAGTGGTCCAGGTGCAACAAATGCCCTTACCGGTTTGGTTGGCGCATATATTGATTCCATTCCCGTAATCTTCATATCAGGTCAGGCTAAAAGAGCTGATTTGGTTGGAGACCAGAAGATTAGACAGTTTGGCATACAGGAAGTCAATGTTATTTCCATGGTTTCTTCCTACACCAAGTACGCGGTGCAGATTAAAGAACCTGAAGATATCAAATTTGAGTTTGAGAAAGCTGCTGCGATTGCTATGGAAGGTCGTCCAGGGCCGGTATGGATTGATGTGCCACTCGATATTCAGGCATCTCAGGTGGAGATAGAGGGCTTAAGAGGTTATGATGAGCCTAAAAAGGACTATTCTGTTAAGGACAGCGATATAACCAAGGTTGTGGAACTAATAAATGGCGCCAAGAAGCCTGTTATGATGATAGGAAACGGTATCAGACTTGCACACGCTGTTAATGAAGCCAGAGAGCTTTATAAAAAACTTGGAATGCCCATACTTACATCCTGGAATGGTGTGGACTTAATAGAGGAGAATCATCCTCTCTATTTTGGTCGTCCCGGAGCAGTGGGTCAGAGAGCAGCAAACTTCATTCAGCAGAAAGCGGACCTGGTTATTACAATAGGTACTAGGTTAAACCTTCTCAATACCGGATATAATTATGAAAGCTTCTTATCACGTGCTATTCATGTAATGGTTGATATAGATGTCAATGAGATGAATAAGAAGAGCGTCCATCCTGATGTGAAGGTGGTATGTGATGCAGGAAGTTTTGTTAGTGCTTTACTCTCACGTATTGATGAGATTACCAACACTAAGCATGACGATTGGATAAATGAATGCGCTGAACTTAGAAAGAAATATCCCGTTTTAATTCCTGAGCAGGAGCCCAGAGCAGGTTATGTAAGTACCTATAATTTGGCTAAATGCGTATCAGATAACATGACTGCTAACGATATTTATCAGTTTACTAGTTCAGGTACCTCAGTAGATATCACCATGAAGGTGTTTGAGATTAAATGGGGTCAGAGAGCCTTTCTTACCAAAGGCCTTGCTTCAATGGGCTATGATGTACCTGCATCAGTGGGCAGTTGTATAGCTTCTGGAAGGAAGAGAACGGTATGCATTACAGGTGATGGCAGTATTGCCATGAACATGCAGGAACTCGAAGTTATCAAGAGACTTAATCTTCCTATTAAGATATTTGTAACCGATAATGCGGGTTACAGTATGATTTATCAGTCTCAGAACAATAACTTTAAGAGACTTACAGGCTGTACTAAAGAAAATGGTCTTACCTTACCCGATATGGCTAAGATTGCTGAAGCGTTCGGAATCAAGGGAATGCATATCGATAATGAGATAGAGATGCAGGACAAGGTAAAGGAGGCCCTTTCTTATGATGGCCCTGTTGTTTGCACCGTTAAGGCGGATATAACGCAACCGATTCTTCCCAAACAGACAAACTATGTGAATGAAGAGGGACAGATGGCAAGCAGACCTCTTGAAGATATGAGCCCTTTGCTTGACAGAGATGAACTTGCGGAGGTTTTAAAGTAGATGGCTTCAAAGGGACGAGTTGTTGTTACCGGAGCAGCAGGATTTGCAGGATATAGTTTGACAATGGAGCTCCTTAAGAGGGGCTTTGAAGTGTATGCTGTTTTAAGGCCTTATTCCGAACATAACAAGCGTTTTAGCGAAGCCGGCTCCAACTTCCATCCCATAGAACTTGATAGCAGTGAATTTGATAGAATCCCTGAACATATAAATGAGAAGTGTGATGTCTTTTATCATTTGGCTTGGTTCGGGGGACGAGATGATTTTGAAACTCAAAATGCCAATATTGACTATACTCTCAAGGCGTTGGAGTCGGCTAAAGCATTAGGCTGTAAACAATTCATCTGTACCGGATCTCAGGCAGAGTATGGATTGTGCACAGGGAATATCTCAGAAGGTTTGATGCCTAAACCTATAAATGCCTACGGCTCGGCTAAGACCGCCGCCCTGTATCTTACCAAGAGAAGAGCTGAGCAACTTGGAATCGAGTGGATATGGGGACGGATATTCAGCCTCTATGGCGACTACGAGCCAAGTGGCAGGATGCTTCCTGATTTACTGAATAAGTTAGTTAGGAATGAAGAGGTAAGGCTAAGCAGTTGTGAACAGAATTGGGATTACCTTCATGTGTTAGACGCGGCGAGAGCTATTGCCGATATTGGAGAGAAGGGTAAAGCAGGAGAGATATACAACATAGCAAACGGAGATTACAAATCCTTAAAAGAGTTTGTTGAGTGTGCAAAGGAGACTTTGAATTCTAAGTCAAAAGTGGTTTATGGAGACAGAGCAAATCCGTTTGTGTCACTTCAACCTGATGTTTCCAAAATCATGAAGGATACAGGATGGAAACCTGAGATAAGCTTTATTGAAGGTATTAAGCGATTTACAGACAGTTTATAGAATCAGAGGACAAACCATGAAGAAAATAAGCATAATGATTCCATGCTTTAATGAAGAAGAGAATATTGTTCAGATAGGTGAGGCTGTTGAGGAAGTTATCACCAAAGAACTTCCTGAATATGATTATGAGATTTGTTATGTAGATAATGCATCTACCGACAGGACAAGAGAATTGATTGAAGGAGTATGCGCCAAGAACAAGAAACATAAGGCCATTTTCAATGTAACCAATTTTGGACAGTTCAATTCTCCATTTCATGGAATATGTGCCCTCGATGGAGATTGCGTAATCCCATGCTGTGCAGATTTTCAGGACCCTGTTGAATTGATTCCTGTATTTGTCCATGAATGGGAAAAGGGACATAAGATTATCAGCGCAGTTAAGACTTCCAGTAAAGAAAACTGGTTTGTTTATATGCTTCGTACCATCTACTATAAGATGATTAAGAAAATGTCAACGGTAAAGATGATAGAGCACTTCACCGGATTTGGCTTGTATGACCAGTCTTTTGTTAAACTCTTAAGGGAATTGAACGATCCCATGCCTTTTATGAGAGGTATTGTTGCTGAGTATGGAGAGGGATTCAACCTTAAGCAGATAGAATATGAGCAGCCTCAAAGAAGAGCGGGAAAGACACATAATAATTTCTTTACTCTTTATGATGCCGCTATGCTTAGCTTTACGAGTTATACAAAAGTTGGACTTCGATTGATGACGTGGCTTGGATTTATCATAGGATTTATTGATGTAATCGTAGCAATTGTTTATCTTATCATGAAGCTGACACGCTGGGATGACTTCAATGCCGGTTCAGCACCTATGGTAATAGGAATGTTTTTGATGGGTGCTATACAATTGGTGTTTATGGGATTGATTGGTGAATACATATTAAATATTAACTCTAGAACAATTAATAGACCTGTTGTAGTGGAAGAGAGAAGAATAAATTTTTAGGTGAAATATGATTAGAGATACCTTGCGTTCCATGACTAAAACAAGAAAGGGGATATATCTATTTATAGTTTTTACTATCCCCTTTTATTTTCTTGCATTTGTGACGAGAGGTGAGGTTTTTAAATCTCTACTATTTGGATGTAATACAGATACATTTGCCGATTTTATTAAGCCCATGTTCCATTGGGGCGGGAATCCATATCTTAATGGTACAGGATGCAACTATCCGGCAATGAATGTTCTTTTACTTGCGGTATTTAGACGTTTTATACCACAGGGTATCTTTGACAGCATTTCCGAAGGGGTTGAATTGCGTTCATATCAGGAGTTTTGGCTTCTGTTTTTTTTATATAATATATTTGTTTTTATACTCATTTCTATCAGCATTTCAAAGTTGATGAAAAATGACAAGAAATCGTTTCATGCTTTGATGTTCGCAATGCTTATTTCGTTTCCTGTATTGTTTGCATTTGATAGAGGAAACATTATTAACCTGTCTTTTGCATTCACTATATTTTTTATTGCTTTTCGATCGGATGAGAGAAATTATCTTAGAGAACTCGCATTGATTTCGCTAGCAGTAGCTTTTTCATTAAAGATATACCCTGCTGCTTTTGGATTATTACTTATCAAAGACAAAGAGTGGAAAGCAACAATTAGAGCATGCGTTTATGGATTGATTCTGTTTTTGACACCGTTTTTACTTTATGGGAAAGAAAGTATTATGGTGTTTATAAAGAATCTTGTAGCCTTTTCTGAGAATTCAATTGATAATGGCTATGCATATAATTTCTCATTTGCTGGGATTTCTAAAATGTTTGGCAAGGTAATAGGTCATGAACTCAATCATGCAGTCATTATAATGATTATTATAATTATTGTTGCTCTTTGCATAGTTGCCTTTTTTAATACTCACAGAGAATGGAAGAGATTACTGGTGCTGGGGTCAATAATGGTTATAATACCTAATCCATCATCAACATACACACTTATTTTTTTGATACCTGCCTTAGTCTGCCTAGCAGATTCTTTGTCAGAAAAAGAGGAAGCGTTTTGTGAATATGGACTGGATATCCCGATTGGACTAATGTTTGCACTCATGTTTATTCCCATTGGGCTTCCTGTAATAGATTCACTTTCAGCTGGGAATTATATAATGTCCTGGTCGTATGTCGTATATTATTTCACGTTTGTTTGTATTGTTTTTATGCTGGCTTTGCAAGGCGGATTAGCTTGTAAAGAAGTGATAACGCGAAGAAACAATTAGGGAAAAGGATATATTATAAAAGAATTGAGGGACAATAAATGAAAGTTGTTATACTGTCAGGCTGTTCTGGCTGGAGACTGTGGCCATTATCCAATGAATCAAGATCAAAGCAGTTCCTGAAAATGTTAACAAGAGAAGATGGAACAAGAGAATCGATGATTCAAAGGTGCGTAAGACACATTAGGGAAAATGGATTTGTTTCAGATAAGGATATTTATATTGTTACTGCTGGATCTCAGGCTGATTCTATAAGAAATCAGGTTGGCTCAAATATTAAGAATATATTAGAACCTGAAAGAAGAGATACTTTTCCTGCGGTGGCAATGGCTTGTGAGCATCTTTTGCTTGAGGATGGAGTCTCTGCTGATGAGACCGTTGTTGTAATGCCTGTTGATACATATGCGGGAAATAGGTTCTACGAGATAATTAAATCCCTTGATGAAGAAGTAAGGAATAACTCCGCAGATATTGTCATTGTCGGTACTACTCCAACTTATCCTTCTGCAAAATATGGTTATATCTGTACGGATAACTCCAGCAAAGTTTTGGAATTCGTTGAGAAACCCGATGAAAAATATGCAGAAAAGCTTATTGAAGAAGGAGCTTACTGGAACACGGGTGTAGCTGCGTTTAGGCTTGGGTATATGCTAAAGCGTGTCAATAGCTACCTTTCAAACGAAGATATTTCTACCATGGAGAATTTTGCAAAGGCGTTTAATAAACTTCCTCAAAAGAGTTTTGACTACGAAGTTCTCGAGAAGGCTAAAGACATGAAACTTGTCTCATACATGGGCAAGTGGAAAGACCTTGGAACATGGAATACACTTACAGAAGAAATGCATGAGCAAAACATCGGTCATTCAAGGCAGGTTGAGGATTGTGTTAATACGCATGTAATTAATGAACTTTCCATTCCCATTTTGGTTATGGGAGCAAAAGACATGGTTGTAGCAGCGAGCCCTGATGGCATATTGGTATCGGATAAGCACAAAAGCTCATATATTAAACCATATGTACAGCAGATGGAAGCACGCCCTATGTATGAGGAACGCAAATGGGGTGAGTATAAAGTGCTTGATTATAACCAGTATGGAGACAGTATGAAGTCGCTTACAAAGCACTTAACCATCTCTGCCGGAAAGAATATAAGTTATCAGAAACATTTCCAGAGAGATGAGATTTGGACTATTGTTGACGGAGAGGGAGATCTTCTTGTTGATGATGTGATTAGGCATGTTAAGAGGGGTGATGTGGCTTACATTAGGAAGGGCCAAAAACATGCATTAAAAGCTTCAGAAGACATGGATTTACAGTTTATTGAGGTTCAGATAGGACCGGAATTAATTGAGGATGATATAGAGAGATTCGAGTGGAAATGGAAATAATAGATATTTCTTTATTCCTTAATAAATCCTTAAGTATTTGATGAGATAATAGTCTCGTAGTACTAAGTGTTTTAGAAAGTACGAGGTGAGATATTATGAGAAAGATAAGATTTTTAGCATTATGCATTAGTATATGTCTATTTTCAGGCATGCTTGTGAGCTGTGGTAAAGCAGAGTATTCTGAAAGTTCTGCCACTGAGGAAATAGCAAAGGTCAACCAGGAGAGAGCCAGGGAAGAGACAGAAGCTGAGAACGCTGCAAGAATGAAGAGGGCGGATGCTATAGCAAAGGCCAAAGCGGAAGCTCTCGAAATTAAAGAAGATTCTGAGCTGACAGTTGAAGATGGCATCGGTGAAGTGAGTGTTGGATCCACAAAAAGGTCAGGGGTATCTATTCCAACATATATTTATTATCCTGACGGCTTTGACGCCGAGACAACATATCCCATGGTTATCATGTTTGCCGGCTTTTCCACAGAGCATGATAACGGAACAAGATTCACACCGCTTGCCGAAGAATTTAACGAAAGAGGCATAATGGTGGTTATGTATGATAACCCGGGATATGGAAAGAGTGAAGAGACCAATTTGGCATATACACTTACCAATATAAAGAATGATGCAGTAGATGTCATAATGTACATGTATGAGAACTATAACATTGGTAAGGTGGGAGCCCTTGGATATGATGTGGGCGGCCGTGCTATAATGGAACTGCAGGTAGATGGAATGTGCAACTTTGATCAGATTGAGCTTATTGCACCCTTCTGTGAAACAGATGAGTTTATTCATGCATGTTTTGGCGATTCAACCTGGGGCAAACTTAAACTTGAAGCTACTGACAATGGTCATGCAACATATGGCGAACAGGAGTACAGTAAAGAGTGGTTTGATGATTGGGAGGCAAAGGCAGGTACGCTTACAGCTGACTTTGTTAAGAATTATAAGGGCAGAAGATGCATGTTAATGTATGCTGTGAAGGATGATCAGGTCAGGTATAAAACAATGGCTGCTCTCCAGGAAAGCCTCGGATGCGCTGCTATTGTCAGCGAAGAAGACGGACATGACATGGGAGTCAGGGATTGGAACTCACCTGACAAAACAAAGAGAGTTGTCAGAGAGCAATCTGCCGATTTCATGGAGGGACTGAAGAATTAAAAGCGGTCTTCAAAGAAAAATAAATATTAATGTCGTTTTGTTCGGGATGGCTGTGGCGTTTGCCGCATCCATCCCGCTTGTGATGTCAGGACTTTGTAAAAATGGAACCGGGCACGATATGTTTTTCCACCTTATGCGAATCGCCGGGCTTGCTGAAGGGTTTAAATCAGGCCAGTTCCCCGTAAGGATACAACCGGGGTGGTATAACGGATATGGTTATGCAACTTCGGTGTTCTATGGGGATGTTTTCCTATGGTTACCTGCCGTTTTGCACTTGTTGGGACTCTCGCTGCAGACAGCCTATAAGGTATTCATTTTTATGTGCAATTTAGCCACTTTCTTTATAGCATACTACAGCTTTTCAAGAATCTTTAAGAAAGATGGGGTTGCATTTGCCGGGGCAACCTGGTATACCATATCCCTTTATAGATTTATTAATGTGTATGTAAGACATGCTGTGGGTGAACATACGGCAATGATTTTCTTCCCGCTTGTAGCCTGCGCCCTTGTGTGTTTGCTGAAAGAAGCTCCTGAGACTTCCACCGGTATCAAAACTTTAGTTATTGGCATGACAGGAATACTTCAAAGCCATATGATTTCTTTTGAAATTACGGTGGGTGTAATGGCGGTTATTTGCCTAATATATTTGAAACGCACCTTTAGGAGGGAGATTCTCCTGGCTTTTGTTAAGTCAGTGGCCTTAACTATTTTGCTAAACCTTTGGTTTCTCATTCCTTTAATTGACTACATGAAGACCGGAACCTTCAATGCCAATACTGTAAGCGAATATAAGAAATCAATAGACATAGGCGAGAGTGGACTCTTTATTAAGCAACTCTTTGGAATCTTCTATAAAGCTTCCGGAGTAAATCTTCCTATTTCCGCCGGTACAGAGAATGAAATGCCCTTGGGTGTAGGCCTTGGAGCATTGATAATTGTCGCTACACTTATTGCTGTTATAGTGATGAACTATAAGCACAATGATAAGAACGATAATAAACTAAGCATTGTAGCAACGGTTGGAACCCTTGTGGCATTATTTTTGTCAACCTTATATTTCCCCTGGGGAAAGGTTGAAAATATACATGATGTAATAAGATATGCAACAATTAACATTCAGTTTCCATGGCGGTTTCTTGGAATTGCGTCAGCCTTTTTGGCTTTCGATGTGTGCTTAATTCTTACAAGGCTTAAAAGCAACAGAGTGATTACTGTGGCTGTCTGGATATCTTTTGTACTTCTTGCTGCTTCGGGAACGTATCTATTGATAGATGAAACAAGAGTGAGTTTAAAGGTGCAAGTTAAAGATATTAGTGATTTAAATACCTGTGAGCCTTCAGGAGAGGAATATCTTCCATACGGAACAGTGGTTGATGAACTTGTTTATGGAGATATAAGGACCACAAACGTGACATACACTCAATGGTCAAATGACAAATTACACTTTGATGCTGATATAGAGAATAAATCCAATGACAATGGATATATTCTGGCACCACTGTTATACTATAAAGGGTATGTTGCAACTTTAAGTGATGGCTTTAACGAGACTGAGCTTTCGGTCACTTATGGCGACAATAAAAGAGTGCTAGTTGAGATTCCTCCCAAGGCTAAAGGAAAGATGGCTGTATTGTGGTCAAAACCGAAGCTTTGGTGGGTCGGAGATATTGTTTCAATAGCGGCTATTTTGGCAATGAGTGTTTGTACGTGCCTGAAAAGAATAAATGAACAAAAGAATCAAAGTAACTAACTTAATTAAGTCTTTTTTGACGGCCGAAGCATTGACCGTCTCTTTTGCGTCAACAAAGGCAGGGAAGATAACTGACGTAGTTTACGATATACTTGGGAACTATAGCTTTTGGGCTATAGTTCTATTTGCTATATTTATCGTTTTCTATAATTTCACATCTAAAAGAGAGCATGATGGAAAAGAATATAGGGGATTGTCAATATTCTTTTCATTATCTTTGCTGGTTGGCAAGTCTTTTGCAGAGACTAACAGCTTTGCATATTGCTTTGGTAGTATATCGAACTTCGTGCTATTTATCGTCAGTTTAGTGGGATATACCTGTCTCTTTGCTGACTTGATTCCCCTATTTATTTCCGGATACAAAAAGTTAATCGTATCGAAAAAGGTTTGTAATCTTACTTTCAGTAAGTCTTTTGTTATTATCATGGCCTTTTGGTTTCCGGCTATTCTTTTGAGTTTCCCCGGGAATCTTTGCTACGATGTTCTTGGTGAAATTGGGATGGCTATGGGCGAGGTGCCAATTACATCTCACCATCCCCTTTTGCATATATTGCTCGTGGGATTCTTTATTAAGATAGGGGAGCTGGTTGGAAACATTTCGATTGGTCTCTTTATGTACATCGTCTTCCAATCAATAATGTTGGCCCTTGCTTTAGCAGGAACCATATCCTGGCTTAAGAAGGAGAAAACATGTTCTGATACTTTGCTTTTGGTAATACTAGGGATTTATTGCATTTCACCCATGTACTCAAATGTGGCCTCCACTGCAATAAAAGACGTTCCCTTTATGGCAGCGGTAGTTTGGTATGTCGTATTACTTGCTGAGATGGCATTCCATAGAGAGAGAATTAAGGACGGGAAATTTGTGGCTATATTCATAGCAGTCTCGGTATTGACATGCCTTCTTAGAAATAACGGGCTTTATATGGTTGCTTTATCAGGCGTGGTTATTACGGTGGTATGGTGGAGGAATGCCGAGCGCGATGTCAGGATCAGGTTGGCACTGGTGCTTATTGTACTCCCGATAGTATTTTCAAAGATTATTGATGGCGGATTAGTGGTGGCCACAAAGGCAGATAAAGGTTCGGCAATTGAAGCCTTATCTGTTCCGTTACAGCAGTCAGCAAGATATTTGCAGTTATACAAAGATGAGCTGACTGACGAAGAAATAACAGTTTATAACAACACTTTTGTAGATTACAGGGAAGCGGCTGCAGCCTATGATCCTGATTTGGCTGATCCTGTTAAGACTTTTGCATATTATGGTAAGGAGAAAGGAACGCTATCTCTTTCATCCTACCTTTCCATATGGTTAAAGGATTTCTTTAAACACCCGGTAGTATATTTTGAGGCATTTTTTGCACATATATATGGCTGGTTTGATCCGACCATAGTGAATGCTCCAAGATACGAGGTAGAGGAGAGTATATTTGGAACGGGTTTAAGTGTTCCTCAGAAAATTGTGCTTTTCTACTACAGATTTGCTGAGAGGATTACTCCATTAAACTTACTTCAAAATGTTGGAATCTATACCTGGCTTTTATTCATACTTTTAAGAATTCTTAAGGATGAGAATAAGAATATCAGAAGCCTTACTGCACCTTTGGTTGTATCGCTGTTGATATGTATGGCGTCGCCATGCTTTTATGGGCATCCCAGATATGCGTTTCCTTACATGTTCACACTGCCATTTTATTATGGCTTTGCTTTAAAGAAGGATAATCGATAAATGAACAAGACTTTCACTAAAGAAGATACATTGCTTGTAAAGGGAATAGCGATTCTTTTCATGCTCTTTTACCATCTCTTCGAGACATATGAGGGGGTAGACTCATTAGGAGTTATCTATGCACCGTTATCCGAAGACATTTTCCTGATGATTTCAGGCTTTGGAAACATCTGCGTAGCGGTATTTGCATTCTTAAGTGCTTATGGAATCAGCAAGAAGCTTATAAGCCTCGAAGATGCGGACTTAAGGGGCTGGTATAAGGTTTCTGTGAAAAGATACCTTAAACTGCTGGTTGGTTTCCTTTGCATATACGCATCTGTCACCCTCCTTTGGTTTTATAAGTTTGACTATGTAAAACTCTATGGAAAAGGCTGGCAGGGAGCATTTTGTGGTCTCCTGGATGCCTTTGGACTTGCTCAGATTGCAGGCACACCTACTTTGTGTGAAACCTGGTGGTATATGGAGATTGCAATTATTATTATCTTCATTACACCGATACTACTAAAAGTTGTCAAAAGTATGGGAAATTATAGCATTATAGTGGGAGTGTTATTGCCGCTGATAGTGGAACTGCCTTTTGACTTTAAGAGATACTATTTTGTAATTCTTCTCGGAGTTGTGGCGGCAAATGAAGAGTGGTTTGAGAAAGCAGACTTTGACAGAACCCCTAAGTGGGCAAGAATCCTTATTGGATTAGTCATATTCGCTGCTTTAGTTATAATCAGGCAGAATTACTTTGTATACACCAACTTTGCTTACTTATTGGATGGAGCAATAGCGGTATTTTTTGCTTGGTTTGCAAAGGAATTGTTCGGAGAAATTCCGGGGGTTAAGCAGGCTTTGCGCTTCCTTGGTAAACACTCCATGAACATGTACTTTATTCACTCGTTTATTTATATGATTATATATCAGGAGTTTATTTATTCTTTCAGGTATGCAGGACTTATATTTGTGGTTCTTTTGGTGATTTGCCTGATTTACTCAATCTGCCTTGAGGGGATAAAGAATTCTGTTGTAAGAATTGTCGGGAGAAAAGATGCAGGAGCTGTTAAGTAATTCCTTCGGGGGATTAATGCTTTTCATATGGTTACTGGTAGTTCCTGTGCTTATGGGCATTCCTTTTGCGGGAATAGGAAGTGAGGACAGGAAACATATCCGTACAGCATGGATTTGCGGGTATATGGAGATGTGGGCGATTTTTCAAATCGTTGCCATGATTTTTGTGCTGACAACCAGGGAGTTTTCTCATGTGGTGAACACTTATATAGGTGTCTGCGTATTGGTTTGCCTGTTGGGTCTCTTTATTGGCCTTAAGAAGAGAAGAGCCTTTCGCCTTGATATAAAATCCCTGTGGAGTGAGGACAAGGAGCGAAAGGTAGTTAATATAGTTCTTTGGACATTATCTATGGCCGTTGTGCTTGTTCAGATATATAAAAGCGTTACCATGGCTTTTGCCGATGGAGATGACGCTTACTATATTCCGATTTCTGCTTCAACGGTGGCAAGTGGAAAACTGTATAACTCAATCCCTTATGACGGTTACCCCACTACTCTTGATATGAGACATGCATTGGCACCTTTTCCAGTGTGGATAGCGTTTTTGTCTGAGGTTAGCGGGATTCATTCAACCATTATTGCACATACTATCCTTCCGCCTGTTCTTATACTTGTTACATACAGTATTTATTATAGAATGGGATATATGCTCTTTAAGAAGAATCGTGACGGAGTCCCGATTTTCATGCTTCTTGTGGGCGTGCTTATAACCTATGGAAACTATTCCTTCTACACTGTTGAAACCTTTATGCTTACAAGGACAGGGCAGGGCAAATCGGTACTTGGAAACATTGTGATTCCTTTTATCATGCTGTGCCTTCTTCAGATGGGGCAGGAGTTTACATCGGACGAGATACTTGCTTTAGGTCACAGAAGACCAAGCCCGGAATCCAATAAACGAAAGATTCTTCTTGGCATCCTTGTTACTACGGCTACGGTGGCTTCGTGGTTATGCAGCACCATGGGAGCGATACTTACGACAGCGCTTGTGGGACTTTGCGGAGTGATTATATTTTTGACTTATAAGAATATTAAGGCTATAGCATATGCATTTGCATGCTGTATCCCTTCTATTCTGTTCCTTTTGGGTTATTTGGTGATAACGTGAGTGAGATTTGGACCGGTATTTTACAACTTTATAGAGATTACACCGGAACGGGAATGCTTGCGGGAGTATTCATTATCGCTGTAGGGGTACTTATTTACCTGGAGAAGGAAAAGGATCGAAGAGTACTTTTGGTTCTAATGCCTATTCTGGTATTTGTTTTGTTCCTGTTTCCATTGTTTGCATGGGCGGTCAACAAATATGCGGAGTCGGAGATATACTATAGGTTCCTGTGGCTTCTGCCGGTAACGATAGTTATAGCTTATGTTGGGACCAAAATCCTCCTGTTTCTCAGGGGATGGCACAGAATAGTGGCTGCTATTCTTCTTTGCTGTATAATTACGGTTTGCGGCGACTATGCATATGATAACGAGTATTTCAGCAAGGCAGAGAATGTTTATCATGTACCTCAGGTTGTTGTGGATATATGCGATGATATAGTTATTGAAGGCCGTGAAGTAAGAGCGGTTTTCCCGGCTGAACTTGTTCAGTACGTTAGACAGTATTCACCCTACGTTTGTCTGGCCTTCGGACGTGATGTGACAGTCGACAGGTGGAACCTTTACAACGAAGTATACGAAATATTTGAGCTCGGGTTGCCAAACGGAATAACAGAAGCCAAGCTTCTTGCTGATGTCTGCAGGAGCAATGAGGTTCACTATATTATATGGGATTCCGACAGAGAGATGATTGGAGATTTGGCGGACTACGGTTTTACCCTGATATCTACTGAGGGCAAATACGATGTCTACATTGATGATAAAGCGGGATTGAGATAAGATTTATATAAGGTGGTTTGTATGGAAGAAAACAGAGAATTAGAAAACAACGAATTGAATAATGATGATTTGGATAAGAAATTCAACAAGCGAGTAATAGTGCACATTATACTAATTGCGCTGGTTGTGGCTTTCTTTGCATATATTGGAGTAAGACTGTACAGATGGAATAAGGGTAAGGTTGATGACACCGATGTTTCGGTTGTTAACCATGAGTTTGACGTTGAGGTAATGGACTATATTCTTCCCATGGATCCGAAGCTTCTTGAGGGAAGAGAGGATGATGGGGTTACGAAGATAGTTTGCCTTGGTAATGACTCGTTCGACCAAAAGCGCTGGGATGGCACTAATATCACTAACCTGATAAAAGAAGAGCTGGTTAATGCGGGAGAGAATGCAGAAGTTTACAACTGCGCTATCGGCGGCAGCCTTGTGGCTTCGATAAATGAGACATACGCAAATAATGTACCCTATGATGCATACAGCTTCTATTGGGTTTGCGCAGCAATAGCGTCCTCGGATTATAGCAATATGGACGATGCTTATAGCCATTTAGGATATGATAATCCGGATATTCTCGATGCTGTTAGCAAACTTAAGAGCCTAGACTTTGATACGGTAGATGTTATTGCAATAATGTATGACGGCAATGATTTCAGATGCGATAGACCCTTGGATGACGGTGAGGAGGTTAACATCCAATACTTCACCGGCGCCATGGAGGCGGGACTTCAGACCATTCAGTCTGCTTATCCTCATATCAGAATCATGGTTTTGAGCCCAACTTATGAGTATGGGGTTGATGAGAATGGAAAGTATATTGATGCGGATCTAAAGAAGAATTATTATGGTTCGCTTTCAACCTATGTTCAGAAAGAATCTGATACATGTTATGAGAATTCGGTTTCCTACATCGATAATTATTACGGAACAGTAAACGAACTCAATGCCAAGGAATATCTTGAGGACAACCATAATCTGACTGAAGATGGAAGAAAACTGGTTGCCAAAAGATTTGTTGAATGCCTTAATAAATACAAGAATTAATGCTTCGGGAATGGTAATCCATGCAGTTCACGTCTCTCATTTTTATAACCTGTTTAATGCCGATATTTTTTGTCTTGGCCTTTTTCTTGCGCGAGAAACCAAAGGCCAGGATATTTCTTGTTGGAATTTATGATTTGGTTTTTTATATTTGGGGTGGATACAAGGCATTTCTTTTATCACTTGCAGTATGTATTCTGACATGGATTATACAGCTTATTGTTGTTAGGTGGCCAAGAAAGATTGTAACAGTTACGGGATGTATTGTAGCAGCTATCCCGCTCATTCTTTCCAAATATGTGGAGGGAATTATTGTGCCAATGGGAATCTCTTTCTATACCTTTGAAGCGATTTCCCTGATAGCAGATACCTATAGAGATGAAAACAGAAAGGGAAGAAGTGTATTTGATATTCTTATGTACATGTTCTTCTTTACAACAGTTAGTCAGGGCCCTATTGTAAGGATTTCATGCTTCGAAGAGGGGCTTAAAAGAAATCCTTCCATGGATGATTTCAACGATGGAATTAAGAGATTCGCCGTTGGACTTGGAAAGAAAGTTCTTTTAGCTGATAAGATTGCACCTTTAGCAGATTATTATTTTAATGGTGCATCCAATGGATTCAATCAATCGATTTTGGGATTATGGATGGGTGCAATAGCCTATACACTTCAGATTTACTTTGATTTTTCGGGGTATTCAGATATGGCTATTGGAATAGCCAAGACCATCGGGTTCAATATTCCGGAAAACTTTAGCATGCCTTATCTTGCCACAAGCATTAAGGACTTTTGGAGAAGATGGCATATTTCTTTAAGCAGTTGGTTCAGAGATTATATATATATTCCTCTTGGAGGCAACAGAAAAGGTGAAGTAAGAACGGTTTTAAATCTGTTCATTGTGTGGCTCCTGACGGGAATATGGCATGGAAACGACCTCACATTCATAATATGGGGGCTTGGCTATTTTATCCTTTTGTTAATTGAAAGATACGGCGGGAAGGCAATTGCTTTTTTAAATAAGGGGATCGCCGGACATATTTATACATTGTTTTTCGTAAACCTTTTGTGGGTTTTCTTCAGATCCGGGACAATGGCTGATGCTTTCGGATATATTGGCGGGATGTTTGGAAGCCACAACGAAATACGGGTTGAGAATATTGCAATCAAATATATACCATTTGTTCTTCTATGTATTGTTTTTTGCCTGCCTTTTACCAAAATAAGGGACAAGTACAAAGACAGTAAGGGATATTACATCGCTACGAATTTGGGACTGGCCGTTGTAGTTGTTCTGTCCATATGCGCTATAACAAACACATCATATACTCCGTTTATTTATGGTAGGTTCTGACGTTATGAAAGCATTTAAAAAGATTAAGACTACAACCTATATAGTGCTTGGCCTGCTCTTGATGTACTTTGCTTTCACTTGCCTTATTGTCTTCAAGAATACAATTTCAGGAGATATTTGTGTTTCAGATTACCTGGAGTTTGAGGATACGTGGAAGACCTATTTTTTTAGAAGCGGTTTGTGGAGTAATTGTGATTCCATTTGGACATATTATCTCACGGGCCAGTTGCAATCTGAAGAAGTGGTTCTTGGAAGCAATGGGTGGTTGTTTTTTAAGGCGGTCAATGATTCTGATACCATAGCTGACTTCGAGGGAACCAATTCGTATAGTTCTGAGGATTACACTAAATGCGAAGAGGGGTTGGAAAAGCTTGAAAGGTATTGTGACCAAAACGGAATCCGATATGCAGTAGTTTTTGCCCCAAATAAGGAGAATGTTTATCCTGAATTTATGCCAAGAAAGTACAGACATGTACCGGTTTCCAGAACAGATAAATTGGCATCCGAAATGCAAAAAAGGGGATATAATGTAGTGAATCCCAAAGAAACACTGATGGATTCAAAGGATCCTCTCATGCAGGATTATTATTCTTACGATACGCATTGGAATCAAATCGGAGCATATAGGGGTGTCAGGATGTGTTTGGACAGTATGGATATATCAACTGTTCCATTGGAGAATCTTGAAACAGATAAGTTTGACTTGAAGAACTTCGGATACCATACAGGAGCCATGGACGACCTGGCGCAGATGGTTGGCATGAGAGAGTTAAGCTTTAATAAGGACAATGAATATATTATCAAAGACTTTCCTGAAATTGATTGGGAAAACTATGAAAGGGGATCTGAGCTCGGAGAAGTGGTCAGTTTTAGAAATGACAAGGCGGAGAGGGATGCCAAGTTGCTTCTAGTGGGAGATTCCTTCAGAAACGCAATGATTCCCAGTCTTTTGTATTACTTTTCAGATGTTTACGTGCTTCATCAGGGCACCTTTGATATTCAAGATATTGAGGCAATAGAACCTGATTATTTGATTATAGAATATGTGGAGAGATATTCGGAAAGAGTTTTTGAATTAGACAATATTTTTGCAGAGAATTAGAAATGAGGAAATGAGAATGGGAAAGAAAATAGCTGTAGCAGGAACAGGATACGTTGGATTGTCGATGGCTGTTTTATTGGCACAGCATAACGAAGTAACAGCTGTCGATGTCGTTCCTGAGAAAGTGGAATTATTAAACAAAAGAAAGTCACCGATTCAGGATGAATTTATAGAGAAATATCTGACGGAGAGAGAACTTAATCTTAAGGCTACAACAGATGGTGATTTGGCGTATAAGGACGCCGATTATATAATTGTTGCTACACCGACTAACTATGACAGTAAGAAAAACTTTTTCGACACATCAAGCGTTGAAAGCGTTATTGAACAGGTAGAAAAAGTTAATTCAGTCGCCACAATTGTTATCAAGAGCACGATTCCTGTCGGGTATAGCCAATCAATTAGAGCAAAATATGATGACAAACGCATAATTTTTAGCCCTGAGTTTCTACGAGAATCCAAAGCTTTATATGACAATTTGTATCCCTCAAGAATCATTGTGGGAACGGATTTGTCAGATGAAAACTTGACAAAATCTGCAAAAGAGTTTGCTTCACTCCTTGTGGAAGGAGCCTTAAAAGAAAACATAGATATCAAGATTATGGGATTGACTGAGGCTGAAGCGGTTAAACTGTTTGCAAACACCTATTTGGCACTTCGAGTATCGTTTTTCAATGAACTTGACACATATGCGGAGATGAGAGGGCTTGACACTAAGGCAATCATTGATGGGGTTTGTGCTGATGCAAGAATCGGTAACTACTATAACAATCCTTCGTTTGGGTATGGAGGTTATTGCTTACCAAAGGACACAAAACAGCTCCTGGCAAATTATAATGATGTTCCCCAGGATATCATTTCTGCGATCGTAGAGTCCAACAGAACAAGAAAAGACTTTATTGCGGATAGAGTTTTGGAACTTGCAGGTGCGTATGAAGCTAATGCGGGGTGGGATGCAGCAAGAGAGAAAGAGGTAGTCATCGGTGTTTACAGACTCACTATGAAGACCAATTCCGACAATTTCAGACACAGTTCCATCCAGGGCATAATGAAGAGGGTTAAGGCCAAGGGCGCAACAGTAATTATATATGAACCCAGCCTTGAGGACGGAACCACATTCTTCGGAAGCAAGGTTGTTAACAACCTTGATGAATTTAAGAAGATGAGTCAGAGCATTATAGCTAACAGATATGATTCTTCACTGGATGATGTTAAAGATAAGGTTTACACAAGAGATTTATTCAGCAGAGATTAGGAAACTTGGAAATGGATATTGAGAAAAAGGTTATAGAAATTATAAATGAAGTGAATCCTTATGTGGATGTCACAGATGAGACTAATTTGATTGAAGAGGAAGTTCTCGGATCATATGAAATTTTAGTCCTTTTGACAAAACTTGAAGAGGAATTTGGCATAGAGTTACCTTTGGAAAAGATTGAAATCGAAGACTTCATGTTTGCGGGAGATATAGCAAAACTTGTTAAGAGGAATATTGAGTAATGATCACCAATTTGACTGAATATCTGGACACCCAATATAAGCTGAGACCAAACAAGACTGTTTTGGCTGATGACGAGAGGGTTGTATCTTTTGCCGAATTACGTGCTGATGTGTTAAGTCTTGCCTTATGCATTTCCAAAGTCACTGATGATTATAACTGCCCTATAATTGTATTCATGGAGAAGGGCATATGGGAATATGAGTCATTAATTGGTATTTTGTACAGTGGAAATCATTATGTCCCGCTGGACATTAAGATGCCGATAGAAAGACTTAATAAGATTATCAATACTCTGAAGGCGAAGATAGCTGTAGTTTCAAAGAAAACAGAAAGCAAGCTTGTAGAAGCCGGTTTTTCGGGTAAATTGATATATGCCGAAGATGCATTTTCCAAGGGATGTGAGACAGAAGGAAATAATGGTAATGTCTTCTTAGGCAGAGATAGAATAATTGACACGGATCCGGCGTATGTTCTGTTTACATCCGGCTCAACGGGAACGCCCAAAGGAGTGGTGGTCAGTCACAGAGCAGTTATTGATTATATTGAGTGGCAATGCGATACATTTGATTTTGACGAAGAAACTGTACTTGGGAGCCAGGCACCCTTCTATTTTGATGCATCCATGCCGGATGTTTACACCCCTTTGCGTGTAGGTGCTTCGTTAAATATTATCCCGGAAAGACTGTATCTTATGCCTAATAAGCTGGTTGACTATATCAACGAAAAGGAAATTAATTCTTTGATTTGGGTACCATCAGCTTTGGTAGTTTTATCCAAGTCGGGAGTGATGAGTAACAACAAGATAAGCAGACTTAAGAGGGTTATGTTTTGTGGGGAGGTTATGCCAAACAAGCATTTAAATGTTTGGAGAAGACTTTACACCGAGACAGAATTTGTAAACCTTTATGGGCCAACAGAAGCAGCCTATGCCTGCACATATTATGTTGTTAACCGTGAATTTAAAGATGAGGATTCGCTTCCGATAGGGCACGGATGCAAGAACACAGAAATTCTTGTTTTAAATGATGATAACAAACCTGTAACAGGCGCTGAAGAGGGTGAACTTTGCATAAGGGGAAGTTCCCTGGCGAACGGTTACTATTCCGACAGTGAAAAGACCGATTCAGCATTTGTTCAAAACCCGGTTAACAGTTATTGGCTTGACAGGATTTACCGTACGGGTGACATAGTTAAATATAATGAATACGGTGAACTCGAGTACATCGGGAGAAAAGATTTCCAGATAAAGCACAAAGGATACAGAATTGAACTTGGCGAGATTGAGGCTGCGACATATGGAATAGATGGAATGGCCAGAGCTTGTACAGTTTATTCAGAAAAATATGAGACCATAGTGTTGTTCTGTGAGTTTGACAGGGATAAAACTGATGAAAAAGGCATATATGCTTATATGCATAAGAAACTACCCGCATATATGATGCCCGGCAGAATTTATGGCCTTGAAGAGATGCCGATGAATGCCAATGGCAAGATTGATAGAAAAGAATTAAAACGAATGTACGAGGAAGAATTGGCCTTGGAGCAATAGAAGGAGCAAAATGGTTAGTATAAAGCCTGCTGAAGAAAAAGATTTCGAATTCTGGTACTCACTAAAATGTGAGGATGATAATATCTTCTGGGCCGGGTTGGGAGAAGAGAAACCCGACAGAGAGAAACTTAAAGCCTTTTTCGATAAGACCGTTTCATTAGCCGAAAAGCACGGCGAGAGAAAACTATTTATCGTTTTTGATGATGATGAACCAATCGGAGAGATAAGTATAAAACCCAGTGGAGAAAACTGCGGGATTCCTTTCTCAATAAGTGAGAGCAAAAGAGGCAATCACAGAGCAGAAGACACCTTCAAACTTGGATTGCAAAAAGCAAAGGAACTGGGTTTTAAAAGATTCGATGGCAGAGTAAGGGAAGACAATCTCGCTTCATTCTTTTGCCTTGCGATATGTGGAGTCAAAAAGAGCGGAGAGTATGATACGGAATTTATTCCAAATCTGAATAAAGAAATAAAGGTTTATCACGTTTATAAAGATCTATAAACATGAAGGCATCGAGGAGGATGTTCGAATAGAATGAGCAAGAAAATACTTGTTACGGGTTCTGATGGATTTATCGGAAGTCACTTAACCGAAGAATTGATAAAAAAAGGTTATGAGGTAAAGGCGTTCGTATATTACAATTCCTTTAATAATTGGGGATGGCTCGATACTTTTCCCAAGGATATTCTTGATGAAATTGAGATATTCCAGGGTGATGTCAGAGACCCCAATGGCGTAAGGGAAGCTGTAAAGGGCGTTGATGCCATCATGCACTTGGCTGCACTGATTGCCATTCCTTATAGCTACCATTCTCCTGACATGTACGTTGATACAAACATCAAAGGAACCTTAAATGTGTTGCAGGCTGCGAGAGATTTAGGGAATATCAGGGTACTGTCTACATCGACTTCAGAGGTATATGGAACTGCTAAATATGTACCTATTGATGAGAATCATCCTTTTCAGGGACAATCTCCTTATTCAGCAACCAAGATTGGGGCAGACAGACTTGTGGAATCTTTCTACAGATCATTTGAATTGCCTGCAACGATTGTAAGACCTTTTAACACATATGGGCCGAGACAGTCTGCAAGAGCGGTAATACCTACAATAATCACTCAGCTGCTTGCAGGGCGTGAGGAAATAAAGCTTGGTTCCCTTACACCTACAAGAGATTTCAACTTTGTCAAAGACACTGTTAATGGATTTATCAAGATTTATGAATCTGATAAAACAATAGGTGAAGAGATTAACATTGCTACCCAGAACGAAATCTCTATTGGAGAAATGGCAACGGAGTTAATCAATCAGATTAATCCAAATGCGAGAATCATCTGTGATGAGCAAAGAATCAGACCGGAGAACAGTGAAGTTAACAGACTTCTTGGTTGTAACAAGAAGATTATGGAACTTACGGATTGGAGGCCTCAGTATACCTTTGAAGAAGGCTTGGCTGAAACAATCAAGTTCCTTAGAAATAATCTGGATAAGTATAAACCGGATATTTACAACTTATAGAATCGAAGGGGTGTAGCAGGATGGATAAAATTGCGGTTTTAATTCCTTGTTATAACGAGGCAAGAACCATTACAAAGGTGGTTACAGATGCCAAAGGGGCACTTCCCGAGGCGACAGTATACGTTTACGATAACAACTCAACAGATGATTCGGCTAAGCTTGCCGCCGAGGCAGGTGCTGTTGTGAGAAAAGAGCCTTTACAGGGTAAGGGAAATGTTATCAGAAGAATGTTCAGGGAAATTGACGCTGAATGTTACATCATGCTTGACGGAGATGATACATACCCTATAGAGAATGCACCTGAAATGGCCAAGCTTGTTATTGATAACAAAGCGGATATGGTTGTAGGTGACAGACTATCATCCACATATTTTACTGAGAACAAGAGACCTTTCCACAATTTTGGAAACAGTTTGGTTCGCTTTTCAATCAACAAGATTTTTGGATGTCAGATCAAGGATATTATGACTGGATATCGTGCATTCAGTTACGGCTTTGTAAAGACATTTCCTGTTTTATCAAAAGGTTTTGAGATTGAGACTGAGATGACGATACATGCTGTTAATAACAATATGTATATCGAGAATGTCATTGTTGATTACAGAGACAGGCCGGAAGGTAGTGTTTCAAAGCTTAGCACATATTCCGATGGGACAAGGGTGCTTGGAACGATACTTAAACTCTTTAAGAATTATAAGCCATTTAAGTTTTTTACAAGTTTGGCTGTTATTCTTACTATTATTGCAGTTATTGTATTTGCGCCTGTTTTTGCCACCTATTTAGAGTCGGGATTTGTGGGCAGATTCCCTACTCTTATTGTGTGTGGATTTGTTGAGCTGGCCGCTGTTCAGGCGTTCTTTGCGGGAATGATTCTTTCCGATATAGCAAAGCAGAACAGAAGAAACTTTGAGATGGAGTATAATCGCGTTATTGCGAGACTAAACCAGGAAGAGAAGTATAGATGAAATTAAAGACAATAATCTTATCTGTAATATCAGTATTAATCCTCCTGTGGGCATTACTTTGGCCTGTGGGTAATAAGCTTGTGCTCGGAATAGCATACGTGGATGTCGCCGACGGAACTGAGATTAAAGCATATAAAGAATATAATTATGATGGATTTGCTGAAGAAAACAGCAATAAGCAACGTGTCGATGAAGGCACAGCTTATTTCAACCTTAAATGGAACCATAAAGACTTGACAGGAATCATGATTAAGCCTACAGATGGCGCCAATTCTTGCCTTCTGAACTTTATGAATATATACTTGTCTCACAATATGTCGGACACCCCTGTCAGTCAGTTAGACTCTGCATCCATTATGGACTCTTTTGAAATAACCGACGGGGATTGGAACATTGATGAGACAGGGTTCCTCAGAATTACACCTGATAGCGAAGACTGTGCCCTGACATGTACTTCTTCGGACTTGATTGAATCTATCAAAAATGTTGATTCGACGCTTAGCAGCAGGACAAAGGTTGGAAGAATCGGAGCTGTAATAGTTATTCTTGCATTTCTCTGGCTTGCAGTAATATACGCTGAGAGAATCATGGCTTTCTTTGAAAAGCAGGATTCATGGTCTCTGATATCCATCCTTACGATAGTTGTTGCGGGGGCATGTGTATGGGTAATTGCCTTCCACTCTGCAGGTGGACATCCGGATGAAGATGATGTAATTAAATGCCTTAACTACGGAATGAATCATCTTATTCCTCCGGATATGAGGCTTGATGAAGTTGCTGATACCTACAGCGGATATGGGTATACCAAACTGGCCAATTCAACATGGTATTTTCTTATTGCAGGCAAGATTGCCTGGATTGCAAATAAACTGTGGGCAGGAATTCTTTATTACAGAGTCCCTAATTTCCTCATGTTCGCAGTAATGGCGTTCATTTATATCAGGCAGATTCAGAAACAAAGATGGCTTAGCCTGGCGCTTGGCATATGTGTTCAGGCCTGGTACATTTTCTCATATACTACAGCTGATGCAATGGACTTTTTCCTTTGCTTTATAGCACTTGTGCTGGTAACCGATGGCGACAGCCTATTATTTAAATCTGTAGATGAGAGATTTGAATTAAAAGGAATTTGGAGACATGCTCTTCTTGGAATCCTTTTTGGGTTCATATTTCTGGGGAAGCCTAACTATTGGGCGATACTCGGCATTGTATTTATTGCGCTGTTATTTAAACTCCTTGGGACATCTAAGGATGGCAGGAAGAATTTATGGGTTAATTACGGAGTTATTATTGGTTTCTTCCTTGCCACAGTATTGTTTAGATATGCCTTTGACTTATATCACTATGGTTTAGGTGTATCTCAGGTGAAGGCTGAGATGGAGGCAGTTCACTCGGCTTACGACAAGAACCCTACAACGCCTGCTCAGGACATTGCTATCACCTATAGAATGTTCAGATACGGACATTCGCTGCCTGAATTGTTTATGGCAGCGCCAACATGGTTTAAGAGTACATTTAGAAGTTTTTTTGGCGTTTTAAATGATAAGACATCAAAGGATACTTTTTTCAACATAATGGGTATGCTATATGGATTTGTGATTTTTGTTCTAGCATATTTTGGTGTTAAGAAAGTTTCTGATAAGCCTAAGAATGACAAGATCAAGATGTTTATCCTGTTTGCACTCCTCGTTGCAAGCTTTGTGGCATCTATCATTAATTCATATGTTTCTGACAGTCAGCCTCAGGGAAGATATTTGCTTCCGATGCTCTTTACAGCATCATATATTGCATATTTGACACCCGAGGTTTTTGAGAAGAAGTTTTTTAAGTTTGCAATTATAAGCCTTCAGGTTCTTTCCGCGTGGTACTTTGTTACAGCGGGAGTAGGAAGCTTCGTATGAGTAAGATAAGCGCCAAGACCAGGAATTTAATAATCGTTTTGGCCGGAGCCACTCTTCGCCTTTGGTATGTTATAGCCAATCCTGTATTGCAGAATAACCAATATGATCTTGGCTCTGTAGATGTGTCGAAGAATATTTTCACAGGACATCTTGGGTATATATATTATCTTTTTACGTTCAGGGGCCTCCCGAATCAGGATCCAAGGGAGATATATCAGTTTTTTCACCCACCTCTTCATCATGTCACTGAGGCGTTATGGTTATTTTTTGTAAATATCTTTACAAAAGATCTCCTGGCACAGCTTGAGTGGCTGCAAGTTCCGACACTGATTTATTCCTGCTTGTTATTACTTGCTTTTTGGAATTTGCTTAGTGAATTAAAGATTGACGTAAATAAAAGATGGATTGCGCTTTCTGTAATAGCTTTACATCCAACATTGATTTATATGGCAGGTAGCCTTAACAATGATGGCTTAGCTCTACTTTTACAGTTTGTGGCTGTGTGGTTCGCTGTAAGGTGGTATAACAACAGGACGGTTAAGAATATCATTTGGATTGCCGTATCGATAGGGCTTGGAATGATTACGAAGCTTTCGGCTTCATTAATCGCTGTTCCGATTGCATTTGTGTTTATATATGTTTTCATCTTTGATTGGAAGGACCAAAAATCTTTTCCTGTAAAACGATTTGCTCAGTATGTTATATTTGGAGCTGTTTGCGTCCCTTTGGGAATGTGTTGGGCTGTAAGATGCAAGCTTCTTTACGACATGCCCCTCGCCTATGTAAACAAGCTCCCCGAAGACAGTTGGCAGTATATTGGAAATTATTCTTTGTGGGAGAGATTCGGAATTCCCAATCCTGTAACATTTTTATCCAATCTTGCACATGGAAGCATAGGATTTGGTGAGAATATGTGGGTTCAGATGTTCAGGACGGCAGCTCTTGGCGAAATGGATTTAAGCAGTGTATCGATGACTATCAAAGTATTGTCGATGATACTGGTGTTAATATGTGCACTTGTAGCTTTGTTGGCATTTACTGCGTTTGTCCAGTTCATGTTTAGGAAAACCGGAGACGCATGTATTAAGTGGTTTTTGATTATTCTTTACTTTGTACAGGTGATTTCATTCGTTCGATTCTGCTATGGGTATCCTCATCAGTGCACATTGAATTTCAGATATATGGTTCCCGTTTTGATTTCACAGGCAATAGCGCTTATGGAATGGAGAAGGGTGTGGAGGTAATAGATGCTGGAAGTCTTATTAAGCTTTTCATATGAATTGATAATATGCCTGGCGTTTGGTTTTGTGATAACAAAAGTATCAGCGAAAATAATACCTCTACGTGAGAGCCTATTTAGCATTTTGATTACCGGAATAGTTTCGATAACTGTTTTTGTTGGGTTTGTGAGCATTTTTTCAGGGATAGGCGCAGCAGTGACCTGCTTTGTGATAGTTGTAAGTGTAGCAGGTGCGTTGTTATTAAAAAAGGAATTCATTGAATTTGCCGGATGCGTTAAGAAATATTTTCTTGCACATAGGTGGGAGATGGCCTTCTATGCATTTATTGCAATTGTTATTTCGTATTTCACATCAAGGGGCAACTTTCATACTGATACCAATCTTTATCATGCAGCCAACATAAGGATTTATGAAGAAGTCGGCATGGTAAAGGGAATGGGCAATATATATTGGAATTATGCATACAATAGTATGTATCATGCTTTTTGCGCATTCTTTAGCGAACATTGGATTTTGTCCAAACCATGGCATACTACATCCGGATTCCTTGGCTTCATTTTCTCAGCATATGCTGTTCATAATTTGAAGACATTGAATAAGAGACGAATAAAAGTATCGGATGCGGGCTCATTTGCAATACTTATCTATGTTTTAAATATTCTTTATTACATCAACTCGCCTGCGACAGATTATGCGGCTATGCTGTTTTCACTCTACATTATGACGGAGTGGATCAGAGTAAGGGAGACCGCGGATGATGTTGCATCCTATGCGATTCTAAGCGTACTTGGAGTGTATGTAGTTACTTTAAAACTATCAGCGGGGCCTTTGGTTCTTGCTGTAATCTATCCAGCTTATATTTTGATCAAGGAGAAAAAGGTTAAAGAAATACTTAAATACCTTGGACTTGGTATTTTTATCTCGCTTCCGTACTTTATCAGAAATTTCCTGATTTCCGGATGGCTTGCCTATCCTTTTAAAGGCTTAGACATTTTTAATGTAAAGTGGAAAATGCCGGTTGACTTTTTGGACGCGGATGTATCAATTATTACAGGAAGCGGTAAGTGCTTGTTTGATATGCCTGTAGATCTGCCAATAAGGCAGTGGGTTCCGATTTGGTGGAGGGCTCAGGAAACATACGGAAGGCTTTTGTTTATTGCCGCTATTTTTGCAAGCTTTATGCTTGTTATACATGAGTTTTATAATATTCTGTGTAGAAAAAAGTTTGATTTCCAGGTAGTCGCACTTTTGCTTGGAATTTTCATATCTTTCCTCCTTTGGTTTGTTGAAGCACCTTTTATCAGATATGGACTGGCATTCTTGCTTTTCCTTCCTTTCATGGCTGTTTCAGAGTATTTTTCCGAAGAAAGGCACGGCTTTAGAAGAATAGCTGTAGGACTTCCTGCAATAATAATACTTTTACTTATCACGCCATTTGTGGGTCATTATGTGGGCGATAATATAGGATTCATTTCTATGCATAAGTCTGAACCGTACTACGTATTGCAGAAGGATTATGATCAGACTGAGACAAAAGAGATACAGGTTGGCAATGTCATAATTAACGGAACATACGATTCCATCAACAGTTACTATGCTTATCCCGGAATCAATGGAATTGTTGTTGATGAACGATTGAGAGCTTATGGAAATTCCTTTGAAGAAGGATTCTACATGGAACAGTAAATATGAACTTTTGCGATAATTAACACTAAATCCCCAGGCTATTGCGCTGGAAGAAGTAAGGAGGACAGCAAAACAAAATGTCCAAAACTAAAGTTGAATTAAACGGTAAAACAATACTTGTAACAGGAAGCCCCGGATTTATCGGGGCTAATCTTGTTTTAAGACTTCTTAAAGAAATGGAGAGCGGGACCATTGTTTCATTCGATTCAATGAATGACTATTATGACCCGAATCTTAAAGAATACAGGCTTGGACTTATAAAAGATGCAGCCAAGAATTCCAAGGCTAAGCATGTGTTTATAAAGGGAAACCTGGCGGATAAAGGGACTATAGATAAACTCTTTGAAGAATATAAACCTGCAGTTGTAGTTAATCTGGCTGCTCAGGCGGGAGTTCGTTACAGCATTGAACATCCGGAAGCATATATTGAGAGTAATATAGTTGGATTTTTCAATATTCTTGAAGCTTGCAGACATAATCCTGTAGAGCATTTAGTCTATGCTTCAAGTTCTTCTGTTTATGGTGGGAACAAGAAGGTTCCGTTTTCTACAGATGATAAGGTGGATAACCCTGTAAGCCTTTATGCTGCCACCAAGAAGAGCAATGAGCTCCTGGCTCATTCATATTCGAAATTATATGACATTCCTTCTACAGGATTAAGATTTTTTACGGTGTATGGACCTGCCGGAAGACCGGATATGTTCTATTTCTCTGCAACCAATAAACTCAGTGCGGGAGATACTATACAGATATTCAACTATGGAGATATGAAACGTGATTTTACTTATGTGGATGATATAGTTGAGGGTATTCTCCGTGTAATGCAGGGAGCTCCCGAAAAGGCAACAGGTGAGGATGGATTGCCTATTCCTCCCTATGCAGTTTACAACATCGGCGGAGGGCAGCCTGAGAATCTTCTTGATTACATTTCAACCCTTCAGGAGGAGCTGGTTAACTCAGGTGTGCTTCCCAAAGATTATGACTTTGAAGGACATAGGAAGCTGGTTGGAATGCAGGCCGGAGATGTGCCGGTAACCTACGCCGACAGTGCAGCATTGGAGAGAGATTACGGTTTTACCCCTAAGATAGGAATAAGAGAAGGGCTTAGAAATTTCTGTAAGTGGTATAAGGAATATTACGGATAAAAATATGGCATACAGCAGACCTTTTTCCAAAGAGACAACAAATATAACCAAGGGAATTCTTATTATTCTTATGCTTTTGCATCATCTTTTCAGTGGAGATGTAATTGAAAGCAGAGAACTGGTTCCTTTGTTTGATGATGTGGTTTTCAGGGCGCACTTAACAGAATATATGAGAATTCTTCTGGGAGGATTTGCTTTTCTTTCAGCGCTTGGAATTGCCAGAGGGTATAAGGGCAAGGATATTTCCCCGGAGTTGTGTATTAAGAAGACTGGAGGACGATTGGTAAGCCTGTTTAGTATGATGCTTCCCATATATGTGCTTTCCATGCTTTTTATGAGATTTGTAAGGGGAGAGCATATTAAGCTTTTGTATGTGGGTGTCGAGGGAAAGTTCAGCCCGATATATATGATTATTGATATGCTGGGACTTTCATCTTACTTTGGTAGAACAGGTTTCAATGTTACTTGGTGGTATCTGTCATATGCAATTCTTTTGATTGTGGCGGCTCCATTGCTGATTGAGTTGTATCGCAAATATCGGTATACGCTTCTTCTGCCTGCTTTTTTCCTTCCATGGGTGATGTTTAAAAGTGATGCACATTTCGCAGTATTGTTGCCTTCAGCAATGTTGGGAATAGCCTTTGCGTGGGAAGACTGGTTTGAGAAGATTCATGAATTTATCCATAGCGGAGATAAAAAGGTTTTAAAAATAATCGGGTTTGCAGTCATTGCGTTGCTATTTTTTGTTATCAGTTGGTATGCTGTGATAGACCTTGATATGACTTTCTTTTTCCCCATGGCTGTAGTTTTCGCTTTTGTGGCATATGAATATGTCTCCTATACAAGAATACTTAAAACTGTTCTGAGATTCCTTGGAGAGAATTGTACCAATATCTTTTTGACTCATACCTTGATATATTATTATTGGTACGAAGATTTCATTTATTCCTTCAGGTACACAGTGCTGATATTCCTTGTTCTTATGGGTATTTCACTGGCTGTATCAGTTATTTTGGAACTACTTAAGAAGTATACGGGCTACAACAAGCTAGTAAAAAATACAATTACCAGAATCACAGGATGATCACTCGATGAACAAGAAATATCTTATTCCCGGCGTAATCTCAGGTATTACATTTCTTTTAACTTTTATACTTTTTATCTATACTGATTTAACGTCGTTAACAGTATGGACTATTAATGTTTGGGATAATCTTTACGAAACCCATAATTTTCGTTCGTTCTACCAGTTCAGCGCAATGAATTTGTTTGAACTTGATCATGCCATGGTGGGAAGTGACTTTCTTATCTATATTCCCTGGGCCATATGGAATTTCCCTCTGTGGATTGTGCAGAAATTCTTTAACTATCCCGCAGCTTACAATGCTATTCCACAACTGTGGTCCAAACTTTTTCTTATCTTTGTAGCCTTTCTATGCATTATTCCCATAAAGAAAATATGCAAAGAAATATCGAATGAATATGGTGAAGTGACATTTGAAGACAGCTGTCGCACGGCTTTTCTTTCATGCACTTCATTCTTTACCATTATGTCTTTAGGATATGCGGGACAGAATGACATAATGGCAATATTTCCGTTCCTTATGGCTCTTTCCTGTTTGCTTGAGGGGAAAAAGAGAAACTTTTATTTGTGGGCAGCTTTGTCAATTGCCTTTAAACCATTCTTTGCTTTCTCTTTCGTGGCAATTGTTCTTTTGGAAGAAAAGAACCTGCTTAGAATACTTGGAAAGATTGCGATGGGCTTTAGCATTTACTTCCTCCAAAAAGTACCTTTCATAGGGGCTTATATGTATAAAGAATCTCTGGCCTACGGACCGACATCAGGAGGTATTAAGCTTCTTATGCAGGCCGTTCTAGACATTCCCCCGGCGGGAGCATCCTTATTTTTTCTGACTTTGGGGGCGTTATATCTGGCTATTTATTTTGTTGATCATGAGTATGGAGAAGATAAAATCAAGCATTATATATACAGCGTTACCGCACCTTTGATTCTGCTTTTCACCTTTACAAGATACGAGGCATACAGGCCTTTTTACCTGGTGCCGACGCTGTTTATTATGATGATGCTTAAGCCTGCTTATTCAAGAATCAATTTGTTGTTTGAATTTGCGGCTACGGGTTCTCTTATGGCATTTTATCTTCTTGATGATGTGCTGTTTTATAATCCCAAATATATCTGGTCCAAGTCGGACTGGGTTGATTATCCTTCGATTTCAGAGTTCCTTACTTCTAAACTTCCAGGCTTTGGATACACGCTTTTCACAGCAGTGTTTGTTCTTTCAATGGCTTTTATATTGATTATCAACCATCCGAAGTTTAAAAGCGAAAATAAAGTGTTAACGATGAAGGAAGAACCCTGGCTTCTGACGGTGCGTAGCCTTGTGTATGCTGTTCCCTTGATGCTTTCTATAGCTATAAAGATTATCAAATGATGATGAGTGAATCTGAAAACAAGAAAAAACACATAGCGATGTATATAGGCTCCATTGGAAACGGCGGAGCTGAGCATGTTATATGCAACCTAGCTGAATTCTTTTTTGATGAAGGATATGACGTAACAATTGTTACAACGTACTATGCGGATGATGAGTATATCTTAAAGAATGCCTGCTGGAAAAGAAGCATTGAACCCGAAGAAACTGATAGCTATGTAGAAGAGCAGGTTTTAAACACAAACGAAGAACTTCGAACGGTTTATCTGTTAAAAGATGAAAACGTATCGGGGATAAAGAGAGCGTTCTCGGGGCTTTTGCCCTCTGAAAGTAAGGGCAGGCTATATAACTTTCGAGCAAGGACTGCGAAATTGTCGAAGATATGGGAAGATATCAAACCGGATTTGATCCTTTCATTTATCGGTAAGAATAACATAATGGCTATTCGAACAGCTAAGAAGTTCGGGATTCCTGTTGTGGTGTCCGTTAGGGCTAATCCACCCATGGAATACTATACAAAGACTCTTAAGACAGTAGCCAATAAACTGTTTCCAAAGGCTTCAGGGGTTATTTTGCAGACTACGGGTGCAGCTGATTTTTTTGATGAAAAAGTTCGTAGGAACTGTTATGTTCTTCCTAATTCAGTTTCGGAAGAGTTCATTTCAAGAGATGTGGTTCCTTTTGAGAGTAGAATGAAGACAATAGTAAGTGTCGGAAGACTTGATGATAATAAGAATCAGGGAATTCTTATCAGAGCCTTTGGACGATTAATGGATAAATATCCTGATTATAAGCTGGTTATAATTGGGGACGGTGATTGCCGAGGAGAATACGGACGACTTGCCGGAAAGACTCCCGACCCTACGAGGATAGAATTCACCGGCATTATCAAAAATGTAGCGGATAGGATATCAGATGCCAGAATCTATGCTCTGACTTCAAAGGAAGAAGGACTCCCTAATGCCCTTATTGAGGCAATGGCCTTAGGCCTTGTTGCCATATCAACTGACTGTCCTTGCGGTGGACCGGCAGATATAATCTCTGACGGAGAGAATGGAATTCTGATTCCTATGGGATCGGATGAAGAGATGGAAGATTCGCTTGTTTGTGCATTGGATAAAGTAATGTCTGACGAGTCATTGACAAGAAGGCTTTCAGAGAATGCTCTTTCGGTAAGAGAAAGGTATTCTCCTGCCAGAATTAATGCGTTATGGAAGGACTATTTTGAAAAGATTATGAGTGAAGAAACAGTAGTTGAAAAAAGTAAAATGCAAACTCTTATAGAGTATATAAAACAGTTTATCTCTTTTGGATTAATAGGTGGATTAAACACGATTCTTAGCTTAGGGATATACTGGCTGGTGGTGTATCTTGGCGGCCATTATCTTTTGGCAAATGCTATTGCCTTTGCAATAACTGTGTTTATCTCATATGTCTTAAATAATATCTTTACTTTTAAGGGTGAAGGCAAGGCAGAGTGGTCCCTTAGGACTCTTTTAAAAGTGTATGTGTCTTATTCGATCACTGGCCTTTTCCTTACAAGCATTCTCCTATGGGTTTGGACAGATTGTCTGGGTATAAATGAGAACATAGCCCCTATTATTAATCTTTTCTTTACCATCCCGTTGAACTTTTTACTCAATAAGTTTTGGGCATACAAGAAAAAATAGTAAAATTAAGAAAATCCTAATGATTTGAGAGGGCTGCGGCCCTCTCGCTTATATTGTGGGAATATATGAAATGTGCTACAATATAACGGAATGTGAGTTTTGGAGGAAAACTTATAAATGGGATTAAAAAGTATTATTAAAAATCGAGTAAAGTCCGTCATTGCACAATACGAAGACGATTACTACGAGAATGATGAATACGAAGAAGAGTACGACGAGGAATATGAGGATGAGTACTCTGATGAAGAATATGAAAAAGACGAGTATCCCGAGGATTATCCTGATGAGGAGACATACTACGAGGAAGGCTCCATTGGAGAGGAACTCGGAGACTATACCTCTGAGATAGTTCTTTCAGAGGCTGATCTCGAGGGTAACTATTCTGAAGAATACAAGGAGGAGTACCCCGAGGAATACGAGCCTGAGTATTCTGAGCAGTATGATGAGAAATATCAGGATGGTTATGACGAAGAGTATGACGAGTACTCGGACAGGGCATACACAGATTACGATGAACAGTATGATGAGTATGTGGAGTACGAGGATGATGACGATGACTATTACTACGAAGATGAGATAAGAGAGAATTTCTGGGATAAACTCATGCGTCGCTTTGACAACATGGAGGGCGCTGACAAGGCTCTTATCTTCGGCGGTGTAGCAATAGCAGCAATGGTAGTTGTATTAGGAATTGTTTTCTTCGGAAAGAGGGGAACAACAAACTCTGCCAAGTTTGAGGAAAATGTTGGCATCAAACTTATGGATGTCAGCGAAATAGGCGGAGGAAACATTCTTGCCATAGGGAATGCCCTTATTATGAGACAATCCGGTGGTGAACTCGAAGTTGCCGCTGATGAACCTGCAGAAATTCCCACTTATGAGGAGAAAGAGGTTTCTGACGAAGTTACAGTTGCCCTTAAAATGTCCTCTATTGTTAAGGATTTAAAGATAAAGTTTGTCAACAAGAAAACAGGCAAGCTTATTTCAAGCAATGCCTTTGAGGTTACTGTAACCACACCCGGAGGAACAACTGAAACCTGGACTGATTCTGACAAGGATGGAATTATTTACAAGGAGAACATTACACCAGGTCAGTATACTGTTTCCATGAAAGCAATTACCGGGAGCGAGAAGTTTATAAGTTCTTCTACCAATGAGACAATAAATGTAAAAGCCAATCTCGATTATCAGAAGGTTGATGTTTCTGATGAGATTAAGAATGAGAAACAGGTAGATGTTGCTAAAGAGGATACATCCAAGAAGGATGAAGTCGAGTCCAAACTTACAGATACTGTTGAGTGGGTTGAGAGCACAGCAACTCCTATTGGTGAAGGCAACTATGTGGCCCTTAAGAAGGGCACGGATGTGCTTGATCCTTTTTCGGCCATTGCAAGCCCTGCTCTTTCATCAGCCGGAGCTTCAAAGGACAACCTTACAGTCAGCTCGGTTTCGGTTAATAGTTACACAACGCAATTGAGTGTTAACGTTAACGACCTGGCGAAGGACGATGGGGTAAAATATAAATGGACTGTAACTTCGGGTTCAGCTACACTTGCAAATGCAGATAAGCAGACACCTACCATAACCGTCACTAATGGTACAAACTCTAAGCAGACGGTTAAGGTTAAGGCAGAGGTTACAATTACGAGGAAGGTGGCAACTCCAACTCCTACACCTACGCCAACGCCAACTCCTACACCTACACCAACACCGACTGCATCGCCTACGCCTACACCAACAGAGACACCGACGCCCACGCCCACCGATGCGGTCACCGGGACGCCTACACCTACTCCTACGGATGGGGCTGAAGAGACATCTCCTACTCCCGCAGCAGGTAACGAAGGCGGAAATGGCGAAGGTAATGGCTCAAACGAAAATGGTGGAAATTCCGGTGCTATAGCAGTTCCTGGCATTCTGATTCTTTCGGGTAATTCGGCGCAGACAACTACAATAAACAGAAGCATTGAGATTGAGTTAGCTGTAGCAGCTAACCCTCAGTATGATACAAGCACACCTCTTAAGGATAAGAACAATAACCCTGTATATGTTAAGAGTGGAAATGGTTATGTTGAAGCTAAGCGCTCTGACTATATCAAGGGTGATGTATATACCAAGACAGCCAGTGGATATAAGTACACAGGTTGGCAGTCATTAAACGGAAATACCTACTTCTACGACAAGAACGGTAATCCTGTAACAGGTGCCCAGGTTATTCAGGGCGCTCAGTACAGTTTTGATTCCACCGGTAAGCTGGTAAGCAGCAGTGGTATCCTTGGCATCGACGTATCCAGATGGAATGGGAATATCAACTGGCAGCAGGTTAAGAACTCCGGTGTATCTTATGTAATTATCAGATCCGGTTACAGAGGTTCTACTGAAGGCGGACTTATTGAAGATACAATGTTTAAGACTAACATTCAGGGCGCAATAAACGCCGGATTAAAGGTTGGTGTATACTTTGTAACTCAGGCCGTTAACGAGAGAGAAGCAGTTGAAGAGGCTTCAATGGTTCTTTCCCAGGTGGCAGGATACAGGATTTCCTACCCTATATTCCTTGATGTTGAAACCAGTAGAGGTCGAGGTGACCAGATAGATAAGGCCACAAGAACTGCAGTATGTAAGGCTTTCTGTCAGACTATCGCGAACAATGGTTACACAGCAGGCGTTTATGCAAACAAGACATGGTTCAGAAACTATATTGATCATAGTCAGCTTGGCGGATATAAGATATGGCTTGCACACTACGTAGGCTCTACAGATTTCGGAGCAAGACATGAACTCTGGCAGTACACTTCCAAGGGTTCCATTGCCGGAATCAGTGGAAATGTAGATCTTAACTTATCCTATCTGGGGTACTAAATGAAGAAAATAAAGCATATATCACTTATTGTGGTGGCTTGCATGGTACTTTCCATGATAGGATGCGGAAAGCAGGAGACTGCAGATGAACCCTCAACACGGGTTTACGACTATCAGGTCTATGTAGGCGAGACACCTATAAATGAATATGAAATAGTATATGAGGGCGGCGGTGCTAAACCGGCTGCCCTGTTGCTGTCTGAATACATAAAGAATATTTCGTGCGTGGAATTAAAGGTTTCAAAGAAGTCTTCACTTCCGGAGAACAGGCAAATTAAGGTGGTTGTACCGAAGGATAATAAGGACTTCGAGTATCATGAGACCATTATTAAAGATGGTGGAATAACTGTCATAGGAGACTGCGAAGAGAAAATCAAGAAAGCGGCCTATGGATTTATAAACACCTATCTTGGATACGAATTTGCAGGGACGGAGAGAGAAAGGGTTAATGTTTCAAATCTTGGCATCCTTCGAGTCCCCGAGAATGCTGGTGTTGATGCACCCTGGATGGAGAAAAGAGAGCCCATAATAACTCTTTGGAAAACCAATTCTCCAAGGGGCGTTTACAGAAATGAGAATTCAAGTCTTAAAGTGGATGTTATGAACTATTCGGAGGAGGAATTATATTCTTATGTCCGAATGATGAAGCACCTTGGCTTTACCGGAATTCAGGTTACAGACATGTGCTCAGCCTGGGCCGGAGAAGGAAGCATTAAGGCTGTTCACGATAAGATTCGTTTTATGGCAGACGCTGCTCATTCCATGGATATGGATTTCACCCTTTGGGTTTGGGGAGCTGAGTTTACAGGCTACGGTTGGGTAGACAATACCGTTACCTATGATGGGGGAGAGTATGGCGCTGCCAGAAACAATCCCGATGTTATTGCCTGCTTTGAGAAATACTATGATTATTATGCAGAATTAGCAGATGTAACTGACAGGCTGATCGCACATTTCTACGATCCCGGAAATCTTGGAGATGCCAATGATGTGGCATATTTCTCCGGAATGTTAAGGGATAAATTTAAAGCTATAAATCCCACTGTTGACTTTGGAGTCAGCTGTTGGGTGGATCAGTTTGATAAGAACACCCTGGTTAGTAACCTGGGTGATGACATAACTCTGTATGAGGGAATGCAGCACAATCATAACGAGAATTATGCTCCCTTCAGACAGACAGTAAGTGCTCTTAACTGCCGACTTGGCATGTGGGAATGGAATGGCTGCGAGATGGAGATTGACCAGCTGGCGCAGATGAATTATCAGCCATCAATCCTTAAGGAGAATTACCAGACCTTAAGAGAATACGATGGAGTATTAAAACCTGAGTATTGGAGTACCATGGATTCTTACCATGTGCTTAATGTTTTCTCTTTATATGCCGCTGCGAGGCTTGAACAGGATCCTGATTTGGACGTCATAGAACTGACGGATGAGATAGCAAGACTTACGGTTGGTGAAGAGTATGCAGATGATTTCGCTGAGATGCTTCTTCTCTTAGAGGAGGCACGTTCAGGTTATACATGGAATGATTTCTTTTGGGATAATGAGGATTATCTCATGAAATCCGACAGATATCCCTATGAGGATATAATAGAGAAGTTTGACAGACTGTATCCTGTATTGAATCAAATGATTGATGAGGGTATCGAATCAGCAGGGCTCCCACTTCCCATTCCTCTTACGGATGTTTTAAGGCTTTTTAGATCTCATTTGATTCAGATAGATACTTACGCACTTTTTAGAAGAGACTTTGACGGATTTAAAGAGGCTTATGATAGGGGCGAGGCAGAACCCTGGTGGGTTGAAGAAGAACTTATAGAGTTATCGGACCCCATACCTGACTTTGATACAGTGGTGGGCCTTTGGGGACAGATTGAGCAGAGAGCCCAAAGGGAACTGATTGTTGAGTGGTGCCTTGCTCATGAAGTGGAACCTCCAGTTATTGATATACTGGATTACAAGAGGAAGCAGATTATATATCAGTATTTTGCTATGTATCAGGAAGGACATGAGGAGCCTGTAGTACAGTATCCTCCCTACTTCCAGTACGGCGCGGCTTTCAATGAATACGACACACCACGCCTTGTTGACGATCTGGTGGCTGAAGGAATTCTAACTGAAGTGGAAGACGAGACCGGAGGAGTATACCTTACGGATTTTGACGATTATCGTTTGGCTTTTAACTAAAATAGATTACGGAGTTAACCGAGAATGCTTTTTAATTCATTTTCATTCCTGATTTTCTTTCCAATAGTGGTTCTGGTCTACTATCTCATACCGAGGAAAGTACGCTATATTTGGCTTCTTGTGGCAAGCTACTATTTCTATATGTCGTGGAATGCCATCTATGCCATACTTATAGCTGTTTCTACCCTTGTCACATGGACAAGCGGAATCCTTATTTCAAGAGCAGAAAGTACGAAAGAGAAAAAAAGCTTTGTGGCAGGAAGCCTTGTGATAAACCTTGGCATTCTGTTCTTCTTTAAGTACTTTGACTTCACAATCGACAACATTAATGCTTTCCTCGGAAAGTTTCATATGACTGCCTTAAATCACCCCTTCGACATCATTCTGCCTGTTGGTATTTCTTTCTATACCTTCCAGGCTTTAAGTTATACCATTGATGTATACAGGGGAGAGATTAATCCTGAGAAGAATTTCTTTAGATACGCTTTATACGTATCCTTCTTCCCTCAGCTTGTGGCAGGTCCTATCGAGAGATCCAAGAACTTACTCCCTCAGATACAGAATATTGAAGAGAAGAAACCCCACTTTAAGGTCATTATCAATGGCCTTATTCTCATGCTTTGGGGCCTTTTCATGAAGATGGTTATTGCAGACAGAATTGCAATTCTGGTTGATAAGGCCTTTGAAGATATGTACATGTACGGAAGTGTGGAACTGATTGCCGGAGCAGTGGGTTTTGCTCTTCAGATTTACTGTGACTTTAACGGATACTCAACCATTGCTGTTGGTGCCGCAAAGGTTATGGGTATCGATATAATGGAGAACTTTAATACTCCTTACTTTGCAGTAAGCGTATCGGACTTCTGGAAGAGATGGCACATTTCCCTTTCCACCTGGTTTAGAGACTACGTTTATATCCCTCTTGGGGGTAACAGAAAGGGCAAAGTAAGAAAGTATGTAAACCTCATGATTACAATGCTTGTTTCCGGTCTCTGGCACGGAGCAAACTGGACCTATGTAATCTGGGGAGGCTTGCATGGCTTATATCAGGTTATAGGAGACCTGCTTAAGCCTTTAAAGGACAAGGTGCACGAATTCCTTGGAACCGATAAGGATGCGGCAAGCTTTAAGATTGGGCAGGTTATTATAACCTTCTGCCTTACAACTTTCGCTTGGATATTCTTTAGAGCAGAGAGCCTGAGAGGCGCATGGTTTTACATAAAAAGAATGTTTACCAGATGGAATCCCTGGTCTGTTATGGATTTAAGCGTCTATGACCTGGGCCTTGATTTGTTAGAGATGAATATCTTAGTAATTTCACTTGTGTGCTTGTTTGTTGTGGACCTTATAAAATACAGAAGAAGCGTATCTGTATCAGATGTCCTGATGAAGCAGAATCTGTGGTTCAGATGGGTTGTAGTTATCGGTCTTATTGTTGCAGTTTTAGTCTTTGGTGAATACGGAATTGATTTCGATTCCAATAAATTCATCTATTTTGATTTCTAAGGAGGCAATCTTATGGATAAGAAATTATATATAAAAAGAGCCATAAGCGTTGTTGCCTTTATAGCGATACTTTGCCTGGTTCTTTACAGAGTATATGAGATAGTTTCATGGAAGGATACGGAGGGAGATTATTCCTCAACAATGACGGGGCTGTATTCAACTCCGAAGGATACCATGGAACTGGTCTTCGTTGGAAGCAGTCACTGTTACGGCGGAATTGACACAGAGTATTTCTGGAGCAATTACGGGATCCCGGCATTTAACATGTGCTGCTCCGGACAGGATAAGGATTCGGCTTACCATCAGCTTAAGGAGCTTCTTAAAACTCAGAGCCCTCAGATGGTAGTTGTTGAGGCATATGCGTTCCTGTTTGAGAGACAGGAGCATATCGGAAATGCATACAGAAACATGCTTTCCATGGATTTCTCAAAGAATTCCAATGAACTTATAAGAAAGTATGTGGAAAAGGAGAACCAGCTGGACTACTTACTTCGTTGGCCCATAGTCCATACAAGATACAGAGAGCTTCAAAAGTATGATTTCGTACAGTATGAGCCCAGCGTTTTCGGACGTGGTCATACCTATAACCTTCATACCGAGGAAGTGGGCTTTGATGCAAATATCTTCTATGAGCCCCTTGTTACAGAGATTTCTGACCATAACAAGGAGTGGATTGATGAACTTGACAAGCTTTCCAAAGAGGAAGGCTTTGATTTGATGTTTGTTCAGATTCCAAGTGATGTTTCTTCTGAGCAGCAGTATATTTTAAACGGCTGCGAGGAGTATCTTAATCTGCTTGGAATACCCTATCTTGACCTAAATAAGAGAATGGGAGAGATTGGGCTTAATCCAAAGGCAGACTTTATTGACTTTAACCACGTAAATTATTACGGAGCAGAGAAAACCACTGAGTATCTGGCAAACTATCTTATGGAAAATTATTACTTTGAACCGCACGATGGTGAGGATGAGTATGAACTGTGGGATAAGAGTGCGGATTATTCATATCATTTCTCATGGGCTTCTGAACTAGCAGCAAAGGATATGGGTGAATATCTAAAATCCGTTATTAAACAAAAGGACGTTATCACAGTCCTTACTCTGGATGGGTGGTATTCGGTGACAGGTACGGATTGGGCTACAGCCCTTTCAGACTTAAAGCTTAGAGAGGACCCTTCAAAGATAGAGGAAGGTGGAACCTGGATATTCAGAGACGGCAAGTTAATTGCTTACATTCCCCAAGGAGAGGAACAGCCTCAGTGGGCTCTTGATATCAATGATACGGATACCATGGTTATCAAGAATTATATCCGTGATACAAAGCAGGTTACAGGCATCTATATAAATGACGAAATTAAGTGCGGAAACAACGACGGATTGAATGTTTTAGTGTATGATGAAGTTATGGACAAGGTGGTAAATACACGGCACTTTGACTGATTTTTCTTACAGTTATGATGCATTGAGAATTTATGATTACACCTGTAAATGAGGTGGGGTGTAAACCCTAATAATGAATTAAAGGAAGGAAATTATATGAGAACATACCTTGTAACCGGAGGTGCCGGATTTATCGGTTCCAACTACATTCATTACATGTTTAACAAGTACAATAACGACATCCGTATTATCAACGTGGATGTACTCACATATGCAGGAAATCTTGAGAACCTTAAGGATATCGAGGGCAGAGACAACTATACCTTTGTGAAAGCCAACATCTGTGACAAAGAGGCGATATCTAAGATTTTTGCAGAGAATGATATCGACAGAGTTGTGCATTTCGCGGCAGAAAGCCATGTAGACAGAAGTATTAAGACTCCTGAAGTCTTCGTGCAGACCAACGTTCTTGGAACTGCAGTTATGCTTAACTGTGCCAAGGCTGCATGGGAATTACCCGATGGAACATTCAAAGAGGGCAAGAAGTTCCTTCATGTTTCAACTGATGAGGTCTATGGTTCACTTGAGGAGGACGGCGGATATTTCTATGAGACAACTCCCTATGCTCCTCACAGCCCCTACTCAGCAAGCAAGGCAAGCTCTGATATGCTTGTAAAGGCTTATATGGACACATATAAGTTCCCTGCAAATATCACCAACTGCTCCAACAACTACGGCCCTTATCAGTTCCCTGAGAAGCTTATTCCCCTTATTATCAACAATGCACTTCAGGGCAAGAAGCTTCCTGTATACGGTGATGGTAAGAACGTAAGAGACTGGTTATATGTTATGGACCACGCCAAAGCAATTGACATGGTTTGCGAGAAGGGAAGACTCTTCGAGACATATAACGTTGGTGGACATAACGAGAAGCAGAACATCGAGATTATCAACATTATTATCGATACTCTTCAGGAGATGCTTCCCGATTCAGATCCCAGAAAGAAGAACGTATCCAAAGACCTTATTACTTA
Organism: uncultured Lachnospiraceae bacterium; assembly: GCA_947167445.1. Lineage (GTDB taxonomy): Bacteria > Bacillota > Clostridia > Lachnospirales > Lachnospiraceae > G11. The sequence continues at coordinate 187,449 of CAMVID010000003.1, forward strand.
CGTAGAGGACAGAAAGGGTCACGACAGACGTTACGCCATTGCGCCCGATAAGATTAAGGCTGAGATTGGCTGGGAGCCTGAGACCATGTTTAAGGATGGAATCAAGCTTACAATCAAGTGGTTCTTCGAGAATGAAGAGTGGATGAAGAACGTAACTTCAGGTGATTACCAGAAATACTACGAAGATATGTACGCAAACAGATAAGCAACGTATCGAATGGAGGTTTACATAATATGAAAGGCATAATCCTTGCCGGTGGATCCGGCACAAGACTTTACCCCCTTACAAAGGCTATCTCAAAGCAGATTATTCCTGTTTACGATAAGCCCATGATTTACTATCCCTTATCAACATTAATGCTTGCGGGGATAAGAGAGATTATGATTATCTCCACACCCAGGGATTTACCTGTATTTAAGGAACTCTTTGGAACGGGAGAACAGTTGGGACTTAAGCTTTCATATGCCATTCAGGAAGTTCCAAGAGGTCTTGCAGATGCCTTCATTATCGGTGCAGAGTTTATCGGCAAAGATTCTGTGGCACTGGTACTCGGAGATAATATCTTCTACGGTCAGAGCTTCTCAAAGCTTCTTGTGGAAGTAGCCAGAAGAGAAAAGGGCGCCACAATCTTTGGATACTATGTAAGAGATCCCAGAGAGTATGGTGTTGTTGAGTTTGATGAGAACGGTAAGGCTTTGTCCATAGAAGAAAAGCCTGAACATCCAAAGAGCAACTACGCTGTACCGGGATTATATTTCTATGATAACGACGTTGTTGAGATTGCTGCTAATGTTAAGCCCTCTGCCAGAGGCGAAATCGAGATTACCAGCATCAACAACGAGTATTTAAGACGTGGAACATTACACGTTGAAACCATGGGCCGTGGCTTTGCCTGGCTTGATACCGGAAATCCGGATTCAATGCTGGATGCCACCAACTTTGTGGCTGCATTCCAGAAGAGACAGGGACTTTATATTTCATGTATCGAGGAGATTGCCTACAAGAAAGGCTTCATTGATAAGACTCAGCTCCTTGAACTCGCCAAGCCCCTTATGAAGACGGACTACGGCAAATATTTGACAGAGGTTGCAAATGGACTCTAGACTGAGGACAATAACCATCGCCGCATGTGTAGGCGTGGTTCTGTTTGTACTTGTCATCGTTTTGTATGTAAATAGAGATTTATTTGGAGGTAAGGGTACCCGTAAAGATTCAGGTGCCCTCATTTCTGCGTCTGAGGATAATGGCGAGAAGGCCGTTGCTGAGAAGACTGAGGAGGGTTATTGGATTGGAGATGACCTGTCAGCCTTCAAGGAGGACGAGGGCTTTTTCGATAAGGAAGCAACCAAGTACGACGAATATGTGAAGAAACATAAGACCCTTTCAATGATTACCACATCGGTAGAGAAGGACTTAAGGATAAAGATTGTGGATTACGACGGCAAAGTCCTTGAGGATAAGGAACTTTCCGTAACGATCGAGGGAAAGGGCGACTACAAGGATACGGACAAAGACGGAATAATCTACATTCCGTATATTAAGGCCGGTGAATACAAGGTAACCCTTAATGAGGTTGAGGGATACACGGTACCGGAAGAACCTTTGATAGTAAATATAAAGGCTCAGGTTGAGTATGTTCCCATTGAAGATATTAAAGCTTTGATTAAGACTGAGGCCGAGATTGATCCTTCTAAGGATGACAAGGATTATCTTGATATGGATGCGGATACTGATAAGACTGAGATAACAAGGCTTATGACTACGGCTGAGAATGCCACCCTTGGTATAGATGTATCAAAGTATCAGGGTGAGATTGACTGGAAGAAGGTTGCGGATGCAGGAATCAAGTTCGCTATCATAAGATGCGGATACAGAGGTTATTCCACAGGTTCTTTGGTTATAGATCCTTATTTCGAGAAGAACTTAAAGGGGGCAACCACAAATGGCATAGACGTTGGAGTTTATTTCTTCTCCCAGGCAATGAATGAAGTTGAGGCGGTGGAAGAGGCGTCTATGGTTCTTAGTCAGATTAAAAGAGCCTATGTGAACTACCCGATTTTCATTGACTCAGAAGCTTCCGGCGGAGACGGAAGAGCAGATAAGCTGAACGTTGAGAATCGAACCAAGGTATGTAAGGCCTTCTGTGCAACCATTGAAAGTGAAGGCTATAACGCAGGAGTTTATGCCAGCAAGAACTGGTTTAACAATAAATTAACGGCCAAAGAACTTGAAGATTATATTATCTGGCTTGCGGAATACCGCGAAGCGCCCACCTACGAAGGAGTCTATAACATGTGGCAGTACTCCTCTAAGGGCAAGGTTGACGGTATAGAAGGAAATGTTGATCTGGATTTAAGTTATTTGGAGATTAAGAGATAGAATAGGAGTTTAGGTTTATGGGAAAGTTAACTGTCGAGACATGTGAAATTGAAGGATTGAAGGTTATTACGCCTGAAGTCAGAGGTGACAACAGAGGTTACTTCATGGAGACATATCAGTACAACGATTTCAAGGAAGCAGGAATTCCTGAAGTATTTGTGCAGGATAACCAGTCTGCATCAAGAAAGGGCGTATTAAGAGGTCTTCACTTCCAGATCAATCATCCTCAGGATAAGCTCGTAAGAGTTATTAGAGGAGAGGTTTACGACGTGGCTGTAGATTTGAGAGAGGGATCCAAGACCTATGGTAAGTGGTTTGGCGTTCTTCTTTCAGCCGAGAATAAGAAGCAGTTCTTTATTCCCAAGAACTTCGCACATGGCTTTCTTGTATTATCCGATGAAGCTGAGTTTTGTTATAAGGTTACAGATTTCTATCATCCCAACGATGAGGGCGGAATCATGTACAATGACCCTGCGATAGGTGTCAAATGGCCTATTCCTGATGGGATGGAGCTGATTTTATCAGAAAGAGATACAAAATGGCCCCCTTTTAAGGGTTAACAGTTTATGAGAGAAATCATTAAGAATCGAAAGTTAATATGGAAACTGGCCAAGAACGACTTTAAGAAGCGTTATGCAGGCTCATACTTAGGAACTGTATGGGCCATGATTCAGCCGGTGGTTACAGTTCTTATGTATTGGTTTGTCTTCGACAGACTTGGATTCATGAGGGATTCAGGGGACGTTCCCTATGTTTTGTTTTTGACGGCGGGATTGGTGCCCTGGTTTTTCTTTTCCGAGATGATGACAAATGCCACCGCTTCCTTGACAGAGTATAACTACCTGGTTAAGAAGGTGGTATTTAACATCGATATTCTGCCCATCATAAGAGTCGTGGCAGCCACCTTTATTCACGCTTTCTTCGTGTGCGTGCTTCTAATCATCGCCTGTGTGTATGGGTATTATCCATCTCTTTATACTTTGCAGGTTATTTTCTATAGCTTCGCATTGATGTGTATGACTTTGGGCATATGCTATTTCACATCGGCAGTGGTGGTGTTCTTTAGAGACCTGGCTCAGATAATCAACATCTGCTTGCAGGTTGGCATGTGGGCCACACCGGTTCTTTGGAATATTGATTCCATTAATCCTGCCTGGGCTAAATGGCTTAAGATTAATCCTCTTTGCTATGTGGTTCAGGGCTACAGGGGAGCAGTTTACGGAAAGAATACTTTCATAGATCAGGGATGGTATAACCTTTATTTCTGGGGACTTACAGTGGTGCTCTTTGCGCTTGGTAAGTTCGTGTTTAAGAAGATGAAGCCCCACTTCGCGGATGTATTATAGGGAGATTTATGTCAGTAGCTATTAAAGTTGAAAATCTTCATAAGGTATATAAACTCTATGCCAAGCCATCAGACCGTCTTCGTGACGCCTTTGGTTTGGCTAAAAATCGTTATACAGAGCATCACGCTCTTAACGGAGTTGATTTAGAGATTAAGAAGGGTGAGACCGTAGGAATAATCGGAACCAACGGCTCCGGAAAGTCCACGCTTCTTAAGATTATTACGGGGGTGCTGTCACCTACATCGGGAGAAGTTCAAGTGGAAGGCAGGATTTCTGCTTTATTGGAGCTTGGTGCCGGTTTTAACATGGAATACACAGGTATTGAGAATGTGTATCTTAACGGAACCATGATTGGCTTCTCTAAAGAGGAGATAGATGCAAAGTTACAGGATATTTTAGATTTTGCGGACATCGGAGATTACGTTTATCAGCCGGTTAAGACCTACAGTTCAGGTATGTTTGTCAGATTGGCATTCGCGGTTGCCATAAACATTGACCCTGAGATTCTTATTGTTGATGAAGCATTGAGCGTTGGAGACGTGTTCTTCCAGGCCAAGTGCTATCACAAGTTTGAAGAGTTTAAGGCCATGGGCAAGACCATTGTGTTTGTAAGCCATGACTTAAGCTCCATCAGCAAGTATTGTGACAGGGTTATTCTTTTAAACAAGGGCGATAAGCTTGGGGAAGGATCTCCCAAGGAGATGATAGATGCCTACAAGAGAGTACTTGTGGGACAGTATGAGGCTGTGGATCCTTCCAAGGTTAAGGCTATTGACGAATTAAGTTCCGATGAGAAGAGTTTATTGAACGGTATCAATCCTGAAACACTTGAGTACGGAACAGGGGCGGCCAAAATCGAGTCATATTACGTGGAAGATGAGCGTGGCGTAAAAACTACCGCCATCATTAAAGGAACCACCTTTACGGTGAAATTCAGGGTGTCTTTCTCTGAAGATCTTCCGGCCCCCATCTTTGCGGTTTCCTATAAAAATCCCATTGGTGTAGAGATAACCGGAACCAATACAATGTTTGAAAAGGCTTTCTTAGAGCCTGTTAAGGCCGGAGAGACCTATGATATAGCCTTCACCCAGCAGATGGATTTGCAGGGTGGCGAATATCTCATATCCTTTGGAGTAACGGGATATGAGGGTGATAAGTTTGAGGTTTATCACAGATTATATGATGTACTTAACATCACGGTAATATCCGACAAGAATACCGTGGGATATTACGATACCAACTCAAAAATAACGGTAAATAAAGTTTTATAACAGGTGATATATGGAAAAAATCGGTGGAGTAAATCTGGATTATACTTTTTATCCGGGTGAAGATTTATACAGTGACGGTGAGATAGAGGATAAGATTCTTGATATAGCCAAGAACTTCTCTCCCGTTGAATTCCAGCAGAAAATCGAGGAAAGCGGTGAGTGGCCCGTGCTTTATCACCTCTCACCTCAAAGAGAAAACATAGTTGACTGGATTCCTATTAAAGAGAATGCCAAGGTTCTTGAAATTGGAGCAGGATGTGGTGCCATTACAGGTTCCCTTGCAAAGAAGGCAGGATCTGTAACCTGCGTGGATCTTTCCAGAAAGAGAAGCCAGATAAATGCCTACAGACATGAGAACTACGATAATGTAACAATTACTGTAGGTAACTTTAAAGATATTGAGCCTGCTCTTGGCGAGTTTGATTACATCTTCCTTATCGGGGTATTTGAGTACTCGGAAAGCTACATGAATTCCGAAACTCCCTTCGAAGATATGCTAAAAAGCGTTATGAGGCATATGACTCCCGACGGAAGAATAATCATTGCAATCGAGAACAGACTTGGAATGAAGTATTTCGCAGGCTGTAAGGAAGACCACCTTGGAACCTATTTCTCCGGAATTGAGAACTATCCCGACGGCGGTGCTGCCAAGACCTTCTCAAGACGTGCTCTTGAGAAGATGTTTAAGGCTTGTGGCGTAGTTAACTACAGCTTCTACTATCCTTATCCTGACTATAAGTTTATGACCACTCTTTATTCGGACGTATATCTTCCGGGTAAGGGTGAACTATATAACAACATGCGAAACTTCGACAGGGACCGCATGCTTTTATTCGATGAAACCAACGCTTTTGACAGTGTTGTGGAGGATGGATACTTCTCTGTATTCTCCAACTCTTATCTGGCAGTAATCGGTGGAATACTTGATGTAAAATTCGCCAAGTTCTCAAACGACAGAGCACCGGAATATCGCATCAGAACCGAGATAGTAAGAACTCCTTCAGGAGAGATAGAGGTAAGAAAGTTTCCTCTTTCAGAGGAAGCAAACGAGCACATAAAAAACATGCAGGTGGCTTACGAACTGCTGACCGAGCGTTACGCAGGCAGTGGACTTGAGATCTCACCCTGCACTCTTACAGAAGGAAAGATTCCTTATGTAAGCTTCCCTTATATTCAGGGACGTACCCTCTCAGAACTCTTTGACGAGTGTATAGAGAAGGGTGATATGGACAGATTCGGAGAACTCTTTGACGAGTACATCGAAAAGATTGGATATAACGAAAATTTCCCTGCTTCAGACTTTGATGTGGCCTTCTCAAATGTGGTTATAAGAGGCGATAAATGGACCCTTATTGACTACGAGTGGACCTTTGGTAAAGAGATTCCCGTAAGGGAGCTGGCTTTCAGGGCAATCTACTGTTATTTATTGGAGGATGAGAAGAGAAATAAATTAAATCTCGATTTTGTCCTCAGTAAATTAGGGATTTCCGAGACTGAAGCTGCAGAATTCAGAAAGCAGGAGGTGGATTTCCAGAAGTTCGTAACCGGACAGCGCAAATCCATGGCTGAAATCAGAGAATTAATAGGTAACAGAATCATCACCCCAAAGGGCTTAACCATGGGAAATGATGATTCAGAGTTCGTTAATCGTGTACAGGTTTATAAGGATACAGGCTCTGGATATAGTGAGGAGAACTCTGAGATTTTACCAGATGCATATAAATCTGACAGCGAGATTGAGTTTGATATGGATGTGGCAGGTGATGTGGTAAGCCTTCGAATTGATCCGGCTTTCGCCTGCTGTATGGTGAAGGTTAGGGAGCTTACACTTAATGGACTTCCTATTCCCGCAGCCAATAAGCATATCGTGGTTACCAACGGTGTGACCATTAAGGGCGTGGATGATAAGAATCTTCCCACCTTTGTGTTTAACAATGACGACCCTAACATAAATATAAGAATCAGCAACCTTAAGCCCGAGAGGTCCAACCTTCTTCATGTGGACTTTAAGGTGCAGAGAATACCGGCAGAATTTGGCAATGATATCGTAGGATAAGCGTATGTCAGTTAAAACTCTTCTTAAGAAGCCTTTGTACATAAAACTTCATAGAGAGTATAAGAAAACTATAGCCTCCAGACAGATGACCTATGAGGAATACATGGAGGCTTATGAAAGTGAGCTTAATAAGCCGGGACTTAAGAAGAAAAAGAAGTACGTGGAGGCTGAAGTTAAGGCAGTAATGGAAGATGTGCTCTTCCTTACTTCTTCGACCGGAGTTATTGATGCAAGGGCAAGGGAAAAGTTTGCCAAGGCATTTATTGACAATCCCAATACCATGATTGCCTACTGCGATATATTTGAGGGGGATACTCCCGTCTTAAGACCTGATTGGTCACCGGACAGATTCCTTAATTGCTTCTATTTCAGAGGATTGGTGGCTATAAGAAGCAGCATTTGCAATATCAAGTGTGGTGAGGACATGGTTCCCGATAAGGACGAGGAGTTTTCTGAGTCTATGCTTTGGAATCTTTGCTATAGGATTCTTAAAGCTACGGATGCATTCGGAAGGAGAAACAAGAAGATTCTTCCTATTGTTCACGTGCCGGAAGCGTTATTCAGAAGTGAGCCGTTGCCTGAGTATATAGGCAGGGAGCACCTTAAGGGAGTGGTTGAAACCAGAATTAAGAAGTTACAGCCCTCTGTTTCTGTGGTTATTCCTTCAAAGGATAACCCTATATTGGTTAAGAAATGTATATCCACTCTTAGGGACACTTCTCCGGAGGTGTCGAAGGAGAATCTTGAGATAATTGTTGTAGATAACGGAAGCTCTCCTGAAAACAGGAAAATGACGGAAAAGCTGTCAAAAGAGCTGGATTTCAAATATATCTATGAACCTCAGCCATTCAATTTTGCGAAAATGTGCAATCTTGGGGCTGAAAATGCGTCAAAAGACTTCCTGTTGTTCTTAAATGACGACATCGAGTGTACTTCATCAGGGTGGCTTGGAAGCATGATGGAGGAGGCAGCGAAACCTCGTATCGGAGCTGTTGGATTAAAGCTTTTGTACCCTGATAGAATCAGGATTCAACATTGCGGTATATCAAATCTGCCTATCGGACCTGTGCATAAGCTGCAGTTCTTTTTAGATGAGAACAGGGCATATGATAACTATAATCACGGAATCAGAGATGTGATTGCTGTGACAGGGGCTTGCCTTATGATGAGACGAGCTTTGTTTGTTGAGTATGGCGGATTTAAAGAACAGTTTGCAGTGGCATTTAATGATGTGGAATTATGTTTCCGCCTTTATGATGCCGGTTATTATAACGTGGTTTCTTTGGATTATCACCTAATTCACCATGAATCGGCCTCCAGAGGAGCGGATGAATCATTGGAAAAGTGGGAGAGACTCATGCAGGAGAGAAAGCTTCTTTACTCTCTTCATCCTGTTTTGGATGGCTTCGATCCCTTCTATAACATACATCTTAATAGAAACGGACTTGATACGGGAATCAGACCTGCATTTGAGACGGGCATGGAAATTCCTGACCATGTGGGAGCAAGGGATTTGTTCCCTATGGAGCTGGGTGAACTTGACAGATATCGCCTTGATCCTTGCATGCATGTGAGATTTGAGGTGTGCCGGGATTATCCTAACGTGGTACTTCACGGTTATGGAGTGGTACTAGGCTCTGATAATTCAGCCTTTGATATGGAGCTGATATTCAGAAACACCAAGGATCCTTCCATAGCATTTGCCTTTGCTCACACAAGGCAGTACAGAATAGATTTGGAAGAAAATATGCCTGATCAGATTAATGTAGGTTTAGGCGGTTTTGCCGTGGAATTCGGAAAGAATGCATTGCCGGTTGGTGAATACGAAGTGGGGATGCTGGCATCAGACAGAACTTCAAAGCTAAAGGTTTACTGGTTTAGTGAAAGAAAGATAAGAGTTGGAGTTCCGCAGGCTAAGGCAAGGGCATCTGCTTCAGTAGAGAAGAGAAGAATTAGAAGAAGCATTGAAAGCCGAGAGAAAAATGTGAGTCTGCAACGTAATGCTGAAAGGTAGAAAAGAGAATGGAAGTAGGAAGTGAATTTAACTTATCGCTAAATGATTTGTCTATCAGTGATAATAATCTTATAGCGTACTTGAAGAGTTTTGCTCCTACCTTTTTGTTTGATAGCGGGAGAAGTGCAATCAAAACCTTGGTTGCAAAGATAGATGGATATAATGCTGTATTACTGCCTGATTATATATGCGAATCTGTAATTAAGTGTTTCGATTTGGGGAAAGTGGTCTTCTATAAAACTAATGAAGACTTTTCCATAGACATTGATGACTTTCGTAAAAAGGCAGCCGGAGAAGCCAAGGTGTTTTTTCTTGTTCATTATTATGGACAGATGCAGTCACAGGACTCTTTGGATGTAATAAAGGAACTGGCTGAGAAGAATGATTCAGTCATTATAGAGGATGCAACTCACAGCTTGCTTACAAATCCTCATACAATCGGGGATTATGTGGTAGCGAGTGTGAGGAAATGGGTGCCGGTGCCAGGCGGCGGTGCACTTATGGCTTTCAATGACAAGTTAAACGTGGGAAGCCCTGAATTTCCACGAAGTGAGAACAATCAAAAGGCTTATGGAATGATCCTTAAGGACTTGTTTCTTGAAGGAAAACTTGATTGTAACTCAGAGTACAGAGATATATTTGTAAAGAGTGAAGCAGATTTGGATGAGCAGCAGGGAATATTTGGAGTTTCAGATTTCTCTGAGTTTCTTATTAAGTGCTTTGATATTGATTGGATAAAACCGCGAAGACAGGCGAATCATAAGAGACTTAAATCCAGATTAAACTCACTTGGAATACAGCCTGCCATTGAATTTGACGAGGATGAGTGTCCGTTTGCCTTACCCATCAGGGTGCCAAACAGGGATGAGTTTAGAAAGTATTTAATGGATAATAAGGTATATTGCGCTGTTCATTGGCCCTCAGACGGAATTCGAGAGAGCGAGAGAGAACAGGCTGTAGCCAATTCGCGAGAGTTGATTTCTTTACCCATTGATCAAAGATATGAAGAGGAACATATGGACTATGTTGCCGATGTTATCGGGGGATATAGGGGGAATTTGAAATTTTAACTGTAATAGGTGCATCAGAGAAAGAAAAATGGAATAGTGTGGTAAAGGCATATGCCAACTGGGATATTTATTATCTCTGGGAATATGCTTATACTTTTATGCTTCATGGAGATGGAGAGCCAATCCTTTTTGAGTATTGTGATGAGCATTCACGTTTTTGCTATGCAGTAATGAAGGCTGATATAGCAAAGAGTTCATGCTTTAAAGGATTACTGGATTCCGAGACATATTACGACTTGGAGACGCCTTATGGGTATGGAGGTCCTTTATCAGATGGGCCCATTGCTGATTCTTCAAAAACAGTTTTTTTGGAGGAAGTGAAGGATTACTGCAGGGGAGAGAATATTGTTTCTCAGTTTGTGCGCTTTCATCCTCTTCTTGATAATGCTTCCGCATTTGAGGGTATTACAGAGAATCGCTACATGAGGGATACAATCTATATCGAAACTGTTTCCCCCGATGTAATCATGTCGAATATGGACAGTAAGAATCGCAATATGGTTAGAAAAGCAATTAAAAATGGCGTAACCGTTGTAAAGAAGCCGATTGAAGAGTTTAGCGATTTTATTTCCATGTATAACGAGACAATGGAGAAAGATGAGGCAGATGCCTATTATACTTTCGATGAAGAGTATTTTAAGGCCCAAAGCATGCTGTCAGAGAATGCCTCGATTTACTATGCAATAAAGGGTAATAAGCCCATTGCCGGTGCAATAATGTATTATAACGATAGATACATGCATTACCATCTTGCAGGTACTCATACTGAGTTTAGGGCTTTTGCTCCCAGCAATCTGCTTTTATATGAAGCAGCATGTGATGCTGCATCCATGGGGATAAAGGCATTTCATTTGGGCGGTGGTATGGCACCGGATGACGGTCTCTTCGGTTTTAAAAAGCAATTTAATAAAAACGGAAGATTACCGTTCGTTATAGGAAGAACTATTTTTGATAAAGAAAAGTATGATTTCTTGCTTGATGTGAGAGCGGAGAATGATTCTGATTTTAACAGAAACAATAATAGAATGATTCAGTACAGAGCATAACTTTGGGAGAGAAAATGGGATACAAGGTTTGTGTGGTTACCGGAACCAGAGCTGATTATGGCTTGCTTAAAAGAACATTGATGGAACTGAATAGGCAGGATAAGGTGCAGCTGGACTTGGTAGTCACCGGAAGCCATTTAAGCGAGGACTTTGGCGGAACGCAGTCAGAGATACTGGATGATGGCTTTAAAGACTTTGTAAGACTCAGTATTCCTACAGAAGATGACACTAAGTTGGGAATGGCTGAAGCAACAGGAACGGCTGTTATTGAATTCGCTCGCTATTTTGGGCAGAATAGGCCTGACCTATTGATGGTCTTGGGTGACAGATTTGAAATATTGGCAGCGGCAATATCTGCCAGAATGCTTGGCATTCCAATTGCCCATATTTCCGGAGGAGATGTTACGGAAGGCGCTGTGGATGATTCGATTCGTCACAGCATTACCAAGATGAGCAGTTTGCATTTTCCCGGGTGTAAGCAATCTGCTGATAGAATTATCCAGATGGGTGAGCAACCAGGGACTGTTTTTGATGTGGGCGAACCGGGAGTTGAGAATTGCCTTAAGATGGATTTTATGTCCAGGGAAGCTCTTTCTGAGAATTTGGGCTTTGACATAGCTTCTAAGGATTATTGCGTTGTAACTTTCCATCCGGTCACCATGGAGGATGGAACGGAGATTGAGCAGTTAAACGAGCTTATAAAGGCATTGGACACATTTAAGAATGTCAAATTTATTATAACGATGGCCAATGCTGACGCCGGCGGAAGAAGAGTTAATGAGTTGTGGCTTGAAGAGGGAAAGAAACATCCTAATTGGCTTGTAGTCCAGTCGCTTGGAGTTACCAGATATTTATCGGCCATGAAATATGCCAAGGCAGTTATTGGTAATTCTTCAAGTGGAATTGTTGAGGCACCGAGCCTTCATGTTCCTACGGTTAATGTGGGAGACAGACAAAAGGGGCGTATGCTTTCGGAGAGCGTTATTTGCTGTAAGCCGACACGCGAAGAGATAGTTCGGGCAATGGAAAGAGCTTTTTCGGCAGAATTTAGGGCAATAACTGATGGTGCGGTTTCTCCTTTCGGAGATGGAAACACATCTTCCAGAATTGTTGAAACAGTAATGGATTTTCTGGAGAACAATAAACTCAAACTTGAAAAGGGATTCTATGATTTAGAATTACCAGAGAGATAACTATGGATTTAAAGAGATGCTTGATAATAGCTGAGGCCGGTGTTAACCATAATGGAAGACTTGATTTGGCATTGAAACTGTGTGATGCAGCCAAAGAGGCCGGAGCTGATGTTGTCAAATTTCAAACATGGCAGACTGAGAAACTGATTACCAAAGAGGTTAAACAGGCTGAGTATCAAACTGCAAACACCGGCAAATCAGAATCACAGTTTGACATGCTTAAGAAACTGGAATTGTCACAGGACGATTTCAGGAAGATAAAGGAGCATTGTGATTCTATTGGAATTACATTTGCTTCTACTGCTGATGAACCTGACAGCCTGGATTTCCTTGTGGATTTGGGTATACCTTTCATCAAGATTGGCTCAGGTGAGATATGTAATATTCCTTATCTTAGGTATATGGGCAGCAAAGGATTGCCTATTATACTTAGTACGGGAATGAGTACATTAGAAGAGGTTTCAGATTCTGTTGAGGCAATCAGAAGTGGAGGGGCGAAGGATATTACGCTTCTTCACTGTACGACAAACTATCCGTGTCCGCTTGATGAAGTTAATCTATTGGCTATGGATACGTTAAGAACTCGTTTTGAGTTGCCTGTTGGATATTCGGATCACACCAAAGGAATAGAAGCGTCTCTGGCGGCAGTAGCCATGGGTGCAAAGGTTATTGAAAAACACTTTACATTGGACTGTAGTATGGATGGCCCTGACCACGTTGCCAGCACAGAACCTGGGGAATTCAAAGAATTGGTAGATTCTATCAGAAAAGTTGAAAAGTGCCTTGGCTCAGGGGTGAAGGCTCCGACTGAATCGGAAGTTTCAATCAAGTCTGTGGTTACTAAGCGTATAGTGGCACGTTGCAAGATAGTCGAGGGTGATGTTTTTTCCGAATCAAATCTTTGCGTGAAGAGAAGTGACACGGGATTGAAGGCCAGAGAGTGGGATTCAATAATAGGTACGAAAGCAAAAAGAAATTATACCGAGGATGAGGGTATAGATGGATAAGTTAAATCAGGATTTTGAAGCCGCATTTTTAGAGGAACAGGCCAAGGTCTTCGACCTTGCAGGTCGAGTTGCGGAACTTGAAGAGAAAAATGAAGAATTGAATTTCAAGCTGGAGAGAATCCATAAGAATCCCCTGTGGAAGGTGACCAAGCCCTTGAGGGTTCTTATGCATTTTGCTTTACGCCAGTTTAGAAGAGTTAAGAACCTTGGAGGCCCCAGGGGGATTATTGCCAAGATTAAGTATAAGAAGAGAGAGAAGCTTGCCATGAAGAATTATGGTACTCTCTCATTCCCTAGTGCTGAACGCAGGAAGGAAGAAGAGGAGACTGTTTTTGCCAATCCGGTTAAGATCAGTATACTTGTTCCTTTATATAATACGCCCGAGAAGTTCTTAAGGGAGATGATTGAGTCGGTGAAGGCTCAGACTTACAAGAACTGGGAGCTTTGCCTTGCCGACGGCTCTGATGATGCCCATAAGAACGTGGGTGAAATCTGCAAGAGCTACTATGACGCTGATTCACGCATTATATATAAGAAGCTTGAGAAAAACGAAGGCATCTCCGGAAACACTAACAGGTGTTATAAAATGGCAACGGGCGAATATATCGGCTTGTTTGACCATGATGACGTGCTTCATCCTGAGGCTTTGTTTGAATATGTGAAGGTTATAAATGAGAAGGGCGCAGACTACATTTATTGTGATGAGACTACCTTTAAGGGCGATTCCATCGACAACATGCTGACCATGCACTTTAAGCCTGATTATGCGCCGGATAATTTGAGAGCAAATAACTATATTTGCCATTTCTCGGTGTTCAAGAGAGAGCTATTGGAGGGTACAGATTTATTCAGACCCAAGTTTGACGGAAGCCAGGATCATGACATGATTCTTAGACTTACTGATAATGCCAAGTGCATTGTGCATGTGCCTCGTCTTTTGTACTATTGGAGATCACATGCAGGAAGTACCGCGTCAAATATTAATGCCAAGACTTATGCTATTGATGCGGCTAAGGGCGCTGTGGCTGACCATCTTCGTCACCACGGATATGAGCATTTCCATATCAGCAGCACAAGGGCGTTTGAGACTATATTTAGAATCAGATATGAGATTAAGGGTAATCCGTCAGTCTCTATTGTCATTGCAAATAAGGACCATTATGACGACTTAAATTGTCTTTTAACTTCCATAGAAGACCGCTCTACATATACAAATTTCGAGATTGTAATAGTGGAGAATAACTCTACTGAGGAGAGAATCTTCGAGTATTATAGTGATTTACTGGGCTTTAAGTATGATGCTGCGGCTGAGGTTCAGAAGAGTTCAGGTGAGGGTGCCCTTCTTGGCAAGATTCCTGTAACAATTGTTACGTACAAGGGCAAATTCAATTACTCAGCAGTTAATAATCTGGGAGTTAAGCATTCAACAGGTGAATATTTGCTTCTTCTTAATAATGATATGGAAGTTATCTCTGTTGACTGGATTGAGGAACTTCTTATGTATGCCCAGAGAGGCGATGTTGGTGCAGTTGGCGGAAAGCTTTACTATGCTGACAGAACCATCCAGCATGCCGGTGTTGTAATCGGCCTTGGAGCCCACAGAACAGCAGGACATACTCACTATAAGCAGTCCAGAGAGAACCTAGGTTATATGGGACGCCTTTGCTATGCACAGAATGTAACTGCGGTTACCGGGGCTTGCTTGATGGTTAGTCGTGAGAATTTCGATGCTGTGGGTGGCCTTGATGAGGGCTTTGAGATTTCACTTAATGATGTTGATTTGTGTTTGAAGCTTCGTGAGAAGGGCTTACTTAATGTATTTACGCCTTTCTGCGAACTGTATCATTATGAGTCTGCTTCCAGGGGACTTGATGATCAGGGCGAGAAGCTTGAGAGATATAATAAGGAATCGGAGAAGTTCAGGGAGAAGTGGAAAGAGGCGCTTGAGGCCGGAGACCCCTACTATAATCCGAATTTCTCGCTTGATAGAAGTGATTTTTCGTTGAAGATTTAGGTCGGTGTGATGTTAACAATAGGACAAAGTGCAAGTTTTACAAAAAGAATAACTGAAAATGATATAAATGCTTTTGCTGAGATTAGCGGTGATTTTAATCCTATTCATGTAGATGAGGAAGCGGCGAAGAAGAGCGTGTTTGGCAGGAGGATTGCCCACGGAATGCTGTCGGCATCCTTCATCTCTGCAGTGCTTGGAATGTATCTGCCGGGGGAAGGTACCATATATCTTGGGCAGAATTTAAAGTTTCTTAAGCCTGTTGATATTGGTGATGAGATAACTGCCAAGGTTTCTGTGGCGGAAGTCGTAAATGCAGATAAAGGAATATATAAGCTGGTGACCCAGTGCTTTAACCAGAAAGATGAGATGGTTATTGATGGTGAAGCGACTGTTAAGTATGTGGACTAAGGGAGAAAAAAGGTGAATACTTTTTATTCTGAAGAAGAACTGAAGAACTTGGGACTTAAGGGATATGGAAAGAATGTACTTATAAGTCGTAATGCTATTCTTTATAATCCCGAGAAACTTGAAGTTGGAAATAATGTGAGAATCGACGATTTTACCACCATAAGCGGTAATGTGACAATTGGAGATTACGTGCACATAGCGCAGTTTTGCGGGTTGTATGGTGGGGAAGCAGGGATAACCATGAAGGATTTCTCAGGATTGTCATCCAGGGTTGTGATTTATGCAACGTCCAATGACTATTCAGGAAATTCCCTTACCAACCCTACTGTGCCTGAGAAATATAAGACCACGGATAAGAATTTGCCGGTGGTGCTGAATAAGCACGTAATTGTGGGATGTGTGTCGGTTATACTTCCGGGAGTCGAGATTGGCGAAGGAAGTTCCGTTGGAGCCATGACTTTGTGCGCCAAGTCCCTGGAACCTTGGGGAATTTATGCAGGGACACCCGCTAAACGAATTAAGGATAGAAGCAAGAAACTTTTGGAGTTAGAGGAACAGTTAAGGAACGAGACTTCGGAGGAGAAGTAAGTGAACCACGAGATTAAAATTGGAAATCGTGTTTTGAATAATGATTCGCAGACATATATAATCGCTGAAATGTCCGGGAACCACAACATGGACTATAACCGTGCGGTTAAGATTGTGAAGGCGGCTAAGGAGGTCGGGGCTGATGCCATTAAGCTTCAGACGTATACGGCGGATACCATAACGTTAAACTCCGATGCGCCCTGCTTCCAGATAACCCAGGGGACTTTGTGGGATGGTACAACCCTTCACAAGCTGTATGAAGAGGCTTATACGCCCTGGGATTGGCAGCCTAAGCTTAAGGAGTTGGCTAATTCCCTTGGTATGGATTGCTTTTCATCGCCTTTTGATTTTACAAGTGTGGATTTCCTTGAGAAAATGGATGTTCCCGCCTACAAGATAGCATCTTTTGAGATTACGGATATTCCTTTGATTAAGAAGGTGGCCGAAACAGGGAAGCCTGTGATTATATCAACTGGTATTGCAACGGTTGAGGATATAGAGCTTGCTTTAAAGACTTGTAAGGAAGCAGGAAATGAGAATGTGATACTTCTTAAGTGCTCATCTGCTTATCCCGCACCCTATGAGTCCATAAATCTTAACACCATGGTCGATATGGCCGATAAGTTTGGCTGTATCATGGGCCTTTCAGATCACACCATGGGCAGTGCAGTTTCCATCGCTGCAGTTGCCATGGGGGCCAAGGTTATTGAAAAGCACCTTACTCTTGCCAGAGCGGATGGTGGAGTGGATGCTGCTTTTTCCATGGAACCTCAGGAATTTAAGGAAATGGTTGAAGGCATCAGAAATGTGGAGAAGGCCAAGGGCATTGTAAGTTATGACCTTACTGACAAACAGAAATCCCAGAGAACCTTTTCAAGGTCTCTGTTTATTGCCGCTGATATAAAGGCCGGGGAAATCTTAACCCCCGAAAACCTCAGATCCGTTCGCCCCGCCAATGGGCTTCATACTAAGTACTATGAAGAACTTCTGGGTCGGAAGGTTGTGAGGGATTGCAAGTATGGTGAGCCCATGAGCTGGGATATGGTGGAGTAGGTGCGGAAAGGGAACAGGGCCCAAATTGCACATACGGGAGGGGTATTACCGTGAATGGTCCTAATGCAAAATTATCCAATAACAGACCGGAAATCGGAAATCTATATCTGCCGCTTTTAGCAGTGGCAGTTCTTTTTAATCTCTTCTTTTCCCTCTGGACAAGCCCATATTATGAACACTGGTATTCCTGTGATTCTGCTTTATTTGCCCTGGTGGGTAGAGGCATTAACATGGGAATGGTTCCTTACAGAGATTTCTTTGACTTGAAAGGCCCTTACCTTTTCTTTATTGAAGCTCTTGGGCAGCTGATTCACGAGGACAGACCGGGGGTTTTTATCCTGCAGATTCCTTTCCTTTGGGCTACCCTTATTCTTATCTATAAGACCTCTAGATTGTATCTTTCAAAGGTAAAAAGCGCCTTTGTTATTGCCATATTTCTTTTTTCACATGTATCCACCATCTGGGGTGGAAACACAATTGAAGAGTACATGCATCCATTGAACATGCTTGTGATTTACCTGGCAGTATCCTTCCTTAAAAACCATTCGTTAAAAACAGATAACGTTCCGGCCAAATTCCCTTTTATAGCCGGAATCTGCTTTGGAATAATGCTTTTTGCCAAAGCTACCGTAGCCTCTCCATTGATTGGAGTCTGCCTTGCTTTGGGTATTCTTTTTGTGATCAATAAAAGATTTAAAGAATTGTTTAAGTCAATTCTTTTGTTTATATCGGGAGCCTGTTTGGCTGCAGCTCCTCCTATTGCATATTTCGCATATAAGGGAAGCCTCAAAGAGATGTTTTACTGTGTCTTTGAATTTGCTTTCTTAAGATCTGTAAGCCATGGAGATTCTTTTAACATCAAGTGGGAACTTCAGCTTACGGCATGCATTTTTGCCTTTTTGGTGGGAGTATTACATTTGCCCATAGGAAAATTAAAAAAGCCGGCGCTTCCCATGGAGATGTGCACAATGTTAATTTCAATGTCTGTTGTGACATATATCTTCCTTCATTTTGGAACGCCGTGGATTTACTATTTTATGACTCCGGAGGCAGTTCTTGTAACAGCCCTGATTATGCTGCTATCTATATATAACCCTTTGGTTCTTTTTTCATCCATAAAACAGGCGGTATGTCTTATAACTTTGTTCATATACATGATTGTGTTTGCAGTACCTGATGCGGATGTGTTTGATCATTTGGTTAATAGGGGAGATTATGGATTTTTACAAGAACAGTATTATGGGGCCAATGCCATAGCGGGAATGATACCGCAGGAAGAAAGGGACAGCGTCTATTCCTTTGGAATGCATATGGCTTTTTATGAGATGACCAGGATTATACCCTGCTGCAAATATACGGACAACCTGCCGTTTTTCATAGAAATTGACCCGTCAATCCGTGACGATGTGTTTGACAGGTTTGAAAAAGATCCACCAAAGTGGCTGGTAATATCCTATGATTTTGAATCGGTGTTGCCGGAAATATATGAGATGGTTATGGAAAAATATGAAAACAATTTCTCCAATTCCGTTGGTATGCTTTATAAACTTAAGCAGAATGGGGACTAGGCCATGAGTGATAAGGAACTTCAAAAAGGTATCACTGTTGCAATCTCGGCGTACCACGAGGCAGAAAATCTGAAGTGGTTACTTCCTCTGGTAAAAGATTTCCTGATGCAAACAAACGAAGAATATGACATCATAGTAATAGATACCAAGGAGTCCACCGATGAAACGCCGGATGTATGTAAGGCTAATGGGGTATTATACTTAAATCAGGAGTTTGAAGGATATGCCGGTGCGGTAAAAACTGCAATCATCCACGCAAAACGCAAAGCTTTTTTTATGATGGATGCCGACGGATCCCATAACCCGTCTTATATTCCGGGAATGTATGGCATGTATGAGGATGAAAGGTGCGACCTGGTGATTGGCTCCCGCTATATACCCGGAGGGGAAACGGTGGACAGTGCAATCTCGGTTATGCTTTCAAAAATCCTTAATATGGTATTCAGAATGGCCATAGGAACCGGGGTCAGGGATATATCCTCAGGGTTTAAGATATATGACACTGAAAAACTAAGATCCATAGACATAGACGCCAGAAACTTTGAGATACACCAGGAGATACTTCTTAAACTGATGATGAAATACCCCGCGCTCAGGGTTCGGGAATACCCCATCAGGTTTGAAAAGAGAGTATACGACAGGTCGAAAAGAAATCTGTTAAGATTTGGCCTGGCTTTCTTTAATCAGATAATCAGCCTTCAAAGGATAAAGAAAAATAAAGGAGAATAGAAAGAGCATGAACAAAGGAATGCGAATAAGAATCGCAAAGCTTCTGATTATTGCTTTGGCTCTTACCACTTGTCCGGTAAGTATCAAAGCAAGAGCAGCCACTTCGGTGGGAACATGGGCAGAATTGCAGTCAGCCCTTGCTTCTGGCGGAGACATAGTCTTATCCCAGAATCTGACTGCTACAGGCTCAGATACGCCCCTTGAAGTGCCTGTGGGTGTAACTGTAACCCTCAGTCTTAATGGCTGCACCATTGACGGAAGCGCTCTGACAGGTCATCCCGTTATAACGGTACTCGGGAATATGACACTTAACGGAGGTTCCGGAGTCATTACCGGCGGAAACAATCCTTCAGGTAATGGTGGAGGTATTTATCTGGGTGCTAACGTTAGTTTTGGCATGAATGGCGGAACAATTACAAACTGTTCTGCTGCAAATGGTGGTGGAATATACGCCGTGGGGCCCTCTTATTACAATAACAATGCAGGGTTTGAGCTTAATGGAGTAAATATTACCGGAAATACCGTAACGGGACACGGTGGAGGCATATACGTTGATAATGGTAAAATTAATATTAGCGGTGGATCGATTAGCCAGAACACTGCTTCAGGCAATGGTGGCGGAATATACGCCAGCGAAATAATCTTTAAAACCACTTATGGGAGACCCATCGTAAGCGGTAATCAGGCCGGAGGCAATGGCGGTGGAATATGTGGACACGGAGGAACGATTCAGGGAAGCGGATTTGATGTTATTAATAATCAAGCCACCGGCGAAGGCGGAGGAATATATGTCCATTCCATTATATTCACAAGTGAAACCTACAATATAAATGGTAACACTGCCCAAAACGGTGGTGGCATCATGATTCCATCAGGTGCAGTGATGACTATTGAATCGGGAAGCAACATTTCTATCAGCGATAATACTGCTCAAAACGGTGGTGGTGTATATGCTCAAAATAATGGTTCGCTTACCTGCTCCTCAGGCTCAACAGTTTTTAACAGAAATACAGCAACAGGAAACGGATCATCAGCGGGAAAGGGTGGTGGATTATATAGCGAAAACTCAAGCGCTATATCCTGCTCGGGGGGCACCCTCACCTTTAATAGTTGTACTGCCACGGGAACAAGTACTTCTCCTAGCCAAGGAGGGGGTGCGTACGTCCCGGTGTTGACAAGTGCAAGTGGAACATTAATCTTTAACAACAATAGTGCCGGTGAGGGTGGAGGCCTGTATTGCGTAGGTATCTCGACAGGTTCATCGTACTCGCACCCTCAATATAAATTGAATCTGGAGTTTAACGGGAACCAAGCCACAGGTACTTCAAATTACCAGGGACTCGGTGGAGGAATATACACGTTCGGAGAGATTGTAGCGGACGGTATTGTTATGAGAAATAACGTTGCGGACGGAGACATAGGAGGTAAAGGCGGAGGCTTTTACGGCCAAAATGCTCAAGATTTGGTATCAAATCAAGCTCTCATAGTTACCGGTAACCGTGCCGGTAGCGATACCACCCCGGGCGAGGGTGGAGGTGTGTACGCCAGAGACCTTGTGATCAATAACGGAGCCACCATTACTGGCAATTCTGCCGGCGGAAACAGCACTACGGAATGCAAAGGCGGAGGTGTTTATTTAACCGGAAGTCTGGAAGTACAAGGCATAACGAGCATTTATCGTAATACCGCAGTTACAACCGCAGGAGATACCGAACCTAATGACGTTCTGTTTACGGGCAGTAACTCTCAAATAAAGCCAACTGGGGATTTAACCGAGTACACCCGTATAGGTGTTGCTTCATTAACCACATCGCAGGCAAGTCCTGCTAACCTTGTTGACTGGACAGGCGGCTCTGCTACCGTAGACAATTTCTTTGGAGATACTTCACCCCTATTCATTCTGGGACCCAATGGTGAAACATTGGAAACCCGGGACTGGAATTATGTGAAGGACCACTTACCTGTTCTGCCGGGTAATGAGATAATCTCCTTTGCGGAAGAGGATTCAGAAGTGGAAGCAGCGACTGTACCTGAGGACATAGGGGATAGATACTTGGGAATCCTTACAGACAGGCTGGCTGCAGCCATAGCCCTCGGAGGCAAACAGACCATTTACTGGAATGAAGGAACGGCCCTTCCCTATAGTGTGATGAAAACTCTGCAGGATAATCCAAATCTAACACTGGTATTCAGCTATACTTATCTGGGTGTTCCATACAAGGTTACGATCCCGGGAAGCGCAGCCAAAGCAGATCTTTCAATTCCCTGGTACGGACCTCTTTACCTTTATGCTCACTATGGCAGGTATCAGGCTCCGATAGACAAGGCAGGAACATCTACTTCATCCGGAACCTATGTGGTGAAGGAAGGGGATACGCTAAGCGCTATAGCATTCAGGCTTCGCACTACAGTAAATCGTCTTGCAAAAGCAAATAATATTGTAAACCCTGACAGGATAAGTATTGGACAGGTTATAAAATATTAGTTAGACGTGTAATAAAAGCTTGTTCTTTAACTGTTATTATGCGCGTTAGTTTACATAATGTAACGGTTTTTAACAAAAAAGCGGAGAAATCCTTGATTTTCCTGGATTTCTCCGCTTTTTTTGGTAATTTTCGGATGTTATGTAAACTAAAGTGTGTAATATATCCTTAAAAATGGTCTTCTAATATGCTTAGTGGTTCACATAACTACAAATTCGGCGGATAACGAAAGGATAATACGTGGCTTATCCGCTGATAAGCAGGATTGAACAAAGATATACTTCGCTAAATCTATAAAAAAATATGCGATTTAGCGAAGTATAGATAAAGGTTTTGTGCCTTATGCAGCTCGGAAACAGGAGGGAAATGTAGGA
This sequence comes from uncultured Lachnospiraceae bacterium, assembly GCA_947167445.1. Classification (GTDB taxonomy): domain Bacteria; phylum Bacillota; class Clostridia; order Lachnospirales; family Lachnospiraceae; genus G11. Next base: position 210,049 of record CAMVID010000003.1, read on the forward strand.
AATGCCCAGTTTATTGGGCGTTGAATTCTGTGCAGCCATATGTTATACTACGCTAAAAGGCAACTTTTTTTGCAGATTTAGCGAGGTATAGACTATGCTCATTGCAAGAGAAAAAGAGAAAAGCGTACTTTTGAATGCACTCAAAGAAGAAGAATCACAGTTTATTGCTGTTTATGGAAGAAGGCGAATAGGCAAGACTTATCTTGTGCGTCAGACGTATGATGGCCTGTTTACATTTGAACATTCCGGTCTGGCAAATGGTAATCGAAAAGAACAGATTCAGTCTTTTGTTGCATCGTTAAGACGAGCAGGGTTAAGTGTTAAGGAGGACCCTAAGAATTGGCTTGAGGCGTTTGAACTTCTTAAAGATTTGATTCGGGAAAGCAGCTCAGAAAAGAAAGTTATTTTTATAGATGAACTATCATGGATGGATACGCAAAGGGCTGGACTTTTAACTGCAATCGAGAGCTTCTGGAATGGTTGGGCAAGTGGACGACGAGACATTGTATTTATTGTCTGTGCATCTGCCACATCATGGATGCTTGACAAAGTAATCCATAATAAGGGTGGATTATATAACAGATTGAACTATCAGATATATTTGAAACCTTTCAAATTGGTTGAATGCGAAGAATACCTAAAGGCACGTAATATCATAATGGAGAAATACGGGATTCTCGAGTTATATATGGCTTTAGGTGGAGTACCCTATTACTGGACACATGTTAAAAAAGGACTTAGTGCTGCGCAGAACATTGATGCTATTTTCTTTGCAGACGATGCGCCTTTGAAAGATGAATTCAAGTATTTATATGCTTCTCTTTTTAAAAATCCACAGAAATATATTGACATTGTGACCGCCCTGGGAAAAAAGAAAACCGGATTATCTCGAAATGAAATTGCAAGTGCTACTGGGCTACAAAATTCAGGGGAAATGACAAAGATACTTGATGAGCTCGTCAGTTGCGGCTTTATAAGAAAATATGCTGTATTTGGCAAAAAAAACAAAGATGCGTTGTTCCAACTGACTGACTACTATACGCTGTTCTATTTTCAGTTCCTTAAAAACAAGTCTAGCGATGAGGCTTTTTGGACATTGCAGATAGATAGCCCACTTAGAAATGCATGGACTGGCATTGCTTTTGAACGGGTTTGTATGGATCATGTTTCTGAGATTAAGAAAAAACTTGGCATTTCCGGTGTGCTGAGCGAGGTGCATTCATGGTCATGTAAGCCTGACGAGGAGAAGGGGATTAAAGGGGCACAAATTGATTTGGCTATTGTTAGAAGAGATCGTGTTATCAATTTGTGTGAAATGAAATATTCATCAGGAGAGTACTTATTTACAAAAAAAGATGATGAGTCTATGCGAAACAAAATAGTTTCTCTCCGGGCTGTTACTAAGACCAGGTACTCTATTCATCCGGTGCTCGTTACGACGTATGGGCTGGCAGAGGGTATGTATTCCGGAATAATACAACAGGTAGTAACCAGTATCGATTTGTTTGCAAAAGTATAGTCCGCTAAATCTACAAAAAAATATGCGATTTAGCGAACTATAATTTTATTACTTATGAAGTAACTTATATTTCAGCTCTGCGATTTCCCAGTCTGTCATCTCATCAATGTCCTGGACTTCGGTGTCGGGGGTGATGATGGGAATAACCTTGCCGCCAACAATCTGGCCGAATTTCCTGAAGGATGACACTTTGAAAACATAATACTGACCACAATCGTGATAGAAAGGTTCCAGATCCTGGGACCTTTTATTCATATTCTCGGGCCATTTGTACTCGAGGCTGCCGTCGTTAATTACAAGGCAACGCTGAGGTGGGAAGGAGAACTTTACAACCGGCATTGCTGAGTCGCCGCCTTCAGATTTTAACTTCTCCATAGCGAGTTTCAATTTCTCGGCTGTAATAAAGGGGGCTGTAGGATATACGCAACATGCATAGTCAAAGGACTTGCCCATCTTTTCATATTTATCAAGAACTTCAGAAATTACATCCGCAGTGGTGGCAAAATCATTGGATGTTTTCTCACTTCTGAAGAAGGGAACCTTTGCTCCAAAGGCCTTAGCTATATCAGCGATTTCCACATCATCTGTTGAAACCATAACTTCATCGAAGATTCCGCTTCCCAAAGCAGCTTCGATTGAATATGCAATTATTGGCTTTCCGCAGAACTCTTTTATGTTCTTTCTTGGAATTCTTTTGCTGCCGCCTCGGGCTGTGATTATAGCTACTGAAGACATGACTTTACCTCACTTTTTAGGTTGTTATAATGTAAAGTATGGGACGAATTGACAATAAATGCAAGCAAAACAGGGGGATATACAGCAAAATGTATAAAAATGTACAGATGAGTTGATTTTTACGTACCATGGCTGTATTATTATGCATATAGTCTTCGACGTGCAAATTGGGGACAGTCCTGTTTTGCACACGAAGCGTGCAAGACACGACAGTCCCCAATACTGCACATCTCTAAGGAGCAATGACGATGAAGGTTTTTATAGATGGTTCTGAAGGTACTACGGGCCTTAGGATATACGAAAGATTCGAGAATAGAAAAGACATTGAGCTTATTAAGATAGATCCGGAGCTTAGGAAGGACCCGGTCGCAAGGAAGAAGTGCATAAACGAGTCAGAGGTGACTTTCCTTTGCCTTCCCGATGCAGCATCAATTGAGTCTGTATCTTTATGCGAGAATGAGAATGTGACAATTATTGACACATCAACGGCTCACAGGGTTAATCCTGATTGGACTTATGGCTTCCCGGAATTAAAGAAGGGACAGCGTGAAGCTATAGCCAAGTCCAAAAGAATCGCAGTCCCCGGATGTTATGCCACAGGTTTCATAAGCCTTGCGCATCCTTTGATAGCTTCAGAAATCATGAGCCCTGACTATCCGGTTAGTTCCTTTGCGGTTTCGGGTTATTCAGGCGCAGGCAAGAAGGCAATTGCAGTGTATGAAGGTGATGAGAAACCTGAGGATTTTAACTCACCAAGACAATATGCCCTGACTCAACAGCATAAGCACCTTAAGGAGATGAAGGCGATTTCGGGACTTAATAAGACCCCACTTTTCAGCCCCATCGTTGACGATTATTACGCTGGAATGTTTGTAACCCTTCCTTTATATACAAAAATGCTTAAAGGAGTTAAGGGCCCCGAGGACGTTCATGCCATGTTTGCAGAGTACTATAAGGGAGAGAAATTCATCCACGTAATGCCCTTTGGTTCGGAAGCGGAGAGTAACGGTTTTATCCCGGCTAACGTAAAGGCAGGCTTCGACGATCTTGAAATCTTCGTAACGGGCAATGAGGAGCGTATCCTTGTAACCTCTAGATTCGACAATCTTGGCAAGGGCGCGTCCGGCGCTGCAGTACAGTGTATGAATATTCACATGGGAATCGACGAGGCCACAGGCCTTAATATAGTAAGCTAGGCCGAGGTGAAACGGCCGAAAGGCAGGATAAATTGGAAGATATCATAATTTCAGTAATGACGGCGGATGACTACGAGGGCGTTGCGGGGCTCTGGCACACCATCAAGGGCTTCGCCATAAGAAGTATAGATGATTCGGAGGCAGGGGTGGCGAAATTCCTGAAGCGAAACCCCACCACCAGCGTGGTTGCAAGGTATAAGGGCGAGGTTGTAGGTGCCATCCTTTGCGGGCACGACGGCCGAAGAGGTTGCCTTTATCACGTTTGTGTCCGTGAGGACATGCGAAGAAAGGGCATCGGAAAGGCCATGGTTGTGAAGTGCATGGAAGCTTTGAAGGCAGAGGAAATCAGCAAGGTCTCCCTAATAGCTTTCACAAAGAACGACGTGGGAAATGCCTTCTGGAAGGAAATCGGCTGGACCGAAAGACTTGATTTAAATTATTATGACTTCACTTTAAATACTGAGAATATCGTTAGATTCAATTCATAGCGCTAGTTTACATAACAACAGGAGAGGCAAATAAATGAAATTAATCGAAGGCGGAATTAACGCCCCCTTAGGCTTCGAAGCCGCAGGGGTTGAAGCTGAAATAAAGTACAAAAACAGGCTCGATATGGCCATTATCTATTCAAAGAAGCCCTGCGTGGCAGCTGCAACTTTCACCAGCAACGTGGTAAAGGCAGCTCCCGTCATGTGGGATAAGGAGCTGGTTGAGACAAGCCCCTTCGTTCAGGCGGTTATCGTCAACACCGGTATCGCCAACGCAGCAACGGGCAAGGTGGGCATGGGTTACTGCAAGGACACCGCTAAGGCTGCGGCCGAGGCCCTGGGAATTCCTGAGAATGCCGTACTTGTGGGTTCCACCGGCGTTATCGGAGCGCAGCTTCCAATGGATAGAATTAAAGCCGGCATCACTAAACTTGTGGCTGCAAAGTCGGCTGACAAGGCCGATGGAACCAAGGCTTCAAAGGCCATCATGACCACCGACACCGTAAATAAGGAACTTGCCCTTCAGGTCGAAATCGGCGGCAAAACCGTAACCTTCGGCGCCATGAGCAAGGGCTCCGGCATGATTCACCCCAACATGTGCACCATGCTTGGCTACGTCACCACCGACGCCGTAATTTCAAAGGAGCTCCTCACCAAGATCCTTAAGGCCGACGTGAAGGACACCTACAACATGATTTCCGTTGACGGTGACACTTCAACAAACGACACGTTAATCGTTATGGCTAACGGAGAGGCCGGAAATCCTGAAATTAAGGAAGGCACTGAGGAGTGTGAAGTTTTTACCAAAGCACTTCATTACATAAACGAGACCCAGGCCAAGAGGCTTGCAGGGGACGGCGAGGGCGCCGAGGCTCTCATCGAATGCAAGGTCGTGGGGGCCGACACCAAGGAGAACGCCCGTGTGTTGGCCAAATCCGTCATCTGCTCATCTCTCACAAAGGCTGCAGTTTACGGCCACGATGCCAACTGGGGAAGAGTGGTTTGCGCTTTAGGATACTCGGGAGTGCAGTTTGACCCCGAGAAAATGAGCCTTTTTCTTGAGGCCGGAGACAAGTCCATGCTAATCTATGAGGACGGTGCAGGCCTTGATTATTCAGAGGAAGAGGCCAGCAAGCTCTTGTCTGAAAAGGAAGTAAGATTTTTGGCAGATATGAAGATGGGTCACGAGGAAGCCACGGCATGGGGCTGCGACCTGACTCTTGATTATGTGAAAATTAACGCGGATTATCGGAGCTAGAGGAGATTTTACCATGGAGAAAAATATGGAAGAAATACTTAAAAAGGCCGAGGTCTTAATCGAGGCTCTGCCCTATATTCAGAAGTTCAATCGTAAGATTATTGTGGTAAAATACGGCGGTTCCGCCATGTCTAACGAGGAGCTTCAAAAGAACGTCATCGAGGATGTGGTGCTTCTTAAGCTGGTTGGCTTCAAGCCCATCATCGTTCATGGCGGCGGCAAGGAAATTTCCGGCTGGGTCAAGAAAGTGGGCAAGGAGTCTGAGTTCGTTAACGGACTTCGTGTCACCGACGAGGAGACCATGGAGATCGCCGAGATGGTGCTAAACCGCGTAAATAAGCGCCTTGTGAACATGGTTAATTCTCTTGGAGTCAACGCTGTGGGCATTTCCGGCAAGGACGGCGGGCTTTTGAACGTTGATAAGAAGCTTTCCGGCGGCCAGGACATTGGTTTTGTAGGCGATGTAAAAAACGTTAATCCTAAGATTCTCCTGGACCTTCTTGAGAAGGATTTCCTTCCAATTGTGGCGCCCATCGGCTTTGGTGATGATTTCAATACTTACAATATAAACGCCGACGATGCGGCTTGCGCCATCGCGAAGGCTGTAGGGGCGGATAAGCTGGTTTTCCTTACTGATGTAGAAGGCCTTTATAAGGATTTCGAGGATAAATCCACATTTATTCAAAGAATTACCGCGTCGGAAGCCAATGAGTTGATTGACGGCGGAATTATCGGCGGCGGCATGCTTCCTAAGCTTGCCAACTGCACTTCAGCTGTCACAAACGGCGTAAACAGGGTGCATATCCTGGACGGACGTATTCCCCACTGCCTCTTACTTGAGGTATTCACAAAAGAAGGTGTGGGAACCATGATTCTTAGGGATGAGGATGAGGAATAGATTATGGGTTCTAGTGTTGATATGAAGACTTATATAGATGAAGCTGAGGCTGCTTTATTGCATACTTACAACCGTTATCAGATTGTGTTTGATAAGGGCGAGGGCGTGCATTTATATGACATTAACGGCAAGGAGTACTTGGATTTCTGCGGAGGAATTGCGGTTTTTGCCCTGGGTTACAGTAACGAGGCTTATAAGTCAGCTTTGAAGGGGCAGGTTGATAAAATCATCCACACCTCCAACTACTTCTATAATGTGCCGGCTATCGAAGCGGCGAAGGCTCTTAAGAAGGCCTCCGGAATGGACCGAGTTTTCTTTACAAACTCCGGTGCCGAGGCGGTTGAAGGGGCTTTAAAGGCTGCCCGCAAATATGCTTATCTTAAGGACGGCACCACGGATCATGAAATTATTGCCTTGGAGCATTCCTTCCATGGTCGTACTTTCGGTGCATTGTCTGTTACCGGAAATCCTAAATATCGTGAGGCTTTCGAGCCCATGATCGGCGGGGTTAAGTTTGGGAAAATGAATGATTTGGAGTCTGTTAAGGCTCTTGTGAATAAGAAGACCTGCGCAATTATTATGGAGACCGTGCAGGGAGAGGGCGGAATTTATCCCGCTACCTCGGAGTTTCTTGAGGGGGTGCGTGCGCTGTGTGACGCTAACGATATCCTCTTGATTCTTGATGAAATTCAGTGCGGCATGGGTCGAACCGGCACCATGTTTGCTTGGCAGAAATACGGTGTAAAGCCTGATGTTATGACTTCCGCAAAGGGTCTTACCTGTGGAGTTCCCGGAGGCGCCTTCCTTATGACTGAGAAAGTGGCTCAGAATTCACTAAAGGCAGGAGACCACGGCACAACCTACGGCGGAAATCCGCTGGCAGCCATCGCTACGGCTACGGTTCTTTCAGAGTATGAGAGATTGGATATTTTGAGTAATGTGCGTGAGGTAGGTGCATATTTGTATGAGAAACTTGAGGAGCTTGCTTCTGAAGTTGGCCCTTCCGTGATTTCAGGCCATCGAGGCGTGGGCCTCATGCAGGGCCTTGAATTTACTTCACCCGTGGGCCCCATCATCGAACGCTGCATGTCCGCCGGCCTTGTTCTCATCAACGCCGGCCCTAACATCATCCGCTTCGTCCCGCCCTTGGTCATCACCAAGTCCGACGTGGACGCAATGTTGTCAATCCTGGAAAGTTGTATCTAGGTGCAATTTGGGCCTGTCCCCATCCTGCACCGTGCAATTTGGGGACAGTCCCAAATTGCACCTAAAACTGCATACATCGTACTCCTTAGATAGCGGCGAGCAAAGTCATTCCTGTGGGCTTTGCTCGCTGCGTTTTTTTCGCCTGTTTTCTTACTTCTTTTCCCGTTCGGGCATAATAGCAGCGTTATTCTTGATTTCTATTATGATGTTTTCAAGAGTTATGTAAACCAAGATTTTGGAGAGAACATAATAATATGAGTGGAAATGAGATTTATTATGTTTTTTCTAAAGGTTATGTAAACCACTTGTTATAAATCTTTCAATTTTCCTCATAATAAATGACATTAAAAAAGGATTTATTATGCGACTGCCACGTTTGGCTACTTGTTTCCGACTCTATACGGCAAGATAAAAACATAATAATTTCCAGAAATTGAGATTCTATCCGTCGAACCTCAAATTTAGATAAACACAGTATGATGTTATGTAAACTTTTATACTACAAGTTCAATGACAGGATGATACTCATCAGTTACGCTAATAATAGACATATTTTTGATGAGGGGGTGATGGTATGCAACCATCAATTGAACAAATGGAGCAGGAGTTAAACAGGCTGTACTGGCTAGACAGTCGAAGGTACCTGGAGAGACTTAACATGATTAAGGGAATGGGATACAAGGTGCTTAGAAATGCCCGAGGAAGGCATAAGATTGAGATGGATTTCTCCTCTGCATTTGGTGGGGTATTTGGAGATTTCTTCAGATGATAACTTGATGTAAATGCTAAGGATATTGACAATTAAATGAAAGGATGAGAAAATGTAACTGAAAAGTAGTTACAAGAAAACAGTATGCCAAATAAGAAAAAACTACTTGAGAAATTACTTAAAAAGCCTGCACCTAATAATTTTACTGTGAGAGAGCTAGATTTGCTCATGTCCAAGTGTAATTGTATTAAATTTGAAGGTGGACGAGGCTCGGGGATAGGGTACTCACATATTGAGTCCAAAAGGATAGTTCAGTTTGATGGACCTCATCCCGGGACCGAGTTGTATAGGTACCAGATAAAGATGATAATTAAATTTCTGGGAGAGGTAGGTGAACTGTAGATGATTAGTTCTTTGATGGAATGCCAAGGTTATCATGCCAAAATCGAGTTTGATCAGGTTGATCAGATTTTTGTTGGTCGCGTTTTAGGAATTAATGATTCAATTAATTTTCACGGAACATCCGTTGAGGAGTTAAAAGTTGAATTTAGAAATGCAATCATAAATTACATAGATTATTGCAAGAAAATGGGGAAAGAACCCGAAAGAGAGTTTAAGGGTGTATTTAACGTGCGAATCAAGCCGGAACAGCATAAGAAGATTGCTTTGCATGCTGCAAATGAGGGCATTACTATTAATCAATTTGTCTCTAGAGCAATTGATGATGAACTTGCTCTTATGGAAGGATAAACAAAATATAAGATAAAGCAAATTGATGCCTTAAGGGGGATTGAATGACCCAAGCTCATCCTGTATGATTGGTTGAAATAAATGATTTTCAGGATAATGGAAGGGTTCTAATGAGGAGAGCATATCCCACAATTGACATGAAAGCCACAGGCAGAAACATTAAGAGAATAATGAGGGCGAGGGGTATTTCAGTAAAAGAGGTACAGAAATACCTTGGACTTTCTGCACCTCAGGGTATATACCACTGGCTTGACGGACGTAGCATGCCCACCGTTGACAATCTATATGCTCTCAGCGACTTATTCCGGACGCCGATGGACGAGATTATTTGTGGGAATCGTAGGTATAAGCAATGCGAGACTCTAGAGGATCGACTGTTTACCTATTATGACAGGTATCTTGAATTGTTGGCAGGATAGTATATGCTTGAATAAAGTATTTGATAAGCTGCTTCCGAAGAGGAAGCAGTTTTTTATACTCCCAAAGAAAACAGAAAATATAACTCAAAGAAGAGAGCCGGTTTTGCCGACTTTAAAAATCTATGTGGTAAAATAGAATAGAAATAATTATGGAGGGGGTAAATGTTTTGACAATACCAAGCGAACCAATAACTGAAGAGAAAAAACAAGAAGAAGGCAGGAATAAACGGAATGGGGCCGCAGAAAGATTTATTATCCCCATTCTTGTATCTGTAGTAAGTGGCTTTCTTGGGGTGTTATGTACGATTTGGTGGAATAGCCATTTGATAAAAAATGATTATTTTGCAAAAGCAAACTCCGGAGATACCTATTCTCAATTATTTCTTGCTGACTATTACTATGAGATATCAGATTATGTATCTAGTATATACTGGTTCAAAGTGCTAGCTCAAAACGAAGGGAAAATCGGGTATACGGCTAAAAATAATCTTGCCATCCTTTATATCAAAATGGCGGAACAAAGTAATGGGACCGATTATGAGTATGACAGAGCTAAGGTAGCTTCTTTATTTTTCGAAGCTATGAATGGAGGAGTTGTTGAAGCGGGGCGAAATTTGTATGCTTTTATCAAGCAGATGCCATTTGAAATGCGCGAAGATTTTTCCTCTGAAGAGATGTTACAACAAGCAGAAGGATTTCTAGATGAGCATGAGGCGTTTGATGAAAAGCTTCCATCAAGTGATGTAAAATGGGAATATATGGGAACGGAGGTGGGAGAGAGTGTGCCTGCCAATACTAACGATTATGAATTTGAAACAGTAAGCAGTGACTATGTATTTGACAAGCAAGATTCTTCTCTGGGAATGAAGAGTATATTCACTTATAAAATATATAAACGAATAGATTCCATTGAACAAGTTGAATATGATTACGAGTTCGCAGACTTTAGTTGATTGTAGAGACCAACGAATGAAGGATTATTATGAGGAGTCATTATGCTGGTAAAGCGAGATGATGAAAGAGAAGAAAGAATAGTAGAGGGATTAATTGCTGATGACGAGGAACTTCGTAGGCAGCATGAAATATTTGAGGCAGAGATGGCACTTAAACAAGAACTAATTGGGTGCGGTGGGAGCATTTCGAAATAATACCATGTCTAAGGAAAGGAACAAAATGATTGACAGTATAATCGCAGTTGCCAGAGCGGCAGGAGACATCATGCTTAACGCTGTCCGCCCCAAAATAATGGAGAAGGCGGGGCATGCAAATTTTTGCACTGAAACCGATGAGAAAATCCAGGCCTTTCTCATAGATGAGCTATCGAAGATTTTACCTGAAGCATCGTTTCTCGGAGAGGAGGACGGTCAGGACGTATTCGAGGCCAAAATGAAAGAGGGCTACTGCTTCGTCCTGGACCCCATTGACGGAACATCCAATTTCATTTTTGCATACAGACCGTCGGTGGTTTCCATAGGACTTTTAAAGGATGGGAAGCCCCACATGGCCGTGGTTTATAACCCATACGATGACATGATGTTTTCAGCCATCAAGGGCCAGGGCGCCTATATGAACGGCGAGAGAATCATGTCCTCCGAGGCTCCTTTATCCGACAGCCTTGCAGTATTTGGCACTGCGCCTTACTATACTGAACTTCAGGACAGAACTTTTGATATAGCCAAAAAACTTCTTCCTCTCTGCGTCGATTTAAGACGATCCGGCACCGCAGCCTGGGATATGTGTTGCGTGGCCCTTGGAAGATGCGGTTTGTATTTTGAATTGAAAATACAGCTGTGGGATTATGCCGCAGCAGCACTCATAGCCACTGAGGCCGGGTGTACGGTCACCGACATTGTCGGTTCCCCCCTAAACTATTCAGGCCCTACATCTGCCTTATGCATGGCACAGGGAATCAAATCTATTCCTTCTTGCTTTAGCACCTCATCCTAAGGATGAGGTGCTTTTTTTGTTTGGGGCGGATAATTCGGGTTTTTGTCCCTCATTATCCGCTGATTTTGGCGTTATGTAAACCAACAAGCATAATAAAAAGGGGTTTTTGAGGGTATATTACACATTTTGGTTTACATAACAGATGAAAATCGCCAAAATAAGCGGATAAATCAGGAAAAATCGGCGATTTCTCCGCCATCTGCCAGAAATCGGAATATTATGTAAACTAAAAAGCATAATAAATTGTATAAAACAAGGATTTATTACGAGAGGTGGTTGACATAACACTAGATTGAACCTTCTTTAGGCACTAATAAACAAGAATTCTACTCGATTAGAGCGGTGAATTGTATTATAATACTTACATGCGTGTATTTGAGAACTTAAGTATGAGAATAATTGAAGTTCTTGCTGGGTTGCTGTTTACGATATTGGCCGTGGCAGCAGCCTTTGTGAGCGTGGTGAGAGCGGATGGCTATGCGGAAAGCTATAGTTTCGCGTGGGACAATCCGGTAATTAATGTGCTCTTTGCTGCGACGATGGCTGCTATTTTTATGCTCATTGCAAAATGGGTCCGCAGGGATTTGGAGAAGAGAAGAAAGCTGCTTCTTATTATGGAGATGACTTTGGCCGTTCTTGGCGGTCTTGCCTTCGCGGCGGTAAGCAAGTGTTTCCCCACGGCGGATCAGGCCAGCGTTTATTACGGTGCCAAGCATTTTGCCACGGGGTGGTTCGCGGACCTGGCGGAAACCGGCAGCTATTTCAGCGTCTATCCCCACCAGATGGCCCTGGCACTGGCCCAGGAAATCATCATCCGAATCGCCCACACCGACAGCTACCACGTGCTCCAGGGGGTCAACGCCCTTTGTAACGCCCTGACAATCTGGGCTCTCTACAGCATTTCGGACACCCTATATGATGATAAAAACGTCAGCATCTACACCCTGTTATTAACCTTTTTTACCTTGCCCCTTTTCTGGTACACACCCTTCGTTTACGGAGATTTGGCTTCAATCGGGTTTAGTCTGCTTGGCTTAGCATTGCTATTAAAGGTCCTTTTGAAAGAAGATTTTGTGAAAAAGTGGCACAAACCTGCCCTCTTTGCAGGAAGCGTTTTATCCCTTTTTATCGCAACCCTGGTTCGCTCAAATACTTTGATCTTTGTGATTGCGGTGGCTCTTTGCCTTCTGGTTTACATAATTCGAGTAAAGAAGCCCCTGCTTCTTATATACATTGCTGTAATTGCAATCCTTTGCGGAACCGTAAATAAGGGTGCTATCAAATTCTACGAGTGGCGCTCAGGCAACAAGATTAATGACGGCATGCCTTCAATCTGCCACATGGTTATGGGACTTCAGGAAGGCCCCATGGGTAACGGCTACTACAACGGATATAACTTTGACACGTATGTTAACAGGGCAAATTATGATCAGGCTCTGGCCAGGGAACTGGCTCGTGCTGACCTTGACGCCAGACTTTCAGAGTTCAAAGCTGACCCTGCCTATACGGCAGCCTTCTTTAGAGACAAATTCTTTGGTCAGTGGCTCAGCACTGATTTTGACTGCTATCATTTCACTTGTGGCGCTTATTATGAGAGATGGCCTGTGGTTGAGAGCCTCTTCTCGGGAACTTTATATAAGGTCACAAGCTTTTATATGGACAAATATGGATTCTTCGTGTATGCGCTTACGGCTTTTGCCGTGATTTCTTCACTCATCAAGGGCTTTAGAAAGAGCGAAACTGATGAGAAGAGGGGAATCCTTTGCTATATTTTGTTGACGGCCATTATCGGCGGCGCCATCTTCTCCATCATCTGGGAGGGCGCCGGCAGATACGTGCTGCCGTACTTCATTTTCGCAATACCCTACGCCGCAGGAGGAATATATGAGAAATAAAATAGCCACCTTCCTCACGGAAGCCTTCAAATGGATATTCTTCGCCTTGATGACCGCCATGTTCATATGCGGTTTCTTTGTGACGGGAATTCATCAGAAGTTTGAAAACGGCGGAATCGATGAGTTCGTAATAATAGGAAAGAACAACCTTGGAATTTCGGCCCTGGTGGTAATCGCAGGAATTGCCCTAGCCTGGGGCGCCTTCAAACTTGGTGATATCCTGACAAGTGACAAAGCCAAGCACAAACTTAACATGAACCTCTTCGCAGGCATAGTCTGCGCCGTAAGCTTCATCCTGGCCATCATTTGGATTAACATCCTAAAGGTAGTGCCCGGCGCGGACCAGGAATTCTGCGTAAACTACGCCGACGCCATGAATAACGGGGATTTCACGTGCCTGGAGCAGGGCCAGTACCTGGCAAACTACCCACACCTTTTGGGCCTCATCGCTTTCCTGCGCCTTTTATTCAAGATTTTCGGCGAGTCCAACTACGACACCTTCAGGTACTTTAACGCCATCTGCATCCCCATCATGATCTACGCGGGCTACAGAATCGTGAAGAAGTTCACCGACGATGATGGTAAAACCGAATTTTTCTACCTCCTGGCAATGCTTTTTAACATCCCGGTTTACGCCTATGTTCTCTACATTTACGGCGATCTCGGCGGCCCGGCCCTCGGAATTGCAAGCTTCTGGTTCTTCTACCAGTGCCTTGACAAACTAAGCCCCAAAAACATAATAGGCTTTGTGCTTTTCACCATCGCATCGGTAACCATCAGGAAAAACATGCTTATCTTCGCAATCGCAATGATTGTGGTACTTATAGTGCGCCTTATCGCAAAGATTAACAAGAAAGACCTGATTCTCTTAGCGATTGTTGCCGTAACAACCCTGTTTTCTATCAAATACGTGGAGTGGCTCTACCTTCCTGAGCGCCCCACCACAGAGTACGCGGTTCCCGCCATCTGCAACATTACCATGGGCCTCAACGACGACCAGGGTTACGCCGGCTGGTACAACTATTACGAGCTGGTGGTCATGGGCGAAAACGGCTGGGATCCCGAAGCGGCTTCAGCTGAATCCATGGAAGCTATCAAAAACGTCTACATCCCATTATTTCTCCATAACCCGGGATATACCGCAGACTTTTTCTTCAGAAAAATCAATTCCCAGTGGCAGGTGCCCCTGTATCAAAGTATCGTCAGCAACATCCTTCTCTACGGACCTCAGAACGACTTTGTCATGTCGGTTTACTTTGGTACATGGAACAGGATTTTTGACTGGTTTATGAAAATATATCAGATGGCAATGTACTTTTTCATCGCCTACCTTCTCTTCGCAAGCCGCAAGGATAAAGAGAGAAAACCCATCGAATATTACGCCATGCTTATAGCGGCTTTCGGAGGCTTCCTACTAAGCTGCGTATGGGAATCCAAGGCCAGATATATTTTCCCCTACTTTATAATAATGATTCCTTTCATGGCATTTGGTGCCAAATTGATGTATGAGAGGCTCAAAATAAGAATTCGTGCTACAATAGAGAAGAATTCTGATTTTACCAATAAGAAAGAAGACAAATAAATGGACATTATGACTAACCGCCTTGACAGAGGCTTTTATATGTATCAGGAAGAGTTCGAGAAGAAGGCCATCGAGGTCCTTCGCTCCGGCTGGTACATCCTTGGAAAAGAAGTGGAAGCATTCGAGAAAGAGTATGCCGCTTACATCGGGACCAAATATGCAGTGGGCCTCGGAAACGGCCTTGATGCTCTATACCTTGCATTCAGAGCCCTTGGAATCGGCGCGGGGGATGAGGTCATTGTCCAGGGAAACACATACATAGCAAGTGTTATGGGCATTACCATGAATGGAGCAACACCTGTTTTTGCAGAACCGGATGAGTTCTACAACATCGACGCAGGCAAGCTCGAAGCCCTTATCACCAAGAAAACCAAGGCAATTCTTGTGGTTCACCTTTACGGCCAGGCTTCCAACATGGCACCTGTTACAGAACTTTGCAAGAAGTATAATCTTAAACTGGTGGAGGACTGTGCTCAGTCCCACGGCGCAAAGTTTAACGGCCAAATGACGGGCTCATTCGGAGATATCGGATGTTTTTCCTTCTACCCTTCTAAGAATCTGGGGGCTTTCGGCGACGCCGGAGCAATCACCACTAACGATGAGAAAATAGCAGGCGATATCAAGATGCTTCGAAACTACGGAAGCAGAGTTCGCTACTATAATGAGAAGGTGGGCGTCAACTCCAGGCTTGATGAGATGCAGGCGGGACTTCTTCGTGTGAGACTTCCTCACATGGACGAGTTAATAAAAGAGAAGAGAGAAATCGCAGAGAAATACCTTCGCGAATTACATAACGACAAGTTCATCCTTCCCACAGTCAGAGAGGGTGCTACCCACGTTTGGCACCAATTTGTAATAAGATGCGAGAAGCGGGACGAGCTTATCAAATACCTTAAGGATAAGGGAATCGGCACCATTATCCACTATCCCGTGCCCCCTCATCTTGCGGAGTGCTATGAGTATCTGGGCCACAAGGCGGGAGACTATCCCATCACCGAGAAGTACGCAAACACGGTGCTGTCCATACCCATGTACAACGGCATGACCGCAGAAGAGCAGGACTACGTAATCGCCGCTTTAAATAAGTTTTAGGAGTTTTTCAATGTCAATAGATCAACAATACAAAATAATCGAATTCAAGGAGCTGGGGGACGAGCGAGGCAACCTGGTGGTTATTGAGGGGGACGGCATGGACATTCCCTTCGACATCAAGAGAGCCTTTTATATCTACGGCTCCGATGCCACAGTGGTAAGAGGCCAGCACGCCAACAAAGAGACGGAGTTTCTCCTTGTGAACGTCAGCGGAAGCAGCAAGGTGAAGATTGATAACGGCAGGGAGCAGGTCATCATTGAACTTAACAAGCCAAGGATGGGCCTTTACATTCCTGCCATGCTTTGGAAGGATATGTATGATTTCTCCGCTGATTCAGTGCTTCTGGTTCTGGCCAGCCGCCACTACGACGAGAAAGAGTACATCAGAGACTACGACGATTATCTGAAAATAATAAACGAAAACAATTGAGACTAACGAGAAGGCTGAAAGATTATGAGCAAGATTTCCATAGTTGTACCTGTATACTATAACGAAGATACCCTAATGGACCTTTACGAGGATATGAAAGCCAAGATTCTGCCCACCATCGGTGAGTATGAGCTTGTTTTTGTTGACGACGGCTCAGGAGATTCCTCCTGGGAGGTCATGAACAAGATTAAAGAGATGGATGATAATGTCCACCTTGTAAAGCTTTCCAGAAACTTTGGCGAGCACGCGGCTTTGCTTGCGGGCTTAAGCGTCTGCACAGGAGACTGCGCTGTGACAAAGCAGGCGGATCTTCAGGAAGATTCCACCTTAATCCTTGAAATGTACGAAAGCTGGAAACGCGGCAACAAGGTTGTTCTTGCCGTCAGAAGATCAAGGGATGAGAGCAAGGTGAAGGTTTTCTTTGCCAACATGTACTATAAAATCATCAGGAAGCTTGTTAACGACAAGATGCCTCCCGGAGGCTGCGACTGCTACCTGGTGGACCGCAAGGTTATTGAGGTTTTGGAGAGACTTGATGAGAAGAACTCAAGCCTTACCCTTCAGGTTATGTGGACAGGATTTAAGACTGAGATGATTCCCTTTGACAGAAAGAACCGCGACAAGGGCAAATCCCGCTGGACTTTTGCCAAGAAGTTTAAGCTGGTTTTGGATTCTGTCATGAGCTTTTCATACATGCCAATCAGGTTCATGACCTGGGTCGGAATCCTCTTTAATATCGGAGCACTTGCGCTTTTTATAAGCGTACTTGTTGAGTACTTCACATCCGGAACCCCCATCGCAGGCTGGGCATCATTGATGTGCGTAGTGCTCATATCCACCGGCCTGATTCTAACCACATTAGGAATCCTTGGAGAGTATCTCTGGAGAACCCTTGATGCCTCCAGAACCCGCCCCGCATTCATAATTGATGAGGATTTAAAACCTCAAAAGGATGAACAGACATCAGAACAGTAAAGTGTGGTTTTTGGGACTATCGTACTATTGACAGATTTTTTCAGGGTGTGTACAATGGCACATGTTTGTTTAAACTTTTTTTGAAAGAGGAGATTTAGAAATGAAGAAAAATGTTATGAAGGTTCTTGCAGCCGTTCTCGTATGTGCTTTTCTTGTAGGCTGTGGTACTGCAAATCTTGAGAAGATCATGAACTCAGCTGAAGGTCAGAAGATGATCGCAGATCAGAAGGAACAGATCGTTAACGGTTCTGCATTCGGTGGCGTTTACAGCGATTTCGATATCGAGACAGTAGAGAACGCTCTTACTTACAAGTATTACTACTCAGCAGATTTCGATGCTGATCAGATCGAGTCAATCAAGGCAGAGCTTCCCAATTCTGCTGACTGGTCAACAACAATCGCAGGTGTTAAGGATGAGATCGAGAATTCATCAAAGATTCGTCCTACAAGCGTAACATTCGCTTACTACACAGCTGACGGTGAGGAAATCTTCACAGTTACTGAATAATTTCCATATTTGGTAAAAGCGACGGCTTCGACTTTATGTCGAGGCCGTTTTATTTTGCAAATAATGACCGATGTGCAATTTGGGGACAGTCCCCGATTTGCACATCCGAGGACGTGCAGATCGGGGACTGCTTGGTTTGTCAACCAAGTGCAACACTTTCTGAATAAACTTCAGCTGGTGTT
>CAMVID010000004.1:0-190564 GCA_947167445.1 uncultured Lachnospiraceae bacterium
GGATACACTTCCGCCCTCTTCATCTTCCTCGTCCAGCTTCGCCTGTCTCTTGGCGATTTCCTTGGCTCTTTTCTTGGCTTCCTTCTTCTGTTTGGCCTGCTCGTCTTTGAGCTTTTTCTTCTCGTCCGCTATGGACTTCTTCTCGGCCTTTATTTCTTCTTCGTTCATGAATTCCTGATCTGCCATCTTTAATCACCCTGTGAATACATATAACTTGTAAGTTGGTCTATTTCCTTCATTTCCGCCCTGTTTTCCTCCTTGAGGAACTCCTCGAAGGCTTTCTGTCTCAAGGTCTCCTGGGCCTTTCTCTCAACCATGCATTGCTTTAGCTTCTCCGTAGCTCTGTCCACACCTTCCTGTGCCAGCCTTACCTGCAGAATCTGCGCCTCTATGAAATCATCTATAACCTTAATTGCTGCCTGGTTTTCTTTTATCTCTTTTACACTGAGGCCTCCCGTGAGGCTTTCTCTCGTGCTCTTTATATAGTCTTGTTTTCGCACTCTTAACTCCATAAGCCTGGCCTCTTCGTTGTTTAAGGCCTGCTGAGCAAGGCCAAGTTCCTGCTTGGCCTGAGTCTCAAGCTTTAGTTTGATATTTAAGATGCTTTGCATCCTGTAGCGAAAACGTGCCATTTACTATCTCTCTTCCTCCGGAATGTCCTCGATTTTGGGATTATCTTCCAAAAGGTTAATAAGCATACGCCTGGTATCTTCGAAATCGAACTTCTCATCCGTCTCCTGCATCAAAAACTCGTTTATGGCATCAATCTTACTGATGGCAAAATCAATTGACGGGTTTGAACCGGGTCTGTAAGCTCCGATGTTTATCAGATCTTCCGCCTCGTTATAGGTAGCCAGCGCGTTCTTAAGTTTTCCCGCTGCTTTCTTGTGATCTCTGTCAGCAATCTGCGACATGCATCTTGAGATACTCTGCAGCACATCAATCGCGGGATAATGATTCTTGTGGGCAAGCCGACGGTCAAGCATTATGTGTCCATCCAGAATACTTCTTGCGGTGTCTGTAATAGGTTCGTTAAAATCGTCACCATCTACAAGCACCGTATAAAGCCCTGTAATAGAGCCCTGTTCTATACATCCTGCTCTTTCAAGGAGCTTGGGCATCTGTGCATAAACGCTGGGAGGATATCCTCTTGTTACGGGAGGTTCGCCCGATGCAAGGCCTATCTCTCTTTGTGCCATGGAGAAACGGGTTAAGGAGTCCATCATAAGAAGTACATCTTTTCCCTTGTCTCTGAAATACTCAGCTATGGCGGTGGCGGTCTGAGCAGCTTTATGTCTCTCCAGCGCCGGGCGATCTGAGGTTGCTACCACAACCACAGACCTGGCCATACCATCTTCTCCAAGGTCTCTTTCTATGAATTCTCTGACCTCTCTGCCTCGCTCTCCGATAAGGGCGATGACATTGATATCAGCCTTTGTATTTCTCGCGAACATACCCATAAGGGTAGATTTTCCTACACCTGATCCGGCAAAAATTCCGATTCTCTGTCCCTTGCCTATGGTTATAAGGCCATCAACTGCCTTTACTCCTAGGGGCAAAACCTCGTCAATAATCTTTCTCTTCATAGGGTCCGGCGGAAGGCTTTCAACACTGTAGGGAGTGCCGCCCTCAAAGCTTCCACCTTCAATGGGCTCTCCAAGGCCGTTAAGGACCTGCCCAAGCATATCGTCACTTACATTTACCTTAAGGACGTCCCCGGTATTGACCACAATACTTCCGGCGCCTACGCCTTCAGTAAGATCAAAAGGCATAAGCAGGGTCTTCCTGTCTCTGAAGCCTACAACTTCAGCACGAATAGGCTTAGCCCCTTCCTCCTCCGGATAAATCACACAGATATCTCCCATTTTAGAATCGGGACCGGCGGACTCGATGGTTAAGCCGATAACGTTGACCACTTTGCCTTTTTTTACATAAAAGCTTTGGTTCAACAGCTTCTTATACTTTTGAATTTGGATCTCGGGTGCGTTCAAATCGTTTCTCCCCGAAGCTTATTCCTTCTGGTAGGATAAAATCTTAAGCTTCTTGGATAATTCCGTAAGTTGCGTATCCAGTCCGCAATCGTAAATCCCGCTTTCCGTTTCGATAAGGCACTGTCCCTTTGCCAGGGAAGCATCCTCCACAAACTCCAAAGAAGCGCTGCCAACGATTGAATCGGCTTGAATAAGCTTCTTTTGCATACTGATGTATGCGTAATCCTCTTTCGCCACATGGATTAAATAGTTCTTACTTGCCTCAATGTGGTTTAAGGAATTGATAACAAGATATGACACAATGTCCTTGTAGGAGGACATGTCAACATTGAAAATATATTTATAGATATCATTGATAGTCTCAACCAGATCAGGCTCAAGATTGGCCACCATCTGCTCGTACTCTTCGGCCATTCTCATGCGTTCCTCGGACAGTTCTCTTCTTTCTCTGTCCAGGCGCTGCATGCCTTCCTTGTTACCCTGATCGTATCCTGCATCGTACCCCTTCTTACGGCCCTCCTCGATGGCTCTTTCTCTCTCTTCCTCGATTTCGGCTCTGGCCTCCTCCTTCATCTTCTCGATTTCTTCTTCAGCCTGAGCCACCAGCTCTCTGGGGTCCGGTCCTTCATATACAGGTGCTTCGAATTGGGAGGCGTCGAAGTCCTCCATGGGAACATCGGTTTCTCCCTCTTCTCTGGGAAGTCCGTCCTCATTTTCCACCACGTCAATCTGTCTTGCGGAAAGGCCCGCCTGAAATCCTCCGGAGTTGTTGTTTTGAGGATGTGTTTCCCTGTATATCTGAAGCTTCTGGGCTATGATTTCATTGCTGTCAATCACAACCTTGTCTTCCTGAGGAACTACGGTGTTAAAATTTTTTACAAGGTTATACGACAATCTCGTCACCTCCGCCTCTGGAGATTACAATCTCTGCGGAATCCTCGAGCTTACGTATGATATTAACAATCTTCTGCTGAGCTTCCTCAACATCCTTCATACGCACAGGGCCCATGAATTCCATATCCTCTTTGATCATAACTGCGAGACGCTTTGAGAGGTTATTGAATATTGCAGTCTGTACCTGCTCGTTCGCACCCTTGAGGGCAATAGCAAGATCAGAGTTGTCAACATCTCTAAGCACACGCTGGATAGCTCTGTCGTCCAGAAGAAGGATATCCTCGAATACGAACATCTTCTTTCTGATTTCGTCCGCAAGCTCGGGCTCTTCGATTTCCAGAGTCTCCATAATATGCTTCTCTGTTCCACGGTCTACGGTGTTTAAGATATCTACTACCGCATCTACACCACCGATAATGGTGTAATCCTGGTTTACGAGGGATGCAAGCTTGCTCTCCAGCACTTTCTCCACCTCTTTGATGACATCGGGACTTGTACGGTCCATCATTGCAATTCTCTTGGCAACATCAGCCTGTCTGTCAGGCGCAAGGGCAGATACGATCATTGCTGCCTGCTGGGGAGACAGGTACGACAAAATAAGGGCGATAGTCTGCGGATGCTCGTCCTGAATAAAGTTTAAAAGCTGGGTTGCGTCTGCTTTACGGATAAACTCAAAGGGCTTAACCTGCAAGCTTGCAGTAAGTTTGCCGATAACCTCCACGGCCTTCTCGCCGCCAAGGGCGTGCTCCAAAAGTTCCTTTGCATATCCGATACCACCTTCGGCAATGTACTGCTGAGCAAGACACACTTCGTAGAACTCATTGATTACCTGCTCTTTTACCTGAGGTGTTACACTTCTTGTATTTGCTATTTCCAGCGTTAATTCTTCAATTTCTTCTTCTTTGAGATGCTTAAATATACCGGCGCTTCGTTCGGGGCCTAATGAAATCAATAGGATTGCCGCTTTCTGCAGGCCTGTTATTTTCTCTTCCGAATTTCTCGGCATTACAGGTTACCCCCATTCCTCGTTCAGCCAGTTTCTTAAGAGGTTGGCTGCAGCCTCAGGATTCTCATCCACAAATTTCTCAATCATCTTTCTGGTCTCAGACTTGGTCTCAACCTCAATATCCGAAACATCGATCTCGGGTGCGGACTGAAGCAAATCTTCCACAGACAGTTCCTCGGCTTCCTGAGGAGCTTCCTTTGTGGCCATGCTTCTGAATACAACGAATCCCAGCAGTCCAAGGATGAGAACAATAAGGATGATTGAAAGAATGTCTCCTGCAGCCATTCCTGTAGATTCTTTGTCCATGAACTCATTTATCTGATAAGCCATGATGGTGATGCTTTCCCTTGGCATGCCGGTAGCTGTTGCAACCGCATTGTAGAATTCATCATCCACCGTAAGCTTTATAGCCTCCGAATTGGCAGCTTTATATTCATCCCAGGTGATTCCGTCCAAAAGTCCCTGGCTCTCGGCATCAGCCTCATTGATTACGTTGTAATTGATGGCCGTAATCGTAGCTGATGAACCTGCATAATTTATAGTTCCCGCAGGTACCTCCGATGTTGTGGTGTAGGAGTTTGGAAGATACTTACGGTACTCTTCGGACTCCGTTGCGGACTCGTTGGATACATCAGCGTACTCGTAAGCCGTGGTGTCGTCATTGGAAGTGGTTCCGGGAATTCCACCGTTACTTCCCGTGGACTCGGAGTTATAGATAGTCTCTTCACTCATCATACCCTCAGTTCTGCCCGCAGGAGCATCATAGGTCTGGGTCTGCCTTGTTGTTGAAGAGAAGTCAATATCAAGGCTGCATGCAACTTCAACAGAATTAAACTGGCCCGTTCCGAGAAGCACACGTTTAACAGAGTTAATAACCTCGCCTTCCTGCTGAAGACGGGCATTAAGCTGTGAAGATGCGATTCCGCCTACGCTTATCTCGTTGTCTCCCGAGAACCAAAGCTTGCCGTTGGAATCTATGATTGTAATGTGGTTGGTGGTTGTATTGCCAAGAGATGTTGCTGCAAATCTGGCAATATAAGAAGCCATTTCCTCTGTGAAATCGCCGTTAAGCTTAAGGAAAATGGCACAGCTTGACTCCTGAGAGGAAGCTATAAGAGTTCCGTCCTGCTCAGGAATTGAAAGTTCGACTTTGGCACTCTCCACCGAATCCATTATCTCAATGGTGGATGAGAGTTCGTCCTGTTTATATTTTACGTATTTCTTCTGTTTATCTGATTCAGTAGTGGAAAGACCGCCGCTTACAACGTCGTCGATGGTCATTCCCTGGGTGGGAACACCTGCGGCGCCAAGTGCCAGTCTCGCCTTGGAGTAATCTTCCTCAAGAACACTTATAACCAGTCCGTCCTTGCTGGTCTGATACGTTATGCTCTGGCCTTCCAAGAGCTCTATTATCTTTGATGCCGATGCCGTGTCATCGCAAACCATCAACTGTGTATATACCGGTTGCGAAAGCACCATGACAAGAATAGCAAACGCCAAAATAACTATGGCGGCTACCCCCACAATTATGGTCTTTTGCTTGGAGGTAAACTTATTCCACCAATCAACGACCTTCTGCCAAAGCTCCTTCAGTTTTTCGACCATGGTTAATTCTCCTTACTGCTTCCTTGCGTAACTAAATCTGAAGATTCATTATCTCCCTGTATGCCTCTACAAACTTATCCCTCACAGCAACAGTGTACTGCAATGCCGTAGATGCCTTCTGAAGAGCGATTGCCAGATCATGTGTACTCTCACTCTCTCCAAGGGCAAACTTTACTTTCTCATTCTCTGCGCTTGAAAGATATACGTTGGTCTCTTTAATGTTATCGATAGCCGCACCAAGTATGGAATCAAAGAGATTTCCCTCCACTTTCTTTGGTGTTGCTTCGCCCGAATTAACAACAGCAACCGGGGCTATAACTCCTGAAATAGGTGATATATGATTCATTATTCAGCAATCTCCAATCCTTTCATTGCCATGGCTTTACTTGCAGTAAAAGCCGTCGAGTTCGCCTCATAGGAACGTGTTGTATCGATAAGATCCGTCATTTCCTGAACGATGTTGACATTGGGATACAATACATATCCATTCTCGTCTGCATCTGGATGAGCGGGATCATAAACTTTGATGAAATCCTGCACAGTATCCTCGTACACTCCGTGAACCTTTACTCCCTTGCCGGAATACTGGTCGATGGACTTGGACAAAATGTGCTTAAAGTTGGTCTTTGAATCCTTCTCCTCGAAGGTCACCATCTTACGTCTGTAAGGTGAGCCATCCTTGGTTCTTGTGGTTTCGGCATTTGCAACGTTCTCAGCAATGATATCCATACGATATCTCTGGGCCGTCATGCCGGAAGCATTAATGTTGAAAGATGAAAACATGGACATGAGCTAAATCTCCTTTCCTACTGCATTACCCTGCTAAGGTTATCAAATTCATTGTTGATGCTGGCCATGATTCCGTTATACTTGGTCTGGTTGGCTGCAAGGTATACGCCCTCTGTATCGGGATCTACATTGTTGCCGTCAAGCCTATAGGAATAGCTTCTCATGTCAGTGAAAACCTTGGGCTTCAGTGAATTGAAATTGAGGTTTGCAATCTGCTTGTCCAGATTGTTCCTGTTGTCGATGTTTTCGGTATAGCGGCTGATTCGAAGGGCTTTCTTGAGCTCGGATTCGAAATCTACGTCCTGCCTCTTGTAACCGGGAGTATCCTTGTTGGCAATGTTGTTGGAAATAGCCTCGTGTCTGGCCCATGCACCGTCTGCCGCCTTGTCCAACAGGTTGATGTAATTAAATACGCCGGATGAAAACATAAACTTCTCCTTTTAGTCTTACATTAAACCTATCATATTCATTATATGATATTTCAGAAAAAACACAAGATGTTTTTATCAACTCACAAAAAAAATCAATATCTTGGGGTTTGACCTTTTTTGCCCATAATGGGAGATGTATATAATATATCGGATAAAAAAAGGACTTATTGAGGCTTACTCAATAAATCCTTTTATCTTTCTTATCTGTCAATCTTCCATTATGACATCAAATTTTAATAAATCTAATTACTTCTTGATGTTCTGTTTCTTAAGCTCGGCAATCTCATCGAATACCACATCATTAAGAACCTTGATATAGGTTCCCTTCATGCCTGAAGATCTTGACTCGATTACGCCGGCACTTTCAAACTTACGGAGTGCATTAACAATAACAGAACGTGTGATTCCGACTCTGTCGGCAATCTTGGAAGCTACAAGGATACCCTCCATTCCGTTTAATTCGTCAAAGATATGGGTAATTGCTTCCATCTCTGAGAATGAAAGGGTATTGATAGCGGATTTAACCACATCAACTTTTCTCTTCTCCTCAGCGCTCTCTTCATTGACAGCTCTGAGCATTTCAAGACCCACAACAGTGGTTCCGTACTCAGAAAGAATAATATCGTCAATATCATACTGCTCACCCTGCTTATAGATGAACAAGGTTCCAAGTCTCTCACCGGCAATCTCGATGGGGGTGATGATAGCCTGGTATGCGTTTATGCTGTCTCCCTCAAAACCAAGAGTCTCAAGGTTAACATTCTCCTTCGTGGAGAGAATAGCCAAAAGGCGCTCGTTAAGCATTCCGTCAACAAAGCCTCCTACCTGATCGTCAAGGAGCTGAGTGATGGTGGCAATCCCTTCAACTTCGCCGACACCGAGCACTTTACCTTTTTTGCTGATAACCAAAATGTTAGAGTTGAGAATTTCCCTCATAACACGGCAAATATCGTTAAAAACGACTTTGCTTGAATTGTTGTTGTGTAAAAGTTTCCCTATTTTTCTTGTCTTGTCAAGCAGCTGTACACTACTCATATCTCCGCCTCCTTATTACTTGTATGCGTTTGCATTTCGGTAAAGGTATCCCCCTGAATCCATAACCGAGTATTGACATAGTAACACAAAATTGGTCTTGTTGCAACACATTTTGCTAAATTTTTAGACTATTTCTATTTTTTATTCAATTATACCAATACATTTTCTGTCTATTTGGTAATTATTCCGATTTAGCATCTGCGGGTTTGGTCCAGGACATGAAATCGCACTCGGGAGCGCCGATACAACCATAGTATCTGCGGCCTTTTCTCGTTTTTTTGATAACAATGTCTTTTCCGCATTTAGGACATGCTATACCGGTTTTTTCAAAGTAGGGCTTGGTAAATCTGCACTCAGGGAAACCGGGACAAGCCAGGAATTTACCGTGGGGGCCGTACTTGTATACCATTTTTCTGCCACACACTTCACAGACTTCGTCTGATTCTTCGTCGGCAATTTTTACACTTTCAAGTTCCTTCTCTGCCTTCTTAACAGCCTCATCAAGATCAGGATAGAAGTTGCTTACAACTCCCTTCCACTTAACGTTTCCGTCTCCGATTCCGTCAAGAAGCATCTCCATATTTGCTGTGAAATTCACATCAACGATGGAAGGGAACTCATCTTTCATGATTTTATTGACAACTTCACCAAGTTCTGTGGTGTAAATGTTTCTGCCTTCCTTGGTTACGTAATGTCTTGCAAGAATTGTTGTAATAGTAGGTGCATATGTACTGGGTCTTCCGATTCCCAGTTCCTCAAGAGTCTTTACAAGGCTTGCCTCTGTAAAATGTGCAGGGGGCTGTGTAAAGTGCTGTTTGGAATCATACTCCTTAAGGGTAAGTTTGGTATCCTTGTCAATGGTTTTGCTTAAGGTGTTTGTCTCCTCCTTGTCATCCTCGGAAACATACACTCTCATATAACCGTCAAAAATCTGCTTGGAAGCAGAGAAGCTGAATTTGTTCTCCTTCGCGGAAATCTTGACAGAAGTTGTCTCATATTTTGC
The DNA here is from genome assembly GCA_947167445.1 of uncultured Lachnospiraceae bacterium. Taxonomy (GTDB): domain Bacteria; phylum Bacillota; class Clostridia; order Lachnospirales; family Lachnospiraceae; genus G11. Next base: position 8,755 of record CAMVID010000004.1, read on the forward strand.
CTCACTCATCTGGCTTGCTGCAAAACGCTTCCAGATAAGCTGATAAAGTCTAAGTAAATCCTTTGGCAGGTTGTCCTTCAAAGTAATGGGGTCCCTGTTAAGGTCTGTAGGTCTGATGGCCTCATGAGCGTCCTGAATCTTATGGTCGTTCTTTTTGGTGTTCTCTTTTTCGGAAAGATATTCCTCTCCGAAGTTGGCTGTAATATATTCTGCCGCAGCTTCCTTAGCCTCATCGGAGACTCTGGTGGAGTCTGTACGAAGGTAAGAAATAAGACCCACTGTGCCTTCTCCCTTAATCTCAACGCCCTCGTATAGCTGCTGAGCCAGACGCATTGTCTTCTGAGTTGAGAAATTTAAAGCCTTGCTGGCCTCCTGCTGCATTGTTGATGTTGTAAAGGGAAGGGGCGGTTTCTTGCTTCTTTCGCCGACTTTGACACTGTCAACTTTAAACTCCGCTCCCTCAAGGGATTTAAGGATCTTCTTAAGTTCTGCTTCATTTCTGATTTCGCCCTTGTCCTTGCCATTGCCTGTATATTTGGCAACAATGGCTTTCTTGGTGCCGGGCATTGTAAGAAGAGCATCCAAAGTCCAGTACTCCTCAGGAACAAACGCTGCTATCTCTTCTTCCCTGTCACAGATAAGTCTTAGGGCAACAGACTGAACTCGTCCCGCGCTTAAGCCTCTCTTAACCTTTGCCCAAAGCAGAGGAGATATTCTGTATCCCACCATTCTGTCCAGGATTCTTCTTGTCTGCTGAGCATCCACAAGGTTCATGTCGATGCTTCTTGCGTTCTTTAATGACTCCTTGACAGCATTCTTTGTGATTTCGTTGAAGGTGATTCGATATACCTTCTTATCCGCAAGCTTTAAAGCCTCGGTCAAATGCCATGAAATTGCTTCTCCCTCTCTATCAGGGTCAGTTGCCAGATAAATCTTGTCTGCCTTCTTGACTTCCTTTCTCAGAGCAGCAACCACGTCACCTTTTCCTCGTATTGTTATATACTTTGGCTCGTAATCATGTTCAACGTCCACACCAAGCTGACTCTTTGGCAGATCTCTGACATGTCCGTTGCTGGCCATAACCTCATAGTTGGGCCCAAGGAATTTTTTGATTGTCTTCACCTTCGCAGGTGACTCCACAATTACTAAGTTTTTCGCCATATATGTTTCTTTGCCTCTTTACTTTAAAAGTCGATAACAGCACACACTATACAACATAATTCTTTGACACGCAAGACCTTTCTATTTAAAAAATATTCTTTAAATCAATTTTAAGGTCCTCTAAATACAGATTTTATAAACATTTAATAATTATTTAGAGACGTTTTATTTTTTTCCTGCCCACAACCTGTTATAATCTTCTTGAATCTTAAATTCATCGGATGTTCATCCGCTTTTTCCATTTTTGAAACAATCGAAAGGAGTTTTTATGATTGTCAAAATTAAATCCGGTGCCATGCTTGGCGTGGAGATGGTTCCCGTGGACGTAGAAGTCGACGTTTCTAACGGACTGCCCAGGTTTGAACTGGTGGGATTTGCCAGTAGCGAACTGCGGGAGGCAAAAGAAAGGGTAAAAGTTGGCCTAAACAACTCTCAATTACCCATACCCGTATCCAAAATCACAGTAAACCTTTCTCCGGCCAATTTGCCCAAATCAGGCACCTCATACGACCTTCCCATTGCAGTTGGCATACTGGCTGCTTCAGAATTCTTTGATTATGAAACTACGGAAGACATATTTATGGCCGGAGAAGTGGGGCTTGACGGTTCTCTAAAAGGAGTTCCCGGAATACTTCCCATGGTTTCCCAGGCCAAGAAGAAAGGCCTAAAAAAGTTTCTGATTCCCTATGAGAACAAGGATGAAGCAGCTTTTGTGGAAGACATCGAAATAGTACCCTTGAAGGATTTAAAAGAAGTTTTCCTGTATCTTTCAAATCCCGGGAGATACACTTCTGAATACCTGTGCCGAGACGAAGGTGAGTCGTCTGCGGTAAAGGCCGGCGATTCAGGCCCACATGCTGACTTTATAGACATATACGGCCAGGAGAACGCCAAGCGGGCTGCCCTTATCAGCGCGGCAGGTTTCCACAATCTTTTGATGGTTGGTCCTCCGGGAGCAGGCAAGACCATGATTGCAAAGCGTATTTCCGGCATTCTTCCTCCTTTAACCAGGGATGAATCCTTAGAAGTTTCTTCTATATATAGTGTGGCGGGACTCTTAAAAGAGGGAAAAGGCATAATTACCGAAAGGCCCTTCATTTCTCCCCACCACTCCATGTCCGATCAGGCCTTAATTGGCGGAGGCAGAATTCCAAAGCCGGGCGCCGTGTCTCTCTCTCATCGTTCTGTCCTTTTTCTTGACGAACTCACCGAATTCAGACGTTCCACCTTAGACCTTTTAAGACAGCCCCTTGAGGACAAATGTGTAACCATAGCAAGAGCCTACGGGAATTACACTTACCCTACAAACTTTATGTTAGTGGCAGCCATGAATCCCTGCCCCTGCGGATATTTTCCGGACAGGCAAAGGTGCCACTGTTCTGAGCCCGAAATTGCCAGATATCTGTCCAAAATATCCGGTCCAATTCTGGATCGAATAGATATGACAGTGGAGGTTTCAAGGCCTCCTGTGGACACCATAGAAAAACATGGAGAAGAATCAAGCAAGGATTTGAGAGAAAAGGTGGTGAAAGCCAGAGAAATCCAGAAAATGCGGTATGCCGGAAAGCCATACGCCATGAATTCGGAACTCTACGGCGAGGACTTAAACCGTTTCTGCAGGCTTGGCAAACCCGAAAAGGACCTTATGGCCAAGGCCTTTTCCTCCCTGGGTCTTAGCATCAGAGCATACCACAAGATAATAAAGCTGGCCAGAACCATTGCCGACATAGAGGAGTCGGAGGCCATAAATGTTTCACATCTTGAGGAAGCCATCAGTTATCGAACCATCAACAGAAAATATTGGAATTAAAGGAGAATATAAAATGGATAATTTAAGCAACGAGCTGCCCTTTCACCTTTGGCTTTCAGAAGTTCATATAAAGGATGAAAGCAAAATAAAACTTCTTACTTATTTCGGAGATCCCTCCAAGCTCTTCTTTGCGAAGGATGATGAGTTAAAAGCCCTATTGGAAGTGGGATTTATTAACAACTCGGAGGCAGAGCGATTATTTGCAGCCAAGAAGCAAAGTGACATCTACTCACCCTACCTGGCCATGACCAAAAAGGGAATTCGCATTCTGCCCCTAAGTTCCCCCGAATATCCTGAAAAGCTCAGAAGTATTCCCGGACCTCCCGCCTATTTGTTTGTGGAAGGACTTCTTCCTTCCATGAGCAAAAAGTACGTGGCAATAATCGGCACAAGAGTAGCCAGCAGCTACGGTCGAAAAGCCGCGGAATACTTCGGCTTTGAGCTGGCCAAAAAGGGAATAGGAATCATTAGCGGAATGGCCAGGGGAATTGACGGAATGGCCCAGAGAGCAGCCCTAAGAGCCGGGGGACAAAGCTTTGGAATTCTTGGCTGCGGTGTTGATATCTGCTACCCGAGCCAGAACAGGGATTTATACGATTCCTTGAAGGAAAAAGGCGGATTAATCTCCCCTTTTCCTCCGGGTACAAAGCCACAGCCCTATCTTTTCCCCGAAAGAAACAGAATAATAAGCGGACTATCCGATGCAGTTCTTGTGGCGGAAGCAAGATTAAAAAGTGGAAGCAAAATTACAGTGGACTTTGCTTTGGAGCAGGGACGAGACGTTTTTGCCGTACCGGGACGAATCACCGATCCAATGAGTACAGGCACCAATGATCTGATTAAGCAGGGAGCTTCCATTGCAGACAGCATAGATTCAATTCTTGAAGTTCTTTTGGAAGGCAGCGTTCCTGCCGGCTTAAGTCCTGCCGGGCTGACTGAGAGAAAACTTGAAGCCCTCCGGGACGAGCTGCCGTATGAGCAGTTCGGAATAGTCAATGTACTGGAAGATATGCCCATGGGCCTTGATGAAATATACAAAGAAGCCCGGAAGGAAAACCCAAGTCTCTCTGTCTCGAGATTGCGAAGTCTTCTTACCGAGCTTTGTATCAATGGATATGTAACTGATGAGGGTGGCGGTTTCGCCAGATGCTTTTAGAGCTTCATTGCCATGGCATCCTGATCCTGTGCAAACTGTAATGCCACATCCTTGGTAATAACCTGGTTCTGATAGAGCTGGAGAATTGCCTCGTCCATGGTAATCATTCCAAGCTTTCTGTTGGTCTGCATTACGGTTGCCAGCTGATGTGCCTTGCCTTCTCTGATAAGGTTACGTACCGCATGGTTGGCAATCATAACCTCAAATGCTGCACTACGTCCCTTTCCGTCAGCCTCAGGAAGGAGCTGCTGTGATACTACAGCCTCCAGTACGTTTGCAAACTGTACTCGTACCTGTGTCTGCTGGTGAGGAGGGAATACGTCTATAATACGGTCTACGGTACTTGCCGCACCGATTGTATGTAAGGTTGAAAGAACAAGGTGGCCGGTCTCAGCTGCTGTAATTGCAACGGAGATGGTCTCAAAGTCACGCATCTCACCCACAAGGATAACATCGGGATCTTCACGAAGTGCTGCTCTTAAAGCAGATGCATAACTTTCTGAATCAAGTCCTATTTCTCTCTGGTTAACCATTGATTTGTTATGAGAGTGAAGGAACTCGATAGGGTCCTCCAGAGTAATAACGTGAGCCTCTCTGTTCTGGTTAATCTTATCTATGATTGCGGCAAGTGTTGTGGACTTACCACTTCCTGTAGGGCCTGTAACAAGTACAAGTCCTCTTTTCTTCTTGTACAGATCAATAACTGCCTCGGGAAGGTGAAGCTCCTCCGGTGAAGGGATTCTGGTTCCCACAAGACGGAAGGCCATTGCCACAGAGCCTCTTTGCTTGTAGGCATTAACTCTGTAACGACCAAGTTCGGGAATGGAGAATGACATATCGTATTCTCCTCTCTCCTCAAATATCTCTCTCTGGTTAGGCTTCATTACTTCAAGCACAATCTCAAGAGTGTTGGGAGGCAGCATCTTGGGATAGTTGTCCATTGTGATAAGCTTGCCGTCCACTCGCATTTTGGGTGGAACACCGACAGTAATGTGTACGTCAGAAGCTCCCGCTTCTTTGGCTTCTCTTAAAATTTCCTCAATCAAAACTCAAACCCCCTAAAGAATTTCAAAGATGTCTGCAGATTCATACGCCTCTTCAGGCTTAAGATATCCGCACTCAACAAGTGTATCTGTGTCAAAAATGTACCTGTTGTCCAGGGTCTTCATAACGTCGTTAATCCAAACATTGTTGGAAACATTGTCATCTGAAAGATCCAGAACCCTGTTGTTGTCAAAGCAAAGAACAAGCGGCCTGAAAATATCTGCTCTGTTCTCTTTGATTACAACACCCTTCTCGCCGTTGTTGAGTACCACACACACTCCCGGGAATAGAACGTTAATGGATGCCAAAAGGGCATTTACGACGGAGGGATCAAAGAAATGGTCCTCTGCCAGCATGTAGTGGAAGGCCTTAATCTCACTCTCAGGTTCCTTGTCAAGCTGCATGGCTGTGAGAGAATCGTACTTGCCTGCTACTGCAAGAATCTTTGCGCCGATGGAAAACTTGGAAAGGTCGGTGTTAATGTCACCTACTCTGTAGCTTTCAAGAATCGTGTGACTCTGTTCACAGATTCTTCTCACGTCAACACCATTGGGAAGTGCCTGATGAATAACACTGAAGGCATCCTTCTCAAACATGTTAAGTCTTCTGTAGCCGGCATCGTCAAGGTCATCGCAGTCTGCAATGTCATCAACCACATCAAGCTTGCCCATATCATGGACAAGGGCTGCGGTAATGGTTGTAAGCTGCTCATCTACCTTTATATTCATAACGCGCGTTATCAGTGCGCAAAGAATAGCAACATTAAGAGAATGTCTGTATGTATAATTCTCTCTGCTACGCAGATTCTGATGGAATGTAATCTTCTTATTAAGGTTAGCGTAGTTCTTGATAATCATCGAAGCGATGGTTTGAATCTTGGCTGCGCGTCCGGTCTGCTTAATCCTCTTAAGCTCCTCCTCAAGGGAAAAGCTCATCATGGTCTGGAATCTTTCAAACTCCAGATCTTCCTGACTCATGGGCGGAACCGGTTCCGCGGGCTCAAGAATGTAGATGCCCAGTAAGCCAAAGTTCTCGATACTGCTTATGGCCTGCTCGGTAACTTTGGAATTCCTCTCGTACAAGAGTACTCCGTTCTTATTGTATATGGGTCTGGCCAGCCTCATCCCCGTCTTGATTTCCCTGGTCTTAACGAATTTCATGTAACCCTCTTCCCTGTGCCACATGGCACCTATGATATACAATATATAGTATACGCTTTATTTAATTAACGTACAAGTGTTTTCTTATACTAGAACTGTGCGAAAACATAGTTTGACACATCAAGTCCTCTGTCAGTTAGGTACACTTTATCCCCGTCAGATACCAGAAGTCCCTCATTTACGCCTTTTCCCAAAACCTTGCCGTAAACCTCCTCGATATCTCTGCCAAAGCATTTTGCAAAATATTTTTTTGAAATGCCCTCCGTAAGTCTTAATCCGAGAATCATAAACTCCTGCATCTCATCTGACTTATTCAGTGTCTCCTCCTCCACATATTCCGCCACTCCTCCGGCCTCGTTGTAGGCTACAAACTCAGAGATGTTTTTAAATCTTCTGTTGCCTATAAGGGATGCGGCCCCAAGACCAAGGCCAAGATAATCTCCCCTTCTCCAATAGACTTTGTTGTGCCTGCACTCATGGCCTTCTTTTGAGTAGTTGGAAATCTCATATCGGTGATAGCCCTTCTCGGCCAGCACTTCCTTGGTCAAAACGTAAAGTTCTCTGTCCAGCTCCTCATGATCCTCATCGGTAATAAGATATTTGTAATCTTCATAGAAAGCTGTCCCCGGCTCGATAATAAGGCTGTAGGCCGAGATATGCTCAGGATTAAGAGCACAGACTTCATTAAGGGTATAGAGGTAATCTTCCTTCTTCTGCCCAGGTATTGCCGAGATTAAATCTACATTTATATCATCAAATCCGGCCTCTCTTGCGGCCTCGAAGGTGACCCTGAAATCCTTATAGGTGTGAATTCTGCCAAGAAGCTTCAACTCCTTATCAACCGCAGACTGTAAGCCTATGCTTAATCTGTTTATTCCCAGATTTCTGTAGGCTTCAAAGGTCGCCTTGTCCCACACTGTTCCCGGGTTTACTTCAATGGAGATTTCGCAGTTTTTTGCAAGGTTATATGAGGATTTAATTTTTGTAAAAAGCCTCGTAAGCTCCTCTACAGTAAGGATTGAAGGCGTTCCGCCGCCGAAGAAAATACTTATGACTTCCCTGTCCTTGTAATCCTCACTTCTTGCCTCAATCTCGTAACCTAAGGCAAGCAAATACTGCTCCCGGGCAGCGTTTGTCGCGGGAGCAGATAAAAAATCGCAGTATAAGCACTTCTTTACACAAAAAGGAATATGTATATAGAGACTTAATTCTTTCATTGTTTATACCTAGTTTTCGTCAAGTTTGAGAACGCTCATGAAGGCCTTCTGAGGTACTTCTACGCTGCCAATCTGGCGCATACGTTTCTTACCCTCTTTCTGTTTCTCCAAAAGCTTCTTCTTACGGGTAATATCACCGCCATAGCACTTTGCAAGCACATCCTTACGCATGGCTTTGACTGTTTCTCTGGAGATAACCTTGCCGCCGATGGCCGCCTGAATCGGAATCTCGAAGAGATGTCTCGGGATCTCATCCTTAAGTCTCTCGCACATTCTTCTGCCTCTTTCGTAGGCCGAATCGGCATGTACGATGAAGGAAAGGGCATCCACCTCTTCCTTATTGATAAGAATATCAAGCTTAACCAGCTTCGACTCCTCATAGCCCTTGATGTCATAGTCAAAGGATGCATAGCCCTTTGAGCGGGACTTAAGCGCATCGAAGAAATCGTAGATGATTTCATTTAAGGGAAGCTCGTACTTAAGTAAAGCTCTTGTGGACTCGATGTACTCCATTCCGAGATACTTTCCGCGTCTCTCCTGACAAAGCTCCATAATGGGGCCGATAAAATCCACAGTAACCATAATCTCCGCATTTACAATAGGCTCTTCCATGAAAGCTATCTCTGCGGGATCCGGCAGGTTTGAAGGATTGGTAAGTTCGATTACCTCTCCATTTTGCTTATGTACCTTATAAATAACACCCGGTGCTGTGGTGACTAAATCAAGATTATATTCTCTCTCAAGTCTCTCCTGAACAATCTCAAGATGGAGAAGTCCAAGGAATCCGCATCTGAAGCCAAAGCCCAAAGCTATGGATGTCTCTGGCTCATATTGCAGGGATGCGTCATTAAGCTGAAGCTTCTCAAGAGCATCTCTAAGATCCGGGTACTTGGCTCCGTCCGCAGGATACATTCCGCAATAAACCATGGAATGAACCTTCTTATATCCGGGCAAAGGCTCCGCGCAGGGATTCTGGGAATTGGTAATGGTATCACCCACTGCAGTATCCTTAACGTTCTTAATTGAAGCTGTAATGTAACCAACCATTCCGGCAGAAAGCTCATCGCAGGGAATAAACTGTCCGGCTCCGAAGTAACCTACTTCCACAACCTCTGCGGTGGCCCCTGTGGCCATCATCTTAATGGGTGTACCCTTCTTGACGGTACCCTCCATCATTCTCACAAATACGATTACCCCCTTATAGGAATCATAAAGGGAGTCAAAAATAAGAGCCTTTAAGGGGGCATTAGGGTCCCCTTTGGGGGCAGGAATCTTTTTGACCACCGCTTCCAGCACGTCCTCTATTCCGATGCCGTTCTTGGCCGAAATAAGGGGTGCATCCTGGGCTTCTATTCCTATAACGTCCTCAATCTCATCGATTACTCTCTGAGGCTCGGCGCTTGGAAGGTCAATCTTATTGATAACCGGGAACACATCAAGGTTATGGTCCAATGCAAGATATACATTTGCAAGGGTCTGTGCCTCGATTCCCTGAGCCGCATCTACCACAAGAATAGCTCCGTCGCAGGCTGCAAGGCTTCTTGACACCTCGTAGTTAAAGTCTACATGGCCGGGAGTGTCAATGAGGTTAAAAACGTACTCCTCTCCATCCTTGGCCTTATAGATTGTACGAACCGCCTGGGACTTAATGGTGATACCACGTTCCCTCTCAAGATCCATGTTATCAAGAACCTGCTCCTGCATCTCTCTGCTGGTAAGCAGGCCTGTTTTCTCTATTATTCTGTCTGCGAGAGTGGATTTACCGTGATCGATATGGGCCACTATGCAGAAATTTCTGATTTTACTCTGATCTGTCATGTTTATTTCCTTAAAAAAATGGACTTCGTAATCGAAGTCCATTTTATCAAAACCTATTAACTTAGGCAATAGCTAAGCCAAGGAAGCACCGAGACTCTTACATTCATCAAGAACATCGGGTGTAGGCGCATTGTTGGCCATTACGGCATCGCAGGAAAGGCGGGCACCTGCTGCATTGCATCTGTCCTCCCAGTCTCTCATCCACTGGCCGTCTCCCCAGCCGTAGGAACCAAAGAGTGCAATTTTCTTACCGGAAAGAGAGCCCTCAACCTCTGTGAACATAGGTTCAAATTCAGTCTCCTCAAGAACCTCGGCGCCCATGGCGGGGCATCCGAATGCGATGGCGTCAAATTCTGCCACCTTTGCTGCTCCAAAGTCTGAAGGTCCAAAAGCAGTTACCTCTGCTCCTTTGCTCTTTGCTCCCTCTATTACTGCTGTGGCCATGGCTGCTGTATTTCCTGTGCCACTCCAATATACTACTGCTACTTTACTCATTATAGCTTCCCTCCTTGAAATTAATTTGATTAAGAATTACTTCTTCACATGAAATGCGTTCATTCCGGGATATACCGCAGAATCCCCAAGCTGTTCTTCGATGCGGAGAAGCTGGTTGTATTTTGCCACACGTTCTGAACGGCTGGGTGCACCGGTCTTAATCTGACAAGTATTTAATGCAACTGCAAGATCCGCAATGGTTGTGTCAGCCGTCTCACCTGAACGATGGGATGAAATTGCGGTGTATCCTGCGTTGTGAGCCATCTTGATAGCCTCAAGTGTCTCAGATACGGAACCGATCTGGTTAAGCTTAATAAGGATGGAATTTCCTGCTCCCAGAGCAATACCCTTGCTAAGGCGCTCTGTGTTTGTAACGAAGAGGTCATCGCCCACAAGCTGAACCTTGTTACCAATCTTCGCTGTCATTCTCTGCCAGCCTTCCCAGTCCTCTTCATCAAGGCCATCCTCGATGGAAATAATGGGATATTTATCAACGAGCTTCTCCCAGTGAGCAATAAGCTCATCTGAGGTGAATTCCTTGCCGGATTTGGGCTGCTTATAGAAGCCTTTGCCCTTCTCGCTCTTCCATTCGGAAGAAGCGGCATCCATTGCAATCATAAAGTCCTTGCCGGGCTCGAAGCCTGCAACCTTGATGGCCTCGAGAATCTTCTCGATAGCCTCTTCATCGCTCTTAAGCTTATTGGGGGCAAAACCACCTTCATCTCCTACTGCGGTAACGTCTCCCATATCCTTAATGAGTTTCTTAAGGTTGTGGAATACCTCAGCGCACCAGCGAAGGCCTTCCTTAAATGAAGGAGCACCAACGGGCATAATCATGAATTCCTGAGTATCTACTGCGCTGTCGGCGTGAGCTCCGCCGTTAAGGATGTTCATCATGGGAACGGGTAAACGGTTGCCGGATACACCTCCAAGGAATCTGTAAAGAGGAATACCCTGAGATTTGGCAGCTGCTCTTGCTGCTGCGATTGAAACCGCAAGGATGGCATTGGCACCAAGTTTTGACTTGTCCTTGGTCCCGTCAGCCTTAATCATTGCAGCATCAACTGCGTATGTATCAGATGCGTCAATTCCCTTAACAGCATCGTTGATAACGGTATTGATATTGTTAACTGCCTTGGTAACTCCCTTGCCAAGATATCTTGACTTATCGCCGTCACGAAGCTCCAGTGCCTCAAACTCACCTGTGGAAGCACCACTGGGAGCGGTACCTGCTGCAACAGTTCCGTCTGCCAGATATACTTCAGCCTCAACTGTCGGATTTCCTCTGGAATCAAGAATTTCTCTTCCGACAACTTTTTCGATTGTCATATTACTCATAGTAGAAAATCTCCTTTATTTGTACAAAAATTGTCCTTAGTTAGCCTTTGCTAACTAAGGACAATTCTAAGATTTTTTTCTTCTCATGTCAACATCAATCTGCCGACTCTTTTATTTTCTTAAGCTCCTCTTCCTCAAGAACTCTGTAGGCCACTTTCCCCACCAGGGTCTTAGGCATCTCTTCCCTGAATTCAATGTCGTAAGGCATTGCATACTTGGCGATGTTCTTCTTACAATATGCCATTATCTCATTCTTTGTGGCTTCTCCGGCATCGGTGCCGGGCACAAGCTTGATAAAGGCCTTCACCTTCTGCATCTTATATGGATCCGGAACTCCTATGACACAGCTCATCTGGACCTTCTCGTGAGCATCCAGGATATTCTCTATCTGTCCGGGATAAATATTATACCCCGATGATATTATCATTCTCTTGCTGCGTCCCTTGAAATAAACAAATCCCTGATCGTCCATAATGCCAAGGTCCCCAGTATATACCCACACTCTTCCGTCGGCATGGGTTCTCAGGGTATCCGCCGTTTCTTCGGGATGTCCCATATATTCCTTCATGACTGTGGGACCGGAAAGCAGGATCTCACCCTCCTCCCCGTAAGGAACTTCCTCATCGGTTCCCGGTTTTACTATTTTAATATATGTATCCGGGAAGGGTACGCCTATGCTTCCCTCCTTAAACATGTGAGGAGGTGTAAGGCAGCATGCCGTAACGGTTTCCGTTGTGCCGTATCCTTCTCTCACCTGAATCGTAGCTTTATGGTCATACAAAAACTTATCAAATTTCTTCTTGAGTTCAACGCTTAAGCTGTCTCCTCCGGAGAATACTCCCTTAAGGCTGCTCAGATCGGCTCCATCCATGTCGGGAAGACGAAGGAGTGCCTCGTAAAGTGTGGGAACTCCCGCAATAAAATTACACCTGTATTTTGTAATGAGTCTGGCATAGCTCTTGGCCGTAAAACGTGGAACAAGTATACATCTGCCTCCCTGGGAAAGCATTGTATGGATACATACTCCAAGCCCGAAGCCGTGGAACAGCGGCATAGCCGCCAGCATCTTATCCCCGGGTCTGAACATGGGATTTGCAGCGATAACCTGCTGTCCCAGGGCATTAAAGTTTTTGTTGGTAAGGACTATTCCTTTTGTGGTTCCGGTGGTTCCTCCCGAGTAAAGAATCACTGCAGGATCATCACTTTGTCTCTTAACGCGATAATTATAAAAGCAGTGATTTGAAAGGCGCATAAAGTCATGCCATCTGATTACCGGAGCATCCTTCGGGATCTTTCTTGCCTTCCTGCCTTCCGTAAGCATGTACCCTGCCTTTACAGGTCTGCTTAATGCATCCTTAACAGAAGCAATAATAATGTTGACTACCTTGGTGTTTGCTCTTATGGCTTCAAACTTATGATAGAACTGATCGAGAGTAATTGCCGTAACCGATTCGCTTTCATTCAGATAAAACTCAATTTCCTTTTCTGCCGAAAGTGGGTGGATCATGTTTGCAATGCCTCCAACCATGTTCACCGCATAAAACATGTAAATGGCCTGTGGGCAGTTTGGCATGGCGATGGTTACTTTATCGCCCTCTCTTACCCCTATGGTCTTAAGAGCCTTGGCACATTTCCCGATCTCCCTGATCATCTGGCTGTAGGTTGTCTTCTTTCCCATGAAATCAAAGGCCGTATCGTTGGGATATTTTGTGGCGATCTCCTCTACCTTCTCAACCATTGAGCCCTCGAAGTACTCAAGGTTTAAGGGCACATCTCCCACCGAATCTGCCCAGGGTATCTTTGTTTTTGCATTTAATTCCATAACTAAAACTCCACTTCTTCATTCAGGGGCTTCAAAAGAAGCTCCGGTTCTTCAAAAAGCTTTTTCAAAAGCTTGATTGTCTTTGAATAGTAATAACCGTCAGCAATCCTCTCATCCACCGTAAGTCCCAGATCCACGCTGTCTCTCATGGTTACATTTCCCGCTTCATCGTAGAAGGGACGTTTCTTGATTTCACCGATGACGCAGAACACCGAGGTGGTACCCCAGTTGGTCAGGTGATGATATCCCGCATGCAGCTTAATGGAACCCAAATTGCTCAAAACAGCGGATGCATAAAAGGGGTCTGTGGCAATTATTGATTTGGGCATGCGTCCGTGTCTGTCAAGGCTTCTCGCAATGGCTCCCACGATTTTAAGAATCGGGCGTGGAATCTTTTGGATAATGTCCATAGCTGCCGTGGACTGGTCTTTTTCATTCTCACTCTTGCAAAGTGATACCTGCCTGAAAATCTCATCATGGATGGTGTCCAGAGTATCGCTCTCCTTGCTGTGAATGAAGGCCAGGGCCTCGCCGCCGTTGTCTGAGAAAATCTTTTTAACCGTAAAAGCAGCCGAAACCTCGTTTCTTTGATAAATTGATTTATTGGCGATAAAACGATTCATCTTGGGACGAAGGGTAATGGTCTTAAGCATGGCTGTAACCATGATCTGAAAAAGATTGTACTTGTATTCCGGATTTGTCTCATTCTTTTTCGCCAGAAATTCGTTGATGTTGGTCAGATCGATGCACTCCGAGATAAAGGCCTCGTTATCGCAACGATTGGGATACATCAAAGGCATAATGGTATGCATGGAATCAATTTTCTTAAGATAGGTTCCGTCTCTGCGGTCTCCGATTTTTCTTCTCATTTATACTTCCTCCTGAATTGTTTTGGGGATTCTCCCGCTTTTAAGTCTCGGGAGCCAATAATCCCTGCCATATACCGCAGCCTCGGCAATAAGACATACGGGAATTGCCGCTACAACGTCAAGCGCCGAGTGCTGTTTTACAAAGCATACAGCCAGGCAAATCATCAAAACCACAAATATCAGTGTAGCTTTAATCCATTTTGAAAGACTTCTGTCCTTAAGCCCCACTGACAAAACAGCCATGGAAAAGGCCACATGCATGGACGGGCAGACTCCTGTATTGGTATCAAAAGCGTAGATCAATCCAATGATACGGGTAAAAATGTTGTCTCTGGCAAAGGTCTCGGGTCTCAAATACTGGACGCTCGGGTACAGAATATAGCAAATTGTCCCCAGAACCTGAGTCCATATTATAAACTTCTGCATATGCTTAAACGCTTCCACATCGTAAAGCAATGTGTAAAGCAAAGAAAGCGAAATAAGAAGATACCATCCGCCGTAAAAAATCAGAAAAAACTCGTTGAACGGAATAATATCATCAAGCCTGCAGTGGATTTCATGGAGTCTTTCCGCAGGAATAAGATTCTCGGTCAAAAAGTAAAAAATAAAGTATACAACCCAGCCAAGCAGCAGTAAAACATGCGAAAATCTTGGGTCCGTCAGCTTTCTGAATGAAAAGCCCCGGTAATCATACATCTGTTTCTTCATTGTTATATTTCTCCAACGGCAAGCTCTTGGGGTATTTTTTCCTTGGCATGTTCTTATAGGGAACCACCTTGTGTTCAGGCAAAGAAAGGGCCAGAGACGTGATTCGATCCATCAGTTCATTATTTATCCTGATTCTCTCTTCTTTGGCCTTGGCCGTCGAGTCATAGAGCACAGGCTCACCGTATATTATTTTCTTAAGTTTAGGTGCAAGATACATGGGGACAAACATAAGGTTTTTCCCCTCTTTTTTGTAATAGATTCTTGCCATATCTATGAATTTGTCCGTAAATTCGTAAAGAATGTTGTTGTGCTTTGTTAAGGTCTCCGGAAAAATCACAACCTTGGCGCCCCTTCCCACAAGCTCCACCGATTCCCTAAAGGTCTCCAGCACTCTCATGTCATGGTATACACCGATGGTATGCGCATTGTTAAAAATGCAAACCGAAAGCGGAGGTATTATTCTGCTTATGATCCAAAAGAACCATCTTACTCTTTCAGGTTTCTCACTCCAAAAATCCCTGAAGGCGTAATCCGCCACTTCCTCCCTGTGCATCATCTCACCGGCGCACCATATGTAATGGGGCTTTGGAGCATATAATTCCATGGCTATGGGACCGTACATCTGACTGTGATTACCCACAATCACGCATCCTTCTTCCGGAATGTTCTCAAGTCCCGTTATTTCATATTTGGGTGAAAAAAGCTTTACCAAAGTTCTGATAAAGCGATAAAAAAGGGATGTTTTCTTTTCGTCCATTCTGTTACTTCCTGTGCCTTAATTAAGCGCACCTTATTAATAATACGCCTTTAATCCCAAAAAGAAAAGCAATTAAGGTACAAAACCCTAATTGCTTCTACGCTTGCCGATCAAGGGAACCATGATGGTAGCGGCTCTTCTCACTACGGTAATATCCAGATTATTAAATGCACCGCCGTACTCTCCGTCAATGGTCCATTCAACTTCCTTGTCAGATGCGAAATGTACCTCCTTAATCTTGGCGAAGGTAATGTACTCGTTGTTAAGATCCTTCCTCATGAGGCAGTCTATGATTAAAGGCAGTTCCGTAATATTGGCCGGGGCCTTTATGAGCAAAAGCTCCATTTCTCCGTCATCCAAAAATATTTCCGCTTTGTTTAACAATGATGTTCCACCTATGGATGTGGAATTGCAGAGGGCTCCGAAAAGATAATTTCCCTCCTCTTCAATATCATCGTATCTGATCTTCAAATGAGAGCTGTAACTCATTTGCGCCGGCAGTTCGCCTATGGCGTTAAGCACATATGCGGCATGCCCCAGCTCATTCTTAAATTTCTGATTGGTGGAATAGCTTATGGCTGAAAAGGCTCCAAAGGCAGCCACATAGTTAAAATATCTGTCCCCAATCTTTCCGACATCATAGGACATCGGTCTTCCGCTTATGGCATTCTTGCAGGCCTTATGTGTATCCGAGGGGATTCCGAAGCCCTTGGCAAAGTCATTGGTGCTTCCGGAAGGAATGTAGCCTATTCTCACAGGCTTCTTCATCCTGAGGACACCATTGACAACATGGTTAAGGGTCCCGTCACCTCCGGCACAGATTACCATATCCACTTCTCCGTCATAGTCCGCAAGAATCCTCTCGGAATCAAGTTCGGTCTCTGGAACTATTGGATACACTATGGGTTCAAAACCCGCCAGAGCAAATTCCTGAACGATCACATATGCATTATCCTTATTTCTTGTTATTCCCGCAGAGCGGTTTATGAGAATCAGCACTTTTTTTCGCATACTAAAATTGTAATCTCAGGCCTTAGCTCCGTCAAGATTTTCGGTCATGAACTCAGCCGCATCATCGGGGATATCATCAAGTTCCGTATCGGAGCCCGTGTCAACGTCGAGAGGCTGCTTTTTGAACATAATATCGTACATTACAGGAACGACGAACAATGTCATAAGGGTCGCATACGCAAGACCGCCTGCTATAACAAGGGCCATGCCTCTTCCAAGCTGAGTACCCAGATCATCACCGAAGATCAGGTTTGATTCCGCAAGAATTGTGGTCAAAGCCGTCATAAGGATGGGACGCATTCTCGTCTTGCCCGCGGCAATAAGGGCTTTGTGCCTGTCAAGGCCTCCCTTTCTTAACTGGTTGGTATAGTCTACGAACACGATACCGTTATTAACAACAGTACCCATCAAAACTATGAGTCCCATGATTGCTATAACTGAAAGGTTCTCTCTTGTCACAAAGAGTGAAAGGAAACCGCCGGTGAAAGCAAGGGGTACGGTAAGGAGCACAATGAAGGGACTTAACAGGCTCTGGAATTGGGCTACCATTACTAGGTAAACCATCAGAAGTCCGAGGCCCGCAACAAGTGCCATCTGCTCTATCATCTGAATTACTGTGTCATACTCACCGCTCATTTCAACGGAGTATCCTCCGGGAACCTCATATGCATCAAGCAAAGGTTCCAGCTCTCTTGTCAGAAGAGTGATATTATATCCTTCCTCAACGTTGGCAGTGACAGTCATATATCTGGACTGATTCTTACGATCGATTCTCGTAACGCCATCTTTGATTTCAACTGTGGCGAATTCACCAAGCTTATGCTCTTCCGTAACAGTGTCGTTATCATCGTCTGTTACCTGAACATCAAAGGTGTAGTCCAAGAGATTCTCCTTGGTTAGGGGCTCAAGCTCATTAACCACCTTGATATCCATATCAATTCCGTCAACGGTAATGGTTACCGCACTCTTCTCATTGGTAAGCTTATCGTTTATTGCCTGATATATCTGAACAACGCTTAAGCCTTTACTCATGGCTGCGTTCTTATCGATGTTAAGGTGCAAAATCTTATCCGCATCCTCCTCACCATTTGAGATATCAGAATATCCCTCGATGGAGTCTACAATCTCCATAATGTCTCTGGTTATGGACCTTAGGGTATCCAAATCCTCACCATAAACGTTAATGCTAAGACCTGAACCTCCTGTAAGACCATCCATCTCGGATGAGGCTGTATCCAGGGTAAAATCTATATCCATGTCCGCCACGGAATCTTCAATATCCTTCATGATCTTTCTGATTTCCGCATCTCCGGCGTTCTCATTTTCCGTAAGCATCATAAAGGACATGGTTCTGAAGTTCTCCGGGTTGCTTGCCAGCTGAGATACCATAAGTGTCTCATCTCCGCCGTTCATAACACCGATAGAGCCGATGCCCTCGACTTTCAAAAGTCTTTCAATAACCTCATCGGTGGTGGTATAAGCCTCTTCTTTAGTGGTGTCCTCCGAGTACTCAATGGTTCCCTCAATCTGGTTCATGGTCATATCGGGAATTACCACAATACCCATTCTGAGTACAAGGAAAAGGGATAATCCCAAAAGGCCAACAGCCGCAAGAATAGGCACTGCCTTTACCTTAAGACACCATGCAAGAGCCCTTCCGTAGGCATCAAGGATTTTGTCAAATAACGGGTGTTCTTTTGCCTTCGCATTCTTAAGTATCGTAGAACTTGCCGCAGGCACAACCGTCATTGCTATGGCAAGGGATGCCAACAGACAGAACACAATGGTCATCGCCATAGGCCCCATCAGGTCTCTTACAAGACCGGATGTATAAATCATAGGTAAAAATACACATGCTGTGGTAAGTGTTGAGGCTACGATAGCTCCCGCAACCTGTCTTGTACCCTGAACTGCCGCTCTGGGTGCCGCAATACCCTTACTTCGCAATCTGTATATATTCTCAATAACAACTATGGAGTTATCAACCAGCATACCAATTCCCAGAGCCAGGCCCGAAAGGGACAGCATGTTGAGTGAAATTCCACTGAAGTACATGCAGATAAGGGCTGCAAGTACCGATAAAGGAATGCTTATCGCAACAACCAGTGTAGGCTTAACATCCTTAAGGAAGAAAGCAAGAATGATTATTGCAAGTATTGCGCCTATGATCATAGACTGAAGTACGCTTCTTACAATAATGTTAATGTAATCGCCCATGTCCACAAGCTTAACGACCTCAAGTCCCGGGAATCTTTCCATAAGTTCATCACTTGTGGCTTTAACAACCTTACTTACATCGTTGGTTCCCGCTGTGGAACTCTTAAATATGGAAAGAATAACCGAAGGCTTGTCTCCAAGTCTGACGTAGCTGTCCATAGAGTTATCAATCACCGTAATGTCAGCCACATCGCCAAGTTTTACATCGCCAACGTTATGAATATTGGTTAAAACTATATCTTTAAGTTCAGAAACCTCTTCGTAGTTCTGACCTACCTTAACAAGCCATGAGTTGTCAAGTTTATCATCCACATAACCTGCAGGCATCTCAAAGTTCTGAGCGTAAATAAGACCTGTCAGAGCATCCAGAGTAAGAAGCTGATCCGCATTGGCTTTCTTCTCAGCCTCCGCACGCTGCTTCTCATACTGACGAACTGCGTCGTTGTAGTCATCCCAGCCGTCACTTAACTGCTTCTCGCCGTCATGCAGCGACTCCCATCCTTCGTTAATCTGCTCCTGACCATCAGCAATCTTATCCCAGCCGTCGGTAATCTGCTCCTTGGCGGAATCGATTTGCTTCTGAGCGGAATTAAGCTGCTTCTCCGCAGATTCCATCTGGCTTTCAGAAGCTTCCAACTGCTGCTTGCCAATGGTGAGCTGAGCGTCTGTGCTACCGAGTGCCTCTGCAGTTGCTAGTTTACCTTCCTCTAAAGCCTTATATCCGGCTTCATATTGCTGAACCTGACCTGAAAGTTTTGATATAGCATCATCTAATCCCGTAAACGTCATTTCAGACGTGGATGCTGCAATAGCCGCATTATCTGCCGCAGTCTGCGCCCCATTTAATGTTGCTTGAGCCGTTGCAAGGTTTCCCTGCACGGTAGCATAGTTTGCATCCGAAGGGTCCATGCTGTCAAGCTGAGCTTGTAAACCGTCTACCTGGCTTTGCAAAGTATTAAGATTTGATTTTGCTTCCTGGAATCGTGCCAATCCGGATCGAGCCGCATCAACAAGACTTTTTGCCTGTTCAAGCGCCAGACTCTTATCTGCAAGTTCTGCATTCAGAGCATTCTTTTTGTTATTCAGCTCGTCCTGCGCATCATTAAGCTTCTTCTTGCTGTCCTCGAGTTCTTCTTTCCCCTTATAGAAATCCGCTCTGCTCTTATCAAGCTCTGCGATATTCTCATCAAGTTCCTTTTGTCCATCTACGAGATCCTGCTTGCTTTTTTCAAGATCTCCCTGGCTGTCAACCAGTTTTTTCCTATTCTTATTGATGGTTACCTGAGAATCCTCCAGCTGCTTCTTGGCATCGTCCAGTTGCTCCACAGCTTTGGCAAAGGTTCCGTCAAGGCTTGCAAGAATCTTGTCGTTTAATACATCAACTTTTTCCTGATTAAGTTCTACCTGAATTGTCTTGTCTACAAGACCTAAGGAAGAAACAGATGCGACACCGTTTTGCTTCTCAAACTGGGGAGTGATTTCATCCTCCACAAACTGGGAAAGGGCATCCATCTCCATGCCTTCCATTCCAACGGCCAGATAAACGTTGGCCATCATGTCAGTGGAAAGCTCAATTATCGAAGGAGTTCCTGCCTCCTCCGGTAAGTACGGGGCCAGAGTATTCAAGGCTCCGGAAACTTTTACCATGGCGCTGTCAAGATCCACATCATCCTGGAATTCAAGCTGCACCATTCCGTAGTTCTCATTACAGATACTAAAAACGTTTTTTACCCCATTGATAGTTCCGAGAGAGCTCTCCATGGGTTCACATATCTGTGTTTCTATTTTCTCGGCGCTGGCACCGGGATATGTTGTCAATACCAAAAGGTATGGAAGGGATATTTCAGGCAGAAGGTCTAGCTGCATCTTCATCATGCTGACCACGCCCAGAACAATTGCAATAATTATGCCGACTAGCACAGTGAATGGTTTTTTGACACTAAACTTAAACATATTTCCTCATTTCTAGAATAACAACATATGGTTAATTCTCCCCTCCCGCAGAGTTAGCCCCTGCTTACTCCCTTGATTATACCCCTTATTAATTATTCTCGAAATGGCAAAAATAAACAATTAAAAATCTATAAACTTTTTATAAAATGTTCATTTTAGCGAAAAAGCTGATAGGTGATACCCATCAGTTTTGCTTTCATCTATATATTCTCTTTAACAAATTTTGCCATTTGCTCACCAAGCTTCGCCTGATTTGCAGCATCCATATGGATTCCATCCGATTCACTGACTACTGCGTACTCTGAGGCGTCCATGAACAGACACCCATACATCTCTGCCACCTGTTTATACCAGTCTGCCAGGTCTGCAGATACCTTAACCGAATTGTCATATCCAAACATATCGCCAAGCCATGAAGGTGTAACTGCATTTGAAATCTTTGGAGGAGCTACAATAAGGACTTTGAAAGAATCGCCGCACTTAAAACGGTTAAAAGCCAACACCTTTTCAACCATACGCTGCATCTCACCTGCGATATCCCTTGCGGAATACGAAAATTTTCTCTTACAGTCATTGGTGCCTAACATTATTATCAGCAAATCCAAAGGATTATGGCTTTCAAGGCAGGGAACAATATATCTAATTCCGCTCTTTTCTCCCTCAGCCGGATCATCAGTTGCGATTGTTCGACCACACTGTCCTTCCTCAATCACCTCGTAGTCATCACCAAGATTTTTCTTCATAACGGTCGTCCATCTGCCCTCATCCGCCATTCTGAGGTGAGTATCCGGGTCAAACCCCCAGGTAAGTGAATCTCCAAAACATACAATTTTCTTTCTTCCCATTTGATTGTCTCCCTAAGCTATAAATCTTATAAGCGGCATGGGACGCGCCCATGCCGCTTCGTTTAACTATTTAGTCTTCTTCAGCATTCCTCAGAAGTCATCCACAGAGACACCTAACTGCTCCGAGGCCTGTTCATCGGTTATAACTCCCTTTGTGAATAACGATATCAACGTATCTCTCTCCCCTTCTGCTCTTCCTTCTGCTCTTCCTTCTGCTCTTCCTTCCGCTCTTCCTTCTTTTCTGCCCTTTTTAATCAGTTTCTCAGAAGCTGTTTCGTATATCTCTCCACCCATTACTCTCTTTACCTCCTCTTTCGCCTTTTGATGCTTTCTGAGCACATAATTCGTAACCTTACCAAAAGCATCCATAACATCTATGTATTCCTGTTCAGTTATTGTCTCGTTTTCTCTCATCGTGATTGCAATTTCCTTGCAATCTTCAATGAGTTCTCGGGATGTCTCAGCGTTTATCTGATTCTTCTTAAAATCTTTCTCGTATCTTAACAGATAAAACGGTATGAGAACAATCAGGTTTTTTCCGAATATCTTATCCATGGTGTAGTCAGAAAGTCTAATCACCTGCGACTCATAAACCATGGTTCTGTCTCCCTGAACCAATTCAGTTCTGAGAACTTCCGGCGTGTTCCTGGTACTCCTTAAATATATCACACATGACCGCGGAAGTTCTACTCTTTGAAGCTGATTATTCTTTGCCGCCTGTTCTATCGCAATATAGAAATCGTACTGGAACATTCTAAGGACCATCTTCCCGTCCTGAGTGCTCTGGCATTCTAGATGATATAGGTGTCTGCCGATTCTGTATACAGAGTCCGTCACCACCTTTCCACCCTTTTCATAAAATTCATTTCGAAGCTGCTCAGGCTTCGTTTTTCTTGTGTACTCGGTTCCAAAGGCTTCATTTATCAGCTCAATAAAGAGATAGGGCGTCTTTTGAGCCAAAGTCCTAAAGACCGAATCGAAAACATGACTATTCAATTAACTCCTCCCATAAAACGTTTAATTAGTTTAAGTGGATTGTTCGGACGATCTGTCCGAGAATAGATTCGAATGAATCTTTTGAGAATATACCAAATTTATAAGGGAAAAATCTATTGACCGATTCTACAAAGATTTTAAGAAAAAAGCGTGCGCCGCACAAATAAAACCTTCGGTAGCGACGTGTTTACCACTCTTGATGGCCTTTGTGCAATATTCTATGTGCAATTTGGGGCCTGTCCCCAAATTGCACATTATCAAGCCTTGTGTAACTAAAAAGTCTGGAAAACGTTTGCCTAGTCACAAGGGTGCGAAAAGCCGCATCCGGGAGGAAAAATAAAGTGCCTAAGGGCGGCCGAAGCGCCGCTCTTAGGCACAAAACATCAAGTTCTTTCCGACAGTCCGCCGCCAATGTACATCTTTATCGATGAGAATTCCATATCAAAAGCCATAAACGAGTAGGTTTTACCTGCATCGAAATTCACTCCTGTGTAGAATCTGTCTTTAATCACATTTACAAGATTTCCCTCCGCGTCAAAGAAAAGCAGATAACCCACTAAATTTGACACGCTGTCAGGGTTATTGTTTGTGGCTGTAGCAGTTACATCATTGTCATTTACCTCATACGAGAATGCAATATTCTGAAGACCGGTATGATACCACGGAGTAATATCGTAACTAAAGAAATACTCTACACTGTCAATGTCATCCCGTGAAAAATAAGCAAAGAAGACGCTCTCATCTCCCGGCTCAAGGGAGTCTATATGCTCTGTATCGGCATCAACCATGTTTCCGGAAGCGTCATATGCGATAAAATTGGCTTCCATGCCAACAAGCACCTCACTGTTGTTCTTTACCACAAGCACTTCCCGAGTTTCGCTCATTTCATGGTTTACACCCATGTACTCCGTTACGCCAAAATCACTGTCCTCTACAGTGCTCTCAGGTTTGGCTTTACCGTCATATCCACCCATAAGATAGCATTCAACATGATCATATTCGTCAGGGCAATACAGGTTTACTCCAAGAGTAGCGCCCGGTCTTATCTCGCCGTTAATATCGGCCACATACTCATCAGAAGAATAAATCGCATTTCCGCTTGCATCAAAAAACACTGCTCTTGCTTCGATATAAGAGCCTATTATATCTCCCTCATTTTTTACACGAGCAATCACACCTTTATCTATGGGTGACAATTCCATTTTAAGATTGTCAACCATAGGTGTATAAAAAGGAGTCTCGTATGTATAGGAGTATTTAACATCACTGATATCGCTAGCATCCTTAACATCATAGAACATAAAGAAAAGTGCGGCGGAATCTCCCGGTGCAAGGGCTTCCACTTCCTCTTTGCTGTCCTGTAAAACATTGCCGGCAGAATCCATAGCTGATGCCACTCCTGTTAACCTGACAGTCTCTTCAGAGTTGTTCTTGATAATGCACAGATACTCGGGATTACCGAATTCAGGGGTATAGTTATAATAGGTTTTTTCAAAAAGAGCGTCCCTCTCATCTGTCTCTTCGGCCGCCTGAGCCCCTTCCTTCTCTTCAGAACCGACTTCTTCTGAGGATGTGGAAACATCCTCCTCTCCACCTATCTTATTGTCATCTGTTTCTGTCGTTGCGAGCTCAGGTGCGGCGGCATTGGAGCCGCATCCGGCTATCATTGCCGTCGCTAAAAGCAAAACCAATAATTTTCTCTTCATTTTTTACTCTCCTCTATATTATTCGATGTAGACTAACACATCAGAAAATGCGTATGGATAATCAGCTGCCACACATGAACGTGTTTCTCCGGGAAGAAGATCTCCGCCCTCGCTGTTAAAGTAAACTCGTCCGATATTGGAAAACTTACCTGTCAAATCAAAGTAGAGGATTTGGCAGTACATATTCTTTAGACTTTCAGTTCCGTTATTCGTAGCTGTAATGATTACATCCTGGCCATCAATCTCATACGTGTACTCAATATTTTCAAGAACGGTCGAAGCGTCTTCGTACGTATTATAGCTATAGAAAAGGTCTATGTGATCCACATTCACACACATAAGTCTTGCATATAGCACTGCCTCATGTCCGGGTGCCAGACAACCATAGTTTGTGGTGCAGTCAGATCCTCCACCTATTACATTGCCCTTTGAGTCATATGCAACCATATCCACCCTGACTTTGGCATGCTTATCGAAGTTGTTTTCAATTACCAGAGCTTCATCAGTAAAATACGTTTCGTTCTGATATCTGTACTCGGTCACTTGAAGATTCTTTTCGGAAATGCCCCATTCTTGAGGGGGATTTGACAAGTCACATCCACCGTAAAGATAGACTTCCGCATGGTCGAAATGTTCGTAACTGGCAAACTGATAAGTAACTGCTGCTCCCGGTTTTATTTCTCCGTCCAAATCTCCAATATAACTATTCATGGCGTAAATAAAATTATTGTTTTCATCATAGAAGAAAGCCGTAGCGATTATTTCTGTCCCTGGCAGTTCGCCTTCGTTTCGGGCAACAACCAATAAATGGTTTTCATCAATTCTTAACCAGTCGCATTTGATGTCTTTCATTACCGGGGCATAGTCTGTATTAACTTCATATGAAAAGTTATACTCAACATGGTCAACTTCCTTAATTCCGGAAAAGCAGTGAGAATAAGCCAACGTTTCGTCAGCACCCAGAAAAGGAAAGCTGCAGCTCTCTGTAGCCAACTCCGCATTCTGCGAATCAAAGCCCGTTATATCCACATTCACCCTAACATTCTGATTCGAATTATTTTTCAAAACAAAAGTGTCATAGCATGTTTCTGTGGAGACGAAACCACCGTATGTCTTCTCAATCAGATCATCCAAATTACCTGTCTCGCCGATGTTTTCTTCCATGGTTTCCGTGGATTGTTCAGTGATGACGGAATCTTCGTTGTCTTCCGCCTGAGATGCAGGGGCAGAATTTCCCCCGCAGCCTGAAAGCATTAAAGCCCCCAGTAGAAGTGTTAGAATTGTTTTCTTCATTTTTATTTCTCCCTTATATTTTTCCGGATGGCCGAAGTCCCCTGAAACTTCGGTCACCCGGTATTTATCTTTTATTCTACGCCTCCGCCTCCTGTGCTCTTCTTGCGCTGATACTGTAGGCAATTCCAAGAACCGCTACCGTGAAGGCGGCTATAACGCCGATGTTCTTTAAGAAATCGGGAAGCATGTCGCCTGTCATGCTCTTAGTTTCAAAGAGCATATTTACATTGCTTGTGTACCATGTGGTAGGAATAAACTTAGAAAACACCTGCATTCCCTTTGTGAAGAACTCTGCCGGAACAAAGATTCCGCCAAGGAATGAGAGAATCATTGAAAAGCTTACGGAAAAGATTGCGATATGTCCGTCGTGCTTTGCAAACGTTCCCACAAAATATCCTAAAGCCATGCAAAAGATAGCAAACATCAAAAGGTTAATAAACATGTAAGGTGCAACGGCATTTCCCTTTAGCTCATCCAGATTAAAGCCCGTGATGATTCCAACAAAGAGTATAAATGCAATAAGCATGATAATAAGGTTTCCGGCAACGATGTACAGATTTCTTTTTTTAACAGAAAGAGCTGAACAGTTCATTCTTTTGATCATGTCAGGTTTGTTGAAAACCACCATGATTGAAGCGATGCAGTGAATAAGCACTGTCATGATTCCGTAGCCTGAAAAGTAGAAGAAATACTTGAAGCTTTCGGATCTCTTCTCTGAGTTATCAGGAACGTAGGTCTCTGTTGCCGCTTCCTTTGAAAGGTTTGCCGATGCCTTTGAAAGAGCTTCTTTATTGTCAATTCCAAGAGCCTTGTATGATCTGAAGGCATTGATAAATCCTTCAATCTTCATATCTACAAAGGCTCCGTTATAAGAATTGGGGGATGATGTTGAATTAAGCTTTACATCCTCATCCTTTTCAACTGCCTTCTCAAATCCTTCAGGAATGGTAAGAAGATACTGAATATCCCCGAAGAAAAGGGCGTCCTGAAGCTGGTCATTGTCTGCGGGTGCTTCCACTAAATCTTCCACCTCTTCAAGATAGGAAACCAGTGCCTTTGACACCTCACTTTCATCCTCATCAATTACGGCCACCTTCACCTTAACACTCTCGAAGGAATATGTGTTTCCACCGGTACTTAATGAAAGTCCGATGCACATGGCAAGAGCCACTCCAAGGTAAACCAGAATTGCTATCATATTTGATTTTGTTATTGAGAAGAATGTCTTAAACACTGACATATTTATTCCTCCCTACGGCGAAAAAGCTAAGAACCACAAGCACAACTGCCTCAACTGCCAATATAGTCAAACTCTTTGCGAATCTTGTATAGTCACTGTAAATCGATAATGAGTAGAAACAATCCGCTATTGCGGAAGAGGGATTTAATCTTGAAACAATGGGGGCAACTCTGTCCATAAGTCTCTTTAAATCCGGGCTCATAAGTCCGCTTAAGGCACTGGATCCAAGAGAAATTGCCAGAGAGATTGCTATTGTCATTCCCTCGCTTCCCTTTGCTGCGCAGGATGCAAACTGCCCAAGTTCAACTCCCATTACACATCCCAGGAACACCACCGCTATGCAGGGGAGAGGCTGGCTGAACACAGGAATCTTTAAGATGTACTTAAGATAGGTAACCACCAGCAAAAGTCCCACGAAATGTATGCTTACTGCAGCGGCCAGATCTCCCATCATAAGGGTAAGTCTTTTTGTTCCGGATACCGTTTTTCTGGCACCTATGGGAGAATTTACAGCCTGTATGTCCTTGCCAAGTACCATTCCTATAAAGCTTCCGAATAGGCAGGCCATTCCTATCAATGCGTAGAAGTACTGAGCTTCCGTATCGATTTTCTCTCCTCCGAGACTTACTTCTTCCACATACTCTTTCCTGTTTTCATTTACATCTATAACATCCTGAATCCTGGTGTAATCGATGGATGCAGCATCTTCAATAAGTTCAAAGCTTCTTGTGTATTCATCTGTAAACTCTTTTAAGATGCTGGCTCCAAGTCCGCTCTTGCCCATCTCAAGGGTTATTTCATCACCAAGTCTTACTATTCCTACAATGGATTCGTCTTCCAATTTCCCTTCAGCACTTCTTAAATCAAGATTTAATATATTGAAGATTCTCTTTCCATCCTCAAACTCAACCTTTTCCATCATTTCCGCAAAGGAATCGTTCTTTTCGGACTCTGTCTCTTTGACAATGGCTACATCGATTGTCTCGATGCTGTTCTTATTTATTGAGTTTCCGAAGGTTACAAAGAAAAGGGTCCCGAGAAGTATCGGATATATGAAAGCCCAGAACACTGACATCTTTGTTTTCAAAAGGCTTTTCACTCTGTACTTATATATATGCCAAAACATTTTCTCTCCTCCTTAGTCCCTTAACTCTTTTCCGGTAATCTCAAGGAACACATCATTAAGTGTGGGAAGTTCTGAGTAAACTCTTCCAAAGTTTACGTTGTTGTTCTTAAGGTAATCAAGAACTCTTATAAGGTTATGAGTGCCACCCTTACAGGAAACAAGCAGATGATTTTCTTCATATGTGGCGCTTGTAACATGGGGGAGTTCCTTAATCTCGGGAAGTTTGCTTTCGTCAAAATCAAGAATCTCAATTCTTATCTTCTCACTTGTAGGAGTCAAAGCCTTAAGCTCATCATTGGTTCCTACCGCAATTGTCTTACCCTTATCAATGATGGCGATTCTTGTACAGATCTGCTCAACTTCTTCCATGTAGTGGGAGGTGTAGATGATTGTTGCTCCCTGTCTGTTGAGCTCTTTGATTCCCTCTAAGATGTTGTTTCGGCTTTGAGGGTCAACTGCTACTGTAGGCTCATCCATGAAGATAAGTTCAGGTTTGTGAGCGATTCCGCAGGCGATGTTAAGTCTTCTAAGGAGACCACCTGAGAGTTTCTTAGGATAGAACTTGGTAAAATCTTCAAGTCCTACAAACTTGATTGCCTCATCAACATACTGTTTTCTAAGGGCCTTGTCGGTTACGTATAATCCACAGAAGTAATCAATGTTTTCTCTGACGGTAAGTTCATCAAACACTGCTACATTTTGGAGAACCACGCCGATTTTTCTCTTTAAGTCATAACTGTCAGGCTTCATCTCCTGACCGAAGACCTTGATTTCACCCTTTGAATATTTTAAAAGAGAAAGGATACAGTTCATAAGAGTGGATTTACCGGAACCGTTGGGTCCCAAAAGTCCGAATACCTCGCCTTTGTTAACGCTTATTGACAGGTGATCCAGAGCCACCAGCTCCTTGTATCTTTTCACTAAATTATCAACTCTTACTACTTCCATAACGACCTCCTAAAGTCAATTAATTGTTTCGTTGTCTTACATGTACCATATTAAACTGTCATTAATCACTCCGTAAGTGAAGTGTGTAATGAAATGTATATGACAAATGTCATATTTTGTTCTATACTTGGCTTATGTACGCGATAATACCAAGAATTCTCTTAATTGCACTGTGTGCGGTAACTGCATATAAGGGTGGAACGGCTGATTATCTCATTGCCCTTTTGATTACCTTCGCCATTTCTTCCATAAGCTTCGCTGCAAGGAAGAAGGCGGCTACCTACTCCCTTTGTGTAGTTTATTTAGTCATGTTCTTTATTATTCCCACCCAGACTTTGTATTATCTTCCCGTTATCATTTTCGAGATTACCGTAATCAGTCTTCATATAGAGAAGAAACTTCCTGTTTTTGACAAAACCCTTATTCCCTCAATTGCAGGCCTTATAGTGGTGGCTTTATGCGCCTTTTCATATAAAGAGCATGCGTTATTTATTATCCTTATCAGCCTTTTGGCTCTCTACCTTGCCTATGCAAGTCTTCTTATTAACGGACTTTGGCTAAAGGTCATGGGACAGGCTGACGACAGAAGGCAATTGGAGGAACTGATGGAGAAAAGGGCCGCCGATTACCAGGACAAGCAGGACTACGAGGTTCACCTGGCAACCCTTAAAGAGAGGAACCGAATAGCCAGAGAGATTCACGATAATGTGGGTCACCTCTTATCCCGGGCTCTTATTATGATGGGAGCAATTGATGCCATTAACGAGGACAAGGTCCTTGGCGAACACCTGGGAGTTCTCAAAAACACCCTCTCCGATGCCATGGATTCCTGCAGGGTAAGCGTTCACGATTTGTACGATGATTCAATTGATCTTAAAGGAAGTCTTGAAAAGCTGGTGGAGGACTTTAAGTTCTGCCCTGTAACTCTGGAATATTCCTCAGGATCCAAGATAAATAAGGATATTAAATTTGCGGTGGCAGGCATTGTTAAGGAAGCCTTGTCCAACATTGCCAAGCACAGTAACGCCACCTGGGCCAAAGTGGTTTTCATGGAGCATGAGAATCTTTATCAGCTTCTGATTGAGGACAACGGCACTTCCGCCACAAAGGGTGACGGAACCGGCATTGGCCTTAACAACATGCAGGATCGAATAAATGCCCTCGGGGGTACATTTTATATAAGGAACGAAACGGGATTCAGGATTTTTGCAACAATTCCCAGATCCCAAAAGAAGGAGAAATAATGCGAGTACTGATTGTAGACGATGATGCTTTGGTTTGCAGCTCATTGAAAATAATACTTGAAAAGGATCCGGATATTACCGTTGTGGGTATAGGTAATAACGGTGAGGATGCGGTAGGTTTATATAACTACCTGGCCCCGGACGTTCTTTTAATGGACATTCGAATGGATAAGAAGTTTGGAACAGAGGCCGCTGAAGAGATTCTTAGGGACTATCCCGATGCCAAGATTCTCTTCCTTACCACTTTTTCCGATGATGAATACATTCACACCGCTCTTAACTGCGGTGCCAAAGGATACCTTCTAAAACAGGATTATGACTCCATAATCCCTGCTTTAAAGGCCGTTGCCATGGGACAGACGGTTTTTGGCGGAAACATTATGGAAAAACTTCCCACTCTCCTTGGGAAGGAAGTTCACAATGAGTTTAAGGGCGAGGAGTTCGGCTTAAGCGAGAAGGAGTGCCAGATTATCGGCTGCATCGCCGAGGGCTTAAGCAACAAAGAGATTTCCGAGGAGCTGTTTTTAAGCGAGGGAACCGTTCGAAACTACATCTCCTCCATCCTTGAAAAACTGGCCTTAAGAGACAGAACCCAGATTGCTGTGTTCTACTATAAAAACAAATAAAAACTATTGACACTTTAGGCTTCTTCCTATAAAATATCTTTCGGATGTTTGCATCAGCTGACCGTGTCCGGCATCAGATGCGACAGAAAATTATCGAAAAACAGACCATTTGATGGAGGTGTAGATCTTTGGCTAATATTAAATCTGCTAAGAAGAGAATTCTTGTTGCTAAGACAAGACAGGACAGAAATAAGGCTATTCGTACAGGCGTTAAGACAGCTATGAAGAAAGTCTTCGCTGCAATCGAAGCTAACGATAAGGCTGCTGCTGAAGTTGCTTTAAAGGAAGCAACCAAGACAATTGAGATGGCAGCTCAGAAGGGCGTTTACCACAAGAACAACGCTGCTAGAAAGGTATCTCGTTTAGCACTCGCTGTTAACAAGATGGCTTAATCAACTTACTACTGCTGGTAAGTAAATATTTAATGCAAAACAAAACTCGCACCGTCATGCGAGTTTTTTTGTTGTCTTTATTTTCTTATCTTGAATGGCCGCCACCGCCATGGGAGTGACCTCCCGAGGAAAAATGATGGCCGCCACCGCCACCTCCGCCGTAGCCGCCGGAGTCAGATCTTTCTATTCTTCTCTGGCTGATGGCCTTGCTGATGAACTGGTCATACATAACCTCAAAGTTTATTCCGTTCTCTCCGACATAGGTTGATTCGTTTACAGTCTTCTTGCCCTCCTTGCCGGATGCATAGATGGCAATAAAGATTATCGCCGCAATGGTAGGAATAACAAAGTATGCATAAATGGGAACCTCAAGTTTGGTTTCCTCATTCCCCATGTATCTTGCAATATCCTCAACATAAGCCTTGTAAGCCCTGTAGGGATCATATTCCACATAGTCATAGACATCGTCAAGGACTCTGTCAATCATGTTTGATGAAAACTTCCGTTCAACGCTTCCTGAGGTCGAAAGCCAGGTGTGAATCTTTCCGTCAGACTCTCTGAACCAGTTATCAAGAAGGATACATCCGTCGCCGTCATCGCCTTCCTTTGTCTTATTCCAGCCGAAGCCATACTCATCGTAGAAATTGTCGGCTTTTATCATAACGTACTGATTACTGGGGACATTAGGATCATAGGACTTTGCGTATTCTTCCAATGACTCCTTCATGGTAAGAAGGATAATGTCGCAATGAGCAACCTGCTCTTTTTCCGCAATAAGTGCTCTTAACTTGTCTTCCTCTTCATCCGTAAGCACATCACCGTAGTCGAAAACTCGCTCGCTTTCTGTGCAATAGGTGTTTACTCTCTCGTAGTTGACTGCGTTTTCCTTATTCCAGATCATGGAAATGACGCAGATTATAATAATGATTCCGCATACCAGGAACCATATTCTAAAAAATCTAAACCAGTTTCTCATATGATTCCTCTTTCTATACCGCATGCATTACTACCATAAAGGTCACAAATATAAGAGCCCATAAGGTAGCAGCGTAACCTAAGATTTTGCCCATACTTCTCGGGGCCTCCCCCACCAGCTTGCCGGTCTGACCGTTTATGTAGTAGGTGTAAAGTTTATCCTTATATGAATAGATGTACTGCCATACGGGAAGGAGACTGTATTTGTCGCTTCTTGAGGCAATATCTATGTTCTCGTACATTGGTGTAATCGTGGTGTAGGCACCGGTAATGGAGTTTCTGATGATTTTGTCGGTGTCATTCTTCGCCCTAGTCTCTGCTCGATAGGCCAGCTCATCAGAAGGTTTATTGTAGCACTCCGAATAAAAGCCCGAAAGATCCGGCTCTCTGAAATCCTTTAAATCCGCGTAGTCATAGGGCTCCATCAAATCCATGGAGTCGTCCGGCATAACGTCGGAGGCATCCACGGGCACCCTGTTAAACCTGGCTTTAAGCTTTCTGTGAATTCTATAAATTGAGGTCTCCGTGTACTCAGTATCCCCGGAAATCCACCTTCTGGTCTTGGTGGCGTTGGCCTCAAATTCACCGTTAACGTTCATGTCATAGAGAAAATAAGGCACATACATGCCCGTCATCTTCTCTAACATCTGGTTTGACAGGAAATCCGAAGGGGCGAATACCTTCTTTTTGAAGGCATTAAATAAGATTTCTTTTGCTTTTTCCTTGCTGATCCTAAAGGGCAGAAGCTCCGAGGGCTTATATTTGCCGGTTACTCTCTCATCATGGATAAGGTAATGTCCGCAGTATTCACACTTTTCAGCTGAGGTATAAGGCCCCGGTTTAATTGGAGCGCCACAGTTAAGACAGGTCTCAAGGGAATTGTAGTTCTCCCCCTCTCCTGTTTTCTTATCCTGGGTTTCCTCGCCGCCGCAGTGGGGGCACACCATCATTCCCTTATCGGGGTTATATACTATGTTTCCACCACAATTCTTACATCTGAAAAACATTGAAGCTTATGCTCTCCTTCTATGCGTTCTTTGGAGGGCACTGCTTAGGGATAAAGCCCTCAAAAATGTAAACATCAAAATCATTGAGTCTCGCATCCAGTTCTTCCTGGCTTCTTATGGTCCAGGCTGCTGACATGGCGTTATAAAAATTCTTGTTGATCCTTCTTGAAAGGTTCTTATAAAACTTATGGTTATATGCGATAAAATCAGGTTTTGCCAGAAAGTTTAAAAGCAGATACTCCATGGCCCAGTAAAGAGGGGAATGGTACTTCTTGTTATCCGAGTGCATGTAGCTGTCCGATAACTGACCTCTTACTATGTCATTTCTGTTCTTCTTATACCATCTGACCGCCAATGGATTAAAGGATTCCATGCAGTATAAGCCCTTGTAATCCTTAAGCAATTCATCCGCCTTGGGGCAGACTCTAAGGTCATTATCATTGGCTTTAATCTCCACAATAAGGGGCACCTTGCCATCCACCAGATTGAGTACATCCTTAAAAAGCGGAATCTTCTCATCAGTATCAAAAAGCTTAAACTGCTGCAGTTCTTCCAAGGTGTAATCTGAAATCTTACCGTCGACGCCACAGACTCTGTTTAAGGTGTCATCGTGGAACACCACAGGAATCAGATCCCTCGTTATATGTACGTCAAGCTCGATTCCATAACCTGCTTCCACAGCCTTTCTGAAAGCCGCCATGGAGTTTTCCGGGGCCTCGCTTTTATTATCATGAAGTCCTCTGTGGGCAAAGTACGCCTGATCCGTAAAGGGCCTTCTTGCCTCTTTATGGCTCATTCTTGGCATAATAAGAAGAAAATATCCCACCATTACAATTACATATACAAGCACCAATATTTCGATAATTGTGAATAACATAGCAATACCTCCAAAGATATATTCTACCACAAGGCGACGATCCGGGACAGTCCCCAACTGTCCCGGATCGTCACCTTATCTTCCCCTATATTATTCTTATATCTGTCAGGGCCACCTGGTCACCGGTAACGGCCACATATACATCCTCTTCGCCTTCGGCAGTCGTAAGAACGTCTTCTATGGAAATTCCCAGGTTCTGGGTTGTTACGGTTATATGGTTCCCCTTGACGCTGAATTTGACTTCACACTCCATGCCCTCCATGTTTCTGTCTTTCCACTCGCTCCAGCTTCCGAATTCCTCATCCTTTTTCATGGTAAAGTGATTGGTAACCTCTTCCACTTCACTCGTGCACTCACCGTTTAACTTAATAAGAGCATATTCCCTGTACCCCGGTCCGAAAACCTTTTTATCGTCAGAATTAAACAGTACTATATATGGACAGTGCCAAACCAGATTCGCCGTAGGCAGAGACATGGTATGAAAGATCAGGCGCATCCTGTCTTTGATTGCAACGCCTTCCGTAGCTGCCGATCTTGTTCTGTCTATCTGAACATTAGGCAGATCACTTTCCATTCGGTCAATATAGCTTATTGCTTCTGATATTCTTGCTATGTCACCCTCTGAGTAAACTTTGCCGGTCTTATCAATGGCAATATCAAAAAGCCTGCAATGCTCTCCCGTCAATCCTATGTAAACTGCCTTGGTGCTGTCAGGCAAAGCTATAGTATGTTCAACCCGCGTTTTCCCATCGGAAAGCACCAGTTTAAGGTGATCTTCAAACTTGCCTGCAATTATTTCATAGGCAGATGCTTTGCCTGCTTCGGTATTGCTGCCATCACTAAGCTCGGTGATTGCAGACTTCACATTTCTTGCGGCTGTGGAATTAACGTGCCCGTCAAACCAGATTTCCGCATATTCCAAATATCTGTATGCCTCTATGGCCTTGGCATTATCATGCACCCTCGCGTCATAGGAATCAAAAAGTATTATGGAAGGAGCACTGAACTCATCAACAGCCATTTCTGTAGGATCTGCCTTAAAGGAAATCTTTATCTCCTCATTTGAGGTGGGGATTCCTTTAAGAATATTCCCTCTGTACTGGCCACAGACCATCTCGGTCTCATATTCGTCATCGATGTTCCCCTCGCTCCTTTTAACGTTATCAAGGGAATCGGTGTCCAAAAGTCTGACCATTATTTCCGAGTACTCCGGATCAAACTGAGTCCCGGAGCCCTTCACAAGTTCCTCTCTTATCATCTGAGTGGGAAGGGAATCCCTGTAACTTTTCTTTGACATCATGGTATCAAAGGCATCGGCTACTGCCACGATCCTGGCAGCTTCAGGGATGGCGGTTCCCTTAAGGCCCGCGGGATATCCTTTTCCGTCATATCTCTCACAGCTGTACAATGCACCTTCCTTCAGGTAAGGATAGTCCGTGATCCCTGAAAGGATTTCAGATCCGATGGTGGGCTTTTGCCTTATCTTTTCAATCTCTTCCTCATTCAGTTCTTCTCCCTTGGCTATGATACTGTCCGGTATGCCTATTGTCCCAACGTCATGTAAAAGAGCGGCATAGTAAATCCTGTTACATTCCTCTTCGGGTTTGCCCGCTTCTCTTGCAATCCTTTCAGCATACTTCGCAACTCGTTTGGAATGCCCCTGATTAAAGGAATCCTTTGCATCTATTGCGGCAACGAAGGATGTGGTTATCTCGTCAAAAAGTCGTCTGGCGCTCCTTTGTTCCTCCTTCAGGTTGTTCATTTCAACCTCATGTGCTCTTTCAATCGTTTCGTTGATATCGATATATGCAAAAACATAAAGGAAAACCGACACCAAAACCATTGCCATGTTGGTCAAAGACAGCCCGTATGCAAAAATCTGAATTATCGAAGCCGTTATCGGGACAATTAAGTAAATGATCAGCGATGCAAAAATGGTCTTGCTGAATTTCTTTCTGTATTGGTTAATGACAATAAACTGGATGACAGGGCAGATTATGGGAATAATATAGCAGATAAGAAATCCGCTTCCCCTGTGATAGTGATTACCCTCATCAAAGTAATAGTAGAGTCCGGTAAAATGTGCAACGACTGCCATAATCATTCCGATCACAGACAGCAGGTTTACTATCCTCAGTCTTTGGGGCGGGACATCCATGCCCCCGTCTGAGGTCAGAAGTTCGATCAGGTACAGATTAAAAGCAAGGACTATCTCGGATGTAAGGAAAAACACCAGAAAATTGGAAAGTCTGACCATCACGTAGCCGGTTCTGCTGACGTCCCCGGCGTAGATATAAGCCATCCTGTCAAAAATCAAAAGAAACATGGCCGAAAGTTCCATGTGTATCAGTGCTCTCCGCCTTTTAGCCCCAAGAGCCTTTGTCATGACAAGCAGGCAGGCCATAGCACCACATATTCCGCTTAAAGCCTGCATGAAATTTAATTGATGATTAACCAGGAACTCCATCATAGCCAAATCTGCTCCTTTATTATGTCTGACCTATTTGTGAAGAATGAAAAAGTCCTTAAGTTTTTCCAGAAGTTCTTCTTTTTGAATGTTTTTGAGGAAATATCCCTCGGGTCTTAAGGACACTACTTCCATGACGCTTTCTTTATCCCCCTTACCTGTGAGGAAAATAACGGGTATGGATTTAGTGCTTTCATCGCTTCTTAGCATCTCAAGCACCTTAGGGCCGGATGTTACCGGCATTTCATGATCCAAAAGAATCAGATCTGCCTTATTCATTCCAAGCCACCTGAGAGCCTGCGTCCCCGAGTTGGCCATTGAGACCCTGTAAGTCGCCTTCAGCCAGTCTCTTACAAGTCCCATGTAATTGGGGTCATCATCAACAATAAGAATGCTCTTTCTGAATTCCCCTGAGTCATACTTGTTGAAGAAATCCGTGATGGCTTTCACGTACTCATCATTGTCAAGGGGTCTTAAGAAACTTTTGTACATCAGTTCCCCCGGCATATTGTCGTTGATGAAATTAACCTCATCCCTTTCTCCCACAACGATAAACCGGGTTCCCGCTTCATCTGCCTTGTCATGAAGGAAGTGAATAACATCACTCTGAGGACGTTCCAATTCATCCACGTAGAAAGTGATCAGGCTGCATCCATCTATTTTGGAATTAATGGCGTTCACATCCCAGGGTACAAACTCACAGTCTATTCCCGCTTCCTTTGTTTTCTTCTCGATTACCCGCAGCAGAAAAGTTTCCTTTGCCCCAAGGATCAGCATTTTTTTCGCTATCATAAATAATTTCTCCCTCTCGTTTTATTTTTGTTTTATCAGATTTTCCATTCCATCCCAGTCAAGGACCTTAAGCATTCCTGCAAGTTCTTTTATTATCCTGTCATCTTCCTCCGGAAGCTTATACTCCTTCAGACCCTCAAGGACCATCTCCACTGAATCATAGTCCATCTGAGGAATCAGTTCCTTAAATGCAGTGTAAGCATCCTCAAGTACATCGTCAGGAACAGGCTCTCTGTCCGGCTCGTCCTCCTCAAGGACAAGTTTGGACAGCTTCTCTGCATAAGACCTGTAATCCTTTAAAAGTTTCTCCGCATTTTCTCTTATGTAATCAAGATTGTCCTTGTTCCCGGCTTCCTCAAGCTTTTCTGCCAGCTTGGACAGCTTTCCGGCACCTATGATGCGGGCGGAGGATTTAAGTGCATGTACCTTTATGGTATAAAGCTTATAATCTCCTGCCTTGTATGCATCCTCAATAACCTTGGCGCTGCCGTCAAGCGTATCCAAAAAGAGTTTCAACGAATTAATGAAGGAATTGATACCGCCGGAATTGTTTACACCATCCTCGACGGAAAGGCCTTCCACCTCGTCAAGCCACTTCATATCTTCGGGAAGCTCGGTGGGTTCATCCACGGCATCCTCGTCCGTTGCCTTTAATACAATCTCCTCCGGAAGGTGCTTAAGGATTGTTCTCTCCAGAGTCAGACTGTCAATGGGCTTTGCCAGATATCCGTTAAAGCCCTTGGATTTGTAGAACTCTTCACCGGCTGTGGAATTTGCTGTAAGGGCATATACGGGAAGATCCGGGTCTGTCTCCCTGATCCTTGCCACAGTTTCCACGCCGTCCATTCCCGGCATCATGTGATCCAGAAGAACCACATTAAAATTGCCGTATTTAAGCTTTTCAAGGCACTCTTCTCCGCTTGAAGCCGTTGTCACAAACATCTTTGTTGCTTTAAGAAGCCCTTTGATAACACTTAAGTTCATAGGGTTGTCGTCAACCACAAGAATATCCGCATCCGGGGCAATAAACCTGGGAA
Source organism: uncultured Lachnospiraceae bacterium (assembly GCA_947167445.1). Lineage (GTDB taxonomy): Bacteria > Bacillota > Clostridia > Lachnospirales > Lachnospiraceae > G11. The sequence goes on from CAMVID010000004.1 coordinate 46,862, forward strand.
CATAGGGTCCCTTAATCCCCTCATCCCCGCGTTCATCAAACAGTCCGATGGGCGTTTTGTCCGCTATGCGCTGACTGACTGTGAAAATGAAATTGCTTCCCTTTCCGTAAACACTTTCACACCAGAGTTTTCCCCCCATCAGCTCCGCAAATCTTCTTGAAATATCAAGTCCCAGACCTGTTCCCTGAATTCCGCTGTTCTGCTCTTCATCAAGCCTTTCATAGGCTGTGAACAATTTATCCAGATCTTCTTCCCTGACACCGATTCCCGTATCTTTTACCGAGAATCTGAGATGACATATATCATCCTCTCTGCTCTCTAAAGATACATCAAGCATAAATCCGCCCTCTTTGGTGTACTTGACGGCATTGGTCAGAAGATTTAATACCACCTGTTTTATTTTGCCCGAATCACCGTACAGGCGTTTCGGGATTATCTCATCCACCGTTACCTCAAAGGTAAGATCCTTCTGAGCTCCCCTTCCTCTTATCATGGTGACCATGGAACGCAACATTTCCTGTACGTCGTATTCCTGCTCCACAAGATGCATTTTCCCCGATTCAATCTTGGACATATCAAGAAGATCATTGATCAGACCCAAAAGTGACTCGGATGCACTTCTGATATCCAGAGCGTAATTTATTATGGACATGAAATATCCCTGGGGAACATCTGCCGCATCCTCTCTCAATATCATCTCGTCCATACCCATGATGGTGTTTATGGGCGTTCTTATCTCGTGGGACATATTGGCAAGGAACCTTGATTTGGCAGTGTTTGCTCTCTCTGCCTCGTCTCTGGCCTGTCTTATCTCATCATACTGACGTCTTATGACGGTGCCTCTCATGACACGCCATACTACAATACCCGTTGCTGCGGCAATGAGTACACCGAGAAGGATCCTTACAATGAGAAGTTCCGTTACCCTGGGCCTTTTAACAATTCTCGCTGTTTCCTCCTCCAGGACCTTTTCCGTACCTTCTTCTATGATCTGGACGTGAAGGATATATTCACCGTAATCGAGGCCTGTATACTCCAGTGAAGTCACTTTACTTCTCTGAGCGGTCACGCCCTCATCTCCGGCTCCCTCCAGGAAAACCCGAACCATTGGATTTGCCATTGTATAATCCAAGATTGCCGGAGTTATCTGTACACGTCCCGGCTCGGCAGGCAGTGTATAGCTTCCGTCCTCCCCGGGATATATGGGAGAATTGTTGTAATAGATCGAGCGAATTCCAAGCTTTACGGAGATTTCTTTATCATAGTAATTGTTTATGTTTATCCGGCTTACCCCTGCCCTGCCGGAAATATAAAGATTTCCATTATCATCCAATGCGCTGTATGAATTCGCAGTAGGGGTGCTTGAAACGCCGTTATCAACGGTATAAAGCCTATAATCCCTGACATCGTTCTCCAAAAGGGAGTCTTTACTCACACAGTACACTCCGTATGATGAAAGGACCCAAAGGTTTCCGTTGTCATCGCTGTAGACATCATAGTTGTTGTTATATGGGAAGGATGAAATATTGGTGAGTATCCCATCCTTCATATACTGAATGGAGTTGGATGTCACAATCCAGTAGATATCAAGATCCTCATCCTTTTTGATCCTCATTATCACATCACTGGTAAGTCCGTCGTCTCTTCCCAGTGTTCTGATGTTTCCGTTTTCGTATATATAAATGCCGTCGCCGTCGGTCCCGATATAGATCTCGCCCTTATCGCCCTCGGCAACTGTCAGAAATACCGTATTTTTGACGCCGTCTTCTTCCGTCAGAGTCTTTATAATATTCCCGTTTTTGATAATAGCCAGACCCTGGTTGCTGCCCACCAGCATGGAGCCGTCCTTTGCAGGGATTGCGCACCTGATCTCATTTCCGGGCATCCCCTCATTGGTTGTATAGCTGACTATCTCTCCCTCTTTGGTGTAGCATACCAGTCCCAGATTACGGGCAAACGTGGAAATCCACAGATTCCCGATGTCATCTCTTGTAATGCATCTTATTCTGGCACCCTCAAGATAATCCGTCAGTTCATTGTGAAGAAGCCGAAGGTCTCTATCCAGAATCCACAGACCTTCGTCGGTTCCCACGTAAAGTTCCCCGTTCTTAAGACACGTGGCATTCACAACCTCGTCAGGCATTCCCGCATTTCCCGTTACATTAAGGAAATTATTGGTAACTATCTTCATAACACCCTGAGTCGATGAAGCTACCCAGAGGTTTCCCTGATAATCCGCCGTAAACATCTCAATTGCGCTGTCCACAGACAGGTTGTCAAGTTTGCGGAACCTTCCCTTTTTATCCAGATAGCCCAATGTCGTTGAGGATGCCACCCAGACTCTTCCGCAATTATATGAAATCCATTGTGTGCTCTCAACGGGATAAACCCATATTCTTGTAAGAAAAGCCGCCCTTTCTCCGAATTTCCCGTAATAAGCAAAAGGAGTATTGGTTCCGTAATATATCATGCCCGGATTCTCCGGATCCAGGGTAAATGATGTTATTTTCTCAATTCCCAGATCGTCAGCCGAATATATTTCGTCGATTTTGCCATCCTTAATGGTGAATACACTTCCGTTTTTGGTCTGCCCGAAAATCGTCCCGGTACTGTCGGCTTCCAGCTTCAAAACACGCTCGTTGGCAATTCTTTCATCCTCTATGACGCGAACCTGCAGATTCCGATCCACAAGGCACACTCCGGCCGTTGAGCCGACATAAATATTTCCTTCAGGATCTTCAGAAAAACATCTTATGGATGATGATGGTAATCCGTCACGGTAAGTTATATGGGTGCTCTTTTCTCCATCCAGAACTACCACTCCGTTATCATTGGTTCCAACCCATATTCTGCCCTCGCTATCCTCAAACAGGCCCCGTCCGCTGGTCAGGCCCCCGGATGTATCCATTCTCTCAAACCTTGACCCGTCATATCTGATGATACCGCCATAACTTCCGATCCACACATAACCGTCCGATGCACCAAGGACATAGTTGGCGTCCGATGTAGGCAATCCGTTGGTTGCATCATATACCATTGATGAGTAACCCGCTTTGTCAATCTGACCCGAAGCGGCATAGCCTCCACCCATCCAGTCCGGAGGTGTTCCCTGATTGGCAGCTGCAACAGAGATCTTTTCAGGTTTACCATCCTCATCGAGTGCAGCCCCCTTAAGGCCTGCCAGGATCACCGTCAGCGCCATGCCTATGGCCATATATCTGAATAAAACGCAGTTCTTTTTCATGGATTTCCTCCGTTTAAAGTTCCTGTCCGTACTTGTTCAGTACAGCTTTTACCTCGCTTAGAGATTCCATAAATACTTCAACACACTTGGGGTCAAACTGAGTTCCCGCTCCCTCTTGAATAATGGACAAAGCTTTTTCAAGAGGAAATGCAGGTTTATAAACACGTGGTGAAGTAAGAGCATCAAACACATCCGCCACAGCCATGATCCTGGCCGAAAGGGGAATGACCTCGCCGTGAAGCCCCTCGGGATATCCCTTGCCGTCCCATCTCTCATGGTGGTATGCGGCCATGTTCCTTGCTTCCTTAAGATAATTCTCTCCCTGTACCGTCCCGATGGCATTTTCCAGAATATTCTTGCCAATGGTGGTGTGGGTTTTCATGATTTCATACTCTTCATCCGTAAGCTTTCCCGGTTTGTTTAAAATGGTGTCTGAAATGTTTATCTTACCCACATCGTGAAGAGGCGCTGAGCGCACAACGTCGGATTTATATTTATTGGTTACTTTTTCAGCGTAGTATCCCTTCTTCTGCAAGCCGTCCGCTATGATCTTTACGTAGGCCGCCGTCTTCTGTATATGTGCACCGGTGTCGGAATCACGGTTCTCCACCATGTCCGCCATTGTGATGATAAGGCCATCCTGCATTTTGGCAGTTGCATCCGAGAAATGCGTTATGGCTCGTAACTGCTCCGTCTGGTTCAGAGACATTTCACAAATTGAATGGTAAAGCTTTTCAAGCTCATCTTCCGTTCTTATGCCCAGAGATCTCAGTCTTTTTACATTTGCGTCAAGCTTTTTCTGGTCGCTTCCCGCCGTTACGAAGCCGTCAACGCAAAGAGCTATGCTGTTAACGGGATAGGTTGTATATATCTCTGTAGCCCGAAGGCTATAGGCAAGGATTAGAATAAAGAAACCGGCCAGAATAAGCAGAACCTTAAGCATAAGCAAAGCCGTACTTTCTGAAAGCATATCCATGGAAACATCGGCACCCACATAACAGACGCATCTGCCGTTTTCATCCTTGACCGGATAATATACCGTCCTCATCCAGTTCCAGGCATCATCATCCTCCACGGGCTCTATCTCTTCCCCCGCCAAAAGCATTGGAAGCAGAGGTTTAAAAGCCTCCTCGATAGGGACAAAGTCTCCCGGTTCAAAGGGTTCCGGCCCTTCCTCGGATGCCAGGTCGAATATAAAAACGCATCCCTCCGGGCCTATCTTTAATGCGTAAAGATACTCCACCCCTTTGGCGGTGCTTCGAATTTTATAAAACATTTCCTCGGTTTCCGCGTAGCCGGGAGCATCCCTGCCTTCTTCAATATAAACAGGAACCATCTCCGGATCTATAACACTTGCGGCAAATTTGGTTGCCTCTCTTGCCGCCTCAGTCTTCTCATTCTTCATGGAATCAAAAAAGAGTCTGGCCCCTATAAATCCGATGATAAGTACTAACGCCAAAAGCGCTCCCATAAGGGTTCGCGCCGTTCTGAAACGTATGGAGTGTCTGACGTTGCGGCTCCACTCCCTCATGTTCTTCAGTTCTTCTCTTGACAGAGGGCGCTGTCTTAATGAACCCTTGTTGATTCTTGCCGCCAGCTCCTGTGGCACCAAAATAAGCGCCAGCGTTGCAGCTGCCGAAGTAAGTCCTTTATCTAAAATGTTAATGAGGATATTTACAATTAAAAAAGATGGGAATCTGGATAATCCCGTAGAAGCGGCAAAGGTTGCCGCAGCCTCTCCGATCTGCGCATTCTGAGCCTCCTTAAACAGGCCCCACTGCACCAGAGCACTTACACTTCCGCAGAAAAGTGCCGTGATCATAACAAAGAAAGTAAGATTTTTTAATTTTTGAAGGGAATATCTTCTGACAAACAAAGCGGTGAAAACCGCGATTAGAGCGTTAATAAAGGCAAAGTACAGCGCGTGTTGATTAAACAGCATGCATAGGGCATTGGTGACTACCGCTGTGATAATGCCCGGCAGATATCCGCATAACGCAGCTACCGCAATCGTTCCTGCCGTATCCAAAAACATCGGCAGTTCAAAGCGATCCGTAATATAAGACAGCAAAACATTAACCGCAATCCCTATGAGCACTACCACCGCTCTGGGGAATATTACATGTTTTCCCTTGCTATCATCACCCGATAAGTATGGTTTCACTTCCTTGTCCTCCGCGTCAAAGCAAAAAAGTTACTCAAATACCCTTCAGATAAAACGTTTATTCCCTTATATATATAAAATAGTACCACTACCTTTAGGAAAATAAAAGTGCCTAAATGTTGCAAATGCAGTCATTCAAGGCACTTTTCGCATTCCTTATCAAATTGAATCAAACAGGGGCTTTAATGACGTCTGTCCTTGCCGGTTTCTTTGTAATAGCGGGACTTGTCAACATACATTATCTGCTCGGCTTTATTGACCAGGTCCAGAATGTTGCTTCCCTCTCCCACAGAGTAGCCCAAGGAAATAAATCTTCCACCATCATAAACTAATGCCGCAAGGTCATTCATTCGTTTTGCGAAGGAATCCTCTGTGGCATTTTCTACTATGCACACAAACTCATCTCCGCTTACTCTGAACACTTTTCCGTCGGGGAATGCGTTTCTCAAAGTCTCGGCAGCTTTAATTATGAGTTTGTCGCCGGCTTCGTGCCCTATATGGTCGTTGGTTTCCTTAAGGGAATTTACATCTGCAAAAACCGCTGCAACCTCTCCTTCGAAGGAATGGCTGCCAATGTAAACCTGATAGCCTCTCCTGTTGCCAAGACCCGTCAGAATGTCATTTACCGCCAATTTGTTGTAAAGTTCAGCGTTGGAAGTTGCTTCCGCAATAATTCTTGACTGGACAATAACATATACAACCGCAAGGGAAACTGCTGCTCCCACGAACCCGTTTCTTACATCTGCCGCATGCTGACCCAGTATTATGAAGGACAAAAACGGCACAATTACAAAGAGTGACGTAACTGCAGGGCTGGTTATACCAAATGCCTTGTGGTATCGTATAAAGACTACAACCGTAGCAATAAAGCAAACCGCGCCGGCAATCTTACTGTAAGGATTCCAGGGGCCGTTCGCAAAGGTTCCATCCACTAGAGTAAAAAGTTTCCCGGTAATTGCTCCGACTGTCACAAAACACGTGTCCAGCACACACAAAACAGTAATCGAATAGGGAAAAGCCTTGGGAAATTTCCTGTCAGTTTGAGTAATAAGATAATAGAAATAGAAGGCATAAAATGTCATGACACAGTCAATAAGAATGTATCCCAAGAGAGTAAATATAAACGTTGCGGTGGCATACCGGCTTTGTCCGTTGAGGGCCTGACCCGCCATCTCGGCAAGCAGTCCTGCAAGGCACGCCCACATACAATAGCGGAAATGTCTGGTAAGCCTTATTGCATCCTCGGGAACCTGGTAAAGGCCAATAATAATTATAAAGATGAACAGCGCTGAAATCAGGTTTACAAATACTATGACGGAATTCATCAGATCCTCTTTCTCTCCCCGGGTGGTACTATTCTACTATTTTACCTTATTTGGAATACATAGGCAACAAAAAAAGGTGCAATTTGGGGACTGTCCCCAATCTGCACCTTATATCTCTAAATAGAATCAAACAATGGTTTCAGCGCATCGTGGCTGGCATCATCTTTGGTAATTACATCCGCTGCAGCCTTGGCCTCAGCTGTTGCATTTGCCACAGCAACGCCACATCCCGCGGCCTTAATCATGTCGATATCGTTCTCCTGATCACCGCAGGCGTAGGTCCTTCCAAGAGGAATGTGGTTAAGCCTGCAGAAGGCCTTTATTCCGTTACCCTTGCCGGCCTTAACGGAAAGAACCTCCATGTATCTGTCGTTGGAGAAAATGCCCTGAAGCCTGTCACCCATATTTTCATGAATCCAGGTCCTGAAGGCTTCAAGCTTCGGCTTATTGTTAAGGTCGATGCACATCAGCTTCAGTGCGCCGTCCTTTAATTCGTCCGCAATATCATCCACAAACTTAAGAGGCATGTGAACCTTTCTCGTGTAAAATCTGGTTTCCTCAGTCTCTTCTCTAAGGACTATATTGTCATCATCGTAGGAATGAACGTAGATACCCAGTTCATCGGCTTTCTTTATTACTTCTCTGATTTCCTCAGAGGTTAATTTGAATTCAATAACAGGTGTCTCTGTCTCCACATCAATGATCAGTGCCCCGTTGCTGCAGATAACCTTCATATCGGGCAAAACCATATCATTCTCAATGAAAGCATTAATTGTGCCCTTGTAAGGTCTTCCCGTGGTAGGCACAAGGACGTTGCCTCTCTCAACGAATCCTCTGATTGAATCCTTCAAAGCATCGGAGAAAACGCATTTTTCATCAAAAAGCGTCCCGTCCATATCGGAAAAGACATAGTATGCAAGGCACTTCTTAAGGTTATCAAGAATCTCATCAGGAATCTCAAGTGAGCCATGGCCCACTCCAAGGTCAATCTTAGGCTTGTTGGCACCGTGGAAGTCTGAGCCTCCGGTTATCAGAAGGTCGTACTGTTTTGCCAGGGATTTAAGCTGCCTTATCTCCCCTGCCGTGTACTTGGAATATATGGTTTCAATGCCTATAAGTCCGGCCTCTTTAAGTTCTCCCACAAACTGCGAAAGCCTTGCGTCCGACATCTTGTACTGGAAGGGGTGGGCCAGAACCGGTATACCACCAACCTCTGAGATAAGCTTAACAGCCTCAAAGGGTGTTATCTTTGTATCCTGAGGAACATAGCACCTTGCCTTATCACCTATATATCTTTCAAAGGCTTCCTCTCTGCTCTTAACATATCCCTTCTCTATAAGGTAAGCTGCGAAATGCGCCCTTGTAACAACTGCCCCCTTAAATCTTTCGGATATCTCCTCATAGGTAAATGGGCAGCCTGCCTCAGCAAGCTTTCCACACATCTTCACATTTCGTCTGTTCCTGGAAGCGACAAACTCTTTAATCTTCCCAAGAAGCTTCTCGCTCTTATAGTCCATGTAATACCCAAGGATATGAATATCTTTGCCATCAAGGTCCGTCGAGAACTCAATACCCGGTACTATCTCAATGGGTTTTCCCTTTGCATATTCTATAATCTCATCAAGCCCATCCACCGTATCATGGTCCGTCAAAGCAATTGCCTTTAACCCCTTTTCTACGGCATAGTCCACCAGCTCCTGAACCGTAAACGTTCCGTCCGAATATGTTGAATGTACATGCAAATCTATCATAGCAACTATGACTCCTCAATAAACCAAGGGCAGAGGCCAAATATTTTGCCCTCGGGGTACTTCGAAGGGCGTACCCACTTGGTGAGGTTTCTCACGAACCTAGTGGGGCTACGCCCGGAGGTAGCGCAAGCGGCCCCGCGGCAAACATATTTGGTCTCTGCCCGACATTTTGTTAGTTATCGTCGTCCTCGCGGTTAGCGGTGTATACGGTACGCTTACGTGCCATCTCATCGCTCTCGAGGTACTCATCGTAGGTTGTAATCTTATCCACCAGTGTTCCGTCAGGAAGGATCTCCATAATACGGTTGGCAGTGGTCTGCACAAACTGGTGGTCATGACATGAGAAAAGCTCGACTCCGGGGAACTTAATGAGTCCGTTGTTAAGAGCTGTGATGGATTCCATGTCAAGGTGGTTTGTGGGCTCATCAAGGATGAGGCAGTTGGCACCGGAAATCATCATCTTGGAAAGAAGGCATCTAACCTTTTCACCACCTGACAGGATTTTAACCTTCTTCACACCGTCATCACCTGCAAAAAGCATTCTTCCAAGGAAGCCTCTTACGTAGGTAACATCCTTAACAGGTGAATAACCTGTAAGCCAGTCAACGATGGTGTAGTCGTTGTCAAACTCATCTGTGGGATCCTTGGGGAAGTATGCCTGGGATGTGGTTACGCCCCACTTGTATGTTCCTTCATCGGGCTCAATCTCGCCCATGAGAATCTTAAAGAGTGTGGTCTTGGCAAGCTCGTTTCCGCCTACAAAGGCAACCTTATCGTCGTGTCCTAAAATAAAGGAAACATTGTTAAGAACCTTCTCGCCGTTAATGGTCTTACTGATTCCCTCAACTGTAAGAACCTCGTTACCAATCTCTCTGTCAGGTCTGAAATCAATATAAGGATACTTTCTGCTTGAAGGACGAATGTCGTCAAGCTCGATTTTCTCAAGAGCTCTCTTTCTTGCTGTAGCCTGCTTGGATTTGGAAGCGTTAGCGGAGAATCTGGAGATGAACTCCTGTAACTCCTTGATTTTCTCTTCCTTCTTACGGTTAGCTTCCTTCATCTGACGAATAAGGAGCTGGCTGGACTCATACCAGAAGTCATAGTTTCCGGCATAGAGCTGAATCTTGCCGTAGTCAATATCCGCAGTATGTGTGCAGACTTTGTTTAAGAAGTATCTGTCGTGGGAAACCACGATTACAGTATTCTCAAAGTTAATGAGGAACTCCTCAAGCCATGCGATGGCATCCAAATCAAGGTGGTTGGTAGGCTCATCCAGTAAGAGGATGTCGGGGTTACCGAAAAGTGCCTTTGCAAGGAGAACTTTAACCTTAAGGCTGCCGTCAAGCTCGGACATAAGCTGATAGTGGAATTCTGTATCAACTCCAAGACCGTTTAAAAGCATTGCTGCATTACTCTCTGCTTCCCATCCGTCCATCTCAGCAAACTCAGCCTCAAGTTCACTTGCCTTGATACCGTCCTCGTCTGTGAAATCTTCCTTTGCGTAGATTGCATCCTTCTCTTTCATTACCTGATACAATCTCTCATTACCCATGATAACTACGTCCATTACGGGGTAAGCGTCATATTTGAAGTGGTCCTGCTCAAGTACTGACATTCTCTGTCCGGGTGTCATTGAAACATCGCCGGATGTGGTCTCCAACTTTCCTGAAAGGATCTTTAAGAATGTAGATTTACCTGCGCCGTTGGCACCGATAAGCCCGTAGCAGTTTCCTTCCGTAAATTTGATATTAACATCCTCAAAAAGGGCCTTTTTACCGAATCTGAGGGTTACATTATTAGCTTGAATCATATTTTTTCCTTCTTATGTTTATGTATATCCGTTTACAGTCACGATTACCATTTTACCGAAAAAGCACACATTGTCAAGGTTATAAAGCAACAATGGGCATAATAAGAGGCATGACTTCGTAACTTGAAATCATGCCCCAATGTATTACTTCAGTTCCTTAACAATGGCATTATAAAGATCATCATACTCTTCAAAAGCAGGTAACTCAGGGAAATCAGCCTTAATCTTATCAGTGGTTCTGAAGAGGAAGCCTGCCTTTCCTGCCTTAATCATATCAAGGTCGTTGTAGCTGTCGCCGCTGGCGATGGTGTCGTAACCTATGGATTGAAGAGCCTTGACTGTTGTAAGCTTTGACTTCTCGCAGCGCATTTTAAAACCGGTTACTTCTCCGTTATCCGCAACCTCTAAAGTATTGCAGAAGATTGTAGGCCAGCCAAGCTTCTCCATAAGGGGAGTTGCAAACTGAGTAAAGGTATCGCTTATGATGATAACCTGAGTCTTGGCTCTAAGTTTATCAAGGAACTCCTTTGCTCCGGGAAGGGGATCGATACCTCTTATGGTATCCTGAATCTCCTTAAGGCCTAAGCCATGTTCCTTTAAGATGCCGATACGCCACTTCATTAACTTGTCGTAATCGGGCTCATCCCTTGTGGTTCTTTTAAGTTCAGGAATTCCACTCGCCTCGGAAAAAGCAATCCAGATCTCCGGTACAAGAACTCCCTCCAAATCCAAACAAACTATATTCATATTGATCTCCTCGTGATACTATTCAAAATCCGTATATATATTACACTATTTCGAATAATATTGCGATATGGTTTTTCATTCTAATACTTGAAAAGAATCTTAACGCCCCAGGCTGCAATCTTGTAGATTGGCGTCTCCATACGCTTCTGAACCTTCTTAAGTTCCTCACGTATCTTGATTCCCTGAGGACAGTGCTGCTCACACTTGCCGCACTCGATGCATCTTCCTGCGTTAGTGTGGTTCTTGCGCATTGTGGTGCACATCATGTACTCCTTAAGGGCAACGAAGTACTTATCCGTATATGAATGGTTATACGCTGCAAAGCATCCGGGAATATCCACTCCCTGAGGGCAGGGCTGGCAGTAACCGCAGCCGGTACATCCCACTTTGACGCTTTCGTTGATGGCATCAAGAACAGTCTTATACATTGCCATATCAGACTCGGTAAGGGAGCCTGCCGTTGCTTCTGAGGCGATTCGGACGTTTTCTTCAACCTGAGCTATATCGTTCATTCCGGAAAGCACAACGTTTACTTCAGGATGATTCCAAACCCATCTTAAGCCCCAATCTGCAGGGCTTCTCTTTACGTCAGCCTTCTCAAAGGCGTCCATTGCCTTGGCAGGGAGGTTATTAACCAGTCTTCCACCTCTTAAAGGCTCCATAATAATAATGGGGATATCCTTTTCGTTGGCATGCCTAATGCCCTCTATTCCGGCCTGTGAATGCTCATCCAGATAGTTAAACTGAACCTGGGCAAAATCCCAGTCATAGGCATCTATAAGCTCAATAAACTTAATGGAGCTTCCGTGGAAGGAAAAACCGATGTTTCTAATTATGCCCTTAGCCTTCTTATCCGCAATCCACTCTCTTATGCCAAGTTCGCAAAGTCTCTTAAAGCTTGCGGCATCGTTGAGCATGTGAAGGAGATAATAATCCACATAATCGGTCTTAAGACGTCTTAACTGCTCGGCAAAATATCTGTCAACATCCTCAATCTTTTTGATGTAATACTGTGGAAGTTTGGTGGCCACATTGATTTTGGAGCGGCAGTCGTATTTTTCCATAAACTTTCCGAGGCACTCTTCACATCCGTTGTAGATATAGGCTGTATCGAAGTAGTTAACCCCCGCGTCAACCGCAAGTTTCATTTCCTTTTCAGCCTTCTCCTGGTCAATTGAACCGCCGGTTCTGGTGTAACGCATACAACCGTATCCAAGGACGGAAAGCTTGTCACCATTCTTCTGATTTACTCTGTATTGCATATTAGTCAGTGGCCTTTCTTTGTTTGCTTTGTTAATTAGCTATGGTTAAAGTATATGTCACTGAGATTGATGTTGTATAGGTATAATTTTTTATAAGAGTTCCCGTTATTTTGGTGAGACTATGTTTACTGTGTTGTCCCCATAATCAATTCCGTTTCTTGTGAGGAACTCCTGAAGTCCCGGGTGGTCCTTGGGCTGTCTTAATACATTGGGATTATGAGCATCGCATCCCACTACAAACCTGGGATTATATTCCTTTGCAAGTTTAAAGAATCTGTCCTTTGGATACCATCTGTTGTCAATAAAGCCGTAAACATTCACTTCAAGAGGGATGTTCAAATCAACAGCCGCTTCGCATATCTTTGACATATGGCGTCTGTATACGTCATCGTCACCGGTAAAGTTTATAAGATCCGGGTGAGCAAGATATGTATAAAGGCCGGTTTTCATGCCTTCAATTGTAAGGTTAACGTATGCTTCAAGCCTCTCTTCGCTGTCAGTCTTGGTGCCCACATAGAAGCCTTCCACCTCGTCGGGAACATGGTGCTGTCCCTGAATAATATAGTCCAGGGGATACTTTCTAAGTTCCTTCATAAGCTTGTCAAAATACTTTGGAAAGTACTCCACCTCATAGCCTATGAGAATCTGAATCCTGTCCTTGTACTCTTCTCTTAGCTTCACAATGGTTTCCGTATAATCGGGGATTTCATCCATTCCCATCCTGATGCCTGATGTCACTCCTTCAGGATAGGGCCAGGGGGTGTGATCCGAAAACCCAAGAATCTTGAATCCGTTTGCGATGGCAGCCTCGATATATTCCCTTTCACTTCCCACGGCGTGTTTGCAGCGCACTGTGTGGGTGTGGTAATTCGCTAACATCATATCTTTTTCTGCCTTTCTATAAATTAATAAACACCGTAAATAATACAACCTTGCCTTATGAAAGGCAAGGTTGTAATTTTAGAATCCTAACGAAAATGTTGTAAAGCCAACCAGCAATGTCAAAAGATAAATCAAACCGATGTGCACAGGATAGAATGCGTAGAAGAAATACTTGTTCATCTTCTTTCCGCGTTCGCCGTTGTACTTTGAAATCGGAATCATCATTAAGAAAGCGAAAGCTTCAAGGGGCGACATAAGTGTAAGCAGTCCGCATCCCCATCCGAAGGCTTTCTTCCTTGAGTTCCTTAACAAATACATGATAACAATTGTAATAACACCAAAGTCTGCATAATCCGTCTTGAGGAAATAAGCAATTGCCGCAAAAACTGCTATGGGAAGTACAGTAAAGGTGAAGCGGTTCTTTGCTGCGGCATCATATTTTGCCCCAAGAACAGCCATCACGATCAAACCGATAACTGCACCGATTCCGGTCACAATCAGCTGGTTCCCATAAAGAATCGTGGTGAACATGGAAAAAAGTCCCGCTTCGCTGAGCTCAAAGCCAACTATGGCTCCAAGAATGGCTCCCGCCACATAGTATAAGGGAACCAGTTTAGGTGACCACTGTCTCTTCTCTCCAAGCTCGCTTATACACCAAAGGCAAAGAAGACCCAAAAGCAGGGTGAAGAATACATTCTGATAATGCACGTAGAATAAACTTCTTGCAAAACCAAGGTTAAAAGGCAGTTCGGAAATCAAAGCGAATATTCCAAGGTTTAATGCATACTTCTTTACACTTCTTGTGTGCATAAAACCTTCAACAAGAAGGAATGCAAATATGGGGAATCCGAATCTTCCTATGGCTCGCATCACAAGCATGATAAGACTTCCATACATAAGACCCGGATGTTTCATTAGCTCTGCGGGATTTCCTATAGCCTCCGGATACCTCAGGGTCATTTCATTCAAATAACACTCTAAAAAAATGGCTGCAAAGTGATCAATAAACATTGCCACTATTGCAATAATCTTAAGGGTCGTTCCCGTAACGCCCTTCTTAGGCATAGCCTCCATTGTCATCTCTGTCATCTTTTCTCTCTCCTAAAATATGCGTTTTCAACTTTATTCATCGTATATTTTCCATTTTCCTCTGTCAACAAAGAAAAAACTCATATTTTATAAAGAAAATATAAAGAATCATTTTCCCAAAAGGTTGCTGATTTCGGCTTCATTTAATTCTTCGCCTATGACTATTATTACTTCCTGACCATCCATAATCTCAGTAACAGTCAGCTGTTCTCTGGTGGCATTTATTTCATACCACGTGTTATTCTCAGGCATAAATCCTTTGATTCTAAAGATATGACCGCATTTCTTTGATTCAAAAAGCTCACGCACTTTCTCCTTAAGCTTTTCGATGGGGATTTCCATATTCATGAAGTACAAGGACTTAAAGGCATGTCTCTCGTCAAACCAGAGCTTTGTGTGGTCTCCTGTGACGTAGCCCGCATTCATAATCTTTGCGTAGTCTTCATCAGAAAGCTCATCCCAGTCTTTCGCAAGAATATCCTTTATTTCAAATCTTCTCTCACTCTTAAAGTGCTCAAGAATCCCGTTTATCCTGCTGACCAGATTCTCAGGTGTGTCAGCCCCCTTGGAATTAATCTTGCTAAGCACAATCTTTCCGGCATTGGTAAGCTGGGAAGTCATGAGATACTCTGATTCTTCTGACAGGTTCTTCTCGAGTCCCGCATCAAGAATGGTGATAACCGAGCCGATTTCATACCAGTTACATAAGGGTTCGTCCCTTAAAACATCAAAGAACTCATCTACATCGTAGATTCCCGAAGGTTCCACAATAACCCTGTCAAAGCCCTGCATTCCAAGAGCAATAAGCTTGGTTCTGGTTCGTCTTATGTGGCAGTCCAGGTCACATCCCCCGGCAATCATCTCAAGGGAGCAGTTATCTCCCTCCAGATCCTTTAGAAGCATCATATCCACGTTTACGGCACCAAAGTCATTCTCCAAAATTGCAATTCTTTGACCCATATTCAGAAGGTGCTTTACGTATTTTCTTATGAAAGTTGTTTTTCCCGAGCCAAGAAAGCCCGTAATCAAATCTACTTTAACCATACTTTGCCTTCCCGATTTGTCTGCCGTACATATTCTATAAAAAAATAGAACCACAGGCAATAAAAATTTTCAATTTGTTCGATTTACAAATTCGAACTAATGTTCTATAATTGGGTCACGAAAAGAGGTGTATGCAATGAAGGCAGATTTAAGACCTGTCGATGTCATCTGCCAGCACTCCAGAGACGGAACCATAAGTCCCATAAGAATCAGGATGGTTGATGACGACGGTGAATATCAGACTTATACAATAAAGGGATTCAGAGATATGTCCCACCAGGGAACCAAAGAGATGCCTGACGGTGTTTTTATTTCCGACAGAACCCTCGTATATGAATGTAACATAATGACCTTTGGACGCCAGCGCATGATAAGGCTCTACTACGAACCTGCCAGCACCGCCTGGAAGATGACGGCAACATAGTCGGGTGCAGTTTGGGGACAGTCCTGCTTTGCACGCAAGCATGCAAAGACACGACAGTCCCCAAATTGCACCCTCTAGAACTTTATTTCCTTTGGAGCTGCTGTAAAGGAGCTGATTGTTGCAACACCGCCATCGAAATAGAAGACTTCAGTGTTGTCATCATTCTCGTTATACATTCCTCTGAGATTGGGATATTCGTCAAGCATATGCTTCTTGGCTTCCACTCTGTCATCAGATACCAGCTTACCGGTTACACGGATCCATTCGCTTCCGTTGAAAGCACTGATCTCAGCCTTGGGATTGGCATGAAGCTGATGTGAAACAGGTTTAACTTTACCTGTCTGGATGTAAAGTTTACCGTCGAATATAGCGACTGTGCCAAAGGGTCTTACTCTTGGCTGATCTCCCTCAACAGTAGCAAGATAATAAGTACCGCAAGCCTTTAAAAAATCATAAATTTCCTGCATTTAAGCGCCCTCCTTTTGAGTTATGAAATGATTAATACACACTTTCATTATGGCATCGGTGACCACTTTAAGTAGCCACCCTCCCACTGTAACCGCAACGGCACAGGCAAGGAAAACTATTGCCTTTCCGCCCATACTCTCGGGAATCATAATGAATGTGGGGAATACGTAGTCTACAAAGAACATATGGGCAAGATACATGTACATTGTAAGTGCCGCCCATTTCTGAATAAGTTTGCTTGACAGGAACCTGCTTCCTGAGGGCAGGAAACAAAAGGCGATTCCAACCACCTCAAATACCAGATACATAAAGTCTCTCTTTGAATAACTCTTCACAAAGGATGCCGCCCACACGAAAACAAGAAGCAAAGTTCCAATTATTCTAAAGCCGAGAGTCTTAAGTCCTTTTTCCTTAATTAAGGCAGTAATCTTGTAAGCATAGATTCCAAGGCACATCTCAGCAAAACATCTGAAAAGTCCGAAGTTTCCATAGAATCCCTCAACATCCATTGTGGCGCTCAAAACGCCGCGATATCTGTAGATATAAGAAATCAGAACCATAGTGATAATGGGGGCCACGAAATTAACGAAGTTGTCATGCCATTTCACGAGGCAATGATAGATAATGAATCCGCTAATTATCATAAGAGAAATGAACCAGGTGCTGTTGTTTAGGTTGGTCCAGCCCTCATTTAGTCCAATTCCGTGTAAACCTATAAACTCCAGGAATCTGAAGCAGAAATAATAAACTGTTTCCCCGATACCCCTCTGGAAAATCCAGAAGATAAGAATCGGAACGTAGGAAATCACGTATGCGGGACCGATTTTTTTGATTCTGCTCCATGAATAAGCGGGACCGCTCTTATATCTTGCAGGATTGTTTATATAGGTCTGATAGAGAAGATATCCCGTAACTATGAAGAAAAAGTCCACACAAAGATACCATCCGCACTGCACTCCCATCTGCTGAAACAGTGGAAAGTGCCCGTCCAGGTGGGCAAAAATCACGCAATAAGTGAACATTATCCTGAAGAAGGATATCATGTTGCTTTTCTTTTCCATCAGTTAATATCTCCGTAGATTAATATTTGTTGTGCACTCTTTCTGCAAAGCACATCATATCTTTAATTTCAAGCTTTGTTCCGTCATCAAGAATGGCCGTTCCGGACATCTTTCCGAAGACCTGATGCTGATCGGACACTATTACCTTAAAGTCTATCTTGGCTGCCCTGTCAAGAACAGGAACAAAGTTCATTTCAAACCTGCCGTCGGAGGACGTAAAGGTCCAGGGCGACATGTAGGAATCCTCCGGAATGTTGAAGGTTATGTCATCAAGCTTATGAGCAACACCATCGTAAAAAAGAATGTTCTCCGTTGCGGCCGTTGTGTTTCCGAAGCCGTATCCGATATTGAATCCAAAGGCATGACCGTTCAAATCACAGTTACCGGATCCCCAGTTCCAGGTATTGTCATAGGTCCAGACACCGCGCCCCCAATCCAGGGTTCCAAAATCCGTCTCGGGGTTGAACTCGTAGGTTTTGCCATCAAAGGTTGCCGAACCTGAAGCTCTCATACAGTTAATCTTCTGATTATAGTAGAAGGCGTGTTTTTTATCCCAGGGCGTTGCTATGACCATGGTATCCATGTCAGGCTGCTTCATGGTTATATCACACTTAAAAGGCTTTCCTTCAAAGAAGTTCTCAAATTCACAGATGATTCGCCTCTCGCCTTCACCTTTCACAAAAGACATTTTAAGTCTTCCGTTGTCGTAGACAATGTTGCCCTCCGAAGAGGTTTCAGGGTGATGCATCTTGCCCATGGGAAAAACATCAAGAACCGTCTCCGTATGTTCCCAGGGTGTCTCCCCAAATGTAAGAAGGGACACTGACTGAAGACCCACATATCCGTCGTCAGATAAAGTAAATGCACAGGCAAAGCCCTGTCCCATTACAAGATAGTAATCCCACTCCTTGATTCTGAATTTGGGAGCTTTAATCATGCTCCTTTTGTAGTCCCAGATCTGGCTTCTGGCCCAACCCGGTTCAGCAATTTCTCCCTTACTGTCAAGAAGAAGCTGTCTGGTGGTAACCTCGTGATTTCTCATATTAATCCCCCATTTCTATTCGCGTTCGCGAACAGTTTATTATTCCAGTACATCAAAAGAACATCCCTTAGCCCAGGGACTTCCCACATCACATCTGCCGTGATGGTACTCTTTCTTAAAATCTCCCTCCGGTTTCTCTTCGTCCATCTGAACTTTAATCCTTGAGACTCCGTCATTTGAGAGCTTATCAAGCATGCCGATTATATCATTGATTTCTTTTTCATTGTATGCGTTTTCCATATGTTTACCTCACGGGTTTTATTATAACATTTTTATAATATATTTGTTCAAATCAAAAAAACTGTTGACACACTATTCCTTGGCATGTTATAAGAATATTAATTCAATATGCTAAACCGTTGAAGCGGAGATAACGGCAATGATGCCTTTACAGAGAGCCTGAGGTGCTGAGATTCAGGTGAGAAACAAGTTGTCAAATGGACCGCTGAGGGCGTGGGGAACGGCTTAAGGCCTAGTATTCCGCGACGTGAGGCATACGTTAGTTGCCGGAGATATGATGGTATCTCGCAAAGTGTATGGGGCAGCCCATAAATTCAAGGTGGCACCGCGGATAGTGAACTTAGATTATTCGTCCTTGACAGAAGTTTAATACGTTCTGTCAGGGACTTTTTGTTATCAGAAACTCCTTTGGCAGAAGTCAAAGGAGTTTTTTTTGCAGGAGGAAAAACAATGGAGTTTAGACCCACACTCGAAGAAGTAAAGCAAATCGCAAAGCAGGGGAAATACAATGTGGCCCCCATAAGCTTTGAGATTCTCTCGGACTTCATCACTACCATCGAGGCCATGAGAATTCTCAAAAACGTATCAACCCACTGCTACATGCTTGAATCGGCCCAGGCCAATGAAACCTGGGGGCGATACACATTCTTAGGATTCGACCCGAAGCTTGATATCACCTGTGTTGACGGTGAAATGAAGGCCGGAAACCTGAAGTTTAAGACTGACAACCCTTCCGCCCACCTAAGACAGATTCTGGCGGATTACAAAAGCCCCCGCTTTGATTATCTTCCACCCTTCACCGGCGGTCTGGTTGGCTATTTCTCATATGACTACCTTTGCTACAGTGAACCCACTGTCAAAAGGGAAACAGAGGATTCGGAAGCTTTCAAAGATGTGGATCTGATGCTCTTTGACAAGGTTATCGCCTTCGACAACTTAAGGCAGAAAATAATCCTCATTGTGAACATGTCACTCTCCGATGTGGAGGTGGGCTACAACAAAGCAATAATGGAGTTGAACCGCCTTGCAGATCTTTTGAGAAAGGGAGACAAAAAAGATGAACCTGCCGGAAAGCTTAAAGGAGAAGTCACTCCCCTCTTTGACAAAGAAGAGTTCTGCAACATGGTCAACAAGGCAAAGCATCACATTCACGAGGGCGACATCTTCCAGATAGTTCTCTCAAACAGATTAAGTGCTCCCTTCGAAGGAAGCCTCCTTAACACCTACAGAATGCTTCGCACCATCAATCCCTCCCCCTATATGTTCTACTTCTCAGGGACGGATGTGGAGGTTGCGGGTGCTTCACCCGAAACCCTTGTAAAGCTTGAAAACGGAATTCTTCACACCTTCCCTCTTGCGGGAACAAGGCCACGAGGCAAGACCCCTGAAGAGGACAAGGCCCTTGAAGCCGAACTTCTTGCAGACGAGAAGGAGCTGGCAGAACACAATATGTTGGTGGACCTCGGAAGAAATGATCTTGGTAAAATCAGCAAGTTCGGCACCGTGGAAGTTGAGACCTTACATTCCATCGAGCGTTTCTCACACGTAATGCATATAGGTTCCACCGTAAGGGGAGAAATTGACGAGAACCACGATGCACTGGATGCCATCGAGGCCGTACTTCCCGCAGGAACCCTTTCCGGTGCTCCAAAGATAAGAGCCTGTCAGCTGATTGGCGATTTGGAGAACAACAAAAGGGGCATCTACGGAGGAGCAATTGGATATATAGATTTTACCGGAAACATGGATACCTGCATTGCAATACGAATCGCCTATAAGAAAAACGGCAAGGTCTTCGTACGAAGCGGAGCCGGAATTGTAGCAGACTCTGTACCGGAAAAAGAATTTGAGGAGTGCTTAAACAAAGCGGGGTCCTCTCTAAGAGCTTTAGAACTTGCACAGGAGGAAACACTATGATTCTTCTGATTGATAACTACGACAGTTTTTCATATAACCTTTACCAGCTGATTGGTGAGTTTTCCCCCACCATCAGGGTAATCAGAAACGACGAGATGTCAGTTAAACAGATTAAGGATTTAAACCCCGAATGCATAATCCTCTCTCCCGGCCCCGGAAGGCCTGAGGATGCCGGAGTTATTGTGGATGTGGTTAAGGAACTTGGCGGTATTATTCCAATCCTTGGAGTCTGCCTGGGGCATCAGGCCATATGTCAGGCCTTCGGAGCCACAGTAACCTACGCAAAGGAATTAATGCACGGCAAACAGTCCGAAACCGAATTTGATATTTCATCTCCTCTTTTTGCGGGATGTCCCAAGTTCGGCCCGGTGGCCAGATACCACTCCCTGGCGGTTGATGCGGATACAATACCTGATTTCATGAAGATTCTGGCAAGGACCACCGATGGAGAGGTAATGGCCGTGTGCCACAAGGATTACCCCATTTACGGATTGCAGTTTCACCCCGAATCAATAATGACCCCCAGCGGGAAACAGATAATAAAGAATTTTATAAAAGGACTTTAAAGGATAAGGAGATACATACCATGATTAAAGAAGCAATTGTAAAAATCGTAAACAAGGAAGACCTCACCTACGATGAGGCATACACAGTAATGAATGAAATAATGAGCGGAGAAACCACCGCAACACAGAATGCGGCATTCCTGGCTTCTCTTTCCACAAAGAGTGCAAGGGCCGAGACCACTGATGAGATTGCAGGCTGCGCCGCAGCCATGAGAGCCCATGCTACGCAGGTCGAAACCGGCATGGACGTCTTCGAAATCGTCGGAACAGGCGGTGACAATGCTCACAGCTTCAACATTTCAACCACGTCTGCCCTGGTGGCAGCCGCCGGCGGAATGAAGGTTGCAAAGCACGGTAACAGAGCCGCTTCCTCAAAGTGCGGTACCGCTGACTGCCTCGAAGCTTTGGGGGTAAACATTAACCAGAGTCCCGAAAGATGTGTTGAACTGTTGAAAGAAGCAGGCATGTGCTTCTTCTTCGCACAGAAATACCACTCTTCCATGAAGTATGTGGGCCCCATCAGAAAAGAACTTGGTTTCAGAACCGTGTTTAATATCTTAGGTCCCCTCACCAACCCCGGCAAGCCCACTATGCAGCTTTTGGGCGTTTACGATGATTATCTTGTTGAGCCCCTTGCTCAGGTTCTCATAAGCCTTGGAGTCAAGAGAGGCATGGTTGTCTATGGAATGGATAAGCTTGATGAAATCTCAATGAGCGCACCTACCAAGATCTGTGAGATTAACGACGGCTGGTTCAAATCATACGTTATAACTCCTGAAGATTTCGGCTTCACCCGCTGTACCAAGGATGAATTAAAGGGTGGAGATCCCGCTGAGAACGCAAAGATAACGACCGATATTTTAAATGGTGCCAAGGGCCCCAAGAGAGATGCTGTCCTTATGAATGCAGGAGCAGCACTTTATATCGGAGGAAAAGCTCCGAGCTTTAAAGAAGGCGTTAAACTTGCCGCCGAAATAATCGATTCAGGCAAGGCTCTTGAAACCCTTAAAAAGGTTGTGGAAGTAAGCAACCGTCCGGAGGAATAAAAATGACCATTCTTGATGAACTTGCTGACTTCGCAAGAGTAAGAGTTGAAAAAGCCAAGGAAATCAAATCAACTGAGGAAATAAAGAAGGAAGCCTTTGCCCTTCCAAAGGGACGATTCAGGTTCGAGAACGCTCTTAAGAAACCCGGCATATCTTTCATTTGTGAGTGTAAGAAAGCCTCCCCTTCAAAGGGACTTATAGCTCCTGATTTCCCCTATTTAAAGATTGCGGAGGAATACGAGGCGGCAGGTGCAGACTGTATCTCGGTTCTCACGGAACCTAAGTGGTTTCTGGGAAGTGATGAATACCTAAGAGAAATCACTTCCAAAGTCTGCACACCCTGTATCAGAAAGGATTTTACAGTTGATGAGTACATGATTTACGAAGCCAGGCTTTTGGGCGCCGAAGCGGTACTCCTTATCTGCTCCATCCTGACTGAAGCACAGATTAAGGATTATATAGGAATCTGTGATGAGCTTGGAATCTCGGCTTTGGTTGAGGCTCACGATGAAGAAGAAGTAAAGATGGCTGTAAGAGCCGGAGCAAGAATCATCGGTGTAAACAACAGGAATCTGAAGGACTTCTCGGTAGATACAGGAAACAGCCGAAAGCTCAGAGATCTTATACCCGAAAATGTTATCTTCGTCTCCGAAAGCGGAGTAAAGGATGGAAATGATATAAAAGTTCTCAGAGAAATCGGTGCAGATGCGGTACTTGTTGGTGAAGCCCTCATGAGAGCCCCTGATAAAAAGGAAAAGCTTAATGAGCTGAGAGGTGTAAAATGACCGGAATAAAACTGTGTGGTCTCAAAAGAGAATGCGATATAGAAGCAGTTAATAAATTAAACCCTGATTTCATTGGCTTTGTTTTTGCTGAAAAGAGCAAAAGATATGTTGATCCTGATGGTGCAGCAAGGCTTAAGGCAAAGCTGAACAAAGGCATTAAAGCAGTTGGAGTTTTTGTAAACGAAAGCCCGGAAGCTGTGGCAGAACTTTTAAACAAAGGAACCATCGACATGGCTCAGCTTCACGGCAGCGAGGATGAGGAATACATATCAAGACTCCGCTCTCTCACTGATAAACCGCTTATTAAGGCCATAAAGGTTCAGTCCAAAGCTGATATCGAAGCTGCCGACGAGTCAAGTGCCGATTACGTTTTGCTGGACTCCGGCGCCGGAACAGGAATGACCTTTAACTGGCAGTTAATTAAGGGAATAAAAAGACCCTATTTCCTTGCCGGAGGATTAAACCCCGAAAACGTAGCGGAAGCAGTGAAAACCCTTAATCCCTACGCGGTAGACGTAAGTTCGGGAATAGAGACTGACGGTCTTAAAGATGAGGCCAAGATGGCTGATTTCGTATCAATAGTAAGAAAGGAAAGCGACAATGACTAATCCAAATTCACGTTTTGGAATCCATGGTGGACAATATATACCTGAAACACTGATGAATGCTGTTATCGAGCTTGAGGAAGCATATAATCACTACAAGGCAGACCCCGCATTTAACAAAGAGCTTGAAACCCTCTTTAACGAATACGCAGGAAGGCCCTCAAGGCTTTACTATGCCGAGAAAATGACCAAAGACCTGGGCGGAGCCAGGATTTATCTTAAGAGAGAGGATCTTAATCACACCGGTGCCCATAAGATAAACAACGTATTGGGCCAGGCCCTCTTAGCCAAGAAAATGGGCAAAACCAGACTTATCGCCGAAACCGGTGCGGGCCAGCACGGTGTGGCAACCGCTACTGCGGCGGCTTTGATGGGCATGGAATGTGTTGTGTTCATGGGTGAGGAGGACACCAAAAGACAGGCCTTAAATGTGTACCGTATGCGCCTTTTGGGTGCAGAAGTCATTCCAGTTAAATCAGGTACCGCCACCTTAAAGGATGCGGTTTCCGAGGCAATGCGCGAATGGACTTCGAGAATCGACGATACCCACTATTGCTTAGGCTCCGTAATGGGCCCCCACCCCTTCCCCACCATAGTTCGTGATTTCCAGGCGGTTATCTCAAAGGAAATCAAGGAGCAGATTCTGGAGAAGGAAGGCAGACTTCCCGATGCGGTTATTGCCTGCGTCGGAGGCGGTTCCAACGCCATTGGAACCTTCTATAACTTCATTGAAGACAAAGATGTAAAACTTATCGGCTGCGAGGCTGCAGGCAGAGGCATTGACACCTTCGAGACAGCGGCAACCATTAACACCGGCCGCCTCGGAATCTTCCATGGAATGAAATCATACTTCTGCCAGGATGAGTACGGTCAGATTGCTCCGGTTTACTCAATCTCCGCAGGCCTCGATTACCCCGGAATAGGACCTGAACACGCATATCTTCACGATATAGGAAGAGCCCAGTATGTGGCAATAACCGACGAGGAAGCCGTTCAGGCCTTCGAGTATCTTGCAAAGACCGAGGGCATTATTCCCGCCATCGAGTCCGCACATGCAGTTGCTTACGCAAGAAAGCTGGCTCCTACAATGAGCAAAGACCAGATTATCGTAATAACCATTTCAGGCCGCGGTGACAAGGACTGCGCTGCCATCGCCAGATACAGAGGAGAGGATATCCATGAGTAATATTAGAAAAGCATTTGAAAAAGGAAAAGCATTCATTCCCTTCATCACCTGCGGAGACCCGGATCTGGAAACCACAGCAAAGGTTGTGAAGGCTGCCGTGGCAAACGGAGCTGATTTAATCGAGCTTGGAATCCCCTTCTCGGACCCTACGGCTGAAGGCCCGGTAATTCAGGGCGCAAACCTCAGGGCACTTACAGGAGGCGTAACCACCGATAAAGTCTTTGACCTTGTCAGAGAATTAAGAAAAGACGTCACCGTACCCATGGTATTTATGACCTACGCAAATGTGGTTTACTCATATGATGCAGAGAAGTTTATAAAGACCTGCGAAGAAATCGGAATAGACGGTCTCATTCTTCCCGACCTTCCATTTGAGGAGAAGGATGAGTTTTTACCAATATGCAAGAAATATAATGTTGATTTAATTTCTCTTATTGCTCCCACATCCGAGAATCGCATATCCATGATAGCAAAGGAGGCTGAAGGCTTCATCTACGTGGTTTCAAGCCTCGGAGTAACAGGCACAAGAAGCGAAATAAAAACGGATCTCAAATCCATAGTTGATGTTATAAGAGCCAATACCGACGTGCCCTGTGCCATTGGATTCGGAATCTCCACCCCGGAGCAGGCAAAGAAAATGGCCGAACTCTCCGATGGTGCCATCGTAGGTTCAGCCATAATAAAATATCTTGAAAAGTATGGTAAAAATGCTCCGAAATACATCGGAGAATACGTAAAATCCATGAAGGATGCCATCTAGGCCCTGGGCAGATAAATTCCGATTCTCGTTCCCAGTTCTTCTCTGGAGAGGATTTCGAAGTGGCCTTCATGCTTATCCACTATCCACTTCGCTATTGAAAGACCAAGTCCCGTGCCGTTGAAACTTCTGGCTTCATCGGCGCGGTAGAATCTTTCAAACATGTGCTCCACATCCGCTTCCTTCATGCCGATTCCGGAATCCTGTACCCGAAGAAATGCCGTATTTCCATCAGACACGCCCACTCCAAGAAGTATTTCATCCTTTTCCCTGGTGTACTTGGCGGCATTGTCCACAAGAATTCTCACCGCCTGCTTTATTAATCCCTCGTCCGCATTGACATATATGCTCTCCGATGAAGGGGCAAACTTATATATGTGATTCTCATCTATCATAAGGGATTCCTCATACACTTCATTCATAAGTGCATTCAAATCCACTCTTGTTTTGTTAATAGCAGTTCTGCCCGCATCACCCCTGGCCAAAAACAGCAGCTGCTCCACCAGGTGTTTCATGTTCTCAGACTCATTCTGTATGGCGGTTATGGACTCATCAAGGACCTTCTCGTCCTCTCTTCCCCACCTTGCCAGCATGTTGGCATATCCCTGGATTACGGCTATAGGCGTCCTCAACTCATGGGATGCGTCGTTAACGAATCTGGCCTGCTGCCTGTTATTGTCTCTGATTCTCTTAATCAGAGCGTTCATGGCTCTCTCGATTCCGGCGAGGTCCTCATCTCCAAGAGAGATCAAAGTCTCCTCGTCAGGCTCCAGACTGTTAAGTTTGTCTTCGATTACATGGTATTTATCTTCGGTAAAATCGAACTTTGCCAATTCCTCGGCCTTCGCTACCATTTCATCCAAGGGTTCCAGTATCTTCTTTATATTGCCGCTCTCCACAGGAAAACTGCACCAGTGAATCACAATCTGGGACACAAACACTCCCACAAATATGGCAAAGAATAAAGGGAAATGCTTAAAGGGATGGGTCTCAAGGATAACCTTTCCTGTCTCGGCGTTCGAAAGCACATATTTTGTGGTCTCAATCTTTTCCACAAAAGTGTCTTCCGCCACATTATACAGCTCAGTATCCACGGTAAAATCGTGATCATTGCCTATAAGGTCCACAGTGCCTGTGGCAGCATTCTCAAGGGCCAAAAGCCAGGTGACCAGTATAACAAAAAGAATTGTGATATCAAGTCCAAGGCTTCGAACAATCTTCTTCCATACCTGTTCTGCTGCCAAACGCCACCTTACGGAGCGCATCCTCTTGTTCTGGGAGCCGGAATTATTCTGATTTGATGACATAGCCAACTCCTCTTACCGTCTGAATCATCTTGATTCCGAAGGTTTCATCTATCTTAGTGCGAAGGAAACGGACATAAACATCAACCACGTTGGTTTCACCCACGTAGTCGTATCCGCATACCTTCTCAAGTAAAGTATCACGGGAAAGTACAATGTCCTTGTTCATAAGAAGAACCTTAAGCATTATAAACTCCCTGTTGGTCAGGTTAATCTCCCGGCCGCCATAGGTTACACGGTGTTTGGGCTCGTCAAGAATAAGGTCATTCCATGTATAGACACCCTCTGCACTTTCTGAAGCTCCGCTTTCATTTGGTGCTTTTACTCCTCCGTGAAGCTTCAGTGCAACCCTGATTCTTGCCAGAAGTTCCTCAATTGCAAAGGGTTTAGTTATATAATCAACTGCGCCGGCGTCAAGCCCCGCCACCTTATCCATAACCGCATCTCTGGCAGTAAGAAGGATAACAGGGGTGGGGTGTGACTTTGATAAGCGCCTTAATACTTCCAACCCATTCAGCTCGGGAAGCATGATATCCAAAAGAATAAGACTGTAGTCATTACTTTCCGCCATCTCAAGAGCTGTTCTTCCGTCAAAGGCCTTGCTTACTTCATAACCTTCGTGATTTAACTCCAGCTCTATAAATCTGGCAAGCTTTTCTTCATCTTCCACAACCAAAATGTGTTCGTTCATAATCAGTTCCTTTTATAACTTATTGTATTCGTCTACTACTTTGTCCTTTACAGAAGCTGCAATGTCCTCTGCCTTGTCGCAAACATCATTTGCCTTCTTGAAATCTTCCTCACCCTCAAATGAGTACTTGCATCCCATAAAGAGTGATACGATGATTGCGATAATTGCCGCATACCATGCGAAGATAAGAATAAGTACCATTGCAAGAATGGGGAGTTTAACGATTCTCTCACCCTTTCTCTCGATTACAAGGAAGTTCTCCGTGCTCTTCTTAAAGAGACTCTTAAGTTTTTCACCGAAGGTTCTGCAGTTCTCTTTTGCTCTCTCTCTTCTTTCCTGCTTCTCTTCGCAGTTTTTGAATCTCTCAAGCTCGCTGCCTGCTTCATACTTTGTTGAGTAGCTCTCTGCTCCGGCCTTCTTGGTCTTGCCTTCCTTCTCAAGAAGAATCATTGCATCGAGGATGTCACCGTTTGATCTCTCAAGGGCTTCCTTGGCTTCCTCATAACTTACATTAGCTTTCTCTCTTAACTTTTCAACTTTTTCAAACATATCCATTTGTATTACCAACCTTTCTTAAATTTGTTTTGTTGTTTTGTTGTCGTCATGTCCTCTTGACAATAAACAATTTAACAAAGGTTTCTTAAACGGTCTTTTAACCAACATTAAAATCAGATTAAAAAAAGTCAGATCTTTAATTAAAAGACCTGACCCTTTATTTATTATGCTTCCACTATCAGGTATCTTCCGTCACCGACATCAAATACCTCGTCGGCATCAAGTATGGAATCTTCGTCATCCTCGAATATGTCTATCCCCTCTTCTTCGAAATATTCCATTACTTCTTCCGGTGAATTAACCACCACTGCCATACAATCCTCGAGAAACGCTTCTGCCTCCTCCAAGTCGGAGGCCACTTCGTCCGGGAAAAGCTTCTTCTGATTATCTAGAAAACACTGTAATACTGCATCATCAAATTCCGGCATAGTCATCCTCCTTTTCTGTGGTTGCTTGTTAATATAAATTATTCTGCTTTAACTCCTGATATACCCTTCCTATAGGAAATCCTACCACGGTATTATATTCACCGTCAATCTTCCTTATATAGGGAGCGAACTTGCCCTGAATGGCGTATGCGCCGGCCTTATCCATGGGTTCACCTGTGGCTATATAATCATCGATTTCCTTATCGGAAAGAACATAAACATGAACATCTGTTACTTCGGAAAAAGTATACTGATGCTTCTTGCCGCCGATTCTCCACTGAAGAGATACTCCTGTGTAAACCTGGTGCACATCTCCCGAAAGATCCTTAAGCATTCTTCTGGCATCTTCCTCGTTCTTTGGCTTGCCCATTATCTCGTCTTTGTAAGCCACAACAGTGTCAGAACCGATTACAAGGAAATCGCTGTTAAAATACTCGTCAAGCTCCAATGCTCTGTCGTAAACCTCTGCAGCCTTTCCATAGGCCAGCTCGGATACAATCTCCGAGGGAATCTTTCTGGTGGTTACCTCATCCCCCTTGGCGGGTATGATAGCAAAGTCCTTGTACAGCGCACCCAGTAACTCCTTACGTCTGGGAGAACCTGATGCCAAAATAATCTTGTTCATTTGTTTCCTCTATTCTTTATTTACTTCAGGGATAAAAACCCTGGTGCTTCTCTCTTTCTTCTTGGCAAGGCTCTTTATTTTCTTTGTGGTGCTGATTGCCTCGTCGCAAAGCTTCATCTGAGAATTAAGTTTCTTCCCTCTACCTGTAATTTTAACATAGGTTCCTTCAGGTGTTAAGCATGTTGCCTTAACTGTATCCCTTAATTCCAGATCAAGAATATGCCAAAGCATCTCCTTCAGTTTCGTATCTTCTATAGGGAAGAGAATCTCAACTCTCCTCTCCAGGTTCCTTGGCATCCAGTCGGCACTTCCAAGGTAATACTCCGGATTTCCGTCGTTGTAGAAATAGAAGATTCTACTGTGCTCAAGGAAAGTGCCCACAATGGAGCGAACCCTGATATTCTCGCTGATACCCGGGATTCCTACCTTTAGAGAACATATTCCACGAACAATAAGGTCAATGGATACCCCTGCATTCGATGCCTCATATAAGGCTTCGATTATATCCTTATCGCATAGAGAGTTCATCTTGGCGATAATTCTTCCTGTTTTGCCCTTCTTGACGTTATCCCTCTCTCTTCGTATTAACTTAAGGAATCGCTCCTTTAACCAAAGAGGCGCCAAAGACAAGCGGTTCCAGGTTTCAGGCTCCGAATAGCCCGACAGCATATTAAATACAGCCGTGGCATCCTCGCCAAAGGCCTCTTTGCATGTGAAAAGACCCAGGTCCGAATAAAGCTTGGCGGTGGAATCGTTATAGTTTCCGGTTCCCAGATGCACATATCTCTTTATACCCTGTTCTTCTCTTCTTACTATAAGGGTAATTTTGCAGTGGGTTTTGAGACCCACAAGACCGTATATTACGTGGCATCCGGCTTTCTCAAGCATCTTTGCCCAGACAATATTGTGTTCCTCGTCAAACCTCGCCTTAAGTTCAACAAGAACCGTAACCTGTTTGCCGTTTTCTGCTGCCAGGGCCAGGGCTTTTATGATTGGGGAGTCACCGCTTACCCTGTAGAGGGTCTGCTTAATGGCAAGCACATCCTTGTCCGTAGCTGCCTTCTTAATGAAATCAACCACAGGCTCAAAGGTCTCATAGGGGTGATGCATCAGGATGTCGCCCTGCCTTATACATTCGAAAATATCGCTGCCTGCAGGAATTTCAGGTACGGGCTGTGGAGTGTATTTTTTCTCCTTAAAGGCCTCATAACCCGGCACGTCATATAACTCCGAAAGGAAGGTCAGATCCAAAGGTCCGTTAACGAGATAGACATCGCTTCGACCGACTGCCAACTCCTTTATCAAAAGCTTAAGAAGACGCTTGTCCATATCCTTGCCGGTCTCCAGTCTGATTACCTGACCCCACTGACGCTTTTTAAGCTGCCTCTCAATCTCTTTGAGAAGGTCTGCTGCCTCATCTTCCTCTATGGTCAAATCGGCATTTCTCATTATTCTGAAGGGGTTGGCGCACAGTACGTTGTAGTTAAGGAAGAGCTTATCTATGTTTCTTTCTATAATTTCTTCCAGCAAAATAAAGCGAGCCTTACCGCCCCTGTCCTGAAGCCTTACCAGACGGTCAAGAACGCTGGGTACCTGTACGGTGGCGAACTCGAATTCTTTGGTTTTGCCTTTTTCCTTCTTATCCTTCTTTGTAAGAAGGGCTCCGATATTTAAAGTATTGTTTCTTATTAATGGAAATGGTCTTGATGAATCCACGGCCATGGGGGTAAGAACCGGGTAAACGCTTTCCATAAAAAACTTGTCTACAAAGCGCTTGTCCTTATCGTCAAGTTTCTCATGACTTCCGATTAATTCCACCTTGTTCTCGTGAAGAAGGGGAATCAAAGAATTGTTTAAGACATTGTACTGTTTACGCACAAACTCGTGGGTAACCACTGTAAGAGCGTTAAGCTGCTCCATTGGCGTAAGGCCTGCCAGATCAACGCCTTCATAGTCGGCGTTAACCATATCCTTTAAGGAAGCAACTCTTATCATAAAGAACTCGTCAAGATTGGAGGCGGTGATGCTAAGGAATTTAAGCCTCTCAAATAAAGGGATCTGCTTATTCTTGGCCTCCCTTAGCACACGCTCGTCAAATTTAATCCATGAAAGTTCCCTGTTGGTGTAGTATTCGCTTCTACCGTAAACGCTCCTTCTTTTAGCCATTTGCACCCCCGTAAATCTGCTAAAATCACTTGGACTGTCCGGATAAATAATCTACAAACTGCTGGGCCGTCCTGCCCGATAAACCTCCGTGATATAATTCCCATTTGTTTGCTTCGGCAAGGAGTTCTTCCTCACCCATCTTAATGCCCGCCTTCTTAGCCAAAGCAAGCACGATCTCTTTAAATTCATTAGGAGTTGGTGAACCAAAGTAAATGGTAACGCCAAATCTTGCCACAAGAGAAAGCTTCTCCTGAACCGTATCGTTGGTGTGAAGGTCGTCATCTCTTTCCGCTTTATCGGAGAATTTCTCCCTTAAAAGATGTCTTCTGTTTGATGTGGCATAAATAAGCACATTCTCAGGCTTCTTCTCAAGTCCGCCCTCAATCACTGCCTTAAGGTATTTGTACTCTATCTCAAATTCCTCAAAGCTTAAGTCATCCATGTATATGATGAACTTGTAATTTCTGTTCTTAATCTGAGCTATAACTTCATTGAGATCCTCAAACTGATGCTTGTAAATCTCGATTATTCGAAGTCCCTTCTCATAATATTTATTGGCTATTCCTTTTATGCAGGAGGACTTTCCTGTACCCGCATCACCAAAGAGAAGACAGTTGTTGGCCTTTCTGCCCTCAACAAAGGCATCGGTGTTATCCGTCAGCTTCTTCTTTTGGATTTCGTATCCCACAAGGTCCTCAAGATAGACATGGGCGATATTCAAAATGGGCTCAATATGCACTCCTGTGTCGTCATGTACCACTCTGAAACTCTTGTGAAGTCCGAATTTGCCAACTCCGTATTCTTTATAGAAGGATGTAAGGGTGGCTTTCATATCTTCAGGGGTGGTGTCCTTAAGGAATCTTACCGCAAGTTCACAGATTCTCTTGCATATTCTTTGGTTGTATACCTTACTCTCCCCCTTGCTGGCCACATAATCTGTAATGTAGTCAAGTTCGGGTACATCAAGAGATTCTTTTAATATATTCAGATCGTAATCATAGAATTCCTTAAAGATCCCTATATCGTGAAGAGCCGCCAGATTAATGCTTCCCTCTATCTCTCCCCTGATCTCACAGCCCTTTGAGTATGTGTTCTCATTGTTAACAAGGAGATTGGTGAGATAACAATGCCAAAGATTGCCGTAGAATCCATGATTTCCGGCAAAATCAATAAGGGAATAAACGCACTCATAAAGAAGAGCTCTCTTATCTTCACGGTTATAGAAATCATCGTCGTGATGCTCCATAAGCCATGCCATATCTGATAAAAGCTTGGCATTCTCATTATCCTTATATAAAATAAGCTCCCTATTTCTCATTATTCTCTACCTTGTTTTGAAGCTCCTTGCTGTATTCGAAAAGATTGGTATAAAGTTCTCTTAAGAAGGGCTTATACTCATCCTTTGTGGCAAGTGACTCTATAGTTTTAAGCTTCTCTTCCTCTCTCTTTGGATCATAGATTGGAAGGCCCGCTTCTTTTTTGGCCAGTGCTATTCTGGCAGATACATCCATCCTCTTCTCAAATAATTCCACAATCTGTCTGTCGATGACGTCGATGGATGCTCGAAGTTCCTTTAGTTCCATGATTTTTCGTCCTTTTTTTAATTTCATCTTAAACCAAATCATACTTGATAGCAAGACATCAAAAAGCTATAATTATGGTATAAAAGGCATTTTGATGGAGGGTCACGAAGTGAGAAAGAAATTGCCTGCAATTATAGGTATATCTGTACTTGTTGCAGTAATTATTCTTGCTGTAATTTTTCAGATCAGGAAGGACACCTTCAAGTTCAATTCTTCCCCCGTAATCGGCAACACTGCAGGTAATATCTACAATAAGGGCCTGGTGTGTGAGCAGAACGGGAAGGTTTATTTCGCCAATCCTTATGACAGAAACACTCTTTACAGGATGAATCCCGATGAAACCACAATAGAAAAAGTTCTCGACGTTACCATGGAACTTCTGAACGTGGACGAGAATCATATATACTACTTCCAGACTTCCACAAGCGGAGCCTCCGGTCTTGGACATATGCGTTCCAGAGCCGGCATCTCAAGGTGTGATCTGGATGGTCGTAACGGAGACAGTTTCACTTCTGATACAGCCTTTTGCATGCTGGTTGTAAACAATGAGCTTTACTACCTGGTTTCAAATGAAACCGGCCCCCACTTCTACCGTCAGCCCATCGACGGCAGTGACGCCACACTTATTTCCAACGAGCTTATTTATCCCGCCTGCGGAGTCGGTAATACAATCTACTATAACGGCAGAACCTTTGACCACGAACTTTACGCTTTTGACACCATAACAAGTACCGGTCAGAGCATCTGGCCCGGCAACATCTGGAATCCGATTGTGGAGGGGGATTACGTTTATTATATGGACGTCCCCAACAACTACAGACTCTGTCGTTATTCCCTCTCAATGGGGGTTATTGAGGTTTTGACCGAAGACAGAATTGATATGTTTAACATGGGCTCCGGAAAGATTTTCTATCAGAAAAGTTCTCCCACATCTCCCGCCCTCATCCGTATGAACTATGACGGAAGTGAGAAGGAGATTATAGCAGAGGGAGTTTTCTCAGATATAAACATGACATCACAGTATGTCTATTTTCACCCATTTGGAAGCGATGCTCCGATGTATCACAACGAGATTCTGGGACCTGTTAATCCCCGTCCCTTCGAAGCAGCGCTTATTGCCACCCAAAATACTAAACAATAATAATCAAGGAGGTTAAAAGATGGCAGAACAACTCATCCGTGCCAATGCGGACGGCTCTATCAGTTTCGGAGATTACACTCTTCCCGAGAAATCCAAGCTGGAGGATTTCCCCCATGCAGGCGACCTTTACAAGGTTAAGACCTTCGGTGAAATCACAAAGCTTGAGAAGAACGGTGGATTCCTATATGAATCTGTTCCCGGAACCAGCGTAGAGAATTTCGTGGAGAAATCCGACAGCACGGAATTCGTCGTAAAAGGCGATAAAGATGCCCAGATTACCATTGGGGTTGCTGAAGACACAGAATATGACATATACCTTGACGATGAGAAGACAGGAACCGTAGCTTCAGGTCTTTCCGGCAAGTTAAGCTTAAGTGTTGCTCTTTCCGATAAGGGCAGCGTAAATGTAAGGATAGTTAAGAAATAATGGCTAAAAGCAAAAATCAGACAGCGTTCTTCTGTCAGAACTGCGGCTACGAATCCTCAAAATGGATGGGCCAGTGCCCCGCCTGCAAAGAGTGGAATACCTTTGTTGAGGAAACCGTGGTCACAGGAAGCAAAGCAAAAGCGGGGGCCGCATCCGGCCCCCTTAAAATTAACGCTCCCTCATCCCTAAGAGATGTTTCTCTTTCAGATGATGAGAGGGTTACAACCAATATAGGAGAATTGGACAGGGTTTTGGGCGGCGGAATTGTTCCCGGCTCCTTAACTTTAGTTGGGGGTGACCCCGGAATCGGCAAGTCCACTCTCCTTCTTCAAACCTGCCAGAATCTGGCGGCAGCGGACCATTCGGTTCTTTATATTTCCGGAGAAGAATCATTAAAGCAGATTAAGATGCGTGCAATGAGAATGGGCGATTTTACCGACAAACTCACTCTCCTTTGCGAGACGGACCTTACTGTAATAGAGGAAACCATAAGGAAATATACCCCTGAGTTCGTGGTTATCGACTCCATTCAGACCATGTACTCCGAATCCATCTCCTCTGCCCCCGGAAGCGTTTCCCAGGTCAAGGAAGCCACAGGCTTGTTCCTTCTTCTGGCCAAGTCCCTTCCTACCTCCATTTTTATCGTGGGACATGTGACAAAGGAAGGAACCGTCGCAGGTCCCAGAGTCCTTGAACACATGGTGGATACGGTACTTTACTTTGAGGGCGACAGGCACGCTTCCTATAGAATCTTAAGGGGCGTCAAGAACCGATTTGGCTCCACAAATGAGATTGGCGTTTTTGAAATGCGAAGAGAAGGCCTTGTTGAAGTTGAGAACCCTTCCGAATATATGCTGTCAGGCAGGCCCTTAGATGCCTCCGGAAGTGTGGTTGTATGCTCAATGGAAGGCACAAGACCTCTTTTGATAGAAGTTCAGTCCCTGGTTTGCAGAACCAACTTCGGAATTCCCAGACGTACCGCCACCGGCACCGATTTTAACAGGCTTAATCTTCTTATGGCCGTTTTGGAAAAGCGCGTTGGCCTTCAGCTTTCAGACTGCGATGCCTACGTTAATGTTACAGGAGGCCTTAAGCTTAATGAGCCTGCTTTGGATTTGGGAATTGTTATGGCCGTGGTTTCAAGCTTTAAGAATCGTCCCGTATCATCGGACGTTATGGTTTTCGGCGAAGTGGGATTAAGCGGCGAAGTACGTGCGGTAACAGGTGCATCCTTAAGGGTTCAGGAGGCAAAGCGGCTTGGCTTTAACACTGTTATTCTTCCCAAAAGCTGTTTGAAGGGTCTGGATAAATTTGACGGAATCAAGATTATAGGTGTAGAATC
Source organism: uncultured Lachnospiraceae bacterium (assembly GCA_947167445.1). Lineage (GTDB taxonomy): Bacteria > Bacillota > Clostridia > Lachnospirales > Lachnospiraceae > G11. Next base: position 82,539 of record CAMVID010000004.1, read on the forward strand.
TGTAAGCGATGTGGTTGATTTGATCTGACACATCCAAATTTGATTTTGTCGGAGTTATTATGTGGATTTTATTTGTTTTAATATACGGAATACTTAAAGGAGTTCGGGATGTGGCCAAGAAGCTGGCAGTCAGCAAAAGCGGCGTAACCGAGGTCCTTTTCGTTTACACTCTAATTGCTTTTCTTTTCACAACACCCGAGATTCCCACTGCATGGGGAGTTCCCACAAAGGAAATGCTTCTTATCGCATTTAAGTCCTTTATCATCTTTGTTGCTTTCCTTTGCAGCTTCCATGCAATCAAAAAGATGCCGGTAAGCCTCTATGGAGTCCTGGATCTCTCAAGAATGCTCTTCGCCTTCTTCATCGGAATCTTCTGGCTTAAGGAAACCCCCGGAATCTTGCAGATTGTTGGAATGATTCTTGTTTCCGCAGGCCTTTTGCTTTTAAGATTCAGGCCGGGCTTTCTCAAATTATCAGAGGATGCTCCCGTAGAGTCTGCTGCGGCAGAAAGTGCAGGCGGTAAGGGAATTCTTATCGGAGGCGAACGAGTGGCCGGAATCATCCTTATAATGGCCTTCGTTTCCACCTTCTTAAACGCAGTATCGGGAAATCTTGACAAGTATCTTATGAGCACAGGAAATGTCACCAGCGGTCAGCTCCAGTTCTGGTACATGCTCTACATGCTCATCTATTATGGTATATACGTTATTGTCACCAGGACCAGGATTACAAAGAGCGTCTGGAAGAACGGATATGTATGGCTTATTTCCATACTCTTCTTCGTGGCTGACAGGTGCCTCTTCATTGCCAACGGATATGCAGAATCCAAGGTTACCGTTATGACTCTCCTTAAGCAGGTCTGCGTAGTTGTCACCATCCTCGGTGGCCGCTTCATCTTCAAGGAGAAGAACATCGCCTACAAGCTCTTCTGCGCCGGCGTAGTCGTTGCCGGCATCGTCATCGCCGCTATATAGGTGCAAAAAGGGGACAGGCCCCAAATTGCACATGAAACGTGCAATTTGGGGCCTGTCCCCATTTTGCACCTATTGACATTCCCTGAAGTTAGAGTTATTATATTTGATGCAATAGTATTGTGTCAAATATAAGAGGGCTGATCATGAACAAAGAATTTGATATCCAGCAGTACATGACTGAAGGTGTTGAGAGGGTCGTTGCCGACGCTCTTAAGGCTACTTTGCGTAATCCCAAGGAAAGCGCCTTCATGGTCAAGTTTGCGGCTGCCAGTAAGGCAGCATCCAAGAAAAGGCGGGTGGCCGAAGATAACGGCGAGCATATCCCTCCTTTTTTGATTGCAAGTATTACCAGCCAGTGTAACCTTCACTGCGCAGGCTGCTACTCTCGCTGCAATGAAGCGACTGTTGATGCGGCACCGGTTAAACAGCTTACCGGTGATGAGTGGAATAAGGTTTTTACAGAAGCAGAAGACCTTGGAATCAGCTTCATTCTTTTAGCCGGTGGGGAGCCCATGTTAAGGCGGGATGTAATTGAAGCTGCAGGAAAACACAGGAATATACTCTTCCCTATTTTTACCAACGGAACCTATTTGGATGAAAAGTACTTCAAAATGCTGGATTCCTGCAGGAACCTGATTCCTATTATGAGCATCGAAGGTGAAAAAAATATCACTGATGCGAGACGCGGAGCAGGTATTTATGATAGACTGATTAAGAATATGGATGAATGCCATAGCAGAGGCCTGATCTTTGGCGCGTCCGTAACCGTAACAACAGAAAACATTAAGGAAGTAAGCTCTGGCAGCTTCTTAAAGGAATTATCCGACAGAGGCTGTAAGGCCGTAATTTTCGTTGAGTACGTGCCTGTTACCGAGGAAAGCAAGGAACTGGCCCCCGGTGACGAGGACAGAGAGTATCTTGCAAAGGAAATTGCAAGACTTAGAGAAGAGCATCCCGAGATGGTTTATATTTCCTTCCCCGGTGATGAGAAAAGCTCAGGCGGATGTGTTGCCGCAGGCAGAGGTTTCTTCCACATCAATTCCCATGGTGGTGCAGAGCCATGTCCTTTCTCCCCCTATTCGGATGTCAATGTCAAAGACACATCCTTAAGAGAAGCTATGCACTCTCCATTATTTACTGCTTTAAGAAGCGGAGATGTTTTGTTGGACGACCATGACGGCGGATGCGTATTATACGAGAAACGGGCCCAGGTCGAAGCCCTCTTGACGAAATAAACTGCAGGCATTGCAGGCATATGAGGAAGAATAAAATGAATGATTTAGAGTTAATCAAAACAAGACGAAGCGTCAGAACCTTTGACGGCAAACCCTTATCTGAGGAAGATAAGAATAAACTTATTGAGTTTGGGAAGAACATCCCAAATCCCTACAATATCCCCGTGGAATTCATTTACCTTGATGCCAAGGAGCACGGAGTATCAAGCCCTGTTATCACAGGAGAGAATGCTTATTTTGCGGCCAAGGTAAAGCTTAGCGAGCACAGTGAGGAAGCCTTTGGTTATTCCTTTGAAAAATTCGTACTCTACGCATGGTCACTTGGAATTGGAACCACCTGGATTGGCGGAACCATGAAACGTGAACTTTTTGAAAGCGAAGCCGGCGTCGGGGAAGACGAGAGAATGTACTGCGTTACTCCCGTAGGCTACCCTGCCAAAAAGAAATCCATTAAGGAAATCGCAATGCGTACCGGCGTACGCGCCGACTACAGAAAAGAGGCCAGGGAGCTGTTCTTTGAGAATGATTTCGGCACTCCTCTCTCCCACGTGGAGGACACAGTAAAGAATGCCCTTGAAGCTGTTCGTCTCGGCCCTTCAGCTGTAAACAAGCAGCCCTGGAGAATAGTTAAGTGCGGCAACAGCTACCACTTCTACGTAAGACATGACAAGGGCTATTCCGAGCATCCCAAGGGAGACATTCAGATGGTTGATATGGGCATTGCCCTTTGCCACTTCATGGACTTTGCCGGCGGCGAATTATCAATCAACAATCCCGGAATCAAAGTTCCCGAGGACTGCATTGAATATGTAGCCACCGTAACCGTATAAACAGCATAAGAAAAAGCTCATCCGAATCGGATGAGCTTTTTTATTTTAGCAGGAGAAGAGGGAATCGAACCCCCGTTAACGGTTTTGGAGACCGCCGCACTACCGCTGTACTATTCTCCTGTATTCCTTCGTTGGCATCGCACCAACGAAGTTAATTATAACATAGTCACTGCTGTAAAAGCAAGCCTATTTTTTATTTATTATCGTGCCAATATTCGCTGTCTGTGGTAATCCAGTAAGCCTCATCCCTGCTCGGATAAGAATCGCTGTAATTCTCCATTCGCTCGAACATTCTGATATAAGCCTCTGCCGAATTGAACAATGCATCCGTATTGACTATGTCAGGTCTTGTTGAGAGTCTTGCAATAAAGTCCGGAGCAAGTCCATAATGGCTCATTCCACCCGTATTAACGTCAAAGGTGCGGTTTCCCGTAGTCTGTCTGTCAATGCTTACTCCTGCTACGTTCGCATTGTATATTCCGCCATGCAAAGCTCCGAAATTGCTGTAGTCCACCTCTCCGAATACCCCGGGATAGTTATCAAAATCGGGAAGCAGACATGCTCCGTTAACATCACTTCCATAGGGGATTCCCAGAATCAGATCATCGGCAGAACTGTCATTCATGTTATACCAGGTTGTGGGAACGGCATAGGGGCCACCGTATCTTTGATACTGCGGGAAATCGGGATATCCTGTCTGCGGAACTCCCGTTGAACTTAATGCTATCATGTAGGAAAGATAGTCAGACACACACATCTGATGACTTTCCATGGTCTCCCAAAGCATAGGGGATACGATTCCGCCTAACTGCATTACCTTTATCATACGCGGAATATCCATCTGTTCCCAGCATCTGTCCCCCTCCTCAGGCCTAAACATGTCAAGGATCCTGGTATGCGATGCAATCACACCGGGATATTTCTCCTCCCAGAGAATATCAAGCACCGCATTGAAGGTCTTGTCCGCCATATGGTCCACTTCTATAACATACTTTTTCTCTATCAGCTTCCTGATTAGCCATTCCCCGGTCTTGCTTAAACCGATGGAATTCTGATGTCCTAAAACAGACCCATCTATATTAGCCTTAGGCTGTTTGTAATATACTCTGTTGTTTAGGGCAGGCTCCGGCTGATAGAAATCTCCTCTGTTCATATAGTTCATTATGCTGAAGAGTTCACCCTGATACAGCTGACATCCGCCGAAACCGTTATTCAACGCATGTACCGGAAATACACTTCTGATACCCATGGCGTAGAATTCGTCAATCTGCGCTTCTATGGCGTTAAGATGAGAATTCATATCTTCCTCGGACATAAGGCCCGCTTCGTACCTGCCAATATAGTCCTCCGTGCAGTCAAACAATGTGTCCAACTCAAGTGAGAGGAAAACCGCCATTTTTCCCTCACTTATAACCTGTCTCGCCTGTGATGCAGATGTAACGATCCTGAACCATCCCGCACCGGGGCCACCGCATTGCGCATCGATGTAATCCTGCATTTCGTACATATTGGCAATCTGCTCTCTGGCAATCTTCATGTCGTTGAGCTCGGCACCCATATACGGCGGCAGCGCATTGGTTATTCCGCCGAGGGTCGCATTGTTGACACACTGATGTACCATAAGTCTCTGACCGGCCAGATAAGATCTCTCGATCCACTTATAATATGTCTGAATATGATTCGTGGATTTACTGGTAGGCCAATAGGTAAAATTGGGATAGCCATCTGTATTGTGTCTCTCGCACCCATCCACGAGCTTACCCCAAAGGTCAAAGCTTCCGTTGATCCCATGTCTGTCCGTGCAGGCCTTCAGGGCATCCGTTATCCCGAGATGACTGAAGCTCATACCGTTGAAAACAGCTTTACCTGAACCAAGATTATGGTTAAGATGAGCGTGTGTATCCGCATATCCCGTTATCATTTCTCCGACTGCCGGGGTAGCCATGACACTGCCGGTATCCAGTACATTTCCTTCCCCGTCTGTAAATGTCATGCATACATCAGCTTCAGGAAAAGGATTATTACCCTCCGCGGCCTCAAATGTAAATAGGCAGCTGTCCTCAACCGAATTCTTCCATTTCAAAGAAGTTCCGGAGATAGATACGTATTTTTGTTTTACCTCATTGAAGAAACTGAAAGTACCGTTTCCCCTGTCTTCAATCCTCCAGACAATGTTCTCTCCCAGCCCGTTTGTACGGACTATTGCATTAAAAGCATTTACCGTCAGATATTTGCTGTCCCGGTCATAAAAGATGTATTTCCCAAGACCTGCAGGTTTCATATAAAAGACCATTGCTCTGTCTGCCGTTGATGCCTGAGCTTCATATCCGGCATTATTGCCAAGTAAATAATTACCATTTGCCACGGATCTGATAAGGAAATACTCATTGGCAAAATCATACACCGAGAAAATCTGAGTCTCCCCATTTTCTTCCTCAGCCCGGCTTATGCTTCCTCCCGGCACGCTCCATAACAAAACTACTGCAACCCAAAAGGCTGCAACCCTCAATACATTCCTTTTCATACCTTCCTCCTGTTATTGATTTTCTTTCTGTAAAAACTTACCTATCCCCTTAATGATATGACCGTTAAGCATATCGATCATTCCGTAGAGCTGATTCTCCTTCAACATTCCTGCAGATGATGCCTGAAGAGCAAAGAACGGCATCTCCATGACCATTGCTCTCATCATGTCTCCCTGGCCGTCTTCTTTCTTATCCGGATCTCCTATGATCTTACCGACAATAGCTATTATTATCCTCCCGATAAGGGTACCTCTCACATCCTCAAGACAGTTATCCACGCTGAAAGGACGTTTGGGCATAGCTGCCGGAGTCGGAACATTTCCATCCATAAGCCTTGTAAAATCATCAGCTATGATATCCGGCTGAGGAATGACCTCGGACTTTAGCTTGATGATCTCAAGGGGCACCAAATCTTCAATCGAACCGCCCACATACAGCCTGTACTCCCCCGGTTCGGCATAGAAGTCATCAATTCCCGTGTGATAATAACCGAAGTCTCCGGTATCAATCTTTAGTTCAACTTCTTTTTCCTCGCCGGAGTCAATGTCTGTCTTTGTAAACGCCACAAGCGAAATCGCGGGCAGGTAGACTGTCTTGTTCTCATGTTTTACCCAGACAAAAGAAGTTTCCTTACCTCTTCTTTTGCCGATGTTTTTTACCTTGAAAGAAACTGTTATTTCATCTCCAAAGGTGCATTCCCTTTCGGATGGATCGGTCGAGTATTCATAGTCGGTGTAGGACAGGCCGTGTCCGAAGCGATACCTGACAGGCTTGTTAAAGGTCTCGTAGTATCTGTAGCCAATGTAAACAGATTCCTTGTAGAGGACACTTGACCTGTCCCCGGGGAAATTGGCTGCGCAAGGGGCATCCACGTGAGTCAGAGGCCATGTTTCCGCAAGTTTACCTGAAGGATTGACCTTTCCGGTAAGGATGTTTGCCACTGCACTTCCCATTCCCTCTCCTCCAAGGTAGGCAAGAAGTATGGCTTTAACCGAGTCTGCCCAGGGTATCTCTATGGGTGCGCCTCCGATAAGCACCACTATCACATTTGGATTAACCTTGCTAATTTCCTCAATAAGACGATTCTGATCCTCGGGCATCTTCATATCCGCCCTGTCAAAGCCCTCCGACTCGCATCTTTCAGGAAGTCCCGCAAAAATAACCACTTTCTCACAGTTCTTAGCAACTTCCAAAGCCTCCAAGGTGAGGTCTTTTTTGCCGTCAAGTTCAAATCCTCCGGCATACTCGTAAAATACCCCCAGCTTCTCAAGCGCCTTGATCGGAGTATCAACTCTGATGGCATTAACCTTGGAGCTGCCGGCGCCCTGAAATCTTGGTTTCTCGGCAAAAGCTCCTATGATTCCTACCTTCTCTTTTCCGAGAGGAAGCAGACCATCTTCATTCTTTAAAAGAACCATTGACTCTTCCGCGGCGCGAACCGCCATGGTGTGATTGTCATCCTTGTCAAAGGATGCGTTTCTGTCGATCTGTCCCCAGGAGTCAAGGATCAGTTCCACAACATTAGCTGCTGCTTTATCAAGGGCTTCTTCGGAAAGCTTTCCCTCATTTACGGCCTTTATTATCTTTCTGTCGTTTACTCCCATGCTTCCGGGCATCTCCAGGTCAAGTCCCGCATCAACACCCATGGGTCTGTCATGAACAGCGCCCCAGTCGGAAACCACCAGACCATCATATCCCCATTTTTCCCTCAGGATATTGGTTAAGAGCTCCTTGTTCTCACTGGAGTAGACACCGTTTATCTTATTATAGGAACACATAACAGTGCGGGGATTGGCTTCCTTCACCGCAATTTCGAATCCCTTAAGGTATATCTCGTGAAGTGTTCTTTTATCAACCGTGGCACTGATGCTCATGCGTCGACGTTCCTGATTGTTAACCGCAAAATGCTTAAGGGAAGTACCTACACCCTTGCTCTGGACTCCTTTAATATATCCGGCTCCCATTTTGCCTGCCACTATAGGGTCCTCGCTGAAATACTCAAAGTTTCTTCCGCAGAGGGGGCTTCTTTTTATGTTTATTCCCGGCCCCAAAAGAACCGAAACCTGCTGGGCCTTGGCCTCATCAGCTATGGCACTTCCGACCTTTCCCGCCAAGGAAGGGTCAAAGCTGCATGCCAAAAGACTTGCTGTGGGAAAACATGTGGCAGGAACACTGTCTCCGATTCCCAGGTTATCCTGACTGTCCTCCTGCTTACGCAGTCCGTGAGGGCCGTCCGAGACCATTATGCTCCGGATTCCAAGTCTTTCTACGCTCTTGGTGTGCCACATGTCAGAGCCGGAGCATAATCCTGCCTTCTCCTCCAATGTCATCTGAGCCACAAGGGACTCTGCTTTCTTTCTGTTTTCTCCCATTATTTTTTCCTTTTCTCTATCTCTGAAACGAGTCTCTCATACTCAGCTTCATCTATTCTATATTTAGCCTTGATGATTATAAAGGCGGCGATCATGGCCAAAAGCGGAACAAAGACCATTCCCATTCTTAACATGAAGGTCTGACCCGGAAGGACCTGTCTTATATATCCGTCCGCCATCGCAAGGGCTGTTTCGCTGTCGAGGCTTCCGTTTCCTATCTCCACCTCAAGGGCACTTATGCTCTGGCTGACCGCATATATTCCGCTGACGATCAGGATCAGTGAAGCCGCCCCCTGATTAAGGGCATTGGAAAGTTTGGAAGCAAAGGATCTGATGGCGGAAATGATGCTGTCATGTCTCTCCCCAAAGCGGGCCTCGTCGTACTCTATGGTGTTGTTGACCATTACTATTAGCGCAAGGTTATATAAGCCCTGGCAGAGGAAGATGACAAAACCTGTTATATTAAGCACCACCACATTCATCGGCAGTACATAACCGAATGACAGAAGCAGAAGATATCCTGCCACCAGACATATTATGCAGATTGTAAGGATCTTCATCCTGCTTATTTTGGATGAGAGGATGGGATAGATAAACTGTGCAGCCAGGGTACCCAGTCCATACATGACCGTAAAGATCGTTATGAGATCCCCGGCGCCGGAATATCCGAATTCAAAGTAAAAGAAATTGACCGCCAGAAGCAGCAAAAGCTGTTGACCCACACAAAACAGGATATATGCGATTCCTATATGGATAAGCTGATCGTTCCTGGCAAGTATTCCTGCCATTCCCTTCAGGGTGACCTTATCTCCCGTCTCTTCCCTTGGATTCTCCGTCACTCCGAAATATGTAAGCGTCTGGAAAGCAATAAATCCCAGGGCTACGATAAGTGCGATCACTCTGAATGCATTGACTGCATTTCCCGCGATCACTATAGGTACAATGCCCGCCACTGAAAACTGGCCTATGCACACAAAAATGCCCATTAAAGTAACCAGAGAATCCCTCTCCTTCGGATCGCTTGAAAGGCTCGGCAGCATTCCCCAGTAAGCAATATCGTTTACGGTGTAAGTCATTCCCCACAACAGATAGATAATACAGAAGAAAATGACAAATCCCCACCCGGTGGGCCGTATTGTAAACATTGCCACCAGAACTGCCGCATTCAAAAGGGCTCCGACTATTATAAAGGGCCGGTACTTTCCCCCTTTAAGATGTGAGTTCTCGATTATGGTACTCATCATAAGGTCATTCACCGCATCCCATATCATACATATGACCATTGCCGCCGAGATTACCGAAAACTGTGGAATGGTGAGCTTCATTGTGTACTGTATGTACGTGAGAATAAACATACTCACCAGTACATATGCAGCATCACGTCCCGTAGCCCCAACGCAGTATGACCATTTTGTTCTTTTGCTGATACCGTTGCTCATATATACCCTCCATAGTATTTATTTACTATTATTATGTTATCAATCCTCTTATGTTTATACCAGATTATTTAGATTTATATCATAAAATTTGGTATAATTATTTTATGAAAAAAAAGTCAAAGTACAGTTTAACCCCTATACCCTCCGGTGAAAGCCCCGACAAAACGCTGTATGGCGAGCGTGAATCCGGCATTACTCATCAGTCCTTTGACGTGGAATTAAGATTATGTAACGCCGTAAAAAACGGAGATATTGATGGAGTTAACGCCCTGGCGGAAGAAACCCTCTCCGGCATCATTCTGGCCGGTGAGCTATCGGAAAAGGTCCTTATGCAGACCAAATACTGGTGTGTTACCGTCATTGCAAACGCCATCCATTACGCCATTCTCGGAGGCCTGGATGAAACGGACGCCTACAATCTGAGCGACTCATACATCAGGACCATCGACTCCTTTGATGACCCCGACAGGTGTATCGACTTTCTCAGAAGCCGTGCAAACGAGCTTGTAAGTCTGGTTAACCGCTCAAAGTCGGTTCTGCAGGTTTCACCCGGAGTAAAGCGGGCACTCCATTATATTCATATACATTTACACGAAAAAATATCCCTCGAAAGCCTTGCCGAAGAGGCAGGTCTTTCAAGGGACTACTTCTGTGTATTATTCGGAAATGAAATGGGAATAACTCCCCATCGATATATCATCAATGAAAAACTTAAGGAGGCAGCAAGACTTCTCGGTGACGGAATGCGTCCCAAGGAAATTGCCTACACCCTCTCCTTTTCAAGTCAGGCTCATTTCTCGGAGTGGTTCAAGGCCGAATACGGCATGACTCCCTCCACCTTCCGGAAGACTGTTTAGTTTTCTTCCTTTTTCTCCGGAAGCTTTATAGCGATATGAACATCGTCAAGCTGCTTCTGATCCACGTCTGAAGGGGCACCCATCATAACGTCTGCCGCAGACTTGTTCATAGGGAAGCAGATAACCTCTCTTATGGACTCTTCGCCTGTAAGAAGCATAATCATACGGTCTACTCCGGGAGCAGCTCCTGCGTGAGGCGGTGCGCCATAGCAGAACGCATTGTACATTGCAGGGAACTTAGCCTTAACTTCGTTCTCACCAAGGCCCACAAGGTTGAAGGCCTTAACCATAATTTCGGGATCGTGGTTTCTGACTGCGCCTGATGCTGACTCATATCCGTTGATTACAAGGTCATACTGGAATGCGCTGATTGTAAGAGGATCAATCTCTCCTTTTTCAGCCTTGAGGAGTACATCCATACCACCGTTAGGCATTGAGAAAGGATTGTGGCAGAACTCTAACTTGCCTGACTCCTCGCCGATTTCATACATGGGAAAGTCAACAATCCAGCACATCTGGTACTGCTCTTTGTCCATGTGATCAGGACAAAGGATACCAAGTTTAGAACGCATAACGCCGGCTGTCTTAAGGGCTGTTGCCTTGTTGCCCGCTGCGATACCAACGAAGTAGCCGGGCTTTAAGCCAAGAGCGCTAACAACTTTATCCTTAACGGGAGCAACGAACTTGGAGATGCCTCCAACGATTTCGCCCTGCTCATCCATTCTGAACCAGTAAGTCTTCTGAGCTGTCTGAACCTCAACGTCTGCAATAAGAGCATCAATCTGCTTTCTTGTTGCAGTAAAGTCACTTACTACACAAACTTCAATATTCTGTCCGTTGAAGGGATCGAATCCGATATCTGAAAGAACATCTGTAGCATCCTGTAAAGCAAAGTCAATACGAAGGTCAGGCTTATCTGTGCCGTACTTCTCCATTGCCTCACGATAAGGAATACGCTTGAAGGGTGCAGGTGTAACTCTCTTATATGTACCAAACTTCTCGAATACGGGAACAAGAACCTTCTCAAGAACTCCGAGAACGTCGTCCTGAGTTGCGAAAGCCATTTCCATATCAAGCTGATAGAACTCACCGGGGGTTCTGTCGCCTCTTGCATCCTCGTCTCTGAAGCAGGGTGCAACCTGGAAGTATCTGTCGAAGCCTGATGTCATAAGAAGCTGCTTAAACTGCTGAGGTGCCTGGGGAAGTGCATAGAACTTTCCGGGGAACTTACGTGAAGGGACAATATAGTCTCTTGCGCCCTCAGGTGAAGAAGCTGTAAGGATAGGTGTTGTAATCTCAAGGAAACCTTCCTCTGTCATCAAACGTCTAAGTTCAGCAACAACCTGGCTTCTAAGAACGATTTTGCTCTTAACCTCAGGGTTTCTGAGGTCAAGGAATCTGTATTTAAGTCTTGTGTTCTCATCTGCTTCCTTTGATCTGTTAATCTCAAAGGGAAGCTCATTATAAGTACACTTACCGAGCACCTTAATCTCGTTGGGTGTTACCTCTATGTCACCTGTAGCAATCTGAGGGTTCTTGTTTGAACGCTCTCTGACCACACCTGTTACTGAAATGGTTGACTCTTTGTTAACGTCATCAACCACATTCATCATCTCTTCCGTCTCAACGACAATCTGAGTTGTGCCGTAGAAATCCCTCAAAATAAGGAATCCAAGGTTCTTTGACACCTTACGGATATTCTCAAGCCAACCTACAAGTGTTACTGTTTCTCCCACATTACCGATACGAAGTTCGTTACAGTTGTGAGTTCTTGACTGTGTCATTTATATTCATCTCCTGTAAAATTAATGTCTCTACAACGTCCCCTATTCTAACAAATTATGGAGATTTTGTCCATATATAAAGAAAAGCCCGCGACTTTCGTCACGGGCAGGTTCAATCTGATTATGCCTGCTTACCTAATTCTGCGCAAACCTCATCGTATAGTTCTTTTATATCCTCAACATTTTCTTCCATGTCAGAGGCTATGGCTTCTAAGGACATTCCCTTTTTCACCTTTTTAAGGATTATTTCCTTGCTTTTTGCAATCAATCCTTCTCTTAGACCATTTTCATGGCCTTCTTCAAGAGCTTCTCTTCGTAAGTATGCCATTGTTTTAGCCTCATCATATTCTGTTAAACAACTCATCTTTACCTCCGCTCTATGCCCAATAAGAAATGGTAAAATCACACTGTTCTCAGGCATCTCATCAATAGCTCTGTCTACGGCCTCTTCTATTTCCAGCTTATGTTCTTTTTTATAATACCTAATTCTATCTATCAGCCAAGAGTACTCACCCAGGGGCTTGCATGCCTCAAGAAGTTTCCCGTTGTACCCGGCATTTATATTAAGCATCCTGACTCTAGCGGTTATATCCGCTTCGCCCTTTTTGTCTCCATCTTTGAAAGCATTCGAAAGGTAAAGTATTCTTTCTTCCTCCACATCCTTATCGGTTCCATTGTAAAAAACTACTAACTTAGGAATCGGAAGATGCAGCACCTTACTTCCATAAATGTTTAAGTCATGAGCATTAATGTATTTATCATACAGTTTTCCGGCATACATAAGCTGCCTAATCGGCATATTGGGATTAAAGGTACTCTGTTGCTCATAGATGTTCATATATTCATTCAGAATATATGAAGCATCATTCTTCATCCCCATGTACAAGGCATCTTCCATGGTTGTAACCTCAATATCGTCTAGGTTATCGTAATGTGAACCATTCATCGCATTGTATAATTCCAATGCCCACGCCTTGTTTTCGCTTCGACCAAATAGGATAGTGAATAAGCGGTCTTTGTATTTAGCATTAATGTTTTCTTCTGTCATAGTTATACCTCCTTCCGCGGGAAATACACTATGACTGTTTTCTCATATCTCCCGCTCAATACATTAGTTGGAATTAAGCAGGAAATTTCAAAGAAATAAGAATTGCCAGATTATCTTAGATATACAGAAATAAACTGCTCACCATCACTATATCAGTAATGCTGAGCAGTTTCAATGACTTGAATTATTAAAGTTTTATAAACCAAGAGCTTCATCGAAAAATCTGGTATTCTGAACGTTTTTCTTTTTGCAGACAGGATTCCAGTTTGTATGGATTGTTACTTTGACAAAAGTTTCTTTGCTTCCTCACACCACTTCAAATATGCTTCGTAAGTTGTAATCCCAAAAGAGACCGTTAAGTAGTAATGTAAATGATCCTCGTTATCAAGGTCCGGTTCAAGATTCTTCTTATACAATTGCAAAAGCGAAAGCTTCTCCGCAATTTCTTTCTCAAATGCCTCAACATTCTTAAGAGAAGTAGCCCTGTCAACTGAACCACCAAAGTGCAGTTTCAGAAGCGTCTCATACTTAAGGTCATTTGTGGCTTTCTCATCTTCAAGCCAGGCCTTAAGGCAATCTATACCTTTATCCGTTACATGGTAAAAAATACGTTCTCTCTTCCCTGTGGCATCGGCCTTCTTTTCCACCAGGCCTTCCTTCTCCATGCTACTAAGAGCAGGATAAATGCTTCCGAAACTGCCCTTCCAGAAAAGGCTTATGGCGCCATCAATTCGCTTCTTTATGTCATATCCGGTCAAATCCTCGTGGGCAAGAAGCCCAAGGATTACCATGTCTATCTTTCTGTCTTTCGCCATTTAACGTCTCCAAACCATTTTGTATTTAAGAACTTTCTTAGGGCATTCATCAATGCATGCCCCACACTGGATGCATTCTGAGCACTTGGAGTTTTTGCCCTCAGAAACCATTTCTTTAACATCAAGTCCCATGGGACAAACCTTACTGCATCGTCCACAGGAAACGCACGCGCTTCTGTCAGCCTCAACATGAAGCTGCGGAAGATGAAGGAACCGGCCTACTTTACTTCCGATTACCATGAAAGGTGCCATCCAGCAGATATAGTGGCAAGTTGCTCTTTTCCCGTGAATTAAAGAAGGTGCCACAAGTATCAGTATCACCCCATAGTATATCACGTAACCGTATATCTCTGAAATGGAAATGCCGTGCTCCGTTTGGAAAAAGGGATCAATGGTGACTTCGTTCTTTCCCATTATAAATGCGGTGACTATTATTCCGATCCAGATAATCCAAATAACATATTTGATGTTGTCTCTCCAACCCTGTTTCGCAGGTTTGTCATTGCATCTTCCGACGCATTCCTGCAATCCTCCCGCAGGGCAAAGGTACCCGCACCACACACGGCCAAGAAACATGGAAAGCACAAACATCAGCACAAAAACGATAAAGCTTCCGTTAATGATGTGTTCCGCTGCCCCTTGGATAATCAAAGCCGGAGAAAAATAATAAATTGTAATGGGGAATAGTAAAAAGGAAATCAGTATTATTGTTCTTCTAATTTTTTGTCTCATAAAAATAAAGCTCCTTAAAATATATCATTTTGATACATTATATATCAAAATGATATATTGTCAAGCCCACTTCCAACAAAAAGGCACCTGCATTTCTGCAGGCGCCTACGACCTTATGGTTCAATCCATTTTACAGATTCCATTGCCTCCATTTCCGGAATGAATGTGTCAAAAAAATATTCCTCCGTAACCTCCTCGGTTCCAACGTAATAACTCTTTTCGTGCACATCTTCTCCGCTTTTTGCACTACTGCTGCTCATCATCCCAATTATTTCGGTTGAGAATCCATTTTTTTCAAATCCTGTTATCTTATACCATTTTCCGTCAGCCGCGCCATCGGTTGATTCAGCAGTTCCATCTGTTCGTAATATAACCATGGAACGGAATGGGATTCGGAATGAATAAGCAGTTCCATCTATATCATGGAAAATTACATATTGTCCACCTCCTGTTTCCAAGTCCACAAGGTAAACAAGTTCATTAGTCCCATCTCGGTCTAAATCGATAACAGTATACTTACTCCAATAAACATTGGCATGCTCGTATTTTTCCCACCCACTTATATCTTGGCAATTGGTGCATAAATTATATTCTGATAGTCTGATATCAATATCAAAATATGCGTCTTTAAATATCGCATCTTTTTCGAAAACATCAATGATACTATGTGGAATATTTTCGGAAATAGGCGTTATTAATAGTCTATCGTCCAAAGGTTCCAATGGCATCTCCACATTAATCATGTTGAACTCGATTTCCGCCTTTTGCTGTGCAATTGCCTCTATAATGGGAATCGCTGCTTCTGTTCCATGTCTCCGACCTTCTTCCGATACATTTTTCACGACTCGTCTCAAAATGTACGATTCTGGCTGTGATTTAGCTTCGGCACATGCGTTCAAAGCAGTTATAGCAATACCGAAAAACAGGTAAAGACTTGTCTTTTTAATAATTTGAAAGATAGTTGAATATTGTATTTGCATATCCTTTTCTCTTATCTGCAGTCCCATCATTAGCCTGCTCAAATTAACTCTATGATACTTCAAAAATATTGTAGCCACTATAAAAAAGTCAATTGCACGTTGTGCAAATTGGGCATATTTTAATTGCATATTATGCAAATTTGTTTTTTCAAAAATTGCATATTATGCAATTTACCCATTTTACGCCGTTTGCGGCGTCTTCTTCATAAATTAATTCCTGTTTATATAATTTCATTGAGCATAAAAAAGCACCTGCATTTCTGCAGGTGCTTTCGGATTCGCTATTCTTTTATCTTCTTCGGCACATGAGCTCCGGTAAAGCTGACAACAGCTATATATGTTCCAAGTTCATCCCTTACATCAACCTGGTAGAAGCAATTTCTTTTACCGTCCTTAAGGAGCTTTGCCTCGGCAGTAAGAGTCTTCCCCCTGGCAGGGTTAAGGAAGCTGGCATGACCATCTGCACTTACACTGGCCACCTCCTTACCAAAGTTTGAAGCCACTGCAAAAGCAAAATCTGCCAGAGTATATATTGCTCCACCCATAACGCCGCCATATGCGTTCAGATGATCCGGCGTCAGGTCCATACTGCACCTGGCAAAATCCTCATCTATCTCATCAATCTTAATTCCGGAGAGTTTTGTAGCATACAAATCTTTAGAAAACTCTTCCCTGGCTTCATCTATTTTACTCATCATAAACTCTCACATTCCCGGTTACTTCTTAACAGTAAAGGTGACTTTCCCGTCCTTAAATCCGGCAGTCACGGTATCAAGAGGTTGAACTCTCTTATAAAGGATCTCCTCCGAGAGGGCATCCTCGATTACTGACTGAACCGCTCTCTTTAATGGTCTTGCGCCCATCTTGGCATCCGAATACTTGCTTACCAGATGATCTTTCAGGGCAGAAGAAACCTTAAGGTTGATGTTAAGCTGTTCCTTACATCTCTTGGAAAGATTATCACAAAGAAGGGTGGTAATCTGCTTCATGTTATCCTTGTTAAGAACATGGAACACCATAATGTCATCAATTCTGTTGATGAACTCGGGCTTGAACATCTTCTTAACCTCTTCCATAACAGCACCCTTCATTCTCTCATGGTCCTGTTCCTCAGTGGTTTCGGATGCAAATCCTAAGTTCTTGGGCTCAACAATTCTCTGAGCTCCGGCATTTGATGTCATTATGATAATGCTGTTCTTGAAGCTTACCTTACGTCCCTTTGAGTCGGTCACGTGTCCATCATCAAGTATCTGAAGGAGTACGTTAAATACATCAGGATGGGCCTTCTCTATCTCATCAAAAAGAACTACGGAATAAGGATTCTGTCTGATCTTCTCAGCCAACTGACCGCCTTCATCGAATCCCACATATCCCGGAGGTGAACCAATCATCTTGGCTACGGAGTGACCTTCCATATACTCCGACATATCAACTCTTATCATGGAATCCTCGGAGCCAAACATGGCCTCAGCAAGGGCTTTAGATAATTCGGTTTTGCCCACACCGGTAGGACCTAAGAAAAGGAAGGAACCGATGGGTCTGTTAGGATCCTTAAGGCCTACTCTTCCTCGTCTCATGGCCTTGGCAAGGGACACAACAGCCTCCTCCTGGCCGATGACTCTCTTATGAAGAATGCTCTCCAGCTTAAGGAGTTTCTCGCTCTCCTTCTGGGCAAGCTTCTTAACGGGAATCTTAGTCCACATTGCCACAACTTCGGCAATGTCGTTTTCATCTATAGAATAAGACTCTCTGGCTTTCTTTCTGTCGTAGTTTCTCTTGGCTCTTTCAAGCTTCTCCCAGAGTTCATCCTGTTCCTTCTTGATCTGACCTGCAACTTCAAAAGCCTCCATTCTGATGGCGGATGCAATCTTGGCGTCACAGTTCTGAATCTCCTCATTGATTTCTTTAATGTTTGAAGGAACATTCATAGTCTTAATTCTTGCTGCAGAGCAGGCCTCATCAATAAGGTCGATGGCCTTGTCGGGAAGGTTCCTGTCGTTGATATATCTGGCAGACAGTCTTACGGCTGCTTCTATGGCAGAATCGGTTATCTCTACACCGTGGTGCTCGGCATATTTGGGAGCAACACCCTTAAGGATTCTGATAGCCTCCTCAGGTGTGGGTTCCTCAACATTAACAGGCTGGAAACGACGCTCCAGTGCCTTATCTTTCTCTACATATTTTCTGTACTCTGTAATGGTGGTGGCACCGATAAGCTGAATCTCACCTCTTGCCAATGAAGGCTTAAGAATATTGGATGCGTCAATGGCACCCTCGGCTCCGCCGGCACCTATAAGAGTATGAAGCTCATCAAGGAAAAGAATTACATCGCCGGATTCGATAACCTCCGCAATAACCTTCTTGATTCTCTCCTCAAATTCACCTCTGTATTTACTTCCCGCAACCATTCCTGAAAGATCCAGGGTGAGAAGTCTCTTGCCCTGAACTGTGGGAGGAACGTCTCCTGCCACGATTCGTCTTGCAAGGCCTTCAACAACGGCGGTCTTACCTACACCGGGTTCACCGATAAGGCAGGGATTGTTCTTGGTTCGTCTTGAAATAATCTGAATTACTCTGGAAATCTCGCTCTCTCTTCCAACCACAGGGTCAAGTTTTCCCTCAGCCGCAAGTTTGGTCAGATCTCGACTGTACTGTGAAAGAGTAGATACTTTCTTTTTACCTCCATTACGGTTCTTGGCAAGATCCCCCTTGTGGGCCTCCAAGTCTCCGCCCACGCTTCTTATTAACTCCATGTACATCTTCTGAATAGGTGCGTTGAGGGTAATAAGAATTCTGGAGGCTATGCTTTCATTCTCCTTAAGCATCGCTAAGAGAATGTGCTCTGTTCCGGTTTCTGTGGCGCCAAAGCTTCTGGCAACCTCATGAGACATCTCAAGAATCTTGCCGGCTCTTGGGGAATAGCCCTCTCTGTCTAAAAGCGCCACTGCTCCGTCCATGGCGACCTGATTCTCTATGAGCTCTGTAACCTTCTCAAGCGTTACTCCGTTTGATGTGAGGATCATTGAGGCAACGCCTGTCTCTTCCTTAAGAAGGCCAATCAGAATATGCTCTGTTCCTATATAACCCTGACCTGACTTCTTGGCATAGGTTGCCGCCATGGAAAGGGCTCTGGATGCTTTATCTGTAAATCTCTCCTGCATATAATATCCTTTCTCTTATTTTGTATATTTGTCGTAGAACTGGTCCACCAAAGCATGGACCTCTTCTCTGGTAATGTTCTTAACCAGGCCCCTTGTCAGAAGCACCTGAAGGGCATCCTGCATGTCGCTTAAAGCCTGAAGCTTGTCCTCATCAATGGCAATTACGGCACCGCGTCTCCTGTCAACCTTGACGAATCCTTCATCACGAAGAACCGCATAGGCTTTATTAACCGTATGCATGTTAATTCCAATCATGTCGGCCAAAGCACGTACACTTGGAAGGGAATCCCCCTCCCTGAACTGCTCTGTGGCTATTCCCATTATAATCTGGTTTCGAAGCTGCATGTAAAGGGCTTCATCGCTGTTAAAATCAATTTCTATATACATAATTCACCCTCTCTTTCTACCGGTGAAACTGTTATATTCATAGTATAACAAGCGCAGTGGTATGTCAAATAAAAAAGCTGCGTTCCGGACCTTCCGGTAACGCAGCTCCTTTTTCTATTCTTCGTCGCTTCCTACGGCGTTTGGATCATACTCAAGTATGTCTCCGGGCTGGCAGCCAAGTGCCTCACAAATCGCCTCCAAAGTAGAAAAGCGGATGGCACTGATTTTGCCTGTTTTGATCTTGGAAAGGTTAACGTTGGAAACTCCAACCTTTTCCGATAATTCATTTAAACTCATCTTTCTGTCCGCCATTACGCGGTCTAATCTTAACACTATCTTACTCATGCTCCTTCCTCCTCTTACAGTGTTTCATCAATTTCATTCTGAAGTGCAGCACCATACTCAAAGATAGCGTAGATGCAGAAGAGGATGAATCCGGTTACAATTGCAACTCCAAGTGACATGGTAAGGAGAGCTGCTATGGTCATTACAATAAAGCCGGTCTTAATCTGCTTCATGGCTTTTTTAGAAAAAGGCGAGTTCTCCTCTCTTACCACAACAAAGATTTTCTTGATAAAGGTGACAATAACTGCTACCAAAACGCAAGCCAGGCCTGCTGCAAGGCAAGATACAGCCATAGGGCCGGCATAGTTGCCTTCCTCAAACTTCTCATCCAAGTCTGCGAAGAAATGGAAAAGACCATTATATTCAATTGTGTTACGAGTGGTCAGCTTCCCTTCGGCAACTCCTTGCTGTAAATAAGGATTAATTGAACCGCCTTTAACGAAAAGCATAATTCCTGCTATCAGTGCAATAGCCGCACATACGATTGTGAATACCTGGATTACCCCAACGATCTTTGCTGCTGTGTTACAACGCTTCTTAACTGCTACAAGCTTCATGTTCTGTTCATTCATTATTCTTTCCTCCAATGTGAATTATCTCTTTTGTGTTTTGGTTTTCTTTGTGTTCTTGTTTGTTACTTAATGTCGTATTGTTTTAGCGTTTAATATTAGTTCTTTGAGCTCTTGCATTAAATATTTAATGTTTATCGATAAATCAACTATAACAGGTCAAATAATGTTTGTCAACAACTTTTTAATGAAAAACATTAAAAAAGTCTCCGAGCAATCTCGGAGACTTTGAAAATACCGGGTTTATAACACATCTTTTTTTTCGTTAAAGTACATATATAATCCAAACAGCGCCGTTCTAATCGATACCTTCAGTATGATTTCTACCGTGGGCAAGGGCATCCTTTGAACATAAGGATTCGTGAAAATATAAACTATGGTTGTTACAACTGCTATTATTACCGGCAGAAAGCAGCTCATCGCTTTCCCCGGTTTTTCTTTTCCTCTCATGATTCTTTGGGCAAATATCCCCATAACAACAAACGAAATAAAGCCTGCTGGATTCCAATAGGGCCTGCTCATCACACTTCCTTCAGGTCTCTTAGCCCAAATATTTAAACTTAACCATAAAAGCAACGGATTAGCAATTCCATAGAAAGCATTTGCAAAAAGTGCACATACAAAAGTTTTCGTAATTCGGCACTTTAATACATCAACAAGCGTAAGCACACACACAAGTATTTCTATAATGATCAGTGCGACTGAGCCTATCTTCAGAGCTTTTAAAAAGCCTGCACGATTTAGAATGTAATCGTAAACAGAATACCCTATTGATCCGGACAAATAAAGAGTCAAGGCAACCGAAGAAACAATTGCTTTGTTTGATGCCTTCCTCGATGTGGAATACGAAGCATCGGGAAGGAATACCGCATGCAGTATGGCAGGAATCAATCCGAAAACTCCATAAAGCCAAAACCACCCCTTGCTATAGTATTTCTTTCCTGCTATATACATAGGGATAAAAGCCAGCACAAATCTTATAAGCAGAAACACAAAAAGTCTGGAATAAAAAACTGTACTATACATATACTCCCCTTGCCCCCCTTAGTAAAACAAACTAGGTGGCAATAAATACAGATAAGGCGCCGTGAATATTGCCATATAAAGAGCAATCTTCTTTGCCTGCTCTTCCGTAAATACGCCCATCTTTCTGAGGGCCCTTCTGTCAAACAAGAATATCAAAAGCCCTGCCAAAGCCACTGCTATTAATGTATAGATAACTGCCAGTGGATTATTGTACAAATCGTACTGCAGGTCGTGGGTAAATGCACGAACCGGACTTCCTGAGTCAAATATATTACCAAGAATAATAGTCGGGACAAGCAAGAAAAGCATTCCGATAAAGTCAGCTCCAAAGCCCCTTAAGAAAAGCTTCCAGGTATTGTTCCTGTAGAAGTCCTTTGTGAGTTCAGGCTTATAATGCTTGCCAAGAATCGTAAATATCAATCTGTCAATGATGTAATTGGCCGGAATAATAATAAGCCAGAGCCAGCTTGGAAACCATAAAAGAATCCACACCGGGAAAATGAGGTTGTAAAGGGTTACACACTTCTTATTATTCATTTCTATACTCTCCTCTCACCCCTCCTCGGGGCTGTCTATTCTTTGTCAGTTTACCATATTGAAGCGCGAGTTGTAAAATTTGCGAGTTTTGTACCCAGCGCGGAGCCGGAAGCTTGATTTAGGTACTGAAACTTGCGGAGAAAGGTGGCCGGTAAGGCGGAGTCTGTACCCAGCACGCTACTCTGAAGCAAGTTTTAGGTACAAAAAGCTTCCGAGAAAGGTGGCCGGTAAGGCGGAGTCTGTACCCAGCACGCTACTCTGAAGCAAGTTTTAGGTACAAAAAGCTTCCGAGAAAGGTGGCCAATCCCACAAAAAAGCCGCAGCTCCAATCGAGCTGCGGCTTTGAAATCGTTCAACTGTCAAGCCTAAACCTTATTTATCATCCTCATCCCACTTGTTAAGGAACTCGAACTCGAAATCGTCGTTCTCAGCAAGATTCTTGGGCTTCCAGTCACCGTCTTTGGGTGCCTTGGGGTTCTCAGCATTAATCATGCTGTCTGAAGGGCGTCTGTCTACAGGTCTTCCTTCGGGACGTGCTCCTTCAGGTCTCACAGATCTTCCCTCGGGTCTTGCTCCTTCGGGTCTTGCCCCTACAGGTCTTCCCTCAGGTCTTGCTCCTTCAGGTCTCACAGGTCTTCCTTCAGGTCTTGCTCCCTCAGGTCTCTGGCCTACAGGTCTTCCTTCGGGTCTTGCTCCCTCGGGTCTTGCCCCTACAGGTCTCTGGCCTACAGGTCTTCCCTCAGGTCTTGCTCCTTCGGGTCTTGCCCCTACAGGTCTCTGGCCTACAGGTCTTCCCTCGGGTCTTGCTCCTACAGGTCTCTGGCCTGCGGGTCTTCCCTCAGGTCTTGCCCCTACGGGTCTTGCGCCTGCGGGTCTTACTGTTCTGGGTTCTCTGTCACGGTCTCTGCCGTATGAATCATAATCTTCGTCATCATCATATTCCATGTCTCTGATCTTGAAGATGAGAAGAGTAATTGCCAATGCCATCAAAACAAGGAAGATAGCCATGATAATGATAACAATCTTTGCCTTGCCGCTTAAGCTTCCGTTATCCTTCTGGGTCATATAAGCTTCTGCAGACTCTAATATTGTAGAAAGCTTGCTTCTTCTTGTTCCGTCTGTATTGTCATAGAGGTACCATACGTTGTTGCCCTCTTCGTCTGTCTCATACTTAAGCTCATAATCCTGAGGAACAACGGGTTCAGGTTCTACAGGTTCTTCTTCAACTACAGGCTCTTCCTCAACTACCTCGGGAGCTACTTCTGTGATTTCACCCGAAACTGATAAGAAGTCGCTTCTGATGAATCCCTTAACGTCCTTGTTGTCATATGTGAAGTTTGTAAGATACCAAATCTTGCCGTCGTTTCCCTGAGCCTGACCCACGATGGTAACTGCAGTATTCTTGTTAACGGTTGTTACCTTGCCGGAGTCTGCTCCCGCCTCGCCTCTTACATTTACTGTGTTGTTGTTTACAGTCGCAGAAACGGGGTTAACATCCGTAACCTGTGTTGATACAGCTACCTGTACATTTGTGTCCACTGTGGGAGCTGCGGGAGCTGCCTGTGTGGGCGCGGGTGTAGGTGTTGCCGTAGCTGTGGGTGTAGGTGTAGGTGTGGGTGTAGCTGCCGCCGCACCGTTCTTTAACTTGGTTGCCTCGTCCGAGGCGGAGTCAACAGCCATGTCGGCTCTGATGTATCCGACATTGGTTCCGTCGTATTTGATCTTGTACCAGGCTGCTCCCGATGAGTCGCTTACTGTCTCCAGTACGTCATAGGATGTACCCTGCTTAACTGAGCCAAGCTGAGTTGAGTCTGTACTTGCAGACTGTCTTACTCTTACACTGGCCTCCTTAATTGTTACGTTTGTGGCTGCCAAAGCACATAACGTATCTCCAACGAATAACGCTGCTGCCAAAACGAAAGCAGCCAGTGCTTTGAACGCTTTGTTAAATCTTATCGTTCTCATCTTTCTCCTCCCATTCATGCTTCATCAATGGCTTTTCCGATGTCGTGTCTCATATACTTATTATCAAACTCTATCCACTCAGTAGCTTTGTATGCATTGGCTCTGGCTTCTTTAAGGGTTGCGCCCTTGGCTGTAACTCCGAGAACTCTTCCTCCGTTTGTCACGATGCCCGCC
Source organism: uncultured Lachnospiraceae bacterium (assembly GCA_947167445.1). Taxonomy (GTDB): domain Bacteria; phylum Bacillota; class Clostridia; order Lachnospirales; family Lachnospiraceae; genus G11. Next base: position 106,294 of record CAMVID010000004.1, read on the forward strand.
TCGGTCTTCTTGGTTCCTGCGTGGAAGCAATAGTAGCCTTCCTCAGCCTTGAACTTCTCGAAGCCCTTAATTGGGAAGCCCTTCTCATAAGAAACGGGGTAGCCTTTCGAAGCAAGGACAACACACACTGCCGCATTATCTTCAAATTCAAGATTTATCTCATCAAGTCTGCCGTCAATACATGCCTCGCAGACATCAATGATATCATTCTTCATTCTGGGAAGTACAACCTGAGCTTCGGGATCGCCGAATCTTGCATTGTATTCCAAAACTCTGGGACCCTTGGGAGTAATCATAAGTCCGAAGAAAATAACTCCCTTAAACTCTCGTCCCTCAGCTGCCATGGCGTCGACAGTCTTCTGATAGATGTTTGCCTTACAGAACTCGTCAACTTCCTTGGTGTAAAATGGGCTTGGCGAAAAGGTTCCCATGCCGCCTGTATTAAGACCCGTATCTCCGTCTCCGGCTCTCTTATGGTCCTGGGCGGAAGTCATGGTCTTAATGGTCTTGCCATCTACAAAGGAAAGAACCGAAACCTCTCTTCCCGTCATAAACTCTTCTATAACAAGGGTATTACCGGCATCACCAAACTGTTTGTCAAGCATTATGGTCTTGACGCCTGCTATAGCCTCTTCCTTGTCCTTACAGATAAGAACGCCCTTGCCGAGGGCAAGTCCGTCTGCCTTAAGAACTATAGGATAATCCGAAGTCTCAAGATACCTGATTGCATCGTCGGCTGAAGTGAATGTCTCATATGCCGCCGTGGGAATACCATACTTCTTCATCAAATCTTTGGAAAAAGCTTTGCTTCCCTCAAGTATTGCTGCGTTGGCTCTTGGTCCGAAGGTTCTGATTCCGACCTTCTCCATCTCATCAACCAATCCGCCAACCAAGGGATCGTCCATTCCCACGATACAAAGGTCGATCGCTTTCTCCTTGGCAAAAGTCGTCAGTTTCTCAAACTCCATTGCCCCGATGGGAACACACTCTGCAATCTCTGCTATTCCCGCATTGCCGGGTGCACAGTAAATCTTGTCGACTCTCTTACTCTTTTTTACGCTTACGGCGATGGCATGTTCTCTGCCGCCTCCGCCTACGATTAATACCTTCATTATCTACCCTCTTATCCTATTTTGATTAATCCCGTTGCGATATCATTAATCGCCTTGGGAAGAATAATCCATTCAGCCTGCTCCATTACTCTCTTTTGAAGAATCTCAGGAGTATCGCCTTCCTTAACTTCAACAGCTTTCTGATATATGATTCGGCCGGTATCCATACCTGAATCCACAAAATGAACAGTGGCTCCCGTTACTTTGACTCCTTTAGTCAATGCCGCTTCATGTACCTTAAGTCCGTAGTATCCAACCCCACAAAATGAAGGAATCAGTGAGGGATGGATATTTATGATTCTGTTTTCATAGACCTTGGTCATCTCCTCGGGTATTGTTACGAGGAAGCCTGCCAGAACTATCAAATCCGGATTAATCTCTTTAGCCTTGGCAAGAAATGCTTTATTAAACTCATCTCTTGATTCGAAGTTCTTGGGGCTTAAAACATATCCCGGGATTCCGTTATCCTCTGCTCTCTTAAGAGCATAGGCTCCGGCATTGTTACAGATTACACCGATTATTTCGGTGTCCTTTATACTGCCATTCTTAATCCCGTCTATGATGGCCTGGAGGTTTGTCCCTCCTCCGGAAACGCAGGCAAGAACCTTTAGCATAAGCTTACTCCTTTGTCTCCGCTTTCAACATAACCTACTTCAAATGCCTTCTCGCCTGCTGCCTCCACTGCGGCAATAACCTTTGCCACGTCTTCCTTGGCAACAGCAAGAACCATTCCAAGGCCCATGTTGTAAGTGTTGTACATCATCTTATCTTCGATTCCGCCCTTCTTCTGCATAAGAGTGAAGATGGGAGGGATGGGATAGCTGTCCTTCTTAACAACAGCCTTGGCGCCTTCGGGAAGCATTCTGGGAATATTCTCATAGAATCCGCCGCCTGTAATATGGCTGCATCCCTTAATCTTTACGCCGGCCTTGTTAATCTCGTTAAGAGCCTTAACATAAATCTTTGTTGGGGTAAGGAGGCACTCTCCAAGTTTCATACCCAGCTCATCATAATATGTATTAAGGCTTTCTTTGGTCATTTCAAATACTTTTCTCACAAGAGAAAATCCATTACTATGCACTCCTGAGGAGGCAATTCCCACCAAAGCATCACCTGCTTTAATGTCATTTCCTGTGATCAAGTCTTTTCTGTCTACTACGCCTACGGCAAAACCTGCCACATCGTATTCATCCTCGGGCATAAGTCCCGGATGCTCCGCAGTCTCACCACCGATTAATGTGGAGCCTGCCATTACGCATCCGTCTGCAACGCCCTTAACAATCTCGGCAATCTTCTCAGGTTCGTTCTTGCCGCATGCTATATAGTCAAGGAAAAACAGAGGCTCTCCTCCGGCGCAAACCACGTCATTTACACACATGGCTACGCAGTCAATTCCGATGGTATCATGTTTATCCATAAGGAACGCAATCTGAAGTTTGGTTCCTACTCCGTCAGTGCCTGACAGAAGAACCGGGTCCTCCATCTCCTTAATCTTCTTCATGGAGAAAGCTCCCGAGAAACCACCAAGACCGCCCAAAGCTTCAGGGCGCATGGTCTTCTTAACATGTTCCTTCATTAGTTCTACCGATTTGTAACCGGCTTCGATATCTACTCCCGCTGATTTGTAATCCATTTATTCTTCCTTTACTTAATATATTTTAACTACTTGGTTTGATAATCCTTGTAGCCGAGTTCCTGTAACTTGGCGTCCTTAACTTCAACGCCTTCCTTCTGCTTTACACTGTATGCTTTAAGTTTGTCCAAAAGAGATGCATCTGAAACAGAAAGAATTTTGGCGGCCAAAAGTCCTGCATTTGCTCCTCCGTTTATAGCCACAGTGGCAACGGGGATTCCCGAAGGCATCTGAACGATTGAGTAAAGTGAATCTCTTCCGCCTAAGGATGTGGTATGCATGGGGATTCCGATTACAGGCATTGGGAAAATTGCTGCGCACATGCCTGGCAGATGAGCTGCCATTCCGGCTCCCGCAATGATGACCTTTACGCCTCTCTCCTCTGCAGTCTTCGCATATTCAAAGAATGTATCCGGCTCTCTGTGGGCGGATATGATCCTCATTTCAAAGCTTATTCCCAGCTCCTCAAGTACCTGTGCAGCCTTGGCCATTACAGGCATATCCGAGTCGCTTCCCATTACAATAGAAACCTGTGCCATATGATTATCTCTCTTTCATTATGCCTCTAAAGGCTTATTAAGTTCTTCCAAACCCGCAAGGACGAATCGTCCTTCCCTAATGATGTCATATCGGGTTCCGTCCTTAGCCACCGCAGTAAGGCTTCCCAGTTCATCGTAGGGAATGGTTATGTCGGTGTGACATCCAAAGTATGCCTTGGAGGGATCCGTCTTATACTGCTCGGAAACCTCATTGGACTTGGCAATGATTCTCTTTCCGTCGGGATTATATGAAACCACTTCCTCCTCATGGGAGTAGCATGTATCACCCATGGCAAAATGAGGACCGGTTTTCTCAGCTATTAAAATGGTAAGTCTGTCGGCAATATCAAATTTCTCAGCCATCTTGTATGCCACGGTATTGGTACCGATGGCAAATTCACCGATAGGAATGGTGTCGTGATGAGCCAGGATATTGTCCTTAATGTACTTCTTATTCTTCTCATCGGTATCAAAGTTGGCGCAGTTATAATCCGCTATCATGCCGTCCTTTAACTCGATGCTTAAATTCTTATATAAGAGTCCTGCAAGGAATACCTTTGTTACGTGAAGCACTCCGTTTGTGCCCTTAAGTCTGGGTGAGGTGAACACCTCACCTACGGGAATGTTAACATCCGCGACGCAGTTCTCGAAGTTTGTTTCCTCAGAAGGATTCTTCAGTTCATGCAAAGCAACTGTAAGATCTGTCCTGTTGCCATTCATACCCTTGACTTCCACATGGTCTGCCTTGTCCAGGGTATCTATAATAATCTGCTGCATGTCACGATAAAGCTCATAGTCTAAAGTATTAAGCTTAACCGTCTCAGCAAAAATCTCTTTGAATTTATCTCCGATCTCGGGAACGGGGAAGGAAATTATTGTAAAGCTTCTCTCGTTGCCGGGAACATATTCCTGAGTAATCTGTGTGGCTTTGGTTCTGAATTCCACCAAAAGTCTTTGCTGGTCCTCAGAGAAATGGCAGCACTCCTCTTTAATCTCGGGAGCAAAAGGCACCTGTCCGAATATCTCCATAACAGCAGGGCCGCCGTAATGGTTGGCCTGGTATTTCACCTTCTCGTAAGCGTTCTTATAGGCCTCCACTCTTCTTGCCACATAAGCCTTGTCATACCAAATGGCTGCATCCTCCTCATGGTCGAAGAAGAACTGCTTATTGTAGCATGTGGAAATGAATCCGGGGCTTTCTGGATCTCTTCCGCAGATAACAGAAGAAGGGCATCTGAAAATCAAAGGATTAAGACCCATCTCCTTAAAGTTGTTAACAGCCTTTCTTATTATCCTCTCAAAACCTATGGGATAATAAATCTGAACATATTCCTTAATGGAAATGTCCTTGCCTGTAACCTCGAAGCCCTTCCTGTAGCCTTCTGTGTAAACATCGGCAATTCTCTGGGTTTCCTCCTCGGTTAAGGTAGCAATAAATCTGGATACCTCCACCTCATTATCGCTGATATACTCTCCGTATCTGTAGAGGTAATCCGTCTCATTAAGATTGGCCTCCATAAGGATGCTCTCACCCACACTGTGGAAGGTGTCAAACTTAAGTCCGATAATTTCATCAAGAAGAAGATCCTGATAGTCAAAAGCAAAGGAATAAACGATTCCTTTTAATGCGTTATAATCCGGCTTCTCATTTTCCTGCTTGGCACAGATAAAAGCTGTGTAAAGTTCAAGGAATAACTCAAGCCTTACTGCAATGTCCTCATTCCTGTGGTCATAGGTATAAGGAATAATCGAAATCAGCTCCGCATACACAAAAGAGAGAAGTCTTCCTATGTCGGTACCGAACTTCTCTGTAGCATATTTGGGATTAAGATAACTTGTGTCATAAACATCAGGCATTGCAGGCCCATAAAGGCCCATAAGTGTCGCCTTTAACTCTGCCTCGTCTGCCTTGTCATATGTTGTGGAATTAATAAAAATAGATGCTTCCTTAACCTTTGTAAGGAACTTTGCAACGGTCTCAAAGTAATCGATATAGGTTTCATCGACTTCCTTCTCGCCTTCTATAAAAGAAATGCGCTCATATGCGTCTTTGATTCTGTCTAAAATCAGTCTGTCCTGCTCCATTAATCCAATAAATCCTTAAAAATTATATTGTCCCCACGTATAAAACCAGGCTTATCCCAATCAGGGCCAACGAATTCAGTGTAATACCTAATATAGGAAAAAGCAAATACCTTTCGGGTTCAAAAAACGTAACTCCCGCAAGACCAAATCCAACAATTGAAAAAAGTGTTATCAATAGTCCGGTCATGCCCGGTGATGCTATACTTGCTCCATTATTTAAAAAGCTTATATATATAACCGCAAACAGTGCAATAAGGCTTATTGCCCCAAGAATAGTGGCCATTATCGCCCGTTTCGGATGAACCTTCTTGGTAAACTTATATCCCTGTCTCTTCATATGGACAAATTTCTCCAATATATTGTGTTTATCCTTCCTCACTCTACCACAAAATGTGCTTTTTTTCAACTTGTAAAGTTTTAAAAATCTCTTAATTAAAGCAGGCAAAAACAATGAAGCCGATGGGCATATTGCTCATCGGCTTCTTCTAAGGTATCAATATGAAAAATATAGTTGGTATCAATTATCCTACAACAGCTTTCTTGCGCTGATTCTTCTTGCGAAGGCGGCGTCTTACTGATGTCTCGCAGTTATATAAACGCTCATCCTTTGCCCACTTAGGCAGATCATTGAATCTTGCCTGTTGTGCGAAATCGAATACCATATCACCTGCATATATCTGATTCATAATCTCCCTCGCTTTCCGGGTGTCCAGTGTTTTCGTCGAACGGACATCCTTTGTATTGTTATATTACCACACGCGGACAGAGATTGCAAGTGTCTTTCGTAAAAAAACATTAAAAAACTTGAATTTCTTTTATGTTTACCTCATTACCCGTCAAAAGATACGTACGATTGTCTTTGCAGTACGGACATTCTTTTCCGTACTTGACGGTAGGGTATTCTTTATGACAGTTTTCGCAGTAAGTTACAGCGGGGATTGTCTCCACCACAAGTTTGGCATCATGAATGGGACCCTCTTCCTTGTGAACGGCCCACTCCCAACAGTCCTTCAGATAATAAGGAATGACAGAGGAGACCTCACCGATCTCCACTGTCACCGAATCAATTTTCTCGACCTTATTCTCCACTGCGACCGCTTTAACATCTTTGATAATGTAAAAAACAACTCCCAGTTCGTGCATAAGTTCCTCTATTCTTTATTTTTTCTTCCTGTTAAGTAAGATTTTGGTTCCTCTCTTAATCGCATAAGGAAGGATTGCCTTAATCTTGTCCTCTGACTTGTACATGGTACTGCATTCAGGCTTGTCTCTCTTAAGTGAGATTGCGTCGAATTTACACTTGGTGGTACAGATTCCGCATCCGATACACTTATTCTCATCCACGATTGTCTGTCCGCAGCCAAGACATCTTGCCGTCTCAATCTTAACCTGCTCTTCCGTAAGAGTCTTATGAGCATCTCTGAAGGACTTGGGAGGAATGGATTCGTCCATTCCGGGCTCCTGCCTTGATGAGGTGTCATATGAAGGAATATAGAGGTTATCCTTGTCAAGTTCTATAAACTCACGTCTGTTACGTCCGATGGTCATATGGCCGTGCTGAACGTATCTGTGAAGGGACTCGGCCGCATCATGTCCTGCAGCAATCGCATCGATTGCAAACTTGGGACCGGTATATACATCACCGCCCACAAAGATATCGGGCTCAGCTGTCTGATATGTGAGAGAATCCGCAACAGGACCGTTTCCTCTGCCAAATTCAACCTTAGTTCCCTTGAGAAGATCCTTCCATACAATCTGCTGACCGATGGCGAAAATTACATGTTCACAGGGAATTGTAATGCAATCGTTCTCATCGTACTTGGGATTGAATTTCTTGTTCTCGTCAAATACGGAAAGACACTTCTTAAAGGTGATTCCGGTAACCTTGCCATTCTCGGTAACCACTTCCTTGGGACCCCAGCCGCAGTTAAGGATTACGCCATCCTCCTCTGCCTCAACCTGCTCTTCCTTGGATGCAGGCATTATATCTCTCGACTCAAGGCAGCACATGGTAACCTTTGATGATCCGCTTCTTGCGGATACTCTTGCAGCATCGATAGCAACATTACCGCCACCTACAACTACCGTATCGCCGGTAATCTTCTTTTCGCCCGTGTTGGCAACCTTAAGGAATTCAATAGCGGTTGTGGTTCCTTCAGCATCCTCTCCGGGTACTCCGGGAAGACGTCCGGCATTACATCCGATGGCAACATAGAATGCCTTGTATCCCTGGCTTCTCAATTCATCGATTGTAACGTCCTTGCCCACTTCGATACCGCACTTGATCTCAACACCCATCTCGCGCATAACGTCGATTTCGGCATCGATAACGTCCTTCTCAAGTTTATATGAAGGAATACCATAGCGAAGCATTCCGCCGGGCTTCTCGCTCTTCTCAAATACAGTGGGATAGTATCCCATCTCAGCAAGATAGAAAGCAGCGGAAAGGCCCGCAGGGCCTGCTCCGATAATCGCAATCTTTTCCTTCCAGCGTCCTCTGTTGGAGGCTACTACGATATCGGGAATATATCTGGTTTTTGCATGCAGATCCTTCTCTGCAATAAACTTCTTAACAGCATCGATTGCAACGGCTCTGTCAAGGGTTCCTCTTGTGCAGGCATCCTCGCATCGTCTGTTACAGATTCGACCACAGACTGCAGGGAAAGGATTGTCTTTCTTAATAAGAGCAAGGGCCTCTGTGTATTTTCCTTCGGCAGCCTTCTTAAGATATCCCTGTACAGCAATATGGGCGGGACAGGCGGTTTTACAAGGTGAGGTACCTGTTGTATGGCAGTTGATTCTGTTGTTGTCTCTGTAATTCTCATCCCACTTTTCGGGCCCCCACTTTGTAGCATCGGGGAGCTCCTGCTTGGGATAAGTAACTTCCTTGCCGTCAGCTGTGCAAAGCTTCTGGCCAAGTTTAAGTGCACCTGCAGGACAATACTCCACGCACTTACCGCAGGCAACGCATTTGTCCTTGTCAACATGGGCTCTGTAAGCCGATGCGGACATGTTGGGTGTATTGAAAAGCTGGGATGTACGAAGGGCATTACAAATCTTAACGTTACAGTTACAGATTGCGAAAATCTTGCCCTCTCCATCAATGTTTGTTATCTGGTGAACAAAGCCGTTGTCCTCTGCTCTCTTTAAGATTTCCATGGCCTCTTCGTAGGTGATGTCGTGGCCTCTGCCGGTTTCGCGACAATAGTCAGCCATATCTCCCACACCGATACACCAATCCTGGAAATCATCGGCGCAGCCCTCATCAAGCTTCTTACGGCTTACACGGCAAGAACAGATGGATGCTCCGATATGGCCTTCATATCTCTTAAGCCAATAGGAGATATGCTCAATATCCATGGTGCCCTCTTCCATCTGGATGGCCTTCTCAACGGGAATGACATGCATTCCGATTCCGCCGCCTCCGGGAGGAACCATAGGAGTAACTTTCTCAAGTGGTAAAAACGTCATCCTCTCAAAAAACATTGCAAGCTCAGGGTGCTTGTCAAGATTCTCAAGATTCATGTTGGTATATTCTGCGGATCCGGGTACAAACAAAGGAACCCAGTATCTCTTTATGAGATTTCCGTTGGGGATAGGGCCATCCTTTGTGTACTGATCGTTATAGTCATACTCTAAGATTCCCACTCTTGCCATCTCGTCAAGAAGTACCTGGAATCTTTCCTTCCCATTCTCGGGAATTTTGTTAAGCTTTACAAGCTCCTCAAAAGTGTACTGTTTACGGACTTTCATTGTGAGGGCAACCTCGGCCATCTCATCCGTAAGCACACAGCGAAGTCCCCAGTACTCGGGATCGTCTGTTGTAACCTTATGTCCGATTCGGTCAGTTATCTTTTGGGCAAGCTTAAGAATTTTCTCATTAGGTGGATTCTCACCCTTAAATTCGGGTGTGAAAAGTGTGCTCATCTCAGGCATTTGTTTCTCCTTTCTTCCATGCGGTTACTTCAGATACAAGCCAGTTTACGAATTCGTCCACACCCTCGCCGGTTTTGGCGCTGATGGGAATAACTTTTGCCTTGGGGTTTCTCATATGGATATACTCCTTACACTTATCCATATCAAAATCAAAATAAGGCATAACGTCAATCTTGTTGATAATAACTACATCGCAAATAGAAAACATCAAAGGATACTTAAGGGGCTTATCATGTCCCTCGGGAACCGAAAGAATCATTGCATTCTTCGAAGAGCCGGTGTCAAATTCGGCAGGGCAAACCAGGTTGCCCACGTTCTCTAAGATTGCCAGGTCTATTCCCCCAAGTTCCAATCCATCCATGCCCTGACGGGTCATTTCCGCGTCAAGATGGCACATGCCGCCTGTATGAAGCTGGATTGACTGAACTCCCGTGGCTTCAAGAATCTTCTTGGCGTCCACATCGGAATCGATGTCCGCCTCCATTACGGCGACTTTAAGTTTGTCTTTAATTTTGTTGATTGTCTGAATCAGTGTGGTTGTCTTTCCGCTTCCGGGGGAAGACATAAGATTCAGCAGGTAAATACCTTTTTCTTTAAGCTCGGATCTGAGCTTGTCAGCGTCTCTGTCATTGTCTTCAAAAACGCTCTTTTTAATTTCAATTACTCTGACTTTGTCCATTCCTGTTCTTCCTATAATAATTTGATTGCCAAGTTTATATATTATAGCATTTTTTGTGCATTCTGTCTAATTTGCAGATATATTTCATCAAACAGTTGTGGATTATGCTGAACTGGTAAAGTGGTAACGCATTAGCATGATAAATACCCCGGGGGGGTATATGAAAACGTGGTCGCTAAGTGCTCTACAAAAAAAGAAGCCCGCTATGCTTTCGCATAACGGGCTTCCCAAAATGGCAACTTAGGATTAAACCATTAATTTAACACTATCCGCATACTTCTTAATGTTGGATGCGTTTACATACTTGGTGTACTCATCACCATTTACAACAACAAGGGTGGGCGCCTGCATGATTCCATACTTGGCTGCCAGCTCCATGTTCTCTTCTGCATCAATCATTACGTAAGGAACGTTCTTTAAGTATTCCTTTGCAAGTTTGCAGTTGGGACAGGTCTTTGTTGTGAAAAGGTATCTTACATCCTGAGGCTCCTCAACCTTAACCTCAACATCGGAATCGTAGTTGCTTAAAGTAACAACCTTTGCTGAAGGACGTTTAAGAACAGAATTGGCGATATCGTAGGTTTTACGATCTGCGTACTCCTGAAGCTTACCGTCGTTCCAGTTCTGTACAGGACGATAGTATCCGGTAATACGGCTGTAAACCTCTGTCTTCTTGCCGCAGTGAGGGCAAATCTTCTGCTCGCCGGCAAGATATCCATGCTCCGAGCAAATTGAATATGTAGGAGACATGGTGTAGTAAGGAAGCTTGTAGTTTTCGGCAATCTTTCTTACAAGGTTGGCAGCTGCCTTCCAGTCGGGAAGCTTCTCACCCAGGAATGCATGGAATACTGTTCCTGATGTGTAGAGAGTCTGCAGCTCATCCTGAATGTCAAGGGCGTCGAAAATGTCGGCTGTGTATCCGACAGGCAAGTGTGAAGAGTTGGTGTAGTAGGGAGTTTCACCTTCTCCGCCTGCTGTACGGATTGCGGGCCAGCGCTTCTTGTCGTGCTTGGCAAGACGATAAGTTGTTGACTCTGCAGGTGTAGCCTCAAGGTTGTAGAGGTCACCATACTGCTCCTGATAATCGGAAAGACGATTTCTCATGTGGTTAAGAACTTCCTTTGAGAATTCCTGAGTCTTAGGATCAGTCATGTCTGCTCTTAACCAGTTGGCATTAAGACCAACCTCGTTCATGCCGATAAGGCCGATTGTTGAGAAGTGGTTGTCGAAGGTTCCAAGATATCTCTTGGTGTAGGGATATAATCCTTCGTCAAGGAGTCTTGAGATGACACCTCTCTTAATCTTAAGTGAACGAGCGGCGATATCCATCATGTGGTTGAGTCTCTTGTAGAACTCATCCTTGTTAGCGGAAAGATAAGCAATACGAGGCATGTTAATTGTAACAACGCCAACGCTTCCTGTGCTCTCGCCGGATCCGAAGAATCCGCCGGTCTTCTTTCTTAATTCACGAAGATCCAGACGAAGTCTGCAGCACATACTTCTTACATCTGAAGGCTGCATGTCGGAGTTGATATAGTTTGAGAAATACGGTGTTCCGTATTTGGCAGTCATTTCAAAGAGAAGCTTGTTGTTCTCTGTCTCGGACCAGTCAAAATCTCTTGTGATTGAGTATGTGGGAATGGGATACTGGAAGCCACGTCCATTGGAATCGCCTTCAATCATGGTCTCAATAAATGCCTTGTTGACCATGTCCATTTCCTTCTTACAATCCTTATACTTGAAGTCCATTTCCTTGCCGCCTACGATGGCAGGAAGTTCAGCCAGGTCATCGGGAACGGTCCAGTCCAAAGTGATGTTTGAGAAAGGAGCCTGTGTACCCCAGCGGGAAGGAGTGTTAACGCCGTAAATGAAGGCTTCAATGCACTTCTTAACCTCGCCGTATGAAAGGTTGTCTACCTTTACGAAGGGAGCAAGATATGTATCAAATGATGAGAATGCCTGAGCTCCTGCCCACTCATTCTGCATAATTCCGAGGAAATTAACCATCTGGTTGCAAAGAACCGAAAGGTGCTTTGCAGGTGCAGAAGTTATCTTGCCGGGGATTCCGCCAAGGCCTTCCTTGATAAGCTGCTTAAGTGACCATCCGGCACAATAACCGGTAAGCATTGACAAATCATGGATGTGAATGTCGGCGTTACGATGTGCATTTGCAATCTCTTCGTCATAAATCTCGGAGAGCCAGTAGTTGGCTGTAACTGCACCGGAGTTGGAAAGAATAAGTCCACCAACGGAATAAGTAACTGTGGAATTCTCCTTAACACGCCAGTCTTCAACTTTAACGTAGGAGTTGACAACATCCTTGTAGTCAAGTATGGTTGATTTCATTTCACGCATTTTCTCTCTCTGCTTACGATAGAGAATATATGCCTTGGCAACGTCTGTGTAGCCGGCCTGCTCGAGAACCTTCTCAACGCTGTCCTGAATTTCTTCTACATGGATAGTGTTGTCCTTAACTTTTTTCTGAAAATCCGCGGTAACACGAAGTGAAAGAAGGTCAATGATATCGTTGTTGTACTGCATCTCGGTAGCATTGAATGCTTTCATGATCGCGTCGTTAATCTTGGTGAGAGTAAAATCTGTAGTAGTACCGTCTCTCTTAATTACCTGGAACATCAAAAAATCCTCCCTAGTTATACCTCGTAACGGACCAAAAGTGTAAAAAATGGCCCGTTCATGTGCCACTAAATCGATTGTATCACCCAAGATATGCAAAGTCAATGATAAAAACGGCAATTTATACAAGATATTGTGTTTCATTTGTTACGTTTTCGTTTATTTTGTGCTTTGCCTCGCATCAAAAAACGCGATAAAACCGTCGTTTTCGGCTCTATCGCGTTATGTAAACTACTATATATTGTGGTTACCTGGTTTTTAAAAATTCATATTCTCTGGCAGCTTCCGAATCGTCCGGATAGGTTCTCACATAGTTCTCCATAAGAACACTTGCCTGCTTAAATTCACCCAGATATTCATAGGCTACTATCTCATTGAAGGCCAGGGTCTGCATCATGCCGTTGTCCTCAATCTGCATTGCACTCTGGAAAGCCTCCAAAGCTCCCTGGTAATCACTCATCTTGATTTTGCAAAGCCCCATCTGATTATATACCGAAGCATTGGTGGTATCTTTTACAAGGTAATCATTATAAACGCTTATGGCGTAATTGTAATCTCCGGTGGCTTCGTAAGATTTGCCAAGATACAGGCAGGCATCCGCCGATCCTTCTCCCTTGGCTGTCTCCAAATATCTGCAAGCCTGTGCATACTCACCAAGATAATAATAAACTCTGCCCAGATCATAATCGGATAATCTGTTGCCGTAATCCGTAAGCATCTTATTCAGGTAGTCCTTGCCGATTTCGCCGTATCCGTTCTGGTTCAGGGCATCTACTATATCGATAAGCTTGTCACAGTCCTTGGGATATTTGTCTATTACTACATCAAAATCTTCCTTGGCTCCTGTGTAGTTGTCCTGTTCAAGTCTTGCCACGCCCCTTAAATAGTAGGCGTCCATCTCATTCTTTCTAAGCCCCAGTATAGCATCAAAGGTACTCTCCGCCTTGGCGGGATTCCCCATCTTAAGATATGCGGTAGCCAGATAATAATTGACGTCGAAGTCCACATCCTGCACAACCCCATCGGATAATGCAAGGCACTCAAGAAATGCGTTTACCGCATCCTCATATCGGGTAAGTCCCATGTATGCCAGGCCCTGCCCTCTCTTAATGAGCCTCTCGTTCTCTCCGGCTTCCTCTGCCATAGAAAAGGCTTCAAGAGCGGATTCATATTCCATTCTCTCAATGGCACTCATTCCCTCACTTATGTGAAGTTCGTCCTCATTCTCCCCGCAGGCGGCAAGAATAAAAGACAAAGAAAGGATTGCCAGTATATATTTAATCTTGCGATACATATATTTTCTCCATTTATCCAAGTACCATTTTACTTAAATGAAGCACTCATTTCAACCCATATTTCTCCGCCAGTTCCCGTTCTTTCCCGTGAACTTCCAGCTCAAATTCCCTGGAAGAAATAAGCTTACAGCCCTCTCCTCTTATGATAATCTGCTCCAGGCCGTCACTTGTCACTACGGTGATATCGTAGTTCCTTGAGTTCTCATGAGCAAACTTCTCTATATACTGATCCGCAGTCTGAGCTTCCCTGGTAAAAACCACATGGATATTGTGATAGTCGAAAAGGTTCTCCTTTCCACCCCTCACCTTATATGCGTCAAAAACCAGAATCAGCTCATGGTTGATCATTGCCTTATAGTTGCTCATAATATCCATAAGCCTGTCCCTTGCCGAATCAATATTTATGTCAGCAAGTTCCTTTAACTCCTGCCATGCAAAAATCACGTTATAGCCGTCAATGAGAAGATACGGTTTTTTCTTGGGGGCTCCCTTATATACAGTTACCTGTTTCTCGGCGTAGGTTCTTTTGCTTTCGGGCTTTCTGACTCTTCTCTTCAAGAATCCCACGCTTCCCTTTTTGTTGCTTCCCCTGTTGGCGCCGCCAAGGTTGTCGATGATCCTGTCGATTTCATCAGTGCCAATGGACATCTCGGTGCTTCTTACAGGCTCTTTGACCCTGAATACCTCAAGTTCTTCCTCATCCTCGTAAAGGTCATCATCCTTAAACTCATAGGCAGGAAGATGCATATACTTTTCCGTCTCATACCAGGGAACCGCAGTTCCTGCTCCATGTGAGCAAAAAACAGAATCCGCGGTGTTCTCCAAATCCGCCTCAGGGTTATAATTTGTCTCTTCTATAATCTTCTCGCTGTTATGGCATGGCTCATAGCCGGAGGCCACACAGACAAGTTCTCCCTGCCCTCTTGTGTAGGTCTTCAGTTCAGAGTCGTAGTTTGACATCTCATAGACGGAAACTCTTCCCGAAATGGTGGTTGTATCCTTGTCGGCAGCACCCTCCACTGAAAATTTTGCCCCCATTCTTTCGAGGTCGCTCATGGCTCTTCCCACCGATTCTGCAGGAAGGTTAATTGTAAAGTCATACATGGGTTCAAGAAGGATATTCTCCGCCTTCATAAGTCCCTGTCTTAATGCCCTGTATGTAGACTGTCTGAAATCTCCGCCCTCGGTGTGCTTAAGATGGGCTCTACCCGCCACCAGGGTGATTCTCATATCTGTAATGGGAGAACCCGTAAGGACTCCCTTATGCTCTTTCTCTTTAAGATGAGTGAGAATAAGGCGCTGCCAGTTAAGGTCCAGTTCATCCGTTGAAACCGCGGTATCAAAACTAAGTCCGGATCCAAGAGGCATGGGGTCCAAAAGAAGGTGTACCTCGGAATAATGTCGTAAGGGCTCGTAGTGACCCACGCCCTCCACAGGAGAAGCCACGGTCTCCCTGTAGAGAATTTTACCTGGGGCAAAATCCACGTTAACACCAAATCTCTCCTTTATCTTGGCTTTAAGTATCTCAAGACCAACTTCACCCATTACAGATATTCCAAGGGTTCCGTCATCCTCGGATTTGGTCACAGTCAGGGTAGGGTCCTCATCTTCCAGCATCTTAAGCTTGGGAAGGAAGGTGACTGCAGGTACCTCCGGAGGGAGGATTATGCTGTAGCTTTGAACCGGAGTCATAAGAGGTTCTCCGCCCACTTCCTTTAAAGCTCCAAGTCCCTGTCCTGTTATAGTGTCAGAAAGTCCCACAAAGGCGCAGACTTCACCCTTGGTAACCTCATCCTTCGCTTCAAACTTGTCACCGCTGTATATTCTTATCTGGTTAATCTTATCCTTACTGCCTTCAACCGTTTCCTTAACCTTACAGCTTCCGCCTGTAATCTTCACATGGGTAAGTCTCTCACCCTTTGAATCCCTGGTTATCTTAAATACCCTGGCACCGAATTCCTCGCCGCCTTCAACCTCTGTGGTGTATCTGCATATGAAATCCACCAGCTCATTAACGCCCTCATTCTTCAGGGCACTGCCCCAGAAAACGGGGAAAAGCTGTTCGTTGACCATTGTAGTCAAAACGTCGAGATCTTCGATTTTACCCCCTTCAAGGTACTTCTCCATAAGGTCTTCGTCGCACATGGCGATGTTCTCGTCTCTGTCATCAGATGAGAAATCAACGATGCCTCCCCCGAACCTGTCACTTATATTTTCAAATACAGCTTTCCTGTCTACCCCCGGCATATCAGTCTTATTAACAAAGATAACTGTAGGAACGCCGTAATGACGCAGGGCCTTCCACAAAAGAAGTGTATGGCCGTCAACTCCGTCTGTGGCACTTACAAGAAGAACCGCCACATCAAGGACAGCCAGAGTTCTCTCAGTTTCTGCCGAGAAATCCATATGTCCCGGGGTATCCAGAAGAGTTACATATGTGTCTTCATGGGTAAAAATTGCCTGCTTCGAAAAGACAGTGATTCCTCGCTGCCTCTCGATGGAGTCCGTATCAAGGAAGGTGTCCCTGTTGTCAACCCTTCCAAGATTTCTGATGGCTCCCGTATTATATAGAATCGCTTCCGATAAGGTGGTCTTGCCCGCATCCACGTGGGCAAGTATTCCAATAACTATTTTCTTCATAGTTCAACATTATACCATTAAAAATGGCGGAGCCACATGGCTCCGCCGAAATAAAAGCAATATAACGTCGAATCTTATACGTTGAAGCAGCTTCCGCCCACAAACTCACGGCAAATGGAGTTATTGGGAAGGTTCTCGGAGCTTACTCCGATGAAGTAATCAAGGAACTTGAGAAGTCTCTTGGCTTCATAGTATTCAGGCTCACCGGGCTCGATGCCAAAGAGCAAAGGCTCAGCGTACTGCTTAAGCACTGCAAGCTCGTAGATAAGAACCGAGTTAAAGATTGCATCTGCTCCTTCCTGGAAGGGGAAGATATTCTCCTCCTCACCTCGTCTTACAGAAGGCCACATGGCAATTGTACCCTTTGCGGAGGTTCCTCTTGTTCTGGCATCTCTGACCATTCTTCTAAGGAGTCTTCCGTCTGTTGTGGGAATTCTGTTGTGGTCATCTACGTTAATGCATGTAAGAGCACTGATGTAGATTTTGTACTTGCTCTCTGAAGGAAGTGAATAGGACATCTTATCATTAAGTCCGTGAATTCCCTCTATAACCAGCACATCATCGGGGCCAAGCTGCTTAAAGTTGCCCTTGTATTCACGCTTGCCGGTTTTGAAGTTGAAGCTGGGAAGCTCAACTTTTTTGCCTGCAAGGAGATCTGTCATATCTTTGTTAAACTGCTCAACATCTATAGCCTCAAGGCATTCGAAGTTGTAGTTACCATCCTCGTCTTTCGGAGTATCCTCTCTGTTCTTGAAATAATCATCAAGTCCGATGGGATGAGGGATAAGACCCTGTGTTGAAAGCTGGATTGACAGTCTGTGTGAGAATGTGGTCTTGCCTGATGAAGAAGGACCTGCAATCATAACAAACTTTACACCGCCTCTTGCAGCGATATCCTTTGCTATCTCGCCGATTCTTCTCTCCTGCTCAGCCTCCTGAACAAGAATCATGTCGCTTATCTTGCCGTTACAGATGTGATCGTTCAAATCACCGACGGTCTCAATACCCAGTTTATTGCCCCAGTCATTGGCATCTTCCAAAGCTCTGAAAAGGTTGGGCCTGTCGTCAAGAGGGTCAACAACTGTAGGAGTTTTCTTTGAAGGAAGGATAAGCATCGCTCCCCTGTCATAGGGTATCAAATCAAAATACTTGATTTCCTTTGTGCTGGGGAACATGTATCCATAGTAGTAATCGAAATAACCGTCCATCTCATAGACATTAATGGATGAGCTTCTTCTGTATTTGAAAAGTTTAACCTTATCATCCATTCCCTGGCGCTTAAACAGTTCAATTGCTTCAGAAATAGGATAGCTTCTCTTAAATACTCTGATGTCCTCAGCCACCAGATCCTGCATACGCTGTTTAATCTTCTTTATGGTTGCAGGTTCAACCTTCACCCCATTCTTCGGACGAAGATAATAGCCTGCTCCGATTGTATACTCAAGAGTAAACGCAACCTTGTCGCCGGCCACATCTTTTACAGCCTTCATGAACATCATGATTGCCGTTCTCATGTAGGTCTTATTTCCGATATCATTCTTTGTTGTAAAAAAATCAAGATCGCAGTCTTTGGAGAGTTTCTTAAACAGTTCTCTAATCTTACCGTTTACGCACGCTACAGCAATTGTGCCGTCGTATTGGTCCTTGTATTCCTCGGCAATCTCCTCATAGGTTGTGCCAACGGGATATTCCTTTACTTCGCCTTTAATCTTTACTTTCATAGCATCGCCTCCGGATGGATAATTTACAGTTAATTCTATCATTTTTCAGTTCATTTATCAACGCTGTAACCCCTCTTCCCCTCGCCGTATAAAGTGCACAAAAACCAATCTACAAATTTGTTAGGTTTTACAGAAAAAATAAAAACACGTTGACGAATAAGAAAAATTGGGTTTATGGTTATGTCGTAAAAATTAATACGATTCTTTTCAGGAAGGATTGTTACTGTTCGGCAGGCAAAACCAGATTTTACTTACTTTGTGTAAAATCTGGTTTTTTTGTTCAAAGGGTTGTCAGTATGCTTATCAAAAAAATAATCAACAACAATATAGTGACTTCAGTGGACGATGGATGTGAAGTTGTCGTCAGCGGTCGCGGAATAGGTTTCGGTCATCGCGAAGGTGACGTTATTCCCGAAGCCAGAATCGAAAAGGTATACCGCATGGAAAACCAGGAAAGCCTCACCAGATTCAAAGACCTGCTGGCAAAGCTTCCCTTGGAAAATCTGCATATCTCAAACGAAGTTATCTCCCTGGCCAAAGAAGGCCTTGGAACCGAGCTTAATGAGAACATCTATCTCACCCTTACAGACCACATTAACTTCGCCCTGGAACGATATGACAAGGGAATGATGTTTGAGAATGCTCTGCTTTTTGAAGTAAAGGCATTCTATCCCGAGGAGTTTCGAATCGGCGAAAAGGCGGTGGATTTAATAAAGACCACCACCGGCAAGAATCTGGGTGAAAACGAAGCCGCTTCCATTGCTCTTCACATTGTCAGCGCAGAGTTAAACGAGAAAACAAGCATGGCCTTTAAAGTTACCCAGGCCGTGAAGAGAATATTTGAAATCATCGAAGAAGATGTGGACAGAAGCATTCCCGGTAACTCCGGAAAGCTTGATGATTTGATTCCAACCTTTAAACATCTTGTGTACCGACTGATTCTGAATGAGCAGTACAACGGCGACGATGAGGCATTGTTTGAATTCGCCACTGCAAATTACAGGGAAGAAACAAGAATCTGCAGGAAGGTAATGGACTACCTTGAAAAGCAGTTCGAGGTGACAATCCGCCCCGATGAAATGAGTTACATCATAATTCTTTTGAGAAAACTGGTTAAATAACTTTTACGTAAAGAGAGGACATACAATGGGATTTTTCGGAACATTATTCGGAAAGAAAGAAACAATTGAAATTGCTTCTCCGGCAAAGGGAGAACTGATTCCCATAGGGAATGTAAGCGATCCCACTTTTGCTGAGGAAATGCTTGGAAAGGGAGTTGCCCTGGTTCCTTCTGACGGCAAATTCTATGCACCCGCAGATGGAGATCTTGAATCCCTTTTTCCAACAGGACATGCCTACTCCATAAAGACCCCTGAAGGAACCGAAGTTCTTATTCACATAGGCCTTGATACAGTCAAGCTTAAAGGTCAGTTCTTCACTCTCCATGCCACCCAGGGGGATAAGGTCAAAAAGGGAGACCTTATTGTGGAAGTAGATCTGGAAGCTGTGAAGAATGCAGGATACGACATAACCACTCCTATGATAATTCTTGACTCTGACAACTACTCTTCCTTCGACAAAAAAACCGGAAGCGTAGCTCCCGGGGACACAGCTCTTATTCTCGAGAAGGCGTAAAAATCTATGAGCAAGGAAATAAAAGGTCAGGTGGTCTCCGGCAAAATAGCCTTAGGACCAATACATGTCTTTAGAAAAAAAATACCTGTTATAACTTCAGAAACCACCAATGATTCCACCGAGGAATTAAACACCTTTCTCACCGCAAGAGATAAAGCCATCAAGGAACTAAAGATTCTTGAAGAAGAGGCAAACGCAAGAATGGGTGAAGAAGAAGCCATGGTTTTTTCAGTCCATGGCATGCTCTTAGAGGATCTGGACTTCGAAGACGCCGTCAAGGAATGTATAAGCGCAGGTCATAATGCTTCCTACGCTGTCAAGAAAGCCGGCGAGGATCTGGCAGTCTTCTTTGCTTCAATGGAAGACAACGACTATATGAAGGAGCGTGCCTCGGATTTCAGAGATATCGCCAATCGCGTAATCTGCAAGATTCAGGATATTGAAGGCGGCATTAAACTTCCATCGGAGCCCGTAATTCTTCTTGCCCATGATCTTGTTCCATCCGATACTCTGGGGCTTGATACAAATAAGGTTCTGGCCTTTGTAACCACCAAGGGATCAACCAACTCCCACACCGCTATTTTGGCGAGATCTTTAGGCATTACCGCCCTGGTTGATACAGGCGAGGAATTTGGAGATGACCTTACAGGTCAGATTGGAATCGTTGACGGAGAAAAAGGGATTTTTATAATCGATCCAAAAGAAGAGCTCCTTGACGAATACAGAAAGAGAATAAAGGAAATCCAAAAAGAAGAAGAAAGCTTAAAGAGTTTAATCGGCGAGGAAACCAGGACCAAAAGCGGTCAGAAAATAAAGATTTATGCCAACATCGGTAACCCTTCTGACGCGGCTAAGGCACTGGAGTACGACGCCGAAGGAATCGGACTATTCAGAAGTGAGTTTCTTTTCCTTGGTAAAAACGACTATCCCTCAGAAGAGGAACAGTTTAAGAGCTATAAAGAAGTTATTACCCTTATGAAGGGTCGTGAAGTAATAATAAGGACTCTTGATATCGGAGCCGACAAGCAGGCTGATTACTTTGAGCTTCCAAAAGAAGACAATCCGGCCATGGGCTTAAGAGCCATAAGACTTTGCCTTGAAAGACCGGAGATGTTTAAAACACAGCTGCGTGCAATCTATAGAGCTGCTGCCTTCGGTCCCACAGGAATCATGTTTCCCATGATTACCTCCCTGGAGGAAATGGATAAGATACTTGATTTGGTTGATACGGTGAAAAAGGAATTAAAGGACGAGGCTCTTGACTTTGGAGAAGCAGAACTGGGTGTCATGATTGAGACTCCTGCAGCCGCCCTGATAAGTGATTTACTGGCGGATAAAGTATCCTTTTTCAGCATCGGAACCAATGATCTGACTCAATACACCTTTGCCATGGACAGGCAAAATGCATCCTTAGAGCCCTTCAGGGTTCCAAATCACCCGGCAATTTTGAGACTGATTGAAATGACTGTCCAAAATGCCCACAAGAAGAATGTTCGGGTCGGCATCTGCGGAGAAATGGGCGCAGATTTCGATTTGACAAAGTATTTTATATCAATTGGCGTAGATGAACTGTCTGTTTCCGCTCCAAAGATTTTGGCCCTCAGGAAACACGTCAGAGAACTCGCTTAGAAAAAAGAAAGGAGGAAAAACACGATGGTTGAATTCTCTTATGTTATTAAGGATGAGCTGGGTATCCACGCCAGACCGGCAGGACTGCTTGCCAAAACTGCAGCAGGTTTCAAAAGCAATATAAGCCTCAGTGTCGGAGGGGAAACCGCAGACGCCAAGCGCTTGATTTCCATCATGAAGTTAGGAGCACAACATGGGCAGACGGCAGCGTTTACCATCGAGGGGGAAGACGAAGCAGCTGCCGCACAAGCATTACAATCATTTATGAATGAAAACTTATAAGGCAACTTATAAAAAGGAGGAAAGTTTC
Source organism: uncultured Lachnospiraceae bacterium (assembly GCA_947167445.1). Taxonomy (GTDB): domain Bacteria; phylum Bacillota; class Clostridia; order Lachnospirales; family Lachnospiraceae; genus G11. Next base: position 128,142 of record CAMVID010000004.1, read on the forward strand.
TTATGATGAAGTATCTTCAAAAAATCGGGAAGTCCTTGATGCTCCCGGTAGCTTGTTTGCCGGCAGCCGGCATACTCATGGGTATAGGTTATTGGATTGACCCTACCGGATGGGGTGCAAACAGCATGCTTGCCGCTTTCTTAATCAAAGCAGGCTCAGCTATTATCGATAATATTCCCTGGCTTTTCGCAATTGGTGTTTCAGTTGGTATGGCCAAAGATCACGACGGAACAAGCGCACTCTCAGGTCTTGTTTCTTACTTAATGATTACTACTCTGTTGGCTTCCGGTGCCGTTGCAATGTACAAAGGTGTTGCTATTGAAGAAGTTCCTGCCGCATTCGGCAAGATCCACAACGCATTCATCGGTATCCTTGCAGGTATCATCGGTTCAAGCTGCTACAATAGATTTAAAGATACCAAGTTGCCCAACTGGCTGGCATTCTTCAGTGGAAAGAGATGTGTTGCCATTGTTACAGCCGGTGTTTCAATTTTAGTATCCGGTGCTTTATTCTTCGTATGGCCTTTAATCTACGGAGGACTTGTTTCCTTTGGTGAGGCTATTCTTGGTCTCGGTGCTCTTGGTTCAGGTATCTACGCTATGTTAAACCGTGCACTTATTCCTTTGGGATTACACCATGCATTAAATGCCGTATTCTGGTTTGATACAGCAAACATCAACGACCTTGGTTTATTCTGGTCCGGTGCGGAAGGTGCTGTAAAGGGTGTTACAGGTCAGTATATGACAGGTTTCTTCCCCGTTATGATGTTCGGTCTTCCTGCAGGTGCACTTGCAATGTACCACACAGCTAAGGACTCCAAGAAAAAAACAGCAGCCTCTCTTTTGATGGCAGGTGCTCTTGCTTCCTTCTTTACAGGTATCACCGAGCCTTTGGAATTTGCATTTATGTTCCTGGCTCCCGGTCTTTACCTTGTACATGCTTGCCTGACAGGTATTTCAGCCATTGTCTGTGCACTGCTTCCTTTAAGACTCGGCTTCAACTTCAGTGCAGGACTTGTTGACTATGTATTAAGCTTCAAGGCACCCATGGCCGTTAATCCTCTCCTTTTGATTCCTGTTGGTTTGGTATTTGGCGTTATTTACTATGCAGTATTCCGTTTCGTTATTACCAAATTCGATCTTAAGACTCCCGGTCGTGAAGATGATGACGAGGAAGAAGAACTTAAGCTCGAGCTTGCAAATGATGATTTCACAGCAATTGCCAAGCAGATTCTCATCGGTCTCGGCGGAGCTTCCAATATTAAGGAACTTGACTACTGCGCAACCAGAGTTCGTGTAGAAATCGGTGACTACACTCAGGTTGATGACAAGGAAATCAAGAAAGCCGGCGTTGCAGGCGTTATCCGTCCTTCCAAGACCACAGTACAGGTTATTGTGGGACCCAAGGTACAGTTTGTACACGACGAACTTAAGAAAATGCTTTAATTTCTAAACTAAAACAGCCATAAATGATAGTCCGTTTGGGCTTATCATTTATGGCTGTTTTTTTGTCTCTTTTACGCCGTCATCTTTTCGATTGTGAAGTATTCCATCTTTTCGCTGAGGGTTTCCGCCATGCCTCTAAGTTCGGCAGCGGCCTCGCTTATCAGAGCGAATGTGGCATTAAGCTCTTCCATTGAAGCGTTGGTCTCCTGGGTTGAAGCCGCATTCTGCTGTGAGATGGCTGAAAGCTCTTCGATGATATCTGAGAAGCTTACCTTAAGCTCGTTGAGAAGATGAATCTTATCAGCAATCATTCTTGTGGAGTTATCAACGTTATTTACGTTGGCAACAACCACATCCATATCTTCCTTGGTGCTGGTCAGTTCCTTGTTCTGCTCCTTGATGCTCTCACTGAGCATTCCGATGGTTTCAACACTCTTCTGAGATTCAGCCACAAGTGTCTCAACTATCTTGTTAATGGAAACTGCAGCATTCTTGGACTGCTCAGAAAGAGTACCTATTTCAGTCGCAACAACAGTGAATCCCTTTCCGTGCTCTCCCGCTCTTGCCGCTTCGATCGTGGCATTAAGAGAAAGGAGTCTGGTCTGCTCTGCAATAGCCGTAATTATGTTGGATGCTTCAGCAATGTCCTTAACGGAATTGTTTGTTAACTGAATTTGAGTATCAATATTCTGCATTGAGGTCATAACGTCCTCATTCTTGTTCATAAGTGAACTGAGGGTATCAACTGTACGGTTGGCACCGTTTAACATCTCTCCTGCCGCATTGGAAAGGTTCTCAATGCTGTCTGTGATGTCATCAATGCTGTCGCCAAGTTCCGCTGTATTGCTTACGGAATGCTCCATGCTCTCGGCCTGAGAAGCTGCTCCACGGCTGATTTCTTCCACAGCCCCTGTTACCTGTTCTGCTACGCGGGATGCTGAAGCAGCGCTGGTGGCAAGGCTCTCACCCGAAGCAGTAACGTCTGCGGAAAGCTTCTTTGTGGCTGCTATTACATCCTGAAGTTTGTCACGTACCTGAGCTGAACTTGCGGCGATTACGCCAAGTTCATCCTTACGGTTAAATGTACGATCATGTATATAAAAATCAAGCTCACCCTCTTCAAGACTCTGAAGTCCGTTTACGATATCCCTTATGGACTTCGAAGACTTGGAAATAATAATTCTGGCAACTCCAAAGTTAAATAAGAAGAAGCCAACAAATACTCCAATAATTGCACGAGCTGCTGCTTTTAAGTTATTTGTAACAATAGAAGTATCTCTTCCGGCAAAAACCATACCTACTACTGAACCGTCTGAGTTTTTCAAAGGAACATAATATGCATACCATTCCTTACCGCCAATCTCAAGATTGGTAGCCAGGTACTCGTTACAGTTATCAAGAACTTCTGAAATTACCACATCGGAAGCCTTCGTTCCTTCCATGCGCTTTCCTGTCTGCTCGTCAACAAGAGATGTAACGAATCTGGTATCTCCCATGAATATAGTGAAATACATTCCCGTGCTTTCACTTAATTCATCAAGCTGCTTTTCAAAACCATCGTGGACCTGCACACCACCCTTCAAAAGTGTTCCGTCTGCAGTTACTTTCCAGTCACCTGTGTACTGGTTGGAAAGATCACCCTTCAAAAGAATGGCTGCTGCGTGTAATCCCTCCTCAAACGAGGAAAAATAAGCTGTCTTGATGTGCGAATATCCGATATATCCTACTGTAGCTGCCATCAAGAGTGCAAGACCGGATGCGATGAGAATAATGGTGCGTACCATGTTTCTGCTTTTTCTCTTTTTCATTAATTTACCTTTCTGATTGTCCCTACAATCCGCTAAAAACTCTACAAAAAAAATAAGCATGGGAACGATTCCCATGCCTAAAAAAGATAATCACAGAGTGATTACCGGGGTAAGTGCAACTGGCTGACATGTGAAAGTCCCTATAGCTTTGCGTCACAGGCTTTCGCCTGCTTTGCCAAATATTAACGAACTTTGCCATTATAAACGAAGGTCCTCCCAAAAAGCAATACTTTAGTACCAGTAAAATGATTTTTCTACGTCCTCATCAAATTATACAATAATACACAGCTGTTTTTGTGCAAAACCGACAACAGCCTGCACCTATTGACTGAGATGGCTCAAAATGCTATTCTAATAAAGGTTTTTATAGATATCTGCAGGGTTAGTACATCGGTAGTACACGGGCTTCCCAAGCCTGGGAGGCGGGTTCGATTCCCGTACCCTGCTTTTTATCCTCGGCTTACTGCCGGGGATTTTTTTTCATCCGTTAACTTTTGCTCAAATCATGCCGATAATAAGGATAAGGTTAAATATTGCCAAACGGAATTGGATTAATCTGAAAGGAGACGTCAGCAATGATTAAAGCAAATGGTGTTTACGGCAGCCAGCCGGCCTTCGGCGGCAAGGTTGAAAAACAGCAAAAAGGTGAAAGCGTTGCAAAGGCAAAAGGAAAATCCGCTTCTTCCTCCGGCGAGGTAAAACTCTCCGTAAAAGCTCAGAAATTCATTGAATCTCTGCGTAAAAAACATGGGGATTTTGATTTTATTGTGGCGGATAAGACCGACGACGTTAAATCACTTGTGGGACAAAGCGACAAAGAATTCTCTGTAGTATTCTCTAAAGAAGAGATTGAGAAGATGGCAAGGGATGAGGATTACGCATTCCAGAAGCTCCACGCAGTGGATACGGCAGTCGAGATGTCTTTGCGTATCAACGAACAGTTCGGTTTCGAAAGAGCCTGGGATCTTAAGTCCGAGGAAGCGGGCATTCTCAACAAAATATCCTACTCTTTTGACGACAACGGGCTTATGAAGATTTTCGCAGAGATTGAGAAAGCAAGTCCCAACAACTCGGAAGGCAATCCCTTCTTAATAAGAAAGGCCACGGTTGAAGCAACATCTGAAGAGGACCTCTTGGCAAAGATTGCAGGCATCGACTGGAGCAAGCTTCCCGACGAGCTAAAAGAAACAGGTAACAAAGTAAACTTTTCCGTATAGGCAAATATTCAAAAGGCTCCTCCCAATTTTTTTGGGAGGAGCCTTTGACGTCTACTCAATACTTCTGTTTATCTCAATTCTTTCCTCAATTTCCTTAAGTCTTTCTCTGCTCTTCTCTGACCCGTCAACGTTCCTTAGAAGCTGTTCTCTTATTTCCATAAGTTCCTTGTATTCAGCATTTAAATACATCATAAGAACCTTGTTTCTGGAGGCCACAAGCCTTGGTCCGTAGAGTTCATCGACGCTGAAGGGTTCATCAAGCTTTGAAAAATCGAAGAACTCGAAATCCGGGTCAGGTACCACCTTCATCATAGGGTAGAACTTTCCATCCTCATAAACCATGTCTTCCGCAGTGGTAATAAACCCATTGGTCTTAAGAAATCTCCTGAACTCAGGAATTTCCGACTGCGGCTGAAGCACAAGCTCTGTGACGCTCTTTGCCACATCAAGACCTCTCACAATGATATCCCGCATGAGAGGGCCGCCCATTCCGGCAATAACAATGGTATCTGCTTCCCCATACTCCAATTTATCAAGTCCGTCGGAAAGCCTGGTTGTCACCTTAGATTCAGCTCTGAAGGCCTTAATATTCTTCTCAGCCTGAGATAAGGGGCCGGGGCGAACATCCATGGCAATGGCAGACGGAGATATTTCGTTTTTTACCAGATATATGCTTACATAACCATGGTCACAACCAACATCGCAGACACGGTTACCTAAAGTAACCATGTCTGCGACGCTTTGTAATCTCTTTGTTAAAACCAAATCATCCATATGAATTAGTCCAGATAATCTTTAAGTTTACGGCTTCTTGAAGGGTGACGAAGCTTTCTTAATGCCTTAGCCTCAATCTGTCTGATACGTTCACGGGTTACGTTAAACTCCTTGCCTACTTCCTCAAGAGTTCTTGCGCGTCCGTCATCAAGGCCGAATCTGAGTCTAAGAACCTTCTGCTCCCTGTCTGTGAGGGTATTTAATACCTCGACAAGCTGCTCCTTAAGGAGAGTAAATGAAGCGGCATCCGCAGGAACAGGAACATTGTCGTCCTGGATGAAATCACCAAGATGGCTGTCTTCCTCTTCACCGATAGGTGTCTCAAGAGAAACCGGCTCCTGTGAAATCTTAAGAATCTCTCTTACTCTCTCAACAGGCATCTTCATCTCCTCGGCAATCTCCTCGGGAGAAGGCTCACGGCCCAGCTCCTGAAGAAGCTGACGGCTTACACGGATAAGCTTATTGATTGTCTCAACCATATGTACAGGGATACGGATTGTTCTTGCCTGATCGGCAATAGCTCTTGTGATAGCCTGTCTGATCCACCATGTTGCATATGTGGAGAACTTATATCCCTTTCTGTAATCGAACTTTTCTACTGCTTTGATAAGACCAAGGTTGCCTTCCTGAATAAGATCAAGGAAAAGCATTCCACGTCCCACATATCTTTTGGCGATACTTACAACAAGTCGAAGGTTTGCTTCTGCAAGGCGCTTTTTGGCGTCGTTGTCGCCCTCTTCCATTCTCTTAGCCAGCTCGATTTCCTCGTCGGCAGAAAGAAGGGGAACCTTACCTATTTCCTTAAGATACAGTCTTACAGGGTCCTCGATACTGATTCCGTCGGGTACGGAAAGGTCGATGTTCTCAACGTCAACCTCTTCCTCATCAGACAAATCAATCTCTTCATCGTCAAGTTCGTCCTCATCATCGGACATTTTCAAGATGTCCACGCCTTCGTTCTCCAGGCGCTCGGTCATCTTATCGATCTCTTCATCCTCAAGCTCCAAATCTGCAAGAGCATCCTGAATCTCCGCATAGTCAAGAATGTTGTTCTTCTTTTTCTTCTTGGCAAGGGCAAGAAGCTCCTTAAATTTCTCCTCAAATCTGGCCTGCATTGCTTCGTCCATTTTAAAAACCTCTCAATTCTTAATGATTACTGCTGTAGTATTATGGGATGGCGCTTCAGTTCTTCAAGCGCCTTTTTGCCATCCATGAATCTTTGCAGGGCACTCATGTCACTTCCCATATCGGCGGAGGCCTTAAGATTGCTCTCCTCCTTGATTCCAACGATTATCTCGTTGAAAGCCTTTTGTCTGTCCTGCAAACTCTCCGGATTCTCAGCCAGCCCTGTGTTAAAAGCCGCTGCAACCCTGCGCTGTTCCTCCTCGTCCTCAAAGAAGCTTACGATGGAAGCAGGATTGAACCCTCCTGTCTTCTCAAAGGATTCATATGCTTTCTCGGCAATAACTCTGTAAATGGGATCCGTAAAATCCTCCGGAGTTACGTATTTTTTAACCGTGGCAAACAGTTCCGGTTCTTCGGAAAGCCATGTGATAAGAAGGCGCTGCTGTCTCGCTCCCGCCGGTTCTTTCTCCTTCGTCTGGACGGAGGATTTGGGTCTTTCCACCGGTTTCGCCAATCCGGTCTTAGAGGCGTAGCTTACTACAAGTTTCCTCAGATTGTCAAATCCGATATGATATTTGTCAGCCACTGCCTGTATATAATTCTCACGCTCCACATCTTCCTCGAACTCGCAAAGTTTCTCGGCTATGGAACGATGAAATCTGGTTTTCTCCTCGGGATCGTTTAAATTGTACTGTCCCTCGAGGATTCTTATTTCGAAGAAAAAGCTGTTTTCAGCGTTCTCGATTCGCTCTTTAAAGGCATCTGCACCGTAGGTCTTAATGAACTCATCCGGGTCCTTACAGGGCTTCATGTTGATAACTTTGCCCGAAAGTCCTGCTTCCCTTAGCATTCCAATGGCTCTGAGTGCTGCCTTGGTTCCTGCTCCGTCGGAATCGTAAGCCAGAAGAACCGTATCCGTATATCTCTTTAGAAGAACCGCCTGCTCTGCCGTAAAGGCTGTTCCAAGGGATGCCACCGCCTGATTAAATCCGGCCTGATGCATGGAAATAACATCCATATAGCCTTCACAGAGGATGAAATTCCCGGTCCTTGCGGTTCTGGCAAAGTTAAGTCCAAACAGATTTCTTCTTTTATCAAAAATCGGTGTCTCGGGGGAGTTTAAGTACTTGGGATTACCGTCACCCATAACTCTTCCGCCGAAGCCTATAACTCTGTGGTTAATATCCTGGATGGGGAACATTACCCTGTTCCAGAATATATCATGAAGTCCCATCTTCTCATTGAAGTTGGCAAGGCCCACTTCCTTAATCAGGGAATCGTCATATCCCTTGCTTCTAAGATATTTAACAAGGCTGTCAGAGGTCTTAAGGGAATAACCCAGGCCAAACTTCTGCATGGTTTCATCCGTAAGCTCTCTCTTCTTAAGGTAGTTCAAGCCAACCTGCCCCTGGGGACTTCTTAACTGATAGTAGAAAAACTTGGCTGCCTCTTTGTTTAGAGCCAGAAGCTTTTGTCTGTGGGTTTCCTTCTCTTTGTATTCCTTGCTGTCGTTAATTTCCGGCAAGGCCACTCCCGCTCTGTCGGCCAGATGTTTAACCGCCTCACGGAAGGTGAAATTCTCATAATTCATAACGAAGGAAAAAACATTTCCTCCCGCACCGCATCCAAAACAGTAGTACATCTGCTTATTTGGCGACACAGAAAAAGAAGGGGTCTTCTCATTGTGAAAAGGGCACAGACCAAAATAGGTACTGCCCTTTTTCTGAAGGCGCACATACCCGGAGATAACATCCACTATATCGCTTTTCTGTCGAACTTCCTCGACTATCTCCTCCGGATAATACATGCTTCCCCTTCCAAAAAATTAATAATTCCACGATTTGGGAATGAAAATCTCTTCATACTTGGCGATGGCATATCTGTCTGTCATACAGGATATGTAATCGCAAACCACCTGTTCCTTTGAGTCTCCGTTATCAATTAACTTCTTAAAATCAGCAGGCAGCTTATCAAAGTTCTCCATGTAATACTCATACATGGTTTCCACCAGCATCTCGGCCTTTCCTTCCTCGGCCTTGGCTGTCTTGTTCTGATAGATGTTCTCAAACATCCATGCCCTTAATTCCTTCATTGCTCCCGCAACTTCATCCGACATGGAAATGTCATCCTTCTCGAAGGAATGGGTTACGATGTCATGAATGAAAGAATCAAGTCTCTTTCCCGTTGTATCTCCGATTGACCTTCTGATGTTTAAAGGAACATCGGCCTCCTTACATATACCGCCTCTTATTGCATCATCCATATCGTGATGAATATAGGCGATCTTATCGGAAAGTCTTACTATCTTGCCTTCCAACGTATGGGGTGTACCGGAAGTCTGGTGATTAAGAATTCCGTCTCTCACTTCCATTGTAAGGTTCAGTCCGGCGCCGTCCTTCTCAAGCACATCCACAACCCTGAGGCTTTGGTTAACGTGCTCGAATCCATAGGGACATACTCTGGAAAGAGCTCTCTCCCCCGCGTGTCCGAAGGGTGTGTGTCCAAGGTCATGGCCAAGGGCAATAGCCTCCACCAGATCCTCATTCATCCTTAAGGCTTTGGCGATTGTTCTGGCGTTCTGGGAAACCTCCAGGGTATGTGTGAGTCTGGTTCTGTAGTGATCCCCCTCAGGTGAAAGGAAAACCTGAGTCTTATCCTTAAGTCTTCTGAAGGACTTTGAGTGTAGGATTCTGTCCCTGTCTCTTTGGAACACGGGTCTGATATCACACTGAGGCTCATCTCTAAGCCTTCCTTCAGATTCCATACTAAGCTTTGCATATGGGCTTAAGTACTGTTTTTCCCATTTTTCCAAGTCTTCTCTAATGCTCATTCATAAGCCTCCAACATGAGAAGTAAAAATACACCGTACAAATATAATATTCAACGTTTCCTTCCCATTTCCTTTTTATTTTTCTTAATTTTTTACACAATTTTTGACATAAAAATAACCCCTAATTAAAGGGGTTATAGAATCTGGATCCGTCTTTGAATGTGATAAATAACGCGATTGTACTAAAAAGTACCGCAAATGCTATTACACCATAGTCTCCGACCTTTAAAGGCTTGGCCGAATACCAGGTTCTCTTCTTGTTCTTTCCGAAGCCTCTAAGCTCCATGGCATTTGCGATTATATCGATTCTGTCAATGGATGAAAAAACAAGAGGGAAAATGATAGCCGATACATTTTTGATTCTCTTTCCGAAGGTAGCCTTTCCGGACATATCAATTCCTCTGGCTTCCTGGGCGTTCTTAATCTTCTTGAAATCGTCCTGCACATCAGGAATGTAGCGAAGGGTCAATGCAAGAGCATAGCCAACCTTGTAGCTTACGCCGATTCTGTTTAAGCTGGCGGCAAACTCCGAAGGGTTGGTTGTGGTGATAAACATAAATACAGAAGGTACCACCGTCAGGTACTTCATCATTACATTCAGCTCGTAAAAAAGCTGTTCCTTCGTTACATCATAATTTCCAAACAGATGGCAGATGACAGTTTTGGTGCCATATATCGCAGTTCCCTGATAGGGAGAAAAGAAGAATATGGCCAGGAGATTTACCGTAAGGAAAAACAGGATGAATTTAAAAACAGTTCCAACCTGTCTCCACTCGGTCCTGGACATCTTATATATAATCATAGAACCCACAATCATAATTGCAAGAATTCTCGTATCATAAGTGAGCATTGCCGTAATGGACCACAGAAGGAAGAAAATGAGCTTTGAAACGCCGCTTAAGTCATGTATCCAAGTGGATTTCTCTTCGTAACTCAAAACTCTGGAGGACATTATTTCGCTGCCTCCTCTCTCTTAAGTCTGTCTTCGTATATGAAGCACTCCACAAACTTTGTGGGCTCGTTTATTCCGCTCTTAACCGCCAAATCATAGAGGGATGTCTTCTTAAGGTATGCCTTCGCAGATACCGTCTCATCCGTAAGGACCTGTGCAGGTGTGGTATCCGCAAGAAGTACTCCGTCCGCAATAACAACCGCCCTGTCAGTATACTCAAGCATAAGATGCATGTCATGGGTAATCATGGCAATTGTTATTCCTCTTTCGGAATTTATTCTTTTTAAAAACTCCATAATCTCCGTATAATGCCTGTAATCCTGTCCCGCAGTGGGCTCATCAAGAATAATAATCTCAGGGTTCATAACAAGGATGGAGGCAATGGTAACGCGCTTCTTCTGGCCGAAACTTAATGCAGATATGGGCCAGTTTCTGAAAGGGTAGAGGCCGCAGATTTTTAAAGTCTCATATACTCTTTCTTTAATCTCTTCCTCAGGCACGCCTCTGACAGCAAGTCCCAAAGCCACCTCGTCATAAATCATGGCTTTGGAAATCATCTGATTGGGGTTCTGCATTACGAGGCCAATTCTCTCGCCACGCTCCTTGACGGAAAGGTCGGAAATATCCTCGCCGTAAAGTTTAATCTGTCCACTGTCGGGCTTGATAAACCCACAGATAAGATTCGAAAGAGTAGATTTGCCGGCACCGTTTTTGCCAACAATACTAATCATCTCCCCTTCGTAAATATCAAAATTGATATCCTTAAGAACGGGAGTGCCTTTGATATATTCAAAATTCAGGTCCTTAATCTCAAGGACCTTCCTTGTTTTCTCTTTGGGTTCCGGAAGGATTATGGTCTTAAACCATTTATTAACATTGTCAGAGTATCCGGAAATATCCATGCTGTCTATATGCATGGGATGAGTGTCGCTTGTCACCTTGCAGCCCGCATGCTTAAGGGCCGTGATATAAAGAGGTTCTCTGATTCCCTCTCGGTCAAGGATATCCTGGCACAGAAGCTCATCCGGAGTGGTGTCGGCTACTATCTCGCCGTCTCCCACAACAATGATTCTGTCAACATCACGCCACAGGGCATCCTCAAGTCTGTGCTCAATGATGAGGATAGTTCTGTCGTTATCCTTTGAAAGCTCATCAATAAGTTCAATGGCCGTCTTACCGGTTGCAGGATCCAGGTTAGCCAAAGGCTCATCGAAAAGCAGCACATCCACGTCGTCAATCATAACTCCCGCCATGGATACTCTCTGCTTCTGACCGCCGGAAAGTTCACCGGGAGCGCTGGTAAGAAGTTTCTTTATTTCCACCTTGCCGGCAAGTTCAGCTACTTTATCCTTCATTTTCGACTGATTCACACAGTCATTCTCAAGGGCAAAAGCAATATCCTCCGCCACGGTAAGACCAACGAACTGGCCGTCTGTATCCTGAAGAACGGTACCCACTATCTTAGAGAGGCCAAAAATGCCCAAATCCTTCGGGTCCTTCCCTCCCACATAGTATTCGCCCTGAATTTCTCCCGAATACGAAAATGGCACCAGCCCATTTATGCAATGGGCCAGTGTCGATTTGCCTGATCCTGAGGGGCCTACTATCAAAATCTTCTCACCCTTGTCTATTGTAAGGTTAATATGTTTTAATGTTGGCTCCGTCTGTGATCGATATTTAAATGTAAAATCTTTAAATTCTATAATTGGTTCCATTTGGAAAAACACAAATCCTTATTAATCTTCCTTCTTAAGACCTGAAGATTTACCTCTGATAGCAGAATATCCCACACCCAAAAGTGATCCTAAGATACCGGAAATAATAACATTACCTATGCATGCCCAGATACCCTGTGCAAATACCTTGTTAGCAGGCTCTGCATAAATAAGGATGTCAAGTACGGGTGCACATACAACCCATGCAATGATGTTTGCCACAACCTGTACAACATTGAAAAGCACAATCTTCTTTGTATCAAAGCCGCCCTCATCGATGGCAAACTTAGATGCAAACAAACCTACTGCAATACCGAATACTGCATCAGGAATAACCCAGCTCCACCAGATTGAACCGTAGAACATGAAGTCTCCGAGAGCGTGTCCGATAAGACCGATTGCTCCACCAACGATGGGTCCGAAAAGAGCAGATATAAATGCCAAAAGTGCTGCTCTGGGTTGAAGTGCTGTGTTGGGGATGAAGCCCAAAGGAATCTGTACTTCTGTAAGTGCTACAAAGAGCGCTGTACCGATACCGATGGCAACAACTTCTTTAATGCCAAACTTGAATTTCATGATAAAATCCTCCTTGTCCTAATGGCTTTATTGCCATCAATTTAAGTATACATTACCGTGCAAAAAAAACAATAAAAAATACCTCAAAAAAAGTGTTGACACCACACCTTCTTTTTGGTAGTATATTTTTTGCGCGATGCGTTACGCGCGAGTGTCGGAATTGGCAGACGAGCTAGACTAAGGATCTAGTGATTATTGCAATCGTGCGGGTTCAAGTCCCGCCTCGCGCATTGACCAACCCAAGTGGGTTGGTCAAAATTGTATATAGACATAATCATGCAGGAATGGCGGAATTGGCAGACGCGCACGGTTCAGGTCCGTGTGACAGCAATGTCTTGAGGGTTCAAGTCCCTTTTCCTGCATTTTTTATTTCTTTAATTCTTTCTTCAGGGTCTCAACATCCTCCTGAATCGTCCCCTTTAATTCATCAACATTATCCTTAAGATTTTCCTTGCCGGCCTCAATAAGTATGTCTACAGTTTCCTTTAAGACATTCTTTGTTTTATCATCCATGTTTTTGAAAGCCTTAAAACAGCCCTCAAGGCTCTTCTTGAGATGCTTTGTGAAGGCAAGCAAAGTCTTTGCCTCGGATCCTTCTATAATCGAATACAGGGCCTCAACGAAGTTGTACTTCTGTTCATCATCCATGGCAAGTATCCAGCGGTTAACTGTACCGTCTGCGAACTGCCTGGTCTTAAAGATATCCTTAACCTTATAGAATTTGGTGCCGTCAACCCTCCAGTTATAGGGGTCGTGCTGCTGAATGTTAAGGCCTCTGCTCTCCACCACCTCATACTCCTGCTTGGGGTTCTGGAAAAGCATTCCCACTATGGCATCGTGGGGCATGGTCTTCTGGATTTTCTCGGTTATTCCTTCTGCATCAAAAGATTCCAGGATATCCTGTCTGAATCCCGGGCCGTCATGGTCATACACCTTTATTATTCTGTCCCTTATTTTCTTATCTGAAGTCATTGCGGCGTATACTGCCAGATTTCCTCCCTTGGAGTGGCCCCCGATATAGAAATTGCCGTCAAATCTTGAAACCGCCAGCTTCAGGTAATCCTTTGCGGATGCCTGACAGGGCACAATCCTGGAGAAAGCCATGTTAAAGTCTTCCTTCCAGCCCACAAATGTTTCATCCGTACCTCTGTAACAAACGTAGTGATCTCCGTTTGAAAGCTTATATGTAACAGCCGAAAACTGGGTTTCAGCCGACTCCACTATCAGGTCCACATGGAGAGAAATCCGCATGGTATTAAATCTTTTCCCGTTCATCATTGCAAGGAAAAGTTCTCTGTTATTATTGGCAAAGCGGGGATCCATAAAGAGTTTGTCGAACTCCGGATGAGCATAGATATCCGAGAGCCTCACAAAGGCGTGAGGCTCATCGGGAGATGGAACAATAGAATCGATTTTCATATAGGAAAGCTGACACAGACACAGACTGTCCACCTCATTAAAAGGCAGCTTGTCAAAGTCCATGTTTCCGTACTTCTCACAATATGTAATTATTGTTTCGTACATAGGTAACTCCCCCTTATCAGGTTACTCCTTCCAGGTCTTAATATGGAAAAGCATAAGAATCGGAAGAAGTTCCAGTCTTCCTGCCAGCATATCAAAGATTAATACAACCTTTGAAAGGCCGGAGAAAAATGCATAATTGCCTGTGGGCCCAACCAATGAAAGACCGGGTCCGATATTGTTTAAGCACGCCGCTACGGCGGTAAAATTCGTTGTAAAATCGTAGCCGTCAAGACTAACAATAAGGAACGAACTTAAGTAAACCAGAACATAGATGATTAAATATATTCTTATGGAACGGACCACATTGTCGGGGACAATCTTTCCGTCCATGTGAATCTTCTTAACACTCCTGGGGTGCATTGCGGTGGTAATTTCGTTTTTGACACTCTTAATCATGACAAGGACTCTGCTTACCTTAAATCCGCCTCCTGTGGAGCCTGCGCAGGCACCAATCAACATCAAAAGGAAAAGGATGGTTTTGGAAAACTCGGGCCAGGCATTGAAATCCGCGGAGGAGAAACCGGTTGTAGTTATAATTGATGCAACCTGAAGAATGGCCTGGTGGAAATCATTTTCGAGGCTTCCGAAGGTTCCCCTTATATTCCATGTAATAAGGATTGCCGATATGGCAATGATGATAAGATACCATCTGACCTCTTCATTCTTAAAGAAGTCCTTGAAATTCCTTCTTATAATGAAAAAGTATGCACTGAAATTGACGCCAAACAAAATCATAAATATGGTAATTACAGCCTGTGAAGCATAAGAATAGCTTGCCAGACTGTCATTTAACAGGCCAAAGCCTCCCGTTCCCGCTGTAGAGAATGACAAAAGCAGTGAGTCATAAAATGAAAGCCCTGTCATCAGAAGAGCTATAACCTCAAGGCATGTTATTACCAGGTAAATCTCATAGAGGATAGCTGCGGTACTTCTTACCTTCGGAACCAGTTTGCCAACTGAAGGTCCGGGGCTCTCGGCTCTCATAATATGCATATTATAGCTGCCTGAAAGGGGTAGAATCGCCAGGATAAGAACCAGAACTCCCATGCCGCCAATCCAGTGTGTGAAAACTCTCCAGAACATTCCGCACTTTGAAAAAACAGCCATATCACTTGCTATGCTGGCTCCGGTGGTGGTGAGTCCCGATGCCACTTCAAACACTGCGTCAAGGTAATTTGGTATCTCGCCGTTAAGAACAAAGGGTACTGCTCCTACAAGCGACAGAAGTATCCAGCTTAAAGATACTGTAACAAAGCCCTCTTTGGCATAAAAGACTTTGCTCTTTGGTTTAATTCGTCGTCCGATCTCGCCTATAACGAGGCAGACAGCCACAACAATTGCAAAGGGAAAACCCTGTTTCTCTCCGTATATAAGCGCAACTATGCAGGGAAGCGTCATAAATAACGCCTCGAATTCAAGTACGCAGTTTAAAATATATCTGATTATCGAATAGTTCATAACTTTATCCCGTCTTTAGGATTTATTTTGCGACTACGTCGCAGATATCTTTAACACCTTCAGAAGTGGTAACAAGCACCACGGTATCTCCCGGCTGAATTACACTGGAACCCTGGGGGATTGTAATGTTCCCTTTATGGTTAATGCTGCAGATAAGCACGTTATCCTTAAGCTCCACCTCACTCAAGGGCTTTCCGATGAAGGGGCAGTCCTCTTTGATAATGAACTCCAAAGCCTCAACCTTGTTATCATTCATACGATACAGGGTCTCAATGTTGCTTCCCATGGAGTTGTGCATCGCTCTGACATATCTGACTATGGAAGCGGCTGTAATATACTTGGGATAGATAATGCTTCCTATGTTCAAATCGTCTATTATCTCGTCATAGGATACTCTGTGGACCTTGGCAATGGGTTTGGCACCGGAAAGGCTCTTTGCATACATGGCAAGCATAATATTCTCTTCATCGATATTGGTAAGTGCTATGAATGCTTCGGTTCCCTCAAGGCCTTCCTCCAAAAGAACACCCTTATCGGTTCCGTCAGCTTCAATTATCAAAGCCTGTGGAAGATTCTCGCTCAGTTCCTCACATTTGGCGTGGTCTCTCTCAATGATTTTGACCTGTACACCCATCTCGATAAGCTGTGTCGCCAGATAGAAGGTTGTCTCGCCTCCGCCCACTATCATGGCAGTCTTTGCCTTTGCTGTGGGCATCTTTATCTTTTTGAAAAAATTAAGGTTCTTATTTGTAGTGCCGGCGACAGTTACCCTGTCTCCCGCTTTAATCATAAAATTACCGTCAGGGATATATACCTCATCCCCTCTCTCAACCACGCTGATAAGACCATCGGCACGAAGTCTGGTGGTAATCTCGCGAAGTCTTAAGTTGCAAAGTTCCGAGTTTTCATCAATGGTGAACTTTATAAGCTCCACTCGTCCTTTTGTAAAGGTATCGATAGTCTCTGCAAAAGGGAACTTAAGGAGTCTTGCAATTTCCTGTGCCGCAGCATACTGCGGATTAATAATCATGGAAAGACCAAGCTCCTCCTTAATGAAACTGATTTCTCTGCTGTATACGGGATTGGAAACCCTTGCGATGGTGTGGCAGTTTGCGGATTTCTTCGCAATAAGGCAGCAAAGGAGATTCAATTCGTCTTTTCCCGTAACTGCAATAAGAAGGTCGGCATCCTTAACGCCGGCCTCGCTTTGAACCTCGAAGCTGGCTCCATTGCCAACCACACCTAAAACATCATAATTATTGGTAACGGAGTTAACAACGCTCTGTTTCTCATCTATGACAGTTACGTTATGTCCCTCACGGGTAAGCTGCTCGGTAAGCGTTGCACCTACGTTTCCGCAGCCCACAATAACAATACGCATAAAAACACACCTCATAATAGTTTTATATGAAGAAATATACTCCTAATTTGCCCCTTTTGTCAAAAAATACCCTCCGGCGAAATTACTGCCGGAGGGCACCATATAAAAGGAGGTTGTGTATTACAATTTGAAGAAGGAAACGCTTCTCTTAAGATCGTCTGAGTTGTTGTTAAGAGATTTGGCCTGGTTGGCGATATCTTCAACAATAACACTGACTTCGTTTGCGCTTGAGGCTGTTTCCTCGGAACTTGAAGCATTCTCTTCAGCAATGGCTGAAAGGTTCTGTATGGTATCTACAACCTTCTGTCTTGCACTGTTAAGCTCCTGAGTCTTGGAAGCAACATTGTCGATTGCCACCAGAGCATTATCAACTTCCTCGATAACCTTGATAACCTCGGCACTTGTGTTTGTAAGCTGAGTGCTTTGCTCATTCATGGTTTCCATTACTCCGTTCATGGTTTCAACGGACTTGCTGGATTCACGAAGAAGGTTTGTAATAATTTCTTCAATCTGCTGTGCAGATTCATTGGACTGCTCTGCAAGTTTGGAAATCTGGGATGCAACAACCGCAAAGCCTCGTCCGGATTCTCCTGCTCTTGCTGCCTCGATTGAAGCATTGAGAGAAAGAAGGTTTGTCTCTTCGGCTATGCTTGTGATAAGGGCTGTAGCCTCCTTAATCTGCTGAGCAGATGTATTTGTTGTATTTGTCTGTTCATAAATAACATCGATTGAACTCTTGGTTCTGTCATTGGTTGTCTCCAGCTCCTTAAGAGCGGCAACCGCTTTTTCGCCACGGGCCTTGATAGCCTTGGCGTTCTCATTAAGAGATCTGATATCCTCTGCGTTGTCCTCAATCATGTTACCCATTTCGATAACATTTGAAGTACACTTCTGAGTTTCTTCAGCCTGGTTATAAGCGCCCTCAGCAATCTCTGAAACGGCTCTGTCTACCTGTTTCATATGAGTTGAAGTATCTTCACCCTTAGCGTTAAGATCTGTGGAGGAAACTCCAACCTCATCACTGATATTGGTGATTTCTCTTACAATCTTTGAAAGCTCACCCTTAAGGGATCCGATGGATCTGGACATGTCTCCGACCTCGTCGGAACGTGCCAGTAATTTATCTGAAATATCGGCTTTAAGGTTACCGGCTGCAACCTCATCAAGAACAGCTGCGCCTTCTTTAATTGCTCCTGCGATTCTTCCTACCAGAATAATCAGTGCAACTGCTGCAAGGGCAATGATTATTAACAAAACGCCTGCGATAAAGAGAACAGCCGAGTTAATCTCACTTTTAACTCTCGCCTGAGGAGCACCTGCAAAAACCATTCCCACGATTGCTTTATTTGAATCATAAAGAGGAACATAGTATCCATAATAGGGCTGACCAACAACGGATACGTTATCTGAGAAATATTCCTTACCGCCCTTTAATACGGTATTGATAACGCCTTCACCGGCCTGGGTATAGAGAACTCTCTTGCCATCAGCACCTGTTACGGAGGTCATATATCTGGTGTCGCCAAAGAAAACGGTCATGTCATAATTGGTTCCACTCTTTACGTTATCTGCAAGATATGTGGAATCTGTGATGTTGAAATCTCCCTTATAAAGGATATCTCCATCAAGGTAATAATCTCCGGGCAGTGTATTAAGGTTATCTCTTAATGCCACGCAGGCTGCGTGTAAACCCGTCTCTGTATCTTCAGAGCAGATGGAACTGATTTTGCTTGAACAGAAAATCATAAGAACTACGCCCAGAACAATCAGGGGCGTAATAGCCAATGCCAATATTCTACCTCTAATTTTCATCTACACATCCTCCAATGTCTGAATATAAGGTGTTTGTTATTTGATTATTCTAACATTATGAGCGACAATTTTCAAGTATTTGTTGATAAAACATATATTTTATCTGCTATTTAACCATTTTATTTCTTAATTGTTGGACTTATTAAAATATTATGCGCATATTTCAATTCACCCGGCTGTATGCTATTATATTAGAGTGATTTCAAACAAATAATATACTTTGGAGGCAGAAATGACTTTTAAAGAATTTATATCAAAATACAAGGGACAAACCATCTATATTCAGACCCACAACTTTCCGGATCCCGATGCCCTGGGCAGTGCTCTTGGTTTAAAGACACTGTGCAAGCATTTCGACGTGGACTCAATCCTTTGCTATGACGGCAAGATTGACAAATTAAGTACCAGACGTATTCTTTCTGTTTTTAACATGGAAGTATATGCCAAGGATGAAGTCCCCGGGCTTAACGAGAACAGCAAGATTATACTTGTGGATACTCAGAAGGAAGCAGGCAATGTTACAGATTTCATTGGTGATGAAATTGCCTGCATAGATCACCATCCCACTATTAAAGAGATTGAATATGAATATAAGGATGTTCAGATAGTCGGTGCCTGCGCATCAATTATCACCTTATACTTTAAGGAATTGGGAATCACACCTGACCCTGTAACGGCAACAGCTCTTTTATACGGAATCAAGATGGATACCAACCAGTTCCAGCGCGGCGTCAAGAACGAGGACATCGAAGCCTTTGGTTTCCTTAATCCTTTGATTGACGAACAGCTTATGACGGATGTTTCCACCAACACAATGGAGTTCATGGATTTAACAGCCTTCTCAGCATCAATTAATACCATCAAGGTTTACGGTGATGTGGGAATCGCACACATTCCTTTCTCCTGTCCTGAAGGTTTAATCGCCATGATTTCAGACTTCCTGCTGGCATTGGAGGAAGTAAATGTAGCCTATGTATACTCTAAAAGAGAAGTCGGCTGGAAGTTCTCCGGCCGTTCTGAAATTGCAGAAGTGGACGTAGGCGAAGTTCTTCACAGTGTTCTCACCCCCATGGGTGGCAACGGTGGCGGACACAGCTGTATGGCCGGCGGTTTCCTCCCCATCGCTTCGGTTGAAGTGTACGGGGTTAACGCAGACCACGTCATCTGCAACCACCTGGTTGAAACCACTACCAAGCTTAGAAAGAAACTGTAGTTCATTCCTGCTTTGAAGTATTATATCTGCCCCGAGATGGCAGTCAACCCCAAGCCGCTGTGCGGTGCTTTGCAGGGTTGACAGCCATCTCGGGGCAGATTTTTAGTAGACAAGCAGGAATGAATCAGTGCGCCCGACTACGGGCCACGGACGTAGTTATGTCAACCGCATGTCAACTTGTTTACGTGTATATGCAATTGATTTATGGGTTATTCACGTAGTACTTAATCCTCGCACGGTGACAGCATACGTGTATTTCGCCAATAATCTGGATGGTTCACGTAACCACTCCCCTTCACACCTTAGAAACTACGTGCAAAACGTCCGTCTTTTCCAATTTCTCACGTAATCTGCCCTATCCACGGAATCTGTAGCTGATTTATTACTGTGGTGCAAAATGGGGACAGGCCCAAATTGCACCTTTTCCTCATTTTACACATTCGAGCACAAAAATGGTGCCAATTCATATATCATAGAGACCCTTCGCAGGGCGTTCCTACTTAGCGAGGTATTTTCGAGCTTAGTAGGGCTACGCCCGGAGTGGAGCGGGAGCGTGTCTCGAGATATATGAATCGGCACCATTTTTGTGCGACACTATTTATGTGCAATTTGGGCCTGTCCCCATTTTGCACCCCGGCATAGTTTCTATAGATTTACAGTTTCATTACATCCTCTTCGTCCACAACCTGTATTCCGTTGTCGCGAAGATATCTTGCCGCTCTATCCATTTCTGCATCGTCCACTCTGACAATCATATATGCCAGGTCTTCGTTCTTTGCGAAAAATGCATAGGCGTATTCCATATCGATGTTTCCTTTGGTGAGTGCGGAAATAATCTTTGCGATACTTCCGGGCTTGTCCTCACCGGCCACCGCAAGTACATCCGTTACCTGGCAGATGAATCCGCCGTCCTTCATAACCTTTGCGGCCTTGTTAACATCATCAACAATCAGTCTTAAAATTCCAAAGTCGGAAGTTTCTGATATAGACAAAGCTCTGATGTTTATATCTGCGCTTCCAAGGGCATCTGTAACTTCAGCAAGTCCGCCCACTCTGTTTTCGATAAATACGGAAATCTGTTTTACTGCCATACTCGTACCCCCTTTAGTATAATTTACGCTTGTCAATTACTCTGACTGCCTTGCCTTCGCTTCGCTCGATGGTCTTGGGTGCCACAAGGTGTACCTTTGCCTGAATTCCAAGCATGGTCTTGAGAGCAGCCATAAGGTGTCCCTCCTTCTCGGAAATCTTTGACATACGGTCAGAGAACATATCCTCTGTCATCTCAACATTGATATCAAAGGTATCTGTATTGTTAACTCTGTCAACGATAATCTGGTAGTTAGGCGGCATGCCCTCTTTGAGAAGCACGGTCTCGATCTGTGAAGGGAATACGTTGACGCCACGAATGATAAGCATGTCGTCGCTTCGTCCCATGGGCTTGTGCATTCTTACGAAGGTACGTCCGCAAG
The DNA here is from genome assembly GCA_947167445.1 of uncultured Lachnospiraceae bacterium. Taxonomy (GTDB): domain Bacteria; phylum Bacillota; class Clostridia; order Lachnospirales; family Lachnospiraceae; genus G11. Next base: position 149,444 of record CAMVID010000004.1, read on the forward strand.
AGCATTTCTCTCTATATAATACGCAAAGATCCTTGGTTCTGTAACGAAGAAGAGGGAAAGCCTCCTTGGTAAGGCTTGTGAAAACCAGCTCACCCTTCTCACCGTCAGGAAGAACCTCTCCGGTCTTGGGATTGATTATCTCTACAACGAAGTGGTCTTCGTTAATGTGCATTCCGTTCTGGGCTTCACACTCGTAGGCAACACCGGGGCCGCTTAACTCAGTGAGTCCGTAAATATCATACGCCTTAAGTCCGAGTTTATTCTGGATATCCTGACGCATTTCCTCTGTCCATGCCTCTGCTCCAAAAATACCGGCTTTAAGTTTAACCTTATCCTTCATGCCCTGCTCATTTATGGATTCTCCGAGATAAGCGGCATATGAAGGTGTACAGCAAAGAACTGTAGCCCCAAGGTCTGTCATAAACTGAATCTGTCTGTCGGTATTACCTGATGAAATGGGAACTGTCATGCATCCGAGTTTGGTGGAACCTCCATGGATTCCCATTCCTCCGGTGAACAGACCGTAACCATATGAAATCTGAACAATGTCATCCTTGTCTGCGCCTGCTGCCGTCAAAGCTCTTGCACAACAGTCGTCCCAAAGATCAATATCATTTTGTGTGTAAAAAGCCACCACTCTCTTACCCGTGGTTCCGCTGGTGGAATGGATTCTTACAACATCTTTTCTGTCACAGGCAAGAAGTCCGTAAGGATATGCATCCCTAAGGTCATCTTTGGTAACAAAAGGAAGCTTATGAAGGTCCTCAAGTCCCTTGATATCATCGGGAGTTACACCCTTCTCTTCCATTTTCTTTCTGTAGTAGGGAACGTTGTCCCAGATTCTTTTTACCTGCTTAACAAGTCTTTCGCTCTGAAGAGCTCTTAACTTGTCCAAGGGCATTGTCTCTATTTCTTCCTGATAATACTTACCCATTTATTTTTCCTTTTCCATATTGTGGCGTGATTTTATTAAGCATTACGTCCCAGCATAAAGGCCTTCTTGTTAAGTTCAAGGAACTTGGGAGGAACACATGCTTCAAGTGCCTCCATCCATGCTTCCTCTGAAGCATCGAAGTACTTGGACAGTCTTCCCATAAGAACAATGTTAACGGCCTTGGAAGAACCCGCCTCATTTGCGAGGCTTAACGCATCGATAGCATCTACGTCTGCGCCGGCATTCTTCATCTTGTTAACCAAATCTGTGGGGTACTCTGCTGCGCCGATAATAACGGGCATGGGATCGATTTCCTGGGTATTAACGATAATCTTTCCACCCTTTTTAAGATAGGTCAACCAACGGGCAGCCTCAAGTTTCTCAAAGGAAATAATAAAGTCTGCCTGTCCCTTATCAATTATGGGAGAATAAACCTTCTCACCATAGCGAACATAAGTTACTACGCTTCCGCCTCTCTGGCTCATACCATGAACCTCAGAAACCTTTACGTCATTACCCTGATTCATAAGAAGGCGTCCAAGAAGCTTACTTGCAAGGAGTGAACCCTGACCACCGACACCTACAATCATAATATTCTTAGTCATTATTCATTTCCCTCCAATGCATCAAAGGCACAAAGCTGCTTACATACGTTACAGCCCACACATAATGTCTCGTCAATGTGTGCCTTGTTATTCTTCATACTGATAGCGGGACATCCAAGTCTCATGCAGCTCTTACAGCTCTTACACTTATCAGGATTACATTTGATTGGAGGATTGTGCTTAACGTACTTAAGCAGTGCGCAGGGTCTTCTTGATATGATAACTGAAGGCTCCTTGGCTGCAAGCTCCTCCTTCAAAACCTTATCTGTCTCAGCAAGATCATAGGGATCTACAACTCGCACTCTGTTAAAGCCCATTGCCTTGCAAAGAGCCTCAAGATCGATGTGACCTGCAGGATCACCCTTTATGTTAAGTCCGGTAAGGGGATTCTGCTGATGTCCTGTCATACCGGTAATTGAGTTATCTACTATAACAATGGTTGAATTGCTCTGGTTGTAAGCAACGTTTGCAAGACCTGTCATACCGGAGTGCATGAATGTTGAGTCTCCGATAACTGCGACGGTCTTTCCTTCACTCTCTTCACCGAGGGCCTTGTTGAATCCGTGAATGGAACTGATGGAAGCACCCATGCAGGCATTTACTTCCATGGCATTTAAAGGTGCCACGGCTCCAAGAGTGTAGCATCCAATGTCACCAAGCACTGTGCACTTATTCTTTGAAAGTGTATAGAAAAGTCCTCTGTGAGGGCAGCCTGCGCACATTACGGGAGGTCTTACAGGAATGTTCTCATCGATGGAGATACCCTCTGCAGGTTCCTTGCCCATAGCCTTGGCAATAAGATTCTGTGAAAATTCATCTATAAGAGGAAGAAGTTCCTTGCCGGATACTTCAACTCCAATCTTGTTACAGAACTCTTCGATGAAAGGATCAAGTTCTTCGATAACGATAACCTTCTCAACCTTGGAGGCAAAATCCTTAATCATCTTGGTGGGAAGAGGCCAAACCATTCCAAGTTTAAGAATGCTTGCTTCCTCGCCATACACTTCCTTAACATACTGATAGCTTGTGGAAGATGTAATAATTCCAAGCTTGGTTCCACCCATCTCAACTCTGTTGATGGGAGACTTCTCGGCATATGCCTCAAGATCAGCCATTCTCTTCTCCACAATGGGGTGTTTCTTTCTGGCATTTCCGGGCATCATAACGTTCTTGGGAATGTCTTTAACGTAAGGCTTAACAGGTCTTTCCACTCTCTCACCTGTCTCCACAATGCTCTGTGAATGTGCGATACGTGTACATGTCTTAATAAATACGGGAGTGTCAAACTCCTCTGAAATATCGTATGCAAGCTTTGCAAATTCGAGACACTCTGCGGAATCTGAGGGCTCAAGCATGGGAACCTTGCTGGCCTTTGCATAATGTCTGGAATCCTGCTCGTTCTGAGATGAATGCATTCCGGGGTCATCTGCAACAAGGATAACCATTCCGGCATTTACACCTATATATGATATGGTAAAAAGAGGATCGGCAGCTACGTTAAGTCCTACGTGCTTCATGCCACAGAAGCTTCTCTTGCCCGCCAAAGATGCACCGAAAGCAACCTCCATGGCAACTTTCTCATTAGGTGCCCACTCTGAATAAACTTCGTCGTACTTGGCAATCTCTTCCGTAACCTCTGTAGAGGGAGTTCCGGGATAGCTGGATGCCACACCTACGCCGGCTTCGTAAAGGCCTCTGGCAATGGCTGTATTTCCTAACATCAACTGTTTCATTACTACTTTTCCTTTCCAAAACTGATATAAAAAATCCTTTGACACTTTAACATGTCAAAGGAAATGATAAACTATTTAACTTAGGGTGTCAACTTAAAACAGCACGCTTACTGCAATAAAGAACATTGCCAGATAGTAGGTTCCGATATTAAGTCCATGGACTGCCCACGCCCTTTTCTTTTTGAAATACAAGGGAGCAATCAAAACATCCGACGTGAGAAAGAAGATTCCGCCAAGAGCAAGGCAAATCCCCTTTGCACCCGGGTGGGTCCACAAAACCTGGATGCTTTTGCCTGCCATGGTACACACAAAGATGGCATAAATCATACCTGCGTAAGCAAATTTCCCAAGGAAAAACGACGGGATCTTCTTAAGCACAAGGACGCCTATAACCCCAAGCGTAGGAAGAATAAGGTCATAGGGCGTAAACCCGGACAGCGTGTACAAATAGGAAATAAAACAAATATGTCCAAGTAAGAAAAGAAGTGTTCCAAGGAGGAGATACTGCTTTTTTACATGTCTGTTATGAAGACCCATAAAAAGGTCTCCGGCAAAACACAGCAAAAATCCCGGCATCAGATAGGCAAAGGCCGAGCTGTTGCCGGAAATATAACTTAATACACACAGATTAACCACAAACACTGCACTGTTAAGCATCTTGGCAGGAACGTAGAATCTTCGGTACTTCCTGTTTAACAAAGTATATATAAGGGGCACGAAAGCAAGTGCCGCCACTGTAAAACTGATGATAACCGGTTTCATCTATTGCTATTCTCTCTTCAAAATATATCTTATAAAGTCTTCTTCATTCATGGCTCTGGAGTAATAGTAACCCTGGAATGCATCACATCCAATATCCTTCATACTCTCAACCATCTCTGTACTCTCAACGCCCTTGGCGATACAGCCGTACCTTAAATCCTTAATGAGAGAAACATAGTTTTTGAGGATAATAAGAGAATTTCTGTCCTCCATGGCTGATGTGACAAGCTCTATAGCAAGGTTAACAAACATAACAGGAATCGTTGAAATGTATTCCGCATTTGCGAATCCTGCGCCGAAATCATCCAGGGAAAAGCTGACTCCGTAGTTACGGAGCTTCGTTACGTTTTTTACCACCATTTCCTTGTCAACCTTGTAGGCAGACTCACTGATTTCCAGGTTAATAAGGCCGGGTTCCACCTCATACTCACTTAAGATGCTGATGATTCTGTCGGCCATATCGTACTGAAGGCACTGAATAAGGGACATGTTTATCTCGATAAACGAAACTCCCAGTCGCCTTACATCACTGGTGCGGATGAATTCACATACCTTTCTGAATACTGCCTCTCCCAAAGGAATAATCAGGCCGTTCTCCTCAGCCAGAGGAAGGAATTCCTTGGGTGAAATGTTGCCAAGATCTTCGTCTCTGAGTCTGACCAAAGCCTCGGCGGCTTCGAACTGATTACTCTTGGCAAAAAAGATAGGCTGGTAGAAAACCTGCAAAGTATCCTCTTCAAGCGCTTTCCTGATTGCTCTTATTACGGCTATTTCTCGTCGTCTTCTGTCCAGCTCTATGGAGGTGATTCTGCTGATTCTCACCATAGTGTTGGCACTCTTTTTTCTTGAATCGAAAATGTCCTTGGCCTTTCTTAAGGTATCCGCATTATTTACGTCCTCAAAGGAAAGATACCCCGCATAGGGTGTCAGGCCCACGCTCTCATCCTCGCTGTGGGAAGCTTCAATATAAGTATTAATAAGTTTTGTTGCCACCTCATCGGCATCATCGCTGGTAAAAACCGCGAATGATGATTTTCCGAGATAGAAAAGCATCTCTTTTTTAAATACACTGTGGGCTTTATCGGCGAAATCTCTGTGGATTTTTGTTATCTTTTCCTTGGGTAAAAGCCTGTTCACGTAGTCCTTTTCCTCAAGGCCTACAAATACTACCCACTTGGAATTGCCCTTAACAAATCTGCCTGCAGCCTGATAAAAGGCGTTCTCATTGTAAGCGACGCCGTTTTCATACAGAAAATATGAAGGGTTTTCCAAAACAGTGAAAAGGATGACAACGATTAAACTGTTGATAAAGGAATCCGCAGTATTGACGGAAAAATGTACCTTCAAAAACATAAGCGCCAAAACAAGGACGATATTTGCCCAAAGAACCACGCTCTGGTTCTTTGAAATCACCCTGGTTGCGGTTATATTCATATAGATAATGATGATAAATGTCAGAATAGCCTGGACAAAGATGGCGAAATACAAAGGACCGGGAATCATTTCCCCGGGTTCATCCATATTGGCAAACCACTTTGTGAAGGGATTTGTAATCAGAATAAGAATTACAATGGTGGCGATGATGGGAATAACCTTGCCCCAGGGGCTTTTCTTGCTGTCATCTTTATTCTTTGAGATGTTATAAACGTAAAAGAAATATAACGTCAGATGAGTTACCGTTAAAGATGTGCAGATGATATTTAAGAAATACCTGAGTCCCGCACCATGGCTTGGATCGTTTTCTATAACCCTGTAGCAGATTGAACCCACCGCCATGAAAATATTCACGATGGCGAGAGCAAGAAACAGATTTCCCTGCTTGGTAAAATAGATTTTCCTGTAGAGATATAAAACCGCCAGAATAGAAGATATGACAATGGCTGCTATATCCAGATAGTTTACGTAGCTAAAAAAGGTGATTTGTTCTGTCATAATCTGTCTCCATGTTTCAACCTTCAGATAATTTTAACATGAATTGACAGAAAATTCAAATCTATTCGGTCTTTTGTTTAGTCGGAATCGGAATCTGTATCAGTATTATAGCCGCAAATAGAATAACACAACCAATTCCTTCCTTAAGACTCATTCTCTCTCCCAGAATAATGGCCCCGGAAAGAACCGCAAAAACCGCCTCGGAGCTCATAAGAAGGGATGCCGTCGTGGGCTCCGTATATCTTTGGGCTATAATCTGCAGCGTATATCCCACACCGCCGGAAAGAATTCCGCAATAAAGAATGGGCAGCGCAGACTTCATGATTACATCCACACTCGGAGTCTCAAATAGAAGAGCCCCCACCGTTGCCATCACCGCAGCAACGATAAACTGAATCTCGGACATCAATATGGGATTGGCCTTTGGTGCAAAATGGTCGCAGCTTAATATGTGTCCCGTGAAAAGCAGCGCACAGACAAGCACCATGAAATCACCGTGGGTCAGGGTGAAATCCTCAGTAACGCAAAGAAGGTACATTCCTACAACACCCATGAGCACGGCAATCCACACCTTTGCCTGACTCTTGTTCTTAAATATGAAGATATTGATAATGGGAACCACCAGAATGTACATGGCAGTGATAAAACCTGCCTTGCCGGCGGTGGTGTAGGCGATTCCAATCTGCTGAAAGATTGTGGCTGATCCAAGGAACAATCCCGTAAACAGTCCTCCAAGGAGAGTGTGCTTCCTGTGAATCGCCCTCTCTTCAGGCGACATCGAAGCAGTTTTTGCCTTATCTTTCTTTGCATAAAATAAGGATAAGGCCCCTACAAATACCGCCGAAAGAACTGTTCTTGATGCGGTAAAAGTCATTGGCGGAGTCCCATCCGTTCCCATTCTCTGACTGACAAAGGCACTGCCCCAAATAATTGCGGTCAGGATCAATAATATATTTCCAAGTACCCGTTTGTTACTCTTGCTACTCATGTTTACTCATTGCACTTAAGAATTGTCTGGTTCGTTCCTCCTTGGGATTCTCAAACAACTCCTTAGCCTTACCTTCCTCTACTACTACTCCATTCTCCATGAAAACCACTCTTGATGCCACGTCTCTGGCAAAGCCCATTTCATGGGTAACCACAACCATAGTGGTGCCTTCTTTGGCAAGCTTCTTCATTACATCAAGTACCTCTCCCGTAAGCTCCGGGTCTAATGCACTTGTGGGCTCATCAAAAAGAATTACCTTAGGGTCGGGAGCGATGGCCCTTGCTATGGCCACACGCTGCTGCTGACCTCCGGACAGTTCTCCGGGATAATTCTTTGTCTTATCAAGCATACCAACCTTCTCCAAAACTTCAAAGGTCTTCTTTCTTGCCTCGCAGCGATCCATTTTTCTGGCCGTAACAAGGCCTTCCATAACGTTGTCATAAACCGTCATGTTGCTGAACAGATTGAAGCTCTGGAAAACAAAGCCCATATTCATGCGGACCTTCTTAATGTCACGCTTTGAAATATGAACCATGTCATGGGTATATTCGTCAAAAACTATCTCACCCTCATCAGCCTTCTCAAGGAAACTGATGCAGCGAAGAAGGGTGGTTTTACCTGAACCTGAAGGGCCTATAATTGCCACAACCTCACCTTTTTCCACCTTGAAATCAATGCCTCTTAAGACCGGCACCTTGGAAAAGGATTTATGAATATTCTTAACTTCAAGCATCTTCTTCTCCTCCTAACCGATCATGGCCTTGTTGCGGCCGCAGCCACAGTCTTTATCCTTGTCCTTGTCGTTCTCGCTGCTCTCCCAAACAAGCTTCTTCTCAATCCATCTCTGAAGCCAGGTAAGGGCTGTGGAAAAGATAAGGTAAATAAGGGCGGCCTCACAGTAAAGGGCAAAGGGCTCGTAAGTCCTTGCTGCAATCTGCTGTGCGGTGGTGAACAGCTCTATAACTGTGATGCTTGCTGCGAGAGAGGTGTCTTTTAACAGGCTTATAAGGTTATTAAACAAATTGGGAAAAGCCACAGGGAAAGACTGTGGCAGAATCACTCTGGCCATGGCCTGAGGATAGTTTAAGCCTATCATGTAAGCTGCCTCAAGCTGTCCCTTGGGAATGGCCATAATAGCAGACCTGAAGACCTCGGCGTTGTATGCTCCAAGGTTCATTCCAAAGGCAAGAACCGCTGCCGGAAAGGCATTAAGCGTAATGCCAAGACTCGGAAGTCCAAAGAATATAATGAAAAGCTGAACTATGAGAGGTGTTCCCCTGAATATCCAAATGTAGAACCTTGCCACCTCTTTTAACACCTTTATATTGGCAACCTGTACTAACGCCAGCAAGAGTCCGATAAAAACGCTCAGCAAAAAAGATAACAGTGTTAGGGGCACTGTTACCTTAATTCCCGGAATCAAAATCCGCATAAATGAACTTACTAGTATCTCAACAAGTCTGTCACTCATAATATCAACATTGTAATACAATAATTACTTCTTGGAAATGTCGCCTCCGAAGTATTTGTTGGAAAGTTCTGTGAGAGTTCCCTCTGAAGCAAGCTCTGAAAGAGCCTTGTCGATGGCTTCCCTTAAGCTTGCGGTCTCATCGCCCTTTCTCATGGGGATGGAAACCTCTGAAGCATCCTCTGTAAGCGCAACAATCTTAAAAGCTGCGTCGGGATGCTCTTTCAAGTAATCGTAGAAGGAATCCTCTGAGTTAAGGGTTGCGTCAACTCTTCCTGAAAGAACCATGTCGATGGTCTCTGAAAGGGTATCAACATTCTGAACCTCTGCACCGTACTCAGCAGCCATGTCAGCGTATGTAGAACCAAGTGAATTGCTGGTCTTCTTGCCCTTAAGATCCTCAAATGACTTGATTTCATCATTATCCTCGGCAACTACCAAAGCAGTCTTGATATATGCATAAGGTGTGGTAAAATCGTACTTTTCTCTTCTTGCGTCAGTAATTTCAACACCGTTTATGATGATATCATATCTTCCGGTGTCCATACCTGTGAAGAGACCGTCCCATTCGCCCTCGATGAATTCAGCTTCCACGCCAAGCTTCTCAGCAATGGCCTTGCCGACTTCAGTATCATAGCCTACCAAAGTTCCTGATTCATCATGATAGGTCCAGGGTGCCCACTGACCCTCCATAGCGATGACGATTTTGCCTCTTTCTTTGATCTGTGATAAAAGATCTGTGCCTGCAGTTTCCTTCTTGCCGCATGCCATGAGGGTTGTTAATGATAAAGCTGTAATAAGCAGTAAACTTACGATTCTTCCTAATTTCTTCATATGTGTCTCCTCGTTATGTTAGAAATATTTTATCAAATATATTTCTCATATAATATACCCACCGAGTCGATAGGTCAAATAAAATTTTTATAAACTTTTGGGGAGATTATAAAAAACAGCCCGATAAGCCACTTAATTGCTCATCGGGCTGATTCTTATTCTATTTTAATTCTGACCCTTCTCAAGTGCAAGTGTTCTTGTTGTAAGGTCACAAACTTCTGCAGGTCCGAAGTACTGAATAGCACCGGGATATGTGAAGCTTGTCTTAACTGCCCACTCATCTCTGTGTGCAGCGAAGAACTTGAAGGGAGCACCGTCAAGCTCAACAAGAGCCTTTCTGATAACAGGCTTGTCTTCACCGTTTCTTCTCTCCATGTTCATCATCTTTGTGATGGGCATACCACCTGCAACCCACTCTTCTGCGGGCTTGGAGATGTTGGAAACCTTTGAAAGGTATCCTGTATAACCATACTGGATGAGCATGAATGCGTTGTATCCAAGTGAGTAGCAGTAGTCAGCATCGAAGTTTGAAGGGAATGCACATCTTCCTTCGTATCCGAAGAAGTGATGCTGTGCACCGAATTTGCCCTTGTATGTTCCTGCTGCTTTTCTCTTTGCAAGCTCGTTCTTAACCATCTCGGAGAAGAGCTTCTCAGACTCGATAAGGGAAACCTGTACGTTACCGTGAGGGTCTCTCTCAAGGAAGAGCTGCTGCTGTACGAACTGAGGAAGGATGTCAAATACCTTGAATGACTCAGCGGTAAGACCCTTCTTAATGTAGTTGTACTTAGCTTCCCAGTCAGGAAGTGCGTTGAACTCTTCTGTCTTGCTGCCTGCAAGGAGCTCGTTAATCTCAGCAATAAGCTTTGAGAACTCGGGAACGAACTCTACGATACCCTCGGGGATAATTGCAACACCGAAGTTCTCTCCGTTGTTTCCTCTCTTCTCAACTGAATCTGCAATGTAGTTTGTGATTGATGCAAGAGACATCTTCTTAGCTGCAACCTCTTCACCGATAAGGCAGATGTTGGGCTGTGTCTCAAGAGCACACTCCAAAGCTACGTGAGAAGCTGAACGTCCCATAACCTTGATGAAGTGCCAGTACTTCTTAGCAGAGTTTGCATCTCTTTCGATGTTACCGATAAGCTCTGAGTATGTCTTTGTAGCTGTATCAAAACCGAAGGAAGCCTCGATGTCCTCGTTCTTTAAGTCACCGTCGATGGTCTTGGGGCATCCGATAACCTGTACGCCTGTATTGTGTGCAGCCATGTACTCTGCAAGAACAGCAGCGTTTGTATTGGAATCATCACCACCGATGATTACGATAGCGGTAAGACCATGCTTCTTTGCAACTTCTGTAACAATCTTGAACTGCTCTTCTGTCTCAAGTTTGGTACGGCCTGAACCGATGATATCGAATCCGCCCGTGTTTCTGTATGCGTTGATGTACTCATCATCAAACTCGACGAAGTCATCATCAATAAGTCCTGAAGGGCCTCCCTTGAAGCCAAGGAGAACGTTGTTCTTGTCTGTTGCTTTGATGGCATCGTAAAGGCCGCAGATAACGTTGTGTCCTCCGGGTGCCTGTCCGCCTGAAAGGATAACACCTACAACCTGCTTTTTGGCTACAGATGTGTTTGTGCCCTTAACGAAAGTAATTTCATTTTTACCGTAAGTGTTGGGGAAAAGTGCCTTGATCTTATCCTGATCTGCTACTGACTCTGTAGCTGCGCCATCCTTGACACTGATCTCTGAGATACCGCCTCTAAGCATTCCGGGAAGCTTGGGGGAGTACTCATATCTTGCTTTCTGAAGTGGTGAAAGATTCATATTATTAACTCTCCTTTATATGTTGAAATTAAAGTTTACTTATTTATATGCCTCAGATTACCATACAGGATTATAGCACGTTTCGTCAATATGTGCCTGTTTTTTTCTTGTCAATTACCTAAAAAGTCCCATTGAAACAAGTTGATAAATAAATGCGATTATGTTAGTATTTAGTATGATTTTTGAGCCAAGTTCAAACAACAATTATATAAGGAGGAATATATGATTTACTCAACAGAAGTTAAGAACATGTGTCCTGTTCATCAGGGCGTACATCATGGTGCTGCTCCCATTCCCGAAGAGGCTAAATGGGTACAGGCTAAACAGATTTCAGACATTTCAGGCTATACTCACGGTATTGGCTGGTGTGCACCTCAGCAGGGTGCTTGTAAGCTTTCCTTGAACGTCAAAGACGGTATCATCCAGGAGGCTCTTGTAGAGACAATCGGATGTTCAGGAATGACTCACTCAGCAGCTATGGCCGCTGAGATTCTTCCCGGTCTTACAGTTCTTGAAGCTCTCAACACTGACCTTGTATGTGATGCTATCAACACAGCTATGAGAGAGCTTTTCCTTCAGATCGTATACGGCAGAACCCAGAGTGCATTCTCAGAGGACGGTCTTCAGATCGGTGCCGGTCTTGAGGATCTCGGTAAGGGAACACGTTCAATGGTTGGTACCACATACGGTACTCTTGAGAAAGGTCCCAGATACCTCGAACTTACAGATGGTTACATTACAAACATCGCTCTCGATGAGAACGACGAAATTATCGGTTACAAGTATGTTAACTTTGGTAAGATGATGGACTTCATCAAGGCTGGCAACGATGCAGCTACAGCTCTTGAGAAAGCATCAGGTCAGTACGGAAGAGTTGCTGACGCAGTTCGTCTCATTGACCCCAGACACGAGTAAGAAAGAGGAGGAAAAGTTATGTCATTATTTGAATCATATGAAAGAAGAGAGCCCCAGATCCTTGCAGTTCTTAAGCAGTACGGCATCTCCTCTATTGAAGAATGTAAGAAGATAACAGATGATGCCGGTATCGATGTATACCACCTCATCGAAGGCATTCAGCCTATTTGTTTCGAAAATGCCAAGTGGGCTTATACAGTTGGTGCTGCCATCGCCATCAAGAAGGGTTGCCGCAAAGCTTCCGAAGCTGCTGCTGCAATCGGCGAAGGTCTTCAGGCTTTCTGTATCCCCGGATCAGTTGCTGATACCCGTAAGGTAGGTCTTGGCCATGGTAACCTTGGTAAGATGCTCCTTGAAGAGGACACAGAGTGCTTCGCATTCCTTGCAGGTCACGAGTCATTCGCTGCTGCTGAGGGTGCTATCGGTATCGCTGAGAAGGCTAACAAAGTTCGTCAGAAACCCTTAAGAGTTATTCTTAACGGTCTCGGCAAAGATGCTGCTCAGATCATTTCCCGTATCAACGGTTTCACATTTGTTGAGACACAGTACGATCCTTATACAAACACTGTTAAGGAAGTTTCCAGAAAGTGCTACTCCAAGGATGCTAACTCACCTCGTGCAAAAGTTAACTGCTACGGCGCTAACGATGTTTGCGAAGGCGTTGCTATCATGTGGAAGGAGAACGTTGACGTTTCCATCACAGGTAACTCAACCAACCCTACAAGATTCCAGCATCCCGTTGCAGGTACATACAAGAAGGAGCGTCTTGAGGCTGGTAAGAAGTACTTCTCAGTTGCTTCAGGCGGTGGTACAGGTCGTACACTTCACCCCGATAACATGGCTGCAGGTCCTGCTTCCTACGGTATGACAGATACCATGGGCCGTATGCACTCCGATGCTCAGTTTGCAGGTTCTTCATCAGTTCCCGCTCACGTTGAGATGATGGGTCTTATCGGTGCAGGTAACAACCCTATGGTTGGTATGACTGTTTCTACAGCCGTTTCAATCGAGGAAGCTGCTAAGGCAGGTAAGTTCTAATACCTTAAAGAGAAAAAGGTGACAATTGGGGACTGTCCCCAACTGTCACCTTATTTTTACGAAAGCCCCATTCTATTCAATCCCTTTCACTTTATATCCAAGATTCTCGATAATTTCGGTAATCTCTGCATCCGATATTTCCTTGCCAAGCTTAACTATGGCTGTACCTCGGCTAAGCTTTACCTTTGCATTGATTCCTTCCACGGAATTAAGGGCATTCTGAACCCTTAATGAGCAATGGTCACAGACCATTCCCTCAATTCCCACAACCCTTGTAGCAATAACCTTATCAAGTTTCTTAGGCTTTATGGGTTTACCCTTTCCCCCGCCGCCGCAGCAGGCCCCCTCGCCCTTAAAATGAGCGATGGAGTTTTTCACTGCGAAATAGAGGATGGCAACTACTATAACAATTATGATGATATTCGATACTGTAGAGCTCATAATACCTCCCAAACAATTTATCTAGTTAGCTTTCGCTAACCATAATACCACTAAGTTTCTATAAATGCAAAAGGTGCGAGGTGGAATATTTCCACCTCGCACCTTTATGTGCAATTTGGGCCTGTCCCCATTCTGCACCGTGCAATTTGGGGCCTGTCCCCAAACTGCACCTAAAGCTTGTACTGGGACAGGTCGGTGTTGATTTCGTCGGAGTATTTGCTTAAGTTGCCGGAAACGCTGGCGATGTTTCTGGTCTCGTCACGAAGTCTGTTGCTCTCTGCCACAATCTGGTCACTTAAGTTGAGGACCTCAGTGATATTTGTAGCCTGATCCTTGGTTGTGGTTGCATTGCTTGTTGCAACGTTGTTAACCTTCTCGATTCCGGAAGCAATTTCGATAATACCTTCCGTTGCCTTTCCAACGTCCTCATAGATTGTGTTGAAGGAATCGTTAGCTCCCTCCATACCGGCAATACATGCCTCCATGTCTCTTACGCAGATATCGGCCTTTTTATCAATATCATCAATGTTCTTGGTTATATCTTCGATCAATCTTCTGATTGTATCGGTGGCTTCCGAAGACTGGTTGGCAAGGAGACCTACTTCCTGTGCTACTACGGCAAATCCCTTACCCATTTCACCTGCTCTGGCTGCCTCAATGGACGCATTCAAGGAAAGCAGATTGGTCTGAGCGGAAATTGCATTAATTGCTTCTGTGATTCCGGTGATTTCCTCAACGGATTTGGATGTAACCTTAATAAGTGATGTAAGCTCGCTTATGGTATTGCTCAGAGTTCTGACATTCTTGGTCATTGAGGCCATTTCGTCCTTACCCTTTCCTGAAGCCTTCATGGTCTCATCACAAAGCTTGCGGACATCATCTGCGTTGGTTGCCAGCTGGTTCGATGTGGAAGCCAAATCATTGGCAGACTCAGCAATGTTTTCTATGGCCTCACTCATGGAGCTTAAGGTGTCGTTAAGTTTCTCAATTGATTCACCCTGGTTCTGGTTAGCATCTGTAAGGCTGTTTGAAATCTCAATACATTCGCCTGCTCTGTTGCTCATGGAGCCTGAAATATCCGACAGGCCGTTAAGGGTCGTTCTCATTTTCTCAATATAGCTGTTAAGGCTCTCACTGAGGGTTGTTATCTCATTATTTCCTTCGGGCTCAAGAGAAACTGTAAAGTCACCCTTGCTGATATCTGTAATTCTTTCGGTTACTTTCGTTACCGGGCCAATGGCCTTATTAATTGTAAAGTACATAATAACTGCCATCAGGATAATCAGCAAAAGGCCGATTCCCATGGTCAGAATCATAACGTGGATTATTGTGTCACTAAGTATAGATGAGGGTACCGCACTTACAACTACCCATGATGTATCTTCAATATCTGTTGCGGTAAGCATCATGCCGCCTGCTGAGGTATCAACCGTTTCTACCTTACTGCCTTCTCCCGAAAGGGACGTATCCAGCTTGTCGAAAACAGTGGCAATACCTAAAGCAATCGGATCGGTGGTATCCTGAAGAGTCTGGCCCACACTTTCTTCAACGTTACTGATGAGAATGTCCTTGGATTCCTTGTTGATGATGTAGTACTTCGCATTCGCTGAAATGGACTTGAAGTTGTTCATTCTCTCAGCCAGCTTGTCAAAATTTATGTCGCTGCTGAGAACCACGCCGTCACTGATCATCACAGCACAGGCCAAACAGGTTTTTCCCGTTGATGCATCAACATAAGGTTCGGATGAATAAATGCTTCCGTTTTTGGCAAGCGCTCCCTGATACCATGCTCTGTCTGTAAAAACAAAGGAACTGTCAGGAATCCAGCCCGATCCGTCCAGGAAAACATTCTCCTTACCGAAGGCCATATAAATATCCTGAGAGTCAGGGTCTGATTTCGTAATGGCCAAAAGCATGGTAAGCATATCGTCATAGGACATCTCAGGGCTGTTTTTTATTACTGCTGCCGTCTGGTCAACTCTCTCTTCAACACTCTTCCACCAACTGTGAATTTCGCTGGCATAGGTAACCGACTCTCTTGCCAGAATGTTATAGGTAAGAGGCTGAATGTTATCAACTGAAAGCTTTATACTGATCTGGGTGATAACAATGATTATAACGGCTGAAAAGATAATGATTTTGGATAATAGTGACTTCTTAAGTGATCCTCGTTTCGACTTCATGTACTTTCTCCTTGAACTATGCTTGAATTTTGTGACAATTCGCCCAATGTTGATGTAATATAATGATAATATACATCAAAAATATAATCAAGAGGAAAAATACAGTGTATTTTATCAAATATATCTCTAATTCAGTATCACTTTGCCTTCGGAACCTCCGATGAACATGACTTTTCCATCCTTCGGCATAGGGAGAATGTTAGTTGCGTCCATGATATGCGAGGAATACACAGGCTCACCGTATTTGTTATAGACGTAAACCGCGCTGTCTTCGGGGCGTGAAGTCATAATTACATCCGTATTCACCCTTGCTTCCCCTATATTAAACCAGACTGCCTCATTCGCCTTTAAATCCACTTCTTTGACACTCTCATCAAATTCAGGAATGCCATCATCGGAAATCAGCTCCCATCCATTACTGCAGTAAAGAGCAATTCCGCCCTCCAAGGCCTCAGCCTTAATATCCAGCAGATCTCTGTTGCTGCTTGAAGGAATTGTGGTAAAAGCCACGGCATTCTCCTCATCCACAATCTTAAGGATTCTTGTACCCATGCCTGTTACGCAGTAAAGATATCCCGGCACATCCTCTGAAACCATCAATCTCACGATGGGGAAATCAAAGGTCTGGGAGTTATAGGCATCCTTTGAAAGCATATACTCCGATGCACAAACCCCTGACCAGAATGCCTTTAACTCCTCACTTATGGGGTTAGGCTCCATTTTCTCTCCGCAATAAGTACTTCTCTTGCTCACACCCACTTCAGGCAGGTTTTCTTTTCTCTCAATCTTGATATATACCTTGCCGTCCGCCCCCTCTTCAAACCTCAAAACCTCCGGATTTGAGGCCGGCTTTATATCGTTAATGCCGCTGTCTGCCACTTCGTAAGCAAGTTTTACAAAGCTTCCGTCCTTTGTATATCCGTAATCGGTTCCGCCGGATCTTAAGGGCCCGATGTTCTCCACATGCACGTACTCATGGTCAGGGAATGAAATTCTCACGCTGTCCCAGCCAAGGCCGCTGTTAATCACATAGTCACCCTCATATTTATCGTATGATGAAGGAATATCAAGACTTATGTCAAAATCCGAAGTTTCCTCCTCTTTTAGCTTCAATCCCTCTTCCTCGAGGCAGGCATCAAGAATAGCTTCCGCCACCAGCTGATTTAATGTGCTGTTTCCGCCGTTGGTAAGCACAGCAACGCTGATTTCTTCTTCCGGGGCAACCAAAAGGTAGGCGTGATTTCTGTCTACATCTCCGCCCTTCCCAAGGACTTTAACCTCTGTATTCTCATATTCTCTGTCATTTACCGAATCCCAACCAAGGCCGTTTCTGTCCTTAAAATCGTCCGTATTCTGCCAGAGTGTTTCCATGTCAGACTTGGCTTTCTCGGATAAAAGCTCATCCGCGTTTCTAAAGAAAGCAGCGCCAAAGTTTGCAGTGTCAGAAGCTGTGGCATAAACCCCACCCGCTCCTATGCTCATAATTACATCATTCTCAAAGCGAACCCCGTCCGCTGAGAAGGCCGGAGCAAGGTTTTCTATTAAAGAGGCCTTATCTCCCGTGGATGTGGATGTTCCGCCGGTGGGGGCTGCCAAATACCGAGCCACGTAATCCCCAAAAGACATGCCGGTTACGTTTTCCACTATGACACCCAAAAGATCGAAGCCGTCGTTACAGTAGGCACTGTATTCTCCGGGGTTGCATCTTAACCTCTGTTTAGCCAGGGTGTCAAAAAACACCTCATCATGGAAAGCATTCTCCTTTCCGTAAAGGAAAGGCCCTACATAGGTGGTTCCCTGAATTCCCGAGGTGTGGTTCATCAACATGCGAACCGTGATGTCCTTATACCTTGAATCCGCCATTTTGAAATTCGGAATGTAGTCAGTAACAGGGGCATCCAAGTAAACTTTACCCTCATCCACAAGCTGCATCACCGCTGCCGTTGAGTAAACCTTGCTGACGGAGCCCACGCAGTAAACATATTCATCATTTAATTCTTTGGCACTGACCTTTAATCCTGCAAAGGCTGCCGTACACATAAGACCAAGGCATCCCAAAAGGAGTGCTTTATTTATGGTAAAAAAACGATTATCTCTCATCTTCTCCTCCTTTATTCCGTCATCAGCTCGTTTACAGATATCTTTCTGATTCTTCCTGCGCTTAAATATGTCACGAAGTAACAGAAAACAATAAGAAAAACATCCCCGATGATAATAACCGGAATACTGGTGCTTGCAATTGTTGCAAAAATAGCTCCCCAGAAAAAACTGTTTAAATACACTACAGCTACAGATGCCACCACTACGCTTATGATAATTACCGGCATAAACTTGAGAGCAATCTGGGTCATAAGATCCTTAGATGAGTATCCAAGGCCCTTCATAATGCCAAGGCTCTGTCTTTGTCGCCTTACCTCCGACGCAGAAATGATTGATAAAATTACACCCACGATTCCCGAAATAAGGAAAAGCGCGATGAAGGTAAAAGTTCTGGTGGTTTCTCCTATGGGAACCAGCTGAGTTTTAATGATTCCCTCATAGGAACCTATATCTTTAATTATGTATGATCGGCTGTTTCCGGTAATTAACCTGTCTCCGATTCTTACTGCATAATCAAAATCCGTCACCCCGTACTGTGAAAGGAGAACCGCGATTTTTTCATCAGCAACAGCCTTTATTCTTTCATCGAGATCTTTGGGTCCCTCTTCATCTGTGGCTCCGTCCTTGGCTGTTCCGCCAAAATGCTCGGATATTGTCTTCTCCAGTTCTGTAAGACTTACTCCCTTATCGGGATAAACTGCCAGAAGTCTTGGCTCACTGTTAATAACCACTCTTTCATAGCCCTCAGTGGTAAGGTAAACCGTGGAACCTCCATTATGAAGGCTGCCTATTATTCCCGTTATAATATACTGCTTCTCGATTCCGTTATGCTCCAAAGAGATGGAATCTCCAATGTTCCGGCCTTCACTCTGACTTCTCCTAAGGCCAATCATTATCTCGTTATCTCTCTCAGGAAATCTTCCAAGATAAGGCTTAATATTCTCTGCATCGCCAAAATCACCAAAAACCGTAGCTACAGCCGGATTGGACGAGCCTTTAACTGAAAGATAATCCCCGTCATGGCGTATTAAGACCTTTCTGACTCCGGGAATTTTCAATATTTCCTCTCTGGTTGATTCGGGATCCGCATTTCCCATGAGGTTCACCATCAGGATATCTGTATCCGTACCCATCATGGCGATCAATCCCCCTGCGCCGTCCTTGAAGGAGTTAAAAGTCAGAGCCGAAAAAAGAAGCGCAGTTCCGGCTGTAACAATACATATAATAATTCCGATACAGGATTTAAGATTTCCCAAAAGGCCCTTAAAAGCAAGGGACTGGTTGATTCCAAGTCTGCTTCTGTCAAGAGGCAGGAGATTCTTTGAAAAGCTGTGGGTTTTGATGCCTTTTCTTAAAGCCACAACCGGAGGGAAATTCTTCACCGTTCTTGCCTTTAAAAGTGCAAAGGCTACCACCGCTAAGATTATAAGAATTGTTATCAAAGCAATGAGAAGCAAATCGCTGCTGCCACGCACATTTCGTCCAAGCACCACACTCATGCCGTGATTAATTACGGGTGTCAGAGCAATATCAGCCACCGCTCCCATTATGGCTCCGATGCTTCCTACAATAATATATTCGTACAGATAGGCAAGAGAAATCTCCTTTGAGCGATAACCCAGGGCTTCGAGAACACCGATCTGCTGCATCTGGTCTTCAATGTCATTGGAGATTTTGTGTCTTATCATATAAAGAGAAGAAACAAAAGTTACAGCTGAAAGGGCCACAATCATAAGAACATAGATGCTTAAGAATGTGGTTTCATTGATTTTCTCGTCCCCCACACAATTATTTCTTACGTTATTTCCCAAATCCTCAGCGGCGGCCTCACTGCATTTGTCAATATATTCATCATAATCAAAGCTCTCTGAGGGGTTAAACATAAGCATAACTCCCTCACAGTCTAAGGATGTTGTGAAAATATTGGTAAACCTCTCATAATCCTCATCAGAAAGAATCAGCTTGAATCCGTAGCCATCGCTGCTCATAAGGCCGGTTTCATAGAAACCCGCAATAGTAAAGGGATATTCTTTTCCTCCGGCGATAATCGTAAACTCATCTCCCGGTTTATGTCCCTTAACAATCTGGAAATTTGTAGGAAGCCATAAGGGGTGCTCCAGGGCTTCTATTTCTTCATCAGATAGCCTGTCTCCCTTCACAAAGCTCTCCAGCTTACGCTCTGTATTCTCATTTACAAAGCTGAAATTGTAGGACACTGTGTCTCCATCCGAAGCATAGGCATCCACCATGGCAGCCCAGAGCATTCTTCCCTGGGCCACATCTGTGATACCGTAATCTTCATTAAGGATGTGTCTAAACTCGTCCCTGTACTTCTCTCCCCTGAAGAGCACAGCATATTCTGTGCTTCCGGACCTTTCAAAGCATTCATCGAAAACCGTATCAACCTTTATCTTGTTGGAAAGAGCAACAATAAGCATAAATGCGGTGAAAAATGTGAGCACCATGATACCGATTGCTTCTCTCTTGTTCTTCTTTAAATTAAATAAGGACAGTCTAAGTATCTTCATTTCTACCACCCCATCTTATCCAAGAACTCGGTTAAGCCCGCTCTTCTTTCCTTCTCATCGTCTTCCCCATAAGGGCACATTCTGTAGTCTCCAACAATTCCTCCGTCTCGAAGGTACAAAACTCTTGTGCCTCTTAAAGCAGTTTTGATATCGTGAGTAACCATAACGATGCTCTGTCCGTTTTTGTGGACTTCTGTGAAAATATCCAAAACATCCTTACCGGAAGCGGAGTTAAGCTGTCCCGTAGGTTCATCTGCAAAAAGAATCCTGGGATTATTTATTACCGCCCTTACAATTCCGACTCTTTGAGCCTCACCACCTGAAAGCTGATTGGGGTATTTATTAAAGTCCTCTTCCTTTAATCCTGTCTTAAGAAGAAGTTCTTTGGCCCTATCCACCAGCTCTTTGGAGTTCTTCTGAACAATCAGTGCACCTGTAAGCACATTATCGAGAACCGTCTGATTTTCCAAAAGATAAATGCTCTGGAAAACGAATCCGCAGTTTCCTCTTCTGAATACGGCCAGTTCATCATTGGAAAAACCCTGGATCTCCTTGCCGTCAAAAATAACCTTTCCCATGCCGGGCTTGTCCATTCCGGAAAGAGCATAGAGAAGTGTTGATTTACCTGAACCTGAAGAACCCATTATTACTGTGAAGTCACCCTCTACTATCTCTAAATCCAGATTCTTTATTACGTGCTGCAAAGTTCCTCCGTTTGAAAAGGACTTGCAAAGTTTATTTGTCTGTAAAATAAAAGAAGCCATATATAATTCATCCTTTCGTTCATGATTTTCCATGTTACGACTTGAATTATATATGGTCTCCCAAAAGACTTCTTTGTCTGAGTATTATTAAATTCTTAACAGATTCTTAACTTAAAGGGATGAGAAGAGTAATACAAAAGCCGTCTTCCGTATTTGCAGGAAGCATCTCTCCATTCATCTTCTCCATGAGGGTCTTTGCAATGTAAAGTCCCAGGCCGCTGCCTTCCTCCTTACTTTCAGCCCACTTCTTCCCTCTGTAAAACTTGTTGGCAATAAGACTCATCTCATCCTCCGGAACCCCCGGCCCGTAGTCTCTTATACGCATTTCCAGAAACTCCTCAAGGATGTCGTAGGTTATGTCAATTTTCGTCTCCGCATATTTATAGGAATTGGAGATTATATTACCGATTACCTGTCCCAAACGCTTTGTATCAACGTTTATAAGAGTCTTCGGGATTGCTCCGGCACTTACAAGCCCCCTGTCATCGTACTTTCTGACAATGTCCTCAATTACAAGGGACTCCTCATCCTTAAGGGAAACCTTAAACTCTCCCAGATCATCCAAAGTGGAGGCGAAAAGATCTCCTACCAGGGCGTCTATCTGATCGGCTTTGCTGCTTATGTTGCCAAGTTTCTCCAGAATCTCCCCATTATCGCCTTTAGCCTCGCCATCCCTCATGAGTTTGGCCTGCAAAAGCTCTGTGGTAAGCTTGATTCCCGTAATAGGGGTCTTCAGGTCATGACTTAGGGAAGCCACCAGCTCCTTCTCCTTCTTCTGAAGGGCCACTTCCCTTTTTCTTGATTCCGCCAGCTCTTCCCTCATAATGTCGAAGCTTTCGGTAAAAACGCCAAAAATATTGCTTCTGTCCATCATCAATGGCTCATCCAGTTTGCCCTCAGCCACAAGGCCTGCAAATTCCTTCATTCTCTCAAATGGATTTACCAGCCGGTTTTCCACATATTTGCCAAAAACCAAAGCCCCTCCGATAAAGATAAAGCCAAGAATACTTACACCGATGATAATGGTGCTTCTTGCTTTTGCGTATGAGCCAACGGGGTCAGTAAGCAGAATTACGCTTCCAACTACCTTGTTGTCTATCATGGCATAAGCATAGGGATAGCCCTCTTTAATTGCCCTTTCCAGGGTAAAATCTTCATATTCTCCGGATGATTTTGCATTCATGAGAAGAATCTGATTTTGCATATCAAGGATAAGATAATCCGCCTCATAGTCTCTTTCCCTCAGATTATCGAGATTATCCCAGCCTTCTTCCGCATCGGTTTTGATCTCATTCAGTTGTACTGTTATCTCATCGTTTCTGGTATAACCTTTGATTCCGTATTTGCCCCATAAAGTAAAGGCAGAAATTCCAAGAATAAAGAGTATCGCAAGAAATGCAACGAATCTGTAATAATTTCTCATGGTTACTTCCCAATGGCTGACGCATCAATCATATATCCCACACCCCAAATCGTCTTTATGATTTCCGGGTTGTTGGAGTCCTTTTCGATTTTCTCACGCAAATGTCTTACGTGAACTGCCAGGGTGCCTTCACCTACAAACTCATCTCCCCATACTTCTGACAAAAGTTCGTCCTTGGTCACTACTCTGCCGGAATTCTCAAGAAGATACTTGAGGAGTTTAAACTCCATGGCCTTAAGGCTTACTGTTTCATTGCCTCTCTTTAAGCTGTAGGAGTTTACATCAAGACTTACCTCATCCGTAATCTTTGCCGGTGTCTTACTTTGCTCCTTTACGGCTTCCTTGGCCTTTTCATAGCGGAGAAGGGTGGTTTTTACCTTGGCAAGAAGCACATTCAAAGAATAGGGTTTCTTAATATAATCATCACCGCCGATGTTAAGGGCAATCAGCACGTCGTCATCGCTGGTTCTGGCACTGATAAAGAAAATGGGCATATCAAAATCTTCTCTCACCTTCTTGCAAAGGTCAAAGCCCGACTTGTCACCAAGATTAATATCCAAAAGAAGAAGAGAAACCTCATGGCGGCTTAGGAAGGTTACCGCTTCCTCGAAGCTTGTCACATAAGCCGTCTTCACGTCAAACATATTAAAGTATTCTGCGGTAGACTGAGCAATCACCTCATCGTCATCCACCATCAAAACTTTAAACTCATCCATCTTCCCCACACCCTTTCATAAATGTAGTAACAGTTATATTATACATTAAAAAAGCGAAGAAGTTTCCCTCTTCGCTTTGATTTATTAAATCTAGTTGGCAGCCTTCTCGAATTCCTCGATGATGCTCTTATCAGGTTCCTTCGTAAGAAGTGAAACCACTACTGTGAAGATGAGGGACACGATGAATGCGGGAAGAAGTTCATATATTGAGAATACTCCGCCGATGGGCTTAATTAAGAACTTCCATATAAATACCATTGCGCCGCCGCTTACCATTCCGGCCAGTGCACCCTGCTTGGTGGTTCTCTTCCAGAAAAGAGC
Source organism: uncultured Lachnospiraceae bacterium (assembly GCA_947167445.1). GTDB lineage: Bacteria > Bacillota > Clostridia > Lachnospirales > Lachnospiraceae > G11. The sequence continues at coordinate 172,959 of CAMVID010000004.1, forward strand.
AAGAAGCATTACAGGTCCAAAGGCTCCGCCGAATCCTGCCCATGCGAAGGATACGATTCGGAATACCGATGAGTCGGGATCGAGGGCAAGGATTACGCCAAGGATTGCGATACCTACAATTGCGATTCTTGCCACAAGGATTTTCTTCTTTTCGTCCATCTTCACATTGAAGAACTCACCCATAATGTTTTCTGAAACGGATGAAGCCGCTGCAAGCATCTGGGAATCAGCAGTGGACATTGTGGCTGCAAGAATACCTGCAAGGATAAGGCCCGCAACAATTGCTGCCAAAATGCCGTTCTGCGAAATAAGATCCGAGAGTTTTACAATTATTGTCTCTGCGGATGCAGCTGTATTTAAGAATTCAATCTTTCCGGTTGCTGTAACTCCGAGTCCTGCAAGACCGATAATCATCGCAAGTCCCATGGCGATGAAAACCCAGACTGTAGCTACTCTTCTTGATAAAGAAAGCTTCTGCTCATTTTCAATGGCCATGAATCTGAGTAAAATGTGGGGCATTCCGAAATATCCAAGACCCCATGCAAGGGTAGAGATTATGGCAATAACACCGCCGTAGCTTGCCGCAGTATTGTTGGCAACATCATGATACAGTGAAAGACTGATGTGTCCGGGTAAAGCTTTGGCATTATCCATAACTGCATTCCATCCGCCTGCAACATTGATTGCGAATCCAAGTACAACCACCAAAGCCACTGTCATAACGCAGCTCTGGATAAAGTCTGTGGTAGATACGGCCTTAAATCCGCCCATGATTGTGTAGCCTGTAATGATAAGCGCTGAAGCTACCATGGCTACCACATAATTAACTCCGAAGAGTGAATGGAAAAGTTTACCGCAGGCAGCAAAGCCCGAAGCAGTATAAGGAACAAAGAATATAATAATAACCAGGGCTGCAATGGCGCTTAATGCATTCTTCTCGTCATGGAATCTCTTTGAGAAAAACTGCGGAATTGTGTAGGCATCAATGTTATAAGAATATCTTCTGAGTTTCTTTGAAACAATAAGCCAGTTTAAATAGGTTCCGACGCCCAGTCCCAAAATAGTCCAGAAGGGCTCACAGATTCCGCTGAAGTAAGCAAGCCCGGGGATACCCATCAGAAGCCATGACGACATATCTGATGCCTCGGCTGACATAGCGGTTACCAAAGGACCCATCTTACGACCTCCAAGATAGAAATCAGTGGAGTCGTTGTTACTCTTACTGTAAATAAATCCAATGGCAAGCATCGTCAATAAATAAACAGCGATGGTCACCATGATGACAAAGGATAATGTGTTCATTCTCTCTCCTCCAATTATATGATTTTATCACACTACCATAGTGTAGCATGAATAAATTTAAATTGGAATAGTATTTTTATACATTGTTTATCCTTTTTCCCCGGCTCCGTTTCGAATTTTTCTAGTTGCCCCACACCTCTTCCGCGATTTCTTTCACCAATTTAAGCTTTGCCCACTGCTCATCTTCCGTAAGTTTATTGCCAATCTCACAGGATGCAAAGCCGCACTGAGGGCTTAAGCACAGTCTCTCAAGAGGGATGTACTGAGCTGCCTCATGGATTCTTTCAATGACCTTAGCCTTGTCCTCCAGTTCAGGTTTCTTGGTCGTAATCAGTCCCAATACAACTTTCTTATCCTCCGACACCTTTTGAAGAGGCAGGAATCCGCCGGAGCGCTCATCATCATATTCAAGGAAGAGGGCATCTACATTTTCTTTGGCAAAAACGTAGTCCGCTACTGTATCGTATGCACCGCTTGTAAAATACGCGGAATTATAGTTGCCTCGACAGATATGAGATGTAATAACCATATCCTTAGGCTTTCCTTCAAGGGCCAGATTATTAACCTTAAGAATCTGAGCCTTTACATCTTCAAGATCAATTCCCAAAGCCTGATATCTTTGCTTGGCGGCATCCCCTACAATGGCACCCCATGTGCAGTCATCCAGCTGCAAGTTACGGCATCCCGCATCATAGAACTGCTTGATGACATCGCGGTATGCCTTGGCAATATCTTCTATAAGTTCATCATTTGTGGGATAGAACTTTCTGGTGGTTTCAAAGTTTGCCGGAACAATCATCTGCTGGAAAGTCTGTGCAGGAGCAGGTATCGTATACTTTGCCACAGTGTTCTCATCTTCAAACTGCTTTAAGAACTTAAAGTACTCCACAAAGGGATGAGGTTTTGCCTTAATCTTTCCGACTAAATATGTATCATCAAGCACTGCCAGAACGCCGTTAAACTGTACGCCCTTTCCGGTATGCTCATGGGCTACGCCCTCAAATCCCCACATGAAATCCAGATGCCAGAAGGTTCTTCTGAATTCGCCGTCTGTAATAACGTGGAATCCCAGCTCCTTTTGTTTGGCAACCAGCTTGGTAATCTCCTCCTCTATTACCTTATCCCGTTCCTCTTTGCTGATTTTCCCTTCCTGAAATGAAGCCTTCGCGTCCTTAACCACCTGGGGTCTTAGGAAACTTCCTACGAAATCGTATCTGTAAGGTGTTGAAATTTTGCTCATAATGCATCCTCCATATGAATTTATGATAATGGAGATTATAAACCTACCAATTCGATGGGTAAAATATAGATAATATATGGTTTTTCATAGATTAAATCTATGGTTGATGTTATAATGAGTTGTAATTCTATCGTGGAGGCAGAGATAATGACTTTAAAACAACTTCAGTACGCGGTAACCGTAGCAGAAACCGGCAACATGACGGAGGCAGCCAAAAAGCTGTTTATTGCACAACCCAGTCTTACCTCCTCTATCCACGAGCTGGAGAAAGAATACGGCATCACCATCTTCTCAAGATCCAATAAAGGAATTGAAGTTACCCCCGAAGGCGATGAATTCTTAGGCTTCGCCAGACAGATTCTGGATCAGACCAACCTGATGAATGAGCGCTATATCAATAAATCAGTGACCAAGCAGCGATTTTGTGTTTCATCACAGCACTATTCCTTTGCGGTAGAAGCCTTTGTGGAGCTTCTCAAAGAACAGGGCGGCGAGAAATACGAGTTTCACATGAGAGAGACTCAAACCTACGATATCATCGATGATGTGTCACACTTAAGGAGCGAAATCGGGGTTCTTTATATTAACGCATTTAATGAGACAGTAATTAGAAAGACCCTTAAGGATAACAATCTTTCCTTTGAGCCCCTTTTTACTGCAAACCCCCACGTTTTTCTCGGCAAGGACAATCCCCTTGCACAAAAGAAAAAGATCCGCATAGCGGACCTTAAACCTTATCCCCGTCTGTCTTACGAGCAGGGAAACCATAATTCATTTTATTATTCCGAAGAAATTCTTAGCACCTTGGAGTGCGACAAGGACCTGGTGGTGTGCGACCGGGCCACCCTTTTTAACATGCTTATCGGCCTTAACGGATATACCATATGCAGCGGTATTATCAGCGAGGAATTAAATGGCCCCAACATCGTAGCCAGACCCCTGGATGTGGACGACCACATGGAAATAGGATACGTACTTCCTACCTCCATACGTCCTTCACACATGACTCTCCGCTATATTGAGCTGTTGAAGAGGTTCACGTGATTATAAAATGTCTTTATACCAACACATGGTACACGTCCACGGACATGTCCTTATTATATACCTCATAGATTCTGCCTGCGCAGCTTATCCCATTCGCCTCTGCATAATCCTTTATCAGAATATGGGCTCTTGCAACCTTTGAGAATCCTTCGGTAAATCTTATATGCAGACACTTTTTCTCGGATACTTCTATGGAATCCTTCCCCTCATAGCCACCCACAGGTAAGCATGTCCTCATTGATAATCCTTCTTCATCAGCCAGATTTCTGTATATGACAAAATGACTGCCGGAGGGATTTATTCCCTTTTGTGACGCTTTCTCATAAAGTTTTCCAACCGAAATACCGAGGTTTTCAAGGTCCACATTCTCATCAACATAAAGGCACCTGCATCTTTCAAAAGAGCAGACATCCGGTGTTTCATCTAGGTGGGCTATCTTCTCCTCTTCGTCATGATTAACCAGGTCTCGAACCTCCTGCAAGCGGTAATCCATCTCGCGAATCTTGCTGTCAATAAGTTCTTTTTCTGAAGACTTCCCCGCAAATATCTGTTTTATTTCATATATCGAAAGCCCAATTTTTCTGAGTCTTTTTATCTTCTCAAGGGTGATCAGCTGACTCTCATCATAGTAATTGTATCCGTTTTCCTCATTGACAAATGAAGGGGTAAGCAACCCTTCTTCATCCCATAATCTGAGGGCCTTCCTGCCTACTTTACCTACAATTGCAAATTGTCCTCGTGTGTACATTATTAACCCACCTTTCCTCTCTTCACTTTTCCAAATAACTTTAGAAATCCAATGTGAAGCGGAAGTATCTTATAAAGGAAATAATCATCATACTTTTCATATTCTGCTCTATTGTAAAAGTTTATCACTGCTTCACATATTGATTCAATACAGTTCCGGTTTAAATCATGTCCAATCTCCCTTGTGGCAATCCTTGGTATTCCGATGTGTCCATAGTCTCCCATAGCCGCAATCTGTTTTCTTTTGGAAATCATATCTTTGTCCGTAATATCAGAATCCGGGAGCTCGTTATATCCACTTCTGACGAAGTTATCGTTGATATCCAACATACTGGAAGTTTCAACCCAGCCGGCATGAAAGTCATTACTATAATCTTTTTCGAGTTCTTTCAGATCCTCGGTGGGCTCCACACCTGCACCTTCAAAGATTGATCCCATCGGTGCCATTGCACATACTCCATACTTCCTGTTTATCCTTCTTACAGCTTTGATCACTGCGATCTGATGGTCAGGATCTGCATGTGATGCTATGATAACAATATTTTCAAATCCCATATGTCTGACACTATCCAAAATCTCATACGCCACCTCAAAAGTCGTCTTCATTGAAAAATGAACTGATCCGTAAAAAGTGTTTACTGACGCTGCAGCTATCGGAAATGTCGGCAGGTAATAGCATTTGATCCCGCTTTTTTCCTCAATCATCTCCATAGCTCCCCTGCTCCAGCTCTCTCCTTCCAAGATGTCTGTAGCAAGAGGAAGGCACCATCCATGTTCTTCAATAGGCGCCATCACAATAAATACAACGCTGTCTTTCTTGTTAACTTCCTTAATTTCTTTCCAGGTCATCAAGCTCAAATCTTTCATACTATATGTCCTCCTTTTCTTTGTCGGACATAATAATAGACCTGGCCGCAACGGCCAGGTCAAGACATTAACGTTTCAGGTATCTTTTTCCTCTTTCTTTTTCTTTCATCCAGTGCTTCTTGTCATTTGAAAGAACTGCTCTACATGATTTTTAATTGCTTTTTCGCACTCTTTTGCCCTGTTCGGTTCTCTGTCCCAGATTCCCATATACATGATAACCGGTGCATAAAACATCGCTGCAAGCACCTTAGGATCTCCCTTTTTTATTGCGCCGTTTTGGATCAACTGTTCAAACAGTTTTTCATCATACCCAAGCATGGCATCAACATAACGCTTCGTATACATCTCACCTAATTCCTTACTTTGGAATTGGGATATTGTCATCATTTGGCGTACCTGCTTTGAATATTCATCAGTCATTGAAAAACGGACGAATGTCAAAACATTTTCGCTTAATCCTTCTGCTGAAATGCCGGTGTATACATCCGTATCTTTTTTATTCAGTTCCACATTTTTCCCATTTCCCAGATGAACCGAGAGCTTTTCAAAAAAATCTTTATATTTTTCCTCGGACTCTACAATGATCCGGTCAAAAATCTGCTGTTTACTTGCAAAGTGTTTATAGAGAGCAGCCTTCGATATTCCTAAGGGAGCGGCAATATCACTCATGGATGTTCCATCATATCCCTTCTTTGAAAACTGTTTAAGCGCCTCTTCAAGAATCAATTCTTTCGTATTCATCTATTCTTCTCCACGAACTCATCTAGTACACGATTTATCTCTTCGCTGTTACCCGCCATCAAATGACCTCCGCCCGAAAAGAAAGCAGATGTGCAGTCGGGAATCTCCTTACTCCAAAGCTTTGCCTTCTCCGGATTGGCCAGTTTATCATCGTCAGAATGAATAATGAGAACAGGTACTTTAATATTTCTTAAATCATAATTCTCATAGTGATTGGTATGATCCTTGTTCACCACATCTCCATCGAAAACTATGCCCGCCCTGCGCTCTTTCAACGGAATAATCTGCTTAATAACGCTTCTTTCCATTCCCATAATCGGTTTGAATAACGGGCTAATCATCCACATGACAAAGTCGTTACAAGCCGCTTCCGGTGGTCCTGTCATTCCGGAAGCAGGTTCAGTAGGTTTCTCCGTTGCCGGATATCCGGAGCAATACAGAATAAGGCCCTTACATCTTTCCGGATACATCAAAGCAAATCTCTGTGCAACTGTCCCTCCGGCGCTTGTTGCCACAGCAAAAACTTTATCTATGTCAAGTGAATCCAATAATTGGGTAAATTCTTCCACCTGCATATCTACTGTAGCACCTTCCGGCATATCGGTCCCCGGATATCCGAATCTGGATGGTGCAATAACCCTGTAATCATCTGTGCGTCCGCTTAACACGTCAAAGCCCTGATCATAACCTCCTGTGATTCCATGAAAGACCAAAAAGGCTTCGCCCTGGCCCTCATCTATATAACTGACCTTTCCATATGAGCTGTTTATGGTTTCTGCTTTTGCCTCATAAACCGCGAATCTGTTCAAAGCAGCTTTCCTGACCATCAAAAAATCTGTTGCTAAAGCCAATAAGACAATGCTCGCTATGGTTAATGTTATCATTTTAGTTCTTTTCCTTTTCATCTCCATACTTTCTCCATGTTGTTTTCGATATCCCTTGGCAAAGAAAAGTGACCCATCGGTAACCATATTATAGTTACCGACCGGTCACTTGTCAAGTCTGCTTTATGAATTCTCTGTTTCTGCGCAAATCTATATGCTCCTTTGCATTTCACACCCGCTCAAGGAGCGTGGCGACCTCCGAGTGCTCTGTTTGCGAAAACATGTCAACGCCCACAGCCTTTATTACCCTGTAGCCGTTCTTTGTCAGGTGCTTCAGGTCTCTGGCCAAAGTTTCAGGGTTACAGGAGACATAAACAATTTTCTTTGGAGCAAGTTTCTCAAGGGAAGAAAGGAAGGCCTCATCTGAACCGGCTCTTGGCGGGTCCATGAATACAAGATCAAACTTTTCTCCCTTAGCAGAAGCATCAACCATAAATTTACCGGCATCTGCAGCAATGAATCTGGCATTCTTTACGCCATTATGCTTAGCATTATTAATAGCATCCTTGACGGCATCTTTGTTGGATTCCACGCCAATTACCTCTTTTGCCTTATCGGAAGCAATAAGGCCGATGGTTCCTGTGCCACAATATGCATCAAGCACCTTTTCCTTGCCCGTGAGCCCGGCAAACTCCATGGCTTTGTTATACAGCACCTCTGTCTGGGTGGAGTTAACCTGGTAGAAGGACTTAGATGAGATTTTGAAGGTTTTACCACAAAGGCTGTCAACGATATAGCCCTTGCCGAAAATAACCTGCTCTCTGTCACCAAGAATCATGCTGGTTCTGCGGTCATTTATGTTAAGGACAATGGTTGTAATCTCCGGGTGCTCCTTAGTAAGAGCTTTCACAAAGTTGTTCTTGGAGGGGAAAACAGGAGATACAATGACCAGAGTGACCATTATTTCGCCGCTGTTATGACCCACTCTTATAAGAACATGACGAAGGAGCCCGTAGCCGGTATCCTCGTCATAGTTTCTTATCTTGAAAGAAGGGCAAAGCTTTGCGATGGTCTTGATGATTGCGGATGCCTTCTCGTTCTCGATAAGACAGTTGTTTACGGGGATTATGTCATGGGAGCCTGCTTTGTAGATACCGCAGACAGGCTTTTTCCTGCTCATGCCAAAAACGGCATGAACCTTGTTCCTGTAGTGGAACGGATTCTTCATGCCTATGACTTCATCAACCTTGCAGTAACTGCCAAGGAGTTTATTTAAGTATTTCTTTTTGTTTTCAAGCTGCTTGTCGTATGGAACATCAAGAAGGGTACATCCCCCGCACTGTCCCACCACCGGGCAAGCCGATTTTGTTTGTTTGCTGTTATTTTTTTCCATACAGCTAGTATATCACAATGCATCCCGTTTTTTGCTTTTTGTACCTAAAACCCCAATTCAGGCCTCCGCCTGGGTACACTTTTTGAGGAAAATCAAGCGAATTTAGCTTTAGTCCGCTTTAAAGCCGTACCTAAAACTCTCTTGCTCACCTGATTTAGGTACATTTTTCTAAGAAATAGTAAATTCGATTTGATTTTCTTGTACCTAAATCAAGTGGTACGCCCTCCGCCTGGGTACAAAACCCTAAAAATTGCTCATCCAAAGCAGCATCAAAAAGGCACCGGGGGCCATTGGCCCCCGGTGCCTTCCTGAATAATGGGTTATTTCTTATTTCTGCGGCTCAAAACGATACTTTGAAGAAGGATGAAAAAGCAAAGCATGCCGCCGGTGGTGATACTCTGCCACCAGGGATCTTTAAGGCCGCTGGATACAACAATTTTCTTGATTGTAGTAAGTGTAAGGGTTCCGAAAAAGGTTCCGATTACGTTACCTACACCACCTGTAAGAAGGGTTCCGCCAATGATTGATGAAGCGATAGCGTTCATTTCCATTCCTGCTGCGTTGGTGGCGTTTCCGGCTCCGGTGTGGAGCATAAGTACGAATCCTGATATTCCGCTTAAGAAGCCGCTTATGATGTAACTCATAAAGCGAGTCCTCTTTACATTAATTCCAAGCATAAGAGCACTTGTCTGGTTTCCGCCCATTGCATAGAGGTTACGTCCGGGCTTTAAGAACTTCAAAAGCACAAATACAAGGGCCACACATACAAGGGCAATTACAACACCAAGCTCCATTCTTGCGGGAACAAGGTTTCCGTTCTTGGCCACATAACCAAGCCAGGGAATCTCGATCTTGGATTCTCTTACTGCATTGAAAGCTTCATTATCAATCTTCTGAGGGTTAACTGAGAGGATTGTTGTCATACCTCTTGCAAAGAACATTCCGGCAAGAGTTACGATAAAGGGCTGAATCTCAAGGTAGCTGATTAAGAATCCATGTACAAGACCGAAGGCAAGCCCGATTCCAAGGGACAGAAGAACTGACATAAACACGTTTCCTCCGCCGTTTAAGTATAGGATTGAACTCATGGTTACAAGGGAGGTAACTGCTCCTACACTGATATCGATGCCGCCTCCGATCATTACTATGGTCAGACCGCAGGAAACAATAATCAGACTTGCGTTATCATTTAACAGGTCAAATATCTGCTGTGCATGTAAGAATCCGCCCTGCAAAAGAAGCATTGCCAATAAATACATTGCAACGAATATGCAGATGGTAATGGTCATGAGAAGCTGGGTGTCTGTTAAAGGTTCTTTTCTTTTGTTCTTAAAGAATTTCATGCGCCTTCCACCCCCTTCGTCTCAGATTTGCCTTTTTTAAGGTTTCCCATGAACTTCTGGAAGCGCTGTTTAACAACCGGTGAACCGATAACAACCAGAAGAACAATGACGATTGCCTTGTAGGCTTTAACATCGGTGGATGAAACCTTCATTGCATAAAGAGTGATGGTTAACATCTGAATTACATAAGCACCGATAATACTTCCGCTGATCTTAAACTTACCGCCGCCAAGACTGTTTCCGCCGATGGCAACTGCCAGGATGGCATCCATCTCCACATCAAGAAGCAATGTCTCGTGGTTAATAAGTCCAAGTCTGCTTACTCCGATACATCCCGAAACCGCAACGCAGACTCCAAGGAGAATAAATGATAACAGCTTAATGAAAGTTGTGTTGATACCGTTTAATCTCGCTGCACTCTGGTTGATACCAACCGACTGAGTGAGGATTTCAAGAGATGTGAAGTGGAACAAAAGCTTAAACAATATGGTTACAACAATGACTATGATAACCGGCATGGGAATGGGAATTCCCGGTGCAAAGCTTCCGATTGCGGAAATAATGGGGCTCTCCACTGTGGGCGTTGCACCGCCGTTAATCCAGTAGGCGATGGAACGTCCGCAGGTATAGAGAATCAATGTGGCTATCATTGGCTGAATGCCAAATACCGCAACCAGTGTTCCGTTGAAGGCACCAAAGAGCATCGCCACAACGGCAGCACAGAGGAACGCAAGAATCACGGTTCCCACCGATATAGACGATGCAGACTTCAGAACCTTAACAAACACACTTCCGGCAATGGCTGCTGCCGCACCCACACTGATATCCTGTCCTTTTGTTGCCGCCGTAACGAGAGTCATGCCGATTGCAAGAATGGCAAGCTCGCTGGCGCCATTGATAATACTTATAAGGTTACCCGCAAGAACCGCGTTACCGTAATTGTTGTGGGTAATACTGATACTGAAAAATCCGGGATCTCTAATGAGGTTAAAAATCACCAAAAGAGCAACTGCAATAACGGGAATCGTAAGCTGTCCCAGTCCGCCCTTAAGGAATCTCTTCTTATTTTCCTTCATGATTATGCCTCACCTCCCGCTATAGTTTTCATAACCTGGGCCTGATTAAGGTCCGCGCCCTTAAGTTCTCCGACAATGTGTCTGTCGCGCATAACAATAAGGCGTGAGCAGGTTCGAAGCATCTCTTCCACTTCGGAAGAAATAAAGGTTACGCTCACATCTTCCTTGGCCAGTTTTAAAACAAGCTTCTGAATCTCAAGTTTGGTACCTACGTCAATACCACGGGTAGGCTCATCGAGAATCAGATAATCGGGATGTGTGAGAAGCCATCTGGCAAGGATAACCTTCTGCTGATTACCGCCGCTTAAAGATCCAACAGGGGTCTCCGCGCTGGCTGTCTTGATGTTCAGTGCCTTAATATACTCGTCCGCAAAAGCCTCTGACTCGCTGCGGCTTATAGGCTTAAAGAAGCCGTTCATAACCTGTAATGCCAGGATAATATTCTCTCTAACACTTAAATCCGGAATGATGCCGTCGCGCTTGCGGTCCTCAGCAAGATAGCCGATACCGTTTTTCATGGCATCAATGGGTTTTGTAATCTTAACAGGTTTGCCGTTGATTTTGACTTTGCCGGAATTGACCTTGTCGGCACCAAAGATAGCCCTTACGCTCTCGCTTCGGCCCGATCCCAATAACCCGGTAAAACCGTTAACTTCTCCTCTTCTGATTTTGAAGTCGAAGGGATTGGTTTCTGTACTTGAAAGGCCCTCGGCCTCATAAAGCACTTCGCCCACACCTTCCTCACGGTCTTCGGCATCTGAAAGACTGTTTAATTCATCCAGTTCCTTACCCATCATCTTGGCAACAAGCTGTACCTGAGGAAGCTCTTTGGTAAGATATTCACCAACGAACTCACCGTTTCTCAATACGGTAATTCTGTCGCTGACCTCATAAACCTGCTCTAAGAAATGGGTAACAAATATAATTCCTACGCCCTTTGACTTCAGATCTCTCATAAGACTAAAGAGCATGTTAACCTCTTTGTCATCAAGAGATGAAGTGGGCTCGTCAAGAATCAGAACCTTACAGTTCATATCCACTGCTCTGGCGATGGCAACCATCTGCTGAACCGCCAATGAGCAGCTTCCGAGCTGCTGACTGCTTCTTGCGGGTATTCCAAGGCTCTTTAGAATCTCATCTGCCTTGGTCTCATACTCTTTTTGTTTTACCCAACTGCTCTTCTCTCTGCCGATATACATATTCTCTGCAACCGTCAGATTGGGGCAAAGGGTTATTTCCTGATAAACTGTACTGATTCCCTTATTCTGCGCATCCTGCGGCGAGTGGATATTTACACTCTCCCCCTCAATGGTAATGCTGCCCGCATCCATCTGATATACGCCGGTAAGAATCTTAATCAGGGTAGATTTGCCTGCGCCGTTCTCGCCCATGAGAGCATGAATCTCACCTTTTCTCAAGGTAAAATCCACATTGTGCAATGCTCTAACACCCGGGAAACTCTTTTCAATTCCACGCAGTTTCAGTAAGCATTCATCCTGCATACTGTTACCTCCTCGTCTGATTAGAATTCCTTTTGCGGAATTCACTTAGCAAAAAGCGCAGCCAAGTCGATTTGTATTCAACCGGGCTGCGCCATTAGATCAATCTAAAGGATTATTCACCCAAACCGTAGGTATCGATATCGCTCTGAGTAAGTGTGGTTGCATCAAAGCCCTTCTCCTCGTTGATGATGATCTTGGATGAAGGTGCGTTGCCGCTCTTAATCAAATCGCTGATGATCTGAGCCTGGAAAGGTGAACACTGTCCATCGTAGTTCCATGCCTTAGCAAGAAGCTCTCTTAAAGCCCACTTGTTGCAGTCAAATCCCATAACAACAACCTTACCGTCAACACCGTGAGTAATGCCGGCCTCGTCAAGTGCTGCAACAGCACCCTTAGCCATACCATCGTTCTCAGCGTAGATTACGTTAAAGTCTTCACCGCTGTTGATAACTGACTCAACGATCTTCTTAGCTTCTGCCTCGTCCCATGTAGCTGTCTGCTGAACAACCTTCTTCATTGTGCCTGCTGCGAACTGAGCATCAAGAGCGCCTGTACGGCCGATCTGAGCGTCAGAACCCATAGCACCCTGAATGTGGATTACATTGTACTCAGGAAGTTTCTGGTCAAGAAGCCAGTTAACTGCTGTCTCACCTTCCTTAGCCATGTCGGAAACAACTGCTGCCTCGTAAAGGCTCTGGTCAACGTCGATCATACGGTCGAAGAGGTAAACCTTAATACCTGCTTCTTTTGCTTTCTTAAGAACTTCGTCCCAGCCTGTTGTCTCAGCTGCTGAAATAAGGAGATAATCAACACCTTCTGTGATGAAGCCCTGAGCTGCCTGAAGCTGCTCATCATTCTTTATGCTGTAGAAAGCTTTAAGCTCGTATCCGTTAGCCTCTGAGAACACTGACTCCATGTCCTTAACGTTGGCTTCACGATAACCTGACTCTGAAGGGGGATTGTTAACTACACCAACTGTAATCTTTCCACCCGCCTTTTTGCCCCCGGCACCACATGCGCAAAGTGAAAGCGCCATAACGAGTACCAATGCTAATGCTACTACTTTAGAAAACCTTCTCATATAAAAGCTCCTCCTTTTAATCTTTGGTCACTATTGACCGCTTACAGATAACATGTTACAGAGTTTGCTTTTATCAGTAAATCAATATTCATTTTGACAAAGTTCAAAATTATATTGACTTTTTTGAGAAGGTTAAGAATTATTTTATTCAGGTTAATTTTTATTTTGTCAGGAATTCTGTGCCCTGTATTCCGAGGGTGTCATTCCCACATTCTTTTTGAAAATGTAGCTGAAGTAATGGGCGTCATTATAGCCCACATCAAAGGCAATCTGGGAGCTTCTCTTATCAGTTGTTCTTAGAAGTTCCTTGGCCTTCTTAAGCCTTAAGTAAATAAGATACTCGGTGAAGGTCTGGCCGTTTTGCTGGGAGAATACTGTGGAAAAACGGCTGTTGCTCATATTTACCGCCTTGGCCACATCCTGAAGCATGAGGTTTGAGTCAGTAAAGTTCTTGGACATGTATAGCTTTGCCTCACTTATAACCGCCGAAGACTTCTTGTCCGTGGGAGCGTCACCCATTTCACGGGTGCCGAATATAAGAGCTTTCGCATCATTTTTTTCCACAAGAATATGTCTTATATGTCTTGCAGCCTTAAAGCTTTTGAAAATGTCGCCGGGCTTATCCACGATGTCACCGATACCGATTCTTATGGTCTCGCATCCGGCACGCTCAAGCTCCTGGGCAAGAGATGTGGCTGCGGCATAAACTCTTTCCTCCGCATCTGCCACTGTATCCCCTAGAACCAGAATTCTGGAGCCGGTTCTGCTTTTTGTGGCAAAAATACTTCCGGAACTGCTTAAAGCCAGATCCTCAGATATGGGCTGACCCTTGTCAACAGGGGAAAAAGCAGCATCAATAACGACATAGAAAGGTGCATGAACGGAATAACCCATGGTTCTTAACTGCTCAAGGGCGCTGACAGCGTCCTCCTCCATAGCGTCTTCCGAGAAAAGAGATCCCAGCAGTTTTTCCCTAAGAAATCTTGTGTCGCTTTCCGTGCGGGCCCTTAAGCTTTCCGCATGCTCTCTGGTGCGTCTCTCTTCCTTTAAAAGGCCGCTTACCTTATCAAGGGCCTGCCTTAAATCCTCCGCATTTATGGGCTTTAGAAGATACTCTCTCACTCCAAGCTGGATGCACTGACGGGCGTACTCGAACTCGTCATAGCCGCTTAGGACAATGATTCCAATCCAGGGCAGCTGGCTTCTTAAGAGCCTGCAGAGCTCGATTCCATCCATAAAGGGCATCTTAATATCTGTAATAACTATGTCAGGGTTGGTGTCTCTTATCATGGGGATTGCCATTTCGCCGTCGGGAGCCTCTCCCACCAGGGTGTAGGGGCTGTCATCCCAGGGAAAGGACTCTCTTATACCCTCTCTCACAACAATCTCATCATCAACCAGAAATACTTTCATGTTCCAAAATCCCTTCTCTTGTACGACTGGGCACCTTAAAGCTTACCTCTGTGCCGCCTGCGTCGCTTGTAATCATTAAACCGTCAACCTGGTTATAGTAAAGTCTGATTCGAAGGTTGACGTTTACAAGGCCGAAGCCTCCGGAATGTTCGCTTATGGAAGGCTGTCCCTTCTTCATGCGCTCCCTTAAACTTTCAATCTGTTCTTCTGTCATGCCCTGGCCCGTATCTCTGACCGAGAAAAGGAGCATATCATCCTCAAGTCTCGCACTGACTTTAATGGTTCCTCCCCCTCTTTTACCCTTGATTCCATGGTAAAGGGCGTTCTCAACCAAAGGCTGAAGCAGAAGCTTTAATATGTAGTAATGACCGATTTCGTCAGGGATATCAATCTCATAGCGCATAATATCTCTGTACCTGGTCTGCTGAATTCTTAAGTATCCCTCAATGTGCTTCTTCTCCTGGCTTAAGGGTATCCAGTCTGCACCTGAGGATAAGCTTATGCGGAAAAAGTCGCTTAAAGCGCTTGTTAAGGAGATAACTTCGTCTTTTTCCCCGGCTTCCGCTTTCCATACGATGGCATCCAAAGTGTTATACAGGAAGTGGGGATTAATCTGAGCCTGGAGAGTCCTCAGCTCTGCCTTTCTCAGGTTTCTTTCGTCCTGAAGGCTCTTCTTCATCATGGTCTCAAGTCTGTCCGCCATGGTGTTAACCTGAATGGTCAGGTTACGAAGTTCCGTAACCTCAGTGGCCGGAATTCTGGCCTCCAGCGCACCTTCCGCCAGCCTCTGGGAAACCTGCTCAAGACTTTCGATGGGACCTCTTACGAAGTTGGCAGTCTTCTTCATTGCCCGGTTTCTTATAATAAGGGCAAGGACTACTATAATACACTCAGCCAGAGCGGTTGCGAAAATAATGGGTCTTAAGGTCAGACTCATTCGGCCGGTGGAGTCAATCTCTCCGGCAATATATTCGTTTAACATACTGTCAACCAGAGTCGAAACGTCCCTTATCTCATTAAGGATTTCCTCGTTCTCAACCACCGGAACCTCTGCTTCTATGTTGTCCCTTATCATGTCAACATAGTTTTCCAGAGTCTTCATGGTTCGCCCGGCAATCACCAAAGACAGGCTGTTTTCCTGCCCTGTATCAGCCGTTACCGCCTCTATGGTATCCTCCACGTTATGAATGGTGGAATAAATTCCGCTTTCCCTTATGGTGTCCCGTCCGCTGACAATATTCCAGACGCTGCCGGGAATCTCCTCTGACACCACGTTTTTGAGGTTTGCTATGGTTTCCATTCTGGCAATGGCATTATTATATTTTGCGGCATAAACAAGCATAAGTACCAGGCTTATGAAAATAGGAATCACAAGCAGGAATACAAGCTTGTGGGACATATCGTTTATCTGCCCGATTATGCTTTTTTCCTTTTTAACTTTTTCCATAGCCTAGTATCCTCTGGGAGCAAGCCCGGTCAAATCCATTTCATCGGAAAAATACTGTTCCTCAGGGTGAATGACCTTCTCTACTTCCTCACCGGCTTTAAGCTTTCTGGCTGTCTCCATAAGCTCTTCTCCAAGCATGGGAGTACACTCGACAACGCAGTTAATCTTTCCCTCTTTAAGGACATTAATGGCATCCTGTCCGCCATCGATGGAAATGATGATCATATCCTCTCCCGGAGCAAAGCCTGCTTTTTCTATCTCAGGTAACGCACCTAAAGTCATTTCATCGTTGTGGCTGTACACTGCATCTATCTCGTCACCATACTTCTCAATCAGGTACTTCATGCACTCTCTTCCGCGGCTTATTAAGAAATCACCGTTAATGCTCTCTAAAATAACCATCCTCTCATCGTCTTTGATGGTATCCATAAAGCCCGCCTGTCTTTGACGCATGGGTGTGGAATCCTCGGTTCCTGTTATCTCAACAATGTTTACCTTCTCAAGGCCCAGGCTGTCCGCCTTTCTGATAAGGTATTCCGCAGCCATAACTCCTTCATTATAAAAATCCGCGCCAATAAGGCAGGCTGTAAGGCCTTCCTTTGAGGTGCTGATATCTCTGTCAACCAATATTACGGGAATTCCGGCTTCCTTAGCCTCTGAAAGAACGTTATCCCACCCCTCCTCAACAATTGGGGAAAAAGCGATAACATCTACCTGATAGGCGATAAAACGCCTGATTGCTGCGATTTGGTTCTCCTGCTTCTGATTGGCATTCTCAAGCATAAGGCCGATCCCGCATTCCTCAGCCTTATTCTCAATATCCCTTGTATTGCCTATTCTCCAAGCGCTCTCCGATCCTACCTGGCTGAATCCCAAAAGCAACGCAGGCTCGTTCTGGGGTTCTTCACCCCCCTGACAGCCCATCGCTAGCAAAAGAACTGTAAAAAGACATAAACAGGCCATCAAGCGCCTGCCAATTTTATGAAACATAACTGTAACCCCCAAGTTATAATTATTTCCTTATATAGTTTACTAACCCACCAAAGCCCACGTCAAGTATTTGAAATTTTGTGCCCACTCCCCCCTGCCCCGCCCACGGTTGCACCCCCATCGGGAAACATTTCGACGAAATTAAATCGTTTGGGCATTTTATATATTCTGCATGCGATACTGTCTGAGCATTGGCTATCGCCCCTAGAGTAAACTTGTCATCCCTCATTAACACATGATCGCTGGATTTTCTAATGCCTGAAGGCGCTTTCCTCTATAATACATGCACAGAAAAAACTCGCAGAGTGCATACGCCCTCTGCTCAAACAGTTTTCTGTGCATGTATGGAAAGCGCCGTCTTAGGCATAAGAAAATCTGGCGCTCCCATATAAACCATTCGGGATGAACAAGTTTACTCTCAGGGCGATGCGAATGCGAGTTTATTGCATGCAGAATATGTTTATAAAATGACACAGACGATTTAATGCTTTGAGGAGACGTTTCCCGATGGGGGTGCAACCGTGGGCGGGGCAGGGGAGATCAATGTCATTAAGATAAGAAAAACTAAATAAATTTAGCAGATATGTGATGCGTGT
>CAMVID010000005.1:0-180077 GCA_947167445.1 uncultured Lachnospiraceae bacterium
GATTCCTCTATGAAGGGCTTCCTGATTAAGCACGAATTCGAGATATAATCTCATCAACTATGGCGCTTCCGTCCTTGTCTTTGCAGTCAATCACAATGTCTGCGTACTTCTCGTAAAGAGGCGTTCTCTCGGCATAGAGATCCTCAAAGGTCTGGCCCTCTTTCATGGCAACACCTCTCGTTCCAAGATCTCCCACACTCTTTAAGAGATTCTCAATAGGCTGGTTAAGATAAACAACCTTGCCGATTTCCTTAAAGTGCTTCATGGCCTTCTCGCCGTAAATCACGCTTCCGCCGGGGGCAATAACCAGGTTCTCTCCAAGGATGGCCGAATTGGTTTCCTCCTCAATCTCTAAGAACCCTTCAAGTCCCTTTTCCTCGATTATCTGCCACAAAAGCTTCCCGTATTTGGCCTGAATCACCAGGTCGGAATCCACAAATCCATAGCCCATTTTCTTGGCCACCACAACTCCGTAGCTGCTCTTTCCGGATCCCGGCATTCCGATAAGTGTAATATTATTAGACACTGGCAATAACCTCTACCTCACAAAGTACATTCTTGGGAAGCTGTTTAACTGCTACGCAGCTTCTTGCGGGTTTCTCTGTGAAATAATGCTCATAAACTTTGTTAAAAGCAGCAAAATCTCCCATATCTGCAAGGAAGCATGTGGTCTTAACAACGTTTGCATAGTCTGTACCGGCTTCCTTAAGGATTGCTCCAACGTTCTTGCATGCCTGATGAGCCTGGGCTTCAATACCCTCTGCCTCAACGTTTCCTGTGGCAGGATTAATTGGAATCTGTCCGCTGGCAAAAAGGAATCCTCCGCAAACGATACCCTGTGAATAAGGGCCTATAGCTGCAGGTGCGTTATCTGTAGATACTTTCTTAAGCATATCTTTATCCTCTTTTCTGTTATTTTTCATCGGGAAAGGTTACCGTTACATAGAAACCTCTCTCATTCTGGATGATGTCCGTCACATCACCCTCCCTGGAAAGGAGCCTTTCCCTGAATGGAAAGTTTCCTGACATGGCAAGGGATGGTTCAATTATATAGTAATAGTTACTCGGAAGTACACCCTCTCCTATTTTAACGTGGTCTCCAACGTTAAGTAAGCCCGGGCGCTCCATTTTAAACTCCATGGTACGCATGAATCGCCTCTTTATTTATCGTGAATTTCCTTATGGTAGGACTGAAGTGATTTTACCCCTTCATCCTTATGGTGCTTCACGTAATGAATTCCGTCTGCGGTAGCAAGGGCTGCTGCCATTGTTGTAAGGTAAGGAACTCTCGCCTTAACTGCTGCTTTACGAAGGTAAGAGTCATCGTAGCGGCTCTTTCTTCCGATGGGGGAGTTGATTACAAGCTGAATCTCTCCGTCAAGAATCATGTCTCTTACGTTGGGAGTTCCCTCGTGAAGCTTCTTGGCACAGGTTGACTCAACTCCGTTCTCCTTAAGGAATTGATGTGTACCCTCTGTAGCCACAATCTTGAATCCTTCGGCTGTAAGCTTCTTTGCAACCTCCAAAGCCTCTGCCTTGTCGGGATTGTTTACTGAAATAAGGGCTGTTCCTTCCATGGGAAGCTTTGATCCCAATGCTTCCTGAGCCTTGTAGAATGCCTCACCGATTGAAGGTGACATTCCAAGAACCTCACCTGTGGAACGCATCTCGGGTCCCAATACAGGGTCAACTTCAGGGAACATATTGAAGGGGAATGCAGCTTCCTTAACACCGTAGTTGGGAATTACCTGCTCCTTAAGGTTCTTAAGGGGTGAAGGATTTCCTGTAAGCTCCTCGGTAATGATTTCTGTTGCCAGAGGAACCATTCTGATGTTACATACCTTTGATACAAGAGGAACTGTTCTTGATGCTCTGGGGTTTGCCTCAAGAACGAATACCTTGCCGTCCTCGATGGCATACTGCATGTTCATAAGTCCTCTTACGTGCATTTCAACCGCAATCTTTTTGGTGTATTCCTTGATGGTCTCAAGATTCTCAGGTGAGATGTGAGCCGAAGGAATAATGCATGCTGAGTCGCCGGAGTGAACACCTGCAAGCTCAATGTGCTCCATAACCGCAGGAACGAATGCGTGCTCGCCGTCACTGATGGCATCTGCCTCACACTCCATTGCATGATGGAGGAATCTGTCTATAAGAATGGGTCTGTCAGGTGTTACGCCTACAGCCGCGTTCATGTATTCAACCATGGTCTCGTCGTCGTAAACCACTTCCATTCCACGTCCTCCGAGAACGTAGGAAGGTCTTACCATAACGGGATATCCAATACGGTTGGCAATCTCCACAGCCTCTTTGGAATCTACAGCCATTCCCGACTCAGGCATGGGAATTCCAAGCTTGTCCATCATGGCTCTGAAGATATCTCTGTCCTCAGCCATATCAATTACTGCCGGAGGAGTTCCGAGGATCTTGACTCCGTTCTTCTCAAGGTCTGCAGCCAGGTTAAGAGGAGTCTGTCCGCCAAACTGAGCAATTACGCCAAGAGGCTTCTCCTTGTTGTAAATGCTGAGTACGTCCTCAAGGGTAAGAGGCTCAAAATAAAGTTTATCTGATGTATCGTAGTCTGTTGAAACCGTCTCAGGGTTACAGTTAACGATAATGGTCTTAAATCCAAGTTTCTTAAGGGCTTTGGAAGCATGTACACAACAGTAGTCGAACTCGATACCCTGGCCGATTCTGTTGGGGCCGCCGCCGAGAATCATAATCTTCTTCTCATCGGGATTAACGGGATCCTTGTCCTCTCCGTTGTATGTGGAGTAGTAATATGCCGAATTCTCGGTTCCGCTTACGTGAACTCCTTCCCAGTGCTCCTCTACTCCAAGCTCAAGTCTCTTGTTTCGGATGTCCGCTTCGGGAATCTCCAAAAGTCTTGAAAGATACTTATCGGAGAAACCGTCTTTTTTCGCAGCAATAAGCATTGCGTCGGGAAGCATGGAACCTTTATGTTTAAGGATTTCCTCCTCTTCCTCAACCAATTCTCTCATCTGGGTAATGAAGTAATCCTTAACCTTTGTAAGGTCGAAGATTTCTTTGTTTGTAGCGCCCTTTCTCAAGGCCTCGTACATAAGGAAGTATCTCTCACTGGAGGGATATTTTAATTTGTCCAGTAATTCTTCCTTTGAAAGCTTGTCGAAATTCTTGGCATGTCCAAGGCCGTGACGTCCGGTCTCAAGGGAGCGGATAGCCTTCTGGAATGCCTCCTTATATGTCTTACCGATACTCATTACTTCGCCTACGGCACGCATCTGAGTACCAAGTTTGTCTTCTACACCTTTGAACTTCTCGAAGGCCCATCTTGCGAACTTAATAACTACGTAGTCGCCGTCGGGAACATACTTGTCAAGAGTTCCGTACTTACCGCAGGGGATGTCCTTTAAGGTAAGGCCTGCAGCAAGCATTGCGGAAACAAGGGCAATGGGGAAGCCTGTTGCCTTGGATGCAAGAGCCGATGAACGGGATGTACGGGGGTTAATCTCGATAACAATGATTCTGTCACTTACGGGATCGTGAGCGAACTGAACGTTGGTACCGCCCACTACCTTAACCGCATCAACAATCTTGTATGCCTGCTCCTGCAATCTCTTCTGGCATTCCTCAGAGATTGTAAGCATGGGAGCTGAACAGAAGGAGTCTCCGGTATGTACTCCGAGAGGGTCAATATTTTCTATGAAGCAGACTGTGATGATGTTGCCTTCCGCATCTCTTACTACCTCAAGCTCAAGTTCCTCCCAGCCAAGGATGCTCTCCTCAACCAGAACCTGACCTACAAGGCTGGCCTGAAGGCCTCTCTCACATACTGTTCTCAATTCATCAGGGTTATAAACAAGTCCGCCGCCGGCACCACCCATGGTGTATGCAGGTCTTAAAACTACAGGGTAGTTTAATTTCTCAGCAATCTTTAATGCATCTTCAACGCTGTAGGCAACCTCACTTCTTGCCATCTCGATTCCGAGAGAATTCATGGTCTTCTTGAACTCGATTCGATCCTCGCCTCGCTCGATGGCATCAACCTGTACACCGATTACCTTTACATTGTATTTATCAAGAATGCCTTTGCTTGATAACTCTGCACAAAGGTTAAGTCCCGACTGTCCTCCAAGGTTGGGAAGCAGTGCATCGGGTCTTTCTTTTGCAATAATCTGCTCAAGTCTGTCCGCATTAAGGGGTTCAATATATGTAATGTCAGCTGTCTCCGGGTCTGTCATTATGGTAGCGGGATTCGAGTTTACAAGAACTATCTCGTAGCCCAGCTTCTTTAAGGCTTTACATGCCTGTGTTCCTGAGTAGTCAAACTCACAGGCCTGGCCGATAACAATAGGACCGGAGCCTATAATCAATACTTTTTTTATGTCTGTTCTTTTTGGCATTTTTATACTCCTTTTGCGGTTTGTTTATATCTAATAGAGATTGTATATTTCTCTCCCTATTTAGTCAATGTGAAAATATACAAAAACGTGAGGATTTTTGAATAAATATGTGTATACTTTTAAAATATGCAAGGTGTGGGTGAATATTATTACATAGCTCGGCTCTCGTGGCAGGTGAGATATATGACCTGTACATCCCCGGCAATAAGCTTAAGAAGCTCTCTTCCCTTTTTAATCTTCTCCTCATCCATATGCACGAAGGGATCGTCCATTACAATGAAAGGGCCGTCATGTCCGTACATGGCCTCAAAGAGGGCAAGCCTCATGCAAAGTCCCACAAGATTCTGATATCCAAAGCTCAGGCTTCCCGTGTCTCTGTTTAATCCCGATGCCTCCACAAAAAGGTGGGTGTTGGCATCCAGGTTATATTCCTCGCCTTCCGTTTCCGTAAGGCGGCTGTAATACTTCTTAAATCCGTTTCTGATGGGGCCTAAATATCTTTCCGTGTAGCTGTTCTTGGCCTTTGTAAGGTAATCCTTTGTCAGGTTGTAAAGTCTTACTCTCTCTGAAAGCTTCTCAACTCTGTCCCTTATTTCGGAAAGCTCATCTTCCTTTTCCTCAAGCTCGTCTCTCTGACCCTTCAAAGTTTCAAGACGTCTGGAGTAATCAAGAAGTCTCTTGTGGGTTTCCGAGATATCCAACTCCACAGCCTTAATCTTGTCATCAAGTTCAGCCACGGTTTCGCAACCGGGTTCTAATGTATTTTCCTCATCATCGGGATACTTTTCAAGGTATGTGTTAAGTTCACCCTTGGCGTAGCTTAACTCTTCCTTGCATACAGCAAGGGCACCCAAAAGCTCCTTTATATGCACAAGTGCATCCGATACATCCTCAGGGCACTTCATTCCTATGGATTCAAAGAAGGATTCAATGTTGACGTTAAGCCTTGCCGCCTTGGCATCTGCCTCGTCAAACTTTTTCTTCTTGGCTTCCAATACCTTGAAGCTTTCGTAATCCCCACGGATTCTTGCGGTATCCTCCAGATATATCTTCTCTCTTCTTTTCTTTATGACTTCGATTATAAGGCCCGCCACAATACAAAGCAGTCCCAAAACCCCTGCAAGAGCACCAAAAAGCTGAGTCTTATTTACAAAAAATCCGACTCCCACCGTAAGGGCAATAACTCCGAAAACAGCAAGGTATATTCCAAAGGCTCCCATTTTACTGTAGGGTTTCGGATCTCTTACAAACAAAAGCCTTTCAAATTCAAAGTGGGAATATTCCCCGTAGGTATCATAGAGCCTTTGAAGTTCATCCTCCTCTTCATATGTAAGGGAGTAGGCCTCCAAAGTACCTCTGGTAACCGCCAGATTCCTGGCATCCTGCATGGTCTCATCTATCTCGCTTCTTTCAGGTATCCTTCCGCTAAACTTTGCTTCAGCTTTAAGGAGATTGTTCTGTCTCATCAGAACAGCTTCCTTTAATTCAAGGAGTCTGGCTCTTCTGATTCTCTTTTCGTCGGCAGCTATACAGATACTTCTTCTGGCTAAAAGGCCTTCTCTTTTCTCCTCAAGATCTGCCATCTCTTCCTTGGTGGTTCCCGAAAGTCTTCTTACTTCATTGATGGAACCGTCTATTACCGCCTTGTGCTTAATCTCTTCTTCAAGCTCGGTCGCTCTTCTTTTAAGATTATGCAAGGAGTCCTTCTGAACTCTGGAATTGGCCGCAGATATGGCCTTCTTAAGTCTTGTGACAATACTGTCATATCCCGCATTGTCGTCTGTCTGCTCAACCAGTCTTCCAAGCTTTCTGTCTATGTTCTCCGTTGTCTCGTTATATACACAATCGTTCTGGGAAATGAAGGCTGTTCTCATAAAGGAGTCGGAGTCTATTCCAAAGAGCTCCTCTCCAAGATTCGCCACATCATAATCAGAGGTTTCAAGACCTGTGGCCTCGTCTATAAGGGAAACTTCATCCCCCTCCTCCTTGTTTCCAAAGGCACGGCTTACCTTGTAAGCTTTGCCGTCCTTTTCAAAGCGAACGCTTCCGCCAAAGGAGCCTCCCTGCCAGGGAGCATATCTTTTCCTCTCGTTTGAAAGCCCCTGCTTTCTCTCTCCCTCAAAGCCGTAAAACATTACACGAATAAAGGCTGTAAGGGTACTCTTACCCCAGCCGTTCTCCTCGAGAATGTTGTTAAGACCCTCCTCAAAGGTAAAGGTTCTGTTTTGAAGTTTTCCAAAGTTTTCTATATGACAACTAAGTAATCTCATATCCCTTACCTATTCAAAATCCTCTCCGGCAAATCCCTGAAGTCCGATTTTGATTATTGATGCTTTATCTTCATCACTTAAGGATTCATCCTCTTCCACCGTCCTTATGAATTCTCCTCTTAAGGACATGTCTTTTTTGAAGGAATCCAGATCAAGTCTGATTCTGGTACTGTCTTTAACCTTTAAAATATAGAATCTGTCAGCGAAACTGTCCTCTATCATGGCGGTGTCGATTTCGCATTTAACATCGACCTCTCCGGTCAAAACAATTCTGACAAGGTGTTTGGATTCTATTGCTATGTTGTCCAGGAAATCCCTGATTTTCTCCATGGTTTCGAAGGTTCCCGACACACCTGTCACGTCCAGTTCTTCCTCATAGAGCATCCTCATGGCGAAGGGAATGAACTCATGGGTATAGGTCCTTGAAACCTCATCTATATCAAGAAGAACGAATCCGTGCTCACCGCACTCATCAAATCCTCTTCCCTCAAGACAGCCGGGATAGCAGTAGGTGCATCTGGCGTCTATTTTCTCCTCTTTATAGGCATGAACATGTCCAAGGGCTACGTAATCTATACCCTTGTCCTTAAGCTCCTTAATATTGATATTTTCAGCCTTATCCTTTACCACAGAGCCCGTAAGCTGTCCGTGGAGTGTAACAATGTTAAAATCGGCGGAATCAGGCTGCAATTCCAGACATAAATGCTTTGAATTACTCTGATTAAGTTCTGCGCCATATAAGCAGATATTTCCTTCGCCTTTGTAATTCAATATGTATTTGGTCCAAGTGTCATCAAAAAAATGGAGATTATCAGGTGGAACGTCCTCATCGGAAAGAACATTGTCCATATCGTGATTACCGCGAAGGTAATAGAAATCAATAGAGGGATTGGCAAGAATGGCGTTAGTAACGCCGGTTCTGGTAGAAACAAGAATACTGTCGGAATCAAACATGTCGCCCGCGATAATAACGGCTTCAACATCGTTATCACGTGCGTAATCAACCATATTTAGGAAGGCCTTCAACAATTCTCGTTTGCGCTGCTTAGCAAGCTCCTGTGGGAGAACGGAAGTCAGGCGTGAATCAAGGTGCAGGTCCGCACAATGAATAACTTTCATGCTATCCTCCGAAAACTTTTTTATATATTATACACTACTTCGCACCAAATGGAAGTCTGACTTTTTAAATCTTTCGTGCCTATTTTTGCAAAGAATAAGGGTCCGATAAACCGGACCCTAATTCTTATTCTGCTGTGTAGTTATCAAAGTAACCCTGAATCAAAATCACGGGTGTTCCCTTGTCTCCGGAACCTGATGTAAGGTCACATAAGGAACCGATCAAATCGGTAAGTTGACGGGGTGTTGTTCCCTGGGAAGCCATGTTTCCTTTAAGGTTGGCATCCTTTGTCTTAATGGACTTCTCAATAGCTTCCTTAAGTGCCTGGCCCGAAAGATTTGCGAAATCATTATCTGCAAGGTACTTAAGCTTAAGCTCGTTGGGAGTACCGATGAGGCCGTCTGTAAATGCAGGGGAAACAACGGGGTCTGCAAGCTCCCAGATCTTACCCTGGGGATCTTTAAAGGCGCCGTCGCCGTAAACCATAACCTCAACATGCTTGCCTGTCTTATCAAGAATCTCCTTCTGGATTGCAAGAACAAGGTCCTTACACTCCTTGGGGAAAAGCTTAACCTTATCTTCTGTGGACTTGTTGGAGCCAAGAAGTCCGTACTTTTCATTGTATCCGCTGCCGTTAACAGAGGATGTCATAATATCGTCAAGACCGAATACCTTCTTTGCTCCGGCCTCTTTAAGAATACGTTTGGTACGTACTCTGGTGTGGATATCGCAGTTAATTACGCAGTCTGTATAATTAAGGATTGTCTTGGCCTGGTTGGCAAAAATCACCTCTACCTCAGCACCTGCTTCCTTAATGATATCTGAATAATAAGCAACGTAGTCAACACCTGTAAACTCGTGCTTGTTCTCTCCGAAGTACTTTCTGTACTGTTCAAGGGTGAGGACGTCAGAGTAGGGATTGATTCCTGCTTCGTCGAGCTGATCGTAAGTAATGAGGGCATTACCTACTTCATCCGAAGGATAGCTTAACATAAGGACAATTTTCTTACAGCCTTTAGCGATACCTCTTAAGTTGATGGCAAAACGGTTTCTGGACAGAATCGGGAAAATAACGCCAACTGTCTCACCACCAAGTTTAGCCTTAACGTCTGCAGCGATATCATCAACTGAAGCGTAATTACCCTGTGAACGGGCAACAATACTTTCAGTAAGTGCAATGACATCTCTGTCTCGAATCTCGAAGCCTTCGCTCTTTGCAGCTTCAAGGACATTCTCTACAGTCATTTTGACCAAATCGTCACCCTCTCTGATAATGGGGCAACGAATACCGCGGGATACTGTTCCTACTCTTCTTTCCATCTCTACACTCCTATAAGTAAAATGTTTGTTTCTGATATACAGCTTCGCATAAAATACGCCTGCCAAATCATTATAACTTGGCAGGCGTTTGCGTTTCAATATTACAGGATATACATATTCCTTATATTCTCCATAAGCTGTACTTATGGGGCTATTGGATTGCTTTAAGTTTCTCTGCGTTGGCAAGCATTTCCTCAACCACACCCAAAGTATCCTGTACAACACTCTGATTATTTCTTGTGGAATCACAGGTTGTGGTGGAGTGAGCGGAAACCTCCTCAGTAATTGCGGAGATGGTCTGAATACCCTCCACAATCTCTCCGTTTGCAGCCGCAAGAGTTGAAACAATCTCTGTAAGGGCGTTGGAGTTGGTTCTGATTTCTCTGATACTCTCTATAATCTTCTGGAAGCTTTCCTCGGTTGTGGTTGCTGCGGTATTCTGGTTCTTGTTGCTCTCAACCAGAGTATTGATTGCATCTACAACCTCGTTCATCTTACCTGAAATGCTCTCGATAAGGGAGGAAATATTTCCTGTAGCTGTCTGAGTCTGGGAAGCAAGGTTTGAAATCTCTGAAGCTACAACCGCAAAACCTCTTCCTGCATCTCCTGCTCTTGCTGCCTCGATGGAAGCATTAAGGGCAAGAAGGCTGGTCTGTGAAGCAACGTTGTTGATGAGCTCAACAATGCTCTCCATCTTTGCAGTGATTCCTTTGAGTTCTTCAACCTCACTCATAACGTCGTTTCCGGCCTTCTCGGAAACCACTGTCTGCTCCATAAGGAGTTTCATATTGTCTCGGCCTTCATGGCAGGCATCAACAGTAACCACCACGTTGTCACCGATGTTTCCTGCGGCACCTGTAACCTTATCTATCTGAGCCTGAATCTCCTCTGTCTTATAGAGCTGATTCTGGATGCTGTCTGCTGTATCTGTGGTTCCTGTCTGAACCTCAGTCATTGCTTCAAGTGTTTCCTGGCTGGAAGTGGCAAGTCTCTCCATCTTTCCGGAAATCTCGTTAACCTGGTCAATCATCTTGCCGGAGATGTCCATGATATCAGTAAGCATCTGGTTTGTCTTCTCACCGGCCTCATTAATAACATCTATTTTCTCGTTATTGATTCTCGTCGAAATTTTGCTGCATACAATGGAGAATGCTGCAAAGATAACCATAATTACAGCTTCTATCATCATGGCGTCAATTTCTCCTGCTGCCCAGCCGGTTGAGTATGAATACCAGACGCTGTGAACAACTGCCACTGATGAACAGATAACAGATACCAGGGTGGAGAATCTCACATCGTTATACATGCTTAGAAGAAGCAGCAGCGGAATAGCATATACAAACACGAGTCTCTGGTTTGCGATAAAGCAGTTCACCGTGTAGTAAAGGCCAAAGCCTACTGCAAGGAAATGCTTTATAAGTTCCGTGTCGGGATTGCCCTTGTAAAGGACCCAAAGAACAACTGCGAGAATAATAAGATACACCGTCAGCGCTATTGTAATAGCCGAAGTCTGATTACCTGCAATAAGCACATAGATGTTTGCCAGAGAAAGGGCTGTGGCAATGACTGTATACATTATGTTTGCAGCCTTATTGACCACACCTAACCCCGTAGTTGATTGATTCATTGTTGATAACCCTCCTTTTGACCCGTCTCGGCGAGTCTGTAGTTTTCGCTACTCGTATTTAGTTGTAAAACATATATCCAAGTCTACATTGCCGGGTATACCGTCAACAGACCCTGAATCAGAGTATTGCCATATCTGGAAATCATAAGGGAAATAAATGCAGTCATCGTAATAAGCGTACCACTTATCATAGGCTTCCAGCTTATCAAACTCTGCCAAAACCGCAAACATCTCCAAATTTCCATACAGCATGGGTGTGTAGCCTTCTTCAGCTATCCTGTCAAGGAAAGCAATGGCACACTTTGTTCTCTCCTCAGCGCTAAGCGCGTTCATTCTTGCACTGTCGGGTGACATCTTCTCCAGATCAAAAACAATAGGATATGTAATCATATCGCTATAGTCCTTGACAAGATCGATTACCCACTCGGCTTCCTCAACGGCCTCTTTCTCATTGATGGCCTGAGAAAAGAAATACAGTCCTACTCCTACTCCTGCTTTATACGCCCCTTGAATGTTATCGAGGGCCAAATCATCCCCCGCAAATTTACCTGTCTTATATCCTCTGTAACCTGTACGGATGAAAGCAAACTCAACTCCGTCAGCCTTGACCTTATCCCAGTCAATATTTCCCTGGTACTGGGAAACGTCCACACCCTTTATGGATGAAACGGTGCCGTCGTTGTATGTGACTTCTCCGTCCTCTGAAAATTCAAGTTTGGATTCGTCATAATTATGCTTCTTAAGGTCGTCTCTGATGGGGAGAAAATGGAATTTTCCTCCGCTTACAACCACCAGATCCTCAGGATAATAATGTCTTATAACTTTAATTGAGCTGTTGGTTTCAAGAAGCATTTCCTTGACATCCTTAAGCATGGTCTGCCTGGTGTCCTCCTCTGCTTCCTCAACGCTCTGATTAATCTTAAAGTTAAGCTCTGTCTCTGTATATCTTGTGTTAAGCTCCTGCTCGAGATCAAGGACCTGCTTCTCAAGTTCCTTCTGCTTCTCGTCCATAACATAGTAAACACCAAGAAGGCTTACTCCCATAAGCCCTACGGTCACTAAGATTATGATCAGTGCTTTTACCCAGTTTTTCTTCATTTAACCCTCCGAATAAGGGATATTATCCGTTAATCTCCCCCAGATATTCCTCAGCTCTCTTGGCCCTCTCAGTGCCGGGGAACTTATCGATGACAGCCTGATATGTCTCAGCCGCCTTCTCGTCATTCTTCGCTCTTCTGTAAGCGTTTCCCAGAAGGAATAAGGCATCCAGGTTCTCTTCATCGTAAAAAACTGCCTGTTCTAATTCATCGATAGCCTGTTCAAACTGGTCATTTCCGAAATACTGATAGCCGGTTTCATAGAACTGGGCTGCGATTCCGGGACCTACTGTCTTAAGCACGGTTGAATAGAGCTCCTTAAATGCATCTGATGTAGCCTCGATATCAACCTCATTTGCAATCTCCTGAACCAGAGGAGAAATGGTTTCGATGTCATTGGGATTGGCAATATATGCTGTGGCTGCAGTCAAAAGTTTGTCGATGGACTCGATGGTGCCGCCTTCGCCTACATATCCGTCAAGTTGTCCGTGTAATGATTCAGTCTCTTCCTTAAGGTTCTCAACCTGTGAGGTAAGCTCCGTAATCTGGGCAGTCTTGGCATCAAGCTGCTCTCCGTAGCCTCTCACTTCCTCCTGGTACTTGCTCTGCTCGGAAGAAATAATTCCGGGTCTTATCAGGAAAAATGTGGCAAGGGAACCAAGAGCTATACCGATAGCAATGTATAAAAGAACCGATGCGCCCATTCCTGAGCGGGGCTCCTTCACATTTGCAGGCTGAATGATGATTTCGTTGTCTGAACGGTATCTGTGCACTTCCTCAGTCTTGGTCTGATTCTTTGCGCCGCCTTCGTCAGGCATCATCATCTTGTCTATTTCTTTAAGGTAACGAAGGCTTAAGGTGTTGCCCTTATCGATGGCGAGACACTTGTCGCACTCTCTCTTTGCCTTCTCCCACTCTTCGTCGTTGATATACAAAAGCGCAAGAAGCTGATGAGCTCTTATGAACTTGGGTGTCATGGAAAGAACCTTCTTGAGCTGAATTACAGCCAGATCAAGGCAGTCCTGCTGACAGTACGCCAGAGCCTGATTGTACTTCTTGATACTTTGGTTAATGGTGTCAAGCTTTGATGTATTGCTCTGAACCATGTCTATATAGGTGTTGGCAACATTCTTGGCAGGGCGGATATTCTTGCTTATTACCCACTCGCTTAAAGCCGCACAAACTTCACCCATCTCAAAATAGACAAGTCCCAAAAGGTTTCTTGCCTCAATGTTGTTCTTATTAAATTTAAGTGATTGTCTTAAGGAAACAATGGCCCCGGATAAATCTCTTACGTTTGCTTTGGTAAGTCCGTCATTATAGAAACGGTTAGAGGCCATGATAATCTTCTTGTATAGGGTGACATCCACTCCGCAGGAAGTACAAAAGCTTTGCTCTGAGAGGATGCTTCCGCAATTATAACATCTCATTGCCAATCCTCGTTATTCTTCGTTTGTTACTTCCTTAACCATTTTTACAAAAAGATCGGACATGTCTGTCAAATCCTGGTTATAAATGGCATCCTCAACCTCTTCAACTTCAAGGCTGGGATGAAACTTCAATAATTCTTCCTCGAAATTAATCATATCTTATCTCCTCAGAGTCCCAGATAATCAAATATCTCTCCTGCCAGATACAAGGATCCTGCGATATAAATCACATCGCCATCTTCCTTCCGGCTTTCTGCATCTTTATAAGCTTCCTTCACGGAATCGTATACTCCGATTCCCTCGTATCCCGCTTTCTTGAAAAGTTCGGCAAGTTCAGCCGCTACAACGGTTCTTGGGTTGTCGATTGTTACCACATCAATACTTTCAAAGAGGCGGCTTCTTACAATATCTTCCACCATCTTGTCGTATTCCTTGTCTTTCACAACACCAAAAATCAAGCGTCTCTTTCCTTCACCCGAATTGGCGGATACGCTTTCAATAAATGCCCTGATTCCGTCCTCATTGTGAGCTCCGTCAACGAATACTCCCGGAAGGACCTCATCCATGCGGGCTTTCCAATATGTTTCTTTGACTGCTTTCCTGATGATATCCTCGGTGAGCTTTGATTTATCAAACAAAACTTCCGCAGCCTTCAAGGCCAGGGATGCGTTCTCAATCTGATACAAAGCCCCCGTACCCAGGGTGAGTCTAACACTACTATAATACCGAGAAACATAACAAAAATCAATGTTTTTATTGTGGACGCCCTCTAACGAAAAATCAGCCTTTGTAAGGGGAAATGAAGGACAGGACAGCTCCTTTGCCCTAGCTTCTATAACCCCTGCCGCTTCCTCAACCAAAGCGTCATATGCAACGGGAACACCCGCTCTTAAAATCCCTGCTTTTTCACCTGCTATGGATTCTAAAGTGTTTCCGAGATAAGCCATGTGATCATAGCCGATTCTTGTTATTATGTTAACCACAGGATCATCGATTACATTCGTGGCATCCAGCTTTCCCCCAAGGCCGGTTTCAAGGATAATATAGTCCGGCTTCTTGTCAGCGAAATAAAGCATGGCCATGAAGAAAAAGTATTCAAAAAATGAGGGATGGTACTCTCCGGGAATGAGATATGCTTTGACTTTTTCAAAGTAGGTAACCATCTCATCATCGGTTATCTCACAATCCTCATATTTGATTCTCTCGTTGATCTTCACAAGATGAGGGGAGGTGAAAATTCCCACCGTGTAGCCCATGGCTCTTAAAACAGAACGCAAATAGGCACAAACGGAACCTTTACCGTTTGTGCCGGCCACATGGATGATTTTCATCTTGGATGTGTCGGGAAGAATAAGCTTATAAAAAGCCCTGGTGTCCTCCACCGTGTGCTTCCCTGTGAATTTGGGAATATTTAAAAGATAATCTGTTGTTTCTTGGTAGTTCATTAATAGGCTCGGTCTACAAAACCAGTACTTCGCTCTGAACCCTTCCGCCTGCCTTAAAGAATCTCATATAGGAGGTATCTTTGTCTATTGGCATATTGGACGTCTCGATACTGATGAGGACGCCTGCGTGAACAGGTCCTTTGATCTCGATTTTGGACCCCTTTCCCTTTTCAAGTATCATTTTGTAAAACTCAATATCCGAGCGAATGGTATCCAGGTTTCTGTAGATGGCGTTCTTTCTCTCCTCAAGCTCCGGGAGCTTGGTCTCAAGAGCCTTTGCCTTCCAGTTCTTCTGGGCCTTTGCCTGAATGATTTCGGTCATTTCGGCAACAACCTGCTGAAGTTTCTCGGTCTGAGCCTTCTCTTCATTGGTAAGTCTTACGACCTCCTCGTAGGTCTTGGGCTCGTAACCCGAGTGGATAATAGTCTTAATCTCGGTATTGTTTCCGGCAGAACCTGAAACCACTCCAAGCATACCGTGTACGTATCCTCCGATGATTCTGCCCTTTCCTCCGGTGGCAACCACCTTGCCGCTGGCATTCACATGGCTGTCAAGGATGGCGTTGGCCTCCACATTTCCGCCTGCATCAACATTACAGTACTCCAGGAAGTTGGAGAAAATGTTTCCTCTCGCGGAAAGCTTAGCTGTCTGGCTGCCGGTTACACCTTTGGAAATTATAATATCGCCCCCTGCGAAAAGCGAAGCTCCCGCAGCGGTTCCGTTTATAACTATATTTCTGCCCGCCCTTAATGTGACTCCGGATTCCACGTTGCCGTTAACAATAATGTCACCGTAGAACTCAATCTTGCCCATGAGATAATCCACATCGCCTCTTACCTCATGAGTGGCCTGAATATCAATTCTGTCACCCTTAAGTTCCACCTTGCCGTCAATAAGGGATACGTACACATCAGGATCTTCCTCATTGGAAATGTTCATTCCCTTTAAGGGCTTAAGGTCCTTAACCGGTGCAGGCTTAATTACAATGCCTCTTACATCCGTTCCCTCAGTGCCGGCTACGGCATGATGGTAAAGTGCAAGCTTGTCTCCTGCCTTAACATTCTGAAGCATATGCATGGCCTGATAGTCCACGCTTCCGTCTTCCAAAACCTTGGGGCCCGTATGAGTGTCGGGGGAGAAGTAGTACTCATAGTATCCGTCGTTTCCCTCCACCATGGGGGTACCGAAGGCAATCTCCTCTTCCCTGTCATACATGCCTGCAATCAGCATACCGTTAATACGGCCCATCTCCACGCCATAGGTTACCCCATTCTCGTCGATGAAGTCCATAATATCGTCAATATCGTAAGGGGCGGCTCCCTCTTCGGGAGTTCCGAGAAGAAGGTACGCAGTCATTCCGTCCTCGGAAATCCTGACATACGAATCAGCCCCCAAAGGAGACAGGGGGACTTCCTCTTCTTCACTTTTAGCTATCTCCTCCTGCGCACTGGCTATCTTCTCAAGAAGCATGTCAAGCTGCGCGCTTTCATCGGAGGGATTTACGTCAAACTCGCCCATTTGGATACCCCGATTTAAAACAGGTTTACAGGTCGTACTACGCTAACTTTATTATAGTTCTACTTTGCAAGTTGTTGCAAGCGATTCTTTACCTGAGCAAGCATGTTTGTGTACTTCTCGAGTTTGTCCTTTTCTTCCTGAATTTTGGCTGCGGGAGCCTTGGATACAAACTTCTCATTCTTAAGCATTCCGTCGGCTCTCTTAATCTCACCCTCAAGTCTTGCGGCTTCCTTGTTGAGTCTCTCGATTTCTGCAGATATATCAACAAGTTCAGCGAAAGGAATGTAGATTGTAGCTCCACCGATAACTACTGAAACAGCGTCATCCGCAATGCCTGCCTTATCGGTCTGAACGTAAACTTCTGAAGCATATGCAAGGCTAGCGAAGAAAAGTTTGCCCTCTTCGAAGGTATTTCTTACGCCCTCGTTGTCGCTTACTACGTATACTGCAGCCTTTCTTGAAGGAGCAACGTTCATCTCGGTTCTTACGTTTCTGATGCCTCTTACGGCTTCCTTGATGGTCTCGATTGCATTTTCTTCCTTGGCAAAAACCTTAGCTTCCTCAAACTTGGGCCATTCGGATATCATAATGGACTCTTCCTCGTCCTGAAGATTGCAGAAGATTTCCTCTGTGATGAAAGGCATATAAGGATGAAGGAGTTTAAGGGCTCCGATAAGGGTTGTCTTAAGGGTCCATAAAGCAGCATTCTGGCTTGTGGCATCGTCTGAGTTGTAGAGTCTGGGTTTTACCATCTCGATATACCAGTCACAGAACTCATCCCAGATGAAGTCGTAAACCTTCTGAACCGCAATACCAAGCTCAAAGGAATCCATGTTGTCTGTTACATCTTTAACCAGGGTATTGAACTTGGAAAGTATCCACTTATCAACAGGTGCAAGGTCAGCATCAGCGGGGATACTTACGTTTTTGCCCTCCATGTTCATCATAATGAATCTTGAAGCGTTCCAAACCTTGTTGGCGAAGTTTCGGCTTGCCTCCACTCTTTCCATGTAGAAACGCATGTCGTTGCCGGGTGCGTTACCTGTGATGAGGGTGAGACGAAGAGCGTCTGCGCCGTACTGGTCGATGATTTCCAAAGGATCGATACCGTTTCCAAGGGACTTACTCATCTTTCTACCCTGGGAATCTCTTACAAGGCCGTGGAATAAAACGGTCTTAAAGGGCTTCTCACCCATCTGCTCATAGCCTGAGAATATCATTCTGATAACCCAGAAGAAAATGATGTCGTAACCGGTTACAAGTACGTCTGTAGGATAGAAATACTTAAGATCCTCGGTCATGTCAGGCCATCCCAATGTCTCGAAGGGCCAGAGAGCCGATGAGAACCAGGTATCAAGTGTATCGGGATCCTGTGTGAAGTGTGTGCATCCGCACTTAGGGCAAACGTCTGGCATTTCCTTTGCAACGATTACCTCTTTACACTCATCACAGTAATAAGCGGGAATTCTGTGGCCCCACCAAAGCTGTCTGGAGATACACCAGTCTCTGATGTTGTCCGTCCAGTTGTAATATGTCTTCTCCATTCTCTCGGGGATGAGCTTGATGTCCCCGTTTTTGATGGCTTCAACAGCGGGCTTAATAAGCTCGTCCATCTTAACGAACCACTGCTCTTTTACAAGGGGCTCGATGGTTGTCTTACATCTGTCATGGGTACCAACGTTATGAGAGTAATCTTCGATTTTTACAAGAAGACCCATCTCGTCAAGTTCCTTAACGATCTGCTTTCTTGCTTCATAACGGTCCATTCCTGCGAACTTGCCGCCGTTCTCGTTGATGGTGGCATCATCGTTCATGATATTGATAATGGGAAGGTTGTGGCGCTTTCCTACCTCAAAGTCGTTAGGGTCATGAGCAGGTGTGATTTTAACTACACCGGTACCGAACTCCATGTCTACGTAAGAGTCCGCAATGATGGGAAGCTTACGTCCGATGAAGGGAAGGTATACGTCTCTTCCGATTAAGTTCTTATATCTGTCGTCATCAGGGTTTACTGCAACCGCGGTATCGCCGAGCATCGTCTCGGGACGGGTTGTTGCAAACTCCAGAAACTCAGTCTTGCTAACCTCACCGTTCTCGTCAAAAAGAGGATACTTGATGTGCCAGAAGTGGCCGGCCTGATCCTCGTATTCAACCTCGGCATCGGAAATGGAGGTGTTACAAACAGGACACCAGTTGATGATTCTTGCGCCCTTGTAAATCCAGCCTTTCTCATGCATCTTGCAGAAAACTTCGGTAACAGCTCTGTTACAGCCCTCATCCATGGTGAAACGCTCTCTGTCCCAGTCACAGGATGAGCCCAGTTTCTTAAGCTGATTGATGATTCTTGAACCGTACTGCTTCTTCCACTCCCATGCTCTCTCAAGGAATTTCTCTCTTCCAAGGTCGTGCTTGTCGATGCCCTCTTCTTTGAGCTTCTCGATGATCTTGACCTCTGTTGCGATGGAGGCATGGTCTGTGCCGGGCTGCCAAAGAGCATTGTAACCCTGCATTCTCTTGTAACGGATAAGGATATCCTGCATTGTATTGTCAAGAGCGTGGCCCATGTGAAGCTGTCCTGTGATGTTTGGCGGGGGAATCACAATTGTAAAGGGAGTTTTGCTGTGATCCACCTCAGCGTGGAAATACCTCTTCTCAAGCCATTTCTCGTAAATTCTGTCCTCTATGCCCTTGGGGTCATAGGTCTTAGCAAGTTCTTTTGCCATTTTCGTCTCCTTTCCTATGTGCAGTTTGGGGACAGTCCCCAAATTGCACCAAAAACAAAAAATCGCCCTCTGCCGACTCTCGTCAGCAAAGGGCGTCTCATCTAATGTTACGCGGTACCACCTTTGTTCACAGCTTGCGCTGCCTCAGCGACTCCTATCAGAGCCTGATTCGTTAACGGGAATCACTCGTGCAGGGCTACTTGGTTTCACTCTGCCGGCTTGGAAGCTACCTTCGACATTCCTTCCTTCAAACCGCCTTCCAGCTAGGATATCTCCCAAGCGGTTCTCTCTGTTAAGGGGTAATGCTTACTCCTCTTCGTCATGGCCTTTAAATGGTGTTTAATTATCTAGTACTATAGCGAAGTCAGTCTAAAATGTCAAGTTCCATAATCATTTCATTAATGACTCTCTCATATTCCGCTTTATTATGCTCCAGGGCTTCAATCTGTTCGCTCAAATCATCTTCAGCCACTTCAGGAACCTGTATTCCGCTTAAATCAGGCAATGATTCCCTGATTTCATCAATAGTTTTACGTCTGACTGCAGTATCCCCGTTCCACCCTTCGGGAGCTTCCGGGTTCTCACCCGAATGAGGCTTTGACATGTATTCGTAATCGATATTTTCGGTTGATGTACTGCTTTTTCTGTTATCAATGTAAAAGCTGCGTATCTCATCAAACTCGGCTTTTAATTTTGCGTTCTCTTTGTAAAGACGTGCATACTTTTCCTGATCAGACTCTCCTGTACCGTTGCTTTGTTCTCCGGCGGTCTGGGCGTCAACGCCATCAGTGGTTTCTGTATTTCCGGAAGGGTTTTCTGAGGTATCTTTCCTTCCGCATCCTGTAAACATTCCCATGGCAAGACATGCAATGCACAGAGCCAGGGTTATTCTTCTCATCATTCTTTTGTTTTCCATAATTGTCTCCAAATGCATTATTATTGTCCGCTGTCACCATAGGTGGAACCAATGGTTGTTCCATTATCTGTATCCTGCACACCTGTATTTCTATGATAGAGATTGCCGGAAATGGCTGTGTCTGATCCTGCCACGCAGAATGTACATCCGCCCACATCATTCACGTAGACTTCTGTCAGATATGCGTATTTGAAATTAACGTGATCCATGGATGTGCCCTGATACGAGGCAACAATTTGATTGCTCTCGTCATACAGTGTAAGGCTTATTCCATGTTCGTCCTCGAAAGAAAGCAGGTATTTGGGAGTCATACCATTAATGGGTATTGTATCCCCCACAAGTTCCTGATAGTAGACACCTCCCTGGGTGCTGTAGGTGGTATTGCCTGAAGGTTCTTCAGAAGAGCCCTCTATTACGGCATTTTCTCTCTCCTGCCTTATCTTTTCCTCCTCGGGAAGCTCGTTTTCTCCTTCCACTATCTCAAATCTGACAGTGGCATTGAACTCGTCATCCTCGTACTCCGGATGCAGCTTTTTGATATCTTCGAAATACTTAAGGCCTTCTGCATCCAAGGTGTCAATATGCTCTTTGGTAAGGTACAATACCTTGTCTTCGCTGTCCCCTGCATGTTTGGGATAAATTCGAAGATACAAGGGTTCATCGCTGAAAGCCGGATATATGACATCAGGAATGTAGAGGTTTGTAATGTACAGCCCATCGTCGCTGACCTTTACAACAGGGTGTCTGTGTACATCATCCGAATAATAGGTGTACATCCTGTAATAGTCTTCATCCTCATCATATTCGGGGCCACCCCATGCCATGTTGTAGTTGGTTATCAGTCCGTTTTCGCTTTCGCTGTAATCATACTTTGTAAAAAGTCTGTACTGATAAGCGCCTTCCTCAACCGGGCGTTCCATATATCCCTCATCAAGATGAAAGCCGTTGTAATCACGAGCGGTTTTCTCCGATGCATCCCAGGTACGGCGTGTCAGAGGGATATCTCTCAGGGTACGGTCTTCGTTTTTCTCGGACATTGTGGGATTGGAATACTGCTCATCGATGTAATTGCCTTCGTCATCGGCAAGTGTCATCACATATTTGAACCCCTTGTCCATCTCCAGATAGCTGACTGTCCATCCGTTGTAGAACATTAACTCGCCATCCTGGTTATACACCGAAACGATTCGGCACCAAACAGGGTCCTCCGGCTTAGCCTGAGTTCCAAGGGGGCTGGGCTCTGAGCAGTCTGCCCAGTAAACATCCAGAATATATCCGTTATCGAGAACCTCATACCTGGATTCTCCCTGGGGCATCAGTTTTACCTGATCCTCCGAAAATTCTTCCTGGCGACCGAAGGTGGCAAACCTTCCCTCTTCGTCCTTAACCTTGAATTCCTTGGGAAGCCATATGCCGTCATCATATTCATACAGTTCAGCATCGAAGGTTTCATCTGTTTTCGCAGAAACGTTCATTGGCATAAGAAGAATCGCTCCGATAATAACCGCAAATATGGATAAAACCATTTGTCTAAAAAACTTCATATATTTTTCCTCACATAGAATAATACTTTGTCAGTCTGTATTAGTAAGACCACCACAGGCCAAAGTCTCCTGCGGTATAAATGGACATTGGTCCGTTTGTGACCATGTAGGCTACCACATCCTTAATACCGGATTGCGCTCCTGAGGCAAAAAGTGATGAGCGCTCGCCCCATATGTTTTCTGATGATATGCGAATGGTGTCCTCACCTGTTTCTATGGTGTATGTATCTTCGCCGGTGCTGATTCTTGCAGTAACCGTATTTTCACTACCGGATATAATGTTCCAGCCACCAAGTTTTAACATCTCTTCGATGTTTTCTGCTTCCTTAATCTTCTTGGCCGCAGCTTCACGAACAAACTTTGCCATTTCCTCTTCTGAAGGGGCACCCAGAAGTTCCTTGGGATTGGCATCACTGATATTGCCCAAAATGTCGTTTTTGATATAGGCTATTTCACCGGTTAAAAGTGCATTTCTCTTTGTAAGGGTCTCGATCTTTTCATCAAGTTCTTCTTCTGCCACTTCAGGAATCTCCAATGAAGAGGTGTCCATTGGCTTGTACTCTTCGTATCCTGTTGCAGGGAGCACAGAATTGTCGGTATCCTTTTCTGCACCGTTAATCATACGCTCCTTAACAGACTCAAGATTCATTTCACCCTCATCTATGGCATATAAATCGTTAAACATGCCACCGGAAAGGGATGCTTCCCTGTAATAGCTGTATTCATCCAGGAGTTTTGCATTCTCGACATAAAGCTCCCGGTATTGATCATTTTTGTTTACTTCCTGTTGCACGACTGCCTCTGTCTCCTCTGCTTTGGGTGAATCCGTACTGACGGTCTCATCCTCTTTTTTGCATGCCGAGATTGCCATCACTAACGCCATCACTGATATGGCAGCCAAATATTTACTTAATCTCAGATTTCTTTTAATCATTTCTATCGTCCCCGGTTTTCTATTTGGGTTCATTGGTTCCGGCTACCTTGAAAGTAACCGCTCCGGAATCGGAAGCGTTAAGTTCCGTGAAGTATACGTAATCATAATCCGTATGCTTCAAATCCTTTCCTTCCAAAGCGGTGATAATACCTCCGGCGTCGTCATAAATCTGCAGAAGTATCTGTTTACCGTCCGCTGACTTGTATGTGCAAAGAGCCCAGGGTGTTCTGCCATTTATTGGACTCACATCCCCTGTAATAGGCTGCATCCATATTTCATCGCCGTTGTCCATGGAGTAATAATACTTTTTATTCTCCACCTGTGTTTTTCGTTCTACAGGTTCACTGTTTAGAACAGGGTCATTGAATTCTTCTTCCGGTTGGTAGGAACCTTCATCAAATCCCTCAGTTTCAATTGCCCCACCTGAAGACAGGTCAACAGCCAAGGATGCGTCCCATAAAAACCCGGGATACTTTTCCTTAACCTCTTCGTATTTGTACAGTTCATCCTGTATCAAAGCTTCGTAATGGTCACCGCCGAAATAGAAGGGATTGTCTTCCCCTTCACCCTCCGAAAGATCCGGGTCAAGGCTGTCACTGAGAACATGCATGAATAACTCCGTATCCTTGCCGACAATTACAAAGGGAAGTTTTAATGTTTTGATTGTCAATGTCTTCTCGTATACGGCATCTCCCGTGGTCTCGTCAAAGCCTGTAAACTTATTGACAAAGCAGGAAATCTCCGTGTCTTCCAGCGATTCTGTTTCGGCGGAATAGAGAAGGTACTCTTCCTCAGGCAAGTCTCCTTCTTCCTCAGATAAAAAGTCGTATCTGGACTGCTTTAAGAGGTTTCCGCTCTCGTCATACTCGTTCTTCTTGGACAGTCTGTATCCTGTCAGGCCAAAGTTCTCTCCCGAAACGTATGTCCTTAACTCATTTGTGTCTGCGTCAAAGATGCTGATGTTGCGAGGATTGTCACTTATAACCGTTGTATAAGCTGCCGTAATGGTGGTGCTGTCTTTTGATTTGACTTCACACAGGTCATAACTGTAGACATACTGGGCAAAGTTTCCATCGCCCCCATCAATAAATATCTCAAGGTCTCCACCTTTTTGTTTGCCGATGCGGAATATAACATCTCCGTCGGAGTTTGTAATGGTCTCAATCAGATAGGCTTTTACCGTCTTTTTGTCAGTTTCCTTCTTTTCCTCATCACTGCCACCTGCATACTCCAGGTAGTATTCGCCCACGCTGTCATCGCTGCTCATGAACTTCTGAGAAACGGTTCCTCCATTTGGAAGTTCCTTCTCCTTCACTTCTCTGAATTCTCCAAAGGTGATTTCTTTCTCACCCCAGAAAGCAGAGTCAATGGTTATGAGCGCATAATTGCCGCTGCCATCCTTAATATCATAGGACTCCGGCTCGTAATATCCATCCCCGGTGTCCTTAATGCCAATCTCAAATGACTTAAGGGCCTTGGCATTAACATCAAGCCTGCAAAAGAAGGCCACAGCGAAGGCAAGGCTTATGCCCATGGATGCAATTATGGTTTTTTTGACGTCTCTCATTATTTCCTTAATCCTCGGTTTTAAAGCAAACGTGGGTTAGGCCATTTCTGGCCTAACCCCCTCTATTACGTTTTCATTACTACTTAATGTCGTTTTCGATTTCTACTCTAGCACTCGCCCTTAGGTTCGTCAAGAAAGAGACACTATGTAGTCCGATGGACGGTCCTTTTGAGCTCAATTGTGCTCAGTTTATGCACAGTTTCTATATTTTACTGTTAAAATAATCCTGTGTAACTTGGAGCTGGTTTTTGAGAATCATTTTCCACATCCCCGGATGAATCTCGCCGCTTCCCTTTGACACTTTGGTTCTTCTGATTGAGCCATCAGCGTCGATTTTTCTGTAAAAATAGTGGTCTGTATCCTTATACAATTCCCAACCGTCCCTGTCGCAAAAGCGCTTTAATTCCTTCCATTTAGGCACAAACTATTTCCTCCCCTATCGCATCGCTTTTCTGCATGAGGAGGGCCTTCATAACATAAGGAACATGGTCTTTTCGATTAGGGGCATGGGAATACAAAGAGTAATTCTCATAATACTCTTCGGCATATTCAAGAATCGCAGATCCCATTTCCTTTTTGGCAAGTTCGATTGTTGCTCCGTTTACAACAAGATCAATCTCGTTCAACGAAAGAGAAACACTGCCATCTTTTTCTTTGCAAGAAGATGCAGTAAAATGATATCCATTCAGCAAAGCAAGCATGGTTGCATAGCTTGAAAGGACCATCTCATCACGTGTACGCTTAATAAACTGCGGTTTATCGCGGATTACACTATCACATACACTACTCCATTCCTTACGCACTACTGTCGCCTGTTCTACTCGCATTATGATTTCTCCTTTCAGAGTTATTTCTAATACTAGAGTAGCACAGTATGTGCATTATGTAAATAGTGTACACTTTGTACATTTATAATAATGTAATCCAGATATTCTCCCAATCTATATTCTTCATCGCTGCACATTCCCATATCCCCCGGTCTCAAGTATCATGTCTTT
This sequence comes from uncultured Lachnospiraceae bacterium, assembly GCA_947167445.1. Taxonomy (GTDB): domain Bacteria; phylum Bacillota; class Clostridia; order Lachnospirales; family Lachnospiraceae; genus G11. The sequence goes on from CAMVID010000005.1 coordinate 24,893, forward strand.
CAATCCGGCAACACCTGGGAACCCTGCAGCCATCAGAGTCTCTGCCGCCTTGGAAAGGGCGGATTCAAATCCCGCTGCCACTTCATCAAATATCTTCAAGGTCTGATTCATGGTCATACCTATTTCATCTGAAGCATTTGCAAAGGTGCTTCTGTTCATCCTTCTTATGTCCAGTTCATCGTCGATGAAGAAACTCATTTCATTTGTCATGTCATAAACACCGGTTGCCACGATGTCATACGCAGGTGCCAGGGAAATCTGCCTGAGATTCTCGCCATAAAGCAGCGAATAATTCTTAATGTGGCAGTCCGTGTTTCCGATTAAGAAATTAAAGCAGATAAGTTTCCAAAGTTTATTCTGGGCTGCGATGGGATTAGTGCAGTTCCTTCTGATCAGTTCAAACATTCTTCGAAGGTATCCACTGTTGGTTCTCTCATATTTCTCTGAGGCTGGAATTCCCAAGGCCTGAGCGAAATCCTCCTGATGCAATCGGCTCGGGATCTCCAATTTTCCAATTCTTCCTTTGCCGGTAAAATCTCTGTCATATCTCCTCGTTGCATAAAGAATCTCTGAATCCTCACCTATCCCTGTATTGATAACGAAGCTTTCAGGCACGTCGATTCCAAGCCCTTTTGCCGTCAGCATACACATTTGCTCATTCAGTACCATCTTTGAAAAGCGCACATGGCTTTGCTTAACAATGTGCGTACTGGGCGCATTTCCTCTTGGCAAGTACCAATCGCCGGTCGGCTCGTCATAGTATAAGCCCACTTTACCGCTGGCACCCGCAAGAGAAAGATGTGTTTCCATGAGAATCTGCGTTGACCTACTTGCTCCTTCTGCAGCCAGTTCTTTTACTTTATCCATGGAGAGGAGTTCATAACCATCATCTTCCTCGTTATCTCCACTTTCCATTATCTTTATGGCACCAATGCATTCTCTTCCAAGCACTGCCAATATGGAGAGATAGTCGTTTTCATCCGCTTTAATCCAATCAGCCACCGCTCTTCTTGAAAAGCCCTCAGGGAGAAGGCCTTCAAAGAAGTTCTTTGTTCTCTCGGGCGAGAAGATTTCCCCGGAAAGAGGAAGAGCTATTGATATTGGATGGCTGTCGGCTGATTCCAAATATGCCTTTGAATACTGGAAGCAGGCATCCGCAGATGAATTTCCAATGATATTCCCAACATGACAAAATTTGCCGTTAATCTCCAGATATACACCAAGATTTCTCATAGGCTACCCTCTCTCAGTAAGTTCAACATCAATTCCCAAAAGATTGGCAAGATAAATGGCCTTGCCAAGCTCTATGGTTGCCTTGCCATTCTCCAAATCAGAAATGTAGCTTGCGCTGATTCCGCTGACCTCACATATGTATTTCTGGGTGTAGCCCATTTTCTTTCGCTGCCTTTTTATGACTTCACCAAATGTATTCGCATCAAAAACCTTCATGATTCTCCTTTCATAGCCGTACGGCTATGCGAGCAGTTTGAGAGCATAAATATAGCCGTTCGACTATATTCTCCTGTTTCCATTATAAATATAGTCGTACGGCTATGTCAATACTATTCTTTTTTTCTCGTTATATACTTTCCGCCGCCTTCAACTCCGGCGGAGATGATTAGCATCGCCCAGGCAGCGTATATATCCCACTTACATTCTCCGAAGGCAAAACCGATAATTGCTCCGGTCAGGTTAAGGGCTATAACTGCCGCCAGCTGGAGATTGAATCCCTTTCTTCCCGCGGGTTTCTTATCCTCCAAACCGTCTTCATTCTTCTCTTCCTTCCTGTATATTGCGCAGAAGTAAATGAGAGCAATGGCCACGGATATCATAAGCATAAGGAGAATCAGCCAGTGGATATAACAGGTGCCAAATTTGGAAACAACCATATAGGTTGAGAAGTTATCCACGTTCAAGGCAACCTGTCCGTCTTCAATAATGGTGAAGTCTATAAATTTAGCAAGAGGTACTCCGTTTTCGTCGATGTAAACCTGCAAAATGGAGCCGCCGTTTCTCAGGGCCTCAAGCATCTCTTCCGGAAGTTTCACTGAAACTCCCACGTAAGAGTAGTTCTCATTGACCTTTCTCTCCTCGGCGTCGCCTACCTTAACATAGAACACCGATCTAAAGGTTCCGATTACATCAGAATCCTTAAGGGCTTCACTTACCACTGCAAGATGACTCTTTTCAGTATCTTCTGTCTCGTTGACCTCTACTCTGAAAATAAGATCTTCTCCGGCAGCAAAGGAATCAAGTTCCTCCTTGGTAAGGAGTTCCTTACTCATTCTTTCTGTGTCGGCTTCTGTGACGGAACATCCAACATCCTTGTTTCTTGTGCCGATGACTTCAACAGTTCTTTCCCCGGATGCATCAATTATATCAGCAGACCCTACAAGGTTTCCTTTATTGTCAGGCTCTTCATGGGCTCCCTCTGAATCCGGCTCACCGGCCCCTGTATTCTCAAGCCTGTTATCCTCACGAATGGTATCTCCCGCTGTCTTAACAGTCTCAGGAACGCTTCCGGTCTCAGGATTTGCACCTGAATCCGGAGTTCTCCATGTCGGATTGTCATTGTCGTCATCGCCTGAATCGTCACCCGAACCGCTGTCTCCCTGAGAGCTGTTTCCGGTAATGATAATGATGTGATCCACAAATGATAATCTTCCGTTGGCATAAGTGATTTCGTAGTTGGAAGTTACATCCACGCCACTTCTCATAATCACCGCATCACTCGGAACATTGTCCGCTTCACCCAAAGCATCAAGGGAACCTGTAATCAGGATTGAATCCAGGGTATCGTTTGGAGCGAAGCTGTCACCCGAAGCAAGATGCCATGTATCACAGGTAAGGGTGCTTCCCTCTGTAAATACTTCCTGCTTACTGTCTGCAACGATGGTAATGTTTCTCTTTGAAACTGTGTAATCAGCTGTTACGGTGGAGATTATGTAGTTAGGATTTGTTGCCGTTACCGAAAGAGCATCGGCATAAGTTCCAACCACTGTATTCTCATCGGTGGTGGAGCTTACTGTGGCAGTAATCTCTCCGGGTACCGCTATGGAACCGCTTACCACATGCCAGGTAAGGTGTGAAGGTGTGTCGCCGTACCTGCCTGTGGCATTATCGGGAGCAATTGTAATGCTTCTTGGCTTTACTTCGATGCTTCCGGACATGGTGCTTACATCATAGCTTGAAATAATGTTTGCTCCTGAAGCATTGGTTATTGTAACCGCATCTATTGTGTTGACGCCGATACCGACATCCTTTTGTCCGGAATCTGCCGTCATTACTGCCCTTAATGAATCACCCGAAGCCAGGGAACCTGTCGTGACTGAGTATCCGTCAGCCTTCGTCCTGAAGGTTCCATCATAGGTAAAAGCGTCTGCTCCTACAGCACTTCCTGCGGTGACGGTTATGGGTCTCTTTGTAATCGAGAGAGTTCCGGGTATGTATGTAATTTCGTAGTTTCCGGTAACATCAGTTCCTGCCCTCTTAACAACGGCATTGGAAATCACGTTATCGGTATTTCCGGTGGTTCCGTAGTAGGTAATGCTTCCTGCCAAGGTAACGTCTGAAAGTTCATCTCCTGCCACCAAACCGTTTGTAGACAGAACTGCTTCATCAATTGTGGCTGATGAATAGGTCCCTGCCTTTGTAAAAGCAGTGCCGTCATACTGTCTTGTAAAGCTCTTTGCTCTGACGCTTAAGGGCTTCTTAGTAACAGTAAGTCCACCGTTAAGTTTACTGATTTCATAACAATCAGTAACATCGACTCCACCTGCGTCCGTTACGGTAACGTGGTCGATAACGTTTGGAGCTGCTGTCACAGAATTTCCTGCATATCTTACATTTGTAACAGTACTTTCAGCTGTCATTACCGCTGTAATGGTATCACCGCTTACAAGGCTTCCTGCAGTTACTGACGCATCGCTTGTGGTAAGAGGTGTTCCATCATACATCTTTGTTGCGCTTTCAGCTGTAACTGTAATGGGTCTCTTTGTTACTGTCAGGTTTCCTGCAACGTAGGTAATATCATAGTTTCCTGTTATGTCAGTGCCGTTTGAGTCAGAAATATGAGCACCCGATATGGTGTTTGCTCCCGTTCCTGCCCTTGTCTGACTTCCGGTTATGCTTATGGATGATACGCTGTCTCCTGTTACCAGAGGAGTGTGTGTATAGTCAGGAGCTGCAGGGTCTGTACTGTTCTTTACAAGAGCTGTTCCGTCATAAACCTTGGTGGCATTTCCTGATGTAAAGGTAACTGCGCGTTTATTGATGGTTACGGTTCCTGTTCCTGATAATCCTTCGTAGTTATCCATAACAACGTAGTAGTAAACCGTGTAGTTTCCTACGTTTCCGCCATTATTTACAACATCTCTGAATTCAGGGCTTGTAAGGCTTCCTGCACTTAAGTAGTTGGACTCGTTAAGCGCTGAAGTTCCGTAGTAAACAGTGGGGCCTTCATCTGTGAATAATGCATGAGGCACAACGCTTATTCCGTGAGTCAGACCATCATAGGTTCCCACATAGTTGTTGACATTTGCTGTAAGCGCAGCCTTTGTTACCTCATAATCTCCGGTCACAGTTGTTACTTCATAGTTTCCGTGAGAATCCGTGTAGTTTACAGTAATGCTTCCCGTATGAGTTCCGACTGCTGAACGGTTATTTAAGGTTGTAACCGCTGTCGCATGTAGCTCGGTTAAAATATTTGCAGCGCTTAATGTAGCGTCACTTCCTGATGTGACTGATACGGTAAGGGGCTTAATTGCCGTTCCGTAGCTGCTTCCGTTAGTTCCAAGCTTATTATCTGCCTTAAGTGTTACCGGTCTCTTTGTAATGGTAAGAGTTCCGGGTACATAGGTAATCTCGTATGAACCTGTAACATCTTCTCCCTGTGCGTTCTTAATAACCGCTCCTGAAGGAGTGTTGTTTACATGATCTGTTCCACTGACTCCTCCGTCTCTGTTTGCGATGCTTCCCTGAAGAGTCAAAGCTTCGAGAGAATCACCGGTTGCCAGTGAAGTATTGGTAAATCCTGTGGAAGGAAGGATTGCTGTGGTGGCAAATGTAAGAGGTGTTCCGTCATAAACCTTTGAGTTATCGCTTCCTGTAATGGTTACGGGCTTTCTTGTAATAGTAAGTCCGCCGTTAAGCTTACTGATTTCATAACAATCAGTAACATCGACTCCGCCTGCATCCGTTACGGTAACGTGGTCGATAACGTTGGGAGCAGCTGTCACAGAATTTCCTGCATATCTTACGTTTGTAACAGTACTTTCAGCTGTCATTACCGCTGTAATGGTATCACCGCTTACTAGGCTTCCTGCAGTTACTGACGCATCGCTTGTGGTAAGAGGTGTTCCGTCATACATCTTTGTTGCACTTCCCGCCGTAACTGTAATGGGTCTCTTTGTTACTGTCAGGTTTCCTGCAACGTAGGTAATATCATAGTTTCCTGTTATGTCAGTGCCGTTTGAGTCAGAAATATGAGCACCCGATATGGTGTTTGCTCCCGTTCCTGCCCTTGTCTGACTTCCGGTTATGCTTATGGATGATACGCTGTCTCCTGTTACCAGAGGAGTGTGTGTATAGTCAGGAGCTGCAGGGTCTGTACTGTTCTTTACAAGAGCTGTTCCGTCATAAACCTTGGTGGCATTTCCTGATGTAAAGGTAACTGCGCGTTTATTGATGGTTACGGTTCCTGTTCCTGATAATCCTTCGTAGTTATCCATAACAACGTAGTAGTAAACCGTGTAGTTTCCTACGTTTCCGCCATTATTTACAACATCTCTGAATTCAGGGCTTGTAAGGCTTCCTGCACTTAAGTAGTTGGACTCGTTAAGCGCTGAAGTTCCGTAGTAAACAGTGGGGCCTTCATCTGTGAATAATGCATGAGGCACAACGCTTATTCCGTGAGTCAGACCATCATAGGTTCCCACATAGTTGTTGACATTTGCTGTAAGCGCAGCCTTTGTTACCTCATAATCTCCGGTCACAGTTGTTACTTCATAGTTTCCGTGAGAATCCGTGTAGTTTACAGTAATGCTTCCCGTATGAGTTCCGACTGCTGAACGGTTATTTAAGGTTGTAACCGCTGTCGCATGTAGCTCGGTTAAAATATTTGCAGCGCTTAATGTAGCGTCACTTCCTGATGTGACTGATACGGTAAGGGGCTTAATTGCCGTTCCGTAGCTGCTTCCGTTAGTTCCAAGCTTATTATCTGCCTTAAGTGTTACCGGTCTCTTTGTAATGGTAAGAGTTCCGGGTACATAGGTAATCTCGTATGAACCTGTAACATCTTCTCCCTGTGCGTTCTTAATAACCGCTCCTGAAGGAGTGTTGTTTACATGATCTGTTCCACCGGTTCCTCCGTCTCTGTTTGTGATGCTTCCCTGAAGAGTCAAAGCTTCGAGAGAATCACCGGTTGCCAGAGCAGTGTTGGTAAATCCTGTGGAAGGAAGTGAATCTGTAGTTTCAAAGGTAAGAGGTGTTCCGTCGTAGGGCTTTGAAGCAGTGCTTCCCGTTATGGTAACAGCCTTCTTTGTAACCGCCAAAGTTCCGGTTCCAAGAGTGATCTCATAGTTTGAAGTCTTATCAACTGCTCCGTCTTTGATAACAACATTGGATACTGTGTTTACAGCTTCACCAAAGGATGTTCTTGATCCTGTAACTGTAGCTGTAACACTGTGTCCCGTTGCAAGAGTATTGCCATGGGTTACTCCGTCTTCAACGATAAATCCTTCATTTGTAAGAGCAGTACCGTTATAGGCTCTGGTATCAGAAACCGCAGTAACGGTTACGGGCCTCTTTGTTACTGTCAGATTTCCGTTGTTGTATGTTATTTCGTAGTTATTCCTTGATGTAGGTATTAAAGTTCCGTTGGCATCAAATACTACCTTGTTTCCACGCTTAATTACCACATTTGAAATTGTATTCGCCCTTGTCGATACATCGGTAATGGTCTGGGCAAGGGATACATTATCAATGCTGTCCCCTGTTGCTATGGCATCGCCGGTGCTGCCTGAGTTTGCGCCAAGGGTTGCGTTAATCAGACTCGTGTCATTCTTTGCATGGGACTGTGCGTCATAAACCCAGGTTTCGGAAGGTGAGGAAAGGACGATTTTTCTAGGCAAAATCTTTGCATCCGCAACCTTCGTATAGTATACGGTTCCGTCACTTACAGTAATTCGACATACGTACTTTGCATTTTCTTCCACATAGGATATTGCGTATGTTTCCGCTGTGGCTCCGGCTATCTCCTGACCGTTCTTCATCCACTGGTATGTGAAGGTCTGAGTATCATTTGCGTATATAGCCTTCATGACAAGAGGCTGACCATCGTACTCTTTCACAAAGGAATCCGGATTGGAGAGGTTACTCTCTATTCCCGCTACGATGGTTATAACTGCCTGATAAACAGCCGTATCAGAATCATCACAGTTACTCTTATCTGTGGCATTACCATCCACAACAGCTTTTACAAAGAGGAAGTAGGTTCCTGCCTCTGTAATGATATCCGTGAAGTCATATGAAGGTGAAACACTGTCAGCTACTGTTACGCTTCCACCGGGAATCGCAACGGCTTCTTCCACAGGCCTGCCGATTCCTGCACGCTTAAGCTCAACCTGATACTTGACGTTGATGTTTGATGCCGACTTACCGCCTGCTCCGTTATTCTCCACGGGACCTGTAACCTTGTTCCAATGAGTCAGTCCATAGGGGGCTGTAGGTGAAGCGGTCATGGTCAATCCTGTAGGAGTGTCAAGTTTCGCCTTCGTTACAGTATATGGAATGGCTGCAGTAAAGGTTTCGGGATAGTTGGTGCTCTCTCTTAACTTACCTCGCAGGTAGTAGGTTCCAACGTTTGTATATATGGTGCTGTCGGTGGCAGGATTATAATCTGCGAAGGTTCCTGAAGGAGATGTTGAGTACTGCCATGTCAAATAGCTGTCAACACTTGCGGGGGCGATATCCTCTTCAAGGAGTCCCACATTGGTTATTACCGGAGTTCCTCTTACTGAACCATAGGTCCATGAAATGGTGTCCACATTGCCGCCGGTGGTTTGGAACTTGGCTGCAGGAGTGTAAGTACCCTTTTGAACCGTCAGCTTCACATTGTTTGTGGTATAAGTTTTGCTTTCCCCGTTGTCTTTTCTTGTGGCCTTAACTTTACATCTGATCCAGTATCTGTTGGCACCGGTCTCAAGTTTTTTGCCCGAATCATTGAGGGTCGGCAGTTTATAATGATCCTCCGCAGAACCGGTCACCTTCTCGTTCCATGAGGAGGCAGTAAACTGCGTGTTCTTTTCATCTAGAATGTACCAGGTATATTCGAAATCATACCCATCAAGGCCCACGTTATCTCCGGAAACCGCCACAGGTGTTGCCGTAACAACCGGCGCTTCCGAAGTACCAAAGCCATAATAAGCATTATGATTAATAGCTGAAACAGTGGCATTACACAAAGCCTGCGTCTTAGGCAGGTTCACTGTTACGGTCTCACTTGCCGTGGCAGCCGCTAAATCATTGGCCACTTTTATGGTTCCCGAGAATATATGCTTTGAATTGACCAAGGCAAAACCGGGAGTTCCTACGAAATCAATTATTGTGTTATCAGATACCGAAGCTTCGGGATTGTAGCCTGTTCCATTTGCGATTTCGGCTCTGAACTTAAGGGTCTCACCCTGAATAGCGTAAAGGCTTCTGTGGGGAGTATCCGTATTGTCAGAACCATAGGAAAGGCTGATGGGATCTCCGCTTACACCGTCGATGGTAACATCTGAAGCTTTACCCGCATTCTCAGTTCCAAAGGCCGCACTCACTTCGATTACCTTTTTGGAATCAGTCGTTACCGCATTATTGGTGGAATCGCCCACATTTGTCTTGCCTGCATTGTTGGTTTCAGAAGCAATGGTCTTAACCTTTACTGTATATGAGCCTGAGGCTTCATGCATTTTATTGGCAAAATTATATGTGAGGGTGCTGCTTTCAACATTTACTGTATCCACAACACTTCCGTCTTTAAGAAGCTGCAGCTGATACCCGTCCACCGTCACATCACCGATTCCTGTACTTGCAGGCCAGGAAACCACTCCGGGAACTGTGGTACTCCATGTAGGAGTTTTGGCTGAAAGATTGGTTTTCTTAACCTTCAGATGTCCCTCTTCATAGGTTATCTGATAGTTGGAGTTGGTTACACCGCTTACGGTAATCGGGTATCCGGGATTGGTATTAACAGGTGAATATGACCCTGCAACTGCAGAATAGCTGTCCACGCTGTATGACAACTGACCGCCAAAATCCGCCGTTGCATCAAGAGTTTCACCATTCTTAAGGCCTGTTACCGTATAGGTGTAGGATGTGGGCTTTTGCTGTCCATATTTTATTTCCTTGTCATCGGCCTTAATGGTTAAAGGAGCCACATATATTCCTGCCTTGGCGCTCTTATCGGTATGTTCATCAAAGGCATATCGATTTCTAAGGTAAGGACCAAGTTCGTATTCAACGGTAATGTCCTTGTCTGTTCCCACATTCTTATCTGAATATGAGCAGTTCGAGAAGTCGAAAGTAATAACTGCTTCTTCCCTGTGGTCTCTAAGATACTGAGCATCAGAAGGAAGGAGACAATAAGCATCCCCCTTACTCTGATCGGCAAGGTCATCTATAAGCAAATCTCTCGCCTTAACAGTTATCTGTCCGTTCAAGACATTGGTTGTTCCATCGTACTCTTTATCTATTACCTTAATAAGGTTAATCAGGTTGCCTACCCTGATGAATATCTTACTTGGAATAACCTTGAACAGTCCGATTCTCTTTATAACATTGTAGTTGTCAAGGACTGGATCTCCGGATAGTTTAATATCGTAATCTCCAATCAGAGTGCTCAGTTCCGGAGTAAAGCTGTTTTCGGTTCCTTTTGTCGTTACATAAGAAGCCAAAACACTCAATTCACTTGAAAGGCTTTCACTGCTGTCCCATCCGTCAACAAAGCCTTCATAGGTCCAGTCAAAAACAGGAATATAACCGGGGTTATCTTCAACTCCGATTTTATATTTCATAACCTTGTCGTTAGGCTTTATAATCAGATCCTTCTTAACCACATGTAAATGGTCATCAAAGACCACAGGGTCTGTCAAAGGTGTTCCGCCCACACAAATCCTGTAGTTATCACTGTCAAAGCTGCTGTCGATACCAACCGTGACATCATAGTCTCCAACTCCCCTTGAAGAAGCCAAAGAAGAATCATAGGTATCACTTACTGCAAAGCTGCCTGTAAGATTACTTTCATTCTCACCGGTCAAAAAGCCTGTCAAGGTAATGTGGTATTTTCCTGTCTCATCGGAGTAGGAATAACCTGAAACATCGGCGTCACCGTAGATTATCTGTTTTTCACCAAGGGATAGAGAAAGGTCAATCTTTGTAATTGATGCAGCTATGTCAAGGGTTGATGAAGTGGTAATTGCATTGCCTTCCCCATCAGTCAAAAGATAGTTGTCATTGTTGATAACCATGTTTGTGAGTGTGACTTTATTGGCTGTTGCCACATCCTTGGTATTAAAGGAGGCCTCAAAGCTGTCAAGATCAAGACTGTCCGCATCTGCAGGAAGAACACCCTTCGCAGAATTTCCGGATCCTGTCCCTGTCCCGAATACATAGTCCTGAGTCTTCGTAACAAGGCCTGAAGCCACATCTGTTGTCTTGTCATAACTCTTTGTCACATCAGGATTCGCAGCCGATGCAATGCTTACGGGTCTCTTTGTGACGGTAAGCACTGAGTTGGTGCTGTCTTCTTCCCACTCAAATTCGTAGTCAGCAGAACTCATTGATGAAACGTCAACCTTGATTTCATAGCTTCCAACTCCGATTGTTCCGGGCACATACTGCTGCCAGGAGGAGTTCACCTTAATAAGGTATGCGGGAGCGCCTGTAATCTGGGCACTCACATTATCATAGGCATAGGTCTTGAATTCTCCGTTTTCATAGAAGCCTGATAAAGTGCTGTCAAAATCAGCATTTTCTCCGTAAACCACACTAAGTCCGTCAGCTTTCACCTTCACTGTGGTTGCTGTTATAGCGGCTGTGGCTGTGTTCTGTGAATTGGCCACATCAAGGTAATAGTTTTTGAGGCAGTCCTTACCGGGCGCATTTATAAGTGAGTCCGCACTTAAAGTAAGGTTTACTGTCTCAGAGTTATTTACGTGATAATCCGCAAATGCGGCTGTAATCTTACTTGCATCAAGGGCCAGTGTATCTCTCACACCACTTAAGGAATTGACAAAGAGTTCAGCAGCTCCTGAAGGAACAAAGGTAACTGCACTGACATCAATTCCGGTTACAGAGGTGGTGCCGTCATATTCCTTGTTAGCTGCCGTAATTCCGGAAACTGTTACAGGACATTTCTCGATGGTTAATGTACCTGTCTTGTATGTGATATCGTAGTTATCGTTTTTGATTCTTCCGCCGGCATCGGTAATTACCAGGTTCTTCATTGACAAGTCATCATATGAGCCTGCATCCACGTAGGATTTCACGCTTTGGGCAGTACTCATGTGATTGTTCACAAGGCCTGAAGTCCTGTACCCGGTAATAGTTCTGGCTGAACCGTTGTAGGTTACGGTGGCATCATCAGGAGTAACGGTTACCGGCCTCTTTCCGATAACATATTTCTGGTTTGTAACACTGAAGCTGTAGTCGGATGACTCATAATGAGAGTTTGCAGCTACGGTTACATTTGCTACCGCATTATAAGTGCCCACACCATCCTGCATATTGGATACGGAAAGGGTGTTTCTGATATCTGTATCTATATCAGGAATAGCATAGGTCTGGTTCTCTGAAACTCTGATTTCGGGTCCCTGTCTTAAGCCGTTATATACGTAGAAAGGAACTGTCTCTCCATCAACCACTGTGGTTTCGGCGGGGAATACCCACTCGATATCCAGTGGACGAGGAGTGATTGTACCCGAGAATGACAGGGTCGCATGGTCAGGGAACACGTAGTCATGAATAACATTGCCGTTACTCTTGTTTACAATCTTCATGTTTTCAACTGTAAACACCTTGGCATGCCTTACATGTTCGCTGTTATAGTTTGCATCACAATCAAGAACATATGCCTGGGTATCGGCATCCCCTGCAATATATCCCTGGATCGTGTAGAAGTCTCCCTGAGCAAAGGTATATAAATCCGTTCCCTCAGTGGTTGCATTTCCGGAAACTCCGGCATATCCGTCATAAATCTTGCTGAAGGTATGAGCCGTGGCTCTGATGCTTACGGTCTTGGGATGAATATATACATCTTCATTCCCTACATAATCGTTGAAGTTTCCGGTCTTATCCTTTATGTAGAAATATGTGGTATGTAAAGTGTCTCCATAGCCCTCCTCGTAATTAACGTGGGTGTAGGTGGGAACCACATTTGTTACTCCCGAAAGAGTATCCAGATTTCCGGCATCAATATAAGTGTCCGGATGATAGAATATCTCATAATCTCCGGGATTAGAGGGACTGTTTACTGTCAGGCTTATGGAATGAGGATTATTATCGTAAATTCCGTTATATCCCACGGTGCTTACACTCATATCGGCCTTATCCACAGTCACCGTATAACTTGCAGAAACCTCTCCTGCTCTCCCATTATCGGTTCTTTCGTAGCTGATTACACACTTATATTCGTAGCTTCCTGCGTTTTTGCCCGTTGTAAATCTGTATGTGGAGGCTGTGGTGGTTCCGTCTGTAGGAGTGATATCTTCACTGTCGGTTACAAGGTACCACTGATAGCCGGTAATCTTGGTCTTTGAAGCCTGAGCATTGTATTCGTCTATCTGGGCCTGGCTCATTCCTGCGCATTCAGCATCCGCACTTGTGAAATGAGTACTTACAATGGCGGTAATGGAATTATCCGCAGAGTCTGCATATCCGTAGATATATGAGTTTTTACCCGAAAAACTGATCTTTGGAACTACTATGGTATTGGGCCTTACAACCGCTGTGTAGGACGCGCTACCTCTGACAAGAATATCGGTTGTAAGACTGTCTGAAACAGCCACTGTTCCCTCTTTTATTGCCCCGTTTTCGATGTCGTCTGTCTGATACCAGCCAACGAAGGTATAGCCCTCACTCATAACGGCAGTAACTCTTATGGTCTCGCCGAAGAAATAGGGCCCGGCTCCGATTAAGGTAAGGCCGGCTTCTCCTCCATCCAGTGAAAGGCCCAGAAGTTCAATGCTGTAGTTGGCGGTTCTTGGATAGTAGAGCTCAAGGTTCATGCCATACTTGGCTGCAGGACATGTGGCATCGGCGTCATATCTGATAACGTTTAATGCATCCTTGTACAGTGCATAGGTAAAATCGTAATTTTCGAATGTATTGTCTGCAAAAGCAAGATTCCTCAAAACAACAGGGGCCTCGCTGGTTAAATCTGCACTTGTCTCGGCAGCCACCAGATCCGACTCATTGACACTTACTGCGTTTCCGTCACCGGTTGCTGCATCGAAATAGTATTTGGTGCCGTTAATCACTATCATTGCGGCGGTGGGAGCATTTGCGGTACCCCAGACAGCTGAGTTCGGATAAACATTACCGTTGTAAATTACGTTGGCGGTGATATCTTCCGTCTGATGTGAAGAAATGAAATCTGTCATGTACACACTGTCTTCTGTCTGGAAGAAATGGCTTACCTTCTGCTCAAATGTTGCGGCAGTGTAAACAGCTGAGGCTCTCAAGTTAAAATCAGGCATTCTGAAATAAACCTCTCCCGGAAGAACCGTAGGGGTATAGTCAACATAGCTTGTGCCGTCCCATTTCTTCCAATCCCAATGGTCAAAGGTGTAGCCATCCTTTGTGGGCGGTATAAGGGTAACGTGCTGTCCGATGGAGAAGGTCTTATATTCTGCGTTATCTGTATCTGTCCTGTTGTTATATACTTCCACGCTGTACTGATCGCGTGCGAAATACACCTTTAAGGTCAAAGGTGTGGTATTAACATATCCGTAGGATCTGTTGTCCGTATTTGTTTCATCATAATAGAAACCTGCAGTTGTGCCCAGGTAATAGGAAGCATAGTCCTCATTTCCTTTGCTCAACTTCAATTCCGAATATGTAAGTGTCGGCCGCTCAATGGAGGTAAAGACCGGCATGCCGTCCAAATAATACTTCTTTGTAGTTGCGGTTCGGTTAATCGGTGCGTTTTGTGTACCAACATTTATCTGCTGTGTTGTGGTATCGCACGTAAGAGGTGTTCCCTGGTTGCTTAAGTATTGACTTATTGCCTCCAGATTATCCTGAGTTACATATCTATAGATTGTGGAATTAATGGTAATACTGTCCGCAAGCTGATAGTATATGTATTCCATATTTCGAATAACGCTCTTTTCATACTGACCATATACCGTTCGGTTAACATTCATCAAAAGGCCATTTTCCGGGATCGGCTGTGTTTTTCCCGGGTCTGTATACCAAACAACATCATATCCGTCCTTTGGCGGAATACTCTCGCAGGTTACATCTTCCTTCGGAACTCTGGTTCCGTATACATAAGAATTATTGGTTTGATGGCTGTAAGTCGTTCCTCCGAAATAAAAACTCAAACGGCAGTTTTCTCTGTAGATATAGTTAACATCCAGGTACGCATACTCTCCCTTAATATATGCGCCACCGTAAGTAACGTTATAAAGAGCAAGAGCGCTGCAGCTTGCGTCAGCTACAGCTGTTCCGCCTTCACTGTGGGCTGTCTTGTATGCGTCAAGGAACGTATTGGCATCCGCCTTGTCATCGTTGCTAAGTCCGTATGAGACTAAAGCACCCTGGAGGAATTTATCAGAAGGCTCGACTCTATATACACAGGCTTCACTTCCGAAGGCGGAGGTTTGATTGCTGTTATTCGCAGGATTATAGAAATAGTAATCTCCTGTAATATGCACGCAACCCTCACGAAGATATACATTGGGGTCCTCGTAATTATAGCTTCTGGTCTTGGCATTTGATGCAGGATAATCGACCAGCCCTGATGCCGTAGCATTCCTGGGTGCCTTTACAATGGCACACTTATTAATAATTCGGAGTTGATAAAACTCTGCAGTTCCATCACCGTCAGAGTCATACTCGTATCCGATGGGAACATAGGTCTTTCCATCCGGATATGTAGCAGTATGACCGTTATAGGGACTCTGTGTCCACCAATCCAAAGATTTGTCATTAAGCCTGGTATCTGTATTGATTCTGGGTACCAGATAAAACTCTTCATACTCGGATATTTGGTTATAAGAAATCTTAATCGAGTTCGTATCATCAATACTGAAATAGTTTGAAATCGTATTATTGATTCCTGCGGAAGAAACATTTCTGTGATATCCAGGGTCTACATTGGTCTCATCTCCGATGGTTGTAAATGTATAAGACGGCCAAAAGCCTTGTACTATGCCATTATCATCAAAGTAATGATAAGCGCCGGAATAGGAAATCAGATAATTATTGTTTCTGAAATCATAATCCAGTTTGTCAGGGTTCTTAACTGTCGTTACATTGTCATAGAGATTATTAATCTTAGTTGAAACCGCATCAGAAGTCGTTGGATCAAACAAGAGATCCGGGTCAATGGTATACTTCGTTCCCCATTTGCCACTTACCTGATAAGTTGCAATGGTTACATCGGCTCCGCCGGTTTCACGATATTGGTAGGTAATGGTTGCTGTGGTAGTTTTCCGTTCAAAATAAACCTTTAATACAAGGGCGTTATCATCTATACCATCTGTAACTATTCCCTCTTCTACTGAATCTCCAAGGACAACATGAGAATAATAATTGTGATTATTCACAGTCTGCACGCAATCGCTGTAGGAAATATAATAATCATTTCCCACATCCGGCTGTTGGCTTGCAACCACATGAATATTCGCGCCTACCGGATACTCATAGCCAAGAGTTGATCTTTTTTCATAAGTACCAGCGGTACCTGTCTCAAAGTAAAGTTCAATGAAAAACTCAGCATTTTCATTGGAGATTACATCTTTGGTGATTGTCATATCACCGGCAGGCATTTTCTCGGGAACATTACCGGTGGAGTAATCGGTGTAGCTGGCAAAAATGAAACTGGAGGGCATCACAAAAGCGTCCTGATTGTCATCCAAAGCAGGACTCGTATAAGGAGTCTCCCCAAGGTAATATGCCGGAAGCGCAAATTTCTCAATATCAGTTAAAGCTTCCTGATACTGGTGTTTCTCTGTATATCTGAATAAGTGGTTTGATTCGGTTTCACGGTTGGTTTTCCATACATCCACATAAAGGTTGTACACATTTCTGGTGTAATAGAAGTTGATGTACAGGGTCTCGCTTGAATCGTATTTAACCGTTCCTGTTGCGGAAGATGCAATACTTGCAGGAAGACTGTCACCTGAATCAGCTCCGTATGAAACCTTCACTCCCTCAAGAGTGAACCCTTCAAACTGTTTTGCAATAACTCTTCCGTTTGCCTCTTCTCCCGTAAGGAGCGCCTCGATTGTATCTCCATTCTTTGCATTAAGAATTTCTGTGTAACTATCATCAACGGGATACTCTTCTGTTTTGGTTTCACCGCTTCCAAGGCTTTCTAAGTGATAAACAACCTTTAACGTTGTATCCTTTGCCCTGAATGAGCCTGTAGCAGTAAGATTATCCGCAGGCATTCTCTCGGGAGCAGCGCCGCTTCCTCCAAATTCCCAGCCTACGAAATCATAGCCGTTAACCTGAGGTTTGGTTAACTCGGTAATTACCTGATCATAGTGATACTGCTGTACTGTAACGGTATCTTCACTGGCCCCGGGCAGACGGTACGAATAAGTGATTGTATACTGTCCGGTGCGATAATAAAGGTTAAGTACGATATCGCTTCCTGTGCCGTCGGGTATAAGTACTACAGGGGTATTGTGGCCTGCAGAAGTGTCCAGAGTATAGTTTGCCCTGGGCTTTTGAATAATTCCTTCAGTTACTTCTATTGTGTCACCGTGATTTCCTTGGAAAACCGCAGTTTCTCCAGGCTCGGAAGGGTAATTTCCCTCTCCGTCCATGTAGAAGTACTTAACAATATAGTTAACCTTCTCATTGCTCCACTGAGCTACAAGGGTATCATTTGTGTTTGCAACAATAGGTGCACCGTCAACACTTATACCGGTGTTGGTGCCACTCCAGTACTTGAACTGATAGTGATCCTTTCTAAATTTGCAAGAAGGCAATGTGGGCGCAGTATTCTCGGCCTTGTAAATAGGAGCCATGGTTCCTGTGCCGTCGCCGGGATCAAAGGAGATTTCGTAAACAGAAATCGCATCATGAACGGGCATGCTGTTTCCGCCTGTGTCTTTTACCTGGATTCCATATAAGCCGGGTGCACTTATTTCTGTTGAAACCGAATAACTTCCACTTACGTTCTGAAGTTCCGTCCAAGGAGTACTGGGATCCACTATTTCGTAATGATTTAAATTATTCTGTGTAACCCGAACAACTCTGTATCCGGCAATTCCAATGTAATCATACAGAGTGGCCGAAAGTGTAACCGCACTTAAGTCATCTTTATTTTCTGCAGTTAAAGAATCCACACGAGGATAGGTATCCGTAATATCAGCGTAGAATATCGCCTCCGGGATTGATTCGCTTAGGTTTTCGCCGGAAAAAGTGTATCTGCATCTAAAGACTGAACCTTCATTAGCAAGATTAACCTTGTTAAAGTATGCATTATTTCCAAGCACATAAGGTTTAATGCCATTAAATGTATACCCTTCCTTTATCTGAGCGTACATAATAACGCTTTCACCGCTTATCAGAGTAATACCGGTACCTGCATCGCCCAGGTCAAATCTCTCATATCTTTCTGCGTATCCCTCAACATTTCCGGGATTCCTTTGAAGAACAATAGTCGCAGTATAAAGGCTTCCGCTTCTGCCTGGATTGGCTGAATCGGAATCACTGTAATTGTCTTTGTTTGTTCCTCCTGCGGAAACAGATTCCACAGTGAAATAATATGACTTGGGATTGCTGTTTCCATCAACTCTTGAGTGGATAAGGCTTGCAAAGTCAACATATGTTGAGGAGGTTATAAGCTCAGTGGAATTGCCACCGATTGTTAAGGCGGTGTCTGTTGTTCCCAAAGTATCATCGTGCTCATAAAGTTTTACTTTGTACTGTATAGTCAGACCGCTCTTGGAAACTGCTACCCAGGATGCTCTTCCCGGAGTACTCTCTTCCCATGCGCAGTTTGCAGGTGCAGGAAGCTCAGTGGGAGTAATTGTCAATGTTCCGTCAACACAGACAATGTTATAATTATCTGCATTTGTTGAAGATGAAAGGGTGTATCTTATTACGTTTGCAACAGTACCCACGTTTGTGATGGAGCCGACAGTTTCTATGCTGGCAAAGGACTCGGAATTCTTAACGAATAACTGGTCCGCATCTTCCTTTGTGGGATAGTATTCCTGATTACTGTGGGCGTTACCGTCATACTCCCATGTGCCGCCCCTTGCAGTAAGGGTAATTGTTTTCCTGGATATTTCAAAGTGATAGGGTGCAGAATGGGTGCTTGCGTAGTTCTGTGTTTCACCGACTATTGCAAATGCAGTATATACGCCTGCATCGGTAGGCTGTATTGTTGAACCTGTATTCAATGCATTTACTTCATCCTGGGTAAGAGTTCCCTCTGCGTAGTAAAGAGAGTAATTGGTTTTTTCCTCAGGTGTCATATCAGCGGGCATGCCGGTAAGAGTGACGTTTTTTGCGGCGTCACCGTATATCCAGCTTCCCTGTGTGTAGTTCTCTATCTGAATGGTCGGAACGTAAGCATCCTTGGTTATTTCAAAATGCAAGGTGATGCTTCCCGAGTAATTTCTCTTGAAATCCACCCTTACTCTGGGGCCATAGGTGTCTGATTCAAGGCCCGTATTAGTGTTATTCAGGTATATCAGATCATAATCATCTTCCGAGAAGTTTCCGTCGATTCTTGAATCATCGATTATAACTGTCGGTCTAATGGCGCTTCCGGTATAAGTGTAAGTCGTGTTTTCCAGAGTGGCCGTGACACAGGAACCCTCGGTTACAGCCTTGGGTGATACCGTCAACGTTCCGGCATTCGACGTAATGTTGTAGTTATCGCTTAAGAATAATCCGGAACCGGGATCCCTTGAGATAGAGTATGTCCCGGCATCATTTCCCTGAGTATAGGCTGATGTGAAGACTCCCGCAGATGTGATGGCTGCACTCGCTGCAGGGTTAACTTCGCCCGCGTAATTTCCGTCATCTCCCAAGAGTCCATAATACTTAAAAGTATAGGCAGGGGCCTCGTCGTAATACTCTATAGTGGAATCGTCCGCTCTCACTTCGAGGTTTGCCTTCGATATGGTGACGTCAAAGGAAGCCCCTGCGAGGTCTCTCGATATCACGTTTCCGTCATCATCGATTACCGCACAATGAGCAGTCACCTTGTATGTGCCTGAATCTGACACGTTTCGAACGGAAAGAGAATTTGTGGTAAAACCGGAGATTTCTTCAAAGTCTCCTCCGGCTGATTTTTTGAACCATGTATAGGTTACAGTCTCTTCGCCGAAAGTGGTTAACGCTGTAAGACTGTGGCTTGTGCCGTCGTATGTGGCACTGTAACCTGATGGATAATTATCCCATCCAAGATCCTTCTGGCTCCACTTTGCGTAGAAAGTAGCCTCATCGCCAAGACCGGTGTGAGAACTGAGTGTTGTATATGCGTTTCCGGAGAAGCTTTCATTGTCAAACCAGCCTTCAAAGTTATATCCGTCACGCTTAAGTTCCGAAGAGGCGGGAAGAGTGAAGGTTTCATCCCCGATAAAGTATCCGTATCCTCCGGAAATCTTGCTGTTATTTACATAATAGTTGGCGTAATTAATCTTATTAACCGTCACCCCGGCGCCGGATCCCGCAACGTTTCCGCAGTTATCCTTTGCGTAGAAATACCAGGTTCCTCCTGCATTAATTGTGTGGCTTACGGTCTGGGAATTTCCCGAAAAGCCGTTCCATCCGCTTCCGGAATTCTTCACAGCTTCAATGTCTGACTCCGTCGTAAACATATAAGCCGCAAGGCCGGACTCATTATCCGATACTGTGGCAGTGAGGCTTCCGTTACTGCCGCCAAAGGCGGATATTACAGGGGGAACACTTTCGTTTCCGTTGGCTGTGATAACAACGTGGGTGTCACCGCCATAGGAAGAATCAGCCGTAAGGGTGTTATTTGCGCTGCCTTCGGAAGCAGACAGTGACATTCCTGAAGGGATGCCGCTCCAAGCCCTGAAATCCCAGTGTTCTGCAGCGTTTGCAGCAGCAGAAATACTCTGGGAATCGCGCCCCGATTTGCCCGGAACAAGCAAAAAACTGCCCGGAGAGACAGAAGAAATTCCTGTTCCTGCAGCCAGTTCTACACCTACAGCGCACACTGAGGACGCGCTGTTTTCACTAATATTCGATTCATTATACAGTTCCGCGGATGACTCCGTGGGGATGGTTTTTACCGC
This sequence comes from uncultured Lachnospiraceae bacterium, assembly GCA_947167445.1. Taxonomy (GTDB): domain Bacteria; phylum Bacillota; class Clostridia; order Lachnospirales; family Lachnospiraceae; genus G11. The sequence continues at coordinate 45,388 of CAMVID010000005.1, forward strand.
AAAAGTATACCTTCCTTCGGCGGTAATTCCGTCAGATAAGTCCACGGAGGTCCCACTGATACCGTTTCTTTCCGAAACCAGGCCCCCGTCTTTGTAAAGATAGGCATCATAAACTGCACTTATGCCGTCGGGCCCTGACCAGACAGCTGTAGTCCCCTCTATCCAGCCTAACCCTGTAGGTGCAGGTGCATTTGCCTTGTCTATTGAGAATCCAAATTCTGAACTGTCGGCGGAGCATTCATAAATCAGTGCGCCATCAGAGTCTCCAATGGAGTAACCGATTTTATAACTGCCTACTCCGTAGGCGGTGCCTGAATCATATGGACTGTCATCACCTGTGGACATATCCTTGATGTCAAAGGAAGCACTCTCTCCCTCATTAAGACCTGATATATTTAAGGAGATTGTGGTTCCATATGTAAAGGTGGCTCCCCCGCTAAGACTCACGCCGTTTCCGGTGATCTCGTAGGAGGGTTCCTCCGCATTTACTTTAATAGTATTGAAATCTATGCAACCAAAAACCAGCAATAACGACATTACCAGTGAAATTGCTCTCTTAATGGGCTTCCGTGCCCCCGTATAAAGACGCAAATCTTGTTTTTTGGACATACTATTCATCATATTGCATATAGTATATCAACAAAAAGCACAATTTACGCCCCATGAAAGCCCCATTTTCTCTACTCTCAGTTGCAAAATGGGGGGTATGGCAGGTTAGCCTCTCTCATTGTTGCTCTTTCTCCCTCTTTAACGTCAAATACCACCTTACAACCGCGGTTCCGATAATAATGACATATCCAATGACACTTAAATAAGATGGAGTCTCGCTTAAGAAAATCATTCCCAATATGGCAGCAAAAATAACCTGAGTGTAATCGAAAACGGAAATCTCCTTGGCAGGGGCAAATTTATATGCCGTGGTAATTGAGAACTGGCCAAGAGATGCGGATACTCCCGCCATTACAAGGCAGAACCACTGCCAGCCGGTCATTGGCACAAAGTTAAATATCAGGAAAGGCGCGGTGACGAGGCAGGAAAACATGGAGAAGCAGAAAACTATTATAGGCGTTCTCTCTCCCTTACCCCCAAGACGTCTTACAAACACGTAGGCCGTCCCTGCTCCAAAGCCTCCGTAAAGGCCAATGAGGGCAGGCACCACCGACATGTCTCCGCCGGGACGGATAATAAAGAGCGCGCCTATAAAAGCTATGATTGTTGCCACAATATCCCTTACCTTGGGCACTTCTTTAAGCAAAGGAATTGAAAGAAGAATGGCAAAGAAGGGGGAAAGCTTGTTAAGCATGTTTGCGTCAGCTATTCCGAGCCTGTCTATGGCGTAGAAGTTACAGATCAAACCGCTGGTTCCAAAGATGCACCTGAATGCAATATCTCCGTAGCTTGTCTTTTTGATTTTGAACTTCTCAGGGGATCTTAGAAGGGCAACGGATGCCACCACTGCTGCCACAGCATTTCTGAAAAACGCCTTCTGCATGGTGGGTAAATCTCCCGAAATCCTTACAAAGAAAGTCATAAAAGAGAATCCCAGTGCGGCTGCAAGAATGCACAGGATTCCCTTAATGTGGTTGTTTGTTACCTTTAAATTTCGCATTTCCGATTCTATAACGCCGCAGCGACCTTTCTGTATAAGGGTGCTTCAACCCCATACTTGTCCGCAAGTCTCACAACCTCATAAACCAGGCTGTCCATCTCAGAGCTCTTTCCGGCCATAACGTCACGCTGCATGGAAGTTGTGGCTGTAGGAACAAGGCTGTCCATAATCTTTAAGTTTCTCTCAACAAGGTCCTCTTCAAACTCGATTCCCATGGCATTGCCGATTTCACTTACTTCAGCTATCAGTCCCGCAAAAAGGTCTCTTGATTCCCCGGGCTTTTGCATATCTCCTGCAGCGACATTAAGGTACAAGCCGCAGGCACCCGCAGGAGAGACATACGAGAATTTTACCAAAACATCTCTCACGATGTTCTCGGAGTAAATCCCGATAATATCGGCTTCGTTAAGCTCCTTCTCGATTTCCTTTAGCTCTTTGCAAAAATCGGCTTTATCTCTAACGCCGAAAATCACCCTGAAGATTCCGCCATTCATCTGGATAACGCCGGGTTCCTTAAGCTCTGCTGCCACATAGGTGCAGCCGTCAGTAACCAGGGAACCTGGGATACTCTTTTGAATCTTTTCTCCGATACCAAAGCCGTTGAGAATGGGGATGATAATTGTATTCGGGCCCGCAACCCTTTTAATATCCGGAAGAATTGCGTCCAATGAATAGGCCTTTACGCATACAAAAATCACGTCCGGCGTGTCGTTGTAGTCCTTAAACTCGCAGGCCTTAAAGTTCGTTACCGTGAACTCATCCTCGGGGCGGAGAACTTTAAGTCCTTTTTCCTTCATAACCCTTAAATTCTCGCCTCGCACGATAAAAGTCACGTCCTTGTCGGCCTTCGCCAGATATGCTCCCATGGGCCCACCTGTTCCGCCCGCTCCGATTACCAGGTATTTCCTCATCTGTTTACTCCCTTCACTTAATGTCGTGTTGCATGTGTATTTGTTCAAGTTAATTCAATCTGATATCAATTATATGAAAAAAGGAACGGCAGGTAAAGCGGGTTGCTTTATCTGCCGTATGTCTAGAATCTGTGATTGATACCACTCTGCTTCATAATAGCATTTGCAGTATCCCGAGATTTAATCTTCCCATCAACAACTACGTTTCGGTTGGTGATGGGGCTTCTCCATATATCATGGTCACCTTTACCATGTCTGACGAAGAAGCAGCCGTTTTCAGACAAAATCTTACGTACAATTTTCTCATATTCCGCCATTATGCGTATGTCATCTGTCTAGTATCGGTTGTAATAATTATTGACTTAATGTTCGACAATCCATTAAGTTCAGCCATTTCAGGAATGGCCATTTTCAGTCTTTCTACAAGAGCGTCATAAGATTCAGATTCAAGTGCTATACCCAATTCATCATTTATAGCTACCCAAACTTCAGCTTCATCATCCCAGTGGATTCTAACTGCTACGTCCATAAAACACCTCATAGACTTTCTCCTTTCCCGCAACATTGCGTACTACAATAGCCACGGTACTTAGCATGAAATAACGAAGAATAAGTAAAGATATTATAACATACTTTTCTATTCTTCTTTATTGTTTTTTTCTTCATTTATTACGTCCATGTAACCTGCTGTTATAATTCCGGCGGGTAATGCCACAATAGCTATTCCAAAAACAGAGGAAATCATTGTGATTATCCTTCCCGCAGTAGTGACAGGATAAATATCGCCATACCCTACGGTTGTGAGTGAAACGGTCGCCCAATAAATGGCATCAAAAAATGAAGAAAACGAATCTCCTTCAACGTTAAATATAATTAACGCAGAAACAAGTATATATCCTATAGCCAAAGTGCAAACAGCAATCAACGCGTCTTTTGAATTTTTGATTACGCGTGCAATCTTTTCAATGTTCTTGGAATATCTAAAAGCTTTAAAGACTCTAAAAATTCTAAATGTCCTTATTACTCTAAATACCCTAAACAGTTTGAATCCACTGCTAAGAACATCCAGTCCCGGCAGAATTGAAAGCAAGTCCACAATTGCCCATGGAGTAAAGGGGTACTTGATAAATGATATAGCACCCTTTTTGTTCAACTTATAATCGGCAGTTGCAAGCCGTAAAACATAATCAACAATAAATACCCCTGTTGTAACATAATCTGTAGTTTTAAAAAACTTAGGTGGGTTTTTGAATGCTAATGGAGTCAGGCTCACAACTATACAAACGAGCATGGCAATATCATAAGCAAAACTTGCTCGGTCATTATCTCTGGATACCTCAATAATCTCAAAAACTCTTTTTCTCACGGACCTCATACTATCTCCCTAACTATTTAATTCCCAGCCACTTCGCTATTTTGTTCCGTCTTCCCTGCTTTGAGGTGGGCACACCTGTGGCTTTTGAAATCTTTCTTTTTGCTTTTGTAAGTCCTGTTGCTCTTTTCCAACTAAATGAAAGTCCCGGAATCTTGAATTTCTTTTTTGCCATATTCATTCCTCCTTGGAGAAAACGTTGTCTATGGATTGCAGTTTTTACACGGGTCATATCCCCGATTTATTATAGAATCTCTGGACTCAGTGACATACTCTTTGTTCTTTTCCTTCATCTGCCCTACGCTTTTGCAGTTCGGATAATGAAATTTCTTTGTATTTTTATTTAAAACATATTCTTGAGCAGGGGATTCTTCCTGAACTGGCGCCGCCTCTACTATTGTTGGTTCCGGGGTTGGTGTCTCAATAACTGTTGGTTCAGGAGTAGGTGTCACTACTGCTGTCGGTTCTGGAGTAGGCGTCTCTATGGGTGTTGGCTCCGGAGTGGGTGTCTCTATGGGCGTAGGCTCCGGGGTTGGCGTCTCTATGGTTGTAGGCTTCGGAGTCGGTGTCTCAACTACTGTTGGCTTTGGAGTTGGTGTCTCAACAACTTCTCTGGTAATGTTGCTTGTATTTTTTTGAACTACCGAAGTTCTAAGTTCACTTGAATCACATCCGGCAAAGCTAGCAAATATAGCAATTATCAATGCAAATGCGAAGAAAGATTTGATTTTTGTAATAGTCTTTTGTCGCATTTCCCATCCTCCCTTTTAATAGCAATCAGTCGTAGCATTTCTTGCAGGCACTGAAGCCATATTCCTGCGCAGTGTGTACCGAAACTTGTATTGGATTCGTCATTCCACTGCAGTCCGGCGTTTTATGATATTTCTTTCCTCCATCGGTGGGTATCCATACTGCTCCAGGTCCTGGCTCCGGATCAGGCAAGTCCAGTTTTACTGTGCTCGAGCCGCTTGTATTTGGCAATGACCTGTCCGTGTTCCCGGGATTGCCCACATCATTCACTATAAAAGGCGTAGAAGTAGGTGTAGGCGTGGGTGTAGGCGTTGCAGTTGCCCCTGCATGAGCCTGCTCACCATATGTTTTTCCGGTTCCCGTACCTGCTGCCCAGGTGGTGGAAGGCTCTGCGCTCCAAGTGAGGTTGCTGCCATCGGAAGTGACTGTAACAGTGCCTTGCTCGTCTGTCCTGAAAACGCTTACGTTCTTTGCCTTAAGCTTATCAAGCACTTCCTTGGTAGGATGACCGTAATCATTGTTCTTTCCACAGCTGATCACAGCATATGTAGGATTAACCGCATCAAGGAAAGCTTGGGAAGTGGATGATGCGCTTCCGTGATGATTAACTTTGTAGACATCTGCAGAGATATCCAATCCATTTTTTATTATGTCTGCTTCGGCGTTGGTGGTCGCATCCCCTGCGAAGAGGAAGCGGTTTTCACCATGCTCTATTATGATTCCAACGGAAGAATCATTGGGATTATCGTATGTGTTGTTGGGTGCAATTACCTTAATCACGGCATCCCCAAGATAATACTCATTCCCGGGCTTAGGAGTATAGTAGTACACGTCATTTTTCCTGATTGTGTCCATCAATCTGGTGTAAACATCATTGGTCTTAACGAAGTCACTCATCCAAATTGCGTCTATTTTCACGTTATCGATAACAGAAGCTGCACCGCCGATATGATCTGAATCAGGGTGGGTAAGCATCAGAAAATCCAGGTTCTCAACATTTTGCTTCTGCAACAATTTCAATCGAACCTCTGAGCCTTTGGTGGTTTCGCCACAGTCAATGAGCAAGGAGTGACCGTCGCATTTAATCAAGGTGCAATCTCCCTGACCGATGTCGTAGAATAGCACTTCCATGGGGGCAATGTCAGTGTTAGGTTTAGGGTTCCCCGATGGTGTTGGCCTGGGAGTCGGGGTTGGTGTACCCGTACCTGTCGGGGTGGGTGTGGCAGTGCCGGCCGATGTAGGGGATGGGGATGGAGATGGAGTGGATGTCGATCCTCCTGCAGTGGAGGATGTTCCCGAATGCGTGGAGTTTGATGCGGATGGTGTCCTGAAGCTTCCTCCGGTCTCGCTTCCCTCGAATTCCCCGCCGTTATACATTGCGGCGGCTAACTTTGCAATTCTTTCATCATCACTATAATAAGCCTCAGGAATTACGTCCTGAGGCTCATTGTTTACAGAAAGATTCTCTGTACTATTATGCTCACTGATATACTGTCCGCCAATGCTGCCGTTAGAACTGGGATTGGAAATAAGTGCACTTTCAGAGCTCGCACCGCAGCCCGAGATAATAAATGCAGCTATTCCTAGAATTGCTATTGCCCGTTTTCTCACAAACATAGGAACTCACCATTTCTTCATTTTGAGTAGTACTTTGCCGCCGCTGCTGTATTAATGGATTCGGCATATCCGAAATTTCGGTAGTACTTTGCCGGTGATGCTGTACTAATGAATTCGCCAATCCGAAATTTCGGTAGTACTTTGCCGGTGATGCTGTACTAATGAATTCGCCATATCCGAAATTTCAGTAGTACTTTGCCGCCGAAACTGTACTAATGAATCCGACGTATCCGAAATTTCAGTAGTACTTTGCCGGCGAAACTGTACTAATGAATCTGCCGTTTCCGATATTTCAGTAGTACCCGCCGCCGATGCTGTACTAATGAATTCAGCATTTCTGAAATTTCAGTAGTACCCATCAGCAAAAACCGTACTAACAAATCCGCCGTTTCAGCATTTAAGTAGTATTTCGCGGCCTCCGACGCAGGGAATGCTCTAGACCCCCGCAAGAATCCCCCAAATCCCGCAAGAATCCCCCAAATCCCGCAAGAATCCCCCAAATCATTTACAAATTTACAACTCTTTCCTTCCCAGCAACTCTTCATACGAAATGAAAACATCGATATACCCTGCGGCATAAGGGCCCATTTCGTAAGGAGGATAGTAATAATAGATTCCCTCCTCGGCGAAATCCACGGTGCCTCTGCCTAAGTCTGCAGATTCATATGCCTGGTCGTATACGGCATCTGCATCTCCGGAAAAATACGGTGATCCGCCATCCGAGTAGCTTAAGAAATCTTCTTTTGTCTTATACGCCACAAGGGCTTTAAAGTCGTCGTTGGTGCCGGTGTAGAAATCGACGATGGTTTTTTCCTCACCGGATTCAAGGTCAAACAGGTGCTGATCGCGCATGGGCATTCCGTGGGCGCCACCGCCATACCATTCTCCGCCCATGTCCACAGCAAGATATTTGTCGTTAATTATTCTTACAGCTGAAACGGTGTAGTCGTCGGTAACGGTATACCATTCAGGGTGCTCCTGATGCTCTTCGCATGGAGAATCCCAATATTCACCGCCATCATCAGCAAGTTCCTTTTCCTGAATTTCCTTAAGGGCCTCGTTTATCTTGTCAGCGTTCTTTGAATATTTGTCATCAAGTACAAAGCACTCGGCATATACTTTTTCCAAGGGGGTGCCGCATTCTGAACATGAAGCAACTCTGGAGCCGTAGGTGATTTTACCAAAATTAAAAATGTCAACGGTGGACACGGGGCAGTCGATGTCGGTGTAGGTCGCCACACCGTTACTGCTGTCGATTCGCATCCACTTGGTTTCGCCTTCATCATAGCAGATGGCGTACATCTTATCCCCACAGAGTGTGAAGTTCTCGACACCGGGCTGCAGGTTTACTCCCGGAGTTGTCTCTGCCTCGTAAAGAAGGGTGGTGTCGCGGGACTCCGCATTGTACTTGAATACATGGTTTCTCTTGATTCCATACTCCTCTTCATCCTGAGTATAGTAGTAGAAATCATTGGCGTTTCGGCCGATGGTCTGAATAAACGGCCAGTCGTCGGAAATCTGGTTAAGGCATTTGCCGTCCACATCGTAGATAAAGGCGTTTGCAACCTGCGTTCCATAGACCGAGTTCACAAAAAACATATGTCCCTTGCTGTACATGTTGATGTAGCCGTCTTCAAAATTCACCAAAGGGGTAACCGCACCCCTGTCATCCACCATCGCATAGCCGTTGTCGGTGCTTCCGAGGATGAAGCCGCACTCATGCATTGTACGGGTAAAGGAGTCCTGGCTGTATCCCATAACTCTGGTGGTTCCGTTTAATCTGACACCCATAACTTTCGCCGACTCGAAAACTCCGTTATACTCGGAATCCTTTTCGGTAAAAACGTCAGCGTTCTCATCATAGACATATACCTTCTCGCCTACTCCAAGATACTCATTGTTCTCTCCGTAGCCAAAGCTGAAGTCCACATAGAGAGCCCCCTCGTAGTAGTCGGTTGACATGACATAGTGCTCGTTAGGCAGCATTGCGATAGGGTAGATTTTTAAGTCATCTTCTTTTACCGCAAAAACAGAATGTTCATATTGGTCGCTGTCCCCACCGGGAACGGTGTCGCTGAAGAAAAGGAATCCGTCGCCCTCAGCGGCCAGTGTGCATCTCATGTAAGTTTCCTCAGAGGCAAAACGATACTGCTCCTTCTCCTTATCCGGAACGTTCTTTGCTATATCCGCCCTGTCGATGGTTTTTAGCTTGTTGCCCTCGGAGTCAATGATATATATGAGGTCCCCGTTATAGCCCTGGGCAAGGGCGTAGGTTTCAATGTGTTCCAGTTCTTTTGCCGGTTCCTCTGTGGGATTTGCGGTCTCGGTCTCCGTGGAAGTTTCCGCAGTTTGGTTGTCCCCGGGGTTGGTTTCTGAGGTCTCGGCGGTTTTATTGCCGCATCCTGCGAACCACATGACCATAATAAAGGTGATAAATAATCCGGTAAACTTTAATAATTTCTTCTTCATAGTATATTTCCCCCTAAATCCACTCGTAGTCTCCGCCGGTGATGGCGAGACTTAGAAGAACATCGTATTTTTCCACATCTTCCCCTTCAACCATCTGGATAAGTTTGGCTGCCTCTGATGCAGCAGGCATCTCATCGTCAGGCCCAATCTCCATATCAGGCTCCTCCCCGCAATATGGGCAGGTAATCCTCGGGGCAATTTTTATATCAAGAAAGCGGGTTCCGCAATCTTCACATTCATAAAATCCGGCACGCTCAGTGCCATCAGGTACGTAAAACATGGCATTTCTCCTCATTATGTGCAATTTAGGGTCTGTCCCCATTCTGCACGGTGCAATTTGGGTCTGTCCCCATTCTGCACGGTGCAATTTGGGCCTGTCCCCATTCTGCACGGTGCAATTTGGGGCCTGTCCCCAACCTGCACGGTGCAATTTGGGGACAGGCCCCAAACTGCACATTATTTTGCTTTATATGAAAAATAGCGAAAATGCAATCAGCAGCTGGCCCACATAGTAGAATGCCAGGTTTGTGATTCTCATGGAAAACTTGGTTTCGGATCCGAAGGTATTGAAAATCAGCACCACGTCTGAAATCAGGAAAGCCACGGCACCAACTGCATAAAGAATTCTGTTGGTATCCTGAAGGGCGATGAGGTTTCCGATGGCAACCACCGTCATTATGGCAATGGCACCGATATAGAAGATACCGAAGATTTTGAAAGCAATCTTAACCTCAAACTTCTTGAAGATGATGGCGAGAAGAATCGCTGCCAGCACAACGCCCGCGATAACCGATACAAGCAGGCTTGATGACAGGGGAATCAGCGCTGCAAGATAAAGAATATGTCCTGTCAGGAATGCTGCTATCCCTGTTAGAAAAATCAGCTGCCCCTTCTTAGCGAATACAAATCTCAGATTCAGAAGTATATCTCCCAAAGCTCCGAAGATCAGGCCAAGGAGTACCAGTTTGGCAAAGTCTCCATTCTGGGCATTTTTATACCCAAGAAATCCCATAATCACGAAGCAACAGGATGCCAGCCCCTTGAAAATCACTGCCGGAACATATTTTTCTTTGTGCTCCACCGCAATGAATATAGCCTGAAAGACAACTCCCAGAAAACAAATGATTGATAACACATAAAATCCGAGTATAGCCATTTTACCCTCCCATATAGCATTTTTTTCTAGTATATCTTTGGATTGTCAAGAAGCGGAGTCTTGCTGGCAAAAAACGAAAACTCTCCGCTGTCGAGAAGATTTCCTTCATCGTCGGTTATTCTGATATCGAAAACCAGAATGTGCTTACCGGTCTTAAGCTTCATGCACTCGCAGTAGATGTATTCGGTATTGACCGCGGGCAAAAGGAAATTAAGGTTGGCAGAAACGGTGGTAACATAGTAGCCGTTCATGCAGCCCGTTGCTCCCGCCATGGTGTCAACCAAGGCAAGCAAAGCTCCCCCGTGGATGCTTCCGTAGGGATTCTGGATTTTCTCCGAGCATTTCACCTTGGCCTTACTGTACGTGGGGCCAAGCTCCAAAACCTCAAATCCGACGAATTTATTGAATTGATTTTCATATAATTCCGCAATAAGCTTTTCCCTCATTGCGTTTTCTTTTTCATTTCTTGATGGTCTCATGCGTCTATTATACCATGTATTTGCAGTTTGGGCCGATGTGCAATTTGGGGCCAGGCCCCGTTTTGCACGGTGCAATTTGGGGACAGGCCCCAAATTGCACATCGGCCCAACAGTTTCTATACCAGTTCCCAGAATGCCACTGCGCTGGCGGCGGCAACATTTAAGGAATCCACTCCGTGGTACATTGGAATCTTTATGGTGTGAGTGCAGGCTTCGATTACCTCTTTAGGCAAGCCGTCGCCCTCTGTACCCAGCACTATTGCAAGCTTTTCGGCGTTCTTGACACGTGTGTCATTTATTCCGACTGACTTGTCAGTCAAAGCCATGGCGGCTGTTTCAAAGCCAAATTCATGAAGAAGTCCAATCAAATTCACCCCTTCACTTTCATCCTTTGTGGCCATGGTCCAGGGAATCTGAAAAACCGTACCCATACTGACTCTTGAAGCTCTTCTGTATAAAGGATTCACACTCCCGTGGGTAAGAACCACTCCGTCCACGCCCATAGCGGCCGCAGAACGGACTATGGCGCCTACGTTTGTGGGATTAACCACATCGAATAACACGGCAAGTCGTCTCTTTCCCTCGCAAAACTCTCGTAAGCCCATAACAGGTGAGCGTCTAAAGGCGCACCAGAGGCCTTTTACCAAAGCATAGCCCGTAAGGTCCTTTAGGGTTTCGTGGTCTCCCACGTAGACTGTAAGATTCTTCGTGGCCTCAGGCCCGTGGAGACTTTCAAGGGCGTTTACAATGGGAGGGATTTCCTTGTCATAAAGCTTATCTTCCACCAACATTCGAAAGGGCACATGCCCCGCCTCAATGGCGCGCATCACCACATTCGGGCTCTCGGCGATGAAAACTCCGGGCTCCGGCTCATAGTATCTGTAGAGCTGAATCTCTGATGTTTCGCCAAAAATCGAAAGCTCCTCCGTATTTAAATCACTGATTTTTATTGTTTCCATAAATACCGCTTCTTATTCGCTGTCTGTTTTCTTACCCGCGCTGTCTTAACAAGAATTCTTTTACTGCGGCTGTCACCTGATCAAGATGGGCATTGTAGCAGTGGTCATCATTTTTGATTGTCACCAGTTCGCAATCGGCATACTTTGCCGCTGCGTCCACTGAATCCTCATAGGGAACAACCTCGTCAGTATCCGCATGAACAATCAAAACCTTGCCCTTATATCCGGCAATAGCCCTGTCTGTATCGATGGTCTTGGCAACTCTTATGTACTTTCCATCCAAAGTTCTGTCATCCCAGGCCAGTTCATCAGGCACATGATCCGGGTCAAAAGGAATTCCAAGAAGATTTCCTGCTCGGGCGCCCTTGGGGATACAGATGGCAGGAGACAAGGGAATGAGAAGCTTTACCACCTCTTTTTCCATAGGGGCAACAAGCATGGAAAGGAGTCCGCCCTGGGAGTGGCCGCAAAGATAAACCTCCGTAACGAAATCCAGGGTCTTCACATAGTCAAAAGCAGCCATGGCATTTGAAATCCATTTGTGCAGCGTGTGATTTCTGAATTCTCCGTCGCTTTCGCCGTGACCGTACATTTCAACCCTAAGGGTAGCGATGCCGATTTCGTTCATGGCTTCCTGAACTCCAATAATGTGAGTCTCTGTAGCGTAACCCGTGAAGCCGTGAATTATAATGCAAAGCGGGCACTTATCAGCCCCGTCCTTTGGCATGTCAAGAAATGCGTTGAGTCTTGTTTTGTCGTCGTAAATATACATTGTGCTATACCTTCCTCGAAAAATAATTCCTAGTGAATTATAGCATGAATTAAACAAATCTTAATCAAATTTGCCCCTTTTTCTTTCAATCCCCTTGGTATAGTCAGGGCGAAGGTGCAATTGGGGACTGTCCCAAGCTGCACGGTGCAATTTGGGACTGTCCCCGATTTGCACCGTGCAATTTGGGGACAGGCCCAAATTGCACATAAAATAGTGAGGAGAGAAAAAAGATGAAGAAAAGATATTTAGCCATTGCGCTTATGGCGGCGCTTACACTTACCGCCTGTGGCAGGGAAGCGGATAGGGCATCCGAGGTGACAGATGTAGTTATCACTGAAGAGGAAAAGATAGTAAACGGCACGACTGCCTCCGAATCGGATGAATCCATTACTTCCGCAGTAAGCGATCCTGAAACAGTGTCCGAAACAGTAGAAGATGCAGGTTTTGCCATAGGAGAAAATGTTGTGGACGGCAAGTACGTCTTCAACTCCCATGTTTTCTCCGTTAACGATACAGCTGCCTGGGGCAGCAACGGAAGAGACGCGCTTTTTAACCTCTGCGATGCCCTGAGAAAGGGCGAGGACACCTTCGAGTGCGCCAATGAGACAGCCTATTCAAACGCAATAGGCGGAAGGCTCATCAACTACTACTTCCCGGCAGCCTCCAACTGTATCAAGGAAGTAGAGGAAGGCGGTTTTTCTGACGGTGTGGGAAAAATCGAATATCTCATTCCCAAGGAAGAGTTCCTGGAAAGAGAAAAGGCCTTTGAGGAGAAGATTGTAACCATACTTAACGAGAATGTTAAGCCCGAATATAGTGATTTTGAGAAGGCGCTTGCCTTATATGTTTATATTTCACAGAATTACAGCTACGACCAGACGATGTCAGATAAGCTTGGGCCCGATGTGATGGATGAGGTTCTAACCTACAGGCCCCTTGTGGAGGGCAAGGGAATTTGCCAGGAGCTATCAGGCCTCTATTCCTACCTTCTTATGCAGTGCGGCGTTCAGGCTGATGTTGTGGCCGGAGATGAATTCGATTCTACAGGTCCCGGCCATCAGTGGGATTTCGTAAGAATCAACGGTACGGATTACTATGTGGATACAACCTTTGCGCTCCATGATCCGGAATTAATTGACGATCACACGCCCCTTGAGTATTTCCTTATGACCGATGAGATGCGTACATACTACGGGAACTTTGACCCCAACACCTATCAGATGTGCGGCCAGGGCGAAACAAGCCGCTCCTACTTTGACATTTACGCTAAGGACGACAGCTTTAAGGAGCTGTGGAACGGATATTTCCTTGAGATGGACACCGAAAACAACATCGTTACGTACGGCGAGTACGTCACAGACGAGGTAAAAGAATTCCACTACGAGGACTAAATTTTGAGCCTGATGTGCAGGTTGGGGACAGGCCCTATTTTGCACCGTGCAGGATGGGGACAGGCCCCAATTGCACCAAATATTCGAGAACAGAATCAGCGGGATGATGTTTAAATATCATCCCGCTGATGACATTCTGCGGAAAATGTGCAATTTGGGCCTGTCCCCATTCTGCACCGTGCAATTTGGGCCTGTCCCCAACCTGCACCTACTCCATCCTGATATCCTCAATAATGTTCTGCTTCCCAAGCTTGCCGATTTCCACCCGGGTGATGAGAACCACAACCAAAGCTACGACAACAATTCCCACGGCGAGGTAAGCCACAGGCAGTTCATATCGGACTGCGAAGACCCTCCTGATAAAAAGGTTGATTATCCAGGGAATCAGGATTCCAAAAACCGTTCCCTTCCCCACAGCCTTAAAAATGCAGCAAAGGCTCTCGCCGTAAAGCATCTTCTCCAAAGCGCCACAAGTCATTCCGACGCTTTTAAGCACCGCAAACTCCCGCCTCCTGACTCTGATATTGGAGCTAAGAGTGCTGATAACGCTGGCAAATCCCATAAGAAGAATGAGAATAATAAGCCCCGTCAGAATGATCTCCCCAAGGATAATTGCGATATTCATAACCTTAATCATCTGGTTGGCGCGGCTAATCTGCACATTGTACCCCAGGTCATAATATGTATCCTCTGTCAAAAGCGGATACTTCTCATCTAACACACTTCTGGCAAAAACCGTAAATTTCTCATCATCTGCGGGGTCACAAAACCAGGTAACATATCTGGCATCACCCTCAGGCACAATAACCCTCACCGGATCCCCGGCCAGGCTTTTGAAGGCATTTTCGGGAAGATCTTTTGCATAGAGCATCCCATCAATCTTCAAATCCACCCTGTTATCCGCCGCATCAATCAAAGTAATTTCTTTGACACCCTCTATAAAAGGCACAACCTCTTTCATTCGGCCATCGTCATTATAAGAGTAAACATTCACCAGAATATTGCTTCCCAAAGGAACACCGGCTCTCTCACACAACTTAGCATAGAAATCCTTGTCCACGGTGGTTACGGTGGTCTCCAGTTCACCGAATTCATCCACTATCCCGGAAATCTCCCTTAGTTCATCCGTCACAAGACCTTCATCATAAACCGTATTGTAGGTACATCGGTTTTCACCCACAGCAAGAATGGGAATTCCGTATTCCTTTAACTTATCCGTAAGTTCACTTACAGTCTCATAGGAAAAAGGAACAAGAATCTCAATTTCCTCCTTTCCCGTCTCAGGATTCACCCTTTCATCCATGGCGGAAGTCAGACTGACAAGCATGTCATTTCCCATGGAATCCCCCATCCAGGCCATGATTCCTGCTGCCTGCTTTGACAAACTTCCAAGAAGGAGAATAAGTGTTATTGATAGAGCCAAAGCCCTGATGGTTGATTTATAGGCAGAAGCTTTTCTCTTTATGTTTATATATCCGAGGCCGCCCTCATAGCCCAAAAATCTCTCTGCAAGCCTGTTGCCTCTGATTCTTTTTATGACGGGTTTAACCCCCTCCAATCCTCTGATGCAATGGATTGCCTTGATTTTGCAGGCTCTTCCGGCAGGCTTTCCCGCAGAAACAAGAACCACAATAAGAGCAAATATCGCCGCAAACACATAGGTCCATACAGAAACCACAAAGGGAAGTGACACCTCCATGGGCCTCATAACTATGCTTCTTGAAAGTTCCACAAAGCTGTCTATGTATCTTCCCGCAATGCTTACTCCAACAAATCCAAGAAGAGTTCCTGTAATCAAACCCAAGGGAATCCCCACAAGTCCAATCCAAAGCCCTTCAAACAAAACAGTCTCTTTTATCTGCGACCTTGTGGCACCCACGCACTTTAAGGTTCCAAACTCACCGATCCTCTTGTCTGCGCTGCTTTCATAAATATTGGAGATAACCGTCACCGACATGAAAGCGATCAAAAGCCCCAGAATTAAAGCCGGAATAAAGAGAATCGTCTTATAAGCACCGCCGTATTCCCCATAGTCCTCTCCAAGGAAGTTTACAAGCATGGCGTTTCCGCTGGTCACAAAGCACATAACCCCGGTCATTAATGCAGTGGAGAGGGCTGTGGCAAATATGGCTCCAAGGGACCTGCGAGAGTTGATTTTTACCTGAGATAAAGCTAGTTCAGCCGTCAGTTTCATGCCTTCATCACCTCATCCCCGATAATCCTTCCATCCCCGATGGTGATGATTCTGTCGGCCCTTAAGGCAATTTTGTCATCATGGGTTATAAGAAGAATGGTCTGATTAAACTGTTCATTTGTGTATTTTAAAAGGTCGATAATCTCCGCTGATGTCTTACTGTCAAGGTTACCTGTGGGCTCGTCCGCCAGAATGAAGGCCGGGTCGTTAACAAGGGCCCTTCCTATGGAAACCCTCTGCTGCTGGCCTCCTGACATCTGACTCGGAAGATGATTGGCCCTCTCGGTTAAGCCAAGAACCTTCAAAAGCCCCTCCACCTTTTCCTTATTTTCCTTTCTGCCGTCAAGCCTCCAGGGAAGAATGATATTCTCTTCGGCCGTAAGGGTTGGCACCAGATTGTAGAACTGGTAAATCATCCCCAGATTTCTTCTTCGGAAAATCGCCAGCTCATCTTCAGAAAGGCCCCCGATGTTTTTGCCTTCAATGATCACATCCCCCGAAGTGGGGTTATCAATTCCCCCGATCATGTTCATTAGTGTGGACTTTCCGGAGCCCGATGCCCCAACAATTGCCACAAATTCTCCTCTTTCAACGCAAAAAGAAACATGGTCAAGGGCCACAACCTTGGAATCGCCCTGTCCATATTCCTTTGTCAAATCTTTCACTTCAAGCACTGCCATTTCGCATTTCCTCACTTTCTGACTCCCATCTTAAGTGACGAAAATGACTTTAAAGTGACTGTATGAAATTTTAAAGTGACAATTCGGTCACTTAAACATTTTTATGGTAAAAACAGCCCCTCTCCCATTACCGCCAAAGTCCACGTCTATGTCGCCTCCCTGGCCCTTTACAATGGACAGGGCAAGGGGCATTCCGATTCCAAAGCCGTTTTCGTTGGTGGAATACTCGAATCTTTTAAAGAGTGCTGCATAGCTTTGCCTTGTTAAGCCACTTCCCTTATCCGCCACGGATATCCACTTATATAAGGGATTGTCACCGCTGTCCACGGTTATGACGCTGCCCTTGGGAGAATGCTCGATGGCATTCTTGATAATGTTGGTAAGGGCCTCCTCCATCCATCTTTTGTCGCAGGAAATCTCTCCGTCGTTTAGGAGATTGACGGACTGGTCGTTTATATCAAGAAGAACTGCCAAAGATGGCATAATATCATCCAACATCTGAGAAACCGCCACATCTTTTTTCAGAAATTCAACTGAATTGGCATCAATCTTGGCCATTTTAAGTAAAGCTCCCACAAGCCATTCCATCTTGTTTAAGGAGAACTTGATATTTCTGACAAACTCAGCCTGCTTATCGGGAGTGGCATTCTCAAGAAGGTCCGTCATTATCATCATTGAGGTTATCGGAGTTTTTAGCTGATGAGAAATATCAGCCATGTATTCGGAAAGAATGTCTCTTTGATTCTCCAGGCTTTTAAGCTGCTCTTCCTTGCCGGTTACCAGGGCGTAGGCATCGTTTTTGAGGATGCTGAAGGCACCCTCCTTGTTGTCGCGGATATCCGTATCTGTTTCACCTCTAAGGTATTTGGAAAGCTCTTCAACTTCCTTTCGACTAATCCACACGATATCCCATCCCCCTTATCGTTTCAATGTTGATGGCATCTCCAAGCTTCTCTCTGAGGCGCTTAATGTAAACCGTCAGGGTGTTATCCTCCACAAAGTTTTCGTCCATGTCCCAGATTTTGTCAAGAATCTGATTTCTGGTCAGAAGAATGCCCTTATTTGAGGCAAAAATAAGAAGGAGTCTGTACTCAAGGGCTGTCAGTTCCACAGGATTGCCCTTGGCGTAAACCTTGCCGGCTTCAGTGTCTACCTCCACCTTACCCAGGGTGATTCTCTTTGAAGTCTCGCCTTTATTCTTCTCAAGGCTTCTCTTAACTCTGGCAAGAAGCTCCCTCACTCTGAAGGGCTTAACCACATAGTCATCCGCTCCCTCGTCAAAGGCCTTTACAATCTTTGATTCGTCATCCACAACCGTAAGGAAAATAACGGGAGTCCCTTTATCCTTTAAGCTTTTGCTTATATCAAAGCCCGAGCCGTCGGGAAGCTGCATATCAAGGATTGCAAGGGAAAAAGCCCCGCCGGCGATCTCATTCTTTGCAGAATGAATGTCCGTGGCGTGGCTTACCTCATACCCTTCAGTTTCCAGGGCATATTTTAGTCCCGATGCAATCATCACATCGTCTTCCACTAACAATATTCTATCCATACATCTCCGATGGTGCAATTTGGGCCTGTCCCCAACCTGCACATTAGTCTAACTGGCTTAAGCCTGTATAGAGGTTGTAGTAGCGGCCTTTCTGGGCCAGCAGGTCGTCGTGGTCGCCTCGTTCTATGATTTCACCGTGTTCAAGTACCATAATGGCGTTGGCATTACGAACGGTTGAAAGTCGGTGGGCAATAACAATGGTGGTACGCTCCGCCATAAGTCTGTCCATGCCCTTCTCGATCTGCTTCTCGGTTCTGGTATCAACGGAGCTTGTAGCCTCGTCAAGAACAAGAATGGGAGCCTTTGAAATGGCTGCACGGGCAATGTTAAGAAGCTGTCTCTGGCCCTGTGAAAGGTTGGCGCCATCCCCTTCTATCATGGTATCATATCCCTTCTCCAGACGAACGATGAAGGAGTGAGCCGAAGCCATCTTTGCTGCCTGCTCAACCTCTGCATCCGTGGCGTCGGGACGTCCGTACCTGATATTCTCCCTTACAGTTCCTGTAAAAAGATGTGTATCCTGCAAAACGAAGGCAATATTTCGTCTTAAGGTCTCCATCTTTATATCCTTAATGTCTATTCCGTCAATGAGAATTCGTCCCTCATCGATGTCATAGAATCTGTTAACAAGGTTGGTAATTGTGGTCTTACCGGCACCTGTGGAACCAACCAGGGCAATCTTTTGTCCCTTCTTGGCATAGAAGGAAACGTTCTTTAAGATTGTCTTATCGGGCTCGTAACCGAAGGTTACGTTCTCTAAGGTAATTGCTCCTTCGATAACGGGATCAAGGGCGCCTTCCTTATCCTCAGGTTCAGGCTCCGTATCCATTACCGCAAAGGCTCTCTCCGCACCTGCAAGAGCAGAGAAAACCGTAGTCATCTGCATTGAAAGCTCATTGATGGGTCTTGAGAAGTTTCTTGAATAGGAAACGAAAACTGTAAGACCACCAACATCAAAGCCTCTTAATACGCAAAGAATTCCGCCTATCATTGCAGTTAAGGAGTAGTTCACCTGGCTTAAGTTACCCATAACAGGTCCCATGATTCCGCCAAAGAACTGAGCCTTAATCTGCTTCTTTCTAAGGTCACGGTTTTTGACCACGAAGTCTTCCATGGCCTTGTCCTCATGGCAGAATACCTTAACAACCTTCTGACCGGTAATAATCTCCTCGATGTAACCGTTTAAGGCACCAAGTGACTCCTGTTGCGCCTTGTAATGCTTTCTTGAAAGCTTTGCCACAGTAAGACCCGCCCAGGTAAGAAGGGGAGTCAAAAGAAGGGTTACAAGAGCAAGAATCCAGTTGGTGTAGAACATCAAAAAGATGGTTCCCACAATGGTGAAGAATCCACTTATAAGGTTACTTAAGGTGCTGTTTAACATCTCACCGATGTTATCGATATCGTTGGTGAAACGGCTCATAACATCGCCGTGATTGTTGGTATCGTAGAACCTTAAGGGAAGTTTCTGTACCTTATCAAAAAGGTCCTGTCTTATGTGCTGCAATGCCCTCTGAGAAATGGTAAGCATAATTCTCATCTGAAGATATGGAAGAGCAATTGCAATTACATAAAGGATAGCCAGGCACGCCATAAGGGAAATAAGGTGAGCCCAGTTTCCGTCAAAATCAGCTATGGAGTTGACTATGGGCCTTAGCATGTATGAACATGCCAGGTTAACGATTGAGTTAATAACAACGCAGGCCATGGCAATGGCAAGCTTTGGCTTGTCCGCACTTATATATGACCATATGCGAAGTATGGTGCCCTTCATGTTCTTGGGCTTCTGAATAGGCATGCCGGTTCTTCCGGGGCCGCCTCCTCTTGGTCCTGCCATTTAGCCCACCTCCTTTGCATTGTCCATCTGGGAATCAAAGATTTCCTGATAAAGGACGTTACTCTTAAGGAGTTCTTCATGGGTTCCCACACCTGTAATAACTCCGTCTTCCATAACCACTATCTTATCTGCATCCATAACAGATGATATTCTCTGAGCAATAATAATTGTGGTTGTATCCTGAAGAGTTGTGTTGAAAGCCTCTCTTATCTTACGCTCTGTTGCAGTATCAACCGCACTTGTGGAGTCGTCCAGAATAAGGATCTTGGGTTTCTTAAGAAGAGCTCTGGCAATACATAGTCTCTGTTTCTGACCGCCGGATACGTTTACTCCGCCCTGACCGAGAATTGTATCATACCCATCGGTAAAGTCCTTAACAAAGGCATCGGCCTGAGCCTTGTCCGCAAACTCCTCTATGACACTCATGTCAGCTTCCGGATCGCCCCATCTAAGGTTCTCCGCAATGGTTCCCGAGAACAAAACGTTCTTTTGAAGAACCATGCCAACGCCTTCTCGAAGGTTCTTTAAGCTGTAATCTCTTACGTCAATTCCGTCCACCAGAACCTGTCCCTCATCCACATCGTAAAGTCTTGGAATAAGGGAGACCAGGGTGGTTTTGCCACAGCCGGTGGGACCGATTATACCCAGAGTTTCCCCGGGCTTGATTTCAAGATCGATATGTGCAAGAACAGACTCCGGGCTGTCCTTATAGTATCTGAAGCTCACATCCTTAAATGTAATGCCGCCCTTTGTAACCTCGGCATCCTTATGCTTTGCATAAATATCGTTAAGGTCCACATCAGTTCCGAGGACTTCCTTAATACGCTTGGATGAAGCGGAAGCTCTGGGAACCTGAAGAAGAATCATTGCAAGCATCATAAGTGAGAACAGCACCTGAAAAATATAGGAAATAAATGCGGTAAGGCTTCCAACTTCCATATCTCCCGCAATTATCTGCTGTCCGCCAAGCCATACTACCAATAAAACCGTGGCGTCCATAATCAGCGAGAAGAAAGGCCAGGTAATAACCAGCACTCTTAAAGCGCTTATTCCTGTGTTTGCCAGATCCTCATTGGCAGCGGCAAATTTCCTGTTCTCATCCTTCTCACGGACGAAGGACTTGATGACTCTTACGTTTGTAAGGTTCTCCCTTACGTTGTTATTAAGGGCATCCACCTTCTCCTGAAGCTTCATGAATCTGGGGAAGCCCACCTTAATAAGAATTGCAATACCCGCCATCAAAACAGGCATTACCACAAGAAGAATCATGGCAAGCCTTCTGTTGATGGTAAAGGACATGATTATGGCACCGATCATCATGCCGGGAGCCCTCAGCATCATTCTAAGAAGCATGGTAATCATGTTCTGAATCTGTGTAATGTCGTTGGTAAGCCTTGTTACCAGGGAACCTGTGGAAAACTTATCCAGGTTCGCGAAGGAGAAGGTTTGGATTTTGCCAAAAATATCCTTTCTCAAATCCTCTCCGAAGTGAAGGGAGGCGTTAACCGCAAACCATGCGCCGCCAATTCCTCCAAACATCATAATAAAGGCGAAAACAATCATGTTCACGCCGGTGTGCCAGATGTAGGTCACATCGTGGTTGGCCGCACCGATATTGATGATGTTCGCCATCCATGCAGGAAGCACAACCTCACCAAGGATTTCCATTATCATGAAAATGGGACCCAGGATGAAATAAATCAGATGGGGTTTGACGTACTTCCAATAACTGATCTTCTTTTTCTCCATATAAAGCTCCTTTATGAAGGACTGCCGGCCTTAGCCAGCAAATCATGTAAAACCCGCACGCTCTCAAACACGTACATGGGCTTGATATCGCCCTCTTCAATGTCTTTCAGTGTGGCTTCACCGGTGAGAACGCAGATATTGGCCATCTTTGCGTTGATTCCCGTCTGAATATCCGTGTAAAGCCTGTCACCTATAATAACGGCGTCATCCTTGGACACGCCGAATTTCTCACAGCAAATATCAACCATCATGGTCTCGGGCTTCCCGATGAAGGTAGGGTACTTTCCAGTGGCATTCTTAATCATAATGGCCACGGAACCGTTATCCGGCACAAAGCCGAAGCTTACGGGGCAAACCAGATCCGGGTTGGTGGCATAGTAATCCACGTCCCTTTCCGTAAGAATCTGGCAGGTGTTTCGAAGTTTCTCGAAATTCAGCTCTGTGTCAAAACCCGTAAGTACTACTTTGATACCATCCTCCTGCTTTTCCGTCACATTAAGTCCCTTGCTTCTTAACTCCGCAATTAAGGACCTGGTGCCCTGGCAGTAGATGAGATCATGGGGATATTTTTTCTTAAAGAATAAAGCCGTGGCCTGGGCGGATGTGAAAAAGTCCTCCTCAGTGGCCTTGATACCCATCTTTGCCACCTTATCAATGTAGTCGACCACGGACTTTGAAGAGTTGTTGGTGATGAAAATATACCTGCCGCCTCTTTCTTTGATAAGGTTTAAAAGGTCGATGGTTCCGTCAAAAATCCTATCTTCCTCATAAATTGTTCCATCCATATCAAAAAGGAACAGTTTCTTATTTAACAAATCATCTGCGTTAGTGTTAAAATAGTCACGAATCATTTGGGGTTTCCTTTTACCTATTTACCTATTGACTTGATTCCATATCCGTAGTAGGATACGTTCTAACAAATATACATATGGAAGGGAAGTACAAAACATGGCTAAAAAAATAGCTCAGGCAGGCCTCATGGCAGCTCTTTGCTTTATAGGCTTTGCCGTATTTAAAATTGATATACCCGTAGGTGCCGACAAGACGGCGTTCCATTTGGGAAATGTGTTCTGCGTTCTTGCAGCTTTGCTTCTCGGCGGTCTCTGGGGCGGATTAAGCGGTGCCATCGGCATGACCATCGCAGACCTTGTTTCAGGCTACGCCACCTCAGCTCCCAAAACTTTCGTATTGAAGCTTTGCATCGGCCTTATTGTGGGACTGGTTGCTCATAAGATTTTCCATCTTTCCGAGGAAACTGACAAAAAGAAAATCGCGCTTATCACTTTCCTTGCAAGCGCCGCAGGCATGCTCTTCAATGTGGTTGCCGATCCTTTGGTTGGATATGTTTATAAGAAGTACTTATTCCACATTGATCAGGAACTTGCTGTTGCCCTTGCCAAGATGTCAGCACTTACAACCCTTGTAAATGCAGTCATCGCAATTATCTGCGCATCCCTTTTCTATCTTGCTCTTCGTCCTGCCCTCAAGAAGACAGGCTTACTCGGCAAAATTTAAGGTCACATTTCCGACGGAAACATCGACTTCAATCTTTCTGCCGGCTTTATTATCAACGAATTCACGGCTCACACCGTTGAAATTCTCATCATCAATTGACGCTGCGCCTGCGGTTACCGACACAAGGTAATCGTAGGCTTCTTTATTTCCTGCCGCCGTAAGGGATATGTTTCCCATGTCGCAGTTAAGTTTCATTCCCTCTGTGGGAAAAACGTCGCCTTCTACTGAACCGGCTCCCACGTTTACATTAATCTCACCTGCAGTAAGGCTTCCTATATCCACAAAGCCCGCCCCCAGGTCAATTTCCGCTTTATTAAAGCACTTGTCAAAGGGGATATAAAGATTAACTGTCATGGAGTCCGTAATGTTAGAGTTCTTAAGAGCGTGTATATACGCCACTCCACCCTCTGCATAGGCCTGAAGCTTCTCAATTTTCTCCCCTTCAATATAGATATTCTCATCTCCGGAATTAAGAATATTGAAGGTGCAACCTCCAGTTGTGACAGTTATGTCATTAACCGGATTCTCAGTAATTTGGCGCTTTTCCACGTCTCCCGAAAGGATCTCGAATCTCTCGTCAAAAACAGTTATGTCAGCTAAATCATAAATGGTATTGTCTATTATTTCCTTGCCGTTTTCCACCAGAGCATCGGTGTCTGTTACATCGCATCCCGCGCACATAATACCCGTGGCAAAAAGCAGGGGTAAAAACCTTAAATATCTCTTCACACTACTCTCCCGCTATTTTAAAACATCTTAGTATATTTTTTTCTATTTTGTTCCGGAAGTCAATTAAAAAAGTATAAAAAAAGTTTAAAATTCTTGATTTTCACTGTTTATTTTTTTATACTTTAGGTATCGTGAAATTTTGCGGAGGTAAATTGATGACCACAGTTGAAATATTAATTCAAAACATGTATCCTCAGCTCAGCAAAACCGAGAAATTGGCGGCTGACTACCTTATGCGAAACATTGACCACGTTTTCCGTTATCCCTTGGCAGTATTGGCGGAGCGCTCCGGAACCAGCCAGGGAGCATGGGTCAGACTTTGCAAAGCCATTGGTTTCGATGGCCTCAAGGACTTGAAGACTACTCTTTTCAAAGAGATTAAATCAAGCGCTACAGAGAATTCTCCCGCTACAGAGTATCAGTTTATCGATATCCAGAGCCACGAGAATCTTACAAGCGTTGCCAATAACGTATGCGGTTGCTCCATAAGAGCAATTGAAGATACATTAAAGCTTTTCGATGAGAAGGCTCTTGAGAAGGCAGTTAAGAAGATTAAGGTTGCAGGCAGAGTAGCCATCTTCGGAATCAACGCATCAAGCATTGTTGCAAGCGATCTTTATGCCAAGTTCTTAAGAATCAGATATCCCGCCCTTTACAATGCGGACTATCATGTAAGCCTTACAATAGCTGCCAATCTTACACCCAATGATGTGGCAATCTTTATTTCATACTCGGGCGAAACTCCCGACACATTAAAGATTCTTAATCTTGCCAAGAAGCAGGGTGCATTCATTATTGCCATTACACGTCCCGGCGGCAACATTGCAGCCAACAATTCGGACGTTAACCTTTTTGTTAACTCACCCCAGACAGACAAGCGAAGCGGCGCCATGAGCTCCAGACTTGCTCAGTTTGTTATGGCAGACATCCTCTTTACCGCCATCGTTAATCAGGATTACGACAGAACAGAGTGTTATCTTGAGAACACCTATCTGGCCTGCCGAGGGGATCATACAATGACGAAATAATAGGTGCAGAATGGGCCAGACCCTTGGGTCTGGCCCTTTTTTGCACCTATTTCACCATCTTCAGCGCCAAAAGCATGGCACCATAATCCGCTTCATGCTCCGCATTAATCACGGTATAATCCTTCAGAATTTCTTTAAAGCATTCTCTGATTCTTCTGTTCTTTTGAAGAACACTGCCGGAAACAGCTATTCTGCAGTCGCCACCGAGGAAATTAAGGGCCGGCTCACAAAGCTTTGCAAGCTCCTTTGCAGCGCTTTCCTCTATTTCTCTTGCAACCTCATCCCCTCTTTCGGAAGCTTCCTCAATAAGAACAGCCAAAGCTGCTATATCTTTCTTGCTTCTTTCGGAGGAATAAATCCATGTTATCAGCTCAGGAATGGTGTTAACACCAAGCTTCCCGTAAACAAGTTCGGAGAGGATTGTTTTTTTGTCTCTTCCATCGAAAGCTCTGATAACCGCTCTTAATATCAGTCTTCCTATGTAGTAGGCGCTTCCTTCGTCGTCAATAATGTGGCCGTAGCCGCCGACTCTGATGCTCTCACCATCTTTATTGACTCCAAGGCAGATGGCGCCAGTTCCCGCAATTACAACTATTCCCTCTTCACCGTTTAAGGCTCCTGCGTGAGCAGTATGTGAATCAGTTGTTATTTTATGTGGGCAGGTAAAACCTGTCTTTTCTAATATTCTCTCAAAATTGGCCAGAACATCGCTTCTTGAAACTCCGGCACTTCCTATGCAGATGGCTTCACAGTCTGACACTTCTCTGCCCTTGAGTCCCTGTTCAATAATATTTTCTATATTCTCATCGATGGTTCTGGTATCGGCACCGACATAGTTTATGGGACCGCCCTTCATGTTACAGAGAATGTTGCCGTTTAAATCTGCAACCACTCCCTTCGAGCCGGTTCCTCCTCCGTCGATTCCTATTACATATTTGCCCATATGTAATCTCCCGGTTTTCTGTTTAATTATCTGCTGCTGCCTTTAAAGCCCTCTTGAGGTATCCCTCGTTCTCATTGAGAAGTCTCTCACTGGTTTCCACGTCTTTGCCACTTAGAATCACCATTGCAGCCAACTTGACGCTCATGTCACATTCTCTTAAATGCTTTAAAGCCGTATCTCTATCCACACCGGTTAAGTCGGTAAGCATTCTTATTGCTCTCTCATGGAGCTTCTTGTTGGAGGCTCTCACATCCACCATTCTGTTGCCGTAAACCTTGCCAAGCTTAATCATGGTAGCTGTGGTTATCATGTTGAGGATAAGCTTCTGAGCAGTTCCGGATTTCATTCTGGTGGAACCGCTGATAACCTCAGGGCCACAGTCAGCTGAAATAAATATATCGCAGCATGTGTTAAAGTCCGTTTCCTTATTATTACAAACTCCAACGGTAACAGCTCCCAGCTCTTTGGCTCTCTTTAAAGCTCCTCTTACAAAGGCCGCGCTTCCGCTGGCGGTTATTCCAACAACCACATCATTCTTTCCAACATTGTGTCTGTCCATTAAATCCCTGCCTGCCAGAGGATCATCTTCGCAGCCTTCAACGGCATGTCTTAATGCCATATCACCGCCTGCAATATAACCCTGAACCAGGTCTGACTTGGTTCCGTAGGTGGGAGGACATTCTGATGCGTCCAAAACTCCAAGTCTTCCTGAAGTGCCGGCACCCACATAGAATAAGTGTCCGCCGTTCTTAAGTCCCGCATAGACCGCATCAACTGCCTTGGTGATCTCGGGAATTTCCAGCTCAACCGCAGGGGCAACCAGCTTGTCCTCCGCGTTGATCATTCTAAGAATCCCCTCTGTATCACATTCATCAATGGTAACAGTGTTCGGATTAATTCCCTCCGTTGTCAAAGAACTTAATTCAACCATACTTTTCCCTTTCACACAAAAAAACTTCATATATTAATTAATACTCGTTACATATAACACCTATACATTAGGATACCTTTGCCCCCAGGCCTTGTCAACAAAAATGCAATTTTATTTCATTTCTTTTGCAGGGTATTTGATTTTTTCTTCTTGTTGACCGCTTTGGTTTTTTGACGTTTTCTATGCAGTTTAAAGGCCGATTTTTCGCTGATTTGCGTGTCAGCAAATTCGGGGCAAAAAATGAGTAATCCCCCGTTTCCACATAGTTATCCACATCGTGACACACATGTCAGAATGTCCTTGACTCTAACGTCTATCTTGCAAAATGCTTCCTCCAGAAGTCCCCTATCACTTCATCGGAAACATCCAGGTTCATGGACCTCACATTCTCCCATTCTCTTGGAAAGAGTTTCACATAATCGTAGTTTTTGAACCGGTTATCAAGGAGAACCACAATTCCAATATCCTCTGCGGTCCTTATTACACGGCCTGCAGCCTGAAGAACCTTATTCATACCCGGATACCTGTAGGCATAGTCAAAGCCGTTTTCGCCGTGGGCTGAAAAGAAGTCTTTAAGAATACCCCTCTCCTTACATATCTGTGGAATACCCGGGCCTACAATAATGGATCCGATTAGGCTGTCTCCCTTTAAGTCGATGCCCTCAGAAAAGATGCCTCCCAGAACGCAGAAGCCGATGAGGGTATCATAAGAACTTCTGGAGGAATTTTCCTCTGAAAACATGGAGAGAAAATTCTCCCTGTCTTCCTCCCTCATTACATTTTCCTGAATCACGCATTCGGTATTATCCATAAAGGGAAGCTCCCTGTCCTCAAAGATGGAGTAAACCGAATTTAAAAATGCATGGGATGGGAAAAATACCATATAGTTTCCGGGTTTCGCCGAAACAACTCTTCTTATATAGGAAGCAACCTTGGCATACTCGTTTTCATTTCGGTCGGTGTACAGGGTGCTGACACCTTCCCCGATAAACACCCCTCTCTTTGATGGATCAAAAATGGAGTGAGCATAAACCTCATAATCCTCAGCCTCACCTCCAAGAAGCTTCTTATAATACTGGATGGGCAAAAAGGTAGCGGAAAACAGTATGCTGCTTCGGCCCCTGTTCATACACCTTCTTAAAAGATTTGAGGGATCCACGCAGTAAAGCTTAAGGAGAAAATCCCCTGAAGCAGGCATGTCCGTGTATATGACATAGTTGTCATCTATCTCCTCATAGATGCCAAGGAAGTGGGAAATATCAAAGTATAACTGCAAAAAGGCCTCGTCATCCGGAGTCTGAAGTCTCTCATCAAGATAAGCGTTATAGGAAAGGTAAAGGTTCTGGAGAGCTGACACAAAAGAATTGATCTCCACTCCGATACTTCTCTCATCCATGGACTTCTTCAGTTTCAAAAGCTCCGAATTGCATTTATCAAGCCATTTATTGATTCTTTTGATGAATCTGTTCTCCGCCGGAAGGGGCCCGGATTTGAGAATTCGCTTAACGAGGAGAAAATTCTCTTTTACCAAAGTGGCAGAGTACATATCTCTGCCTCTCTCCAAAAGGTTATGGGCCTCATCAATAAGAAAGACATAGTTGTTCTGGGTATTTCCGTCGGCAAAGAACCTCTTAAGATACACATGGGGATCAAAAAGATAGTTGTAATCGCAGATAATCCCGTCAGCAAATAAAGAGGCATCAAGGCTTAGCTCAAAGGGACAGACCATGTGCTTTTCAGCATACTCTGCCACAGTCTCCCTCCTTAAATCCTCCTCATGAATAAGAAGGTCATAAAGAGCCTCATTGACCCTGTCGAAATGTCCTTTGGCGTAGGGGCAGGCAACGGGATTGCAGTCACAGGTCTCATTGGCGCACGCCTTCTCCTTGGCTGTAATCTGGATGCTCTTAAATGTAAGGCCCTTATTTCTCAATATGTCAAAAGCGTTTACCGCCACACTTCCCGTTACCGTCTTGGCTGTAAGGTAAAAGAGCTTGTCGCACATGCCCTTATTGCCTGAAAGAATGGTGGGATAGAGAGTAGCTAAGGTTTTGCCAACGCCGGTTGGGGCCTGGATGAAGAGTTTCTTCTTATGATAAATGGTCTTATAGACATTCTCCATAAGTTCCTTCTGGCCTTCCCTGTACTCATAGGGAAACTTCAGCCCTTCCACAGAGCTCTCTCTCTTCTTCTGCCACTCCACAGAGTAATCCGTCCAGCGTTTATACTCGCTTATAACAGAGTCGAACCAAAGGGTTATCTCTTCTTTTGAATAGGCCTCGTAAAAATACCGTATCTCCTCTGTGTCAATGTTACAGTAGGTCATTCGCACCTTGATTTCATCAAGGCCTTGCTGTGTAAGATATATATATGCATAACATTTGGCCTGGGCAAGATGCTCAGGCTTGGGGCTGCCGATATTCTTTAAATCCCTGTAAGTTCCCTTGATTTCGTCAATAATGACATCTGTGTCATTCGTCATTATTCCATCGGCTCTTCCATCAATCTTAAGACTGTATTCACCAAAATCCACGGTGTAGCTTAGGGGGACCTCCGCCTCATACTCCGCCCCGGCTCTCTTCTGAATCATTCTGTGGATTCGGCCGCCCTCAAGCATTGCATCCGCCGGAGCCGCAGCCGCTGTATTATCGATGTCGCCGTTTCTGAAAAGGAACTCAACCATCCCTCGAACAGATATTTGTATTTCCATAAGTTCAGTATATCATATAACGAAAAAATCGGATTCATCTGAATCCGATTTCTTACTCTACCTACTATTCAATTTTCGATTAGCATGCAACCGCATATCCGCGGAGCAGCTCATCAAAGGCTTTGTTAAAGCCGAAACATGTTACGGTAAGATCCTTTGTAAAATCAAGACCCATAACACCTAAAATGGACTTTGCATCAACGATGTACCTGTTGTAAGCAATGTCGATGTCAAAGTCGCAGCGTCTTGCAACCTCAACGAAATGTGTAGCATCGTCGGGTTTAAGACGAATCTGAAACTTCTTCATTTCAATGACCCTCTTAAAATACTTACTATCTATCGTCCCTACTCGATAAAAAGTAAAACAATGTTTCCATACGAAATAAACTTCGTATTGAAGTTATTATATTAGGAAATTTATGTTAAATCAATCGGCAATTTATTAAATTTTTGTTGCCAAATTGTTTCAAATGGGTTTACTATTAACAATAAAAGTTGTAGCGAGGTGTACAAAATGGACAAACAATTGATACCTGAGGGCTATGAATCTGCACTTGATTTACATGCCACCCAGGTCGCCATCAAAACCGTTAAGGACATATTCCAGGATCTTTTGGCGGAAAGACTTAACCTCTTACGCGTATCTGCGCCTCTTTTCGTTGATCCTAAGTCAGGACTTAACGATAATT
This sequence comes from uncultured Lachnospiraceae bacterium, assembly GCA_947167445.1. Taxonomy (GTDB): domain Bacteria; phylum Bacillota; class Clostridia; order Lachnospirales; family Lachnospiraceae; genus G11. The sequence goes on from CAMVID010000005.1 coordinate 75,424, forward strand.
TAAACGGATACGAGAGACCCGTCAGCTTTGATATTTTGCACGAAGAGGGTAAAGAGGCTGAGATAGTTCAGTCCCTTGCGAAATGGAAAAGATATGCATTAAAGAAATACGGTTTTCAGGTTGGAGAAGGCCTCTACACCGATATGAGTGCCGTAAGACGTGATGAAGAACCCGACAACATCCACTCAATCTACGTTGACCAGTGGGACTGGGAGAAAATCATCACCAAGGAACAGAGAAACCTTGACACCCTTAAGGATGTTGTCAAAGAGGTTTACAAAGTTCTCCGCAAGACCGAGAAGTACATGGGAATCGAGTACGATTACATCGAAGAGATTCTTCCCAAGGATATCTTCTTTATCACAACCCAGGAGTTGGAGGACATGTTCCCCGACAACACTCCCAAGGAGCGTGAATACCACATTGCCAAGGCCAAGGGTGCTGTCTGCATCATGCAGATTGGTGATGTACTTGAATCCGGTGAGCGTCACGACGGAAGAGCTCCCGACTACGATGACTGGGCATTAAATGCCGATATTATTGTTTACTATCCTGTGCTTGACATTGCACTGGAGCTTTCATCCATGGGTATCAGAGTAGATGAGAAGTCTCTTGCCGAGCAGCTTAAGAAAGCAGGATGCGAAGAGAGAGCCGAGCTTCCCTTCCAGAAAGCTGTCTTAAACAAAGAACTGCCCTATACCATCGGTGGAGGTATCGGACAGTCCAGAATTTGTATGTTCTTCTTAAGAAAAGCTCACATAGCTGAGGTTCAGAGCTCACTTTGGCCCGATGATCAGCTTGAAGAGTTATCAAAGAGAGGCATTCATACCCTTTAATCCAATGAGCGATTCCTCTTTTCGAAGTAATAAGCTCCGTAAAGAGAGAAGGCCAGAATTATGTAGAAGATTACACAGGCCAAAGGGTTGCATATAACAGCATATAATTTTATGAAACTTGAAAGCGCGAAGCCTATCACATTCATTATCCCGTGGGTAAGAATGGACCAGAAAAGGCTTCCGCTTTTTTCATATATTATTGTAAGAATCAGTGCCGCAAAGAAGGCGTATGTGCCCTGAACAATATTCCCGTGATAAGCACCGAACAGAAGGGACGTTATTATAATTGACACAATCACGGAAAAATGTCTCTTTGTTCTGTTGTAAACTATTCCTCTGAATACCAGCTCCTCAGCCAAAGGTGAGCACACTCCGTAAAGGAAAAGTCCTCCGGTGAGGCTTATGGAATTTTGAACCTGAGAAACCTTGTTAAAGCCCTCAGAGAATCTGACAAAGGAAGTCAAAGAGAAAAGTATATTAGTTCCGAAGGCATAACCCACTGCAATAAGAATGAGACAGATAAGTGTAAGGACACCAAGAAGATTCTTCCTGTAAATTGGGTCCGCGCCCCTCATATTGTTGGCATTCCTGAATCTGTATGAGTATCTTGCCGCCACCAGATCCCTGTATCCGAAAAGGTAGAACATAACAATACTCATAATAAGGAATACTCCTGCCCTTACATAGGAATTATTCATTCCCACCATGGAGAAGCCTGCCAGCCTTAAGAAGGCCGAACCACAGAAATAAATCAGGACGGGATAAAGGATATCATATACCACATCAACCAGTCCGGTTCTGGTTTTTGACACTATTGTCATATTTGAGCTTAAAAATTTGTATTCATTATCCCTCAAAAGCAGCTTTTCCAGCTCTTTTGCAGAGAATACGATATAGTCCGCTCCTGCCGCTTTTAATTCCTCAAGAAAAGTGACATCATGTACAAGTCCGACGCTTGTAAGCCCGTGTTTCTTGGCTCCTTCAATATCAAACTTCCTATCTCCAATCATGACAGTATTGTCATAATCAATTTCTCCATTTTGAAATAACAGGCGTAATGCTTTGTCAATTACTGCGTCTTTTTCAATGAGTCCTTCCGACTCAATAGCCCCCACAATAACGTCAAAACACTTCTCAACCCCAAAGGTTTTAAGGACAGTGTGTACCATATCTTCGGGTTTGCTGGATGCCACCGCCAGCTTGCAGCCATGTCTTTTCAGAGTTTTAAGCATATGCTTAACCCCGGGGAAAAGAGAGTTCTCAAATATACCTATAGGTCTGTATCTTTCCCTATAGTACTCAATAGCCTTTGCGGCATCTTCCTCGGAAAATCCGTAGAACTCCATGAAGCTGGTTTTTAATGGGGGACCCAAAAAGAATTTCAGATCATCCGGATCGTCGACTTTTATTCCGAATTTTTCAAGTGCATACTGTGCAGACCTGGTTACTCCGGGACCGGAATCGGATAAAGTGCCGTCCAGATCAAATAAAAGATATTTATTCATAAATTCTCCATTGACAGGATATTATTTTACGTCTATATTAGTCCTTGAAAAAAATAATAACAGAAACGCTAGGGGAGCACAATGCTGAGAATTAAACCCTCACTACCTGAACCGGGCAATACCGGCGTAGGGAAGCGAACTTTAATCTTTTTTTGTTGTCCCCTCTTTGTTTCGAACAAGGAGGTTTTTTATGTCACAAACAGGCAGTAAAACACGTATCTTAGTGGAAGGAGCAGCCATGGTTGCACTGGCAACCGTATTAAGCTTCATCCGAGTATTCAAGTTGCCCTGGGGCGGCTCCATCACTCTTTTATCCATGTTACCTATTGTAGTTTTCTCCATAAGAAGAGGTGTTAAGGCCGGCTTAGCCGCATCCTTTGTATTCTCTCTTATTCAGTTTGTTCAGGGAATCATGGACGGACTCTTTGGCTGGGGTCTCACACCCGGAATGCTTGTAGCCTGCGTTCTTCTTGATTACATCCTTGCATTCACGGTTCTCGGAATCGCAGGTTTATTCAGAAGCAAAGGTCTTGCAGGATGCATCGGCGGCGTAGCCCTTGCCCTTGTATTAAGATATGTATTGCACGTTATAAGCGGATGCGTCATCTGGCAGAGTTTCGGCGAGCTTTGGTCCGATTTCTTCATTGAGAATTCATTCCTTTACAGCCTCGTATACAACGGCTGCTACATGCTTCCCGAGCTTGTGTTCACATTGATTGCAACCTGCATTCTTTTCGCGCAGCCTCAGGCAAAGAAAGTAATTCTTAACCTGGCTTAACTGCATTCAATCTGCGAGCCGAAGTGGAAGGAATAGATATAAGTCTGTGCCACCGGGATTTCCCTCCCCTTTTCCAAGGCTGCCTTATAATAGTCCAGCTGAATCTTATATCTTTCCTTCAACTCGGCTTCGCTATTAATAACATCTGTTTTATAATCCATAAGGATTATCCTGTCGTCTTCTATGAAGAAGGCGTCAATTATACCCTGAATAAGAATTTTCTCATCCTCAGGGAATTCCGGTCTTATCAGATTGGCCGCAATACCGTATACAAAGGGCTGTTCTCTGTAGAGCAGTCCTTTTTTTTGAGCTTTACCCATTCTTACGGCAAGATCCGACCCAAAGAATTCGAGAATCTTATCGGGGATAACCGCATCTGCGTACTCCCTTGTCATCAAATCTTCTTCCACAAAGTTATCCATGTCCTTTATGAGTTCCCGTCTTCCCTCTTCCTTGTTCATTTTTCCATCGGTATACTTGCTTATATCCACAAGTTCCATAAGTTTATGGAAGGCGCTTCCTCTGGTGGTACCGCTGACCTCAGTCTTCTCACGCTTAAATCCCGGAATATATGGCTTAATCTCCTCATCGTTGAAGAGTTCCTTTACAGGTTCACCCTCCTCGGCCAGAGCTGCCATCTTCAGTTCCGATACGGATGTTTTGGTAAACAGTTCCTTCAGGTTCTCATGAGGATATACAAACTTAAAGTTTGTCATTACATTGTCGTAATACCGCAAATCGTAGCCATCAAGCCCCACTCCAAGCATCAAAGAGTCCTTGGTAAACTCTTTCTTTGCTATTCTTGCTCCCTCAGATACAGTCATATCATCTTCTGTTACTATGCCAAACTTAATATCATCTTCGCTTTCGTCATTGCAAAAAGCATAAGGACAGGGGATATTTTTGACGGTATCCCTGCTGATTTCGAGTTCATCAAGCAAAGGCTCTATGGCAGGATGCCTTATAAGAGCCTTCATTATATATTGAAGGTAGGAATCGCAGTCAAGCATAAACTTGGGAAGACGCCAGGTGTCCAGGTTTCTGATGCCAAGTATCCCCTTAATGAGGTTTAAAAGGTCCTCTCTCTTCTTTAATGCAGCTGTCATAATAAGTTTCTCTTTAGCTCTTGTCATGGCTACATAGAGAACTCTTAATTCTTCAGCTCTTGAATCCTTCCTAAGCTTTGCGGAAATCACATTTCTGTGAATGCTTCCCGCCTTAAATCTGTTTGCCACATCTATATACATTGTGCCAAGTCCCAGATCATCGTCGCAGACGAAGCTGTTAATGGCATCCATATCGTTAAACTTACCGGTCAGACCTCCAATGAAGGTTACAGGGAACTCCAATCCCTTACTCTTGTGGATTGTCATTATACGTACAACATCTGCATTTTCGTCATTCAAGCCTGCCTCGCCCTCGTCAGCCTCATGTTTTTCCAATTGTTCAATATATCGAACAAAATGGAAGAGTCCGTGGAAGGAAGTCTTCTCGAAATCCCCTGCTTTTGCCAGGAGAAGCCTTGCATTGGCCAATCTGCGGGCTCCGGAGGGAAGGGCGGATACATATTCAAGATAACAATTGTCATCAAAAATTTTGTTCAAAAGTTCCCTTACCGGCACATGTTTGGACAGTTCACGATAGAGTTGTAGGCTTTGTAAGAATTTTTGAATTTTTTCTTGCAAAATCGAATCGATACAATCGTTATTAATGGCGTTATGTAAATCATCGTAGAGTTTTGATTTGGTTTTGTCTCCTGAAATGACTCTTATTCTTGCAATTTCCTCATCATCAAAACCACCAAATCTGCTCTTAAGGCTTCCAAACATTGCCACGTCTCTGGTGGGATTGTCAATAACCCGTAAAAACTGCAAAACATCTCTTACTTCAGATGTCTCATAAAATCCTACTGTGTTTTCCGCATAGAGAGGAATACCTTTCTCCTCAAAGATGGGGGAGAGAATATTACCCCAGTCAGCTTTTCTGAAGAGAATAACTATGTCCTTATATTTACATGGACGCATAACCTCTTCATTCTTATCCCAGACCTTGAACTTTCCAACCATGGATAAGATCTTGTCAGCAATAAGTTCAGCCTCAACTTCCCTTACGTCCTTATCCGATTCCTCATCCGGGCAGGTAATGAGAAACTCCGGAGTAACGTCCTTAGACTCCTGGTATTTAGCCCCTTCGTTTAAAGAAGCTTCTTCGTCATAGTCTATTCCACCGTAACTTCTGTCCATTATTCTCGAGAAAATATCGTTCGTTATTTTAAGCACTTCCCCACGGCTTCTGAAGTTCTTTTGCAGGTCGATTCGCTCCTTATCGTGGCCCCCTTCCTTGAAGGAATCATATTTTTCTATAAATAATTCAGGACGGGCTTTTCTGAATTTATAAATGCTCTGCTTAACATCACCAACCATGAAAAGGTGATTCTTATCCTTATCCTTTGAAAGCGCCCTTAAGATATATTCCTGAATGTAGTTGGTGTCCTGATACTCATCCACCAGAATCTCATCAAACTTTGACGAAAGTTCAATGGCTGTAGCCGTAGGGATGGGATCACCCTTTTCATCGATACCCGATACGAGAATTTTAAGAGCAGCATGGGCCACATCGGAAAACTCCATGATGTTTCTGTCCTTCTTATAGGCCTCGTAACGCTCTGTAAACATCCTTGCAAGGCCAATCATTCCTCTGATGGCCTTCATGCAGGTCTGCTCCCTGTATAAAAGAACATCCTCAGAGGTCTTTAAGTATTTTTCTGTAAGAGTTTTAATCTGCTTCTTGGCACTTTCCCTAAGACTCTTAACCATCTCCTTCTTATCGGGATTAACGGTTTCATCTTTACAGGCAGGAAGCCTGTCATAGCTTATGGTTCCTATAGCCTTAAAAAGTTCCGAGTAACTGTTCTTCTTTAGAAGAGATTCGATAACGTCTGCTTCGTTATCTATTAAATCACCGTAAACTGCGGGGCCGTCGGGGCTTTCTACCAGAGTTCTTGCATCCTTATAAAGAGATGAAACGTACTCTAAGGACTCCTTTACAATGTCAAGGAAGCTTTTCATAAAGGGAGTTTTTTCAAGCTCTTCAAAGGTTTCCGGTATAGGTTCACTCTCCCACTTACTAAGCCATTTATCCGGGAAAGGGGCGCTCTGAGATACCTTATAAAGGCTTAAAATAATCTCCTCTAACTTGTTTTCATTAACTTCAGGAGAGAAAAACTCTACACAATCAAGGAATGTACGCTTCTTTTCCTCATCAGTCTCTCCAAAACAATCTTCCAGCATTTCGGAAAGCACATCCTGTTGCATAAGGATAATCTCTGCATTATCGGGGGTCCTGTAGGTAGGTTCCGCATCAACATCATTAAAATTATTCCTGAGTACATTTGAGCAGAAGCTGTCCAAGGTACAGATTTTGGCATTGTGGAGAAGCACCGCCTGTCTGGCAAGATGCTTTGAGTCCGGATTCTCATCAATTCGCTTTTGAATTGCCTCTCCGATTCTTTCTCTCATCTCTCCGGCTGCGGCGTTTGTAAAGGTCACCACAAGAAGCCTGTCTATATCAACAGGTTTTGTTTCATCACATACCATCTGTGCAATTCTTTCAACCAACACGGCTGTCTTACCGCTTCCTGCAGCAGCGGACACCAGAATATCCTTGCCTCTGGTCTCAATAACCTTCTTTTGGTCAGGAGTATACTCAAAGCTCATCTTTAGACTCCTTTTCTATACGTTCCATAGCCTCTTCCCTGGACAGGGACTTAAGGTTTCTCTTCCTATATCCTTTAAGATTCTCATCATACCCACAGACTCCCCTGTAGTCGCAATACTTGCAGGAATCGCTCTGTCCGTACACATAGGGATTAATCTCAATCTCACCATCGGAAATCCTTCGTCCGATTTCCTTTATCTTCTTATTTACAAAGCAGGAGATCTCATCCATTTCCTCCTTGGAAAAAACAGATGAAGCCTTGGTAAATCCACTGCCTTTTAAAAATTCCACGGGAATAACAGAAGACTTTTTCTCAAACTCCGAATCAAGTTTTCTTATTATGTACTCATCAGAATTAACAACACCCGTCATTCTATGCGTGTCATCGATAAGATTGCTGATTTCCTCAGGTGTTGCACCCTCCGGAGCCTCCACAACAGGGTCCTTGACGTTATAGTAGAGCATAGCGGCTGGAACTATTTCCTTATCCGGATGAATCCTCTTCTCATACTTCATGGCGGCATCCATATATACCGCAAGCTGCATCTGCAAACCGTAATAAAGTGATGAAAGATCAAACTTCTTTGAGCCTGTCTTGTAGTCAATTATCTTTACATATACCCTGTCTTTATCCTCACAGATATCAAATCTGTCGATTCGCCCCATCATGGCATAATCGTCAAAAGAGAACTCCGCCTTTTCCGGAACAAATCTTCCCTTTTTAAGCTGGGTCTGAAGATTAAATATCGTACGATTCATAATTCTTCTGAGACGCTCAATAAAGTATTGATTCCTTGCATTACTGTAAAGAATGGTCTCGTTATAGGAAGCCGCAGCGTCATTTAGGCATTCATCTATAAGCCTTGCGCCTGTAGCTTCGTCGAATTCCAGCCATGAAAGCCTGTTTTCGTCAAGCTTCCTGCCGAAGTCCTCAAGTATGGTATGAGCCACATTTCCCACGTCTCTGCTCTCAAAATCATACTCATCTCTTTCTTTGATTGTTAAACCGTGTTTTAAGAAATGCTTATATTGACAGGTGGCAAATTCCTCCATTCTGGACACACTGTTCACCACAGTTTGCCCATAAATAGCCTTTGCTACTGCTTTTGACAAAGGATTTGAGGTGTAAGATTTAAATGCAGCCGTTATCAATTCGTCAACTGTATTTATTTCTATTCCAAGATCCCTGTATATCTTTAACAGGGCAATAATCCTTGATACTTCTTCCTGATCTTCACTTCCGAGAGCCAGCTTTCTAAGACCTGCAGCCAAAGCTTCAAGTCCCTTTTTTGCAGTCTCAGCTCCGGCGTCACTAAATCCCCTGTCTTTATCCACCTCAAGTCCTTCAAACAGGAATTTTACGGTATTTATCAGATATGCGGGCTTCCTGCTCTTTCCCTCATCATCAGTTTTGGAATAAGTGAGAATCAACTTTTCTGAGGGTTTTGTTAAATTCAGATATAAGTAATAGCGTTGGATGTACATCTGCTCTCTTGGCCCGGGAGACAGTTCAACGCCGGATTCTGCCAGATATTCCCTGTCGAAATCGCTTATAATGCCTGTTCCGCCCCCCTTTGAAGGGATGTACTCGTCATTTACTCCAAGGAAGATTAGCGCTTTAACCTCTTTAAGTCGGCTTCGCTTATTATCTCCAACCAAAACCCTGTCCACGCTTTGGGGAATGGTTCCTATCTTAATTTCTCCAAAACCTGCCTCAAGAATTTCCCCAAATTCCTTAAGGCTCATTTCTTCATCCCCAAGGAGATTAACTACCTGATCCAGAAGGTCCATGATTTTGCCATAAATCTGGCTGTATTCAGCCGCCTTGGCCAAATCATTCATGCCCTTAAACTCTTCCTCATATTCTGCCAGCTTTTCGGCGCATCCTGAGGCTACCAAAAAGTCATATAAGTTGTTGGCATAATCCCCTGCAGTTTTGCCCGGGCGAAGCAAAGGCTCAACAGATTCAATAAATCTGCTTCTTAATCCGTTTATTCTGTCAAAGGCCTCAGGATTCTTACTCATATCCTTGGTGGCCTTTGTAAACACGGTAGAATATTGCTTTTTACCCTTAATTCCAAACCTTATGCAATAGTTTTCAAACTCATCCGTTTCCTCATCGCTAAGGCAGGCCATTCCGCTTCTTAAGAAGTGAAATACCGAGTCATAGGTAAAGTTCTTGACCACCATTGAGATACCGCTCTTTATATACTCCGTAAAAGGGTTTAAAACAATGTGGGCGGTTCTGTCTATGTATGCAGGAATTCCATATCGGGCAAACTGGGCCTCAATATGAGGAGCATAATCCTCCAGATCACCGCAGATAATGGAAATATCCCTGTACTGATAGCCCTTCTCCCTGATAAGGTGTCTGATTCTCTCAGCAGCCTTCGAAACTTCAGCCTCGGGATTTCTGCACTCATAAATCGATATCGAATCATCGGTGTTATTAAATTCCTTTTTGGTCACAGGCAGCCTGAAAAGGCTCTTCTCAAGGTGAGTAAGACAAGGGTTTCCTTCCGTTCTCTTCGAATCACCTGTAAGATAAACGTCATCTCCAGCCTCTATGCCCTCTTCATCACATATCTTTGAAAGGTCAAAGACCGTCTTTCTTGAAAGGTAGAACAAATCCTCATACCCCAGAAGCTTATAGGGATTATACTTATCCCTGTCACCCGGAATCGTAAGGGTAATATATACCTTCTCCGCCAGTTTAAGGCATTTGCGTAACAGGCGATATTGAACCGGTGTAAAGCCCGTAAATCCGTCAAATACCATAACTGAGTCCTTCACAAGCTTTGACTTGTCTATTCTTTCGCACACCAGGTCAAGGGTTTCCTCCTTGGTGATAAAGGAACCCTCTATGTATTCAAGGAATTTCTCATAGACAATGCTTAAGTCCTTAAGCTTGTAAAAAAGCGCACCTCTCCCCTTGCAGCTTTCAAGGAGCTTATCCGTCTCTTCCTTACCGATTCCATACTGCATGAACTCGGAGATGGAGCTCTTAATCTCATGGATATAGCCCTGCTTGGAAAGGTTCTTTCCAAGGATTGTAAGGTCCTCGGCTATGTTGCCCGAAAGCTTTCTTAAAACAAGGCTCTTTCCCGTATCATCAAGAATGGGACGCTTATCAAAACCACACTCCTCAAATATTCTGTGAGTGAGCCTGGAGAAGCTTAAGATATCTATATTCATAATGCAGTTTCCGGGGGATAGGGTCACCAGATCCTTCTGGGTCTGCATGGTAAACTGGTCGGGAACCACGATAAGGAAATTCTTCCCCGGTTCCTTTGATGCCCTGTCTAGAATTTCATTGTAGATATATCGGCTTTTACCTGATCCGGAGCCGCCGAAGATATAGTTTAGACTCATAACCGCAACACCTTTTGTTTCTTATTACCCTTAAGAAAAAATTATAAATATATGATAGCATATTTTGCTTTTAATTTAGCGGATTATGAGTTAAAATCATCATATAGATTTCTTTAAGGAGGACCGAGACATGGCTAAATTTGGTAAATTTTTATTTTCAACTGCTTTACTTGGCGCAGCTGCCACCGCTGCTTATCACTTCTACAAGAAGGACAGCAAGAACTTCACCGATTTAGATGAGGATGAAGATGACGATTATGATGATTTCAGCGATGATTTAGACGATGATGAAGATACAGATTCCGCATCCAGAAGTTATGTTTCATTAAATAAAGTTACAGAGTTCATGGATAAGGTTGACGAGAAGGTTGGTCCTTCAATCGACAAGGCAGTTGAGGCCGCTAAGCCCGCTGTTGAGAAGGCTGTAGAGGCTGCAAAGCCTGCTTTTGAGAAAGCTATGGAGACCGTATCTCCCGTTGTTGACAAGGTCAGCGAGAAGGTTGAGGAATTCTTTGATGACAGAAAGAAAACTGAGCCAGCTTACTTTGATGACGATGATGAAATCGAAGAATAATTAAATTAAGAATTAACAAAAGGGGCAAGCATCCGCTTGTCCCTTTTATATTTATCTTTATCCTCTGTCTTCTCCCGGATTAACATGAATCATTATATGCTTAATTTCCGGGAATTCCTTTTCAAGATTATCATGTACCCTCTCGGCCACATTGTGAGCATCCAGCAGGGTGCTGTATCTGTCCACAGCTATTTCACAGTCCACATACACCTTGTTTCCGAACTGTCTTGTCATCAGAAGATCGATTCCTTCCACATCCTCATCATTTTCAATGAACTCTCTGATTTTCTTCTCAAATTCAGGAGAACAGGAAGTATCAAGAACCTTCTTTATTGCGTCGTTTATAATGTCATATGCGGTCTTCAGAATAAAGAGGCAGATGATGGTGGACGCAATCACATCCATAACGGGATATCCAAGCTTTGCAGCTCCGATACCTATGAAGGAGCCAATGGAGGAGAAGGCATCCGATCTGTGGTGCCAGGCATCCGCCACAAAAGCGTCCGAGTTAAGTCTCTTAGCATGATGCATTGTATAGTGGAACATTGCCTCCTTTACAACTATTGAAACAACAGCTGCTATTAAAGGCAAAAAAGTAGGAATTTCAAGGTTTTTCCATTCACCGCTTATAATCTTAGAGATTCCGGAATAGCCTATTCCAACGCCTGCGAAAGCAAGTATTACTCCAAGAATCATTGAAGCTATACTCTCAAATCTCTCATGTCCGTAGGGGTGGTCGTTGTCCGGATCCTTTCCGGCCATTTTGACACCTATTATGGCGATAAATGTGGCGACCACATCCGAAAGGGAATGAACACCGTCGGAAACCATTGCGCTTGATTTACCGATTGCTCCGGCAAAGAGCTTAAAGGCCGACAGTACAATATTACCTCCTATGCCCACAAGGGACAGTTTTTTGATGGTCTTTTCTTCTGACATAGCTAACCCCCACCATCCTTATTTTTGCATTTTATATACAGGATCAGCCGGGTAACCGCCCTTCAGTTTCTGCATTCCGCGGTTAACGGCGTCCTTTGAATTCTTCCAGTCTGCATCCTTATTTCGATAGTCGAACTTCTCTATGAGCCAGGAAACATCCTCAAACAGTCTGTCCATGTTGGACTCCATAAGAGCAAACATGTCTCCAAAGAATGCTTCCTTCTCCTTGTCGGGAATCTTCTTTTCAGCCATCTCACACAAATCTCCGAAGTGAGAGACGCAAAAGCCCTTGCTGTTTTTGATTTTCTCCCTGAACTCTTCGTCCTTCTTGTACATGACGAAGAAAGTATCCAGGTATCTTTCAAACTCTTCCTTAAACTGATTACATATATAACAGCTGTTATCTCTTCCCTTTGCCCATGCAGAAACATTGTTTCCGGGATTTTCTCCGGTGACCCTTCCCTTGAAGCCTATTTTGACAGGGGAATAAGCCTTAAATTCCTTTTTCATGGCTTCAATGGTTCTCATATAGTGGGTCTTTAATATCCAGCCGTTTCCGAGGGTATTTCCGTACTCAAACATCTTCTTCCAATGTTCACGGCAAAAACCATATTTATCCGTCAAATCTCTGACATCACTTTCCATGTATGAAGAGCCGGAACCCAGGGTAAAGTCCAGTAAATCCTGCTCCGCCTTCCTCTCGATATAGCAGAATGGGCACTCGTCGTTGGCATTTACCGCATCATTAAGAGGAATGGTGTATAATTTTTCTTTCATTTTATCAAAACTCCTTGCAAGCAATATTCAGCATATGGTATATTAAATATCGACTTCTTTAGTCAACGAAAGGTGACCTAAACCCATGAATGACAAGTTTTTTGATCTCAAAAAAGAGAAGCAGGACCGCATAATCAACGCGGCAATGAAGGTATTTGCCCTCAACGGATACCGAAACGCCTCAACAGACGATATCGTTAAGGAGGCAGGCATCAGCAAAGGTCTTCTCTTTCATTATTTCGAGAGCAAAATCGGGGTTTACACCTTTCTTTTCGATTACAGCGCAAGATACACCACTCTTGAATTAAAGAGCAACGTGGATTCGGATTTGACCGATCTTTTCGAGATTATGCGCCAGATCGAGTTTTCCAAGCTTCTTACAATCCGTTCCCATCCATACATGCAGATGTTTTTGAAATCCTGTATGAAGGAGGATATTTTCGAGGCACTGGCTGCCATCGAGGAGAAGCGCACCGCCTTAAGCGAATTATACGACTCCATCTACATGCAGATAGATCCCTCAAACCTGGTGGAGGATGCCGATAAGGACATGCTTCTCGGAATGATTAAATTCACCACCGAAGGCCTTATGAACCGCTACTTCAGAGAGGAATGCTACCAGTCGGTAGAGTTTTATGAGGATGTAAAAGCCTATATAGGCATGCTTGAAAAGATATCAAAAAGGACGAACCTCTGATGAGATTCGTCCTTTATTTTATTTCTTAAGCTCTTCTAAAAGTTTGTCCTTTAAATCCCTTAATTTGTCCTTGGTCTTTGAAGGTGTTGAAGGGTTGGTCAAAAGCTTGGCCACAAGCTTGGACGATGTCTCAAACTGCTTATTCTCATATGCCAGAACTGCAAGCAAATAATCGATGGTGTTGGCATCCATTCCGCAAATCTGACCGCTCTCGCTTCCTACAGCAGACATGAATCCGTCAAATGCGTTCTTTAAATATGCCATCTCCTGAGCCTGAATCTGCTTCTTCATCTCAGCGTTCTCGGGAGTTGCATCCAAAGATTCATTCCACCCTCTCATAAGCCATGCTGTCTTAAGACAAATGAAAGCCTTCTCGGAGTCCTTAGCCTTACGAACCATTGCATTTGCAAGAGCAAGCTGATATCTCTTGAATGCGAATTCGTAGCTGTAAGTCTCCTTGTTCTCCTCTTCCCATCTGAAGTTCACGGAAATATTATCCTTAATGAGCTTAGCGGTTCCGGGGCTCATGGGCTTATGGAATCTGGTAAGGGCCGCATATCCGCAGACAGGGCATACAATAACGTCATATTTAGTTATATCGATACCCTCGAATACGGTACGTAAATCCATGTCCTGATGGGACATCTTAGCCTTACCGGTCTTCATGTTCTTGGCAGTAATCTTGCTGTCACATACCGGGCACTCGAATCCCTTGTCAAAAAGAATATCCTTCTCTTCCACTACAATGGGCTTCTTGGGACCTTCAACCGAAACTTCCTTCGGCTTCTCAAAAAGATCCATTTTTTCAATGTTGCCAAGTCCCATACTGGATAAACCGGAAAATAAATCTGTCATGCTGAATCGCCCTTTCGTTGTATTCTTATATCATTTTAACACATTATTCTGACTTAGGTAAAACAAAGGAACTCTTAAGTGAAACAATCCTGTTAAATACAAGCTTGCCTTCCTCAGGCTTAGCATCCTTACAGTCAAGGCAGAAGAAGCCCTGACGTACAAACTGGAATGAATCATAGGGTTTCGCCTTCAAAAGCTCAGGCTCGGCCATACACTCTGTAAGAACTGTGAGTGAATTGGGATTAAGGTTAAGACTTCCATCCTCCTTGTTATAAACGCCCTTCTCCTCATCAACAATGTTCTCATAGAGACGGCATTCAACCTTTACGGCCTCCTTGGCGGGAACCCAGTGGATTGTACCCTTGACTTTACGTCCTGTGAAGCCGCTTCCTGACTTGGTCTCGGGATCATATGTACAGTGAACCTCAACAACCTTGCCATTCTCATCCTTAACGCAGCCTGTGCAGGTTACGAAGTATGCGCTCATAAGACGAACCTCGTTGCCGGGGAAAAGTCTGAAGTACTTCTTGGGAGGCTCCTCCATGAAGTCCTCTCTGTCTATATAGAGTTCTCTTCCGAAGGGAACCTGACGGGTTCCAAGTGCCTCGTTCTCAAGGTTATTGGGAACCTCAAGCATTTCGGTCTGTCCTTCAGGATAGTTGTCGATAACCAGTTTAACAGGGTCAAGTGCAACCATCATACGAGGTCTCTTAATCTTTAAGTCCTCTCTGATGCAGTACTCAAGCATTGCATAGTCTGTTGAAGAATTGGCCTTGCTGACACCGCAGAGTTCAACGAACATTCTGATGGATTCAGGGGTAAAACCTCTTCTTCTAAGGGCTGCAATTGAAACAAGTCTGGGGTCATCCCAGCCGTCTACTATGCCTTCCTCAACCAGTTTCTTGATATATCTCTTACCTGTTACAACGTTTGTAAGGTAAAGCTTTGCAAATTCGGTCTGCTTGGGAGCCTGCTCGGGAGTCTCCTTATATCCAAGCTCAATAAGAACCCAGTCGTACAAAGGTCTGTGATCCTCAAACTCAAGGGTACAGATGGAGTTGGTAATTCCCTCCACAGCATCCTCAATGGGATGAGCATAGTCGTACATGGGGTAAATGCACCACTTGTCACCTGTATTGTGGTGAGTCATGTGAGCCACACGATAAATAACGGGGTCACGCATGTTCATGTTGGGTGATGCCATATCAATCTTGGCACGAAGCACCATGGCTCCGTCCTCAACCTTACCGCTCTTCATTTCTTCAAAAAGCTTAAGGTTCTCCTCCACACTTCTGTCTCTGCCGGGATCGTTCTTACCGGGCTCAGTAAGGGTACCGCGGTACTCCTTAATCTCGTCGGCACTAAGGGTAGAAACATACGCTTTTCCCTTATTTATAAGCTTAATAGCACCTTCGTACATCTGATCAAAATAATCGGATGCGAAAAACAGCCTGTCCTCAAAATCAGCTCCGAGCCACTCAATATCCTTCTTGATGGATTCAACGAACTCAATCTTCTCCTTGGTGGGGTTGGTGTCGTCGAAACGCATGTTGAACTTTCCGCCGTATTCCTTGGCAAGTCCGTAGTTTAAAAGTATGCTCTTTGCATGTCCTATGTGAAGATAACCGTTGGGCTCCGGAGGGAAACGTGTACAAACGTGGTCGTAAACGCCCTCTGAAAGGTCCTTGTCAATCATCTGTTCAATAAAATTTCTGCTTCTTTCTTCTGCCATGTCTATCCTCTAATCTGCGCCAAAAACCTGCGCACACGATAAATACGAATGCGTTGCCGCACCCGTATCGATATCTTATCACAAATATTTCAAAAAAGAAAGTTTTAGTGGTGGAAAAGGCGTATGCCGGTGAATGCCATTGTCATGTAGTACTTGTCGGCACAATCGATTACCACATCATCTCTTACTGAGCCCCCGGGCTGAGCAATATACTCAACACCGCTCTTATGAGCTCTTTCGATATTGTCTGAGAAGGGGAAGAATGCATCTGAACCGCAGGTCACACCCTTAAGAGTTGAAAGCCATGCCTTCTTTTCCTCTCTGGTAAACTCAGTGGGTCTGGTCTTGAAAATCTTCTCCCAAGCCCCGTCCTTTAAGACATCTTCGCACTCATCGCCCATGTATACGTCGATGGCATTGTCTCTGTCGGCTCTTCCGATATCATCTCTGAACTCAAGGCCAAGAACCTTGGGAGACTGACGAAGATACCAGTTGTCGGCTTTGCTTCCTGCAAGTCTTGTACAGTGAATTCTTGACTGCTGGCCTGCACCGATACCGATGGCCTGGCCGCCAAGACAGTAGCAAACCGAGTTGGACTGAGTGTACTTAAGAGTAATCATGGCTATCTTCATGTCAATAAGGGCTGACGCGGGAATGTCCTTATTTTTGGTAACAATGTTTGAGAAAATAGCGTCATCTATCTTAAGTTCATTTCTGCCCTGCTCAAATGTCACACCGTAAACCTGCTTTCTCTCAACAGGGTCGGGAACATAGGTGGGGTCTATCTGAATTACGTTGTAAGCGCCTTTCTTCTTCTCCTTGAGAAGTGCCAATGCTTCATCCGTATATCCGGGAGCAATTACGCCGTCTGATACCTCTCTTTTGATGAGTCTTGCGGTATCCACGTCACAAACGTCCGAAAGCGCAATAAAATCTCCGAAGGAGGACATTCTGTCAGCTCCTCTGGCTCTTGCATATGCGCATGCCAAAGGTGATAACTCACCCAGATCGTCCACCCAATAGATGCGTGCCAGAGTCTCTGTAAGAGGCAATCCTACTGCAGCACCTGCCGGAGATACATGTTTAAAAGAGGTGGCTGCAGGGAGTCCCGTAGCCTCCTTAAGTTCCTTAACCAGCTGCCAACCGTTCAAAGCATCCAAAAAGTTAATGTATCCCGGTCTGCCGTTTATTACCGTAACAGGAAGCTCCTGTCCATTTTCCAGGTAAATACGGGAAGGTTTCTGATTGGGGTTACATCCGTATTTTAATTCAATCTCTTTCACTCCAAAGCCCTCTCTTCGCTATTTAGTTATTTTTATTGTAAATTCTGGTGTCTACGGCGCCCGTTTCAAGATTGATGAATCTTACGAACAGTGACACCTTGTTGTCTGTATTTAAGCTTGCCCATACCTTGTCGGCAAAAACGTCAACATCTCCGTCGATGATTACCTTCTTGGGTTCGCCCTCAAAGCTGGGAAGGGGGTCGCCGTCTCCCATGTATGTATGAATGAATCTTCCCTCTCCTGCCTTGGGATTCTTATAAGAATATGTATATCTGTTGCAGGATGAAGGGTCTCCGTCGTTGCTCTTTAAGATGGACATCTCAAAGAAAAACTCCTCCTCATTGTGAAGAAGTGCGGAAATCCTGGGGGTGAAGTTTGGACCGTCAGGCTCAAACTCTCTGGTTCTTAAACTCTCTTCGAAGGATTTACCCTCCTTAAGTCCGTCGTAAACTGTATCGGTCTGATCACCGTTTGTAACGATGGTGCGCTTGTCAAGAACTCTGACGGGTGCATAGATGATAAGACTGGGGTCTTCAAGCTTGGCGGGATCAAAAGCCTTGGTTCTGATGCCCTCTCCATCCTTCACGAAAACTCTGTTTCTGCTGTTCTCGCTTCTTCCCATGATGAAGTAAGCCGTAACCGCATGTTTGCCGTCCTTAGACTTGCCTACTACAATCCCTCTTCCGGGATATGCATTTCCTTGTAATTCCTTTTCAAGTGAGAGTAATTCCATTAATTGACTGCTGCCTCCGAGTTAATATATTTCTTAAGGAAGTTCTTCTTGGGCATGGGTCTGTCAAAGAAGTAACCCTGAACAAGACGAACTTTCATTCCTTCAAGCACCTTGTACTGCTCCTTTGTTTCGATACCTTCCACACAGATGCTTACGCCGATGGTACTTGCAAGTTCCGCAACCATCTTGATAAAGGACTGGGAGTAAGCGTCGTCGGAAAGCTCTTTTACGAAGCCCTGATCCACCTTGATAACATCGAAGGGAATCTCTCTGATATGGTTAAGGGAGGAATAACCTGTTCCGAAATCATCAAGTGCAATACGAACGCCAAGGCTCTTAATCTTGTTAAGAATCTCCTTCATACGCTCCATGTCGTTAATTGCCAGGCTCTCGGTAACCTCAAGAGTAAGGTTTCTGGGGTTAATCTCCGTGCGTGTAACTATATCTCTTACTATTTCAAATATATCTGTCTGAAGAAGCTGCACAACCGAAAGGTTCACATTAACCTTATATTCCGGCTTGCCGTGAGTATTCCAGTAACGGCAGTCTCTGCAGGCCTCCTCCAAAACATGGTTTCCTATGGGATTGATAAGTCCCAGGTATTCTGCCAGGGGAATGAAATCCGAAGGAGCAATGAATCCAAGCTCTGCGGAGTTCCATCTGATAAGGGCCTCGGCTCCCGTACAGGGTGTGCCATCAACAGAGATATCGATAATGGGCTGATAGTAAACCTCAAACTCTCTGTATCCGTCTGCGGTGGCATCTCTCATGTTCTTTTCCATGTCAAGACGCCTGTTGGAAAGGGACTCTATACCGTCAGAGTAGTTGGCCACACGGTTCTTACCGCTCTTCTTGGCCTCATACATGGCAATATCAGCCTTCTTGATAAGGTCCTGAACATTCTCGCCGTCGTCAGGGAAATTAACAACACCCATACTCATAGTACAGTAGTAATCCGCATCCTTAAGGAACCAGGGTTTACCGAAAATATCCTTGATTCCCATGACGATATTCTCAAATTTATCAAAGCTTTCGGGAGAGATAACAACGACAAATTCGTCTCCGCCCATTCGATAACAGGTGTCCTCAATTCCCTCAATACGCTGAAGAGAGTGGGAAATGGACTTAAGGAGCACATCGCCGTACTGATGTCCCAAGCCATCGTTAATGTGTTTGAAGTCATCAAGGTCAAGATAGAGAAGAGCACCTCTTGTGTTGTTCTTCTTGGCCTCGTCAACATGTCTTGCCAGGTCTCTTTCACAGCACATTCTGTTGTAAAGACCCGTCAGGAAATCGGTGTAAGCCTGCTGCTCAATGCGACGCTGATACAGCTTTTTGTCTGTAATATCGTAGAGGGAGAAGAGATCAACCTTTCTTCCGTCTACCCAGGTAATTCTTGTGCTTAAAAGGTCATACCACATGCCGCCTTCAACATAGGAGAACTCGCAGGAGCCCTTCTTGTCATCCATGGGCTTGCCCACATCGAGAAGCTTGTCAATGGTGCCGTCCTTAAGCTCAGCAGAGAAGTTGTTCCTGAAGATTCTGTTGGCAAAAAGCATGGTTCCGTCTTCGCTGTCTCTCACGTAAATACCGCAGCATACGTTGTCAAGAACAGTCTCTAAGGATGCATAGGAGCCTGCCAGTGAATTCTTCTGGATTCTCTTTGTGAGAATGGACTGAATAACCTTAACTGCGTCGGAAATAAACTTAATCTCGTCCACGAGCCAGTTCTTCTCGACTCCGGTCATAAGGAATGTGGCGTGCATTCTCTTGCTTCCCTGAATAATCAGAGGGAAGGAGATAAATGCCCTTATATCATTTTCGGCAAGCTTATCCTTGGCCTCGAAATTTGAAAGGGAATCCGAGGATAAAACTACCGGTTTATCTCCAAATAAATAACTCATTGAGGGAATGTTTCTGGTCTGGTCAAAGAATGAGACCACACCTTCATGACACCACTCCGTAAGCACATCCATTGTGTCTGTGCCTGCTGTGGTCTGAATAATCTGAACGCTGCTGCAGCCAATATGCTGCCCAACAATTCTGATGACCTTCTCCAAAAGTGTTTCGATGGGATCATCATTGTCAAGAAGTCCCACCACCTCAGTGGTAGCTTCGCTTCTCTCCAAATGTCTTTGAAGTTCCTCGTATGAAACAAGGTTCTTTCTGTTTTCTTCCTTAACTGTCTCTATATCAGATCTGCTCTGGAGGAGGCTTTCAGATGTCTCTCTTAAAAGGTCCAAAGCATCAAAAAAGCGTTTGTCCGTGGTATGGGTCTTAAACCGACGAGCCTCGTCGTCGATTACTCCGGCCACAAACCAGGCAAACTGCTTAAAGTTTCCATTGCTCACAGACAAAGCCGCAAGGCGAACACCGTGGCTTTTGAATTCCTCAACTGCCACATCTTCAAGTGTTCCTTCCGACACTCTGTCCAATAAAGTTTTAATTTCCGACTCTTCAATAAGTTCCTTAAGCAAAGCCACATCATCTGCGTCTCCGCTCATGTCGGTCACGGGATACCCATCGGTATCGAAGCACTGTGCAAAAAGATCTGCCGTCAGGCAAAACTTTTCTTGAAAGTGCAAGACTTCCCTACTTAAGTCCATATAATTATTATTTGCCTCCCAGTAATCATGGCAACTGAGGGAGATTTAAAAAATATCCCACAGTTACCATAACTATATCACATATTACAACATAAAACAATGTATCTAGTGGTGGTATAATTGTACTATTCTAGATATTGTGTTTATCTCTCGTCAGGGCTGTAGTTAGGAGCTTCCTTTGTAATCTGAATATCATGAGGATGGCTCTCCTTTAAGGATGCAGCGGAGATCTTCACAAATCTTCCCTTCTCTTTAAGCTCTTCCACTGTTCTTGTTCCGCAGTAGCCCATTCCGGAACGAAGTCCGCCAAGAAGCTGGAATACCGTATCTTCCACAAGTCCCTTGTAGGCCACACGACCCTCGACGCCCTCGGGAACAAGCTTTTTGGCATTGGTCTGGAAATATCTGTCCTTGCTTCCGTTCTCCATGGCGGCAATGGAACCCATTCCACGATAAACCTTATATTTTCTTCCCTGATATAACTCGTAGTCTCCGGGAGATTCGTCACATCCCGCAAACATTGAACCCATCATGCAGACATTTCCGCCGGCGGCAATGGCCTTTGTAATGTCGCCCGAGTACTTGATACCACCATCGGCAATAATGGGGATTCCGTACTCTTTTGCCACGCTGTAGCAATCCATAACGGCCGTTATCTGAGGAACACCTATACCTGCAACAACACGGGTTGTACAGATGGATCCGGGACCGATGCCGACTTTGACTGCGTCTGCACCTGCCTCAATAAGTGCCCTTGTTCCCTCTGCCGTTGCCACGTTACCTGCGATAACGGGAAGGTCGGGATATTCTTTCTTGATCATCTTCACGCAGTTAAGAACGTTCTGTGAATGTCCGTGTGCGGAATCAAGAACTATTACGTCTACCTTTGCTGCAACAAGTGCTGCAACTCTTTCAAGGCAGTTGGCTGTGATTCCCACTGCAGCTCCGCAGAGAAGTCTTCCCTGGGAATCCTTAGCGGAAAGAGGATATTTAATGGTCTTCTCTATATCTTTGATGGTGATAAGACCCTTTAAGTTAAAATCATCATCAACAATGGGGAGCTTCTCTTTTCTTGCCTTGGCAAGGATGAGCTTTGCCTCCTCCAATGTAACTCCTTCTTTTGCCGTGATAAGCCCTTCGCTTGTCATGGACTCTTTGATTTTCTTGGAAAAATCTGTTTCGAATTTAAGATCTCGGTTGGTGATGATACCTACCAGTTTCTTGCCTTCGGTGATGGGAACACCGGAAATTCGGAATTTACCCATTAACTCGTCGGCATCCTTCAAAGTATGCTCAGGTGAAAGCGAGAAGGGATCTGTAATTACTCCGTTTTCGGAACGTTTAACCTTGTCAACCTCCTCTGCCTGTGCTTCGATTGACATATTCTTGTGGATAATACCGATTCCACCCTGTCTTGCCATGGCAATTGCCATGCGGTGCTCTGTAACGGTATCCATGCCTGCACTCATAAGTGGAATGTTCAATACGATTGACTTGGTAAGATGTGTATGCAAGTCAACTTCATTGGGAACAACCTGTGAGTAGCCCGGAACCAGAAGCACGTCATCGAATGTGATGCCTTCGCCGATAATCTGACCCATTTTTCTCCTCCTGTATATTTTTTCGAATTGTAGAAGCAAGTGATTGCTTCCAATATAGGTATAAATAAAACTTCCTGGCCATCAGGTCGGGAAGTTTATGCACAATAGTTAATATAAAAAGACTTTTCTGGGCGCAACTGTCTTAATTGCATTGAGAAGCTCGCCGGAAGGATTAAAGATAACCTTCTCTTCGCCCTTGTAAAACATTGCATAGCGGGTGTCAGGTACGTCAACAATACCTGTGCTGTAATCTTTAACCTTTACCTGTCTGTTGTTGTAGCTGTCAAGCTCGTGGGAGTTAACGGGCGCAATGATTTCGATTCCTTCAACATCGTACTTCGCAACTCTTTTACGCTTGCTCTTGTCCATTATCTTGTCAACGGTGATTTCCTTGTCGAGGTATAGATACTCGAACTCAAGGTTTGCATTTCTCTTAACGAAAAATGCGCCCACGCCGAAAACAACACCGACAATGAAGATTATCGGGGATGCCACCAGTCCATATAAAATTCCGAGTCCTGCGACGATTGTGAGAATCCACTGACAAATTGTTAAGATAATGGATGGTTTACGACCAACCAGGCATTCTACATAGGTTTCGCTCATTGATGTTCTCCTAAATGTTACTTTATATTAAATCACAATTAATTGGCTTCGTAAAGGTGTAAATATGCTCAACCTTTATGGAAAAAACGTAAATTTCTCCGTTAAAATCACTCATCAAACAAAGGAGTGGAAAAATATCTTTCCGCAGTGTCGGGAAGAACGGTGACAACAGTTTTGCCTTTTCCAAGTTTCTTTGCAAGCTTTAAGGCAGCCGCAACATTGGTTCCGCTGGAAATGCCGCACATGATGCCTTCCTTTGAGGCCAGATCCTTTGCGGTCTGCAAGGCTTCATCGTCCGATACGATATAAATGTCTTCATATATGGAAGTGTTTAAGTTTCCGGGAATAAGTCCGTCACCGATTCCCATCTGAAGGTGGGTTCCGATGCTTCCGCCTGAAAGAATTGCCGCATTCTCAGGCTCTACTGCCCAGATTGTAATATCAGGATTCTTCTCCTTTAACACTTCGCCGATGCCGCTTAAGGTTCCGCCGGTACCAAAACCTGAGCAGAATCCATGTATGGGTCCGTTAACGTCCTCTAAGATTTCAAGGGCTGTGGAAATCTTATGAACCTGAGGGTTTGCAGGATTTTCAAACTGCTGCGGGATGAAGACATTGGGGTCCTCCTTGGCCATCCTCTCGGCAGTTTTTACACATTCATCAATGCAGTCTCCGATGTTTCCCGCATCGTGAATGAGAATCACCTCTGCCCCGTAGTGTCTTACAAGCTTATGACGCTCCTCAGATACGGAATCAGGCATGATAATCACTGTTTTGTAGCCTCTCACCGCACCGATAAGGGCAAGTCCGATGCCCTGATTTCCACTGGTGGGTTCAACAATGACGGTGTCCTTGTTTATAAGGCCTTTCTTCTCTGCGTCCAGAATCATGTTGTAGGCCGTTCTGGTTTTGATAGAACCACCTACATTAAGGCCTTCAAACTTCACAAGGACCTCTGCGCTGTCAGCCTCCGTCATATGATTCAGGCGAATCAGGGGTGTGTGTCCCATAGCCGCCAGGATGTTTTCGTATACCATCTATAAAACCTCTCAATCTGTAAGCCAGTCCAAAAACTGACGTCCTAAATCTGCATGTGTTTCTGTAAGAAATCCGAATACTATAACTTCATCCTCAGGGTAGAAACCGTATTCAGTGATTTTACCACGTAAATCATCTTCTATAAAAATGCCCACGGGAATGGGGTCTTTCATGGCTTCGGGATTCTTTCTGTCCACCGTATCCTCTTTAAGAACCGGTGCATTGGACTCGGCTATTTCGCCGAAATCCGCCTCTTCTGCGGCGTCAAACTCAGCCCTGTCAATGTAATAGAAGTGATCCTTATACTTCTCAATCTGCTCAGGAGTCAGAACCTGGCGAAGATCCATGAATGTTTCATTCTTGGCATAATTGGTGAATAAGCTCTTCTCCATCACCGCATTGTCAATGTCCCCTGCATAAATCATGGCAACAAATCTTTGAACCATTGCCATGGAAGTCTGGTCATAGCCATCCAGCGAAAACCTTGTGGTATCGTCGAGGCGCACTTCGAACTTATCAAGGTCCACGTCTGTGGTCTTCGCAAACTCATCCATAAACCCGGTTTCCGCATCCATGGAAAAGCTGTTTAAGAACACGCAGTAATATGCGTAATCCTTCTTGTTTACCGCATCCCTTATAAACACGATAGCAAGAATCAAAACAAAGATGCCCACGATTGTGTGCACCTTGTAATAGTACCAGAAATAGTCAAGCTTCTCCCTGAAGCTCTTATTCTTTATGGATTCTCTTTCTTCCTTAAATTCATCCATTACGGGCATGATACAACTACCTTCGTTTCTATAAAAATTTAAATGCGGGATGCTCCGTCACCGATGTCCACAATGTAGAACTCAGCCTTATAGCCTGTTTCCTTCTCATAGGGTTCATCGATAGCCTTGATAAAAGCTTCAACCGCTTCATTCTTCACAATACTTACCGTACAGCCTCCGAAGCCGCCGCCTGTGATTCTTGAGCCGATAACCCCGGGCTGCTTCCAGGCAAGTTCCGTCAAAAGGTCGCACTCTTTACAGGAAACCTCATAGTCGTCCCTTAATGATACATGGGAGGCGTTCATAAGCTTTCCGAATGTTTCTATGTCATTGGCCTTCAAAGCCTCCACAGCCTTGATGGTTCTTCTGTTCTCGTAAACTGCGTGTTTTGCACGCTTCTTATTTATCTCATCCCGGATTGCGTCCTTGTGGGCCTCGAACTCTTCCTCTGTCAAATCTCCGAGAGTCTTAATATCAACCACTTTCTGAAGGTCCTTTAAGGCCTCCTCGCACTCTCTTCTTCTGTCGTTATAGGCGCTGGTTACAAGGCTGTGCTTAACCTTTGAGTTGGTGATGACAATCTTGGCATCAGAAAGCTTAACCGGCGCATGCTCATACTCCAAAGTATTTGTATCAAGGAAAATCGCGCAGTCCTTCTTGCCCATGGCAGATGCAAACTGGTCCATGATGCCGCAGCTAAGGCCGTTATAGTTATTCTCCGAATACTGACCGAATTTTGCAAGGTCCACTCCGGTTACATTGGTAAAACCGTAGGTATCTCTAATCATGGTTCCGGTGAGAACCTCAACGGATGCAGATGATGAAAGGCCGCTTCCTGCAGGAATATCTCCCCAGATTAAAATGTCGGCTCCCTGATTTATCTCATATTTATTTAAAATGAATGTCCAGAACACTCCCTTGGGATATGCAGTCCAGCCCTCTTCGGACTTAGGATTAAGTTCATCCAAAGATGTTACAACCACACCCTTGTCAGGGAAGTTAACGGAGAAGAATCTTAAGGTTCTGTCCGCTCTTTTCTTAATCATTCCGTAGGTTCCGATGGTTAATGCACAGGGGAAAACATGTCCGCCGTTGTAGTCGGTGTGCTCACCGATAAGGTTAACTCTGCCCGGAGCGAAATACCACTCCTTGGGAGCTTCCTCACCGAAGTTATCCCTGTAAGCCTTCTCCATCATTGCTCTGATTTCATTTCTTTCCATATACATAACCTCTCCAAATTGGTTTCCCTAAATGCATGCTTTGATATTATAGCATATTTTTTTCTATCAAGGTCCAGTTTATAAACTTTTAATAAAAGCGCATGAGATACATGCGCTTTTTCCTAGTATCCAATATTATTGACAACGCCGACGGAAACGTAGTTGTCGAGAATTGCTCTGAAGTCGCTGCCCTCCTCGGCGATAAGTCTGGGAACCCCCTCAATCATGTAGCGGATGCCGCCGTTTGGAAGTTCCTCGATAACGTTGTAGTGATCCTTGTAGTACATATTGGGTGATACGGTTCGGTCCCACAGAATTCCCTTGCACTCGGAAAGCTTGCACTGAGGGAAGTTGACGTTATGGATGTGGCCTGCGGGAAGGGGTGTGTGGATGAGCTTCTCAAGGATTTCCTCCAGATAGTGGTCCGTCACCTCGTGGGGCTCGTCGAAGCCCTCAGAAACCGCAATGGCGTGATAGCCCTGAAAAGCCGCCTCAAAAGCCGCTCCCGCTGTGGCGGAATACTGAATGTCCGCAGCAAGGTTAAAGCCCAGATTGATTCCGGATAACACCACGTCAGGCAGCGCCGGCATAACGTTAAGGCTTCCCACTCTCACGCAGTCCGTAGGCATCCCCGAGCATGAAAAAGCCCTGACTCCCTCCACAGGAAAGTCAGGTACAGGATATACGTCAAGTGGCTCTCTCAGCGTAACCGAGTGGCTTGCAGCGCTTCTTTGATGGGCAGGTGCCACCACCCACACCTCTCCGAATTTCTTGGCCGCCTCCGCTAACCTCGCAATTCCGTGAGCCATTATTCCATCATCATTTGTTATTAAAAATCTCATTCAAAATATCCTTTACATAAAGAATGTGACAGTTGGGGACAGGCCCCAATTGTCACATTGATTATATCATATTATGTTCTAGGCGTTGAACATAAGTTTCTCGTTGTTGAAAGCCTTGGTAACAAGGGCTGTGATAATGCCTGCGAATGCTGTGGTGCCCACAAAGCTTACAAGGAAGTTTACAAGAGTAAGCTCACCGGAGCAAACATCTCCCACTGCAAGAGCATTGCCGTATACAGGAACAGCGTAAAGATATGTAGGTGTGTCGGTTCCTGTTCTGAACATGGTTACCATGCCAAGAGCAATAATCACCAGATAAATAGGTGATATAGCTGAGCTTGCTGTCTTGGTATTTCCTGAATATACGGCCACAAGAGCCACAAGGCTTACATAGAAAAGCACAAGGGCAAGCATAATGAGAAGAAGCTCCACAATCTGAAGTGCACTGAAGGAAACTCCTCCGAATCCGATGCCCGAAAGGGTGGAATCGCTTCCCATGAAGGCAAAAGCCAAAACCATGGATGCGGTAGTAACTACGGCAGAAATAGATGATAAGATTGCCATACCAATAAGCTTGCCTGCTGCAATCTCGCTTCTTTTAACGGGGGAAATAAGCATGCTTGCCAAAGTTCCACGCTCTTTCTCACCTGCAATTGCGTCTACTCCGACGCTCATTACTCCGGCAAAGAGAAGCATGATTACCATATAAGGAAGCATCATTCTGATGAACTGGGTATTGGCCATGGATTCCTTGCAGATGTTCTCCGTATTGATATTGAAAACGCTGAGATAATCCACATCACCGTAACGCTCGGTCAAAAGGCTGTTCTTATAGGTTTCAAGCACAGTATTGTTGAATACGGAATATGCTTTGCTTGAGTAGTTATTGGTATCGTTATAGTAAATATCCATACCGGGCATTACGCTTCCGCCGGCTGCATATTCATCGGCAATTTCCGCAAAATCAGCAGACAGACAAACCACCAGGTCCATGTCGGAATTCTTGACTTCCTCGTCAAGGGATGCCTTCTTATCGGCGTAGGTTGCATCATCGATATAGTTAATCTGTGCATTCTGGGAAAAACCGCTGTTCTCAACAGCGTCTTTAAAGTCATCTGTTGCGTTGGCTATGGTAACAAGGCTTGTGTGTTCTTCAATATCCTGTGTCATAACACTTGTCATTTTACCAATCAGGACATAAATTGCTACGGTAACAATTACAGGAATTACATAAAGACCCATAATCATCTTCTTGTCACCAAAAACTCTGTATAATTCTTTTCTTACAATTAAAGCTATTTTATTCATCTTTATCCCCCTTCTCGGAGCAGTTGTTCTCCATATAAAGCTTAAAGAATGCATCCTCAAGGTCAGCAGTCTGGGTCTTAGCAAGGATTTCTGGAATGGTTCCCTCAATAACCTTGCGGCCTCCGATAATCATTGCCACCTTGTCAGCCAGCTTCTCAGCTTCACTCATGATGTGAGTGGAGACAATGACGGTTTTGCCCTCATTTCTAAGCTTCTTAAGGTAGTCAAGCACGCTTCTGGCGGTTACGATATCAAGGCCGGATGTGGGCTCATCGAAGATTACCACCTCGGGATCGTTAACAAGGTTAACTACGATGGAAGCCTTCTGCTTCATACCTGTTGAAAGCTCCTCGATTCTCTTGTCCTTGAAATCGCTCATATCGAAGGTTTCGAATAGTTCCTTCTTACGCTTCTCGATGGTGGCGTCGTCAAGATTCTTGATCCTTCCGAAAAATGTAAAAAGATAATCTACGGTAAAGTGCTCGTCAAGCTTTATCTCATTGGTCAAGAAACAGATGGAATCTCTTACCTTCTGAGCTTCCTTCACTGTGTCGTGACCGTTTACCTTAATGTATCCCTTGGTGGGGGTAAGCAAGGTAGATACATTACGAAGTGTTGTGGTCTTGCCTGCACCGTTGGGTCCCAGGAGAACAGTTATCTGTCCGTCCTCAGCCACAAGAGATAAATCGTTGACAGCAATCTTGACATTCTTGTTGGTCTTTAACTCTTTCTTCTTCTTGGCACTAAGCTTGTATATCTTAGTAAGTCCATTGATCTCTATCATGTTCTCTCCTCTTTTCGGAATTAATTATGTGTTTTATACATCCCCGTCTGTAAGCTTACGATGATACAATACAACGTGCCCGACATTTTGTCAAGTATATTTTACAAAATGTCGGGCACGTTGTATTGGTCGGGCCGATGTGCAATCAGATTTTCTTCAGGTTAAGGCGGAGAGCGTTCATGCAGACGCAGAAGCTGGACAGACTCATGGCAGCGGCTCCAAACATGGGAGGAAGTTCAATTCCGAAATGAGGAATCAGAACGCCGGCAGCCAAAGGAATTCCTATACAGTTATAGAAGAAAGCCCAGAAAAGGTTCTCCTTTATATTTGTCATGGTGGCACGGCCAAGCTTGATGGCTGTGACAATCTGCTTAAGAGAATTGTTCATAAGAACAACATCCGCAGCATCCATTGCTATATCGGTTCCGCTCTTTACCGCCATTCCAAGATCGGCGGCTTTAAGCGCAGGAGAATCGTTAATTCCATCTCCCACCATGGCAACTTTTGTGACATGCTTGTCATGTTTCTCCTGCAGGGAAGCAACCGCTCCTGATTTGTCTCCGGGTAAGAGGCCGGCCTTTATTTCCTTGATTCCTGCTCTGTCCGCAATGATTCTCGCGGTGCCTTCGTTATCTCCTGTAAGCATAACGGTTCTGACACCAATGTCATTTAACTCTCTGATGGCTTCAGCGGAATCTTCCTTAATGGGATCCTCGCAGGCCATGGCTCCGAGAAGGAAATCAGATGTGGCAAATACAAGGAGAGTCTTTCCCTCCCTTTGCATTTCCTCTATAAACTTCAAAGCCTCAGGTTCAATTTCCAGAATCTCCCCTATGTAGGCGGCACTTCCCGCATAAACTTCAATATCTACCCCGGCGTCGTCGTCATGGATAAGGCCCTTAAGTCCCTTTCCGGGAATGGCCTCAAAGCCCGTTACATCAGGAGCTTCCATGTCTCCGATATATGAAAGGACTGCCGTGGCAAGGGGATGCTCGCTTCTTTTTTCAAGAGCCTTCGCAACTGCCAGGAAAATGTCCCTGTCTGTGTCTTTTTCATTCACGTAAATATCTGTAACCGCAGGTTCTCCCTTGGTTACGGTACCTGTCTTATCAAGAGCAACCACATCAATTCGTCCTGCCATTTCAAGAGCGGCTGCTGTTTTGAACAAAATTCCTCTCTTGGCTCCCATGCCGTTGCCAACCATTATTGCAACAGGGGTGGCAAGTCCCAAAGAACAGGGGCAGCTTATGACAAGGACTGTGATGGCTCTGGTCAAAGCGTATCCTATCTCAGCACCGCCTATCATCCAGGCTGTGAAAGTTAGGGCTGCAATTCCTATAACCACCGGAACGAAAACACCCGCTACTTTATCAGCCAATCGCTGTATAGGCGCCTTTGTGGCGGATACCTCCCGGACCATTTTGATTATTCCGGCAAAAACAGTGTCATTTCCTACTGCTGTGGCTTCGCATGTAATTGTCCCCAGCTGATTAATCGTGGCTGCCGAAACACTGTCACCCATAGATTTGGTGACGGGCATGCTCTCGCCTGTCAGGGAGGACTCGTTAACAGAGCTTGTTCCCTCTTTTACGATACCGTCAACCGGGATGCTCTCTCCGGGCTTTACAATAAAGATTTCGCCGCGCCTTACAACATCTGCCGCAACGGTAAGTTCTTCTCCGTCCCTTATAACGTGTGCGGTCTTTGGAGACATGGCAATTAAACTCTTTAAGGCATCGGTGGTCCTTCCTTTAGAGTAGCTTTCTAAGGTTTTACCAACGCTAATAAGCACAAGAATCATTGCGGCAGACTCGAAGTATACCTCACCCTCAATCCCAAATATCACAAGAATCAGGCTGTACGCAAAGGAAATTCCGCTGCCCATGGCCACCAGCGTATCCATGTTTGGGGCCAGGTGTCTTGCGCTTTTAAACCCGCTTATGAAAAATCTTCTGTGGATAATCATAATGGCCAGGCAAAGCACAATCTGAACCAGCTCGTGAGCCAAAGTCCCGTGGGCCAAAGCCGCAGGAACCGGGAAATTAAACATCATGACTCCCATGGAAAAATACATGAGAATCAGAAGAAGCCCCAGGGAGATGAAAAGCCGTTCCATCATGACTCTTGTCTCTGATTTGGCGGGTTTTTCTTCTGTTTCAAGGCTTATGGGTTTATCCACGTGAAGGCAGGCCTTGTAGCCTGCCTCCTCAACTGCTTTAATTATCTCTTCATCACTTACGTCTCCTTCAACTCCCAGAGAGTTTGTAAGGAGGCTGACGCTGCACGTGTTTACCCCGGATACACCGTTGACGGCCTTCTCAACTCGGGCGACGCATGCGGCACAGGCCATACCTGTAACGTCATATTCTTTCATACAAATTACTCCTCGATATGCTCTCTTCCCTGAGCGATGATGCTTCTTACATGCTCATCCGCAAGAGAGTAGAAAATCAGTTTTCCGTCTCTTCTTGAGTTTACCAGTTTATTTACCTTAAGGATTTTGAGCTGGTGGGAAATGGCTGACTGGGTCATATTAAGTGACGTAGCCAGATCCCCCACGGAGGATTCTCCTTCAAAAAGCACGAAAAGTATCTTTAATCTGGTGGAATCTCCGAAAACCTTAAAAAGATCGGCAAGATCGTAAAGTTCCGTTTCATTCGGCATGGTTTTGTTTGCTTTTGACATTTTTATACCCTCTTAACATTCAAGGCTCTGATGGCATTTAATACTGCCAGAACCATAACTCCTACATCTGCAAAAATCGCAAGCCACATGTTGGCAATACCCAAGGCGCTTAAGATAAGGCAGACAACCTTGATTCCGATGGCAAGCCAGATATTCTCATAAACGATTCTCATGCACTTTCTGGCGATTCTGATGGCCTTGGAAATCTTCCTGGGATCATCATCCATAAGAACAACGTCTGCAGCCTCAATTGCCGCATCGCTACCCATGGCGCCCATGGCAATTCCCACATCCGCTCTTGAAAGTACGGGAGCATCGTTAATTCCGTCTCCGACGAAGGCTAAGATTTCGTTCTCGCCCTTATTTGATAAGAGTTCCTCAACCTTGTTAACCTTGTCTTCGGGAAGAAGTTCTGCGTGGTATTCGGTAATTCCAAGCTTCTTTGCCACAGCATCTGCGGCTTTCTTGGCGTCACCTGTAAGCATTACGCTCTTGCTTACGCCGGTTTTCTTAAGGCCGTCGATTCCCTCGGCAGAACCTTCTTTAATCTCATCACTGATTATAACATAACCAACGTACTCGCCGTTCTTGGCTACGTGAACGATTGTACCTGCCTCAGATATATCGGGAACGCTTAAATTCATGGACTTCATGAGCTTAGCATTTCCCGCAGCGATTTTGTCACCCTTAACCACTGCTTCAAGGCCGTGACCGGGAATTTCTTTGACATCTTTGGTATCTTCCTGGCTGGGTTTAACGTCGCAGGCATCGATAAGACTTAATGCTATGGGGTGAGAGGAATAAACCTCGGCTCCCGCAGCCATTCTTATAAGCTCGCTCTTTTCTACCCAATCCTTCATGGGAACAGCGTCAGTTACCTTGAATACACCCTTTGTAAGTGTACCGGTCTTATCAAAAACCACATATTTTACATTGGCAAGAGCCTCCAAGTAGTTGGACCCTTTTACAAGGACGCCTTCTCTGCTGGCTCCGCCGATACCTCCAAAGAAGCTAAGGGGAATGCTGATTACCAATGCACAAGGACAGCTGATTACCAGGAATGATAAAGCTCTGTAAATCCATTCACCCCAGTTTGCATCCCGGCCCATTATCATTAAAACAATAGGAGGAAGGATGGCAAGGGCCAGGGCTGCATAACAGACAATTGGGGTGTAAACCTTGGCAAACTTTGAAATGAAAGCCTCTGATTTGGACTTTCTTGAGCTGGCATTCTCCACAAGCTCCAGAATCTTTGAAACAGTGGATTCGCCAAATTCCTTGGTGGTTTTTACTGTAATAACACCTGTTAGGTTAATGCATCCGCTGATGATTTCGTCGCCTTCAAGGGCTTCTCTTGGAACGCTTTCTCCCGTAAGGGCTGAAGTATCAAGAGTGGAGTTTCCCTCAGTGATGATTCCGTCAATGGGAACCTTTTCACCGGGAAGAATCTTTATCAAACTTCCGATTGCCACTTCGTCGGGATCCTTTTTCACAAGTTCACCGTTCTCCAAAACATTGGCGTAATCGGGTCTTATATCCATAAGATTTGAGATGTTTCTTCTGCTTTTGCCGACTGCGTAGCTTTCAAACAGCTCACCAATCTGGTAGAAAAGCATAACTGCCACAGCTTCGGAGTATTCCCCCAGGGCGAAGGCACCCACCGTGGCAACCGCCATTAAGAAATGCTCGTCGAAGACCTGCTTCTTCATAATTCCTCTGACTGCCTTCTTAATGGTTTCATATCCAACGATCAGATATGGGATAAGATTAAGGACCGCCTTAACAAGTTTCACCGCAATTTCCGGTGCACCTTCAAGCAGCCCCTCATATGGAATTAAATTGACTGCAAGGGCAAGTGCCCCTGCAACCAATATTTTTATTAATGATTTCTTTTGCTTCTTGCTCATATCGCTACCTCTTACATGAAGATTTCGCAATCATCCTCTACTTTCTTACAATTCTTAAGAACGTCTGCCATAACTGTCTTCTCGTCAGCGCCCTCTTCAAACTCAACGTTCATCTTAAGTGCCATGAAGTTAACAACTGCATCCTTTACACCTTTGGTCTTTCTTGCAGCTTCCTGCATCTTCTCTGCACAGTTAGCACAGTCAACGTCAATCTTGTAAGTCTTCTTCATAGTTTCATCTATCCTTTCATTTAGCCTAATATGTTTTGTTGATATTACCTTTCGTTCATGGCTTTGTTGCTTTGTTATCACCATGTTTGATTTGTTTTAACATATGAACAACTATTCATATGTTCAAGTAAAGTATAACACCCCCTGAGAGAATGTCAAGGGGTGTTTATATATTTTTTTAATTCTTTCCAATTCGTTATAGTCAGTACACCTTTGAAATCTGGTTGCTCAAAATCCACCGCGCCTTTATACCATACAGGAAATAAGCCTGCATTTCTTGCGCCCACCACGTCGCAAGCATAATTATCACCGATATACCACACATCCTTAGGCTTCAACCCCGCTTTTTTCAACGCAAGATCAAAAATTCTATTATGAGGCTTTCTGAAAAGATACTCGCTGGTAGCCAAAATAAATTCAAAATGATTATCAGGAAGAAGACGATTGATGCGTTCTGATACAACAGAGCCCGCATATGAAATATTGCTAAGCACCGCGGCTCTTATTTGATTGTCATAAAGATACTCAAGAAACTCCGGCAGCCCCTCTGTGGGTTTCCCCGGCGATGCAGCATCCCAGAATATGCGATCAATTTCCTCTGCCGACAAGTCAATCTTTATACCAAGATATTCATATAAATATCCTGTAAACATATGATTTGGTATTTCTACAGTATTCTTAGCCCTCGTAGCAGGGTCAAATCGTTTAAGTTCCTGATTTATAGCATCGGCTTCCTGTTGAATCTGTTCAGGCGTAAGGTTATATTTGTTTTCTACAGCATACTGCATAACAGCAGCAGTTCCTTTTATTCTGTCAAAAGGTTCTTCCGCCACAAGTGTCTGTCCGTAGTCAAAAATAATCATTTGTGGTTTATTCATTGTATCTCACCCTTCTTTCCCCCTACCATTTGGCTGTAAGTCACAGCCCACTAATTCATTCCTGCTTGATGACGATTTTATCTGCCTATGTGAAATGAGTCAACCCCAAAGCCGCGAAACGGTGCTTCGCAGGGTTGACTCATTTCGCATGGCAGATACCATATAGACAAGCAGAAATGAATTACTGTGTACTTGATTTTCGAACTTATGTTTGCTACAATTATATTGGTTGCCACCATAACGGTAGGCGGTTGGTCCTTTGTCAGAGGACTGAGACCTCTGTTTATATAGAAATCCCTCATCGGGAAATATAAAATGGAGGGACTTGAATATGCTAACTATCAGTGATCTAATTGCTGTTCTCGCGCTATGCGCGACTTTTTATAGCCTTGGGTACACGCATGGTAAGCACAATTCCAAGGCAAAGAAATAACCGCCACATACCCTAATATGTGACGGTTGCTAAAAACCTAACATATAACGGGACCAGCCGTCTATCGGTGGCACCTTTTATGCATATATTATATCACATTTTCTATCTAAAGCAATCCCCTTCGTCACTTAGCCTTCCCCTTTATAAACATGAATGATGCTCAATACATACAAGAAGAATTATAAATGCATCGAGATAATTCTATTTTCATTTATCGATGCCCAAAAGCTGCCTGTCACCCTATTTCGTCCAGTCCCCGGCGTCGGAGGGCATCATGAAGCCGCCTCTGGGGGAGAGGCCTACGGTACCGACGGCGGGGCCGTCAGGCAGGCAGGAGCGCTTAAACTGCTGGGTACGGAAGCGCTTAAGGAATGTGCCGAGGCACTTCTCTATCAAGGCTTCGTCGTACTCTTCCTTAAAGGCCACTCGGGCAAGATACTTAATCTTTGCAGGTGTGAAGCCAAAGCGCACCGTGTAATATAAGAAAAAGTCATGAAGCTCATAAGGTCCGAGCAACTCCTCCGTCTTCTGTGAAATCTCACCTTCCGAAGGAGGTAAGAGTTCCGGCGATACAGGCGTGTCGATAATATCCTGCAAAACTGCTGCCAGATTCTCTGAGTCGCACATTTCCGCATACCACTTAACAATGGCACGAACGGTGGTCTTACTGATATCGCCGTTTACACAGTACATGGACATGTGGTCCCCATTGTAGGTAGCCCAGCCTAGAGCCAGCTCCGACAAATCTCCGGTTCCCACAACAAGTCCGCCGCACTGGTTGGCCATATCCATAAGAACCTGAGTACGTTCCCTGGCCTGGGCATTCTCGAAGGCCGCATCATGTTTCTCGAAGGGCTGATCTATATCCTTAAAGTGTGAAAGCACGGAATCCTTTATGTTTACTTCCTTAAAGGTTGCTCCCAGGCTCTCACAAAGCTTAATTGCATTGTCATGGGTTCTCTCACTGGTTCCAAAGCAGGGCATGGTAACGGCTATAACATCTTCTCTTGAAAGCCCGAGTAAATCAGCAGTGTGAATTGCCACAAGGAAAGCCAGAGTTGAATCAAGACCGCCGGAAATGCCGATTAGAAGCTTCTTAACTCCCGCACTTAAGCATCTCTTTCTAAGTCCCATGCACTGAATGTCAAAGATTTCCTTCATGCGATCTCCCCTTACACATGTAGGGCAGGGAATGAAGGGCGTCTTCGAGTAGAATCTGTCAAGAAGTGTATCTTCACTCTTTATATAGAAAGGTAATCTCAAATAGTCGTCATCTTCAAAAGCATCGAAAACCGAAGAGCGAATTCTCTCAGCGGCAATCCTCTCCACATCAATGTCTGAAACAAGAGCGCCATACCCGTACAGCTCGCTCTCGGCAAGAATATCGCCGCACTCTCCAATAAGTCTCTGACCGCCGTAAACATAGTCTGTGGTGGACTCGCCAAAGCCTGCTCCGGCACTTACATATCCACAAGTCAGACGGCCGGACAGTGAAGCCACTGTATTTCTTCTAAACTCCGTTCTTCCAACGATTTCAGCCGTTGCCTGGGGATTAAGGATAAGAGTTGCCCCCGCCTGAACATGGGCTACTGAAGGTGTCTCCGCCAGGGCGGGCTCGTTTCCGATTTCACAGGCAACAACCAAATCCTCCACAGTCTCGGTGTTAAACAAAAGATTGGTTCCGATGGCAACCTCGTCGCCGTCGAAACTTACATATCCCATAATCTCCTCACCTGAGGCAAACCATCTGGAATCGCTAAACTCCCCGTGGTTTGACAGCACCGTCTTGGGGACAAAACCCAAAACATCTCCTCTGTTGATCACAGCTGCCACATCATAAAGCTTTCCCTCTTTCTTAAGGGGAAGGCCCACAATTATCAAAGCATCCACATCTTTGGAATGCCATTTAATCTTCTTAAGTCCTTCAAGGGCTGATGAAATAAGGGCTTTCTGCAAAAACAGATCCCTGCAGGTTGCTCCTGTAATGCAAAGTTCAGGGAACACCATAATCTTTACGTGCTTTGCGGCGCACTTATCGATTTCCGCCATGATGCTTTCCACGTTGAAATCAACATCTGCCACTTTTACCTCAGGCGTAACTGCTGCCACCTTCACAAAACCGTACTTCATCCTAACCCTCCAATCATATATTCGGTAAAAACCAGATAATCTACTTCTTAGCCTTAACCAAAAGTTTCTTCAGCTCTTCCACGCTGAATTTATAATTCTTGTTGCAGAACTGGCAATTCACTTCAACTTCCTTGCCGTCGTTAATCATCTCCTGCAAATCCTTCTTGCCGATGCTGATTAATACCTTCTCAACCTTCTCCTTAGAGCAGTCACAGTGGAACTGAACGGGCATTGTGTCGTTAATTTCCACATCGAAGCCCTCGAGAACGGTTCGAAGAAGTTC
The DNA here is from genome assembly GCA_947167445.1 of uncultured Lachnospiraceae bacterium. Taxonomy (GTDB): domain Bacteria; phylum Bacillota; class Clostridia; order Lachnospirales; family Lachnospiraceae; genus G11. Next base: position 112,543 of record CAMVID010000005.1, read on the forward strand.
TTCAGGTGTAAGTCCCTTGTCAAGAAGAGAGGTTACACTGTCAACCTTCGCAAGATTCTCCTCAAGCTTTGCAATGGTTTCATCGCTTGTAAAGGGCATGAGCTGAATGATAAAGCCTCCTGCCTGCTTGACGGTGTTCTCATGGGACATCAAAACTCCAAGTCCCACGGCTGAAGGCACCTGCTCGGAGGTTGCAAAATAGTATGTCAAATCCTCCGCAATCTCAGATGTCTGTAAATCAACCTGTCCTGAATAGGGCTCCTTTAAGCCCATATCCTTAATAACTGTAAGGACGCCGCTGCCCAAAGCTCCTGCCACGTCAAGCTTACCCTTACTATTGGCGGGGATTACAACCCAGGGATTAATTGGGTAGCCCTTAACATTACCCTTTGAATCCGCAGTTACGGTTACTCCCTTCGCGGGACCGGTTCCTTTAATAATCAAAGTCAAAATATCTTTGTCACCCTTAAGCATGCTGCCCATCATGGCGCCGGCGCTTAAGAGACGGCCCAAAGCCGCAGAAACCACAGGCGAAGTGTTATGTGCCTGTCTTGCAGCTTCAACTGTTTCTCTTGTGGTACATGCGAATGCTCTGATGGAAGCATTTGCCGCTGTGGCTCTTACCATATAATCTGCCATGTCTATCCTACTTTCTTAGCAACCACCATGACTCTCTCTGACTCTTCCGAAGCCATATCCTCAGTGTCGGAATCCATTGTCTCAAGAACCTCTAATCCCGCCTTCTTTAAAAGATCAAGCATGGTCTTTAAAGTATAGCCCTTCTGATAATGAGTCTCGGTGATTTTCTTATATAAATCATTGTCCTGCTTCACAAAGATGGTCAGGTCATACTCGTTAATTCCCGTCTCCTCATCGAAGAAGTTATCCCAGATAAAACTGCAGTCATCTCTGTCTTCGGCAATGGTGGAGTCTGCTATAACGTCCCTGTACTTGTGAAGTGTGTTGAAGTCGAAAATAAATATTCCCCCCGGAAAAAGATAATTCTCTACGCTCTTAAATACTCCCAGGAGTTCCTCTTCATCCGTAATATAATTCACGGAATCGCAAACACTCACCACAGTTCCTATGGTGCTGTAAAGGTCCAGATCCCTCATATCCTGTGAAAGATAGAGGATATCGCTTCCGCTTTCCTCCTTCTTAAGAAAAGCCTTAGTAAGCATTTCATAGGAGTTATCAACTCCTATCATGTCATAGCCCTTCTCGTAAAGAAGTTCAGTCAGAGTTCCGGTACCGCAGCCCAAATCAAGGACAAGGTTCTTTTCGGACTCTAAGATTTCCTCTTCGCCCGCAGTGTCCATGTCCCCTGTAAACCTGTTAGGTTTGGAGATTCCGTATTTCTTAATTCTGTCAATTATTCTGTCCCGCCATAACTCATAGGGGGTCTCGTCCATGAACTCGTCATAGACATCAGCTAAGCCTTGATAAGCTTCCATTTACTATTCTCCCAGTTTCATGGAAATAACAAATCCTGCCGCTAAAGCAATTACACTTGCAATAATTGCGCCAATACCGATAACTCCCATGTCTCCTGCCATCCATACAGCAATGGGGGAAGCCACAAGAAGTCCGATAATTGCCCAGTAGGTGTACTGAGGGAACTTCTCAAAGAGCATCTCGATAAGTTTGGCGATTGCAAAGATACCAACGATAATACCGATACCGAAGGGAAGAAGAATTCCGATTCCTCTTAAGATCCCTGCAGTATCAAAATGAGCAAGAGCTGAAAGGAAATCCTTGATAGCGGTAATTACCGGATTATAGTAGCCAAGGACCAGTAAGACCATGGAACCGCTGACTCCCGGAACGATCATTGTTGCAGATGCAATGATTCCGATGAATAAAAGGATGATCACATTGGTAAAGGAAGGGGTAACGTCCCTTGTAACGCCCTCTGCATCTCCAAGAAGTGCCATTCCGATAACAAGTGCAAAGAATGCAAGGAATGCAATGGCGTAGCCTGCTTTAAACTTGTTGCCCTTGGTCTTCTTAAATACAATGGGGATTCCTCCAAGGATCAAACCGATAAAGAAAACGGTGGTTGGCATAGGGAACTTCTCGAAAAGAACGGGAATAACGAAGGAAAGTCCTCCGATGGCGATTCCCATACCGATAACAATAGGAAGAACAAAGATAATGCTCTTCTTGAATTCCTTGAAAAGGTGTGTGATACAGTGAATCAGTTTGTCATATATTCCCATGGATACCGCCATGGTGCCTCCGCTGACTCCGGGGATAATGTTGGCCACACCCATGACCATACCTTTGAGAATAAGCTTAATAAATTCCATGATTAAAAAATTGCCTCCTAAACTATTTCCTTAAGTGCTTCTACCAGTTTCTCCATCTCATCGTCCGTACCGATTGAGATACGTAAATAATTGTCGATGCGGGGCTTCTTAAAGTAGCGCACGTAGATTCCGCGTTTTTTCAATTCCTCATAAATGTACTCCGCCTTCTTCTCCTTATGGGATACGAAGAGGAAGTTTGCATAGGAATTGGTTGATGTAAAGCCAAGCTTAATAAGCTGCTCCTCGGCCCTCTCTCTTGTGGAGATGACTCTCTGGCAGCACTCCTCGAAATACTCGTTATCCCTTAAAGACGCAAGGCCCAGGGCAATTGTGGGAGTATTCAAGGTGTATGAGTTGATGGAGAACTTTACATCGGAGATGAACTTAATCATCTTCACGTTTCCGATGGCGTAACCGATTCGAAGTCCGGCCATGCTTCTTGACTTGGAGAAGGTCCTTACCACCAAGAGGTTCTCATATTTATCAATCAAAGGAAGGCAGCTCTCCCCGCCAAAATCGATATAAGCCTCATCAACGATTACTGCAGAATCGGGATTGGCCTTAAGGATTCCCTCAATGAAATCCACGCTTTCCAATATTCCGGTAGGTGCGTTGGGGTTTGCGATTACAATACCGCCGTTTGGAATATTGTAATCCTCCGCCTTAATTCTGAAGTTCTCATCCAGAGGAATTGTCTTATAAGGGATTCTGAAAACATCTGCCCACACATCATAGAATGAATATGTGATATCAGGAAAAATCACAGGCTTCTCAGAATTAAACAAGGTTAAAAAAGCGGTGGCCAGAACATCATCGGATCCGATTCCCACAAAAACCTTATCTATATCAACTTTATGGTAAGCGGCAATGGCATGTGTAAGATCAGTAATCAGGGGATCCGGATACTTTCTGAAGGCATCCTCGTCGATGGTGTTAACGATTTCCCTCCAACCGGGTGCCGGAGGATAGGGGTTCTCGTTGGTGTTAAGCTTAATTATGTTCTTGTCTTTGGGCTGTTCTCCGGGAACATACGGAGTGACACGCCTTACATTTGCTTCATAGCTCATTGCCTTATATCTCCCTTAAAATGTAGGTTTTTCAAAGGATTATTTTATCATGACTACAAACATAAGTCTATACTTTCATCTATTGTGAAAATGCCTGTTTTTCCCTCACTGAAGGCGATTAATTCGGCATTTCTTATGCGGGGCAAAAGTATCTTTTTAAACCTTAGTCTGTACACAGGAATGTCGCATTTATTAAGAATGGATTCCGGTATTCTTATTCTGTAGCCTCCAAAGCCCCGCCTTAGCATTACCCTTCCAAGGCTTATACTCTCGCCGTTTCCGTTATTTCCGGATACTTCCACGGTATAAATCGCCGTAATCAGGTCATGGATCACCGCTGCAGACAGAATCAAAATCAGGGCCTTTATTATTTCCGGATGGGAAATGCAGTATTCCTTAATTAGTATGTAGAGTTCTTTCAGACCACAATATGTAGTATTATTTTGCAACTTTGTGTTGAGGTCCTCAAGAAAGTGCGTAAAATCGCGCATAAAAATAACCTCCGTTTGAATAAACGATCCACGTTTTCTCAAAAGAAGGTCATTCATTATTTTTATAGCATATAAACCTTATCACATTTTGACCATCGAGGTCAACAATTCATCGGGAATTTCTTTCCATGCTCTGATGTCCAGAACCGGTTCAGACTCCTTTGCCTTCTCACAGAATTCCCTGGCTTTATCGTACTCTCCGGCCTCTTTATAGTATTTTGCCAGCTCAAGATACACCTCTGAACAGCCTCCTAAACCCTCGGCTATCCCCACATATGTGCATGATGATATTGGTTGCCCCAATATGTTGTGGTATCTGACCATTACAGCGCAGGCATCAAGAATCATCTCTGAGATGACCTCATTATTCTTGGCAATGGCTTCAAAGTAGGCTGCCGCTCCCTCGAAATCCTCCTTCGTGCCTGCCATGTAGAGCTCCCTTGCGTACATATCCGTTAGCCTTACGGACAAGGCGCCTCTCTTCTCCAGTTCCTTCTTAAGGATTCTAAGGTCCCTCTCGGCGTGGATCTCCTCCTGCTTATGAGTGATTACTATATCGCTGTCAAAAACCACAGGATCTATTCTTACGGTTTCATGTACAGGTTCTATCCAGGTCCAGGTCCTGAGGCGCTTAAAAAGCTTGGGCCTAAGCTCCTCATCATAGTTGTAGACGCTGCCGTTTTCCAGCTGATTGCCGTAGCGCATCTGAACGATCTCAACCTCCGGCATAAGCACTTCCTTAAGGATTGCAAACTGCTTTCTGTTGGCCTCGTCCAAAGTCTCGTCCGCATCGGCCGAATAAATGTAATCCATGGTAGCCTTGGAAAAGGCAAAGTTTCTGGCTTCCGCGAAGTCATCCACCCAGGTGAAATCAAAGACCTTATCGGTATACTCCGAAGCTATTTTTTTTGTGTTGTCAGAAGAGCCTGTATCAACGATAATAAGCTCATCATAGAGGCCTTTTAATGAGTCAAGGCACTTTCTTAAAGTGTTCTCCTCGTTTTTCACTATCATGCATACACTGATTGTAACCATAAACCATCCCCCAAGATTGTTTTTTCTACTACATCGTGCTAATATAAAAGTATCACAAACCTTGTAAGAAAGGAAGTATACTCATGGAAGCTGAAATGTTCTTTTTACTTGGCGGCGGACTTTTGGTTATTATTTTCGGTGTGGTTGCAAGCGTGGTTTCCACCTTTGTTTCAACTGTTGCCGCAAATGAAGATGACTCTATGGAATAAACCATATGAGTACCGGAAAGTTTAATTTCTCTGATAAAGTTTTAGAGCATCTGAATTTTAAAATGCTCTATATCCATCATATTAAATGCGAAGGGAAGTGGGATGATCAGTCTCACTCCCATAATTTTACCCAAATTTTCTTTTTCGCAGACGGAAAAGGGTCTCTTTTGCTGGACGGCACCACCTTTCCCGTTAAGGCAGGTTGCCTTGTCATCGTCAATCCCCACATTCCTCACATGATACAGTCGGACCCCAAGTTTCACCTGGAGTATTTTTGTTTTGCCATAGAGGATATGGCATTTGTCTTTAATACAGAGCCCATAAACAGGGGATATGGCATTTATAATCTTTCCAAAAACAGGCAAAATTACCTTTTCCTTCTCGACATGGTTCTTAACGAAGCTGAGAAACAGGCTCCGGGCTGGGAACTTGTCTCCAAGGATATGGCTGAAATTCTGATAAACGATCTTGTAGTAAATCAGAACCTGGGTTTAAGGTCCAGGGACGACCCGGGAATGAGCAAGGAATGCAGCATTGCCAAAAGCTACATTGACTCTCATTACATGGACCCCATTACCTTAGAGCAGCTTTCTGAAGTAACCCATATGAGTAAATACTACCTCATACATTCCTTCAACAAGTTCCTTGGGGAGTCCCCAATGAATTATCTGCAAAGAAAAAGGATACAGGTAGCCGAACATCTTTTGTCAACGTCCAACTACTCCGTATCCACTGTTTCTACAAATGTGGGCTTCTCATCCCAATCCTATTTTGCCCAGGTTTTCAAGAGATTTACAGGTTTTACTCCTGCTCAGTTTCGGAAGAAATCTCAGGCAAAGGAAGAGCGTCCCTGATTTCTATTATGGGACCGCCGGTACCTTCGATGTAATCCTTTGTGATGGTTACGGTACCGATATTCTTATCCTTTGGAATCTCATACATGATATCAAGCATGAAATCCTCGATTATTGATCTTAAAGCTCTGGCGCCGGTATCGCGCTCCAGGGCTTTTTCTGCGATTGCCTCCAAGGCGGAATCGTCAAATGCAAGCTTAACCTCATCAAGCTCAAGGAGCTTCTGATACTGCTTAAGTATTGCGTTCTTGGGCTCCTTTAATATCTTGACCATCATATCCTTACCAAGGCCCTCAAGGGTAAAGATAATGGGAAGGCGGCCGATAAACTCGGGGATCATACCGAATTTCCTGATGTCCTCAACCGTTACCTTAGAAAGGATGGTTTTTTCCTTATCAAAATCGTCCTTTAAAATTGCTCCAAAGCCGATTCCTGTCTGCTTGTGAAGACGTTCCTTGATAATCTCTTCAAGATCCGGGAAGGCTCCGCCGCAGATAAAGAGAATGTTCTTGGTGTTGACGGTGGCAAGAGGAACCATGGCGTTCTTGCTGCTTGCGCCAACGGGAACCTCAATCTCTGCGCCTTCAAGAAGCTTCAGCATTCCCTGCTGAACGCTCTCACCGGACACGTCTCTTGAGTGAGTCTCCTTCTTTCTTGCAATCTTATCGATCTCATCTATAAAGACAATGCCCTGCTCGGCTCTCTCAACATCATTATCTGCCGCAGCAAGGAGCTTACTGATTACGCTTTCGATATCATCACCGATATAGCCTGCCTCAGTTAAAGATGTGGCATCCGCAATGGCAAGGGGCACATCAAGAAGCTTTGCAAGAGTCTTGACCATGTAGGTCTTACCGCAGCCTGTAGGTCCGATCATAAGCATGTTGGACTTCTCGATTTCAATCTCATCCATAGTGCCTGAAGCCACGCGCTTATAGTGGTTATAAACCGCAACGCTCATAACCTTCTTTGCGTGCTCCTGACCCACCACATACTGATCCAGCTTCTCTTTGATTATATGAGGTGCGGGAATATCCTTAATGTTGATAACAGGCTTCTCACTCTTTGCTTTCTTCTTAGGGGCGCGACGGTTGGGAAACATGTCCTGAATGTCGTTTAAGTTAAGGAAGCTGATGTTTGGAAAGCCTCCCGGCATTCCGGTGACATGAGGGGTCTTCTCCTCTTCCTTCTTATCTCCCTCTTCTCCCTCAGGCTTGGAATCCCCCTCAAGTTTCTCTACAGGGGCTTCATTTGCGGGAGGCACGGGCATATCAACCCTTATCTTCATTCCACCGATGGTTCCGGGGAAACCGGGAATATCCGTCATTGTGCCGGGATCCATCTTGGAAATCATATCCATGGTCTGATGCATGCAATCATCGCACACGCACATTCCGCCGGGAAGGTGGAACATTTTGCCCGCCTTGCTTTCGGGGCGATGGCACATGACGCAGACTTCTTCATATTCAGTCTTGTTGTTATCGTTTGTCTCTGACATTTATACTCCTTTGTTATGTAAACTAATTTACTTCGTAAATATATAATTTATAGTAGCTTGTATCGGTTTCTATAGGCTTTTCTGTTAAAAGCGTAAGCCCCTCATCTTCTGCTTTGTCGATATATGCCGCAGAGAAAAGGTACTTTCCCCCAAGATTCTTTAACGCGCCGGAATCTATCTCGTAGTCGGCAAAGTAGAAACCGCTTTTTTCCACAGTAAAATATCCGGGAATCTGAGCTGCATACAGGTAGCACCTGTTGCCCCACTCGTCAAAATATGCCCTGATATAATCATTCTTCGCAAGTTCGGGGGCTATTATCTTCCTGAACTCATGCTTGTATTCTACATCATAATTGTTGGAATATCCATCCAAACAGTTAAACCCGTTATAAAGAGCTGCTGCAGGCGTTATGCCTAGGCTTACGCACTTATAATCCTCTTTCTTCTCCCCTGTGGTGTCCTCGATGAACTTGGCCGCCTCGTCAAACACATCGGGAGCATAGTACTCATCCCAGGATAAAAGGGCTGAATCTCTGCCAAGTATCACCTTTGCGTTATCCTTCCAGGTATCGGCGTGGATAAACAGGGCAAAGGTTAATGCGGCCACAAGCGCGGTCGCCATCGCAAGAATCTTGTTTTTTTCGAGTAAGAGCTCTATGGTGTCGGTTAACATAACAAGCAACATTGCCGGTGCTATCCAGTCGATTCTTGAAACCTGGAACCACCTTAGGGGGCCGGTGGTGCTCATTCTAAGATTTACTACCGGTTCCCACTCATAAAGGGCTGCGATAATTGCCATAAATAGAAGGGCAAAGAAGGTACGCCTAATGGCGATAAGCTTGACATTGCGACCTTCCTTTTTTATGACTCCTCCGTAAATCGCAGCAATAACAGCCATCAGTAAAATCAGCGTTCTTTCAAATCCCGAGTGTTCTGCCCCCAAAAGAAAGGCGTTGGCAAAGGAATCAAGGAAGGGCTTGGCCACAAGAACGACTTCATCCTTATGGGATTTGTAGCCTCCCGCACCGATTCCGAGGAGTTGCTTTACAAAGCTTAAATTACAAAGAATGTATGTGATAAAGAGCACCGCACCTCCGAAGAAGGTCCATCTGGCTCTTGTTTTTTCTCTTTTACAAAGAAGAAAAATAAAATGAATTCCTGCTGCCGCAAGCATGGCAAAGCCCGATAATACCAGAGATGAGCCAAGGGCAGTAAGGATAATGATTCCAAAATACTTAATGGAGCTCTTGCCCTTAAGGGCTCCCACTCCTCTGTCCTCAAGGCAAAGGAAAGCGTAAGCAAGCATGGGAACTCCATATATTGAAAAGCCGTATACGTGAATAAAGGGTGCATAGGCGAAAATGAGGGCAATACCTGCTGCCGTAAGGGTTCTGCTTCCCCTTTTTACAAGAAGAAGATACATGCCCACATAGCCGAAGGCCATGACAATATATCGCATTATGATAAAGGCCGTCAGAGGACTGAAAACTCTGAACAAAGGCACAAATAAAAGCGCAGGTGGAGTAAGAGCTGTTTTTGCCATACCATTCATGAATTCCGGATAAACCGCAGCGCCGTCAAACATGTGCCTGGCCGCCAGAATATAGCAAAGCATCTCCCCGTCCATCTGATCATGGTTAACGAAGATGCTTCTTCCTCCCAAAAACACAAAAACAAGGGCTGAGGCTAAAGTTAGCCCCAGTCCCGGTAAAAACCACTTTTTACTTTCAAATACCGTCTTTTCCCTCATGCAAACTATTATATCATATCCGGCCAATTACGCAAAAAAGAACGGGCCCACAGGCCCGTTCTTTTGAAAGAGGTATTCAATTAATATGATTTAGTCTGTCTGGATATCTGCTCTGGAGCCGAGGGTAATGTCGACTGTGACATCCTCGAATCCGTTGGCGCCGTAACGCTTGATATCTATCTCCGTGTGAGTTCCGCCGGGCAGGTAAGTAAGGGCCTTCTGAAGGTCTGCGTAGCTTCCGACCTCTTCGTTATCGATACCTACGATAATATCGCCTGTTCTGATTCCTGCTTCCTCAGCGGGGGTTCCCTCATAAACCTTGGCAACGTAAACGCCTGCAGGCATTCCGTCCATAACGTTCGCGGGCTGAATTCCGATGTATCCTATATCATCCTCAGAATCGACCTTGGTCTTGGTATCCTTAAGCATCAGCTCTGCGATGATAGGCTTTGCACTTGAAATGGGGATTGCATATCCCATACCTTCGATGGTCTCGCCACCGATCTTGTTGGAGTTGATACCGATAACTTCGCCGTTATAGTTAAGAAGTGCACCGCCTGAGTTACCGGGGTTGATGGCTGCGTTGGTCTGGATAAATGTACCTGTGCTGCCATCCTCCATCTCTATTTCTCTGTTGAGGGCACTGACGATACCGTTTGTTACCGACTGACCATATCCAAGGGCATTACCGATGGCGATGACAGGCTCACCAAGTTTCAGAGAATCTGAATCTCCAAGGCTTGCAATCTTAATTTCATTGAGAGTGCTCTCATCCATGTCGGCAAGCTTTACGGCAACAACTGCAAGGTCCATGTTCTTGTTGGTACCCTTTACGTTTGCCTGATAAACCGTGTCGTCGTTGAAAGTAATCTCGATGGTCTCTGCGCCGTTGATTACATGATAGTTGGTTACGATAAGGAGCTCTGAATCATTCTTTCCAACGATGATTCCGCTGCCTCGTCCTTCCTGCTCCTCTGAGAAAACTCTTCCCCAGTAGTTATAGTTGACGATGGCTTTGTTTGTAACTGAAACCATTGAAGGCATTACCGACTCAACAACTTCGCTGATGTCGGACTCAATTACCTTTGAAACCTCGGTGCTTACAGCAGGCTTGGTTTCATCCTCTGCCTTGGCATCCTTATTAAGATCTGCTGTATCGGTTTTGTTGATTGTGGTTCCTTCAGTTATCTGAGCAGCCTTGTTGCCGAGCCCGAAGTAATTGTATACTCCGTAAAAAGTAGCTCCCGCACACGCTCCAAAGAAAACTCCCAAAACAGCCACAAGGATTAGTTTCTTAAAGAAGCCTCCAACCTTGCCGGGTTTCTTCTCTTTTCTCGGAGGCACCGGTGTGGTGTTGGGGAATGGTGTTCCATTGGGGTTCTGATAACCCTGGTTAAAATTATAATTGCTGTAGGATGACGGTCCGTAATTAGTGTTTGGGGTTGAACCGGTATCCTGATTGTTTGTCGTGTTATTTTCTTCGTACATACAAATTACCTCTTTTCTGTAATCGCATTTACATTGGAGGGAACTTCCTTTCCCTCACCTACAACTCACAGTCTAGAGGTAATTTGTGTTTTTTTTGTGTTTTTTGTATTAAAAAACTATGATTTTTCTTCACAAACCCGGTTCCAGTAACCGGGATTCATGGTGTATTTCATAATCTTTTCACGGCTTAAAGCCTTGAAAGCACGGCCTTTTTTGTAGCCAAGATACTTATTACCCGAAAGCCATACCAATTTAATTATGGAAAAAACCGCCCCTCTCCTAAGCAGAGAAGCTGCATTCTTAAGAACCATCTTTACGCCCTCGGACTCGGACTTAATGCCCTCAAACACCTCAGGGTGACAGGTCTGTGAAACTCCAAGGTCAAAGTTCCTGTGGAACTGTTCACGGCCCGTATAGTTATGGGAATGAATCACCTTCGCCTCTGCCACATAGGCTATCTTGTACCCTGCATTTACCGCATGGCCTGCATAAACCATATCCTCGTTAAATATAGCAGGATAGTCGAAACCATTAAGCTTCATATATATGTCCTTTTTGTACATGGCGCATACGTTGGAGCAGAAGAAGGTTTTGATTCCAAGGCGTTCTATATCATCCTTTCCCTTAATGACACTTGTGTCAGGATAGTTGAAGTCCCTTGTAAGCCTTTCTATCTTATTGCACTTATCATCCGGAAGCTGCCTTGCGTAGGCCACAGCCACATCTTCATTCTCATCAAGCGCTCCGATTAACGCCTTCAGAAGATTGTTATCATAGGGCACCGCATCCTGGGTCATGAATAACACATAAGGAGTCTCCGTCATAAGAAGGCCCTCATGGCGGGTTCTTCCGTGGTCAAACTCTTCCCTCTTAATATGAAAAACCTTAAGGTTCTCATATCCCGAAACCCATTCGGAAGGCACAGCCTTATCCCACAGAGTTTCTTCTGTATTTATTACAAATATCTTATTGACATTTTCTGACATTCCTGTCATTAATCTCTCAATAAGACTTATAAATTTCTCATCAGGTTTGTAGGTTGGGATTACTATATCTACCTTCATTTGCCCGTCCTTCTTACGTTGACATTGTTTATAAAAGAAAATAAAATAGTCTTTATGAATAACTTATACATAGTCATGCCCGCTTACAATGAAGAAGCAAATATCGATGCCACGGTGAAAAGCTGGTACCCCATTTTAAACCTGGCAGGGGAGAATTCAAAGCTCATCGTCGCAGACAGCGGAAGCACTGACAGAACTCACGAAATATTGCTTGGACTTAAAGATTACCTTCCCAAGCTTGAAATACTTGATACCGATCACCCGGGACACGGTCCGAAATTAATTGCCCTATATCAATATGCCATCGATGACGGCGCCGATTTGATATTCCAGACCGATTCCGACGGTCAGACCAATCCGGCTGAATTTGAAGCCTTCCTAAAGGATCTTAACGAAAACGATCTTGATGCCGTTATAGGTACCCGCCCCGTGAGAGGAGACGGCAAATCCAGAGCCTTTGTGGAAAAGGTGGTATGCATGCTCCTTGGGCTTTACTTTGGAATCAGGGTTACGGACGCCAACGCTCCCTTCAGACTTATGAAATCCGAAGTGGTGGCTAAATACTTAGGCCGCTTTGATAAGCATTACAATCTTCCGAATATAATGCTCACAACCTTCTTTGTATATTATAAAGAAAAAGTAAGTTTTAAGGAAATATCTTTTAAGCAAAGAAGCGCAGGAAAGGCTTCCTTAAATATTCCTAAGATTACAAAGATTGGTCTTCACGCCTTATCTGATTTCAGACGTTTCAAGAAAGGCCTGTAATTAAAGGCCAGCACCACCATCAAAGGTGCGTAAAGGTAAAGGTATCTTGCCCTTGCCTCGAATATTGAAACAAACATTATAATAGCCAGTATTGAAAGCCTTGCGGCAATCTCCGCAGGGCTTGTTTTTTCGTCCTTTTTAAGAATGCTTAAGGACATGAGAACAAGGATTACTACCCATATAAACTGAGCTATGGTGTGGAAGAACCTGTAGCCGAACTCTCCTGCCTTTGTACCCGTAATCTCCGGAGAATAGTATAAGTCTCTGAAAAAGGACGTAAGTATCCCATCATAGTCTGTTATGCCGCGATAGAAGGCTCCCTCATTGCCCCAGGAAAAGGTTCCGTCGTTAAAGTTTACCAGAGACTTCCTCTCCATGTGAACCAGGAACTTTCTAAGGCCCATATCCCTTATTCTTTGTTTTGTGGCCTCAATGTCTCCGGCATTTCTTGATGCCTTGTCGGGAAAGCTTCCGGTGAAGTTAACGTCCCTCTGATCATATGTTCCGCAGGTATCAAAGTTTGCACCCATGTAAACGAAATGAGCCACGCCGTATTCCTTATCGGGGTCAAGATCCGCCCCCATAAGCTTCATGGCTCCAAGGTTTATAAGAAGGCAAATAATATAGCCAACCAATGCTCCAAGAATAATAAACATAAGGCGGTTAAGAGTAAGTCGTCTCGCCACACCCTTTGAGCCAAATAGCCTGTCTATTATCTCAACAGCCACAATGCTTATAAAGGCAAGAAGTACCGTAGGCTTAATCATGTAGCCAAAGAATGCAAAAAGCGAGGCAAGAAGCCAGCCCAAAGCATATGTGACACTGTCGTCATATTTCCTGATTATTTTTTCATATATCCAGATTATAAGGATGGGGAAAAGAATGCTGTAGGTATCGGAGTATGGAATACAAATCCAGGGATTAAGCCCGATCCACACTGCAAACACACCCCAGGCTCCCCAGGCTTTCTTCTCGCTTCCCGTAAAGATTCTCACAAGGTCGAAGGTGAAGATTCCGGAAAGGTTAACCATCATAACGCTTCCGAATACCATGGGAAAATACGTCATGCTCTCCCCTTTAAATCCAAGGAATCTGAATATCTTAAGAAGCCATGTAAGAACGGCCACAAGCATCATATTATTGGGGTGCTGTGAAAAGTAGGTATCATTTCCGACACTTCCGTCATAAAACGCGATACTCCTTGCCATCTCAGTAAGAGAGCCGCAATCCCAGCCGGTATCAAGGTATATATTTCTTGCAACAATAAGCTCAATTACAAGTAAGCCAAGACTTGCAAAGATAATACCCATATACCTTCTCTTCTTGGGGGTCTCTTGGGAGGAGGAGATATCAGCGGATTTTTTCTTTTGCCAGAAATATATAAGGGCCGCTGCAAGAGCTATTATGGCCACAATTACCCCATTAGAAAAAAAGCTCATATTCTTGTAGAGATAGTCAATTCGTCTGTCCCTTACGATTATAAGAGCCAAAATCCCAAGCAAAGCTGCCAGGGTTAAGTATTTAATTATTCCAAAAAGTAGAGATTTGATTTTTGCCATAAAATAAAATCAGGGAGTCGCAGATAACGACTCCCTTTGAATTTCAATCTTTAGTTAAGATATGCCTGGGTATCGCCCTTAATCACATCGCTGTATTTGGTAATTTCCTCTGAAACCTGATAATCGGTCTCATCGAAGAGGAACCTGTGAAGCTCTTTTACGTTGCTTGCAAGGTCTACGGGAACTACGCAGCTTCCGTTGGCGCCGATGGTGCCTGAGCCTCTGAACTGCTCGAAGGGAAGTCCGTCATCAGCAACAATCTTGTACTGTGCAACTTCTCCGAGAACTGTAAGGATTTCCTCAAGGTTAAGAGATGTATAAACCTCAGGGAATACTGCCTCGGCAATCTTGTTAAGAGATGTAACGTTAGCCTTCTTGGCCTGATCCATACAAGCCTTGATAACCTCTCTCTGACGGAAGGTTCTCATGTAGTCATCACCCTTTGTGTAACGGATACGGCAGTATGCAGTTGCCTGAAGTCCGTCAAGAAGCTGGTAACCTGTTGTAGTAACCTCTGTGTAGGGGCGCTTTAAGTTCTCAGCGATACACATCTGGTAGTTATTAATATGCTTAATCTCTTCTTCGTCAACGTCGATCCATACACCGCCGAGAGCGTCGATAGCATCTGTAAGGCCCTGGAAACCGACTGTTACGAAATCAGTGATATTAAGGTCAAGGTTCATGTTAAGCATCATCATTGCCTGCTTGGGACCGCCGTTAGCGTATGCTGCGTTACATTTACCATACTTGTCGTTACCTTTGTTGAGGTAAGTATCACGGTAAACTGAGCAAAGCTTAACTTCCTTTGTGTCCTGGTTGATGGATGCAATGATGATTGTATCTGAACGTGTTCCCTTCTCAAGAGCTCCTGTTGTGGAGTCAACACCGAAAAGGGCGATGTTGCGGTAGCCCTTAAGTGTCTCATTCTCAAGAACGGTTTCATTCATCTTCTCCTGAATTTCACCCTCATTTAACTCTACTCTTGTAGGTGCCTCATTACTTAACACCTTAAAGATACCCTCACCGCGGATAGCCATGATAACTACCACCAGCATCAAAAGGATAACAATAATCTCAACTCCGAGAATAATAGCTCTTTTCTTTCTCTGAGCCTCTCTCTGTCTGGGGTCATCACGACGTGCGCGTCTTCTAGGCGCAGGTCTTCTGTCCTGTGTTGCCATTTCTTAATTCCTCCATACTGCCAATTAATAAGCGTTTTTGTTGATAAAACCTTTGAAAATTGTAAGGAAGCAGATCTTGATATCGAATCCCAATGTCCAGTTCTCGATGTAGTAGATATCGTACTCGATTCGTTTCCTTATGGAGGTATCTCCTCGATATCCGTTAATCTGCGCCCAGCCGGTTAGGCCCGGTCTGACCTGATGTTTAACCATGTATCTTGGTATTTCTTCTTTGAACTTGTCTACGAAGAGCGGCCTCTCGGGTCTGGGTCCTACCAGGCTCATTCTACCAACTAATATATTGAAAAGCTGCGGTAATTCATCGATACTTGTTCGACGAAGGAATCGTCCTACCTTTGTTACCCTGGGGTCATTTCTGGTAGTCCAGGCCTTCTCCTCCTCGGAGGCTGCCTGCAGCTTCATGGTTCTGAATTTGTACATGTTGAAGTTTCTGTTGTGAAGTCCCACACGTTCCTGTTTGAAAATAATAGGGCCGCGGCTGGTGCATTTCACAAGTATCGCCACTATGATGAGAAGAGGCGATGTAATGACGATCCCGATAAGGGAACCGACAATGTCGAACAACCTCTTAACAAAGGCGTTAAAGGGGTTGGTTAAGGGAACGTATCTTATGTTGATTACCGGAAGTCCCACCAAATCCTCTGTGTAAGGCTGGCTTGGAACCAGGCTGTTGTAATCCGGGATGAATTTCGTATGGATACCTGATTTCTCACAGGTTGAAACCATCTCTTCAAGTCTGTCGTAATCCTTAAGGGAAAGGGTAATTGCTATCTCATCAAGCTTATTCTCCGGCAGAATCTCGTAGATATTGTCGATTCGACCAAGGACCTTTACACCCTTAAAAAGTGTTCCAGCAGGAACCTCGTCATCAAGGATTCCCACACAGTCATATCCCCATTGGGGATTGTCAACGATTCTCTTTATATACTCTTCGGCTGCCCTTGAGTAGCCTACCAGTAAAACGTGTTTAATGTTGTAACCTTTACGTCTGAAGAACTTAAGGGCGTTCCTTAAGATAACCCTGAATATTGAGGTTAAGATTATGTTTATCACGTAGAAAACAAGAATCATACCTCTGGAGAAATAGGGCTGATTTACCAAATACAAAGCAATCAGGAAAGCCGCAACTCCCGCGGTATTTGCTTTAATAATTCCCCAGATCTCGTACCTCTGCTTGGAGGTTCTTCTAGATGTATACAGGTTAAAAGCGTAATATATTATAATCCAGCCGGGAATGATGAAGGCCAGCGCATAAAAATAGGTCTCCATAGAGAGAACACCTGCGCCTTCTTCTACCTGTTCCCAGGGACTTTCAAACCAAAAGTACCATGCCAGCATATAAGAGCAAGCTGCTATGAGGGCATCAAGTACAAGGTGTATTCTGTTAAGTAATGTCTGGTTGTCCCTTATCATTTATATTTATAATCCTTATCCTTTGAGGCGAAGCACCATGTTCACCCACAGCATTACCTGTATCCGCAAGTAATTCTTCATATGCCTAAACCGGAAAGGAACATGCTTGTCGTAATGTTTCAGAACCATGCCCATTCCGCGAAACAGACCTTTAAAATAGGTTCCGCCAAGTCCTCGTCGGATAAAAAACAGTATTTTGATATTAAAACCAATGAAGAGAAAAGGAAGGTTTATGACCCATTGGAGAAAGGGCATGTTTTTGCCAATTACATATACGCTGTTGGCGGATGAAAGCCTTACCTTAAACTCATTGTATCTGGAACCTGAGGCCCCGCTGCCCACGTGAAGCACCTTGGCGTCCGGGTAGTACAGGTTCTTATATCCATGAATCAGTGCTCTGTAGCCCACGTCCAGATCTTCCAGGTAGGCGAAATGTGTCTCGTCAAAGAGCCCAATCTCATCGAAAATCTTTCGTCTGTAAATGGATGCGCCCCCGCAGGATGCGAAAATCTCTTTCGGGGTGTCGTAAAGCTCTTTCCTCTTGCCCTTACCTCTGGCAAAGGCCCACCCCAGGGCACAATACAAATCTCCCGCGTCATCGATTCGTCCCGGATAATCCATGGAAAGCATCTGTGGGTTCACTGAGAAAATCCGCTCATCCTTCTCGATGGCCTTAAGGAGATATTCAATGTAAGTGTTATAAGCTTTGGTATCGTTGTTAAGAAGAATCACATATTCGGCGTCAGACGCCTTTATGCCTTCATTAACCGCCTTGCAAAAACCCGTGTTCTCCGGGAAAGCGATTACTCTCACTTCCGGATGCTTAGACAGGTATTCAAGGCTTCCGTCTGTGGATCCGTTATCCACAACAATCACTTCAAAATCGGTAACTGTCTGCAGTGCAAGACTGGCCAAACAGGTGGGTAAAAACTTTAATCCGTTGTAGTTTGGAATTACCACACTTGCTCTCATTCTTTAACCTTTACGCTGCAATCCGGGTCATATAAAAGCTTGTAACCCATTTTCTTTATCCTGTGACATATTATGGTGCAGATTTTCATCAAATCTGTATCATCTTTTTGAAGTTTTATGTCATAAAATCCTGTTTTCGGGTCCTCTTTATACTCCATTCCCGTCACGTCCTTAAACACATCATATAGTTCCGGGCGAAGTTTCATACACCTTATATCGAGTAGGTCCGCATCCTGTTTAAGGGTGGCGGTGTTTCTGTAGCCGCTGTAGCCATCCTTTAAGCCTTCGAAGATGGGGGTGCCATTTTCATCCATGATGCCGCTGATTATGACACCCTTGTCATTTACGATTCTGCCCCCAATCATTCCGATATCTTCTCTGACATCAAAGATTCCGGGAATATATTTTACATCCATAAATCCAAGGTGCTTTGAGTGGGTTACTTCCGCCTTCCAGCCTAAAGTCTCCAGGGCATCTGTAAGAGCATTCTTTCCCGCCTCGTAGGCGTAAAGCTTGCTCTGGGGATTGGAGGCTGTGGATTCCTCATGGCACCTCCAGTGATAGAGAACCTTTGGAATATGGTAAACCTCCTTGAAATCCGGCATATATCTCATGACACATCTTAAGGTAACGTCATAGTCCTGAGCCCCGTCATACTCGCTTCTAAAGCCGATACTCTTAAGGTCTTCGGATTTGATTACCAAAAAATGACAGATGTAATTATTTGAAAGAAGAAGGTCCAAGTTAAAGTTTGGCTTACGGTACACGTCATAGAATTTGGTGGCGTCACCATTACACTTATCTTCGTCTGAATAGATAAGCCCCGGCTTCTTTGTGGCTTCCGAAATAAGCTTTGCGTTCTCATATAAAGCATCGGGTGTTAAGAAATCATCATGATCAAGGAGGGCAACGTATTCACCTCTGGCCTCCTTTAATATTGCGTTGGTGTTTCCGGAAATTCCCTTGTTTTCAGGAAGTTTAATGTATCTGACACGCCTGTCGGAAAGTTCTTCTGCTATTTCTTTAAGGCCCATAGCCTCATCTCCGGCGTCTCCGATTATAAGCTCCCAGTTAGGGTAGGTCTGAGCCTCCACAGACTCAATCATTTCCTTAAAATACTCCTTTGGAGTGTTGTATGCAGGCACAAGGATACTGAAGCGAACGGAGTAGGAGCCCGCGTTTTTACGCTGCTTCTCAAGCTCTTCCTCACTTACGGGTTCAAATGTATAGTCATCATAGTCATGACTTTCAAGCCTTTCAGCCGCCTGTGTAAGCATGGCTTTAAGGCCGTTCTTCTTCATGTAGTTGTAGGCTTTCTTTATGTTTGTTACGTTCAATTTACTCATACTTCCACTATGGGGTATTCTTGCATCAAAGATGTGCAAGAGGATTGGTGTGCAGAAGGGCCGATGTGCAGAATGGGGACAGGCCCCGATTGCACCTAGAAGGTGCAATCGGGGCCTGTCCCCATTCTGCACGTCGGCCTTTCGACCAACTATATTATTGCCTTAATTGCATTCGTAAGTTCCTCGTTCTTCTTCTTTGCATCCTCAATGCTGGTTCCCTTAACACCCATGTAGAACTTAATCTTAGGCTCGGTTCCTGAAGGACGGGCGCAGCACCATGCGTTGTCCTCAAGGTCGAAGTAGAGAACGTTGGATTTGGGAAGATTGGTCTTACCCTTCTCTCCCGTCTCAATATTAAGGGTGGTTCCCTTGTCGTAATCTCGGAATTCCTTAACCTTAAAGTCGCCAAAGCTCTTGGGAGGGTTGGCTCTTAACTTGTCCATCATCTCCTTGATCTTCTGGCTTCCTTCGATACCCTTTAAGGTGATTGCATACTGGCTCTCATTGAAGTAGCCGTACTTCTCATACATGTTAAGCATCTGATCCCAGAGGGTAATGCCCTTAGCCTTACACCATGCGGCAACTTCGCAAAGGCACATAACCGCAACAACGGCATCCTTGTCCCTTGCGTGGGTTCCTGCCAGGCATCCGTAGCTTTCCTCAAGGCCGAAGACATAGTTGTGATTCTTATTCTGCTCAAAGAGCTTAATCTGCTCTCCGATATACTTAAATCCGGTCAAAACCTCGATCTCATCTACGCCATAGTCTGTCGTTATAACATCAGCCATGTTAGTAGTAACGATGGTTTTTACCAAAGCGGGGTTAGGAGGCATGGTTCCGTTGGCCTTACGCTCCCTTAAGATGTACTCTGCAATAAGCATTCCGGACATATTTCCGGTAAAAGGTACATAATCTCCTGACTTGGTATCGTAGCAGTAAATTCCAAGTCTGTCGGCATCGGGGTCCGTGGCAAGGACAACGTCTGCCTTCTTCTCCTTTGCCAGGCGAAGGGCATATGTGAAGGCCTTGGGATCCTCGGGGTTAGGGTACTCGAGAGTTGTAAAGTTGGGGTCGGGATTCTCCTGCTCCGGAACCACATAAACATTCTCAAAGCCAAGCTCCTTAAGGATTCTTCTTACGGGCTTGTTACCTGTTCCGCAAAGGGGTGTGTAGACGATAACTATATCTTTTGCCACCTGCTTGATGATTTCAGGGTGGATGATCTGCTTCTTAAGTTCAACCATGTAGGCGTCATCTATCTCAGCGCCGATAACCTCGTAAAGACCAGCTTTCTTGGCCTCTTCCTTGTCCATGGTCTTAACTGTGTGATAATCGGTTACATTGTTAACCTCAGCGATAATCTCGCCGTCTCTGGGGGTGGAAACCTGAGCACCATCCTCCCAGTAAACCTTGTATCCGTTGTATTCAGGGGGATTGTGGCTTGCTGTAACCACAATACCTGATGTACATCCAAGCTTTCTTACTGCAAATGAAAGCTCGGGAGTGGGTCTTAATTCGTCAAAAACGTATGCCTTTATTCCGTTGGCTGCAAGGCAAAGAGCCGCAACATCGGCAAACTCGGGGCTCATACGTCTTGAGTCATAAGCAATGGCAACCTTAGGGTCCTTCTTGCCCTGCTTTAATATATAGTTTGCAAGTCCCTGGGTAGCCTTACGAACAGTGTAGATGTTCATTCTGTTGGTTCCTGCGCCGATAATGCCTCGAAGGCCGCCGGTACCAAACTCCAGGTCCTTGTAGAATCTCTCTTCAATCTCTTTCTCATTATTTCTGATGCCAAGTAACTCTTCCTTTGTGGCATCGTCAAAGTATGAATCGTTAAGCCAAAACTCAAATTGCTTCTTGTAATCGCTCATTCTTCTTCCTCCCTGTTCTTGAATTCCTGTTTTCTAAAAATATGGCACTCATCCTTCAAAGTTGCATAAAACCTGTATCCCTCAACTCCCGCAATAATCAGAAGGGGAAGGGAGCAAATCAGGTATCTTCCTCTTGTTTCAAACAACATCTGAAACAGAATCACGCCGATACAGATAACCGTAAGATGAAAAGCAAAGGGCTGTCTGTTCCTTGCATAAAAGCTTACAAATCCCACACCCGCCATGCCGGTGAGCACAAAAATCCAAAGCCACTGGGCGTAGGTTTCATAATAATTATAATACTCTCCGTCTCCCCAGAAAATATTTCTTAAAAGTTCTTTCTTCGGATTGGCGGAAATATCCTCGTATTCTCCTGCGTAAAAGGCCGCAATTCCCTCCTTATACCAGGAAAAGGTACCGTCGTTGAATGTCATGGTAAGTTTCCTGTTCCAGAAGCTTAAATTGCCCCAAAAACCTCTGTCTCTCGTCCTTGTCATGAAGCTTTCTATTTCGGCGGCTCTTCTCTCGCTTCCGGGCCGTCCCGAATACTCACCAACCAAAAGTCCGCTGTCCACGGGATTGTTGGTTCCCATGTACTCTTCATTGGAGCCCATGTTAAGGTAGTAGGTCCAGGTTCCCTCCAGATCCTTGTCCGGTGTAAACCCTGCCACATTATATATATGTGCTTTGAGCCCCACATTTATTAATAAGAAGGCGACGATGACAGAAGCTATAAGCACCGCCGTTTCAAGGATTCTGCCTTCTTTTTTGATGAGTCTCGCCACAAATTCCACCATTTCCACAATAACAATGGCAATAAGACAGGTGTAGGCCGTGGGCTTAATCATACCTGCCAAAATCCCCGTAAAGGCGTAAATGGCCGTAAATACATATTTAAAGAGGCCGTCCCTGGCCTTTGCTGCAAGATACACATAAAAGGTGATTATGGGCAACAGCATGCCTGCGGTGTCCGTGTAGAAAAAAAGCTTCCAGGGAGAAACGCAGATTAAGGCTGCATAAATTAGGAAAGCCACCACTGCAGGTCCAAACTTCCTGCTTAATTTCTTGGCTGTCAACACCGTAAAGAACCCCGCCAGGGAAATAATCACGCAGTTAACTTCTATAATAAAGAAGTCCGACTGATACGGGAAATTTGGGAAAAACCGCATTAATCTCAGAATCAGCGAGCAAATGTAGGCTATGGGCACGTTGTTGGAGCAAAGAAGATAATACCATGTGCCCTCGTTTATGGAGATTCCCTCATTGATTCTAAGGCCCGAATACTGGGCATTTACGGGATCTGCCCAGCCCGTGACAAACACCAAAGACTTGCAAAGCTTGATATTTATGACTGTGATTACCACAAACGCCAAAGCCAGTGTCAGATTGAAAATAAGGTTGGTCTTTGGTGTTAAGGAGATACTGTCGATGGTTTTTGCCAAAAAGAAAAATACAATCGCCAACAAAAGTGCCGCAATAAAGAGCACCCAGTTAGGAACGATTGTATCCAGTTTATAGTAATCCGGGTAGTTGGCCTTATTACCCAGGAAGATAATGGAGGCCAGCACCGGAAGGTAAAGCAGTATAAATATTATAGAAGCGGTTCGCTTAATTGCTGTCATGAACAACCTACTTAATATCAACGTCTATGTCGTCGATGGTATTTTCGCCTTTAATGGTAATGGAAATGGATTCCGTAAGGCCCGTTACATCTGTTGTGGACTCGGAATACAGGTCGCCGCCCTGGGTGTAAACCGCCCACTTAAGCTCATTCTTGTCTGTAGGCCAAATCACCTTACACTTTAAAGTATCGTCCTTCTTTACACCGCCAATGTTAATCTGAGAACCATCGATGGGGTCTATAATAGCTATCATGCCAATGTCAACTGAGCAGGAGTTGGTGTAACTGAGGGCAACCTCAAAATATTCCACCGCATCTGCAAAGGGTGCCTGAGCGGCTTTCTTTGTGGGCTCGGCTGTAGGAGTAGGTGTGGGCTCCTCTGTAGGCTCGGGAGTGGGCTCCTTAGTAGGTTCCGGTGTGGGAGCCTCTGTGGGAGTGGGGGTAACTTCAGTCCACATCTCTTCTGCAGGCTCAATTACCTTCTCAGTTTTGCCACAGGCGGTAAGTAAAGCTGTGGTCATGCATAATATAACTAATGAGCTTAATAATCTCTTTTTCATTTCGTTCCTCTGTGTTTTTATATGTGTTTCTATTATTGTACTTTTCTTCGGGATTTTTTTCAACAGGAGAAGGGCCGAAGCATTTAGCTTCGGCCCCTGGGGTTTATATAAGAGAAGGGAGAGTATAATTACTTGGTAACTTTTTCTGCTTTCTTTTCCTGATGCTTCTTGTACATTGCGTATCCGGTAGCACCAAGGAGAAGGATTATCAGCCACCACCACCAGGAGATTGACTCTTCATTGATGGGTGCGTATGCAAGAGGTGCTTTTCCTTCGTTGATTGCTGTAACTTCAGGAGCTGTCTCCTCATCAAGTGCTGATGCAAGAGCTGTTCTTCCGTCGTTGATGTTGGTAAGTTCTTCTCCGGCTGCTCCTTCTGTAACCACTACTTCACCACCGGCTGCTCCGCCTGCTGCCTCGGTTGCTGCTGCACCGGGAGCTACTACTGTTCCGGCTCCACCTGCTGCAGGAGCTGCGGGTGCTGCGGGAGCTGCGGGTGTAATAACATCTGCTACAACACCTGCTGCCACTGTAACATCACCTGTTGCATCTGTGGTTGTGGTCTCACCTGCGCCACCTGTTGCCGGAGCGGGGGTAAGAGCTGCAATCTTGTTATCACGAACAGTTCTGAGATCCTCAAGCTGTCCAACCATGTTGTCTCTTACGGTCTTAGCTGCTTCAAGCTTGGTCTTTGCTGTCTCAAGGCTTGCCTGTAAGGTTGCAACATCTTTAACGGTTGTATCGCCGATAGCCACCTGCTCAATACGTGTCTGTAACTCTACTACGTCAGCCTGAGCCTTCTCGAATGCTGTCTGTGCTGCTGCTGCCTTCTCAGCGATGCTTGCGTACTTAAGAGCAAGTGCTGCGGAATTTGCCAAGGCGTTTCTATAACCAAGCATTGTGTTTCTCTCGGTATCATCAAGGATCCAGTTTTTGTTATCAACCTTTATTACATTATCTGTCTTGTAATCCAAGTCTTTGCCAATAACGAAGGGATCCTTGCCGCGTCCTCTGTTATCCTGTTTAGTAAGGAGAGCGATATTTCCTGAGTACCAGTTGTCGTTTCTAAGCTGTGTCTCAACTGTAAGCTCCTGCTTCTCACCATTAACAAGTTTGTAATACTTGTTATCCTCTTTTACGTAGCTGCTGCCTCCATAAGTTAATACGCCGTTTCCGTCATCCTGAAGATTTTCAATATCATGACCGTCTACAACCTGGTGCTCAGTCTTTTCGAAGATAACAAGTCCCTGCCATCTCCACTGATCATTTGTAGTATTCTGATTCTGGAGCTTATAGTTAAGGTATAAGGTCTGCTCAACGCCGTCCTTTTCATATTTAACTTCGTAATAGTTTAAAACATCACCCTTTGTGCTGGCTTTTTGAGCATCGTCAGTCAAGAAGTTGCTGCCGGTGAATGTATTACGTTCAATACTGATAAATTTGCCGTCAGCAATTTCAGGAATATAGTAATACTGTATAACTGCTTGGAAGTATTCAACTATTCTGTCAGATCCGCTTCCGTACTTCTTGTCGTTCTCAAAGTCGGCTACCAGCTTATCTTCGATATCCTTTAATTTCTGAATACCTTCATATTTAGCTTTTGCTGCTTCAGCTGCATTCTTAAGGTCTTCAGCCTGCTTTGCGAGTTCATCAACTCTTGCCTTAGCCTCAGCTGCTTCCTTGTCTGCTACGCCCTTATTGGTGTCAAATGCTGTAACGCTGTTGCCGATTCCGTTGGTTCCATTAACAAGTCTCTCGTACTCTTTTGTTGCTTCTTCAAGAGCATCATTTGCTTTGTTAAAGTCATCTTCAATCTTTGAAAGATCTGAAGCTGCCTTCTCTACTGCAGCATCTGTGGTTTTAACTGTATCTTCGATTGTATCGAAGACTTCATTTACTTCATCAACAGAGCCTGCGTCATCAAGTTCCACTGCCTTTTCATTAACGAGGGTCTGTGCATCATTTACTGTAGTTGTCATTTCGTTAGCAATTTTCTCAGCCTGGGTCTGAAGAGAAGCTGCCTCATTAGCTTTATCCACTGTAATATCAGCCTGCTTGTTAGCCTCAACCACTTCTGACTGAGCGATTTCTGCGAATCCTTCAGCTATGCCAAGAACGCCTGCTGCCTTCTCGATGTCAGTCTCAGGAGCGTCAACTACAACGTTACCTTCCATGTGAGCTTCCATTCCATCGCCAAGAGCTTCAGCTGCTTCTTTAACTTCTTCTGATATTCCTTCAGCTTTTGCTTCCTCTACAGCTACCACTGCAGAAGCTTCAGCCTCCTTGACATCCTTCCAAGCCTCATCAGCCTGCTCCTGTGCTGCGTCAGCAACGCCGTTCTCCACATCATTGTGAATAGGCATTGTATTGTTTTCGGGTTCAGGAGTAGCTTCCGGCTCAGCTGCCAAAGCTGTTATGGGCTGGCTGGCCATAGCCAGTGATAATCCAATTGTTAAAGCCTTAATAACTTTCTTGTTTACTAATTTCTTATTCATCATGTGCCCTTCTCCTTTTCTCCTTTTGTATTTAGGAAATGTTCTGTCTTATGTTTTGTATATCGGTCCGGTCAGGATTTTCTTTACCTCCTTAACCCTTTCACTTATAAAGACATGTGGCTCAAACGCTGAGGTTCACTGGATTTTGCCCAAAAATGCTACTTGTAGTTTACATTTAATTTCTACATATATTATACCACTCCATCATGCCTTAAAGAAATCTTAAAGAAATCCCTAACTTTTTCTTCCGGTTTGGTATGTTATGATGCAAGCGTAATAAATGTTACAGAAATGTTACAAAATTATTACGAGAGGAGAGTAACAATGAAGAAGACTACATTAACAATCTTATTTGCATCTGTAATGATGCTGGCTCTGATTGGATGCGGAACAAAAAAAGACGAGGCCGCTTCCGATCCCTGGGAGGAAACTACTGTAGCTGAGGAGAAGGTTCCTGATGCATCAGAGACAACTTCTGCAAAAACAGAAGAATCTCAAACAGTAGAATCTCAGACAGAAGCGGCCGAAACAGAAGCAATCGGTGAAACGCCTGTTGCATTGTCTGATGACAGTTTTGCATATAATGGAAAAATCATTTCAGTAAAAGACGATCTTCAGACCATCCTTGACAACCTTGGAGCCGGTGAGGGCAGACCCTCCGATCAGGAAGGCGTGATTTGCTACGATATCGGAACTGATGCTGTCAGTGTTTTTACCAAAGAGACTGACGGGAAAGAGGAACTTACACAGATCACAGTTCACGATAAGACTGCAAGAACCGCAAAGGGCGTCGGCGTTGGAAGTACTGAGGATGAAGTAAGAAATGCTTACGGCGAACCCAATGATGAGGTAGTTGAGGGAGCTAAGCTTTTAACATACGAGTTTGAAGGCTATTCCATTTTATTTGCATTCAATGATAACGTAGCCGCAATATCCTATTTTATTTCAAAGTAATTCAAACGAGGGGAGAATTATAATATGAAGAAACGAATTTTAGCATTAACTTTTGCATCAGCAATGGTGCTTTCAATTGTAGGATGTGGAAGCACATCCTCTGAGGCAGGGAAAACTGATTTGTTTGAAACTGCCGAAACCACTGAAACAACCGAAGATAAACCAGCCTTGGAAAGCGAAGATACTATTAAAACCGATGATCTCGGAGCTGAAAGCAACATCGAAACCGACGAGATTTCCCAAAAGGAAACTGCCGATTCTGAAGTGAACAGCGACCTTGAGCCCAATTCCTTCATGTATGACGGCAAAATTATTTCAATTCTCGGAGACCTCCAGACAACTCTGGATGACCTCGGTGCAGACAAGAAGGCCGACGGCGATGTAACCGGCGAGCACATCTACACCAACGGCAAAGATGACATTGAAGTAGTTGCCCGTGAAGTTGAGGGCAAGGAAGAGTTATCTCAGATCATCATTCACGACAAATCAGTGAAGACCTCCAGAGGAATCGCTGTGGGGGATACTGAGGATGATATCCATGATAAATATGGTGATCCTAATGATGTTATTCCTGTAGATTCACTGATTCTTAACTACAACTTTGACGGATGCTCAATTATGTTTACAATTGACGGAACCGAAATTTCATCAATCGCTTACATGAAGAAAGCTCCCGTAGAAGAATAGAACAAGCATATGTGAGTATCAAAAAGGCGGCGCCGGATTATTCCGACGCCGTCTTGCTTATTACTTATTAGTATTAGTTGGTTGTCTTCTCATCTTTCTTGTTGTGGAACTTTCTATACATTGTATAGCCTGCTCCGCCAAGAACTGCGATGATAAGTAACCACCACCATGAAAGTGTCTCTTCACTGACAGGTGCTGCTGCAAGAGCTGTCTTGCCATCATCAATGTTTTCTGTAGCCTGCTCAGTCTGAGCCTCAGGAACTGCATCTGAAAGAGCTGTCCTCTGTTCAGTAAGAGTAACTGTGTTATCCTCTGCTACTGCAGCTGCTGCGGGAGCGCCTGCTCCTCCGGGAGCTGCTACGAACATTGCAGGTGCTGCTGCAAGAGGTGTTTCTGCACCGGGAATAACAACTGTTGCACCGGGAGTAGTTGTTGCACCGCCTTCACCACCGGTCTCTCCACCGCCCTCACCTGAAGGAGCGGGTGTAAGAGCTGTGATTCTCTGAGCGCGCTGTCCATCGAGTGTTCTAAGATTCTCAAGGAGCTGATCTCTTGCTGCCTTAGCAGTTGCAAGTTCAGTCTCAGCTGTTTCAAGTCTGTTTCTAAGGCCTGCAAGAATGTTATCCTTCTTGCTGAAGCTAATCTGTTCAATGAGGCCCTTAAGTGTTTCAACTTCGCCTTCAGCCGCCTTAACCTTCGCTTCGGCAGTATTAACAGCTGCGATAGCTGCATCATACTGGCCAATCTTATTCTTAGCTTCATTAATCTTGTTAACAAGAGCTTCTGACTTAGCTGTATCCTTTACGGTAGCAGCCTTATTGCCATTCTGGCTCTTACCATCGGTCTTATAGTCGGCAACGAATGCGTTATTGTTATTCTTGTCAACCTTTATTGAAATGACATCGCCTGAATACCAGTTGTCGTTTCTGTACTCCTTGTGAGATGTCTCCTCTTCTACAGCCCAGGATTCTGTGTAAGTAACCTGATTCTGCTTGGTGGTAACGGTCTTAAGGATATAATCAAGAGCAGCGTAACCATAAACAGGAATCATTTTAGGTGCAGTATTAGTTTTTACGATTCTTGAATTGATTATGGTTCTTGTTTCTTTAAGGTAATCTGAGCTTGAAGCTGCATTTCTAACAGCTGCTTCAGCAAAAAGCTTAGCTGATGTTTCGTCAGTTACCTGTGTAGAAATGTCTACTGTCTTTTGCGCTGTCTGGTTGTTCTTGGTGTCATATTTGAGCACAATGTATCCGTCATAATAGTCTTTTTTCCCAACCCTTCGCGTAATAGGTGCGTAATTTTCATAACCATTGTAATTATATTTGGTCTTATCAATAGTATTTATGGCGTTCGAAACGTCCTCATCCCACTGATCATCAATTCCCGCATCGAAAATGTGACCAATCGCTCCAAAATACTGTGACCCTTCTATGTCAACACGTTGTCTGAAGCTTGAACCATATGTAACTTCAACATCATATCCGGTTATTTCAGTTCCTTCTTTAGAACCCTCTTCAACCTTAAATCCGTAATCCTCAGCTTTTGCATTATCGGGAATAACGTGAGTATTGTTATATTCCTTGCCGGCTATAATGACAGTCATGTTGTCTCTAAGACCGGAAATTATACCCTGAATCTGAGTAAGATACTCTGCCTTAGCATCCTCTACATCTTCTGTATAATCCTTCTCATCCATAGCATCAAGCTGGCGGCCCCAATAGTTTGTAGTAGTAATATCATTGGTGACAGTCTTTGTGATACGTCCGTCCTTGTATTCATAGGAAACCTTTTCCGTATTCTCGAGGACATCTGTCTCATCCTTTTCTACGTCAAATGTTACTTCTGCAAGATTAACCTTTGCTGAATCAACTATTCTGTCACTTGTAGTCTTCTCACCATTCTGTTTAAGAACTGTGTATGAACCGTCTGCGTTCTTGAAGTAGAACTTGCCGTCCTTGAATAAGGTAAGCTTGGAGTCGTTCTCACCAAACTTAACCTCTGTTCCGTTTTCAGCTGTAATGGAAATACCATTATCTATATCCTGGTTCTCAAGAACTGTATGCTCAGTCTTTTCAAAGATTACAATGCCCTTGTAACCATCCTTTTTGTTCTCGTTAGCAGTTTTATAGTTGAGTTTTACAGTCTTTTCAACGCCATCAGCATCCTTATAAGTTACAACGAAGTAACGAAGAACATCTCCTTTGGTGGATTTATTGTTAGGATTTGTTGTATCGCCATCGTAATAGTAGTCGCCGCCTTCAACATTCGCAGCTTCAACCTTAACAAATGTTCCGCCAAGAACTTCAGGAACATAGTAAGTCTGAACAATAGCTTTAAATAAGTTTCTGTAGGTGGCTTTAACTTTGCTATCTTTTTCTTCGATTTTTTCGATGCTAACATCTTTGACTTCGCCATTGCCGGTTCCATATTCGGCTTTGCCGTTTGCTGCAATAACATTCTCAAGCGCTGCAATGTAGCCATATCCGCTCTGCTTATAGTTCTTCTCAGCAGTTGCAAGGTTATTTTTGAGAACTTCAAGGCTTGCTTCCATGTCAGCAACTTCCTTTTCGTCCTCTGCATATAATGATGCGAGCTCATCTGATAAGCCCTCTGCGCCCTTGGCATCAGAATATCCTAATGCCTTAAGAGCATTGGCCTTAGCTGTATTAAGTGCATCAACCTTGTCATTGAATGCCTTTAATGCAGTCTCATACTGCTCAGCAAGACTGTTAAACTCGTCTTCCTTAACCTCAAGTTCTTTCTTAGCTGTGTTAACAGCCTCTTCTGCGTCGTCAACTGCTTTATCAGCATCATTTACTGCGTTTTCAGCATCTGTGTAAGCACTGTTTACGGCACCGATTGAATTTGCACCGGAAATCTTTGAAGATGCTTCTTCCACTGCTTCATTTGCAGACTCAAGCTTCTCTGAAAGGCTTTGAGTCTCTTTCTCTTTATCGCCAAAAACTGCTTCTTCTACATCCTTAACAGGTTTCTCAACATTCTCTTCCGCTGTAGCTACACCCTGTGCCAAGCCGACGAGTGTTGTTTCACCTTCTGTATCGGATGTAATCTTCTCAAGTTCTGTTACAACTTCAGCTGCCTTCTTGCCATTTTCAACAGCAGTCACATCAGCATTTACATCAGAAGCATTAACATCAAGAGCCTCTGCCTTAGAAGCTGCATCTTTGGTTGCATCAACTACATCCTGCACATTTGCTGTGTTTGTATCAACAGCCTCTTTAACCACCTCAGCCTGAGCTGCAGCATTCTCTGCTACTGTCTTTGGCTGCAGTGCGGGTGCGTCTTTTACAGGCTCTGTGGCAGGAGCGTCAGGCTCTGCTGCCATAGCTGTAAGAGGCTGACTCATCATAGCAAGTGATAATCCGATGGATAATGCACGAACTACATTTTTGTTGACTAAATTCTTTTTGACCATTTTCTTTTTCCTCTTTCTGTATTGTTTTCCGTTTATTATTTTCTTATGAAAGTGAACCCATAACCACCAGATCTTCCAAATCCCGTCTGATCTCTTTTAACTTACTCAGTTTCCATTTGGGAAGGTTTGGAATAGGCTCAAGCTTATATTCCTCTGTGATATAAGTTATCCTCTGGCGCTCCTTGCTACAGCTTAGTACGTAGCGCGTCATCACGGCAACCAGTGCAAGGATGAGCACAATTAAAGCTCCGGTTAACCAGGGTAACACCGCCTCGAAAGGGGGTTGGGGGGTCGGAGCCAATGGTGTCTGAGCATCTTCAATTGTCGTTAATGAATATAACAAGCTCATTTTTAAACCTTTCTTTCTTGCTTTCATTAATAAAGACTTGGGTAAAATTCCAAATGGCTCAATTTTTTGAAAAATTTTTGATACTTTTTTTCATTTAAGATTGCATCACAAAAACGGCGCCGGATAAATCCGACGCCGTCTTAAACATTGCTTTGCAATTAGGTGCAATTTGGGCCTGTCCCCGTTTTGCACCGTGCAGTTTGGGCCTGTCCCCAAGTTGCACATTAGTTGGTCTTCTCGTCCTTCTTGGCATGGAACTTCTTGTACATTGCGTAGCCTGCTCCGCCGAGAACTGCGATGATGAGTAACCACCACCATGAAAGTGACTCTTCGTTGATAGGTGCTGCTGCAAGAGCTGTCTTGCCATCATCAATGTTTGTTGTAGTCTGTTCAGTCTGAGTTTCAGGAGCTGCATCTGAAAGAGCTGTCCTTTGCTCATTAAGATCAACCGTGTTTTCTGCTACTGCAGGTGCGGCATTTGCCACAACTGCTCCGGGTGCGAATACCAAGGGACCTGCTGTCAAAACGGGAGTTCCGAGGGTCTCGGCTGCAGGTAATACTACAGTTCCGGTTGTTCCTTCGTCAGTTCCTGTCTCTCCGCCGCCTTCTCCTGAAGGTGAAGGTGTCAGCTGATTAACCTTTGCTGTAAGCTGGTCATCAAGTTCATCAAGAGCATCAAGGAGGGCATCTCTTCGTTGAATTGCTGCAGCGAGTCTGCTCTGAGCATCCTTAAGCCACTCTTTCTTCTCCTTAAGCTGTGCCTCATAACCATCAACATGCTCGCCAAGTTTATCAAGCATATCCTTAATCTCGGTTACACGATTTTCAGCTCTCTCAACTGCCTTGTCAGCATCATTTGCCTGCTTGGAAATGTTAGCGTAGAGCAGGGATAATGCAGCCTGCTTCTTAGAAGCCTTATCCTGCTTATCGATATTATCCTGGTATCTCTTAACTTCCTTCTCCTTATCAGAAATTTCTTTCTGCTTATCGGAAAGAGCCTTTCTGTAATCTTTAGCAAGATCCTGAATTTCCTTCTCGTATCTTATTTCCTTGCTTCCGATTGTGTAATCAGGTCCGTTCTTATAGGTTGTACCAAAGAGGAGGTTGTTATTGTAGTAGTTGTCGTTTCGGTACTGACTAGAAGCCTCTACTGCTTCCGTTGCTGACCAATTGGTTTCAGACACCTTCATATTCTGAGCCAAAACGCTCATAACATTGAAGCTAAAGCTCTTGTAACCATACTTAGTCCTAGTCTGCTCAACAGCCATATTAACATCATATGACAGATTAAGGTTTTCAGCAGTTATTCCATTTTCCCTTAAAGCGGCCATAACTGAATCATTATTAATATCAGATAACTTATCGCCTGCAACGACCACTTCTTTGGTGGCATCGTCAAGGTAATAGTAAACTGTGTATTTGTTTAAGCCTTCACCATCCCACTGATCTGTGTCAACTATCTTAATTCCTGTAATACCCTTATCCGCAAGTACCTTCTCTGATGACTTGTTGTCAATATTAATTCCATTAAATATAAGCCAATCTTTATGAACTACAATTTTGGATAACTTGGCATAATTGATGGCAACGTCACCAGAGTAAGATCTTCCGTCGTTTGTATCCCACTCGAATCCAAGGACATTATGGTGCTCAAATCCTTCTTCTACTGAGTTGTAATTGCTCGTGGTGTAATTAAGCAATTCTGTACCTTTCTGGTCAAACCAAGGGCCAATATTATCCTGGTAATCATACTCATTAGCCTTTTTCTTTGCCTCGGAATCAAATGCATCTCTTGCCTCAGAGTCTGAAATATAAAAATTAATTGCTCCGCTATCCACATATCCATTAATATGCACAGTGGCAGTAAACTTATTGTTATACCCAACATTAAGCTTGTATCCTGTAGTTGAAGTATAGTTGTCTTCTACATATGCTGCAAGCAGTTCTTCATCCGTATAGTTCTTTCCCTTAACAAAGCTAAACTTTTGGAAATTAGCATTTTCTATTATTACGGTTTCCTCAGCATCTTTATTACTCTTATCTTCTGCAAGTTTTGCCCTTAATGCAGAAACAAATGCCGCCTTTGATGCAGCTTCGCTATCAAAGGCACTAGCCGAATTGCCTGCTACACCATCTACAAGGCTTGCTCCTGTAAAGGTTGTAACAGTTGTATCCGCAGTAACCGTCTTTGTAAGGGCTCCGTTAGCATAGGTCCATGTTGTTTTCTTGGTGTCATTATCAACGACAACTGTTGTATTCTCATCTGCAAGCGCATCATGGATATCGTAGGACGCATCCTTATCATTAAATGCGACGTACTCGCCGTCTGCATTCTTTCGAATATGCTCGGTGCCCTTTAGAATATATCCCTTCTTATCAATTTCATCGCGTTCTGCCTGTGTGAGCTCGGTTTCGTCAAAGTAGAAATGCTCGGTTTTTTCAAAGATAACAAGACCACCAAACTTATGCTGATCATTGTTCTCATTAAGCTTGTAGTTTAACTTCTTGGTTACTGTGGTCTCTTGTCCGTTGGCATCCTTTACCTTGTAAGTTACATCGCAGTAGTTAAGCTCACCGTCAGAATTCTTCTGCCATTTTAAGCTTACAAATTCACCATCGAGAACCTGGGGAACATAGTAAAGTTTAACAACTTCATCAAAGTATTCATCATATGTTCCCTTCTTTGCGCTGGTTCCGTCGCTAAAGACAGGGTCATCTTCACGGCCATGCTCAGTAGTTTCTTTGGTCCAAGGGTTATAGGTCTTATAGTTGTTGTCAATTCTTGCATTAAGTGCAGCTTCAAGTGCATAAAGCTTTGCGTACTCGCTTTCCTTAAGGTCTTTAAGCGCCTTCTCTGCTTCAGATTTAGCATTCTCAGCTTCGCCTTTAAGTCTGTCAGCTTCTGCCTTTTTGTTATCAGCTTTAATCTTAGCTGCATCAGCTGCTGCCTTGAGGGCCTCAGCGTCTTTCTCAAGTCTTTCTAACTCGCCGTATAATTTTCCGGAATTGTTCTTAGCTGCTTCCTTATATCTGTTGTATTCGGAAATAGCAGCATCATATAAGCCGGTAAGTCTGTCAAATTCAGCCTTTTCTGTATCATATTCAGCTGAAGCTTTTGCATACTCACCTTCAAGTCTTGCAAGTTCTGTCTTGGTATTCTCAACTGCTTTGTTAGCCGCATCAACCTTGTCCTTAGCTTCACCGTAAGCGGCATTTGCAGCCTCAACTGTTGTAGCAGCTGCAATATCCTTTTCACTCTGCTCAACCTGCTGTTCAGCTGTCTTAAGTGTTTCATCAGTATTCGTTAAAAGTGCGCCTGCTGCATCAACAATATCGTTGGCACCGGTCTTCTCCTTGTTCTCGAGAGTACCATTTACCTTATCAATCTGTTCCTCAATCTTAGGCTCCAAGCCATTAATAATGCCTTCGTTAATTGTTGCTCCGGTAACGTTTCCTACAAGTGCGCCATCTTTTTCAGCTGCATCTGAAATGAAGTTAAAGTTAGTGTCTTCCTCGACTGCAAGAACGAGGCCTGCCTCATTAACCTTCTTATCAATCTGGCCGGGAGCTGCTACGTTTGCTACATCAACTGCTCCAATAGCTTCATTTGTTTCCTCAACCGCTCCAAGAATGGGGCCCTGAGTTGTGAAGGGGTTAATTACCTCACCCAAAACATCAGCTGCCTTAACCTCAGGTTCTTCTGCCTTAGCATCTGTTGCAGGTGTTGCAACTCCATCTGATGTAATGGGCTCGCCTTCAGGCTGATCCCCTGTTGATGCCATAGCCGTCATGGGCTGGCTTGCCATGGCAAGTGATAATCCGATAGATAATGCACGGACTACATTTTTGTTGACTAAATTATTTTTGACCATTTTCTTTTTCCCTCTTTCTGTATTGTTTTCCATTTATTATTTTCTTATGAAAGTGAACCCATAACTACCGAGTCTTCCAAATCCTGTCTGATTTCTCTTAACTTGCTCAGATTCCATTTGGGAAGGTTTGAAGTAACATCAAGCTTATATTCCTCGGTGATATAAGCTATCCTCTGACGCTCCTTGCTGCAGCTTAGTGCATATCTTGTCACTACGGCAACCAGTACAAGGATAAGCACAATTAAAGCTCCGGTAATCCAAGGTAACGCCGCCTCGAAAGGGGTTTTGGGTGCCGGAGCCAATGGTGTCTGCGCGTCTTCAATTGTCGTTAGTGAATATAACAAGTGCATTTTGAAACCTTCTTTTTTTACTCTCAAGTATTAAGACTTGTGCGCAACTAAAAGTGGCTCACTTTTTTTGAAAATTTTTTTTATTTTTTTGAGTTGTTTTAGAAACGAAATTCTCCGGCTATAAATGAGAAGGATTAGTTTTTACAAAAATATAACGGCGCCGGATAAATCCGACGCCGTCTTGAGTATTACTTTTAAATCTTAGTTAGTTGTCTTCTCGTCCTTCTTGGTCTGGAACTTCTTGTACATTGCATAACCTGCTCCGCCGAGAACTGCGATGATGAGTAACCACCACCATGAAAGTGTCTCTTCGTTGATAGGTGCTGCTGCAAGAGCTGTCTTACCATCATCAATGTTTTGAAGCTGAGGCTGGTCTGTTGTCTCTTCGGGAACTGTTGCTGCGAGAGCTGCCTGACCATTTGTAATAGTTGTTGTACCATCTGTTGCTTCTGCGCCGGGTGCTACAACTGCTCCGGGTGCGAATACCAAAGGACCTGCTGCCAAAACGGGTGTACCAAGGACTTCGGCAGGAGGTAATACTACAGCTCCGGGTGCTCCACCAGTCTCTCCACCGGTTTCTCCGCCGCCACCACCGAAGGTAGGAATTGTTAACTCGCCAAGAGCTGTAAGAAGATCATCTCTTCTCTGGATAGCATCTTCAAGTCTCTGCTGTGCATCTGCAAGCCATGCCTTCTTCTCAATAAGCTCAGCTTCAAAGTCATGTCTGCTTGTATCAAGGTTATCAATCATTAGCTTGATATCAGCGATACGCTTCTCAGCCTTATCTGCTGCCTTAGCTGCCTGATCTGCTTCCTTGGAGATTCTAGCATAGAGCTCAGATAACTTAGCCTGTCTCTTGAACTCAGCATCATGCATATCGATTACATTCTGCTTTGCAGATATTTCTCTGTCCTTGGCATCAATCTTAGCCTGCTGTTTTGCAAGAGCATTTCTGTAATCCATAACAAGCTTCTGCTGCTTATAGTCAAATTTCTTCTCTGAATCAGAATTAGCATCTGTCTTATAATCAGCTTCGCCATGCTTATAAGTTGTAGCGAATGAGATATCTCCGCTGTACCAGTTGTCGTTCTCGTAAGTAGTGGTTGCAGTAGTAGAACGATCAAAGCGCTTGTTCCAAGTTGTTGTGGAGATTGTCTTCATTTCTTCCTCTACAACCGTCTTAAGAACATAATTGAGAGCTGCGTAACCGTATGTTGTGTATGCCTGATTGGTTCCTTTATCAACGTTCTGAGTGATAGCAGTCATGCCTGTAATCTGAACGTGATTTACATTTCCACCAATCGTCTTCTTTAACTCGTCCTGGAGCTTAGAAGTATCGGTCTCCATAATCTCAACATCTGTAACACTTCCTGCAGCGGGAGTATAAAGAATAGTCAGCTTACCTGCGTTACCATCGTTTTCGACTGCTCCAATGAACACACCACCTTTTTCAGCAATCCTCTGTTTAGCTGCATCAATTGCCTCAGATCTTGACTGAGTGTTCAGGAATGTAAGCAACTCATGGTAACTCGTCTGAAGGGATGTATACTTCTCATATTGTACAGTATATGTGCCTGAATACCTATAACGCCACTTCCAATCCGCGAACAACCATCCTTCATCAACCCAATGGCCTGAAACATTCAAATCATTGTTTGCTTCCTGACCAATGGTACGTTCTCCATAGTAGTCTCCACCGAATATGCCAAGCCCAAGTGCCCCTGTATTACGCATCCAGTTATGGCTGTTATCCCTCGAGGCATCATAATTATTGTAGGCAAGGTTACCGGCATTGGTAGCACCTTGTTCTGTCTTATAACCATCATCTGATATTGTAACAGTATCTGTGAAATAAACGCTGTAGTTTCCAGATACCTTGTAGCCTACTGTTTCCTCCTGCCAATCCTCGACATGTCTGGTCTTTGTGGAATCAGTTGTGCTGACATATCCATACTGTGCTGCGTTGTCAAGAGTAACAACAGTGTTCTTGTCAACTTTTACTTCCTGGTTATTAACTGTGATGACAATTGTCTGTCCAGAAGCAAGTTTAGAAATCTTAGCATTCAGTGCATTTACAAACGCCTGCTTAGCAGCGCTTTCATCCTCAAGAGTAGAATCTGTTGCACTCATTGCATCAAGAGTTTTGTCGGTATATATTGTTGTTGTAACATCAGCCTTTACAGTTCTGGTAAGAATACCATTAAAGTAGTTCCATGTTACTTCAGTTGATTCCTCATCAACATCCACTTCAACATCATTGCCAAAGAAATCACGATATTCCGCATCTTTTACTGCCCAAGGATCATTCTTGTCAGTAAAGGCAACATATTCACCCTTGGAGTTCTTTCTTACAACGTAGTTACCCTTGTCGATTGCACCCTTTTCTTCAATCTCAGCGCGCTCAGCTTCTGTAAGCTCATCCTGGTTGAAGTAGAAGTGTTCGGTTTTCTCAAAGATAACAAGGCCGCCAAACTCATGCTTGTCGTTCTTCTCACTAAGCTTGTAGTTTAACAGAACAGTCTTAGTAACTGTCTTGCCCTTCTCATCTTTGGTCTTATAAGTAACTTCACAGTAATTATATTTATCGTTGTTGTTGTTATTCTTATTCCACTTAAGGCTTACGAACTCACCCTTAACTACTTCAGGAATGTAGTAGAGTTCAACAACCTTATCGAAGTACTCATCATAGGTTCCCTTCTGAACACCGGTCTTGTCACCGAATTCGGGATCATCTTCTTTACCCAATTCGACAGTTCCGATGATTGTGGTCAGTTCAACATTATTGTCTACTCTTGCATTAAGCTTATCCTCAAGTGCTTTAAGTTCAGCATACTTGTTCTTCTGAAGTTCAGCCTTCTGCTCCTCTAAAGTCTTCTTGGCTGCTTCGGCTGCTTTCTTTGCCTTATCGGCTCTATCCTTAGCGGCATCAGCTCGTCCCTTAGCTGCATTTGCAGCATTATAAAGATCGTTAGCTTCCTTCTCAAGTCTGTCTAACTCACTGTCTAAATTCTGGGCATCTTTTCCGGCTGCATTCTTGAAATTGATATATGCGGTGTAAGCATTATCATATAAAGTCTTGAGGTTATTATACTCTGTATCAGCATCATTGAATGCTGTCTCAGCTTCAGCATAATCACTTTCGAGTTGTGCCAACTCAGTCTTGGTAGTCTCAACAGCTGTGTTAGCCTCTGATACTTTCTGCTGTGCTGCAGCATATGCTGCATTTGCTTCTGCGGGAGTATTTGCATTAGCAAGAGCTGTTCTGCTGGTTTCAATCTGTTCTTCGGCATCAGTGAGTGTCTGCTCTGTGCCATCTAATAACGCATCTGCCTTATCAACGATATCGTTAACACCGGTCTTATCATCATTTGTAAGGGCACTGTTTCTTGCCTCGAGTTTCTCTTCAACCTGGGGCTCTAAGCCATCCTTAATTCCATCCTGAATTGTTGCGCCTGCAACGTCGCCTATAAGACCCAAGTCTTTCTCTGCAACATCTGAAATGTGGTTGAAGTTACTATCTGCTTCCCATGCAAGATCAGCGGCTTCCTTGTTAACGCCAAGTTCAATCTGGAAAGGTGCCTGTGCGTTAGCAGCGTTAACTGCATCAATTGCGTCATTAGTTTCCTTAATTGCGTCACTTACGGGCTTAATTGTATCCTTAAAGTCTACAACCTCTCCCATAACCTCTGCTGCCTGAGTAACGGTTTCTTCTTCTTTAACATCATCCGCGGGACCTGCAACCTGGCTTCCTTCTACGGGATCCTCAGCGGAGGTGTCAGGTGTTTCTCCTGCTGCCATTGCTGTTAAAGGCTGGCTTGCCATAGCAAGTGATAATCCGATAGATAATGCACGAACTACGTTTTTGTTGACCAAATTCTTTTTGACCATTTTTCCTAATTCCTCTCCTTCTGTAATGTTTTCCTTGTGGTTAGGATAACTGTGCCACCAGTTTTCCAATGTGGGTTTTGTGGGTTTTACCTAATTTACTGTACCTGTAAGTTACTAATTATTTATCTTCATCCAGTGTGATTCTGTCGAATAAGTACTCCAGAACATCACCGGTGAATTTCCTTGCGCTGATACCTACAATCACTGATCCGTCGCTTGCAGGCTCATCTTTTCTGATTACATCTGCGTACATTATCAATGTTTCAGCTACGATGATAATGTCCTTACCTAAAATATCAGGTGCATCCTTTGGAAGTCTTACTGCCATTCCTAAGGGGCTCAGGTTTACTACCTGTGCAAAAATCTTCTCCTGTGTGTCACAAACTACAACTACACTCTTGGCATCATATGCCACACGGTCAATCCGTCTTCTCTCTTCCATTTCTACCTCTCCATATGATATGTGTTTTTTGATGAGTTCTAATTCTGTTTATGAAAGTGAACCCATAACTATCGAGGCTTCCAAATCCTGTCTGATTTCTTTCAGCTTGTTCAGGTTCCACTTGGGAAGGTTTGGGGTAACCTCAAGCTTATATTCTTCAGCGATATAAGCTATCCTCTGACGTTCCTTGCTGCAGCTTAGCGCGTATCTGGTCGCTATGGCAACCAAAGCAAGGATGAGCACAACTAATGCCCCGGTAATCCAAGGTAACGCCGCCTCAAAAGGCGTTTTCGGAGCCGGAGCCAGTGGCGTCTTCGCGTCTTCAATTGTCGTTAGCGTATATAATAAGTGCATATTGGAACCTTTCTAATTAGCCTCTCAACAATAAAGACTGACGCGCAACTAAAAGTGGCTCAAATTTTTCTAAATAATCTTGTTTTTTTATCTTCTATATATATAGTGTCAATTTTGAGGTAAAATTCCTAACCAAAAAGTGAAAAAAATGAGATTTTTAAAAAATAAAAAAGGTGCAAAAAGGGGACAGGCCCCGATTGCACCAACTCCTCTAAGTACGAATCAGCGAGATGATGTTTTACTAAGGTAGACTTTATCGAGCCGTCGGTACTTAGGTGCTGTCCTTTAGCACCTTATGTACCGCTACGTGCGAGATCTAAGTGCGAACGTGTCTACCGTGTAAAATATCATCCCAGTGATGGACCTTTGGTGCAGATTGGGGACAGTCCTGCTTTGCACACTACGCATGCAAAGACACGACAGTCCCCAATCTGCACCAAAAAAGCCTGCAGGCCGCAGGCTTTTTGTCTATTGGAATAGGTTCAAAGTATTGTCGTAAGTAATGTTCTCGTTGGTGACGACCTTGTATTTGGTGATGCGATAGAATGGATCTCCGGCTTTCTCGGGATAGAGAATCTCAAGGGAGATCTCAAGGTTTTGGAGGTCGGAAATCTGGAATTCGAAGGAGGAGGTGTGGCCTACCTTTGCAAAGTATGCTTCCTCGTCGCCCCCTGCCTCTTTGTAGGCGGCGGCCAAAGCATCGTCAACGCCTGCAATTGCCTCCTGGGCCTGGTTGGAAACCTCGTAGTAGCGCTCGGTTCTCTCCATTACCTTCTGTCCAAGCTTAAAGTCCGCATTTGAACTTACGATACTCAAAGCTGCGAAGGATACAAGACACAGCACCACGAATATTAATAATAAGGATGAGGAGCCGATGTTGACTCCGAATGCACTTTTTTTCTTAGCCATCTTTCAAATCCTATCGAATCAATTTATTAACTACTGCAATATGTTTGGAACATGCTTGGATACCGTCAACTCATATATGGTATCCTGCTTTGCGGGATCTTTATACATAACCTTTGCATGCCCTGAGTACAAGCCCGTTGCCTCGTCCAATCCAAGGTCTCTAAACAGCAGATAATAGGCAGCGCCTTCTGCCTCACATGCATTGAACTCTTCATCGTAGTATATAACAAGATCATTTGCATCATTGACTGTAGCTCCGGTGACCTTGGCCATGGCAGCCATTCTGTCTTTGACCTCCGGATTGTCGTCCACAACCCCGTAGTAAATCTCGCAGAAATCCTCACATTTTACAATGGCTCCGTTCTCAGCGGCGGTTTTGCCGTCAAGCATATGAGCCTTGGCGAAAAGCTGGATGCACACGGTGCCTGCCAGGGCGAAGAACAATATTGAAATAATCAGTTCCATCAGGAACAAACCTGTTTTGGACGTTTTCATTACTATAATTACCTCGATGCTTTGGGGCTTACAAACAGCTCAATATCCTGGTCGTCTTCGGTGATGATACTGAAAGAATATAGGGTATCGGACACCTTGGAAAGATCAAAACCCTTAACGGGAATAAGCTTCTGTCCTGCTTCAGGGGAGTTGCTGTCGATTTTGAAATCAGGGCTTACGAAGAGTTCTCTCAGGTATCCGTCGTAGGCGTAAAGGTATGTTGAATAAACCTTTTCATCCACAGTTTCCGAAAGAATCAATGCAGGATTTCCGGCCAAATCAGCTACTTCTACGCTTCCCGCCTCATCGTTCTGACGGATCTTCTCTGCCACGTAGGAGTAAGCCGTTCTTGAGTTGTAGTTTGTGTTCATGTCGTCAACGGTTTTCTGGTAAACGCCGGCGCCGATGGATACAAGCATCAGAGCACATACAGCGAATACTGCGAAAAGCGCCAGGACGAAGATTACGTCCACAACATGATTGTTTTCGCTTTTTGTATTCATAGTCTCTACCTATTTAGTAAGCACTGTGACTGTGGGGTACATGTTAGCCCCGTAAACCTGGTAATCCACGAAGAACTTGTCGTGATCATAGGTCAGTCCATAGTGATTCTCGATGTATTCAAGTGAAGGGGGATAGGTTCCCTCCACAGCGTAACACTGGGTTATTGAGCGGTTTAGAGCCGTGGTTAAGCTCTCCTTTTGCTTATCGATGGTGGTCTCGGATACCGAAGCGATACCCTTGATGAAAACGATAAATAAAAGGATGAATCCCAATAGCGGCAGTGAAAGCTTCTGTATTTTTCTAAGAATAGAAGGTTTCTCGAATCTGTTCATAATTTATCCTATGCTTGTCATGATTCCCATAAGAGGAAGGATTACTGAAAGAAGAATCAAACCTACGATAACGGAAAGGATAATAACCAGAGTAGGCTCCAAGGTTGCGATAATCTCTGAGAGTTTCTTTTCTGTGTCCTTCTCGTAGTCTTCAGCGATTTTGCCCATAACCTGGTCGATGGAACCGGTTCTGAAACCTACGGCTACCATACGGGAATACAGTGATGAGAAAATGTCGGCTTTTTCCAAAGCTTCTGAGAGGTTAAAGCCCTCCTCGATGCACTTCTTGCAAACTGCAATCTTCTCTTTGGTTTTCTTATGCTCAACGATAACGCTTACAAGGTCAAGGCTTGAGTAGGTGTCAAGACCTGATGCGATGGTCATTGCAAGACCTGATGCGAAACGGCCTGCGGCAACTTTCTCATAAAAGCCCTTGGTAAGAGCAAATTCATTAAGGAAGTTCGTGGTAAAAGCTTTACCCTTTCTTGTCTTGAATCCAAGGAAGTAAACGATGAATACCACAACGATAATGGCAAGAATTACAATGCCGTAACGGTTAAGGGTATTACCAAGGCTAAGTAAGCTTGCGGAAACGCCGCTCATCTCGCTGCCTAACTGCTCGAATACCTGGTTGAAAATGGGAAGAACTTTGGTAAGGAGCACATAGATTACAAGAAGCATCATGCCAATCATAATAAGAGGATATCTTACTGCGGATTTGATGCTGTCTGCTATCATGTCCTCATGCTCGTAGTAGGCTGCCAGGGACTGCATTACGTTGTCCAGGTTACCTGACTGCTCACCAAGCTCCACCATGTGAAGTACATAGTCGGGAAAAACGTCTGTTTCTCCTAAAGCTTTGTAGAAGGTTTCGCCCTGGCCAAGGCTTTCGATAATGGTGTTAACCAGTGCTTTTCCTTTCTCATCCTTGGTATCCTGCATCAAGATGCTCATGCCTTCATAAGGTGTGATGCCGGCATTCAAGATCATTGCTGTCTGACTGCAGAAGGATGCGATTTCGGCATTTGATAAAAGTCGTTGAGATTTCATATTTTTCCTCTTCCTCTTCTATATTAATACACGTACATAACTGTATAATTGCTACCGTCACCGATAAAGTTCTTTAAGGCGCTTTCTGATGAGTTGGCGGCGAAGGTGGGGTCAACCAGTGACCAGTCCTTACCGTCGAATTCGATGATGCCGTTTAACCAGCCTACGTCCTCGATGAATACGCTTATCCATGCGTGGTATGCTT
This sequence comes from uncultured Lachnospiraceae bacterium, assembly GCA_947167445.1. GTDB lineage: Bacteria > Bacillota > Clostridia > Lachnospirales > Lachnospiraceae > G11. The sequence goes on from CAMVID010000005.1 coordinate 155,945, forward strand.
CGCCGGCATATCCTACCTCAAGGTGAGTGGGAATTCCCTGGCTTCTAAGCATGGAGCACATTACTGCGGAGTAATCAAGGCATATACCTGTTCCGCTTCGTAAGATTTCATCCACATTTGAGGTGTAGCCTCCGGCAACAGTTGCAGCCTTATCGTAATCGTAGGTGATATTGCCTGTTACGTAATCGTAAACCAATGTTACGGCTTCAAGGTCGTTGTTGGCAGGTTCAACCAGTTCTTTGGCTTTGGCTACAACCTGGCTTCCGGCGTTGAACTTAACATATTGGTTGGGATAGAGAAATGCGCCAAAAGCGTTTGTGATCTCCACCGGCACCACCTGTGAAAGACATGTGGCATAACTGGTTCCCGATACAAGGGTGTAGATTGCAACGGTGTAGTTTCCGTTTCCGCAGGTTAAGGGGAAGGTCTCGTAATCGTGGCCAATAAGGTCGTAGGTATAAGCCGAGCCACCTTCGGGAGTAATAAGTACCTTAACGTTTTCTGAATCTCCCGTGTATTTGACGCATACATAACCATCGCCCTTGTGGGAAGCATCGATAAAGCCAACATCGTTGGTATAAAGCTCAGTTCCGTCAGCCTGGGGTTCAAGACATTTTGGAGTGTTGTCCCTGGTACCCTTTCCTTTGGCTTCGGGTACTGCCGCTTCCTCCTCAGGTTCACTTGCCACAGTGCTCTGAGCTGAGGGTGCTGACTGAGGTTTGCTTCCAAAGCCCTCGTCCATGGGTGTAACCACTCCTCCGCAGCCTGAAACAAGTGCCGCTATTAAGATTGGAATCAAAAATAAGGTTTTCTTTTTCATGATTTAATCCTGTTAATCCAAAGGGGTGAACAGCAAATGCAATTCTTTGCCGGACTCCTCCGTGATAATGATATTTACCTCTTCATCAGGCATGGGGAACGCGATACAAAAGCCCAGAGAGTTAAAGTAGTTGGCATAGGTCTTATTTCCGTCCACATCCACAAAGTAGCTCTTGGAAAGATCTATGTCTCCTCTTGAAAGGCTTATCAAGAGTTCATCCCCGTACTGCTCATGGAACTCCACCTTAAACTCGGGGTTCTGCTTTCCGAATCCCGGATAAAACTTGATGGGAAGCATCAATGTCATGGCCAGAAGGATTACTGTAACCATGATACAGATATCATAGGCCATCCCGTTGTATTTACATCTTAACAGTATTTTGTCAAAGGGAACGGTGTTTGGCTTCTCCCCTGCATCTTCAAAAACATTTTGAAGGATTCTGTCCGCCGCTTTGACATCCATTTTAAATTCATTTTTCTTTTTAAACAGTGACATCTCAGACCCTCCTAATCTTTCATGCTGCGTCGCAGCATTTCTTCTCCTTGGGATATGTAGCGCTTTACGCTGCTACGGCTTGTCCCGAGGGTCTTGGCAATGTCTTCAAGTTTCATGCCGTTAAAGAACTTCATCTTAACGGCCTGCTGCTCCTTAAAGGGAAGCGCGTCAATGGCTTCATGGAGCCTCTTATATTCATGCTTCATCTGGGTATTAACCTCAGGATTACTGCTTTCCTTCGGATCCAGAATCTGGCTGATGATTTCGTCGTCTGTGGGTGTTGCATCGTTTCCGCTCTTTTGAACCATATCAAAACAAACGTTAAATGCAATCTTGTTCAACCAGGAGACAAAAAGCTTTGGCTCGTTGATTGAGTGGATATTTTTCAACGCCCTTATAAAGGTTTCCTGCACCGCATCCTGGGCTAAATAGGTGTCCCGAAGATAGTGACAGGCGTAATTATAAACTTTGTTGTAGGTCAGAGCATAAAGGGTTGCAAAAGCATCGGAGTTATTCTGCTGTGACAGAAGAACCAGCTGCCCTATTTGCTCGTAATCCGGTTCCCTCATAACCTAAAGAACTCCTGTCAATCTACACGTTTGTAAAGGTCACTGTAGACCTTTGAGATAATACCGGTTAAGCTGTCAAACTTGGCATCGGGATTATATACTGTTGCGTTATGGGTAACAATGGGTGAATCCTCATGCTCACGATTGTACTCATTGATGGCATCTTCGGTTTTGTTTAAAAACTCAAGAAGCTTCTCTCTTGTGGAATCATTGATGATACAAAGAAATTCGTTACCGCCGTTACGTCCGACAAAACCATACTCATCTCCGATGGTCTCAAGGATTCGGCAAAAATCGCGCAACAACTTGTCTCCGCTTTTCCTGCCGAGACTATCATTAACTTCCTGGAGGTTTCTTATCTGCATAAGAACACAGGATATCTTTTCAACTGATTGTGGTGTGTCGTACTGATCAAAAACAAGATCACAGCTGTACCTGTTGGGAATACCGGTAAGGCTGTCAAGATACGCCAGCTTTGCAAGATTGTGACTTTCCTTATCAAGATTTCTTAGGGTTGTGAAATCAATGGCAAGGAAAACCATACCGGCAATAATCATCAGCCATGTAAATACAAAAAGAGTGATAACCGTCGGGTTGGAATAAATTTTCTCTCGCAAAGTGGGATTTAAAATAATGATGAGAAAAAATGCAACGTCAACTACGCAAAGAATTGCAAGCTGAATAAGCTTGAACCTTCGCAAGGACGCGTGATGTTCGTTCTGGCTTTTCATATGTCCCCCTGTCAGCTCTAAATACTGTGCCTGTGCCCGGCAAAAATATTTGCTTCTTTATTATATGCCAAAAAAAAATAATTGTAAACGCAAAAAAGGGCGATTTCTTAAGTGAAATCGCCCTTTTGTATTACTGTTTATTCTTCAGTTTCTACAACCTCTTCTGCCTCGACTACTTCTTCCTCGAAGTCTTCCTCATCCTCTTCGCGAGCTCTCTTGGCTCTCTCGGCTGCCTCAGCTTCCTTCTGAGCCTTTCTTGCTGCTTCCTGCTCTGCGATAAGTGCATCGGTAGAAAGTGCTGTATTACGGTATCTCTTAAGACCTGTACCTGCAGGAATAAGCTTACCGATAATAACGTTCTCTTTAAGTCCGATAAGAGGATCTACCTTACCCTTGATGGCAGCCTCGGTAAGAACCTTGGTTGTCTCCTGGAAGGATGCAGCTGACATGAAGGAGTTGGTAGCAAGAGCTGCCTTGGTGATACCAAGCATGATCTGCTTTCCGTCTGCGGGAGTCTTGCCCTCTTTCTCAAGCTCTTCGTTAACGTCCTCGTAATCAAGAACGTTTACAAGTGAGCCGGGAAGGAACTCTGTATCTCCGCTCTCCTCAATTCTGATCTTCTTAAGCATCTGACGAACGATAACTTCGATGTGCTTATCTGCGATATCAACACCCTGTAAACGGTATACACGCTGAACTTCTCTGAGCATGTAATCCTGAACGGCACGGATACCTTTAATCTTTAAGAGATCGTGAGGGTTAACTGAACCTTCGGTAAGCTCGTCACCGGCCTCAAGAACCTGACCGTCAGTTACCTTGATTCTTGAACCGTAAGGGATAAGGTATGCCTTGCTCTCTCCGGTTTCGTCGTTGGTAACAACAACCTCACGTTTCTTCTTTGTATCTCTGATTTCTACCTTACCGGCAAACTCAGCGATGATTGCAAGTCCCTTGGGCTTTCTTGCCTCGAAGAGCTCCTCTACTCTGGGAAGACCCTGAGTGATATCGTCTGCTGTAGCAACACCACCGGTATGGAAGGTTCTCATTGTAAGCTGTGTACCGGGCTCACCGATAGACTGTGCTGCGATAATACCAACAGCCTCACCTACTTGAACTGCTTCACCTGTTGCCATGTTAGCACCGTAGCACTTTGAGCAGATACCAAGTTTACAACGACAAGTGAGAATATTACGGATTTTGACACCCTTGGATTCCTTGTTGTCACGCATGTTGCCTTCTTCATCTTCTGCCATGAAGGGCTTACCGTTCTCATCAAGGCCCTTAGCCAAAATCTTCTCTGCACGGCTGGGTGTAATCATGTGGTTAGCCTTAACGATTACATTGCCGTCAGTATCTTTAATCTCGTTGCAGGAGTAACGACCTACGATACGATCCTTAAGTCCCTCGATTGTCTCCTTGCCATCCATGAAGGCTTTGACATACATTCCGGGGATTTCGGGTCTGTCTTCGGCACAATCAACCTCGCGGATGATGAGCTCCTGTGATACGTCAACCATTCGACGTGTAAGGTAACCGGAGTCAGCGGTTCTAAGAGCTGTATCGGACAAACCTTTACGAGCACCGTGTGCTGACATGAAGTACTCCAGTACGTCCAGACCTTCACGGAAGTTTGACTTGATGGGCAACTCGATTGTACGACCTGATGTATCGGCCATCAATCCACGCATGCCGGCCAGCTGCTTGATCTGCTGGTTGGAACCACGGGCACCGGAGTCTGCCATCATGTAAATATTGTTGTATTTGTCGAGACCGTCAAGAAGGTCTTTGGTAAGACGTCCATCGATCTCGTTCCATGTCTCAACTACTGCTCTGTATCTTTCTTCCTCAGTAATAAGACCACGTCTGAAGTTACGCGAAATCTTATCAACAGTCTCCTGAGCCTCTGCAAGGAGCTCGGGCTTACTTGCGGGAACTGTCATATCGGAAATTGAAACTGTCATTGCAGCTCTTGTTGAGTACTTGTAACCTGTAGCCTTAACGTTATCAAGAACCTCAGCGGTTACTGATGCACCGTGGGTGTTGATAACCTTCTCAAGGATTTTCTTAAGCTGCTTCTTACCTACGTGGAAATCAATTTCAGGTAAAAGAGCATTCTCTTTCTTGCTTCTGTCCACGAAGCCAAGGTCCTGAGGAAGAATCTCGTTGAAGATGAGACGGCCAAGACTTGTCTTGATAACGCCTTCGATTTCCTCGCCCTCGAATGTAGCTTTTCTTCTTACATAGATGTACTGGTGAAGAGTGATCTCACCGTTCTCATATGCAAGAATAGCCTCGTTCATGGAGTTGAAGTATCTTCCGAGAAGGTCGATCATACGGCAGGTGATGATTCTGTTACGTTCAGGGTCAACACAAACCTTAACGATTGTCTCGGATTCAAGAGCAGTATCTTTGATGGCCTCAACTGCCTTCTTGGCAGCATCGCCCTCTTTGCCCTTTACAGCTTTCGCTTTCTTCTCCTGATACTTGTTGTAAGCTTCAATTGCCTCGTCAATGGAGGAAAATTCTGCTTTTACCTGAGATACAATCTCGGCGTCATCGGAGAAATCAGCGTATTTATGCATGGTCAGATAGTAGATACCGAGGACCATATCCTGTGAAGGAACGGCAACGGGACCACCGTCTGAAGGTTTAAGCAGGTTGTTGGGTGAGAGTAAGAGGAACCTACACTCAGCCTGAGCCTCAACTGAAAGAGGAAGGTGTACAGCCATCTGGTCACCATCGAAGTCAGCGTTGAACGCTGTACATACGAGGGGATGAAGCTTAATTGCCTTACCTTCTACAAGGATGGGCTCGAATGCCTGGATACCAAGTCTGTGAAGTGTAGGAGCACGGTTAAGCATAACAGGATGCTCAGCGATAACCTCCTCCAAAACGTCCCAAACCTGTGAGTCAAGCTTCTCAACAAGCTTCTTGGCATTCTTGATGTTCTGGCTGATTCCCTTGGCAACAAGTTCCTTCATAACGAAGGGCTTGAAGAGCTCGATAGCCATTTCCTTGGGAAGTCCGCACTGGTAAATCTTAAGTTCGGGTCCAACGACGATAACGGAACGTCCTGAGTAGTCTACACGCTTACCAAGGAGGTTCTGACGGAAACGTCCTGACTTACCCTTTAAGAGGTCTGAAAGTGACTTCAGAGCTCTGTTGCCGGGGCCTGTTACAGGACGGCCACGTCTGCCGTTGTCGATTAATGCATCAACTGCTTCCTGGAGCATTCTCTTCTCGTTACGTACGATGATATCGGGCGCGCCGAGGGTAAGAAGTCTGGAAAGACGGTTGTTTCTGTTGATAATTCTTCTGTAGAGGTCGTTGAGGTCGGATGTTGCGAAACGTCCGCCGTCAAGCTGAACCATAGGACGAAGATCGGGGGGAATAACGGGAATTGCATCCATTATCATCCACTCGGGCTTGTTACCTGACTCAAGGAATGCGTCAACAACCTCAAGTCTCTTGATAACTCTTGCTCTCTTCTGACCTGTGGAATCTCTTAATACCTCATTTAATTCTTTAGACTCTGCTTCAAGATCAATGGCCTGCAAAAGCTCCTTAATCGCCTCAGCACCCATACCTACACGGAACTTGTTGCCCCATGTCTCTCTGGCATCCTGATACTCCTTCTCGGAAAGGATCTGCTTATACTGAAGATCTGTGGTTCCGGGATCAAGTACGATATAGGAGATAAAATACAATACTTTTTCAAGTACTCTGGGTGATAAGTCAAGGATAAGTCCCATACGGGAGGGGATACCCTTGAAGTACCAGATGTGGGATACGGGAGCTGCGAGCTCGATGTGTCCCATACGCTCTCTACGAACGCTTGCCTTTGTGACCTCTACTCCACAACGGTCACAGACAACGCCTTTGTAACGGATCTTCTTGTACTTACCGCAGTGGCACTCCCAGTCTTTGCTGGGTCCAAAGATCCTCTCACAGAAAAGTCCGTCACGCTCAGGCTTAAGTGTTCTATAGTTGATGGTCTCGGGCTTTGTAACTTCGCCTCTTGACCACTCACGAATCTTTTCGGGTGATGCGAGCCCAATCTTGATGGCATCAAATGTCATGGGCTGGTATACTTCATTGGTTGATTCTGACATTTTTGGCACTCCTTCCAATGCGTTTTATTCGTTAAAATCCATTTCTTCTGCTTCGAAATCAGCTTCCTCGTAGGGCTCTTCTTCGGTGCTTACAAGCTCGCCGTCGTCACCAAACTCCTGAGTCTGATAACCGTGCTTGCCGTAGGATTCTCCGCCGTCATACTTTCTGGAATCGGATTCCATCTCGTAGCGGAAATCTGTGTCACCGTAGTCGATTGTCTCGGAAATCTCGACTTCTGTGTTGTCCTCACGAAGAACTCTCACATCAAGACCGAGTGCCTGTAATTCCTTAAGAAGTACCTTGAATGACTCAGGGATACCTGCTTCAGGGATGTTATCACCCTTGATGATTGCTTCGTATGTCTTAACACGTCCGATAACGTCATCGGATTTAACAGTAAGAATCTCCTGTAAGGTGTAGGATGCGCCGTATGCCTCCAGGGCCCAAACCTCCATCTCACCGAAACGCTGTCCACCGAACTGTGCCTTACCGCCGAGAGGCTGCTGTGTAACCAGTGAGTAAGGGCCGGTTGAACGTGCGTGGATTTTATCGTCTACCAAATGGTGAAGCTTTAAGTAATGCATGTGGCCGATGGTTACAGGTCCGTCGAAGAACTCACCTGTACGTCCGTCACGAAGTCTTACTTTACCGTCTCTTGAAATGGGAACGCCCTTCCAAAGTGATCTGTGATCTCTGTTCTCTGAAAGGTAATCCATAACCTCAGGCAAAAGCTCGGCTTTGTGCTTACTTGTAAATGTATCAGCCTTCTTGTCGTACTCTTTGCCTTCCTTAGCTGCCCACTCTTTGGCTTCCTTATCATCGAAAGGAAGGTTTACGTAATCGTTGGCAAGGTCAAGAGTATCCATGATATCGTTCTCGTTTGCACCGTCAAAAACAGGTGTTGCTACGTTAAAGCCAAGGGCCTTAGCAGCAAGTGAGAGGTGAATCTCAAGGACCTGACCGATATTCATACGGGAAGGTACGCCCAGAGGGTTAAGTACGATGTCAAGAGGACGTCCGTTGGGAAGATAAGGCATATCCTCAACAGGAAGAACTCTTGAAACGACACCCTTGTTACCGTGACGACCAGCCATCTTATCACCAACAGAAATCTTTCTCTTCTGGGCAATGTAGATGCGAACCGCCATGTTAACGCCGGGAGATAATTCATCTGAATTTTCTCTTGTGAATACCTTGGCATCAACTACGATACCGTATTCACCGTGAGGAACCTTAAGGGAAGTATCTCTTACTTCTCTTGCCTTCTCACCAAAGATTGCTCTAAGGAGACGTTCCTCTGCAGTAAGCTCGGTCTCTCCCTTAGGAGTAACCTTACCAACAAGGATATCACCGGCACGAACCTCAGCACCGATTCTGATGATACCGCGCTCATCAAGATCTTTTAAGGCATCGTCGCCGACACCGGGTACGTCACGAGTGATTTCCTCGGGTCCTAACTTGGTGTCTCTTGCTTCTGCTTCATATTCTTCAATATGTACGGATGTGTAAACATCATCCTGTACAAGTCTTTCACTAAGTAAAACAGCATCCTCGTAGTTGTAACCTTCCCAGGTCATGAAACCGATGAGAGGGTTCTTACCAAGAGCAAGCTCTCCGTCTGCTGTGGAAGGACCGTCAGCGATAACCTGTCCTGCCTCAACGTGCTCACCCTTCTCTACGATTGGCTTCTGGTTGTAGCAGTTGGACTGGTTGGAACGGGAGAACTTTGTAAGGTGAAGTTCTTCCTTCTCGCCATCGTCGTATTCCATTTTTACCAGATTGGAAGATACATATGTAACTGTACCTGCCTTCTTGGCAACAACGCAGACACCTGAGTCAACTGCAGCCTTAACTTCCATACCTGTTCCTACTACAGGAGCCTCGGTAACAAGAAGAGGCACTGCCTGACGCTGCATGTTTGATCCCATGAGGGCACGGTTAGCATCGTCGTTCTCAAGGAAAGGAATAAGCGCTGTAGCCACAGAGAATACCATCTTAGGTGATACGTCCATGTAATCGAACATAGCCTTGGGGTATGCCTGTGTCTCCTCACGGAAACGACCTGATACGTTGTTATTTACGAAGTGACCCTTCTCATCCAAAGGCTCATTCGCCTGAGCCACATGGTAGTTATCCTCCTCGTCGGCTGTCATGTAAACAACCTCATCTGTTACACGAGGGTTCTCAGGGTCGGACTTGTCGATTTTTCTATAAGGCGCCTCAACAAAGCCATACTCGTTGATACGTGCATAGCTTGCAAGGGAGTTGATCAAACCGATGTTAGGACCTTCGGGAGTCTCGATAGGACACATTCTTCCGTAGTGAGAATAGTGTACGTCTCGAACTTCGAATCCGGCACGGTCTCTTGACAAACCACCGGGTCCCAATGCGGACAAACGTCTCTTATGAGTAAGCTCACCAAGAGGGTTGTTCTGGTCCATGAACTGTGACAGCTGTGAAGATCCGAAGAACTCCTTAACCGCTGCAGTTACGGGCTTGATGTTTATAAGTGACTGAGGAGAAATGTTGTCCTCGTCATGAGTTGTCATTCTCTCTCTGACAACTCTCTCCATTCTTGATAAACCGATACGGTACTGGTTCTGTAAAAGCTCACCAACGGCACGGATACGACGGTTGCCCAAATGGTCGATATCGTCCTTGTTTCCGAGGCCGTACTCAAGATGCAGGTTATAGTTAATGGAAGCGATAATATCCTCACGGGTAATGTGCTTGGGAATAAGTTCGTGAATGTTCTTCCTAATCTCCTCGCCAAGCTTCTCGGCATCATCGCCGTACTCCTCGATCAACTGCTTCAAAACAGGATAGTAAACAAGCTCTGTTACGCCAAGCTCTGCGGGATCGCAGTCAACGAACTCTGTGATGTCTACCATCATATTGGAGAGAACCTTAACATTCTTCTCCTCTGTCTGAATGTACACAAAGGGAACTGCCTTGTTCTGAATGGAATCAGCAAGTTCAGCAGTTACTTTGGTGCCCTTCTCAGCAATAACCTCTCCGCTGGTGGGATCGATAACATCCTCAGCCAGAATCTGATGGCGGATACGGTTTCTGAGCATTAACTTCTTATTAAATTTATATCTACCGACTTTAGCTAAATCATATCTTCTGGGGTCAAAGAACATAGCGTTAAGAAGGCTGTCTGCGCTCTCAACACTCAAAGGTTCGCCGGGACGAATCTTCTTATATAATTCGAGTAAGCCCTCTTCGCGGGTAGTTGCGATATCCTTGGTGAAAGAAGCCTCAATCTTGGGCTCATCGCCAAAGAGCTCACGGATTTCCTCATTGGTACCGATTCCTAAAGCACGAACAAGCACGGTGATGGGTACCTTACGGGTTCTGTCCACACGTACATAAAATACGTCGTTAGAATCTGTCTCGTACTCAAGCCATGCACCACGGTTGGGAATTACGGTACAGGAGAAAAGTCTCTTACCGATTTTATCATGACCGATTTCATAGTAAATGCCGGGAGAACGAACCAACTGGGAAACGATTACACGTTCTGCACCATTAACTATAAATGTACCTGTCTCTGTCATAAGAGGAAGGTCGCCCATGAAGATTTCATGCTCTGAAATTTCTTCTTTTTCCTTATTATTAAGGCGAACTTTCACTTTCAGAGGTGCGGCATAGTTGGCATCTCTCTCTTTACACTCTTCAATAGAATATTTAACGTCGTCTCTGCAGAGTTCGAAATCTACGAACTCAAGGCTAAGGTGTCCGCTGTAATCCGCGATTGGAGAAATATCGTCAAATACTTCCTTGAGGCCTTCATCCAAAAACCACTGATAGGAATCCTTCTGGACTTCGATCAGGTTGGGCATTTCCTGGACCTCTTTCTGTCGCGAATAACTCATACGTATTCCCTTGCCTGATGAGGTGGGACGTATTCTGTTTTTTTCCATTGACATTTCACCCCGTTCTTTATGATTTTGTCGCTATTGTATCAGAAAATTCGCATGGTTCTGCACAATAATGCATCATCCATAGTACTACATTTTTTCAAGCGAGTCAAGGAAAATTTTTTCTTTTTTTATGGGTTTTTTCGTCGATGTGCAGTTTGGGGACAGTCCCCAAACTGCACATATTAGAAAATAGTAAAGGCAGGATGGGTGTCCTGCCTTTACATGTGTTTTGGAAGATTCTATCTGCAACCGGAAGGGGACGGGAACCCGCTTCCGGTCATTGTAGGGAGTTACCTTCTGGGAAAACATTTTCACACAAGTTGTGTGTACATCCGATTGTACATTTAGGCTATTGTACTGTCAATATAGTTTCTGCAAAATTAATAATATGCAACTAAGAGTATCATCTTGGAGTTGTTCGCCCAGCGTGAAATATTCTGACAACAATACCCGTAAAAAAAGAGGCAGGTACAAAACCTGCCTCTCGATAGTCAGTAATTAAATTACTTAAGGTTAACCTTAGCGCCAGCCTCTTCAAGTTTCTTCTTGATTTCCTCAGCCTCTTCCTTGGTTGCGCCCTCTTTGAGCATCTTAGGAGCTCCATCAACGAGATCCTTTGCTTCCTTAAGACCAAGACCGGTAACTTCACGAACAACCTTGATAACTTTAACCTTCTCAGCGCCGCACTCTGCGAGCTCTACATCGAAGGAATCCTTCTCCTCAGCTGCGCCTGCACCGTCAGCTGCGCCTGCTGCTGCTACAACAACGCCTGCTGCTGCAGATACACCGAACTCTTCCTCACATGCTTTTACTAAGTCGTTTAACTCTAATACGCTAAGCTCTTTGATAGCGTCGATTAATTCCTGTGCTGTTAATTTAGCCATTTTAAAAATCCTCCTGTAATTGATTATTCTGCTGCGGGAGCTTCTTCTGCTGCTGCAGGTGCCTCAGCCTCTGCTGCTGCGGGAGCTTCCTCTGTTTTTGCTTCTGCTACGGGCGCTTCTACTGCAGATGCGCCACCTTTCTCTGCCAACTGGTTCATAACGCGAGCGAAGTTTGTGATAGGGCTCTTCATGCTGCCGAGCAATCTTGAAATAAGCTCTTCTCTTGAAGGGATCTTAGCGATTGTGCCGATTCCTGCTGCATCATAGATAGTACCCTCAACCATGCCGCCTTTGATCTCAAGCTTGTCAGCTGTCTTGGCAAACTTTGCAAGAATTCTTGCGGGTGCTGTTGCATCGCTTGTTGAGATTGCAATTGCGCTGGGTCCTTCAAGGTAAGGTGCAAGTTCTTCACAAGCCGTTCCCTTGAATGCAAAGTTCATAAGAGTGTTCTTGTAAACTTTGTAAACAACACCGGCTTCACGAAGTTCCTTACGAAGTTGTGTATCCTGAGCAACTGTAAGTCCGCGGTAATCAACTACGACTACGGAAGCGGCATCCTTAATGTTCTCGGAAATCTCATCAACGATGGGCTTTTTTAATTCTACTTTAGCCATTTTCTTCCTCCTTATATTATTTTTGCCGATAGGAGTTTATTAAATGTAAAAACTCCTCTTTGCCGAATAGACAAAGAGGAGCAAATTAATCTTAAACTCTTTCCTCGGTGAGCGGTTCACACGCTTACGACCTTTCGGTCACTCACTGTCTTCGGCGATATATTGGTTTCCGAAGAAACCTTGACTAATATACCATGAGTTATGGTATGTGTCAACTGTTTATGCGTACTTAGCTGTTGAAACTTTTACACCGGGGCCCATTGTAGATGTAACAGTAACACTCTTTAAGTACTGTCCCTTTAATGAGCTGGGCTTAGCCTTAAGGATTGCATCAAGGAGAGCCTTGTAGTTCTCGTTTAACTGTTCCTCTGTGAAGGAAGCCTTACCGATAGGTGCATGTACGATGTTTGTCTTATCAAGTCTGTACTCGATCTTACCTGCTTTGATATCAGCAATTGCCTTAGCAACGTCCATTGTAACTGTGCCGGCCTTAGGGTTGGGCATCAATCCTTTAGGACCGAGAACCTTACCGAGACGACCAACAACACCCATCATATCAGGTGTAGCAACTACTACGTCGAAATCAAGCCATCCATCATTCTGAATCTTGGGGATGAGCTCCTCACCACCAACGTAATCTGCACCTGCTGCCTCTGCTTCGTTTACCTTGTCACCCTTAGCGAAAACAAGTACTCTTACTGTCTTACCTGTTCCGTTGGGAAGAACTACGGCACCACGAATCTGCTGCTCAGCGTGACGTCCGTCACAACCTGTACGAATGTGAACCTCAACGGTCTCATCGAACTTAGCTGTAGCTGTCTTCTTTACAAGTGCAAGTGCCTCTTCGGGCTCATAATATGTTGCGCGGTCTACCAACTTGGCAGCCTCTGTATATTTCTTTCCGTGTTTCATTTTTTACCTCCTATGGTTCAAGCGACTTAATGTCTCCCACTTTAACTATATTGTTAATTAGTCAACTACTTCGATACCCATGCTGCGTGCTGTACCGGCGATCATGCTCATTGCAGCTTCAATGCTTGCTGCGTTAAGGTCAGGCATCTTCATCTCAGCGATCTCACGAACTTTGTCCTTTGAAATCTTAGCAACTTTGTTCTTGTTGGGAACGCCTGAAGCTGTCTTAAGGTTGCAAGCCTTCTTAAGAAGTACTGCAGCAGGGGGAGTCTTGGTAACAAAACTGAAACTTCTGTCTGCGTATACTGTGATGATAACAGGGATGATAACGTCACCCTTGTCTGCTGTTCTCGCATTGAACTGTTTTGTGAACTCTGCGATGTTAACGCCGTGCTGTCCAAGTGCAGGACCAACAGGCTGAGCCGGTGTAGCTTTTCCGGCAGGAATCTGTAACTTAATGTATCCTTCTACTTTCTTTGCCATTGTGGCACCTCCTAAAAATGTGGTTAGGCACAATCATGTTTCGATTGCTCCCACAGCTCATACATGCTCGTATGAACTTTCTGCGTGTTACATATATCTTTCTCCCTATGTGCAATTTGGGGCCTGTCCCCATTCTGCACCGTGCAATTTGGGGCCTGTCCCCATTCTGCACATTGGAGTTGATACCTAGTTGAGTTTGCGGACTTCTGCGAAGCTGATCTCTACAGGGGTCTCACGACCGAACATCTCAACTGAGATTGTAGCTGTCTGCTTGTTGAAGTCAACCTTGGAAACAACACCCACTGTATCCTTCCAAACACCGGATACAACTGCAACTGTGTCTCCTTCTTCGAAGTCGATGGTAACGTTCTCCATATGGATACCAAGGGACTTCATCTCGGCTTCTGTCAAAGGCACGGGCTTACTTCCCGGTCCAACGAAACCTGTTACGCCTCTGGTGTTACGGACAACATACCATGTGTCATCGTTCATAACCATGTTTACCAGAACATATCCGGGGAACATTTTCTTCTGGACTGTCTTCTTGGCACCGTTCTTCACCTCAACAACGTCGAGCATGGGAACACGAACCTCAAGCATGTCCTTCTTTAAGGACTCGTTATTCGCGATGGTCTTATCGATGTTAGCCTTTACCTTATTCTCGTAACCGGAATAGGTATGCACTACATACCACTTAGCTTCCTCCATGTAATAACCAGCCTTTCTTAAAATGTTGTTAAGAACTCAACACCGTACTGAATGATGAAATCCAGAAGTGCGATGAAGGCACCGGTAACTATGGAAACTGCTACTACAGCGATTGACTGCTTAAGCATGTCCTCTCTGTCGGGCCATGTAATCTTCTTGAGTTCTGATTTAACACCTGCAAAAAATGCGGGCTTCTTGTTTTCAACAGAATCTGACATAATTACTCCTTCCGGGGACCTAATTACTTTGTTTCCTTATGTAAAGTATGTGTCTTGCAGAATCTACAATACTTCTTGATCTCCATACGATCGGGATGTGTCTTCTTATCCTTCATTGTATTGTAGTTACGCTGTTTGCACTCTGTGCAAGCCAATGTGATCTTAGTACGCATAGCCTTTCCACCTCCGAAATCTATAAAACAAAATAAATCGTTTGCTACTGAATTTTAAGCATAAAAAAAAGACCTAAATCTCATCTCGCTAGAATAATATAGCATGGATTTAGGTCTTCGTCAACAAGGAATTTTTATCCTGCCAAATCTGCCATTGTCTTCTCAAGGGCAGGCATTACATATTCGGTAAAATCAGTTTCATCTCCAAAGCACTTCTTAATAAGAAGATTTAAAACCATCAATGCATTATCTATGCACTTCTTGGGGCCGTCCTGTCGAACCATCAGCTTTGCCTTTCTGTAGTCGGCTTCAAGAAGTTCGGGCTTGTTGATGGGCTTTGCGCAAAGAGCATGAATTGCAATGTCCTTTACCACGATGCCCATAATGTTTTCTTTTATGGAAGCGGCATCCGGGTTATATGCCTTCAGTGCCGTCTCCACGTAGGTGGCAGGCAATGACCTTAAGAACTTCTGCTCTTCCGTCAAAAACCGAAGCATCTCAGAAACCAGATCTATGCCACGGTAATCACTGAGATTCACCAACATTGGATAGGAGAAGTTTACAACGTTGTCCTGAGGTTTGAAGATCGGGTCGTATTTTTCAAAAAAAGTTCTGAGCTCGCCCGTAAAGAAGTTCCTTAAGTTGGGATTTCCGTAATCATTAAAATCTGCCATTTCCTTATTATATAAGGAAGCGGAATTTTTGAGCTTCTCAGTCACAAGTTTCAATCCATCCACATAAGACTGGGCTGCGGACATATTTTCGGCCGCAACCTCACAGGCATCGCCGTTGGCGATAACCTCATCGATACAGAATGCGATGGCCTGCATGAATTCCTCGGTCTGCTTCTTGTCGGGAGCAGTGCCGTTCTTGGCATTATATTTTTCAATAAGCTGTGCTACTATAGGCGCCAGTTCCAGAAAATCGTAATCCATAGCTACCTCCTATCAATAGTCCTGCTCAAGTTGTGCCAGACGCTCGATGGCGGGCTCATACTCTCCACACTCTGCATAAAGCCCCATGGCCTCATCCATCTCGCCGTACAGTTCATGGATACATGCCATATTATATGAAGGAATAAAAGTATTGGCCCCTTCCACGATGACTTTCTTTGCCTCCCTGGCCTTCAGGAAAGCATCCATTGCCTTGTCTATCATGCCGTTTCTTAAGTACACAATTCCCATGAGGCAGATAAAATCTCCCGAGTCTCTGTACTTATCGGAAAGAGCCACCAGTTCTATTGCCTCCGAGTGATTGTTCATACGAAGGAGGGTGTATCCGAAACCGAGGGCCAAAAGAAGCCTCGTTGTCTCATCAATGTCCTCGCACTCATCCATGCCCTTCTTCATATACTTCGCCGCTTCCTTGTTCTCCCCAAGGAGGGCAAAGTGCTGTCCTAACATAAAGTAGAGGGCGGTGTCTTTTACAAACTCTTCATCCTCAATTGCTTTTAGTAAAAGCGGCAGATTCCTCTCAACTCGCTTAAGGCTGCCTTCCTCGATGCTTAAGTACCCATAGTGAGAAACGGTCATATCCACATCCAAATACACCAGTGGTGTGTTCTCCTTACGGCGAACAATCTTCTCACCGATGGAACCTTCGAATCTGTGCTTCGTTTTGTTGCATATCCTGGGCCGTTTCTCGGTATAGGCGTCCTCGGCCCCCAAAAGCACATACATGTTTCTCACGTTTACCATGCCGATGGCGTCATCGTCCTCTAAGGCATTGGCAAATTCTTCTATATTAATATAGGTAATTTCTTCGTCGCAATCCAGGAATAATATCTCGTCGTTGGTGGCATTCTCCATGGCAAAGTTTCTTGCTGCCGCAAAGTCATTGGTCCAGGTGTAGTCCACGACTCTGTCGGCATACCTTGCCGCCACCTCTTTGGTATTGTCCTCGGAACCCGTATCCACGAACAGCACCTCATGGGGGCAGCCTCCAAAAGCCTTCTTCACGGATTCAAAAAGTCTTTCAAGGTGCTCCTCTTCATTTCTGCCGATTATACACAACGAGAATGCTGTCATGCTATTCCTCCGAAAACCAAAAATTGACTACACAATTTATTTTAACAAGTTTCGGCGATAAAATCTACCATTTCACCCACATTTTGCATGGAGTTTACCTTATTCAATGGAATCTTGATTCCAAACTCTGTACCGATGGCCATCATAAGGCTTACGTGCTCCAGGGAGTCCCAGCCCTCGATGTCCTCCGCGGTGGTTTCGTCCGTCACGGTGATGGAGTCGTCGTCGAAGACGTCACGGAAGACCTCGTTCACTCTTTCATATATCTCTTCTCTTGTCATAGTCTATTCCTTTCTTAGTGCAGAATGCCGGCGGGGCCGGATGTGCAGATTGGGGACAGGCCCAGATTGCACGCTGCGTGTGCAATCTGGGCCTGTCCCCAATCTGCACATCCGGCCCTAGCCACACACTCAGCCTAGCATTTTATGTATCTATTTTTGTTTTCGTAGTTCGAAATATCCATGGTGTAGCTGCGATTTCCTTCTGTATCTTCCTCCACCAGCGTAAATCCCATACCATCGTAGAACTCCCTCACCATCTTATTCTTGGCGGTGGGGTAGTAGTGGCCTGTGAGTTTGGTGAGGCCCCGGGATTTGGCGGCGGCCACAAGCTTATCAAGCATCGCATATTCCATGTCGCGCTTAAGGACGCGGCAGCTCATGAGCCAAAGTTCGATGTCTAAGGTGTCGCCATCAATGATCCCTTCCACCACGCTTACTACGCCGTTGTCGCCGAACTTGTCGATGAGTTTGCCGTAGAGGGTAATGCGCCCCGCATCAGAAGCCATGTTTATAATGTCGTTTTCAGAGAAACGCTTTGTGGTTAAGTTAAACTGGTTGCTCTTGTTGGTGAGCTGGGCGATTCTTGAGAAATAAATATCCTTGAAGGGGCCGATCTCACCTTCCATCTCAAGGGATTTAAGGTATTCGCCGTAGTCCGCGAAGCTTTCTTCAAGTTCAAGGCGCTTGGCGTTTTCAAGATACATGCCCACTCTCTTTAAGTCGTCCTCTGAGATTGCGGCGGGGTTAAAGTAGCCGCTTCTGTCTATCATGTAGGCGTAGGTTTCGGGAGTTGTAAGCTCCGGAACTCTGCAGCCCTTCACCTGCTGCCTTACAATTTCACGCTCCGCAGGATTGTCGTCCACAAAAACAAAGCTCTCGGGAAGGAGATTAAGCTCCGAAGCCATTTTCACCAGATTTTCGCTCTTGGGATTCCAGTTAATCTTTTTTGCAACAAAGTCCGAAGCCTTTAAGACGCTGTCGGGACGCTCGAAGCCCTTTAATGCCACATCCTCTTCATTCTTTGAGTTGATGGTAAGAAGAATTCCTCTTGCGGCCAAAGTCTTAAGGTACTCCTGGAACTCGCTGTAGGTTTCCGCCAAAGCAGTCTCCTGGCCGATCTCGATTCTCTCGGGACCGTCGTCACCGATGACGCCTCCCCAAAGGGTGTTGTCCAGATCAAGGCAGACCACCTTCTTTTGCTTGCCAAAAATACTTCCTATTAAATTGGAAAGTTCGAAAGCCATGTAAGGAATGGCCGGAAGAGCCACCGCATACTTATATAACTGCCAGTAGGAAGGCTCCGCCCACTTATCAAGGCCGAAGCAAGCAGAAGCATAATTAATATCATTTAGCCAAAAACCTTCATTGTTCTCAGCATAAGCTGCGAATCTGGCATTAAGCTCGTTTACAAATCTTATATATCCACGATACTCCGTGGAATCAATGCTTCCAAGGTTTCTTATAAAGGGAAGCTCAAAGTTATTCTGAATCAAAACGCAGCCATAAACTGACTTTGCTCTGCCCCAAAGGGTCTCAAACTTTTTGTACTCTGCATCAAGCTTAGCTGCCACGTCCTCTTTTGAATCCGCAAGGGTTGGCAGGTTCTTTATGTTTCTGAAGGTTGTGTGAATGAAAATCACATCCGGCCCAAATTCCTTAAGTTCCGGATTGTCAAACATCAGATCCTCGTAGTACTTGTTGTACTCGGACTCGTAGAACTCGCAGGGTATGCCCTTATCAAGAAGGAAAAGTTCCAGGCAATCCTTGATATGGCTTGTGGTGCTGCCTCCAAGAATTGCTATTTTTTTCGGTGTGCCGGAAGCTGCGCCGCTTTCAAGAAGCTGCCTTTTGATGGCCCTCTTCTTAGTCACAATGTATTCGCCGTTAAAAGGAAATTCCAGTTCTCTCATGGCCTTCTCCATTAATTAATTTATTCGTAATCGTAATTATAATTTTCGTATATTTCCTTCACATTATCAAGGTGAGCCTCGTAGTTTTCGAGAGTCAACAGCCCCTCGCCCTCATGCATCCACTGTAACATCATGGAATTCACCCACTCCCCGTAGTGAAGTGTGTCCATGTAGTTATCGAGATTTGTTGTTATGTCAACCTTATCCGAGAAGTCATAAACCTTGATGTTTTCTTCCGTAAGCAAACGTGAAACCGCCAGTTTGTAGGCCTCGATGGTGTAGGAGAGCTGTTTCGTTTTTACCATTCCGTACCAGTAGGCCGCGGAGTAGGGTGGAATGAAGAACACAAATTCCGTGTCCGGGTGCTCCCTCGCGGTCTTCAGGACGTTCTCCTCAACGTTGATCCAAAGGGTCTTCGCCGACAGCTCATCAAACATTACATCTTCGGTAAAATCAGAATAATCTATTAATCCCGCCAGGACCTCTTCCCGCCCATAGGTGGCGTAGGGGTACCAGGCGCCGTACTCGTCCATACTCTTGGTGGCATTGCCGGCCCTTGTGTAATTTATAACCTCCGTCACCCTCTGAATTACATCCTTATTATAAAGATATCTCACATCGTTGAACACGTTCTCATCGTAGAGGTACTTGGGGATATCGTCATAGCTTTCATCCGTGGGTCCCGTCACAAGCCTGGTGGCATCAAGGCTCCTGATCACCAGCTTCACCCCGGAATTATGAGAAAGAGCCCTTCTCACGTATCCGTCCTGCTCGTAGAAGGTGGCGCTGGCCGCGGTCTGTTTAATGGTGGCAAAACCCCACAGTTCCTCCACTTCCGAAACCTTGAAGTTCTCCGCAATGCTGGTGCCTGCGATTATTGCTTCATAGTCGAAATGCCTTGCGATGCCGTCGTTCATGTAGCGCTCGTCAACGTAGGGGTATGACAGACCCTCCGTCGGGCCGTGGAAATGCCAGAAGGGATCCACGTAAATAACCGCGGCTCCCACTGCGATGACGAATATTAATATGAGGGCAAGTACCGTAATGCCCCATTTTTTCGGATTGATTGTTTTGTTCATATCTTTCGTGTCTAGAAATTAAAGTATAAAAATGTTGCCATATTAGAAAGTGAAATAAGCGACCAGGCAAAAAGTGCAAAGGTCAGAATCGCTGTAACAACCGTTTTCTTTATGGGTTTCTCGTGAAGGTTCTTTGGAACCAGCGCAATGAAGGCTGCAAGAGCCACAATCAAAGCCATGTTAATCCAGGGGGCCTTCCTCGAAAGTATAAATAAGGAAGGAATGTGTCTTTCGATGTACACCAGCTCCGTCACATCAAAGCAGTTTAGGATTCCGATTCGAATCCCCTCACTCCAGCCCGTGCCAAGCCTCCCAAGCATTGTGAAGAACTGCTTTAGGGAATCTGCCCTGAACAGCGCCATGGCCCAAACCACAAAGATGGTATTGGTGGTCCATCTGAGGGCCTTCGGAAGTTTCTTTCTCTTTTTGGCGATCAAATGCTGGTAAGCTCTGACAAGGCCATGGCTAAGGCCCCAGAGAATAAAGGTCCAGTTGGCGCCGTGCCAGATTCCACTTATAAGGAAGGTAAGAATCATGGTGATGACGGTCCAGGCCTGGGGCTTTTTGACGCCGCGCTTTTTCTGGGCCGCGTTCATTTTCATGCCGGGCGTGGAGAAGGCGATTGGCATAAATACGTATTTTTCAAGGAAGCGGCTAAGGGTCATGTGCCACTTATCCCAGTATTCCTGTAAGGATGTGGCCTTTAATGGGGAGTTAAAGTTGATTGGCAGCTTAAAGTTAAACATCCGTCCAAGACCTATTGCCATGTCACAGTAACCACTGAAATCAAAGTAGAGCTGCAAGGTGTAAACCACCGCTGAAGCAATAACTTCAGGTCCCGTAAGGCTTTCGTATAATGGATAGGCGAAATCCACCATGTGACCCAAGGTGTCGGCAATCAGCACCTTCTTTGCAAGGCCAAAGGCAAGGATATAGATCCCGTCGGTGAAATTATCCCAGTCAAAACGCTGTTTCTCCTCGTCCTTAAACTGGGGAAGCATCTCAGAAAGGGATACGATGGGACCCGCAATAAGCTGGGGAAAATAGGAAACAAAGAGGCTGTACTCAAGAAAATCATGTTCCTCCGTCTCCTCATTCCACACATCCACCAGATATCCAATCTGCTGAAAGGTAAAAAAGCTGATTCCAAGGGGCATAAGGATGTGCATCAAGGGCAGGTTTGCGCCTGTTACCGCGTTTATATTCGAAACCGTGAAATCCAGATATTTGAACACGAAAATAAGGGCAATGTTAAAAACAATGCCCGATACAAAAATCCACTTCTTATGATATTTCTCTTTCTTAAACAGTCTTGAAAAGCCGAAGTTTACGCAGATACTTCCGATAATTATTGGCAGGTACGCCACCTTAAAGTAGGCGTAGAACCATAAAGAAGCAGCCACAAGAAAGGCTTTGGCCATTCGATTGTTAACTTTGTTTAAGCCAAAGTAACCAATCAAGGTCACCGGCAGAAACAAAAAAATGAAAATATATGAATTAAAAAGCATTAATCTATAACTCCGCCCGGGCTGCATCCATGGCCGCCGCAATCACTTTATCCATGTCATAATATTTGTAGGAGCCAAGGCGGCCCCCAAAGATAACTCCCTCTTCTTTTTCTGCGAGGGCTTTGTACTCGTCGTAAAGAGTGTTGTTCCTGTCATCATTTATGGGATAGTAGGGTTCATCCCCTAACTTCCAGGTTGCAGGATATTCTTTGGTCACCACAGTTCCCTTGCACTTATTAAACTCAAAGTGCTTGTGCTCGATGATTCTCGTATAGGGCGTCTCCCTGTCTGTAAAGTTCATAACCGCATTGCCCTGATAATCGTCGACTTCGGAGAGAATTTCGTTTTTAAAACGAAGGGATCTGAACTCCAGCTGACCAAGCTTATAATCAAAGTACTCATCAATGGGACCGGTGTAAAGGACCTTGTCGTAGGTAATGTCTTTGTTGGTCTCAAGAAAGGACTTATAATTCGTGTTAAGTCTGACCTCGATTCCCTCAAGCATCTTCTCGATAATTCCTGTGTAGCCACCAATGGGAATTCCCTGATATTTATCGTTAAAGTAGTTGTTGCTGTACTCGAATCTTAAGGGAAGTCTTCTTATTATAAAGGAAGGCAGATCTTTGCACTCTCTTCCCCACTGCTTCTCGGTGTAGCCTTTGATGAGCTTCTCGTAAATGTCACGACCAACCAGGGATAAGGCCTGTTCTTCCAGGTTCTTCGGTTCCGTGATTCCCTCTGCCTGTCTTTGCTTCTCGATTATGGCTTTCGCTTCCTCGGGAGTTTCCGCCCCCCACATTTCCTTAAAGGTATTCATGTTGAAAGGAAGGTGATAAAGTTCCCCCTTAAAGTTTGCTATGGGAGAATTTATGTAATTGTTGAAATCGGCAAATTGGTTTACATAATTCCAGACATTTTCATCCGAGGTATGGAAAATATGGGCACCGTACTTATGAACATTAATGCCGTTGATACTTTCGGTGTAGACGTTTCCGCCTATGTGATTTCTCTTTTCAATAATAAAGCAGGTCTTGCCCTGCTTAAGTTTCATATTCGCAAACGTGGCGCCGTAGAGTCCGGCGCCCACGATCAGATAATCATAGTACATAAAAAAAGCCTCCGACATGAACTATTATATCATATCAAAGGCTTTTAGCAGTATCCCTGGAAAATCATTCCGCTGTACTGAGATGTATTGTATGGTGATGCGAAGCTCTTGCCCGGGTTCTTGTAGGCTACAACCGTCTTGTCCACGTATTCCATAGGATTAATGGAGATCTGGTTGGTTTTACGAAGAAGGCTTCCGGCAAAATTCTTAACCGCCTTAAGGCTGTCCTCCGAAGCGCTTTCCCTAAGGGCCTTGTCGTTAACCGTCAGGGTTCCGTCATCGTTAGTGGAAATACCCAAGGTGTTCAGGTCATCCTTATAATATAAGGAAAGCTTGTGAATGTCGGTCATGAGCTTCCTGCCTCTGGATAAGGCATTGGCGAAGGTCTCCGTGTTCTTGATGAAGGTGTTGTAACCGTCAACCAAAGTGTGGATGTTATCGGCCATGGACTCAAGATCCGTCTTCACGCCCACCTTTACAGGTTCCGAATCAGGTTCGCTGACTCCTTTTAGAGTTACGGCGAAGGTCTTGTCGATGGTGAAGATGTTGGAGTTGGTAACCTGGGGCTTGCCGTTTACCTCAAACTCGGCATTCTTAGGCATTACAGCCGTGTAGTTAAGGCCGAAGTAATCAACTGCACCCTTTCTCTTGGTGGAATTGCTGTCGTTGATGGAGAAGTTCAGTTCTCTGTCGTCGCTGATTCCTGTTGTGGCCGACGCTATTCTTATGGCACTTCTTGATCTGTCATCACCGATGATGTTGGCCTGAAGTCCGATATTTGTATTATTGATAAGTCTTACGATACGTTCCTGAACGTCCTTGTTGGACTCGCCCTCCGCGATTCCGAACTGGAATTCATAGCTCATATCCGGAAGATTAATGTCAAAGGAATAGGTTCCTGCCGGAAGGGTTGGATCCTCGGATGTAAGGAAGGCACCAAGGTTGACCTGAGGGGAAGCCAGGGCATTAACCTTAATCTCTATGGACTGGGTCTCATCCTCTGCACCGTTTCCGATATATTCTGCCGTTACGATGTCTTCATTTCCGGAGAAAGCAGCCTTCTTCTGAAGCACATCATCGCTTCCGCCAACGGAGTAGATGGTGTTCTTGAGCTCTCTTGCCTGCTCCTTTACGCCCACAGCAAAATCACGAGTTTCTACAGATTTGTCCTGCAAAACCCACGGAGATTCTTTATTAATCTTGACGATGGAGTTGTATACACCACGAAGCTCGCTCTTCTTGTGGGTATCCGCTGCGGAAGTCCCTCGGGGCGAATATGTGGTAAGGTATTGATCGTATATTTGTGCAAGCACTAGATTATTAGCCATACCGCCCCTCCTTTCTTCCATGAAATCGCGCACCTTAGAGTACGCTGCGGGATGCTAATTAATTGACATCAGGTGTGCCCCGACTCCATTCGGGCCCACTACCACACCTAATTACACTTATACTTAGTATCATGATAGCACGGTTGTAAATATATTGCAAGTACTTTTTTTAAATTTGTAGCGGGACCGACGTGCAGTTTGGGGACAGCTTAGATTATCATCTGAAGTGCAACACTCACGTCACAG
>CAMVID010000006.1:0-178836 GCA_947167445.1 uncultured Lachnospiraceae bacterium
AAGGTTTATGATTGCATTCACTTTTTCTAACTTGCAATTACTTTTTCACTCAAAGCCCGTTTTTTCGAGAATTAGCATCCTCAATAATTTTCGATGCCTCAATAAGCGCAGTTCTCCGGATAAATTCGCTATATGAAGAATAGGCCTCTAAACGTGCAGCCTGCTTTAACTTTTCTAGTTCTTCCTCGCTAACTCGAATGCTCATAGAATATGTCTTATTTTCTTTATCCATACATAGAATCCTCCGTTTATAATTATAATCATCGTGTGGAACATTTGCAATACAATTATCCACAACCATTTATCTTTTTCATTGCCTGTCTGGCCTGCTCTCTTTTAGCCTCGGATATCCTTCTCGGCTTACGGTAAGTAACGGCAGTCTTAGGCATTACATAGTTCTTATCGATATCTGTTTCACCTACACACTTGAAGGTGTCGGGGTACTCGGTAACTAACGAATCAAGTTGTCCTATTATAGCAGGATTACGGGTATATAACTCTGCTGTCTTGTCGTCAGCATTAAAGTTGATTATGGTCTCCTGCTCATAACGAGTCAGTTTTATTGCCATTGTTTGGCTCCTTTCTCGCGCACGCGCGCGTATTACCGTCTCCCGTCGGGGAACACCTTCGTGTGTTCCCCTAAGAGGGAGACGGAACGAAACGAAGAGGATAGGATACGATGGATAGGAAAAAGATGATGAGGTATATCTTTCTTTTATCTTTTCTTTGGTTCTTTCTTTTCGTTTTTCTTTCTAGGGGAAGAAGGAAAAGGGAAGGCAGGAAGGGAAGAAACGGGGAAGAGAAACAATCCGCATACTCGAAAAGGCACCCGCTGAGATCTGTATCTGTTCCGATCTCTTTGGATGTTTTTTACACTGAGTTCATACACTAATTATCGTACGGACTTATGCTCTCGGTCTGCTTGCCGAGACTAATATAGGTTCTGCATCTTCGGTTCCGTTCTTTGCGGTAATTGTCGTTGTTCCGGCAATATGATAAATCCCCGCTTGTATATCCTCCCAACGTCTGGTCTTGCGCCTATCCTCACGCTGCTGTGCCCTGCGTCTTGCCACCTGCTTATTGTAGTTTGCATCTCTGCCCTCGGCTTTGCGTGTGAGATGCTGCTGATGGCGTTTGTCCTTCAATGCCTCTTTTCTCAGTATTAGGCTGCCGGAATCAGCTGTGCCCTTTTAGGTTGTACAAGAAACCTCTTATAATTTATAACTCCTGTGACTAAGAACTGTTTTCTATTTATCTAGGTCACACTTTTGGGGGCTTTTTTAGCACTTAACCCTAAAATTTCCCCGAATAATCTATATTTTTGTGCCTAAGTCATAGCCTTGAAGCGGTTTAGTCACAGAATCCGTCTATTTTCTATGACTTGATTAAAAGAATTCAATACTCTTAGTCACAACTTCTCGAATACAATAGAAAAGCCAGGGATTTTTTCCCTGACTTTTCTATACTCTGAGAATCCCAATACTGAGTTATCAGGACCCGCCATGTTGATTTATCCCGGAACGGCAAAGTTAATTGCTTTCTCCGCCACTTCCAATGTGAAATTGTCCTGGTAGATTATCTCTCCGTCAAGTGAATAGGCAAATCCGGGTTCACCCTTTACCTCCACTTTCTTGGCACGACGGTAAACAATTATGTCCTTCATCTTCTCGTCATCCAGGTGCTTGCCTTCTGTGTAGGGTCCAAGAATCCGCACAAATCGAAGTCTTGAAATAGGCTTAATGAGACACACCTCAAGCCATCCGTCATCCACTTCTGCTCTTGGAGCGCACTTAAATGAGCCGCCCACATACTGGCCGTTTGCCACTGTGCAAAGAAGGGCTTTGCCTTCCGGATTAATAACTTCCCCGTCGGCAACAACCGTAACCTTATTCTTCATGCTCTTAATAAGTGCTGTTATTATTCCCTTGGTGTAGGCATTCTTGTTTCCGTGGCCGGTTTTCTCTCTTTCCTTGTTGATTGTTATGGCAACTGTGGTGTCAAAACCGAAGTTTGTTACATTGTTGCTGTATCTGTCCCCAACCTTAATTAAATCGATGGGTTTTGCGGGAGCTTCCATAATGGCTTCGATGTCCTTAAACTTATCTGCCCCGAATACCTTCACAAAGTCATTTCCGCTTCCGCAGGGATAGCAGCTTACGGATGTATTGGGTTTCCCCACCGCTCCGTTAAATACCTCGTTGATGGTTCCGTCGCCTCCGCAGGCTATGAACCTTGTCTCTTCGTCGGTTGGGTATTCCCTCACAAACTTTGTGGCATCCTCCGGTGCCTTTGTAAGATAGATTTCGCACTCATCAGTGTGTTTGGAGCTGTTTACCGCCTCCCTGATAAGAGCCTCACTGTCCCCCGATCCCGCAAAGGGATTGACAATAAACACGTACCTCATAGCATAACCTCCCTTTCTTAATATGTAGTTTGACTATATCCCCAACATTAAAACTCCTTGCGTAATCAAAAACTCGCCCAATATATATGTAAGCATTACAGTGAAATGCCTTTTAAACACAATGTCCGGATCCTTGTAGTATCTGACCAGATAAAGTGTACAATCCGAAATGAAGAAAAGAATGGCGCCTATATATGCAACCACCGCTCCCGCTGTGGGATTGGAGAAAAGCTGCTTAAGAGCAAATATGTTCATAGTTGCGTTTGCAAACAGGTAGAAACACATGGGCGGCACCATGGCTCTCGGTGTAGTGGGATAAAGATTCTTGATGATAATGATTACCACCGTATAGTAGACCACGGTCACCGGCGCCATTACATAGAGGTTTACCTTGGCAAAATCAATGTTTCTCATATATACCCCGATAAACAGGATATGGCAGAACAAAAAGCTTATTCCTCCCGCAAGAAACCACTTGTTTCCCTTAGGGATTAAAAGCACATCTCCAAGCCAGCTGGTTATCAGCGCTCCCAGCAAAACCCAGTAGGGAGTATCTGTGCTGAACACGTAGTAAAGTATTATAAACAGCAAAAGAAAGGGTTTGGTAAAACCCCTTCTCTTATTATCATGCCAACTGTCATAAAGGTGTATTGCACTTGCAATGATTAATAGCACCAAAAACAGATAATTCATTTAGTTTCCCCCATTATATGAGTCTAGTAGTAGTAAGGTCTTCCTCCGCAGCAAAGTCCTCCACCTCCACAGCAGAGATTGCAAATAATATTTGCTATGCATAACTTAAGGCATATACTGCTTCCTCCGCTGACGGGAGAAGAGTATGCATAGCGCCTTGAACTGTACCAGTCGTCCCCTCTTTCAAACTGGTTAACAAGATTCCTGTAATCTGCGTTTGAAGGTTCCATAGCGGATGCCTTCCTCGCATGTTCCATGGCTGCAACCGAGTTCCCAAGTCCATAATGAGCCAGTGCTGAATAATAGTACCATCTTGCATTTCTAAGGTTAGGCTCCATATCATCCAGGGTGGTTCTTGCTTCCTTGTAATAGCCGTTTCTTATGTAATTGCCGGCTGCACGAATGTGGTTATCCTCCTCATAGCCTGTACCGTTACCGGCATAATTGGAACCAAAACCCCCAAAGGATCCGAAGCCAAAGTTCTTAAAGAACTCCTCAAAGTCTGCATCCCTGTAGCCATATCCGCCATAGTTGCCACTTCCTGAGCTTTGTCCTCCGCCACTGTATCCATATGAGGAACCGGGGCCGTAGGATGATGAGGAGTAACCGCCGGTTTTTTCCTGCATTACCTGCTTATATGCAGCCTGGACTTCCTTGAACTTCTCCTCTGCCGCTTCCTTATTGGGATTATTTATGTTTGCATCGGGATGATATTTACGGCTTAACGCCTTATATGCTTTTTTAATCTCTTCTTCCGAAGCGCCTCTGGATACTCCCAGAACCTGATAGGGGTCACGCATGATTTTCCTCTTCTTTGTTTCTCTTATTCCTTACAAGCTCGTATCTGCTCCAGACGCCGGAATAAAGAATATTTCTCAAAATATCGATGTCATTAATTATGGGCAGAAGCTCAAAAGCTCTGCAGCACTCCGACATCATCTTGGTAAGGACCTTCTGAATGTCCTCGTCGAACTCAGGATTCCCGTAGTCGTCAATGAACGGGTTATACCTGTTCTTTTTGATGTCATCCTCTATGTCTTCATAGGCATCCATTATGTAGATGAACCTTCCCAGGTTATTGCCTATTGTATACAATTCGTCAGCCCACTCATCATCTCTATAGGAAAAAATTGTTCCGAGAATTTCTCCAAAAAGCGCAGACATCTCATCTACGTCTCTGACTTTCTGCTTCTCTTTTTCGGATATTTTATCCAATGTTCTTCTGATAAGGTCGGCTTTCTCCGGGTATTTATTTCGTATTTTGTAAACTGCTCCGCAAAGCATATCCGAAAGAAGTTTTCTGTCTGCTTTCCTGTCATCATTCCAGTCATCAAGGCATTTATAGTATGTGAGGAGTATATTCATATCTGCTGCATACTCCGTAAACTCGGTCCTGATCGTGGGATGCTTCTCAAAGGGATGAACAATACATTTCGTCGTTCCCCTGGTAAGCTCGGGTTCGTACAGATCTGAAAGCAGCATTGCAAGGAAAGTCATGTCATAGGAAAGGGTCATCTGCCCTTTGATACCGTACTTTTCTTTTAATACTCTGCACAGTCCGCAGTAATATCCCTGATATACGTCAAACTCCTTGAATTTGAGTTCTCCTTTGTTTATTATTATATATCCGAACACTTTAATCCTCCCGCGTTCAGCTGTTCTTTATGAATGTGGTACTACACTTGGGACATCTTATCTCAATCTTGCCCCTGCCTCTGGGAACTCTTATTTTCCGATTGCATCCCGGGCATCTGTATATATGGTGAGTTCTTCTTTGCTTTAGTTCACCCACAAGCTTATTAAACTTTGTTCTGACAGCATAGGAGTGTTTAAGGTAGAAGTTATTTTCCTGCTGTCTCTTATATATATTCCTTGAGAAAATCCTGAAATAGCTGTATACGATAATGACCGGAACCAGTAAATGTACGTAGGGAACACGGAATATTGAAATAACTATCAGAAACATGGACAAACCAAAAAGAAACTGTCCAAACTGATCCATTCCGTATCTTCCGATCATAAATCTTGCAAATCTCTGTCTGAAACTCATAACCTTCACCTCTTAAAGAACTCTTTGTCTTTAATCGTAAGGGCTTTTGCACTCAAATTCAATAAAAGGAGTTTAAAAAGATTATTAAATCTTTCTAAACTCCCTCGCTTATTCGGCATATCTTAATATCATTGCTCCGGTTCTGGGGAGTGTGACATTGATATTTCCATTGGTCACTATAACCTTCTCGTGGCTGTCGCTATAGGTATATGCGTCGGAATAAAGAAGTCTTGTAACCTCAGCTTCCTTAGGTATTCCAAGTACCCATACCGTAACCAGCCTCTCCAGGTCCTCATTACCGTTGTTAATGAGAACTATGGTTTTGCCCAGGTTATCGAATCTACCGTAGGCTATAAAGTTCCTGTCTGTGTCAAGAAACTTCAGTGAGCCTGTCCTAAGCTCAGGGCAGTCCCTGTGTATCTTAATGGCTGCCTTATGAAACAGGAGCATTTCTATATCTTCTCTGCCCCAGGGATAGGTTCTTCTGTTGTCGGGATCCGTAAAACCGCATAGCCCCGCTTCATCACCATAGTAAAGGGTGGGAGCTCCTGTCCATGTCATCTGCATAATGACCGCTTCCCTCATAACAGCCTTATTGATTCCCTCTTCTGCTGCCTTCGCACCCTTGTCCTGCACACGTCCCACCACATGGTTGGTTCTTGTTAAGAATCTTGAGTGATCGTGGTTCGAAAGCTGGTTCATCGCTACCATAATGGAGGGCATCGCCAGCCCTCTGAGATGGTCCTGCATGCTGGCCCAGAAGTGACTTTGATTGCCTAAAAGGTCCCCTCTGAAGTCGTCGGAGTGTTTCTCCATGCCTGTAAGGAACCAGGTGACAGGCTCCATGAACGCATCGTAGTTCATTATGCTGTCCCACTCGTTACCCTGAAGCCAAGGTCTTGTGTCACCGTAATGCTCCGCCAGGATTATTGCATCGGGATTGGCTTCCTTAACTGCCTTTCTGAAATCCTGCCAGAAGCTGTGATTATATTCGGGAGAATGTCCCAGATCCGCAGCCACATCAAGTCTCCAGCCATCGGCATTGTAAGGGGCTGAAACCCATTTCTTTGCAATCCTTAAGATATAATCTTTAAGGCTTTGGGAGCCTTCATAGTTAAGTTTAGGCAAGGTGTCATGTCCCCACCAGCCTTCATAGAATCTGTTGTAAGGCCATGCACCCTGGGAATTAAAGTCGAAGAAGCTTCTGTAAGGGCTGTCCGCAGTTATATAAGCACCCTTTTCAAAACCATCGGCATTCTCATATATTCTCTCTCTGTCCATCCACTTGTTAAAAGATCCGCAGTGATTGAACACCCCGTCAAGAATAACTCTTATGCCTCTCTTATGTGCTTCGGCCACAAACTCGGCAAAGAAAGCGTCTGAAGCATCAAGGTTGGCTTTGCTTGTCAGCCTGTTTATGTATTTGGTGGCGTGGATATTCTCCTTGTCACCATCCTTCAAAAGTTCTCCCTTATCATCCACTATTCGTCCGAAATGAGGATCGATATGGTCGTAGTCCTGAATATCATACTTGTGGTTTGAGGGTGATACGAACAAAGGGTTAAAGTAAATAACTTCTACTCCAAGATCCTTTAGATAATCCAGTTTATCCATAACGCCCTGAAGGTCGCCGCCATAGAATCTGTGGATATCCATGTTAGCAGGGTTGGAGTACCAATCCGTAACTCTTTCTGAGTAGTTCCCCACATAATAGTACTCATTGGTAAGAACGTCATTTCCGGGATCTCCGTTACGGAATCTGTCCGTGTAAATCTGGTACATTACGGCACCCTTGGCCCAATCGGGGGTTGAGAATCCGGGAATTACCACAAAGTCATAATCAAAGCTTTCCTTGTTTACCACACCCCTCATATCAAAATAGACTACCTGCTTCCCGCTTTTAATGCTGAAGTGATAGCTTATCTTGCAGTTATCCAGCTGGGTTTCGTGATAATAGTAGTCAAAAAGCTCGTCACAGCTCTCCCATAACATCGGAACCCGTTCACCGCCAAGAGCAATATACACTGAGTCAACATTATCCTTGGCTGTTCTGAATCTTATGGTAATTCTGTCATAAGCCGTAGGTTCAAAGGGTATAACAAAATTCTCCGTCGTATCGGAGAACAACGCTTTTTTCTTTATCAAAGGACGAATGGAATTAACATAGTTCAGACTCCACATTGTCCCACTCATTTCCTGGGATCCAAACATAAAGAGATGTTCCTTTCTTTCACATTATTTTACCCCATGAAACTTTCACATTCAATATCTCAGGTTACCCAAAAGGCAGGACAGGTTATAAGAAACCCATCCTGCCTTCCGGTTCACATGCGATATATAGATGTATTATTTTGCTGCATTTTTCTTGTTGGCAAGAATATCGAAAACTACCGCTCCAAGAAGAACGATACCTTTAACAATCTTCTGCCAGTCGGCGTTAACACCCATAAGTGACATACCAAGGTTGATTACACCGATAAGAGTAGCACCTACAACCATTCCGAAAACTGTTCCGGATCCGCCGTATGCGGAAACACCACCTACTACACAACCTGCAATGGCATCCATCTCGAAGTTGGTTCCTGCTGTAGAGTTGGCAGCCTGGAATCTTGAAACTACGATGTAGGATGTAATTACGGTCATGATGGCCATGTTAAGGTAAGCAAAGAACATAATCTTTCTGGTGTCGATACCTGAAAGTCTTGTTGCCTCCTTGTTTCCACCGATGGTGTAGAAGTATCTTCCAAGGGCTGTCTTGGATGTGATGAAGTTGTAAATGAGAAGGATTACAACTACCCACACAAGTACAGTAGGAATTCCGCCTGAAAGAGCAAGCTTATAAGCAAACAAAAGAATTGCTGCAGCTTCAAGCACTGACTTAACGATTACAGAAGTCTTGGACTCAGCCTCGTAACCTTTCTTAATCTTGTTGGCTCTTCCTCTGAAGTTAAAGAATACCACCAGGGCGGCGGCAATTACGCCTACCACAAAGCAGATTACGTTAAACTCCACGATAGATGTCTCGAAAAGCTTTCCTGAGAAAACCTTGAGGAATCCTTCGGGAATAGGTGAAATACTACCTGTTGAGCTGTTGGATGAAAGAATCGCTGTACCCCATCCTCTGAATGCCAGGAAACCTGCAAGGGTTGCAATCCAGGGGGGAATGTTTACATAGGCTACAAGATAGCCAAGTACACATCCGTATACAACGCCTACAAGGAGCATCAAAAGAATTGAAACTCCGGTTCCCCATTCCTTAACTACCATCATTACGCCGCCTACAGCTCCTAAGAAACATACGAAGGAACCGCAGGAAAGGTCGATGTTACCACCGGTAAGCATGCACATTAGCATACCTGTCGCAAGTACGTATACATATGCGTTCTGGGTGATTAAGGCGTTGAAGTTCATAGGTGAGAACATTGAACCGCCGGTCATCACTGTAAAGAAGATATATACCAGGACAAGGATGATAAGCATAGCATGTTTTTTGAGTAACTCAGAATATTTAGTCATGTCTCATCCTCCTTACTTTTTCTTCTTATTTGACAGTACGTCAAATATAATAGCTACCAGAACGACTATACCTTTAACAACCTTCTGATAGTTTGCATCGATAC
The DNA here is from genome assembly GCA_947167445.1 of uncultured Lachnospiraceae bacterium. Classification (GTDB taxonomy): domain Bacteria; phylum Bacillota; class Clostridia; order Lachnospirales; family Lachnospiraceae; genus G11. The sequence goes on from CAMVID010000006.1 coordinate 8,768, forward strand.
CCATGATACTCATACCCATGTTGATAACACCCATGAGCACAGCACCGATTACCATTCCGAATACATTTCCTTCGCCGCCGTATGCTGAAGCTCCGCCGATGAAACATGCTGCAATGGCATCCATTTCGTAACCTTGTCCGAATGTGGGCTGAGCACCTACCTGTCTTGCAGCTACAAGAATACCTGCAAGGCCGGCCATAAGGCCCATATTTACATAAGCAAAGAAGTAAACCTTTCTGGGATCGATACCGGAAAGCCTTGTTGCCTTCTCATTGCCACCTACTGCGTAGAGGTAACGACCCATTGTAGTTCTTGTTGTTATATAAGCATAAGCTAAGAGAACTACAGCAATCCACACCAGTGCGGCAGGAATACCTTTATAGTTTGCTAACTTATAGAAGATCCAAAGAATAACAGCACCGATAACAACAAATTTAACCAGCTCCTGGAAAAGAGGGGTCACGCTGTAACCTTTTGATCTGGCATCGATTCTGTTGACAATAACCATAGCAAGATAGGCAACCACAACTATGATACCCACCACCATACAGGTCATATTAAGTGAACTTCCGCCTAAGAAATCGGGTACGTAGCAGTTCTCACCGCCACCGAATACTTTAAGGAAAGTTTCGTTTCTGATACCAACTGCATATCCCTGAAGGACTACGTTTGCCAATCCTCTGAAGGCATACATGCCAGCCAAAGTTGCGATGAAGGGCGGCACCTTGATATAGGCAATCCAGAATCCCTGCCAAGCACCAACCAAGAGGCCTCCGACAATCATTACGGCAACTGCGAACCAGACGTTTAGGTTCTTATCCATCATTACGGCACCGATACCGCCTACAAAACATACAACGGATCCGACTGCCAGATCGATGTTACCGCCGGTCAGGATACATAAAAGCATACCTGCCGAAAGAACAAATACGTACGCGTTCTGTGAAATCAGGTTGTTAACGTTCTGGGGAAGAAGAATCTTTCCACCGGTCTGCCAGTAGAAGAATATGGTAACCAGAACAAGGGCGAATACCATGGTGTATTTTTTGAGAATATCCATCATCTTCAGATTCATACTATTCACCCCTTCCTGACTGTAATATGCAAGCCATAATATTTTCCTGAGTAGCCTCGGAAGCTTTCATCTCACCAACGAATTTGCCTTCGTTCATGATGTAGATTCTGTCGCTCATACCGATTACCTCAGGAAGTTCAGATGAAATCATGATAACAGATTTACCTGCTGCAACAAGATCATTGATGATACAGTAAATCTCGTATTTTGCTCCTACGTCTATACCTCTTGTAGGCTCATCAAGAATAAGAATATCGGGATCTGTAAACATCCATTTAGCAAGGAGAACCTTCTGCTGGTTACCACCGGAGAGGTTACCTACGTTCTGCTCAACGGAAGGTGTCTTGGTTTTGAGCTTGTCCTTATATTCAACCGAAACCTGATATTCCTTATCTGTGTCGATAATACCTCTGTCACATACAGCCTTCATGTTAGCAAGAGTTGTATTGACACGAATGGGATTGGAAAGGATAAGGCCGTTACCCTTTCTGTCCTCTGTTACATATGCAAGCTTAGCGTTGATCGCTTCTCTGGGGTTCTTAAGAACTATGGGCTTTCCGTTAATCTTTAAAGTTCCTTTGATTCCGGTGCCATATGATTTTCCGAAGATACTCATCGCAAGCTCCGTACGGCCTGCACCCATAAGTCCGTAGATACCGACAACTTCACCCTTCTTAACGTTCATGTTGACGTTATCAACAACTTTTCTCTCAGCATAAACAGGGTGATAAACAGTCCAGTTCTCAACTTCCATATTTACATCGCCGATTTCCACTCCGCTTCTCTTAGGGAAACGGTCGGTGAATTCACGGCCAACCATGCCCTTGATAATTCTGGGCTCACTTACTTCGGTTGTATGGCAGTCAATGGTTTCAACGGTTGATCCATCTCTGACAACCGTGATTTTATCTGCAACATACACAACCTCGTTAAGCTTGTGGCTGATTATAATCATTGTCATTCCCTGTTTCTTGAACTCAAGCATCAAATCAAGAAGAGCTTTTGAATCGGTCTCGTTCAGGGACGATGTAGGCTCATCAAGAATAAGCAGCCTTGCATTCTTAGCCAGAGCTTTCGCAATCTCTACCAGCTGCTGCTTACCTGTACCTATATCTTTTATCAATACACGCGAAGACTCCGACAAACCTACCATCTTTAAGTACTTGTCGGCTTCACCGTATGTTTCATTCCAATTTATAGCGTTTTTCTTTCCTCGCTCATTACCGAGGAACATATTCTCTCCAATTGACATCTGCGGTACCAGTGCCAATTCCTGGTGAATGATAACGATTCCCTTCTTCTCGGAATCGGTTATCTTGTGGAATTCACAAACCTCACCATCGTAGATAATATCTCCTTCATAGCTCCCGTATGGATAAATGCCGCTAAGAACGTTCATAAGTGTAGACTTACCGGCTCCGTTTTCTCCTACCAGTGCATGAATCTCGCCTTCCTCAACCTGAAGGTTAACGTTGTCGAGCGCCTTTACACCGGGGAATGTCTTGGTGATATTTTTCATTTCAAGGAGTATTTTTCCCACGGATATTCCTCCATTTCTTCACATTCACGAACAGGCGGGTTTTACCCCGCCTGCTCTATGAAATACTTACTGTTTCTTAGTCTTACTTTAACTGATCCTCTGTGTAGTAACCTGAATCGATAAGGATCTCTTTGTAGTTGTTAGCATCAGCAAATACGGGCTCGCAAAGGAATGAAGGAACAACCTTAACTCCGTTGTCATATGTCTTCTCATCGTTTACGTCAACCTTCTCACCCTTAAGAATCTGGCCAACCATCTTAACAACCTGAGAAGCAAGAGTACGTGTATCCTTGAATACTGACATTGACTGCTTACCTGCGATCATGTTCTTTGTATTCTCAATATCACAGTCCTGACCTGTGATGATGGGATACTTGCCGTTGTAGTTAGCTGCAAGAGCATTGGTAACACCAAGTGCTGTTGAGTCGTTAGAGCAAAGCCATACATCAAGCTCTGTTCCGTCTGCATAGTAAGATGAAAGGATGTTCTCTGCTCTTGACTGAGCTACATCAGAACCCCATGTAGGAGTTGCAACTTCATCAAATGTCTTCTGACCTGATACAACGTTAAGCTTTCCTTCGTCGATGTACTTCTTAAGTACGTCATATGCGCCGTTGAAGAAGAAACCTGCGTTGTTGTCACCGGGGTCACCAGCTGTGAACTCGATGTTGAAAGGACCTGCCTGATTCTCAAGATCAAGCTGATCAGCAACGTACTGACCCTGAACTGTACCAACTTTGTAGTTATCAAATGTTGCGTAGTAAGAAACTGCGTCAGAGTTCATGATAAGACGGTCATAAGCGATAACAGGAATGTTAGCCTTCTTAGCCATGTCAAGTGCTTCACCGAGTGAAGAACCTTCGATTGCTGCGATAACGAGAACTGAACATCCGCTGGAAATCATGTTCTCAATCTGAGAAACCTGTGTCTGAACATCGTTTGATGCATACTGAAGGTCAACTTCGTAACCAGCTGCCTTAAGTTCTTTCTCCATGTTGGAACCATCCTGATTCCATCTCTGAAGGTCTCTTGTAGGCATTGAAACGCCAACCTTCTTGCCGCCTGATGCGCCGCCTGCGCCACAGCCTACGAGAAGAACTGCAACCATAGCAACACTAAGCAATAAACTTACGAGTTTTTTCATTGTGTACTATCCTCCCTAAAGTGTTAGTAAATAATTTGGGCTCATTGGCCCCCTACATTTGTGATAATATCACGTATCGTCTAGTAGTTGTTTGTCACTTTCTTCAAATTCTTGCATTACTGTGCACGGGCACAAAAATAGGGCTAGCACATTTTTGTTATGTGCGGGTCTGCACAAAACAAAAAAGTCCAACCCTGATTTTTTATGTCATTATTTTACGTTAAGGTAAACTTCTTCTTTCATATGGAAGCCGCTGCTTATGATGGTTTCATCCATATTTTCCCTGGTGACCTTTATGGGTTCAAGCTTAACATAAGGAATTTCTTTCTTTCCGTTATCTATTGTGCCCACATCTTCCCCAATCAGTTCCTCGTTCTTGGCCAGAGCCAATGCACATTCGGCAGCTCGTCTGGCAAGTTTTTCCACAGGTTTATATACGGTCATTAGCTGTGTGCCTTCCACAATTCTCTGGCAGGCTTCTAAATCCGCGTCCTGTCCGGTAACCATAATCTTCTTGGCGAGGCGCTGAACTGAAAGGGCACTTACCACCTCACTTGCCAGGTTATCGTTTCCGCACATAATGGCATCACAGTCTCTCACCAGATCAAAGTGGTCATATATATACTCCGAAGCCAGTTCTGCTCTCCATCCGTCACAATGGGTGGTATCCAAAATTGTCACTTCATTATAATTCATCACATTGGTAAAGGCGTTTTCTACCAAAGCTACGTTATTATCGGAGGGTGAGCCTCCCACTATAATGACGTTTCCGCCTTTTATTCCGTTATCCACAAGAGTCTGGCCCATAAGGGTTCCAACCATCTCATTGTCAAAGGATATGTAAAGGTCTATATCGGCGTTGTTGATCAATCGGTCATAGGCAACGACCTTTATTCCCGCATCCTTCGCATCCTTCACCGAGTCAGCCAGAGCATCCGAATCGATACAGACAATAACTATTACATCCATTCCCTTCTTAATGAAATAGTCAATCTGCTTCTTTTGTTCTTCAACATCACCGTTGGCATTCTGGACGTTTACCTCTGCGCCCATTTCCTTTGCCGCCTGCACGAAGATGTCACGGTCTCTCTGCCATCTTTCGATTACGAATGAGTCGAAGCACATCCCTATCTGGATTTTGTCCTCTTCTTTTTCCTCGTCATTATTGCTTTGTACCTCGCTTCTTCCACAGGCGCTAAAGCTCAGGGCCAAAAGCAGTACAAAAGCAGCGCTAAGTATTTTTCTTATTTTCCTAGACATTTTTCTTTATACTCCGTTGGTGTTAAGCCCACATTCTTCTTAAATGTCCGGCTGAAATAGTTGGGATCCTGATATCCGCACATTGAACACAATTCCTTCATGGCAATATCTGAATTAAGGAGAAGATCTTTGGCTTTTTCTATTCTTATATTGGTCAAATACTCTATAAAGTTCTCCCCTGTGGCTTCCTTAAAAAGCTTACTGAAGTAATAGGGCGAGATGTTCACTATTCTTGAAACGTCATCAAGGGATAAATCCTTGGAGAAATTGTTTCCTATGTATTCCTTAGCGGTCTCTATGGTATCGGTCGAGCGCTCCTGCCTCTTGTTTCCGATATTCTGACAGGAAGTCATGATCTTATTAAGGAACCACTCTCTAAGTTCTCCTATGGAGGTCATGGACATAATCTCCGGAAGATAAGAATCTCTGGAGCCGAATCGATATGTCATGCCACCGTTTCTGTATGCCATACTTTCGGCCTGAAGGGTAAACTCCAGAATCTTAAGCCTTATTGCCATAAGATTGCTTCCGTCATATTCATCCATCCACTTAAGGAAGCTTTCGGCATGGACGGCAGCCTCGTTATAATCCCCTCGTTCCACTGCTTCAAAAAGGCCTTTCTCCATATCCACGGGATAGTCTTTCTCATAGTCGCAGCCGATGGGAAGGTCGTCCACATGGGCCACACTTCCTGTGGTTGCAATGAGGGCATTTAAAGATTCCTTATAGGATTCACCGAGATTTCTAAGGGGTTTTACACCTCCGATTCCCAGGCGGAAGCTGATATCCACCTTTTTCCTCATATATCTTATGAATTCTCTGGCTTCATTTATAAGTTCAATTCGGGCATTGTAATCCATCTCCGGATGAACATAGGGCACCAGTACCGCAATCTTATTGGCCATTACGGAACCCACCTTACAGGGAAAGAATTCCTTTAATCCTTCTCTCACTTCAGTGTAGTGGTTGGACATCTTAACGGAGCTTCCTACGGCGTTTGTCATGTGGTTACCTTCCTGACTGTCACCACTGACGATACACATCATGTAGCCATAGTTCTCCTCAACTCCAAGGATGGTCTTGTAGTTATCCACGTCCTCCTCAAAGTGTTCCTGGAAAAGGATGTTGTAAATAAGACCGTTCTCAATAATGGGCTCTACGGTTTCCAGCTTCTCTTTAATAAGAAGATTGTCGCTTCTCTTCTTTCTGTCGCCGTCAATAATCTCCATGGCCTTCTTAATGGCCTGGACAACCTTGGTGCGTTCCATTGGCTTATTGATATACTCGAGAACGCCAAGGGCTATTGCCTCCTTGGCATAGTCGAATTTATCGTAGGCGCTCATTACGATGAACACTGTATTTGCGGAAAAATTCTTAATCTCCTTCATGGCATCAATGCCGTTTATGCCCGGCATCTGAATGTCCATGATGGCAATGTCGGGTCTGAAGCGCTCCGCCAGTTCGATTACTGATCTTCCGGTTTTGGCAAACTCAACTTCACAAAGATCACCGAACTCTTTCTCGATTATGAATTTCATGGAGTCAATAACGATTCCCTCGTCATCGGCCAGCATTATTCTGTACATATCAATCCTCTTTTTGATTATCCAAGGTGTAAGGGATATTTATTACCACTTCGGTTCCCATATCCTTACCCTCGGAGTATATATCTATAACATCTTCTCTTTCTGAAAGGAGACGGAGTCTTGAAATAACGTTATCCATTCCGATACCGTTGGAGTCTCCCCTCTGCTCCTCATATTTCCATTTGCCGTTTACGACTTTCTCTATATCCTCAGGCTTCATTCCCTTGCCGTTATCCTTAACGGAGATGTATACTCTGTCTCCGTCTCTGTATACCTTAAGGAAAATGTGCCCCTTATCTCCCATGCCTCTGATACCATGGTTAACGGCATTTTCTACTATGGGCTGGAGAATCATGCTGGGCATTTTAATCTTAAGAAGCCTCTCGTCAATCTGCCTGTCGTAATGAATCTCTCCTGAGAACCGTACATTTAAAATCCTTATATAGTTGTCAACAATATCTACTTCGTCGGCAACGTCCACAAGTTCATTTTGCTTCTTAACATTATATCTGAAGAAGTCCGCAACAGTCTGGACATATTCATAGGTTCTGTCAGCCCCTTCCATCATGGCAAGCTGAGCTCCCGCATTAAGGGTATTAAACAGGAAATGGGGGTTGATCTGGGCCTGCAGATACTTAAGCTGAGCGTCCTTTAAGTGGGTTTCCATCATGAGTTCTTTTTCCTGCATGAGGCGTTCCTTCTCCATGCTTTCACGAACCCGCTCAATGTACTCTCTGATGGATACCATCATCTTACTGAATGCTATGGTCAGTCGACCAACCTCATCACTGCTGGTACTCTCGGGAAGCTTGGCCTCTAAATTTCCGTTGGCAACTTCATCGGCACTGGCTGCCAAAGACTCAAGAGGATGTATAAGTCGACCTGTAATTCTTATGATTACGAGAGCACTTCCCACCAGAACGAAGAACATAACGCCCATGGCAAAGATCTCAAAGGTTCTGAATGAAACAGCCAATTCTGTATATTTTTCGGAGTTACTGACGAACTGCTCTGAGTTAAGGCTCCTGATATATGCCTTTATATACTCATATCGTTTAGTCGCATTCTCATAAAAAACTCTGTACTTCTCTACATTTCGGCCTCGCTTCGCCTCAATAGTCTGGGAAACCTGATCCATGTAGTCATAAGACATGTTTCTGATGTTTCTTTCCATTCTGGTGTATGGAATATCCGTAACCTTTGTTCCCAGTTCCTCCACCAGATTCGTATAATTCTGCTCACTGATATAGTAATCGGAAAGAGAGTCCGTGGATTTGGCCTTGAGATATTCCGTGGTGGAATCCTGAAGGGAATCCAAGGCAATGGAGAGCGCGTTCAATTGGCGGTTGTTCTGATATGCCATCTCCATCTCAACGGACATTCTGTTGATTCCGAAAAGAAGGGCTATATCAACCACGAAAATAAAGAGGTTGGCAAGAATGAAGATACCGCTCATTTTATAAGAAAGAGAAATGCCTTTAAGCTTACGGAACATCGGCTGCATCCTCCTTCTTCATGAATTCGGACACGTTGCCCTTATTGATAAGAGTAATGTCCGCAGCGTTATACTGGCTGGTATTTCCGAAGCTGATGTAATCATCCAGAGCCTCGACACAATATCTTCCAAGTTCTTTTGTATCAACGGCGATGGATGAGTATACAACGTTTCGATTTATTGCATTAAGAATCTTGTCGGAATCATAGTATCCGAGAATACTTACGTTTCCTACAAGGGTATTGTCAACAACAGCCTGGTAAGCACAGGTGGTTTCCAGTTCGTTAAGGCATACCAGAATATTGGGAATCTCATCCTCCATGAAAATATCTCTAATGGATTCCTCTACAGAAAAGGGATTGCTGTTGTCTACAAGTACCGTTTCTATGTTGGTTTCGGAGTCGTTGTCCTCCTCAGTAAGAACGTCCTGAATTCCGGACATTATAACATTTTGGGCATAGGGATCCATCTTGGAGTCCATAAGAACCGTCACATTGGCGACGAACTCACTGTAGCCTTCCATGTTTGCTCCGTTATAGGCAACAGTTCGTTTCTCTTTTTTTATATTTATTATCTGGCGTCCATATTCCTTACCGATGTTATAGCCGCTGACACCTACAAAGGAGCACCTTTTGGAATCGGCATTATCGGAGTACATGGTTACAACGGGAATCCCCTTGTCCATGGCCTCATTAATAAGGGCAGAAAGCTCCTCAGAACCATCACCGCTTACCATGATACCGTCAACGTCTGATGAAATAGCTATCTCCATCAGTTCCTCAGGGGTATAGTCGTTATAGAGGTTGGACCCCAGCAATTCTACAAATGTATTATTCTCTTCCGCGGATTTCAGAGCACCCGAATAAACCGATTGCCAGAATGATGATTTGTAGTCGTCGGTAATCATCACATAGTATCGGTCATAAATATGCTCCGGAACGTCTGCGCCCTTGTCGGTAAAGTACAGTCTTACATAAAGGAAGGCCACAATGCACAGAGCCATAGCGAATATGATAGTTAATCTAAGATAAATGCTGTTTTGTTTTCTCACAAACCGATTATAACAAAAAATCCCCGAAAAATATCATTTTCGGGGAAAATATCCACACAACGTAAAAAAGACAGCTCTCGCTGTCTTTTCTAGAGAAGGTATTTCTTCTTATGGGGTATAGCAAAAAACTACATATAATGTATTGGGGGGGTTACAAGTAGTATAATAGCATCCTTAATCGTTTGCGTCTATTCACAAGTTCAACAAAGTTTACAAAAACGCTATGCCGAATTTGTGCACTTTTCACAAAAGGACAGGGCAAATGCCCTGTCCTGCACGTTTTTCGGTATTTTACACTGTATGACGATAGTCTAAAAATACATTTTAAATTTAGATATTGAATCGAAATCATCTGAATGCACCAGATTATCAACAATTTTCTTTAGGGATTTGTTTCCCAGGAAGCAGGCTAATGATGATAGTTTGGATGCGTTACCTGCTTCAATAGCCTTGTCAACAACCTTATCCAATGCTTCGTCAGATAAGAATGGTGCCAATGCAGTGACACCTTCAAGATTGCTGCCATCTATTCTTGAAACAACATCATCTAATGCTTCCTCAGGCATAAAAGGAGCAAGTGCTACTAAATCCTTAATATTCGCTGATCCTACTTTTCTTGATACCTTAGCTATCGTTTCCTCAGATAAAAAGGGTGCAAGTTCCACAAGATCTCTTACATTCGCTGTATCTACTTTGCTTACAATATCGTCAAGAATTTCATCATCCAAGAAGGGTGCCAAGTCTACAATAGCCTTAATGTTCAGAGCTTCATTTTCTGTGGTTTTCTCTATTTCCTTCTTAAGTTCCTGGGGCGGTAATATAGCTGCCACTTCTGTAAGCTCTTTTGAAGATAAAGGTTCCGCATTTTCGTCAAGAACTTTCTTTATAGTTTGAGCACAGGATTCTTCTCCCAAAAGATTAGCAATTTCGATATCAAGTGCCTTGGATATATCGGGAAGCTTAGCAATGTCCGGCATTGTATTTCCTCTCTCCCAATTTGAAACTGCCTGATAAGTCACGCCTAAGGCATCAGCCAGTTCAAGCTGTGTCATGTTCTTTGCTGTTCTGGCAGCCTTTATATTCTTTCCAACTTTTATCATATCTAACATATTATTTTCACCTTTCATTTTTGTGGTTTACACCGGCCGGTGTTTTGATACGATTAAATTCTAAGGCGCTATCACAAAAATGTATATCAATTAATAATTGAGTTCATTCTCAAGACCACTCAAGCAATGCTTTATATAAATAACGGGACGAAAACAATCAGAAGATGCTTTCGTCCCAATTAATGTCATACAATCCCCCAGATTATTTTACTCCCCAAACAGTGCCTCAAACTCTTCCCTTCCGATACGCTCCTTCTCGATAAGTAGATTGGAGCATGCGTGAAGCACTTCCATATTGTCTTCGATGATCTTACGAGCCTTGGAATAGCAATCATCGATAATCTTCTTGACCTCAAGGTCAATCTTGCTTGCTGTTGCGTCACTGAAACTCTTGGCATGTGCAAGGTCACGTCCTATGAAGACTTCGTCTTCATCGTTGTCGTAGCTTACAAGGCCGATTTCATCTGACATACCAAAGGCAGTAACCATCTTTCTGGCCATGTGGGTTGCTCGCTTGATATCGTTTGATGCCCCCGTTGTAACATCATCAAAGATGATCTGCTCGGCGATACGACCCCCAAGGAATACCATGATTTCCTGGAGCATCTTGCCCTTGGTCATATGACGGTCGTCGGATTCATTGATGGGCATTGTGTAGCCCGCAGCGCCCTCTCCTGTAGGTATAATTGATACCGTATATACAGGTCCCACATCGGGAAGAACGTGGAAGAGGATTGCGTGTCCTGCCTCATGATAAGCAGTAATCTTCTTATCCTTATCGGTAACCACACGGCTCTTCTTCTCTGCACCGATTCCGACTTTAATAAATGACTTCTTTATATCTTCTGCTTTGACAAAACTTCTGTTGTCCATTGCCGCACAGATGGCTGATTCATTGAGAAGGTTCTCAAGATCTGCTCCTGTGAAGCCTGATGTTGAATGAGCAATCTCTTTAAGATTAACATCTTCTGCAAGAGGTTTGTTTCTTGCATGAACCTTAAGGATTTCCTCACGTCCCTTCACGTCGGGAGTTCCAACAGCTACCTTTCTGTCAAATCTTCCGGGTCTCATAATAGCGGGATCAAGGATGTCGACTCTGTTGGTTGCCGCCATAACGATAACGCCTTCATTTATTCCGAAGCCGTCCATCTCAACAAGCAGCTGGTTAAGAGTCTGCTCTCTTTCATCGTGGCCGCCGCCCATACCGGTACCACGACGTCTTGCAACCGCATCTATCTCATCAATAAAAACAATACAAGGTTTATTCTTCTTGGCGTCCTCGAATAAGTCTCTTACTCTGGATGCACCGACACCCACAAACATCTCTACAAAGTCGGAACCGGAGATGCTAAAGAAAGGAACCTTTGCCTCTCCTGCAACCGCTCTTGCAAGAAGTGTCTTACCTGTTCCGGGAGGGCCCTCAAGTAGAACGCCCTTGGGGATTCTGGCGCCAACCTTGGTGAACTTCCCGGGATTCTTAAGGAAGTCCACGATTTCTTCAAGAGCTTCCTTCTCTTCATCAAGGCCTGCCACATCCTTGAAGGTAACTTCACCGTCACCTACAATCATGCGGGCTCTTGATTTACCGAAGTTCATCATCTTGGCATTGGTGCTTCCGCCGGCTGCCTGGCCATTCATCATAAGAAGGATGAAAATGGCTAAGATTCCAACCACAAGAATGGGAAACATGTGGTTTAGGAACCAGTTGTCACGGTCTATATCCGTAACGGTGGTCTTAATGCCGGCTTCTGTAGCCATGGCCTCTATTTCCGTTACATCCGTGGCATATAAAGTGTATGTATCTCCACCGAAAATAGTGATGATTGCCTTTCCGGTGGGTGCCTCCTTGTTGGGGCAAATTGTTACGCTGCTTACCTTATTGTCTTCGATATACTGTGCAAACTCAGCTTTGGTGCACTCCACTTCCTTTTGACGGAAGAGGTTAATGCCCGAAGTCACAAGCAGCAGAATGATAATTACAATAAAGTAGGGGCTCAGACTTCTGTCTTTCTGTTTCAAAATAACCTCCTTGCGGGAAAAGAGTTACTCTTCGCCCAGTTCCATAATTCCTATATAAGGAAGATTACGATATCTCTGATCGTAATCAAGACCGTAGCCTACTACAAATTCGTCGGGAATCTGGAAGCCTGTATAATCAACATCAACATCAATTACTCTTCTTGAAGGCTTGTCAAGAAGTGTGCAAAGCTTAAGGCTTGCAGGCTTTCTATCCTTAAGCATCTCCAGTAGATAGCTTAAGGTTCTTCCTGAATCGATAATGTCTTCAACAACAAGTACATCCTTGCCGTTTAAAGGCTCATCAAGGTCCTTAATAATCTTAACAACGCCACTGGATTTGGTGTCTGAACCGTAGCTTGATACAGACATGAAATCCAATGAAACGGGTACTGTTATACGCTTGGCGAGTTCAACCATGAAAAATGCTCCGCCCTTTAAAACGCATACAAGGTGAACCTGTTTACCGGCATAGTCTTTGCTGATCTGGTCTCCGATCTCCTGGATTCTCTTGTCAACTTCTTCTTCCGACAGCATTACCTTTACGTTTTCAGTCATAGTTTTCTTCCTCCAATTCAACCTGTAAAATTCTTCTGGTTTTGTTATCTACCTTAAATCCGGCGCTGACCCTGTAGCCAAGCACCCATAAAATATGATTTCCGTCAGCTAAGACGGGAATAGAATCTCTCTCATTCCTGGGGATTTTCTCATCCACCATGTAGTCCTGTAAGGACTTTCTCTGGCCGAAATTGTTGATTATAAGATAGTCTCCCTGATTTCTGTTTCTCACCGTCAAGGATTCTCCTATTTTATCATAATCAAACCATTTAGTATACTGATTTCGGGGAATAGACGAAAGCTTTTCATCATCACACAAAAAGGTTTTGAATTTAAGCTTTCCATAACCTTTTATGGTTATTTCTCTTTCCAGATCCTTTGAAAAACTTACTGCTTCTCTCTGCCTTAATACAGTCTTACCTTCCACGCCAAATGTAAGAGTATCGTAAATCTTTCTGGCCTTAATTCTATAGGGAAGGTCTATCTCATGGGAGCCCTCTGTTTTGAGAAGGGTTCTCACTGCTCTTACATGAACGCCACCGATATCCTTTCCTCCTTCTGAAAGTTCCGAAAGGATTAAAAGAATCAGCTTGTTCTGGATGTAAGGGTCTTCTCTTGTAAGAAGGTTTGTGTCCAAAGTTATTGAAACATCATTCTTATCGGTAACACAGGTGTAATATGCATTTCTTACCTGTCCGTCTATATAGCGCTCCGCTTCAGTGGCAATATCCGCCGTGAAGTTAATTCTGTCTATAACTGAGCTCGTAATCTCCCTCTTTACATACGGAAGAACGTGATTCCTTATTCTGTTTCTTAAGTAATCGTCTTCATCATTGGTGGAGTCTTTCCGAAACTCGATGTTTTTATCCTCTAAATACTTCTCAATATCCTGACGGCTCATGAAAAGGAGAGGTCTTATGATTTTACCCCTTACGGGCTGAATGGAGGCAAGGCCTTTAAGGCCTGTTCCCCTGAAAAGGTTAAGAAGGAAGGTTTCTGCCCTGTCTTCCGCCTGATGAGCCACTGCAATTTTCACCTTGCCGGCTTCATAGGCTTCCGGTGCCTCGCTCTTTAAGACACTTTCAAAGAACTCGTATCTGACCTTTCTTCCCGTCTCTTCCTCTGACATTTTCCATTCTTTGGAAAGGTTGGGAATATCAGCCTTACAAACGTAGAAAGGGATGCTCAGTTCGTCGCAGACTTTCTTGACAAAAGCTGCGTCCTCCTCTGCATCCTCCCTTATTCCGTGGTTGACATGAGCCACCATGAGTTTAAATGACAGTTTCTCTCTAAGGCCCTGTAACAAAAACAAGAGGCAGATGGAATCTGCCCCTCCTGATACGCCTGCAAGTACTACATCACCGGGCTCTATCATTCGGTTGTTTCTGATGTACTCTTCAACCTTAATCATTATCTTCTTCTTTAAATACAGTCTCTCCGTCGTATACAAGCCCTAACTTATCATGGGCCAAATCTATAATAAACTGCTTAGTTTCAGTGTATCTTGCGTACTCTTCTATTTCTTCGGTTCTTTCGTGCTCCTTGGAAATCTGATCGTTCAGGTTGTTGATGGTTTCCCTTTGTTCGTTTCTCTTCTCAAGGAGACTCAGACTTCCTATTCCCACAACCACAATAATCATGATAACAACCATGGTTACCAGGATTATACTCAAACGGTTCTGTCTTCTTTTTCTATACGCGACCCGTCGTCTTTCGGCCATGGAATCACCTCCTTTACAGGTATTTAAACATATCCCCTGCTTCTTCTTTTTTGGTGGTGTCGAGAATCTTCAAAACCTCAACTTTCACATCCTTGTTACCGAAGTTCACTGTAATTATATCACCAACTTTGACATCTGTGGATGCCTTGGCGACCTTATCATTAATAAGAACTCTTCCCGCGTCACAGGCCTCGTTGGCGATTGTGCGTCTTTTTATCAGTCTTGAAACTTTTAAATATTTATCTAATCTCATACCATTCCTTAAAAAAATAAGGGGATCAGAAGATCCCCTTGTCAGCTTTATTAGAATTATTTGTTAACTTCATCCTTTAAAGCCTTACCAGCTTTGAACTTAGGAGCCTTTGATGCAGGAATCTTCATAACCTTACCGCTCTGAGGGTTTCTGCCTTCTCTAGCTGCTCTCTTAGCTACTTCGAATGTACCGAAGCCAACTAACTGAACCTTTCCGCCCTTCTTTAACTCCTTAGCTACAACTTCTGTAAAAGCCTTTACAGCCTTCTCAGCATCCTTCTTGGATAATTCTGCCTTCTGTGCAATAGCTGCTACTAATTCAGTTTTGTTCATTTGTGAACTCCTCCTATTGAGTATACTTTATTGTATAGCCACGATCGTCAATTGCTGACGTCTATACATATATATACCTTTTTGGGGTGACTTTGTCAAGTAATTTTGCCCATTTTAAGCCGTTTTTTCACATTTTTGGTACTTTAGTAGCGGCTTTTTAATTATTCGATGATTCTATCAGCTCAGAGAAGGAATAACTGGCATCTTTATCGTCAGAATCGGCCTTTATGGTGTATGACTTATTCTCGTATCCCCTCTTGCTTAAAGTGATGACATGTTCGCCTTCGGTTTTCTTAAATCCGAGGGGAGAAAGTCCCACATAATAGCCATCAACGTACACTTCAACTCCTATTGGCGAATCAATAATGATTCTGGGATAAGTTGAAGCACCCGGCACATAGGTGGGGGTTGTGGTTCCTTTATCCGAACCGCTTACCGTCCCTGTAGGAGTGGGTGTGGCCGTGGCCGTAGGGGTCGGTGTTACCGTAGGTGTAACGGTAGGAGTGGGGGTTGCCGTAGGTGTTGGAGTTGCGGTAGGAGTAGGGGTTACATCCGAGCCGCTTACCGTTCCCGTGGGGGTAGGTGTGGGCGTTATCTTGTCCGAACCACTTACGGTCTTATTATAATCGGAACCGCTTACGGTACCCTTCTTGTTTCCGTCAGTGTCGGGGTCAAGCTTAATGCTGATTCCCGCCGAATCCTCAGCTATTCTTATATAGCTTGTGGTGGTTACATAGCCCTCGGCCTTGGCAAGCACCTGATGAATGCCGTATTCCAGCGTAACGGGCTTTGATACATCCGTTTCCTTACCGTCAATAAAGACCTTGGCATCGGAAGGAGTCACCGTGAAAATCACCGTTGCCACCTTCTCAAGGCTTTCAGGCTTATATTCCGAAAGGTCTATGGTTACTTCCTTGTTTCTTTCCACTGTTACGGTCTGGGTCAGTTCCGCTCCCTTATTGGTAAGGTAAACGTCGTAGGTTCCCTCCGGAACGGTTAAAAGCATGTCTTCCGCTATCTGCTTGATAACCTTGCCACACTCTATATATCCGCCCACCATTCTTTCTTCGCCGGTGAGTCTTAAATAGCCGTGACCCTTTTCAACCTTGACTGTAGCTGCTGTCTTGCCGATACCCCTGATGGTGAGAATATCCACAGGGTTAATATCCATGAAGGTAATCTCGTCGGTATCTTCAAGAAGCTTCAGAGAATCGTCATATTTATATGTTTCGTTTCCAACATCGATGACTCTTCTGTCCTCATCTATGGAAACTCTGTTAATCTCCGTATATTCCCATGCATCGGGAGAATACATCAATGTATTAAGTCTTTTGGAGCTCTTTAGGAAAGTGATATCCACGATGCTTCCCGGCTCCAAAAGCCCCGGGGTAAGAGCAGTCTTATACTTGTCGTAGAAGTAGGTCATGCTGTCGTAGCTTAAGGTATAGTTTCTCTCTATATCAAGGTTGTAGAAAGTCGCGGTTTTTGCCTCCTCATCTACTTCCATAAGCACGCAGGTGTCCGCCGAATCATAGCTTCCGGGGCGAAGTTCGATCATGCCCGCCTCGGTCTTCTTGTAGGTGTCGGGATTCTCTGTAGCGGAAACCGTCCTTCCACAGCCTGCTAAGAACAGCATAGTCACTATTAAAATTGATGAAAACAGGTATTTAGCTCTCTTCATAATTCCTTTGCTCTTTCAAGCAGCAATTCCTTCCTGTTCAAATCCGGGTTCTCAAGCACCTCATTAAGAAGCACATTCAGTATTTCTCCGATTTGCGGCCCCTTAATGTCAGGTTTGAGGGCAATAATGTCGCGCCCTGAAATATCAAGAGTCTTAAGGCTGACGCACTGACCCTCTTTAACTATCTTATCATAAAATCTTTTCCAGGAATTAAGTTGTTCCTCTTTTTCTTTTCTTTGGTAGTCGCTCTGGCCCATCATGTCGGCGCGCCTTACCTCGAGAAACAGGGGGAACAAGTCCTCTCCGATTTTGTTAATTGCTCTTCTTACAATGGCCTGGGTTGGCTTTACATTGAGGCCATAGTCGTGGAATTCCACCAGCTTGCTCACATCTCTTATGGTGTCATTGTCAAAACGAAGCCTTCTAAGAACTTCCTTAGCCTTCTCGGCTCCGTGCTGCTGATGGCCTCTAAAGTGATCGATTCCCTCCTCATCGGTGGTCTTGACATCGGGTTTGCTTAAGTCGTGGAACAGCATGGTGAGCCTAAGCACCTTGTCTGACCTTATATTCCTTAGGGTCTCTAAAGTATGTTCTCCCACACTGTAGCAGTGGTGCGGGTTATTCTGGTCCGTCTCCATTGCCGTGTCAAACTCAGGAAGAATGATCTTCGTAATTCCAAGTTCGTAGGCCTTCTTAATATAGTCGGGATGGGCTGACACCAGAAGCTTTGTAAGCTCCACCTGGATTCGCTCTGCGCTGACTTTCTTTAGGTTAACGGCATGACGTTTTATAGCGTCTGCTGTTTTTGCCTCAATTTCATAACCAAGCTGGGCGGAAAATCTTACCGCTCTCATAACTCTTAAGGCGTCTTCCTCAAAGCGCCTGTCGGGCTCTCCGACGGCGCGGATTACCTTTCTTTCGATGTCGCCTATTCCGTCAAACAAGTCCACAAGGCCCTTCTTGTCATTATAGGCCATGGCATTGATGGTGAAATCCCTGCGCTTCAGATCTTCCTCAAGGGAAGGAGTGAAGGTTACCTCCTTGGGATGCCTTCCGTCCTCATACTCGCCGTCAACGCGGTAAGTGGTAACCTCGAAGGTTTCCTTGTCCATGAGAACAGATACGGTGCCGTGCTGCAGTCCCGTATCAATAGTGGCATGAAAAAGCGACTTAACCTCCGCAGGTAATGCGGAGGTCGTAATATCCCAGTCGTCGGGGGTGCGATTCAATATACTGTCTCGCACACATCCGCCGACCACATATGCTTCATAGCCTGCCTCTTCCAAGGTTTCTATTATTCTTTTTACCTTTGGGGGCATATTTAATGTCATCAGTAACTCTCTGTCTCCGATTCTAAACCAGTCTCACTGTCTCTCTTGCGATGGCAAGCTCCTCATTTGTGGGAATACAAAGAACCTTCACCTTGGAGTCGTCGGTGGAGATGATTCTCTCCTCACCTCTAACCTTATTCTTCACAGGGTCAATCTTTGTATCAAGGA
Organism: uncultured Lachnospiraceae bacterium; assembly: GCA_947167445.1. Lineage (GTDB taxonomy): Bacteria > Bacillota > Clostridia > Lachnospirales > Lachnospiraceae > G11. The sequence continues at coordinate 27,088 of CAMVID010000006.1, forward strand.
ATGCCATGTACTCGCCGATTGCCGCTCTGGTATCTGCGTCATTCTCGCCGACACCTGCAGTAAATGCAATGGCGTCAACTCCGCCCATTGCTGCTGCGTAGGCACCGATGTATTTTCCTACATGATATGTGTATGTTTCAAGAGCTGTCTTGGCAGCTTTATTTCCTTCTTCTGCAGCCTTTGCCAGATCTCTGAAGTCTGAGCTTACTCCGTCTGAAAGTCCGAGTACACCTGACTTCTTGTTAAGGATGTTGTTTACTTCCTTGAAAGTAAGGTTCTCCTTTTGAGCGATGAAATCAACAATCGCGGGGTCGATATCACCGGAACGGGTTCCCATGATAAGACCTTCAAGGGGTGTCATACCCATGGATGTATCTACTGACTTGCCGTATTTAACAGCAGATACGGATGCACCGTTTCCGAGGTGGCAAACGATGATTCTTAAATCTTCTCTCTTCTTTCCAAGAATCTCAGCCGCTCTCTTACTTACGAAGTCGTGGCTGGTTCCGTGGAAGCCGTATCTTCTGATCTTATACTCTTTGTAATACTTAAGGGGCAAGCCATAAAGATAAGCCTTCTCTGGCATTGTCTGATGGAATGCTGTGTCAAACACTGCAACCATGGGAACGTTAGGCATAATCTTCTGGCATGCTCTGATTCCGATAAGGTTTGCAGGGTTGTGAAGAGGTGCAAGGTCGTTACACTCCTCGATAGCTTTGATTACTTCGTCGTTGATCACAACGCTTGAAGCAAACTTTTCACCGCCGTGTACGATTCTGTGTCCGATGGCGTCAATCTCGGATAAGGACTTAACAGCGCCAACCTCAGGGTCTGTAAGTTTCTCAACAACAAGTCTTACTGCCTCGGTGTGATCGGGCATGGGTGATGTCCAGGTCTGCTTGTCAGCACCTGCTTTATTATGTGTAATGCAGCTTCCTTCGATTCCGATTCGCTCGCAAAGTCCCTTTGCAAGAACCGCCTCTGTATCTGAATCAATAAGCTGGTACTTTAATGATGAACTTCCGCAGTTAATAACTAATACTTTCACTTTTCTACCTCCAAAGTTAAAGACGATTTCTTTTCTTATTTTACACTTTTTGGGCGGACGATTCCACCCATTATTTCTCTGCCTCCGGCAGACAGTGCATGTGAGTTCTTCCGAGTACGCGGAAGCCTTCTGCCCGTCCTTTAAAGCTTCTTAATCCGAAGAAAAAGGCTCTTAGTTTAATGTATAGTTTTAATGAATCTATGTCGGGACAACCCTCAGGGTACTGGCTTTGATGGCATTCAAATATAGCGTCAAACTGCCTTCTTAGAAGTCCTTTCGTCTTTACGAAACGATTGGGGCTTCCCGTCATGTAGAAGGCTATAGCTTTCACCTGTGCATTTCCGGCTCCAAATTTAGCCATAATATCTTCAAAGGGAGCAAAGAAGGCCAGTCTCTTGGCGCACTCCCCTACATTTATATGGTCTGTATGGCACTCGCTCTTTACATCCGGGTCCGTAGCAAAGATAATGTCCGGTTGTACCTCTCCTATTACCCTCGCCATCTTTGCAAGTAGACTTCCTTCATCGGGGTTCTCTCCTCCCTCCAGACCGGTTCTATAGAATCCGCCATCCGAAAGGCCAAGGAATCTCACGTCGGATACTCCAAGCATCTTCGCCGAGGCAACAGCCTCCTTTTTCCTTATCTCTATGAGTTCCTCCGATGTGATTCCCTCGGGAGCATTCTCAAGGCCATATCTTCCGTCGAGACATACCAGAAAAGTAACCTTCTTTCCAAGTGCCGCCAGCTTGGCCGCCGTAGCCCCTGCACCAATTTCTATATCATCAGGGTGTGGCCCGATGAAAAGATACTTATCGAAGCTTTCAACTTTTGGTATCGGAACTGCTGTTCTTATTATTCTTGAAAGTATGGACATGGCTCCTCCTATAATTATTTTTCTTCTAGTTTTTTCTTCAACTCACGGATAATAGCATCTTTCTGGGCCAGTTCATTGTCTTTCTGAGCCAGTTCATTATCCTTCCTGGCGAGTTCTTTCTTGGCATTCTCCAAGTCTCTGGCTATTGCCTTCTCATATGCTATCTCATCTTCTCGTTTGAGCATTCTGTTTATCATTGCTTTATCCTGGTTAATCATGTATACGGATGGATTCCTTTCTCATTTAAAAATCTTTCTATCTCTCTCTTGAAAGACTCTACTCTACCTATCTGCCTTTCTGCTTCTTCCTTTGATGCGACAAAGAAATCTTCCAATGCTTCTATTCCCATATCATATCTGAACTTGGATAACGCCTCTACGCTGCTTTCCACAATACTATGCCCTCCTTTGCGATGTTCATATAGAAGGGTAATATCCTCATCCACTGACTATAGCTGGCAGAATCCAGTGTTACAGCGGAAATTGTTATTCCTAAATCCAACTCATAATCAACCAACATATCTGTCATTGAATCATGGTTTTCTTCCTCGGGAGCTTGCTTAAGAATAACCGCAATATCCACATCAGACTCACTGGTTTCCTCTCCCCTTGCATAGGAACCATATAGAATTATTTGCTCAAGAGAGGATCCATATATCTTCTTCATCTTTTCGCATATTTTATTGAGAGTATTCATAAGCTCAGGGTTGTTCTTTCTCACATCCGCCTTCTTCCGCGAATTATGATATTTTCCTGATTTAACACGCGCATCTTCAGGGTAAACGGTGTTCTTAGGTATTATCCACTGATTACCAAGTTTTTCCCCTTTTAGCTTCCCGCTTATAAGCATCCTTCTGATGTTTCCAGGATCTTTTCCCATTTCACGTGCATATTGTGAAACTGTATAGTATTCTTCCATTTGACTTAACCTCGTGGTTTAACAATATCACGATGTCGTGTAAATGTCAAAGACCCTTGTTCTCTTTCTCATGTCAAGCCTTCTTAATAGGAACAATTTGAAGCGTGTATCCTAGAGGAGCTAAGACTTTAAGAAAGCTGTCTAGCTGTGGGGAATGTGTCCTTTTTTCCATTCTGGCTAAGGCCGGCTGTTTCATATTACATTTCTCAGCAAGCTGTGCCTGTGATAGGCCCTGCTCCTCCCTTACTCTCACCATTGCACTTATTAATTCCTTTTCCATTTCAATAATACTTTCTTCCTCAGGTGAAAGGTTCAATTCCTTTCGGTATTCTTTCCACGTGGTAGTCATAGGGTATTTCTCCTTCTTTTAAAATCCTCAATCTCTTTCTTTGCCTTCTCGATTTCTCTTCTAGGTGTCTTTCTTGTTTTCTTGGTAAAATGATGGAGCAAAACATACTCATTGTCTTTAAGATATGCGTATAAAATACGATTTGATAATGGACGTAATTCCCAGATATCTCCATCTAGATGTTTTGTTACCGGTTCACCAATACTTGGTCCATATTCTTCGAGTAAGTCAATGTACGCGACTATCTTATGAAAATTTATCCTTGCGTTCTTGTCTTTTGTCGATTTATCCCGCAATTTATCAATCATATTTCTGACATCGCTATTACCTTTCTCATCTTCATAAAAGCTTATTTCATACAACTATTTCTTCCTCCTTAATATAACATATTTGTTATACCTGGTCAATAACAAGTGTGTTATTATTTCTTTTTTACTTCTGAGAAAATAGGGGTAGGTGATACCGTCGGTATCAGAGATTCTCATAAGAAAATATAGATGCACCAGAAATGTGCAATTAGAAAATAACATACCCCATCGCAATAAGCAATGGGGTTCGATGATTGTTTATAAAAGTTTTAGATTTAAGCAACGAGCGAGAACAATTCTCTACGGAACCTTATATGAATCCGCGTCAATAATAAGGCAAATCATCTTGATGGAGTCGCCGTAATATCCGCCCCTGGGCCGCTTGACTACCTTCTTACGAAGTTTTGTTTCCCACTCTTCTGTGGTTCCGATGCCAGCGGTAACAAGGAAAGGCGCTGTGAAGCAGAGTTCCTCCTCACTGCTTTTCTTTTCACCATCAATGGTATAGCCTGCCACAATAGCGTTGGGGTTTCCAAGGCAAATATCCATCATGGTGGAATTTAACGTATCTATAAAGTGCTTGGAATGTTCATTCCCTGTAAGTACATAGTCAAGGCCTATTCTCCATGGAGTTCTGCAACTGTTGTAGGCATACTGCCCATCCGTAGAGTCTTCCAGGAAAAAAGCGTCAGCCGCTACGTATTTCCCATTCTCGTCAAGTACCATGAAATCCGGTAGAAGCCCTGTGTCATATTCATCGATAAACTGCTCAATAACCTCGTAGGTAGAATCGTAGACCTTCATCCAACGTTCATCACCTGTAGCGGTGTAGAATGCCGGCATATGAGTCATGATGAAATCAGAGGGCCTTGTTGCAGCATAATACTTGCTTCCTGGCTTTGCGTCATAAGACCAGTCCCCAAGGTTTGTCATCCATGTATCGTGATTGACATCATATTCCATGATGTCATTTATCATGTCAATGGCCATGGCTTTATAGTCGAATTCTCCGTCGCTACCCCAGATTTTGTCCGCTAAAAGAAGCGCATAAGCCACATCCATATCTCCGTCTGTAGCAGAATCTCCTTCTCCGTCTTCCATCTCCCCGTCATCGGCACCATCAATAAGCGCCGTTCCGTTATCCGCCTGCATCCAGCTCATAAGGTGTGGTCCAATGGAGCTTCTGTGCGCATTGTAATATCTGACCATTCCATCAAAAATTTCATGGGCTTCAAGGTCGTAATCGGACATGTTTGCAAGAATTAGCATTCCATAACCATGTGCCTCAGACACAGTTACAGGAACGGAAAACTGTGTGCCTTTGTATTCTTCTCTTGAGTACCTTACGTAATACTGATCCTCGTCTGTAACATACTCATCTTTGAAGATATAACCGGTCTTCCAGAGTTCATAGAAGTCCAGCATATTCTGATGAATCTGTTCTTCCTTCGATAGCTCAACAGGTACTTCATCCGTTGGTTCAGGTGTAGGCGCTTCCGTTACCTCTTTGACGGGTTCAGAAGCTACTTCAGTAATTTCTCTTCCGCATCCTGTCATCAAGGTTCCCAATATACAAATAGCAATTATTAAAGCCGTAATTCTCTTTCGCATGATAACCCCCTTTAACTTATCCTAAGGTTATCATCGGAATACGGCTTTAACAATTGCTATTCTTGGCTTATTTTGTCTTATATTGCCTTTTACAGTTTAATAGGCATCTTGCCGGTAGGTGTTACCTTGCCTGTAACAAAAGGAACAAGGGCTGCCAGTGTTTCATTGGAATAATCCCAGGCTGCGATGCCTGCCACATGAGAAGGCAGGTCTCTTAAGTCATAGGGGTTTCTTAAAGCGATTAGAATCATAGGAATGTTCATATCGCTCATTGCCTTAACAAGTTTCATCTGGCCGTCATAGAGGTGTCCGTTATATGTGTTTACGACGATGCTGGTATGGCCCTTCACATAATCCACTACTTTTGCAATCTCTTCATCAGTGGGGTCCTTTGTGGTTACATAGGAATCTCCTCCGATTCGGCCTGCCATAAAGCCTGCTGAAGTGGTATCGTTTATTTCCACGTTTGAAACCATTCCGGAGCGGTAATCTGCACAGCCCACGAATACAGGCTTATCTCCGAGAGGCGGAATCTTGCCTGATACGAGGGTGATTGTCTTATTTCTGATTTCTTCGGATGCTTCGAAGGCCTCCTTGGTTCCTGCTTCACCCTGGGGGTCTAAGCAGTACTGCTTCTTATACATGAGAATCTTATCTACAGATTCGTCCATTTCATTCATGGAGATTCTGCCATCAGCGATAGCTTTTTCCACTTCTTTAATGGCTTCAACGGCCTTGGATACGGTGTGGCTTATCATAACCATATCAACGCCTGCTGCCATGGCAGCGGCAACACCCTTGGCGGTTCCATAGTATTCCGCAATGGCGCCCATCTCCATGCAATCGCTGGTGATAAGGCCCTTGAATCCCAGTTCTTCCTTAAGAAGGCCGGTGATTATACGACGGGACATGGTTGCAGGGATTTTTTCTTTTTCGATCTGAGGAAAAAGAATATGGGTTGTCATTATTGAAGGAATGTTCTCTTCTATAAGGGCTTTGAAGGGCACCAGCTCCATCTCATAAAGCTCGTCCAGTGACTTATCTATCATGGGAAGGCTTACATGGGAATCGTTTGCTGTGTCACCGTGCCCCGGGAAATGCTTGGCTGTGGCAATTATTCCTGTATTGTTGAAGCCCTTTAAGGTAGCAAGGCAGTATCTTGATACCTGCTCGGGAGTATCTCCAAAGCTTCTTGAACCTATTATGGGGTTAAGAGGATTGTTGTTTACATCAGCTACTGGGGCATAGTCAATCTGAATTCCTAGAGCTCTTAATTCTCTTCCCGTGATTTCTGCTGCCTTAGTTGCATATCCGGGATCTCCGGTAGCAGCTATTGCCATGGCTCCGGGCACGTTGACGCAGTCGGAGGGAAGTCTTGTTATGACGCCGCCCTCCTGGTCGATGCCGATAAGGGCGGGATGTCCTGTTTCGGCCTTAACCAAGGTCTGGATATCAGCGCAAAGCTTTTTTAGCTGCTTCTTATTGACGATATTGTGCTTGAAAAGAATAACGTTTGAAACCTTGTATTCTTTTACCAGGTTAATAAACTCTTCGTTCATTTCAGGTCCGGGGAAACCTGACATAATTCTCTGCCCGATTTTAGCTTTTAAATCCATTTCTTTGCCTTTTCTAAATTGAAATCTTTCCCATTACTACAGGATGCTTTGCTCCTGTAACGCTTGTGACATTATTTGTCATGCCGTAAGCAGCCTCGTGGGCCAAAAGGGCGAAGGCTACCGCTTCCTTGGCGTCGGAGCTGAATCCCATATCCTCGCAGGTACATACCTTGCAGTCGGGGAGGAGATCTTTTATGTTTTTCATAAGTATCCTGTTATGGCTTCCGCCGCCGCCCACAATAAGCTTTGTAGGCTTAACAGGTGCAAATTTCTCTATACCGATCTTAATGGTTTCCGCAGTGAATCTTGTGGCGGTGGCTACATTATCATAGTCAGTCATCCCCAAGGGCTCTGCGAAAGTTAGAATCTTATCCACATAGGATGGGCCGTATTGCTCTCTTCCTGTGGTTTTGGGGAGGGGCTTTGAAAGGTAGGTGTCCGAAAGCATGTAGTTAAGAAGCTTCTCGTTTACTCTTCCTCTTGCGGCAAATTCTCCACCTTCGTCATACTGTTTCCTGCCTCTGGTGGCGTGGATTATTAATGCATCCATGACCATGTTTCCGGGGCCAGTGTCAAAAGCAGTTACTTCTCCTAACTTGCATGCAGGCGGAAGAATGGTGATGTTTCCAATTCCACCGATGTTCTGTAAGGCCACACATTCTGTCTCGCTTCTGTAGAGGAGAAACTCTGTGTAGGGAACCAGTGGAGCGCCCTGTCCTCCCGCCGCCATGTCTCTTACTCTGAAGTCACCTATTACGGGGCAGCCCATGGCTTCCGCTATATAGGCGTCCTCGCCGATTTGGAGAGTGGAGGTGATTCCTCGTCCAAGATATTCTGTTTCCTTGGGAATATGCCAGATTGTCTGGCCGTGGTTTCCCACCAGGTCAATTTCTGACGCAGAAACGCCTGCGTGTTCGCATAGGGCACGGCAGGCATCGGAATACAGGATTCCAAGGAGGGCCTTAAGTTTGCAGATTTCCTCTGCATTACACTCATTGCCGCTTGCAATCCACAATATTTTGTCTCTTACCTCCGTGGGAAAGGGGGTGAAGAGAAAATCCACTTGCTTTATCCTTGTATCGGTTCCGTATCCGGAAATCTCACATAATGCCGCGTCTATTCCGTCGGCACTGGTTCCGGACATAAGGCCGATAACAAGATGTTTATCTTTCTTGTAAAACTGTTCAAGGGGTAGCATATTTATCCCTGCTATCTCTGTACTGCCTTTGAGATTCTTTCGTCGTTAGTCTTAAGCAAATCTCTGGCCGTTTCAGAATCCACGCCACAAAGTATCATTACTATGGCAATTTTCGGTCTGTAACCACACTTGTCGAGATATGCTTCAGCCTCTTCAATTGTAACACCTGTGGCGTCAGATACAATCTTTTTGCAACGGTGAATAAGTTTCTCATTGGAGGGCTTAACGTCAACCATTAAGTTTCCGTATACTTTTCCAAGCTTAATCATGGAGCCTGTTGTAAGCATGTTAAGCACAAGCTTCTGAGCCGTTCCGCTTTTAAGTCTTGTGGAACCTGTGATTACTTCAGGCCCGGGAGTGGGTGCTATGGAAACATCCGCAAGATTAGCTATGTCTGATCCGGGACAACAGGTTACGGACAGTACAGGAGCACCTACTGATTTTGCATACTTCATACAGCCTATAACATAGGGAGTTCTTCCCGATGCAGCTATACCGACAAGAACATCATTCCCGGTGAAATTCAATTCCTTTAAATCTTTCTCTCCAAGCTCGGGGCTGTCCTCAGCGCCTTCCACAGCTTTGAAGATTGCAGGATATCCGCCGGCAATGAGGCCAACAACCTGCTCGGGCTCTGTGGAGAATGTGGGGGGACACTCTACTGCATCAAGGATACCGAGTCTTCCGGAGGTTCCGGCTCCACAGTATATGAGTCTTCCACCTTTTTTGAAGTGTTCCGAGATAATATCCACAGCCTTGGCAATCTGGGGGATTTCCTTCTCCACCGCTTCGGCAACTTTCTTGTCTTCGCTGTTTATAAGCTTAAGCATATCAGCTGTTTCCAAAGCGTCTATATTTTTCGTATTTTCGTTTCTTTCTTCAGTTTTAATGTCTTCCCAATTCATGAGGATTACGCTCCTAATCTATTTATTAACCCTTAACTGCCCCGATTGTTACACCCTCAAGGAAATACTTCTGTAATGCAAAGAATAGAATGAACATAGGTATCGCGGATACACAGGCTCCCGCCATCATAGGTGAAAGCAAGGTTCCGTTTGCGAACTTAAATGTCTTAAGTCCAACCTGGATTGTGTACATAGCTTCCTGTGATGTTACAAGGAAAGGCCAGAAGAATGTATTCCAGGAACCTACGAAGGTATTGATAGCCATAACAGCAAGAACCGTCTTCGACAGAGGAAGGATAATGCTGTTAAAAATCCTTATCTGAGAAGCACCCTCTACCTTCGCACTCTCTATAAGAGCTGTGGGAATGCTTGAGAAGAACTGCTTCGACAGGAATATGTTATAGCTGGTTACACATCCCGGAAGGATAAGAGCCAAATACGAGTTGGTCATCTTAAACTTGTTTACAAACAGGATATACAGGGGAACCTGTGTAACCTGGTAAGGTATCATCATTGCCACCAGAATCATGAAGAACAGGAAGTTTCTGCCCTTGAAATTGATTTTGGAAAAAGCGTAGCCCGCCATACTTGCGAATACGACGTTACTTACCACCGTGGCCAGAGCAACGATAAAGCTGTTTAGAAGCCACTTCCACGAATAATCACTGAAATCGAAAAATGCTTTGTAGGAGTCCAGGGTCCAGGTAGTAGGGAAAATGTGATAGGAACTTGAAGCTGTCTCCAGGTTTGGTCCAAAAGACCAGGCTAACATGTAAACCAAAGGGAAAAGAACCACTAACGCGCAAAACAGTAAAACCAATCCTATAATCAGGTTTCTGATTTTGTAAACGTAGGGTCTGTCCAGATGCTGGGAATAAAGTCCGCTTGCCATATTCTCTCCTCCTTCCTAGTACTCTACGTCGTCGCCGGCAACTTTGAACTGGATGGCGGTAAGTCCCGCGATCACCACGGCTAAAAGTATAGCCTGGGCACAAGCCAATCCGTATTTACCGTTCTTAAACGCGTTATTGAATATTAATAGACCAATCATGGTCGTGTTATTATCAGGCCCACCACCTGTCATCATGTAGGCATTCATGAAGACCTGGAAGGAATTAATAATTCCTGTTATAAGGAGAAAAAGGGTAGTGGGCTTACACAATGGAAATACTATGTATCTTACTTTCTGCATGAAGGTAGCCCCGTCTATCTCCGCTGCTTCAAAGTAAGTGTTGTCGATTCCTAAAAGTGCAGCAATGTAAATGATAATGCTGCTTCCGTGACCGCTAAGTAACGCCATGATAATAAGGGAGAGCATGGCGGTTTTACTTGATGCGAGCCAGTTCTGCGTAGGTATATGGAAAAGTGTAAGCACCTGGTTGAAGAGGCCTGAAGGTGATGAATCGTAAATCCAGAGCCACACAACGCTCATTGCCACACCTGATGCAACTGCAGGAATGTAGTACATTGACTTAAACAGAGATTGTGTCTTCTTTTTAAAAGGCATAATCATTACAGCCACTACGAAGGCAATAAAGAGGGAACAGGGGACGGTTACCACCGTATATATCGCTGTGTTCTTAAGGGATTTCCAGAACAGATCCTTCTTGAAGGTATCCATATAATTCTTGAATCCCACCCACTCGGAGCCGAAGGGCTTATAGTTTTCAAAGCTGGTGGTTACTGCCGATACCACAGGGTAGATTGTGAAAAAGGCAAATACGATAATCGCCACCGCTATGAACAGATATCCGTTTATATCGTCCACCGTAAACCGAAATGGTTTCTTTGGAATGGACTTATTCTTATTCTTCGCCATGTATACTCTCCTTTATGTAAAGTTAACCCTTACCGCAAGTCTCCTATTATTAATAGAAGTATTTCGGTAAAGATTAACGATGAAAGTATGTGATACGGGCCTGTCGGTTAGGGCAGGCCCATATCAGCTATGTTAATTTACTTTACTATTACTTGATAAATCCTGTCTCACAGTTGTCTTCGCCGAGAAGGTCGAAAGCTTCTGATTTTACCGCTTCAAACATATCTTCAGCAGTTGTCTCTCCTGCAATAAGAGCCTGGAACTTGGGAACGATAACCTCGTCCATAATTGTCTTGGCATTTGCTGCCTGCTCTGCTGTGATTCCTGTAGGAGGTGCCTGAACAAGTGAGATACATCTCTCTGTTGCTGCTGCATTTCCGGGTGTCTGGTCAAGAGTTGCACCTGCCTGTGCCTCACGTCCGCTCTTACATACGCAGCTTAAGTATAACTGGTTGTCTGTAGCTGCTACTCTGTCGCCTGAGCAGATGTAATCAAGGAATGTGCAGACATTCTTAAGGTGTGCGTCGTCGCTCTTTGAATTCTTAAGAACGATCATGCCATCAACTGAACCGAAGCAAGACTCCTGAACGTTCTCCATTGTGGGAACGGGAAGGAATACGTACTGAACTTCTACAGAACCTTCTGCAGCTGTTCCGTCTGCGATACCTGCGTTGTTCTTGTTAACTGAACCTTCGAAAAGAGGCATTGCCTTACCTGTGATCATTGTCTGGCCACACTCAAGCATTACAAGTCTCTGTCCTGCCTCTACTGCGTAGTTGGGCATGTAGCCTGACTTGGTCATTTCCTCAACTGCCTTTAAGAGGTTGAGCATGTTCTCTGATGTGTATGCGTACTTAAGATCTTTTGTGAAGTTTGAGGTGATACCAGCGCCAACACCGAAGATGCTTACGAAGTCAGCTGTTGTTACACCTGAGTTAGCAAATACGAAACCGAAGCAATCCTTTGTGGTTCCTTTTTCGATGTACTTCATGAAGTCTTCGTACTTCCAGCCATTCTTCTGAACTGCCTCTACGTCGATACCTGCTGCTTCCATTAACTCTTTGTTTCCGCCGAGAGCCTGGATTGTAAGGTAAAGGGGAAGGCCGTATACTGTGTTGTCGAGTGTCATGTAGTCAAGAGCGTTCTGATCATAATCTGAAAGGTCGATATAATCTGCAACGTTAACTGCTACGCCCATGTCTACGTATGTTCCGATTGCGCTGTAGGAAACCTCAGCGATGTCGGGAGCCTCACCGGCCTGAGCCATGGTGGAGAGCTTCTCTGTGTGCTCATCCCATGATGTAGGGATAACTTCTACTGTAATGTTAGGATAATCTTTGTTGAAATCTGCAATCCATGTAGCAAGCATGTCTGCATAGTCTGCTGTTACAGGGGGAACCATAATTGTGATGGTATCCGGTTCAGCCTCAGCTGCAGGTTCTTCTGTAGCAGCGGGTGCTTCAGCCTCTGTGGTAGCAGGAGCTGCCTCTTCGGTCTTGGTCTCAGCTGCGGGTGCTGCTTCGCTTCCGCATGAAACAAGTCCGAGGGTCATTACTGCTGTTAAAACTAAAGCAAGTACTTTGTTCTTTCTCATAGTAATATCCTCCTTCTAAGTGGGTTGCTGGAATTTTGTTTCAGCACCTTAAATATATCATGGTAGAAAGTTATTTGTCAAATAATCTGTTCGCGTTGTGTAATAAAGTTTCAGAATGTAACAACTTGCCTTTGTTTAGTGGGGAATTTCAGAGATTTTCTTGTTGAATATGACGGAATACCCTAGAAAATGGGATTTTTGTAAAAAAAAGTGTTGCAAAGTGCGAATCTATATAATATAATCATATTTGCGTTCAGAAAAACGCGCCTTTAGCTCAGTTGGTAGAGCAGTAGACTCTTAATCTATTTGTCCAGGGTTCGAGTCCCTGAAGGCGCATTCCAAGGCATCGGTTTTGGGGTTAATCCCCGGGGTCGGTGTTTTTTTTGCCATTTCTTAGGTGCAGTTTGGGGACAGGCCCCAAATTGCACCTATATTTCTTTATCTACTGCCGCACCCTTAATATCTTCCTCAAGTATCTTCAGGTTGCTAAGCATTTCCTTAACCTGCTCCTGAGCATTGCTCAAGTCCATATTGCCCGCTTGCAAATCTGCAACGTCTTCGAGAATTTCCTCGGTAAGTTTCTTTTCGTCCTCTTCCTTTTCTTTTGCTTTCTCGATTCTTTCCTCGAATTCTTCTTTTTCTTCCTTTTTCTCCTTGGCGGCTTCGATTTTCTCTTCGAGTTCTTCGTCGATGTGCTCTTTTCCTTCTGCAATTAACATTCCAAGAATTTCATCACTTGCCGCATCTAATACTTCATCTGCCTTTTCCCTTGCATCAAGCATGGGGTGGTACTTCAGGCGCTCAAGCTTAGTCTGAGTGATTATTGCATTTTCCGTCCTTAATTCCATTTCATCATCGTAGACAGCATCGCTATAGTACTTCTCAGATTTTTTCATTTCAAGGGATCTTTCCTGATATTCGGTAAGACCTTTTTTATGTATCTCTGAAAGGCGCTTTTCTTCCTCTTCGGTGAAGGAAACTTCCTTTCCCTTGAAGTCCTTCTCTGCTTCTCTGGCCAGCAGCTGCAGATCCTTCTCTTCCTCGCTGCCCTCTGCTACGCCATAAGTTTCTCTAAGGGCTTCTCTTTCGCTTTCAATGCTTCTGATTTCTTTGTTAAAATCACCAATTTCGCCTTTAAGGTCCTTAACCTTTTGGCGGCGCTCATTAAGCTCATCATCCAGCTTTGTTTCCTTGGCAAAAGCATCACCGATTATTTTCATGGCTTGCTGCATGGCCTTTTTCTTTTTCTGAGCAATTGGATCGAGTTTTTCCTTAAAAGCAACGCCACTTAAGGCTTTGGTGGACTGAGTCTTGTCCTTGTTATTTCCTTCTGTGTGACGACTCTTTAGGGTATCGTCTCCCATAAAGATTGATTTATTCTCTACCTTCATGCCGCACCTCCATGTGCACAATAACGGGTTTCTATACTTATATCGGCAAAAATGAAGAAAAAAATAAGAGGCAAGGATTATTTCCTTACCTCTTTAAACCATTCGTCGGGGCGACGTGATTCGAACACGCGACCTCTACGTCCCGAACGTAGCGCTCTACCAAGCTGAGCCACGCCCCGTATTTACAACAGTAAAATAATACTCTAATATAATAGACGATGTCAAGGAAAACAGGAGGTAGGGCATGATTATCGACACCCATACTCACTACAATGATGAGGCTTTCGATGAAGACAGGGAAGAGCTCCTTAAATCCCTTCCCGATAATAATATAGAGAAGGTTATAAACATCGGCGCCGATATGAAAACCACCGAGGAAACGGTTTTGCTTGCAAAGAAGTTTCCATATATATATGCTGCAGTGGGTGTACATCCCGATTCGGCTGACGAAATAAACGAAGAGTCTCTTGTAAGGCTCGAGGAACTCTGTAAGGATGAGAAGGTCGTTGCCATCGGCGAAATCGGCCTTGACTACTACTGGGATAACGTGGACAGAGAGATCCAGAAAGACGCTTTCAGAAAGCAGATTGCTCTGGCAAGAAAAGTAAATCTTCCTATTATAATACATTCAAGAGAAGCAGCTAAGGATACCATTGATATTCTCTTTGAAGAAAAGGTCGATGAAATAGGCGGTGTTATGCACTGCTATTCCTATAGCAAGGAATCTGCCGAGATAATAAACAAGCTGGGCTTCTACTTTGGCATTGGCGGAGTACTTACCTTTAAGAATGGCAAGAAACTTCGTGAAGCTTTAGAGGTAATGCCCCTTGACCGAATCCTTCTTGAGACCGACTGCCCCTACCTGGCGCCGGTACCCTTCAGAGGAAAAAGAAACAGCTCGCTTCTTCTTCCCTATGTAGTGGAAGCGCTGGCAGAGTGTAAGGGAATCACCACGGAAGAAGTGGAGAGAATAACGAAAGAGAACGCCGAGAGGTTGTTTGGACTTTAGGAAACACAAAAATGTGACAGTTGAAGTCTGGAAAATCTCGATGTTGTGCCTAAGGCACCTCAAGCGCCGTTTTAGGTCACATGAAAAACAAACCTCTTATAAATGTAATGTGACCCAAACAGAGAATTACCTCTATCTGGGTCACATTTTTTGAGAGTTTTTCTTCGCTAGCCCTTCTCTTGCAATTTCTAAAATAGAATAATTGCCGAAATCGCACAAAAAACTGTGACTAAGCCAAAAGGGAAAACCTTTTCCAAGTCACAACACTATTTGAGGGTAGGAAAAACAATGTATCTAAAATGGCAAATACAGCGATTTTAGGCACAACGAGCGACAAAAGAAAAGGCAATCGGGGGGGAGACCCAGATTGCCTCTTTTGTTAGCGCTGGACGCGGCCGGAGCCGTCGCCGCCGGCGAGTTTCTTTACTTCGTCCACGGTAACCATGTTGAAATCGCCTTCGATGGAGTGCTTCAGGCAGCTGGCCGCCACTGCGAATTCGATGGTTTCTTGGGATGCGAAGTTGTTGATGCAAGAGTAGATAAGCCCGGCTCCGAAGGAGTCGCCGCCCCCTACTCTGTCTACGATGTGAATCAGGTAATTCTTGCTGAAATAGTAATCTGAGCCGTCGTAGAGCATTGCTGCCCAGTTGTTATCGTTAGCGGAAATGGAACCTCTCAAGGTGATTGCCACCTTCTTGAATCCGAAGCGGTCTGCAAGCTGTTTTGCAACATCCTTGTAACCTTCGTGGTTAACCTTTCCGGTTGTTACGTCTGTATCTTTTGCTTTGATTCCGAATACGTCGTTGGCATCCTCTTCGTTGGCGATGCAAACGTCTACATACTCGCAAAGTTTAGCCATTACTTCTCCGGCTTTCTCCTTGCTCCAAAGCTTGTTTCTGTAGTTAAGGTCGCAGCTTACGGTAATTCCCTTTGCCTTTGCTGCCTTACAAGCTTCAAGACAGATCTCAGCAATCTCATCACCGAGAGCGGGGGTAATTCCTGTGAAATGGAACCACTCGGCATCCTCAAAAATCTTGTTCCAGTCGAAATCCTCTTTCTTAGCGGTAGCAATTGCAGAACCTGCTCTGTCATAGATTACCTTACTGGGTCTCTGGCTTGCACCCTTCTCAAGGTAATAGATTCCCACTCTGTCGCCGCCTCTTACAATATAGCTTGTATCTACGCCGAATCTTCTTAAGCTGTTGACTCCCGCCTGACCGATTTCATGCTTGGGAAGCTTTGTTACAAAAGCCGTGTCCAGCCCGAAGTTTGCAAGAGAAACCGATACATTGGCCTCTCCGCCGCCATATGTTGCTCCATATTTCTCCGCCTGCACGAATCTGTAATATCCTTCGGGCGCAAGACGAAGCATAATCTCACCAAATGTTATAACTTTGCCCATACCAAATCTCCTTTATTTGTTTACAAGGTGAACGCCAAACCCACCCAACTCGTCTTTTATATAAATAAATTTCATCTTTCCGTCATTATCGTAGGTTGCGCTGTCCATATCAAACTGGCAGCCTTTCTTTGAAAGATGGTAAACCGCTCTCTCCACGCTGTTTGTGGCGATGGCAATGTGTCCCATGGTGCCACGGCCCTGCATCTTCATTATTTCAAGTCCTGTTCCGGCAAAATAGGAAGCGCTTCTCTCATCTTTCGCAAAGCCAAAGATATCGCAGAATGCAGATGTGATCTTCTCAGCTTCCTTTTCATCCTTGGAATTGATTCCAACATGCTTTAACTCAAAGCCAAGCATCAGCTCAACAGCTTCCTTTGTAAGGGCTGTAATCTTATCAAACTCTCCTGCCTTAATCATGTCGGACTTAACCATCCAGCTTCCGCCGCAGGCGATAATCTTCTTGAATCCCAGGTACTCGTTAAGATTCTTTGCATTGATTCCGCCGGTGGGCATAAATTTCATGTTTGTGTAAGGCGCTGACATTGCCTTAATCATGGCAAGGCCGCCTGCTGCCTCCGCAGGGAAAAACTTAACCACATCAAGTCCCAATGAAATGGCCTGCTCAATATCGGAAGGATTTGAACATCCGGGGCAAACGGGAATGTTTTTATCCACACAGTATTTAACAACCTCAGGGTTAAGTCCCGGGCTTACGATAAACTTGGCTCCTGCTGCCACAGCTTTATCTACCTGCTCTGTGGTGAGCACCGTTCCGGCTCCCACAAGCATCTCCGGAAATTCCTCAGCAATTACTCTTATGGATTCCTCAGCTGCTGCGGTTCTGAAGGTTACCTCCGCACAGGGAAGTCCTCCGTCAATAAGAGCCTTTGCAAGAGGTTTCGCATCCTTTACCTCATCCAAAGCAATAACCGGAACAATACCAATCTTGCTTATTTCTTCAAGTACTTTATTCATTCTCTGTCTCCTTACACGGTCTTCAGATCAAAACCGAAGTATTCTACTGCGTTGTTATAGGATATACCCTTCACGATATCCCCAAGGAGCTTGTCCTCAGCGGGGAACTCGCCGTTTTCAACCCATTCGCCAATCATCATGCAAAGGATTCGTCTGAAATAATCATGTCTTGTATATGAAAGGAATGATCTTGAATCCGTCAGCATTCCCACAAAGTTACCAAGAGCGGAAAGGTTCGCAAGGGATTTCATCTGGTTAACCATTCCCACAAGGTTATCATTGAACCACCATGCGCTGCCCTGCTGAATTCTATTCTTAACGCCACCACCCTGGAAGCATCCGATGATTGTTCCGATTGCAGCGTCATCGGCGGGATTGAGGGAGTAAATAATGGTTTTGGGAACAGCCTCTTTTACCGCAAGAGCATTCAGATAGTCAGCAAGAAATGCGCTTGGAGCATAGTTATTGATGCAGTCAAAGCCTGTATCCGGACCAAGTTTGTTGTACATAAAGGTGTTGTTGTCTCGCTTCGCACCATAATGGAGCTGCATGGTCCAGTTTCTCTTGCAGTATTCTCCTGCCACATAAATCATGAATGCGGTCTTGTATTTGGACTTTTCGTCCTCACTTACAGCCTGCTTATTCATTGCCTTCTTAAAGATATTCTCTATCTCGGCATCATCTGCAGGATTGTACATTACATACTCAAGGCCGTGGTCTGAGACAACGCATCCGTTCTCTGCAAAGAAATCCATTCTCTTCGAAAGAGCCTTCTTAAGATCCTCAAATGTGGTAATCTCGATTCCGGAAGCCTTTGAAAGCTTTGCTATATAATCGGTAAAATCAGGCTTTTCTACATTGCAGGCCTTATCGGGTCTCCATGCGGGAAGGACCTTAACATCAAAAGACTTATCTTCCTTAATTAATCTGTGGTATTCCAAATCATCGATTGGATCATCGGTGGTACAAATCAGGGTAACATTTGATTTCTTAATTATGTTTCTTACTGAGAAGTCCTTGCTTCTAAGCTTCTCGTTGCAAAGGTCCCAAACCTCTTTGGCTGTGTCCTTGTTAAGATTTCCTTCGTATCCAAAGTAGTATCTGAGTTCCAAATGAGACCAGGTATAAAGGGGATTGCCGATAAGCTTTGGCATAATCTCTGCCCACTTCTCAAACTTCTCCCAATCTGAGGCATCCCCTGTAATGTATTTCTCGTCTACGCCACAGGTTCTCATCTGGCGCCACTTGTAGTGGTCGCCTCCAAGCCAAACCTGAGCGATGTTGTCAAACTGTCTGTCCTCCCAGATTTCCTTTTGGTTAATGTGACAGTGATAATCCAAAACAGGAATCTTTGTCATATCTGCGTACTTGTAGTACAAATCCCTGGCTGTCTGCGTGTTAAGCAGAAAGTCTTTGTCCATAAAAGCTTTCATATTTCTACTCCTCTTCTTCCTTCTCTGTAAAAATACCCGGGTATTTCTCCCTTAATTCCTCCGTATCCTGTACGTGATAACCCAAATGCTTTGTAAGCAGCTCTCTGTATGCTTCCTTCTCGCCACGCTCCAGATGCTTAACCAGCTGAACATGGGTATTATCGGTTCGTCTCGAATAGGTATCATCCAGGTCGATCAAAAGTCTGATTCGATTGTAATGCACCATTGTCGAAGCAAGAATGTCTGCAGCAAGGCTCTCTCCCGCAATGTGGAACGTCAAGGCATGGAACTCGTCATCACTTTTTAAATACTCATAAGCAGAATCATGAGTTCTTGGAGCAGCGGAGATTTCCTCCATCTTCCTGCAGTAGTCGTACATCTTCTTAATATCCTTCTCGGTAACGTTGGCAAAAAGTCCGTCAACCACGCCAAGCTCCAAGGTTTTTCTGATGAACCACTCTTCATTTGCTCTGTCGGTATCAATCTTGGAAATCAAGGATTTCGACTGGGGATATATATCAACCAATCCCTCCGTCTCCAATTTAACCAATGCTTCTCTCGCCGGTGTTCTGCTTACGTGATATCTGTCGGCAATCTTGGCTGCTGACACGGATTCACCGGGCTTAAGCGAGAAAGTCATAATATCTTTTCTGAACAAATCATAGGTCTGCTGATTAAGAGAATTAGTCATTTATACCCTCCAGGCTGTTTTTGAGACAAAACAAAAAAGTAACATGTTCAACTAACATGTTACTTTGATTGTATCATTACATATTTAAAACCACAAGTGGTCTTTTTTTACTCTTTTATGAGCTTATCGAGAAGTATCTCGAAGTCCTTCTTCTTCCAGATTACAGGACAGGGATAAAGAGGATTTGCTTCCTTAAGCACCCTCTTAATAATCTCCTCGTAGTCTTCCCTCTTAAGCTTTTCAATCTTTGAAGGTATGCCCATCTTCTCATTCATTTCTCTGATGGCAGCAATGAAGTTCTTAGCCTTCTCTTCTTTTGTCGCACCCTTAACCCCTGCTGCATCCGCAAGCTCGGAAAGACGACCGTAAACCTTCTCACCATACTGTTCCATTACGTAGGGAAGAATAATGGAGCAGGCCTCTCCGTGAAGGATTCCGTACAAAGCGCCTGTAGCATGAGCTACTGCATGTACATAACCTACAAAGTTGGTGGTAAAAGCAATTCCTGCTTCGAAGGAAGCATAAAGCATATTGTCTCTTGCCTCAACATTGCTTCCGTCCTCGTAAACCAGAGGTATATTTTTAAAGATCAGGCTTACGGAGTCCAGTGCCCTCTCTTTTACCATCTTTGAAGCAAAATTATTGGTGTAAGCTTCAACTGCGTGGGTTAAGGCATCCATTCCTGTTGCCGCAGTAATCTTCGCAGGTACTGTAAGGGTAAGATCCGCATCAAGCACTGCGTACCTTGGGATTAACACAAAGTCGTTAACCATGTATTTGTAGTGCTTGCCGTCAATAGTGTCTGTAATAACTGCTGCCGCCGTGGTCTCGGAACCGGTTCCTGCTGTGGTGGGAACTGCATATAAATCAGGAAGTCTTCTGAGTACTCGAAGTACTCCTCTCATCTTTGGAATACTTCTTCCCGTCGCTCTCAGCGCACCTACTGCTTTAGCACAGTCGATTACGCTTCCGCCGCCTACCGCAACAATTGCTTCACAGTCTGCTTTTTTATATTCTCCAAAGGCTTCCATAACCAATTCCACCGTAGGCTCTGTAACTACCTTTGAAAAAACTGTTGCTTCAATTCCTTTTTCCTTTAATGCTTCAAAAAGCTTATTAAGTGACCCCCACTCAATAAATACCGGAGCGGTAACAATAAATACTTTCTTCTTTCCGGTCTTCTCAAGATTGTCTGCTATTCTTGCAAGACTCCCGCTCCCCTTGATTACCTTGGGCTGTCTGGTCATAATTCCAATCATTACAGCCATGAACCATTGTCTGATTCTGTACCAAACCTTCATCTTAACTAATATCTCCTGTTTCTTAATCCTTTATTGAGAACAGTCCCTGTACGGTGTTCATCAGATCCTTATTGTTAAGGATTGACTGAAGAATACCGCCGGACTGTGTCTTCTCTCCTTTAAGAAGTGCCACCGCTGCCTTCTTTGTGTCGGAATCTGCCTTTCTGTAAAGCTCAACAAGCTTCTTCTCAGCAGCACTGACCTTCATGGAACTGCCGGTTGTAGTCTTCTTTGCTGTTGTTGTCTTTTTAGCAGTTGCGGTTTTCTTTGCAGCAGGTTTCTTAGCCGCTGTGGTTTTCTTCGCTGTAGTAGCCATAATTATCCCTCCGTTTATTTGTTTGAACCAAAGTCTATTAGTTCTGCCTTATCTGAGTATCTCTCAAAAAGGTTGTCAAATTCCGTCATATCCTCAACTTCTTTTTCCACACCTTCTTTCGTGTAGAAAAATGTGTCGGTTGTTTCTCCGAACTTAATTCTGGCACCTTCATATACATCAAGTGTACCGGTTTCAACATTAGGGTAAAGCAAATCGATGTCATGCCCACCGCACACATACAAATATGGAGTCTCAACTTTAAGAAGGTATCCCGAACCATCACTTTGAACCTCGCCAAAATCCACCAGGTTACCTTCATTATCAACTCCATATACCTGGGCTGTAACCGCCCCTTTCTTTCCAAGGTAGTCATCCAGATCGCCCTTTGCAATCAAAAGGCATTTCTCAGAAAGTCCTAAGTCAACAAGAGCATACGCCTGACCCTCCGCCACTTCAGAATATACCTCTGGAACTCCCTTCTCTGCCTCTTTTGTTTCCCTCGAACAGGCAGTAAAAGTTAACGCTAAAGCCAGCGCTAAAAAAATAGACCCTCTCTTCATTTTCTCCCTCCTATTTTTATTTACTTTTCGTCCACAACCTGAAAGATGAAAAACTTCAAATAATAACTCTCATCCGATGCCCATAGAATCGGGTGGTCGGGAGCCTGAGTTCTGAACTCAATCTGTCTCAGTCTCTTGTGAACCGCCGTTGCTGCCTGGGCAATTGTTTTCTTGAAAAGCTCCTCCGTCATAAAGTGTGAGCAGGAGCATGTGGCAAAGTACCCGCCGCTCTTAACAAGTCGCAGGCCCTTCATGTTTATTTCTCTGTAACCCTTGATTGCATTCTTTGTTGCTTCTCTTGATTTGGTAAAAGCAGGTGGATCTAATATAACCACATCGTATCGCTCTCCCGCTTCATAGAGTCTGGGAAGTTCGTCCAGAACATTGGCTTCCCTGAAGTGAACTCTGTCTTCCAGGTGATTAAGCTTCGCATTGGCTTCGGCCTGTGATACGGCAAATCCCGAAATATCAAGACCCGTTACATCCTTGGCTCCCGCGTATCCTGCATTTAGGGCAAAGGTTCCCATATGTGTGAAGCAGTCAAGAACCTTTTCCTGTCCTCTGCAGATTTTCTGCATGGCAAGGCGGTTATATTTCTGATCAAGAAAGAACCCGGTCTTCTGGCCGTTTGCCACATCCACCATGTAGTGGACACCGTTCTCAACAATCTCCACGTTGGTATCGAACTCTTCTCCGATGAACCCTTTATATGGTTCCAGACCCTCTTTCTTTCGAACCGCAGCGTCAGAGCGTTCGTAGATACCTCTGATTTTGACACCATCCTCTGAAAGGACGTCCTTGAGGCATTTAAGAATTGTATCCTTAAGTAAGTCGATGCCCAATGCCAGGGATTCCACCACCAGCACGTCCTCGTATCTGTCTACCACAAGCCCGGGAAGATAATCTGCCTCACCGAAGATAAGCCTGCAGGCCTTCAAATCCTCAGGCATCATGACCTGCTTTCTGTACTCCCAGGCATTTTTGACTCTCATCCTGAAAAAATCTTCATTGATCTCAGTCTCTGAATTCCTGGTAAGCATTCTGATTCTGATTACGGAATTCTGGTTGATGAAACCAAGACCCAGAGGGTATCCGTCAAAATCATTAACCTTTACAATGCTTCCGTTCTTGAATGTTCCGGTGATTGTATCGATTTCATTATTAAAAATCCAGGCGCCGCCTGCTTTCAGACTGCGCCCTTCACCTTTTTTCAAAGTCACTATAGTTGTAATCATCTTGTTCTGCCAAGTAGCCTTTCGCTTTGAGCTCTTCCTTTATAAGATCAAGTACTTTCTCAGAGGGTGCAAGAATTGTGTGATAATGCACGTCATCCGTCAGAACCTTAAGAGGTTTCGACTTTGACTTCTTCATTGCTGCGATAAACTCATCCACGTCATGTGAATCATTGATAATAAGGTCTACTGTAATCTGTCCGTAGATGTCATGGTCTACGGTTACATCCCTTATCTTTCCTCCAAGCTCCACTATGGTGTTAAGTTCATCGTAAGTATCTTCGAAGCTGTGCTTTACTCTGACAACTGCCTTCTTACCGTTGTCTTCTCCCGGTGTGAAGAGAACATATCCCTTGTTTGTGGAGATAACGTCCTTATTCTCGGCCCGTAACAAAGCAATGTCCTGTACTATGACCTGCCTGCTCACTCCGAACATATTGGCAAGTCCGGTACCGGACATCGGTGTTTTGTGTGATTTGAGGAGTTCCTCAATATGTTTACGTCGTTCTTTCCCTTCCATTTCTTGAATTCGCCTTCGCCCTTTGTTTCAAAAGGCGCATCCTTTCTTTCTTGGCAATGTAAGTATCAATGCCCTTTAGCTGCTGAACAATCTTGCAACCATAAACGCGCTTTCCATTGGACAACTCGGCTTCTCTCACAATAAGTCCGAACAGCCTGAATGTAAAATTCTCAAACAAACCGTCAATAAAGTCATTCAACGTCGTGTGGACAAACTGTCCCACTTCCGCAGTCACAGTGTCGTTTGTAAAGCAGAATGAGAAACCATTAATACTTACGTCCCTTATAATTATATTATATGTCTTTTTTTCCAAGCCTATCTGTGCCACCGAAGGAACATCTACGGGACATCTGAAGGAATCTCTTCTGTTAAACTCCACTCCCTCTCCATGGGACACAATTCCATAACTTAAGTTTCCATCCTTATCTTTCAGGGTACTGAAAGCAGCATTCCTGAAGATCAGCGGCTTGGTATCCTTCCCGGTAATGACAACATTAGCAGAGATTCCCTTACCGTTAAAGGTGAGAACCTTGTTATTCTTGATAACCGGCTTGGCATAAATCATGCTTTTCTGCGGAACTGCTCCGATAACCTCGGACTCAAATTCCATTGTCTGGTTACCAATCATTATGAGTATTGTTATTTCTCTTCCCGGTTCCAGGTCATAGATTCGCATGCTTTTCCCTCATCTACTACATTTTATCATCTATAAATTGGGTTGCCAACTGATGATAAATAGTTTCAAAAAAGCCATCTGAATCTGTAGCAATATTCTACCACAAATCCAGCAATTCTGCGACAAAAATGATGTTTTTCACGTTATAATAAAAGACGTAGTATAAGGAATTTTTTATTCGAAAAAGGAGTAGATAGAAATGGGTAAATACTTTGGTACGGACGGCTTTAGGGGTGAAGCCAACGTTAACCTTACGGTAGACCATGCCTTCAAGGTAGGTCGCTACTTAGGTTATTACTATGGTAAGGACCATCGCGCCCGAATTGTAATCGGTAAGGACACCAGACGTTCAAGCTATATGTTTGAGTACGCTTTGGTTGCCGGACTTACAGCCAGCGGCGCAGATGTTTTCCTTCTCCATGTAACAAGCACTCCCAGTGTATCCTATGTCGTAAGAACTGAGGATTTCGACTGCGGTATTATGATTTCCGCAAGCCACAATCCCTACTATGACAACGGAATCAAGATTATAAACGGCGGCGGCTATAAGGTCGACGGTGAAGTTGAGAGACTTATTGAGGAGTACCTTGATAATCCCGATATGGAAATTCCTCTCGCAAGAAGAGAGAACATCGGTCGTACCACCGACTATGTTATCGGACGTAACAGATACCTGGGATATCTTATTTCCCTGGCAACACGTTCATACAACTCCGTTCGTATCGGACTTGACTGTGCAAACGGTTCCGCTCATCAGACAGCTAAGCACGTATTCGATGCTCTTGGAGCCAAGACCTATGTTATCAGCAACAATCCTGACGGTACTAACATCAACTTGGAGTGTGGTTCCACACATATTGAAATGCTTGTTGATCTGGTAAAAAGAGAACATCTCGATGTGGGCTTCGCTTTCGATGGTGATGCAGACAGATGTATTGCCGTTGATGAACTTGGTAACGTGGTGGATGGTGATAAGATTCTCTACCTTTGCGGTAAGTATCTTCACGAGAACGGTCAGCTTGACCACGACACCGTCGTTACAACCATCATGTCTAACATGGGACTTTACAAAGCCTTCGATAAAGCAGGCATCAAATACGAAAAGACCACCGTTGGCGATAAGTATGTCAGCGAATGCATGACTCAGAACGGTTACTCATTAGGCGGCGAGCAGTCCGGACACATCATTTTCTCAAAGCACGCAACCACAGGTGATGGTGTTCTTACAGCCATCAAGGTTATGGAAGCCTTACTTGAGAAGAAGATGCCTCTTTCCGAACAGCTTAAGGACTTAACAATCTATCCTCAGCTCATGGTCAACGTTAAGGTTGATGAGAAGAAGGCTGCCAGAAATTCCGATGTTGTTGTTAAGGCCATTGAGAAAGTTGAGAAGGATCTCGGTGAAGACGGAAGAGTTCTCGTAAGAGAATCCGGTACAGAGCCTGTACTTCGTGTCATGGTTGAGGCAACCACAGATGACATCTGCAGAGAGAAAGTAGATGAGATCGTAAACGCACTTAAGAAGAGCGGACATTGTAAATAATTATCTTTGATATTATTAACGGGATGTTTCTTACGGAACATCCCGTTTCTTTTTTGCTCTTTCTATTATTTCGTTAATATTATCGAACTTGGCAACACCCGGGTATTTTGTATCAAAATCAACCAGCACCTTTTTATTTTCGATTTCTTCCTTTCTAACTATTTTATATAGGGCCTCGTAATCTCCCTGTTTAAGTGCATACTCAATAAATTTTTTCGAGACATCCGGTAGTGCATCATATGAATTATATAAATCTTCCACAGCAGTCTTGATTCTTTCAAAAGTAAGAGGTTCACCTTTCTTTTTGTATTCAAGAAGGATTCCTACCACATCAGAAAGATCGTATTTGTACTGTCGTCCAGACTTTAATTTCATGGCAATAAGGTACTCCCCGGAAATAGTCCTTACAGTCATAATATTTGAGAATGTACGATAATATTTTGAAAAGCGAATAATGTTTGGCGTAAATGATGTCGTTCTCATGAAATCAACATTAAGCCATCCATGCGGAAGATTAAACACATCACTTACATGATTTATTGATTCTTGCATAGCGGATGATGCGGTGATAATAGCATCGATATCTTCGGTCAGTTCACGAAAGCCATAATTAATGATTACAGATGCTCCACCTATTATGGTGAGTTCAGCCGGAGTCTTCGTTCCGTTCCTTTTTCGGAAATCCTTCGAAAGCTCAAGCAGGTATTTATCAAGATTTTCCTTTGTAAAAATAAATTTAGACAACGTTTCTAATCTCACTTTCAATTATATTAAACCTACGAAATTCCGGTATGGCATTTTCCTCAGCCTTCCTGATAGGTTCATCCGATTTGGTTACCTCGCTGTTAAGGATTACCCCAATCGGATAAATTGTTTTTGAAAGCTTCGTGCTACGTATATCGTTATAGTTTTTACATTCGGGCAGTCCATTCAACCTTGACAGATAATCTACCATTCCCAAAAGGTATAGTGATTCGGGATACCATTTCTTTTCAAATAGATGCCGGACTTCGTTATTCTCTAATGTTTCTATGATGAAATCTAAGTCACCCTTGTCTTTAACTTGGTGACAAACATTACTTTTAAACGTTTCAAATGATGCTCGATAATCACTACGCGAAGAAATAATAATGTCTTCAACAGTAATACCAAGGACGTTAGCGATTCGAAACAAAGTCCCTGCAGCACATTTTTCTATGTCCGCCTTTCCACTACAAATATCATTAATAGTCGCTTGAGGAACTCCACTTTCTTGACTCAGTTTGTATTTTGTAAGATTTAGTTCGCACAGTTTGTCATTAATTATCATTACCATTCCTCCTGTAGTAATTATTATAACGGTTGACCGATGTATTTGTAAAGTGTATAATTCATGTAGACTAAATATAGGTAAAGAGATATGGTAGCAGAAGAACTGGAAATCAAGAAACGCCTGCTTGATATGGCGGACAGAAGTTATAGAAATAACCAATATGTATTCACGGACTTTCTCTCCATGGCAGATATGTCCGTTTACTTTGAGTGCGAAAGGGAGTTCTCATATGCCGGAGTTACTGTGTGGAATGGGGACGGAAGTTATGAGAGAGGAATGCTTAGATTTGGGAATCCGGAAGCCTTTGGCTACGAAGAGGATTTTCCCATAGATATTCTTCTTATTTCTCCCCTGGCGGAAAAGTTTGCAGAGAAGCTCTCCCACAGGGATTTCCTTGGTGCTCTTATGAACGCAGGAATAGAGAGGGATGTTCTCGGAGATATCATTGTTGATGAGAAAAGAGCATACCTTTTCTGTGAGAACAGGATGACGGATTATATTATTTCCAGTCTTACAAGAGTACGCCACACCTCTGTAATGGTTAAGAAGGTGGATTCTATTCCTGAAATAGAATCAAGGCAGCCGAAAGAGGTCACTATACAAGTAGCCTCCGAAAGAATAGACGGCGTGGTTTCTAAAGTCTACCACCTATCCAGAGGAGACAGCGCCGAGCTTTTCACCTCTCAGAAGGTATTCCTTAACGGCCGACTGATGGAGAACTACAGCCATCAGCTTAAAGCCGGTGACATTGTGAGTGTCAGAGGCTTCGGACGCTTTACATACAAAGGCTGTGGCAGTGTATCCAAAAAGGGAAAGCTAAATGCTCTTGTGGATGTAATATAAAAAAGGTGTTGACAATTGTCTGACATGTCCTGTATAGTAAGGGAAATATTTTTGAAAGGATTCTTGGAATGAGAAACTTTGTACTCAACAATTCTGATATGAATTCCATGATCGGGAACCCCGATAATCTTCAGGGTCGCGGTTATTTTTTCATATTCGGAAAAGTGGGTAAGGAATCCTAAGAAGAAAATAGGCAGATGTCGACATTTCAACCACTTATCCATGTGATAGGTGGTTTTTTTATTATCTTGGCCGGGTAATAAAAGATTAATCTAAAGAGGTGAGAGAAATGAGTAAAAGGACAGATCTTGTTAAAGGTTTTTATCAAAAATATGACGAGGATACTCGTCTTACCAAGTCAAGACAGGGACAGCTTGAATACAGGGTAACAATGGATTATATTCACAGGTACTTAAAGAAAGGTGCTTCTGTTATAGAAATCGGAGCCGCAACAGGCAGATATTCCATTGCCCTTGCCAGGGAAGGATTCGATGTAACGTCGGTTGAACTTGTAGAAGAGAACCTGAATATATTAAAGGACCATGGAAAGGGACTTGATAATCTTCATGCCTTTCAGGGAGATGCCTTGGATTTGAGCAGATTTGCAGACAATACATTCGATGTGACATTACTTTTTGGTCCCATGTATCACTTATACAACAGCGAAGACCAGCATAAAGCCATAAGCGAAGCAGTAAGGGTAACTAAGAAGAACGGAATTATTCTAGTGGCATTCCTTTCCGTACATTCGATTTTGATGACCAACTATCTTTTTAAGTGGGGAACCTTTACCGAAGGATATAAGGAAAACTTCAATGAAGATAACACGATTAAACATTTCCCTGAGCAGATGTTTACAGGCTTCGATATTGTGGAGTTTGAGGATTTATTTAAGGAGCACTCTGTAGAATACATTACAACTGCTGCAGTTGATAACGTACTTGAGATTGCGGAGAGACGTGCTGATTTTACCCTTGCAGACGAGGATTTCGAGACACTTGTACGATACCAGCTTGATAACTGTGAGAAGAGAGAACTGTTGGGAAGTTCTACTCACCTCTTGTATATATGCAAGAAAGCCTGATTATTATGGAGGATACAAATGATTATTAAAAATGAAATACCAATACTTGAATATGACGATGCATCGCCTGAAGTAATTGCACCTACTCATGATTGCCCGGATTTAAAGCTTCCTGAGAAATGCCTTTTTGCATTTCTTGGGGATGTGGTGCACAGATATGCCGAAGAAAAGAAAGCAGAGGTTGTTCAGGAATTTATCACCGTTTCTCACATCATTAAAGTCTACGTGCTTCATGAGGAAAAAGAGGACATTTGCCTTGTCCAGTCCACTATAGGATCGGCGGCGGCAAGCCAGATTATTGATACCCTTGTAAGCTGTGGCTGTAAGAAGGTTATAGCTGTGGGCTCCTGCGGAGTGCTGACAGAGATTCCGGAGAACGCTTTCCTTGTTCCGGAGCGGGCATTAAGGGATGAAGGAGCATCTTATCATTACCTTCCGGCATCAAGGTACATCGAGCTTGACAGGGAACCCATCACTGCAATAGAGGAAACCTTTAGGAAGCATAACCTTCCCTTCGTTACCTGCACCACCTGGTCAACGGACGGGTTCTTCAGAGAAACAAAAGACATGGTTAAATATCGCCTGGAGGAGGGATGCTCAGTGGTTGAAATGGAGTGTTCCGCTCTTGCAGCCTGCTGCAGAAAGAGGGGATCCAAGTTCGGCCAGTTCTTATTTACAGCGGACTCTCTTGCCAATGTTCATGACTACGACGCAAGGTCATTTGGAACGGATTCTCATGAGAAAGCGCTTCTGCTGGGGCTTGATGTTTTGAGAAACTACAATTGAGATTAAATGTTATCAGAAACGCAACCAAATTGAACTTGAAGATATTTCGAGAGAGAGTATAATCTAAGCCGCAAGGAGATGATAATATGAAAAAAAGTACAATAATTGTACTGGGCATAGCAATGAGTGTTATGCTTACAGCTTGTGGCAATAAAACAACTGAAGCCACTGAAACAGAAGAACCTTTAATTGAGAATCTGCAGGAAACAGCTGAAGAAGTTGCAGAAACCGCAGAAGAGACGGTGGAAGAGGCTACAGAAGAAGCAGATGAAGTATTTGCAGAGGTAAATACAGAAGGATGCGACACATTTACTCAGATTGTGGACAAAAATCTTTTAGATGGTCAGGGCTATGCCAATGAACCTGTGGGAGATACAGATGTATTTTTCGTATGCAGCGGAGCCTTTGATGATGGTGAAGGAAATCTTGAAGCAATAGATTCCACTCTTCTTATTTACAAGGACGATGCCCCCACGGTAATAGGAAGTGTTTCTTCATCAAGCACTGCGTGTCCTATTTCCATTAAAGATAAGGTAATATACGCAGGTGGAAATCACGACGTAAGCAAATATACTGTGGCTAACGGAGAACTAGTTCTGGTAGAGATGGCCAGAGTTTCATACGACACCGATGGAAATGCCACATACTACTATCAGAACAGTGACGAAGAGGAAACAGAGAAACCTGACAGCACCGAGTTTGATAGAATCTTTGAGGAGTATGGTGAAGCAACACCTGTTTATTATTCGGTAGTAACAAGATAGCTATAAGACAATCGCACACATGCAAATTCCAGTTATGTTACCAGACTAAATAAAGCAGAGGTTATTCAAACCTCTGCTTTATTTCATCATATTTCTGATTGGTCATCAGTGCTGTTTCATCAGTATCTTTAAGGTGAACTGTGTAGGTCCATCTTCCGTAGACCTCCAGTTTCTTTATGGCGTCGACTCTTATGATGTAGGACTTGTGGCATCTCATAAAGCGGGATGTATCAAGCTTTTCTTCCAGGGATGAAAGAGACTGGGAAGTCAGATACTTTTCATCCTTTGTCACTATCCTTGAAACCCCATCTATTCGCTCAATCATTATAATGTCCTTGATGTCGATAAGGTTTATCTCTTCCTTACCTCTGATTAAAAGCTTCTCCTCATGAGAGGAATCTGCTCTGTCAGCAACAGGAGAAACAGGCGTTGTCTCCTTAATTCTGTTTAAGGTCTTTCCGATTCGCTCTAAATCAAAGGGCTTCACCAGATAGTCAAAGGCGTATATCTCAAAGGCATTGGCCATGTACTCACTGTGAGCCGTAGCAAATACTATCTTCACCTTGGGATCGATTTCCGTTATAACCTTGGCACACTCTAACCCGCTCTCGCCATTAAGGTCTATATCCATAAAAACAACATCGGGACGAAGCTTAGTAAATTCGGTAATGGCCGAAGAGAAAGCATCACATGTAGAGATAACCTTGAACCCGACCGTTCTTTCAATCATCTTCTTTAGGATGTTTCTGATTTGCTCTTCGTCCTCAACGACCATTACTTTATACATATCTTCGTCCCGCTTAATTCAGTCTTTATTTCTTCTTGGAATCTACGAAGTCTGTTACTCCGTTTCCGATATCCTTCTTCATCTTGGTATCGGCCTGAACATTCTGGAGCTTGTAGTAATCAAGCACACCGATATGTCCGGATCTTAATGCCTCTGCCATTGCCTTGGGAACTTCGGACTCTGCCTTTACAACTTCGGCTCTCATCTCCTGCTCCAGAGCAACTGCCATTGCACGTCTCTCTTCTGCCTTTGCCTGAGCAATCTTGGTGTTTGCTTCTGCCTGTAAGCTCTGAAGGTTAGCACCGATGTTTCTTCCGATATCGATATCAGCGATATCAATTGAGATAATCTCGTATGCAGTTCCGGAATCAAGTCCCTTCTCAAGTACTACCTTAGAGATATCATCGGGGTTCTCAAGCACTGCACTGTGAGTCTGCGCTGAACCGACGGTTGTAACGATACCTTCACCAACTCTTGCAAGAACTGTTGCTTCGCCGGCACCACCGATTAACTGGTTGATGTTGGTTCTTACTGTTACTCTTGCTTTAACAAGAAGCTCGATACCGTCCTTTGCAACTGCGGAAATCTGAGGAGTCTCAATAACCTTAGGGGTTACGCTCATCTTTACGGCTTCGAATACGTTACGTCCTGCAAGATCGATTGC
Source organism: uncultured Lachnospiraceae bacterium (assembly GCA_947167445.1). Taxonomy (GTDB): domain Bacteria; phylum Bacillota; class Clostridia; order Lachnospirales; family Lachnospiraceae; genus G11. The sequence continues at coordinate 58,617 of CAMVID010000006.1, forward strand.
TGAAGCCTGCTCGAAGGTCAGATCCATTCCTGCTCTCTCAGCTGCAATTAATGCGTTAACAACGTTATCAACATTACCGCCTGCAAGGTAGTGAGCCTCAAGCTCATTTGTCTTAACCTTAATTCCTGCCTTGGTTGCCTTGATCATGGGTGCCACAATCTTAGCGGGTTTTACACGACGTATCTTCATTCCCACCAATGAGAAGATACTGATTTTAACTCCGCTGGCTACTGCAGAAATCCACATTCCAACGGGGATGACGGTAAAGAATACCATCAGTGCAATAATAATTATTGCTGCCAAAATTACTGTAGGATACATTATCTTACCTCCCTCACAAAGATTTTGTTATTTTTAATTTCAGTAATTTCTAGGGTTGCTCCCTTTTTAATATAATCGCCTTCAGAAAGTATGTCGAGTTTAACTCCGTCAAACTCTCCCTTACCCGAGGGCTTTAAATCCGTTACGGCTTCACCCTTCTTTCCGATAAGGTACTCCATGTCCTTGCCGTCAATGAAAAGGTCCTTGCCTTGTACTTCCGTGTCCAGCTTAATCGGTGATTTCACCTTCTTGGAGTTGAAGATAATTATGCTTATTACAAGCATCACCGCAATAATAACTATTGCGATTACTCCGACGATTATTCTCTCCGAAGCATTCCTTCCTGTGAGGAAAACTCCTGCTGCCGCACAGATGGTTCCGCATATTCCCGGAACTCCGAAGCCCGGCATATAAAACTCAATTCCCAATAAAACGATTCCTATGAGAAGAACCACGATTCCAAGAATCTGTAATGCTGCCATTACTCCTCTCCTTTCCCGAGGGAAACTGTAAATAAGGTTTCCTCCTCGTTTGATTTCAAATCTATCTTTCCTTTGTTGGCCTCAAGAATCTCAGACACGATTGAAAGTCCCATTCCATGTCCTTCTTCTTTCTTGGTGGTAAAACCTCTTTTGAAAATCGATGCCCTAAGTTCCTCAGGTATCATGGGCCCGTTGTTTTCAACTGTGAAATAATACCTTTCCGGATCTTCGTTTATATCGATTCTGACCTTCTTTTCTTCCCTGTCACTTTCTTCCAACGCCTTAAAGGCATTGTCTATAAGGTTTGATAAGACCTTGCATAACTCCCAGTCCTCAATTCGAAGCTTCTTCAAGTCGGACTTCACTTCGATTACAAATATAAGTCCCTTTGATTCCGCCTCCGCACTCTTTGCTGCAAGAAGCGCATTGATCGCGGGCTTTGAAGTTTTGATTGCCTTACCGGTCTTCAGGATTTCCTTGTAAATCTTTTTAAGATAGGAGTTCATTTCCTCATACTCCCCAAGTTCCATCAACCCGTATACAACCTGTAAGTGATTCAGGTAATCGTGCCTGTCCATTCGAAGTTTGTCGTTAAGCTTCCCGAGATTCTCGATGCTTTCCTTCAAAACTTCCTCTCTGTTCCTGACCTTCATGTAACTTCTTAACAGAAGAAGAATACATATTGCCAAGGTCACCACGGATACGGCACATAAAATTAGGATTTTTCCTGTTTCAGCCACCTTTTGCCTCCATGATGTCAGCATATCACTTTTTATTTTTGGTAAAAGCGTTTCTCTCTCAATTATACAAATTACGGCCTGAAATGTCATTTTTATTATTTCAAGCAAAAAGGCTGCCACCAATAAAGGTGACAGCCTGGGTATTCATTGATTATTAATCTGCATCCAAAGCCTCAAGGCCTTTGGCGTTATCAATCTTCTTTGCTTTAATGTTCTTTACCAAAGCTGTAAATACTACGCAGCTGAATAATGTAAGTAATCCTGAGTAAACAGGAAGTGCTCTCCATGCACCTGTTCTTGTAAATACGAGACCCAAAAGAATAGGTGTAACAGTCTGAGCCGACATACTTGCTGTGTAATAGTATCCGGTGAACTTACCGATCTTCTTGGAGGAGCAAAGCTCAACAACCATGGGGAATGAACAGTTATGAACAAGTGCCATTCCATATCCCTTGATAATCCACACAACGTAGAGGATTACAGGGAAGCTGAACTCTCCGTTTGCTCCGGTAACATTTCCTGTAGGTCCAACGAAGCACATGATGATAAGTCCCACGAAAGTTACAGCAAGGCCTGTGGAGATTGTCCACTTACGTCCGATCTTATCAGCAATATATCCTGCTGTGGCAAAACCGATAACCGATGCGAGGCCGCCTACGATGGTCATTACCATGGTGGCACTTGATACAGAGTTCATATAGTAAATTACGTAGTTACCGATATATGTTCCGATGGCGTTATCGGACATGAACCACAAAAACTCTGCTCCGAGAATTGCCAGAAGCATTGTCTTGTTTGCCTTGGACATGGGCTTGTCATCATCGACGGGAGTCTCAACTGCCGCGAGTCTCTCACCTTCTGCAAGCTCATCCTTCATCTCTTCCTCAATCTTGTTCTCCTTGATTGTAGCAAAAAGAACAAGTGCGGAGATTACCATAAGTACAGAAGCTATAATAAAGGGAATCTCAATGGTCCAGATGTTTCTTGCTGCGTCTCCTGCATTGATGTAATCGGAGAGCTTAAGGAAAATACCAAGTACTGTAGCCATTGCACCGCCAAGGTATCCCATGATATTGATGATACCGTTTGCCTTAGCTCTTAAAGGCTTGGGTGTGATGTCAGGCATCAGAGCAACCGCAGGGTTACGATACATCATCATGAACATAAGAACGATTGCCATCATGATGATCATTCCAACTATATTATTCTGATGGAAGAATAAAGGAACGAAGGGAAAAGCCACAGCCGCTACGAAAGTACCTGTAAGGATATAGGGCATTCTCTTTCCGATGGGTGATTTGGTCTTATCGGATAAGTTACCGAATATAGGTAAAAGAATCAAAGCAGCCAGGTTATCGCATGCCATGATGATACCGACTAACCACTGAACATTAAGAATCTTGCTTGCATCACCGGCTTTAAGCTCCGCAGATGACATGCCATACATTCTTCTTGCGAAAATATCTGTTAAGAATGTGGGGCACCATGAGTCATACACCTGCCACAAAAGCAGAATGCCAAAGAACGCAAAACCAATAAGGAATGTGCGCTTATAATTGAGTTTCATAAAAAATAACCCTCCCTGGATTAATATTCTCTCTGAATATTATACCCAATTTGGAGGGTCATTTCTATATTCTTTTCTTATCTGAACCACAGCATATAAACAATTGTAAATACCAGTCCAAGACAGAAGAAGATGAGGCCAAAGGATAGGCTTCTGGTTACGATGACGCTCATTTCGTCAGCCTTCTCATACATCATGGCAAGTCTGTGTTTGAAGGAGCCTTCGTACTTTTCTTCCTCTCCGGTAAACATTGCCTTAAGCCCATCTAGCAAAGAACCCACCTTATAGGTCAGAGCATTTCCTTCTGTCAACTCAAAAGGTATAGGACTTTCTTTAAGGATAGACTTTCTAAGAAGAATTACTGTCCAGTCCACAAGCTTATCAAATATCTTTGAAAAGATTTCCAGTATAATCGCAATCACATTGAGTAAAGGTCTGTAGAAGGAATCCTCCAAATCAAGCTTAGCGGGCCAGGGATTAATGTAAGTTCCGTCCTTCTTTCTAAGTACCGATCTTACGACTCCAAAGTAAATACATACTCCAAAGATTATTGATGTTAAACTTCCCTGCAGATTCTCCCAGGAGAAGTAGTGAACCGTCTCTTCAAACTCAGTTAATCCCATAAAGGACTGCCCCATATCTGCTACTCTGTCGAAGAGCCAGTTCGGCAATACTCCAAGGACCACAAATATGGTAGCAGAGAAGGCAAGAAGAATTCTATTGCCCATATTCATATAGGGCTTCATCCCATCGTACTTTGCCTGAAGTGCCTCATCTGCATTCTTTTCAACAAATACAACAACATAAAGCTTTGTCATATAAGCAAGAGTCATGCCGCCGCTTATTAAGAAAAGCCATTCAACAATCTTTATTCCCGGATTGTATGAAGCGGGTGAAAGATTCATGTACTCTACCATTGCTTCATGAACAAGGGTCTTGCTGACATATCCGGAGAAAAACGGAACACCCGCAATACCGAGGGCTGCACAAAGATATATGTATTTAAGAATGGGCTTGTTCCGTCCGAAGCCCTTTATTATATTGAAATCCAGCTTATGGATATTCATAAACACCACACCTGCCACAAGGAAAAGTACCAGCTTAAACAGGGAGTGGTTTACCATGTAAAGCAAGGTTCCTCGTACGGCGAGAGCATTCTCTTCACCAAGGAGACACTGCATTGAAACTCCGATAAGGATAAATCCAATCTGTGAAACCGAGGAGCATGCCAGAGTTCTTTTCATATCTGTTGAGAGTACCGCAAGGAACGCTCCAAGGAACATGGTTATGGTTCCCACTATAAGAACGAACTTGCCCCAGGTCGCATCACCAAAGAAAATCTGGCTGCTTACAACCAAAACTCCGAATACACCAACCTTGGTAAGCATTCCGGAAAGGAGTGCCGATGCAGGTGCAGGTGCAACGGGGTGGGCTTTGGGAAGCCAGATGTGAACAGGGAAAGCTCCGGCCTTGGCTGCAAAGCCCCAGAAGATACACATGCCTGCTGCCAGAAGTTTCTTATCTCCCGCAAGACCTCCACATACACTTCGAAGTTCATTAATCTCAAGGGTTCCTGTGATGTTATTAAGCATCAGAAGACCCATCAGCATAACAAGTCCGCCGATAACGGCAACTGCCAGATAAGTCTCTGCGGCTCTTAGGGCTTCTTTGCTCTCCTGTTGAGCTACCCAGACATAACTTGTAAGGGAAGCCATCTCAAAGAAGATGAAGGTGGTTCCAAGATCTGCCGAAAGGAACACACCCATGGTTGCCCCAAGGGTCCAGAGGATAAAGAGATAATATCTGTTTCTGTTGTGATAGATTCTGTTATATTCCACAGCAAAGGCTGTACATACAAGCCACATGAAAGAAGCGATTGTTATGTACAAAGCCCTGAAGCCATCCATCATAAGATGGAACTTAAGTCCGCAGATATCCGGAAGCCTCAGTTCAAAGGGGCTCATCTTACCAAAGAAAAAGCCCGCAAAGAAATAGAAGCTTGCAAGGAACACTGCCAGGGTTGTGGCAACAGCCACCACGTTTCTTATTTCTTTGCTCTTTCGTCCAATGGCGTAAACCACAAAGGCCATTATTATGGGAATCAGTATAAAACCAAGTAAATGGGGATTCATAATCACATTCCTCCCATGGCAACAGACAAAAGTAAATCAGTTAATGGTTTCGAATAAACACCGAATACGATGATGCATACGGCAAAAATGCAAAGAGGCAAAAGCATTCTTATTCCCGCTTCCTTAACTCCTGAGTTTACAGAATCGTCGAAATCCTTTCCGGGGAAGAAAGCTCTTACCGAAATGGTCATTGTGTAAACCGCTGTGAGAATTGCGGAGATAAGCAAAGCTCCGATTCCAACGTAGGCAAGAACGTTCTCGCTTGCCACTGCCGCTTCCGCCAGATACCACTTACTTACAAATCCGCAAAGTCCGGGAACACCCATAAGGGCAAGACCCGAAATTGTAAATATTCCAAAGGTCATTGGCATATGCTTTCCAAGACCGTTTAACTCAAATACATAAGTTCTTTCCGTTTTGGAAATAACCGCACCGGCGCAGAAGAAGGATGCTATCTTCATAACCGCATGGAAAACCATGTGGCACAGTGCGCCAAAAAGTCCAAGAGGCGTCATGATGGTTACTCCAAAAAGGATATATGAAAGGTTACCGATGGTTGAATATGCAAGTCTTCTCTTAAAGTGAGTTTCCTTAAGAGCTCTGGCGCTTCCGTAGATAATTGTAAATATGGCAATTGCCATTACCGTGTACTGAGCCCAGGTTCCTCTTAAGAAATCGGGACCGAAGCTGTAGTAGGTTATTCTCATAATGGCGAAGGCGCCGCTTTTTACAACAGCCACTGCATGAAGAAGGGCTGTTACCGGGGTGGGGGCAACGCCGGCCTGAGGAAGCCATTTATTAAAGGGACAAATCGCTGCCTTTACACCAAAACCAAGGAAAGCGAGAACATAGATAAGCAAAAGCACATTTCCTCTGTCTCCGATTTTGCCGGGATCCAGTACACCGCCGTATACGAAATCAAGGCTTGTGCCGTAAACCAGTACGAATATGAATCCGATAAAACCGAAAGCCGCTCCGCCCAGGGAATAGTAAAGGTAGGTTCTGGATGCCAGAATCGCTTCTCTTGTAAGGGTGTGCAAAACCAAAGGAACCGTAACGATTGTCAGCATCTCGTAGAAGAGATACATGGTCATCAGGTTTCCGGAAAGGGATATTCCGAGGGTTACACCGTAAGTTATGGTGTAGAACATGAAGAAGCTTCCCTCTCTCTCCTCTTTTTCCATATATTCAAAGGAATAGAGAGTGGCAAGGGGCCAAAGAGAAGAAATGAGTCCCGCGAAAATCATTCCGAGACCGTCCATCTTAAAGGCAAAAACCAGATCTCCCGTGAACTTCAATACCTCTATGGAATCCTGGGGCTTATTTAATATAATGGCCCACATTATTATGGAAGTTATGATTACCACGGTTTCAACAAAGATGTTTCTTGTGGTTCTTCCCTTAAAAGGAATTACTCCCGTTAATATTCCTCCCAGAATCGGGAGAAAAATTGCTATAAGTAATACGTAAGAATTCATTTATTTTCCTCCCTTTTAGAATGTTGCCAAAATGGTCTCTATATAAGTAATTATCGGCGTTGAAAACAGACCGACACCGATGGCTCCCGCTGTCAGTACTATCAAAGGTATGGTCATTGTCTTTGCAGGTTCTTTGTGTTCAAGCCCCGAATAGTCATAATCATCTCCGGGGAAGAATCCCTGAATGGTTATGGGAAGTAAATATCCCGCAGTAAGAAGGGCGCTGACAATAAGAATCACGGGACCAAGAATATCAAAAACAGCGATGCCGCTCTTTAAAGCTCCCATGCAAAGATACCATTTACTTACAAGGCCTCCCGTAGGCGGGATACCAATCAGGGTAATTGACAAAAGGGTGAAGCACCAGATAACAATGGGCATTTCTTTTCCGATTCCCCTAAGTTCGTCAACCTTGGTTTTTCCTGTCTTATAAATGATTGCTCCTGCTGCCAGGAACAAACCGCACTTTGTAAAGCCGTGCATCAAAACGTGAAGAAGGGACCCCTCAAATGCTGTTTCATTAAGAAGTGAGAGTCCGAACATAATATATGAAATCTGGCTGACTGTAGAGTAGGCCAGGCGTTTTTTCAAAAGTTTCTCTTTAAATGCCATGGTGGAACCCATAAGCACAGTAAGAAGTGCCAGGGACATCCATACAGTCTGTACGAAGGTTCCTCTGATAAAATCCGTTCCAAAGATATAGTAGATAACTCTTATGGTTCCAAGGATTCCTGTCTTAACAATGATTCCCGAAAGAACTGCCGAAGCGGGGGCGGGAGCTACGGGGTGAGCTGAGGTAAGCCATGCGTGAAGAGGGAACATTCCGGCTTTTACACCAAAGCCTATTATCATAAAGAGGGCACATATAAGAAGAAGTGTCACATGGCTTCCTGCATTGATTCCCACTCCACCGGGGGTAAAGGTCAGAGAATCGGCGTACTTAAATACGAAGTAGAATCCAAAGAGGGCAAAGTAGGCGCCACCTAATGAATAGTAAAGGTATTTAAGACCTGCCATGGTAGCTTCCTTCTTTCCTGTGTGAATGACAAGAGGGAAGGCTGTAATGGTCATCATCTCATAGAACATGTAGAAGGTAACAAGGTTTCCTGCGAAATCAAGGCCAATGAGAACGCCCAGAACCATCAGGTAAAAACCCTGGTATCTCCTCTCATTGTCTTCATGTTTCATATATTCGAAGGAGAAGATTCCCGCCAATAGCCAGATTACAACCATAAAAATCGCAAACATGATTCCGAGGTTATCTATCTTAAAATAAATGGGAAGGTTATCTGTAAGCTCAAAGAGTTCAACTTCCGCTCCTATTTTCCCCATATTCATAAACACCAAAACCGCCTCTATGACAAGAACTGCTGCCACACAGAGGTTCATGGTTTTCTTATTAAGCTTTCTTATGAATTCCAAGAGAAGGCCTGCCACAATGGGAAGCACAACAGGAATCAATATAAAGGCTTCTGTCATTTCAATATCCCTTTCAATTACGCAAACATGTCTATGCCTGCGCCTATCCAGTCAACTATGGGCTGTGAGCACATTCCGATGAAGATGTTAAGAGCTATAAAGCATATGCAGGTAAGAGCATAAACTTTTTCCTGCTTCATGGTTATTCTCTCCCCCTCCTCTTCAGTGGGGGTGTAGATTCGAATAACCGTCTTCATGAAATATATTGCGTTAAGGATTGTACTTATTGCCAAAACTATAAGTGCCGGCAGCATCTTACGGGTATTAAGTACTGCTGCCTGGGCAAAGAGTTGCTTACTGATAAATCCTGAGAAAAGAGGAATACCTACCATGGATAAGGATCCCACCGCAAAAGTGATTCCCGCAATCTTATGTCTGTATCCGCTTCCCGTCAGTTCCTCGAAATGCCTGCTGCCCTTTGAGACATCCGTAAGTCCGATGGCTCCGATAAAGAGCATGGATTTGGTAGCCGCATGGGAAAGAATATGGAATATGCTGGCAATCATTGCATATCTGGTTCCGAGACCTATGCCCATGTAAATGTATCCGATCTGTGCAACGGATGAGTAGGCTATCATTCTTCGGATATCGTTTTCTCTTATGGCGGAAATGGAACCCATAATCATTCCCGCAAGGCCGAATACAAACACCACATCTATAATGTGAGAAGCTCTGTAAACCTCAAAGCCAATTACTCTGTATATTATTTTGATAAGAAGGATAATGTATCCCTTACTTACAAGTGATGACAAAATGGCAGCACTTGAAACCGTGGAATAACCGTAAGCATCCGCCACCCAGGTATGGAAGGGGAAAAGCGCACTCTTCATGGCAAGGCCACAGGTAAGAAGAATTATGGTTACGGTAAGAGGCACTGGATATGTGCCTGCACTGTAGATGCTGCTTACTGCATCTCTGATGTTACTCATAAGAAGATGGCCCGTTATGTCATAGAGCATACAGATTCCCATGAGTAAAAGACCTGAGCCGAGAAGACTCATGATCATATATCGAACCGCCGCCTCAATGGTTCGTCCGTTCTGACGAATCATAATAAGTCCGCAGGCTGAGATTGTATTGATCTCAACAAAAACGTAGGCGGTGAAAAGGTCGTTGGTATAGATAAGTGCCAGCAAAGAGGCAAGCATCAGGTCCACAAGAATATAGTAGAGATTGTGTTTTTCCTCAACTACCTCTCCCATAAGTTTCTTTCTTCCGCCGGTCATGGAAAGAAGCATAATGGAGCAGAAGAATAAGGCCAGACCCGCTTCAAGAAGTCCCGCTCTGATTTCATTACCCCAGGGCGCCGGGAAATGACCCATCTTATATACGATTATCTCTCCGGTTCCGAAAATGTAATAAAGAAGAACCGCCGAAAGAAACCAGATAACCCAGATGGAGATAAGGTTAAGCCACTTGGCAGCCTTCCTGGATAAAACCGCAGAAACGATTCCCGAAAACATGGAAATCATTATGGAGAAGAAGGGAAAATTACAGATAAAATCCATTATAAGCCCTCCTTCTTAAGTCTCTTAGAAATCTCATCAAGATCAAGGGTCTGATATCTTCTGTAGAGACGGATTGTCAGAGAAAGCATAAGGGCCGTTACAGAAACCGACACAACGATACCTGTAAGAACCAGGCCGCTGGGGATAGGGTTTATGTAGGCATCAACGGACTGAACTCCGTCCACCACAATGGGTACAGTATGTCCCGCAATATATCCCTTAAGTGCAAGGAAAAGATATATTGAAGAGTCCATGATATTAAGACCGATTATTTTCTTTATTAAATTCTTGTGCAGCAAAAGATTCGCGAAACCAATACAGAAAAGAATCATTGAAACGGCTTCACCGAAATTCGCCCATAAATTCGGACCCATTAGAATTCTCCTTTCCTGAACATGCAGTAGAATGTGTACATTGTTACGGCTACCACCAGACCTACACAGATATTAAGGGGCAGAATCAGTCCGCTTGAAAGAATCGCTCCCGCCTTACCGAGAGGTATGTGGCTTTCAAGCTCGTTTGCTCCTGTGAAGAAGGAGTAGCTTTTGGCAAGACAATAGAACAGAAGGGCTGACAGAGAAATAACCTTCTGTGTTTTCTCTGTGAAAAACCTCTCTGTCTTCTCAAATCCGAAGGCCGACACGTACAGAATCAAGCCGGCTCCGATAATGGCGCCTCCCGAGAATCCGCCTCCGGGTGAAAGATGTCCGTTAAGTATTACATAAATTCCGAAAAGGAAAATGGCAGGTACAAGGAAGGTGGCTGCCTTCTGAAGGATTACGTCGTTTTTGGGCTCCAAGAGTCTGTCGTTTTCCTTCTCCTCTATCTCGTTCGGAAGTTTCTTTTTGTTTCTTCTTAATAAAATGAGAACCGTTATGGTTGCAATATTAAGTACGTTTGACTCTCCAAAGGTATCGAAAGCACGGTAATCAAGAATCATTCCCGTTACGATATTAACCGCCCCGGTTTCCTGAAGACCCTTCTCGATATATCTGGCACTGACTTCGTTATTTACGGGCTTGTCGAACTCTCCCGTTCTCGGAAGCCACGAAACCGCAATAAGAAGGTTGTATGCGATGAAAGCGCAGAGGATAATGGCAAGGGTTCTGTAAATAATTCGAAGAACCTTTACCTCTTTGGTTTCGCTTTCGCTGTAAACCTCGTCTTTGATGTGGAGTCTGTCTCTCATCCTTTGTTCGACAGTCTCTTCCTTTTCCTCTTTAGGCTCCTGCATCTTGAGTTCCATTGCATTGTCAAAAACAGAAGTATCCTCAGCATTCAGCCAGTTAAGGAGTTTATTTGTCAGCTTCTTCATTCTTATTACCCTCCCTTATGGCATGAATTTTCTTCAGAGTTACGAAGAAAAGAATACTGGTAACTCCGGCACCTACCGCAGCCTCTGTGATTCCAAGATCCGGTGACTCAAGGGTGAGCCAGATAATGGACATGATTAATGAGAACGCCATGAATTCCATAATGGAACGCACAAGGTTCTTGGAGAAGCTTACGGAAACCGCACATATAACAAGGAAAATCAAAAGTATAATCTGGAATAATGTCATTTGGTTTTGTCCTCACAATAGCTGTCAAATTCCTCATCGGTGGTTACCTCAAGCTGTGCAAGCAAGTGAGTGCACACAGGGGAGGTGAACCAGAGGAAAACTATTATAAAAATCATTTTTACCGTGTTAAGGTTTAACCCCGACAGAATCATTAATCCTATAAGCGAGGAAGAAAGGCCCAGGGTGTCTCCCATTCCTGCGGCATGCATTCTGTTTAATGCAACCTTCTGTTTAAAGACACCGATAATCTCTATGGCATAGGTAATTACTCCGATGCCAAGAAACAGGCAGCCAAGGATGAATCGAATCAGTTCCAAACCGGTCATTACTTCTCCTCCTCCTTTTCTTCCTTATATACACCGATATAAACCTTTGTGAAAATAACCACCGCCAGAAAACTCATGGCTGCGTAGATAAGGCATATGTCCAAAAGGTATCCTTCCCCAAGAAGCATGGAAAGGGTTGCGATTATTACCATGGTAATGGAACCCATCATGTTAACCGCCAATAATCTGTCGGCGGGACGGGGACCAAGAATTGCTCTTACAAGACAAAAGATTAAAAACAATGCCAGGAGTATAAGCACACTCTTATACAAAACAAGATAAGGAGTGCTCACATCGCCTATTAACTCAATAACTCTTTTCATGATATGGTCCCTCCTCCTCTTTCTTTTCAGGTATCACTATGCCTGCTGCCTTCAAGGCCTTATCTTCCATTTTGGTAAGAAGGCGCACGAAAATACCGTCCTCAGTGCCTTCAAACATATCGGCATTCAGACAGTGAATAATATACTGGTCCTCCTCACAGCTCACAGTAATGGTACCGGGAGTCAGAGTGATGGAGTTGGCCAGCACAACTCTTGCTGTTTTAGTTTTAAGCTTAGTCTGGTAAAAAATAAGGACAGGTTCCTGCTTCTTCTTTGTGAGCATAAACGGAACCACTGCGATATTTGCTTTGACTATCTCTATAAATAAGACAATGATGTATTCAAGTATAAGTGGAATCATGGATGCATAGGTCAGATCCTTCTTTATGCTGTAGCCCATGAACTTACACATGAATGCAAATATGAGTCCGGAAAAAGCTATTCCGAACAATAGAATTTCAACCGTGAACTGCCCGTTATAGATTATCCATAATAAAAGAAGTAAAACAAACATGTTTCTCCTCCTATCTGTCTCTGTGAATAATATACTTGCAAATGGGATTTCCAACGGATGAAAACTTCTCCTCATACTCGGTCATAACGTTTCCTTCCATCAGCAATGCGTCTGCATGTAAATCGTATGTAACTGTATCCGCCACCCAATTTGCTATGGGAAGTTGTTCGATGGCAAAATCAAACAAATCCCTGTTATCCGTCTTGAACTCTATTATTCCTTCGGGCTTTAATATGTAATCGTATCTCTTTAAGAACTCCGCAGAGGGAAGACGCCTCTTGGCGTGTCTGTCCTTGGGCCAGGGATCCGAAAAGTTTAGATAAATCCTGTCCACTTCGTGCTCTGTAAACTTCTCTGTGATATTCTCAGCATCCATCCTTATAAATCTAAGGTTAGGAAGAGGATTCTCTTCCATCTTCTGGATTGCTCTTAAAAGTACGCTTGAGTATTTCTCAATTCCCACATAGTTGATATTGGGATTCTGCAGTGCCAATGTGTGGATAAATCTGCCTTTTCCCATTCCTATCTCAATCCTTATGGGATTACTGTTTCCAAAAATCTCTCCCCATTTCCCCTTTGTTTCTACATCTTCGGTAAAAGCGTAGGGGCTCTCCGAAATAACCTCCCTGGAACCTTTAATATTTCTTAATCTCATTAATTATCCTCATTTAATCATCTCAAAAAAATCATATGAAATATACACCTTTTTAGGGTAAATGTAAAGTTTTGGTGGTATAATCAGAACATGGTGCTAAAAATGAAACACGTTAAATTAACTATCCGATTACTTTCCGGTGGAATTGCTTTCCTGTTAGGAGCGTCTTCTGTTTTTACCATGACGGTAAAGGCCGCCAATGAATTTGAGGAGGCAGCAGAGCTTCGTAAGGAACTCCCCATCGATACAAACTCAATAGATAACTGGCCTAAGGGTCCTGCCATCGGCGCAGAAGCCGCAATCCTTATGGAGGCTGACAGCGGCACAATCCTCTACGCCAAGAACATACACGAGAAGCTCTACCCCGCAAGTACCACCAAGATAATGACAACACAGCTTGCCGTTGAAATGGCTAACCTTGGTGACAGCGTATCTTTCTCGAAGGAGGCTGTTTTCGGTATTCCCAGAAACAGCTCCAACATCGCAATTGATGTGGGAGAACAGATAACAGTGGATCAGTGTCTTCAGGCAATTCTTATAGCTTCGGCCAATGAAGTTGCCAACGCCCTTGCCGAGCATTGCGGCGGTTCCATCGAAGGCTTCGTGGATATGATGAACAAAAGGGCAGAGGAACTTGGCTGTAAGGACACCCACTTTGTAACTCCCAACGGCCTCCACGATGAGCAGCATTACACCACTGCCTACGACATGGCCCTTATGGCTGTTCCCTTTTTTGCAAATGAACTGCTTTGCAAGTACTCTTCCATGTCAAAGCTTCACATTCCCGCCACATCCACCCAGCCCGATGATATCGTGGCCTGGTCAAAGAACGATTTGTATGCGGGAAGAAAATATGCTTACGAATATCTTGTAGGAAGCAAAACCGGTTTCACCGATGACGCCAGACAAACCCTTGTATCCTGTGCAGAGAAAGACGGTATGCGCTTAATCTGCGTAATCCTTAAGGAAGAGTCTCCCTGTCAGTTTACCGACACCGTGGATTTGTTTAACTACGGCTTCGGTAACTTCCAGAAGATTAACATTTATGAGAACGAAGAAAGATACAAAATAAGTGATGATTCTTTCTTCTTCAGCAACAATGATATTTTCGGTTCATCCGCTGCCATGATAGGTCTTGATACGGATTCCTCAATAGTTATCCCCAAGACCGCATCCTTTAACGACGCGGTATCCACCTTATCCTACGACAACCCTGAGCCGGGAACTGTTGCAACTCTTAACTACACTTACAACGGAAATTATGTGGGTAAAGCCGGAATCCTTCTCAACGAAGAAACCGCCGACTATAAATTCGGAGGAGAAATGAATGACCCTTCGGTTCAAACCGGCCCCGCCATAGAAGCCCCTCAGGAAGAACCGGAACAGGTAGTTTTCCTTAACGTTAAAGTTATTATTATCGTCGTAGTGGCGGTTGCGTTTTTTGCAATACTTCTTCTCTTCGTAATAGCGGTTATCAGAAGCTATAACTTCGATAATCCAAGAAGTCCCAAGAGAAGAAGACGAAGAAGAAAACGATATGGAAAGCACAAGAACCTGCACTTTTAAGCGCAGGTTCTTTCTATATTATTCTATAAATTTGCAATGTACGGGATCCTTACCGGAAAGCTGTCCGATAGGGAATTCAGTCTCTTCATTATTAACCTTTATCTTAAGATTCTTCACAGGAATACCCTCAGGAATAATAACCTGATATTTTATGGCTTCACCCTTTTTTAATGTGGTTTCGGATATAATCTTTCCCTCGGACTCAACCGAGATTTCAGTATCATCATAAAGGGCAACAAATACCAGATTATCCTCTGTTTCTTCATCCAGGATCTCTGAATTATACAATCCATACTTCATAAACTCCCGGGGTCTAATGAAAACAAAGCCTTTGGCATTCTTTGGAGCATCCTTAATAAATCTGGCCCAGGCCGAATATCTTTCTCCCACTGCAAAATCTGCATAATAGTACATGGACCTTGTTCCCGTGTCAGGAATCTCAAAAGTCTTCTCTTCCGTGAATTCCTCACCATCCACGAAATTGGTACATACAGCTTTAACCGCTTTATTGTTATCGGTGAACTCTAAATCATAAATTTCACCCTCATCAAAGCGACCGATTAAATCTCCCGCATAGTTATAAACCTCATTCCAAATAGAGTAAACAGCGGTAGTTATATCTCCGTCATAATATATAAAGTTTGCTCCGTAGCACTGAGCTTCAAATTCACATGTGTTTGTATCGAAGACATAATAAGCTGAATTGTGGGGATTAATATGTCCTTCGATGACTATTTTTTCTCCGACTTTGGTGCAGTCAAGCAAAGCATTGGCAGGGCCCAAATCCGTAAGGTCCATATCTATCCCATTATATGAGAACATCAGGCCATCGCCTGCCGCCTCATCATTAATGGAAAACTCCACATTGCCTTCACCGAGATCGTAGGCTCCGTATATCTCCCTGTCCACCTCGGACATGGCAATAATCTTCCCGCTTTCATCCGTAAGGAAGTTATACATCATAAGGGGATGCTCCCCTGCAAATCTCTTATCTTTATAAAGAAGAGATGTATCAAGATCTTCGGACAGTTCATATGGTGAAGCCTCAAGTGTTTCCGGGCTAAAATATGCCCCGATAAATCTTCTCTCCGTAAATTCGTTATAATCCAGTCTCTGGTGAGAAATCATGGGCTGAAGCCAGATGCTGTTATCCTCGTTTCTCTTCCAGGCATAAGCGGTGAAACTTTCATTCTTTTTTGTTTCGGCTTTCACAGACTTGTCTTTTTGACGCACAAGAACACAGCCTCTGTTGATGTTCTCATATGATGGACCCTCGTAAGGTCCATTCCTGAAAATCTCAGCCATAACAAAGGAATCGCCGTTTCCCGTTTCCTCCAGCTCAAGATAGTCCGTATCTCCTGCTGAACATATATAGAAGATTCCTCTGCTCTCGCCCGTAGCGCTTAACAGATAATAATCCGGTGCATCGTATTCGCCTGCGTACATTTTTTCAAAGCTCAGCTTTCCTTCGCAGGTGGTCTTATCAAAATCTCTTTCAAATTTGAAGCTTCCGTCGGGGGCAAAACTGATAGAGGCGAACTCTTGGTTTTTACCGGTATCATATAATCTCCAGTCTCCACCGATAAAAGCCATTATCTCTTCTTCGGTTGACAGGGTGGTGGCAGAAAACTCTTCCTTCTCTTCCGGTTCTTCTGTAACAGGTTCCGTTGAAACCTCTGTACTTTCCGTAACTTCCGGAATTGCGGCATTCTCAGTAACAGCTTCACTGCCACACGCAAGTAAACCTGCCGTAAACATTAAACCTGTTAAGATAAGAGCCCCTTTTCTTCTCATGCTTCTTCTGCCTTTCCCTGAGTCTTGCCTTTTTCAGCTGAAATGCAAACAATAACCGCACCGATTATTCCTGTGATAACCGTTACTGTCAGTAACAGCGGAACGGAACCCTTATCAATCAGGAGACCTCCTACTCCGCTTCCAACCAGCATTCCGATGGTAACGGTGGCGGTCATCAGTGACTGACCTCTGACCTGTTCTTCATTCTCAATTGTATGGGCAATGTAGTAAATGCTGATTCCTGCGTAAAGTCCATAACCCAAAGCCTGGGTAAGCATGGCAACATATATCATGCCCATGTTCATTGCCGTCATAAACAAAATGCACTTAAGCATAATCACAACGGAGGATACTTTAAAGAGAAAGCCGGATTTGAGCTTTCTGTTAACCATCGTCAGCCCAAAAAGTATGGGCAGCTCAAGAAAGGCTCCAAGAGATATGGCAAATCCCATATCTTTCTCAGTACCGCCGTGATAGGAAACAATCTGAAACATATAACTGTTTAAGAAATTGTATGCAATAAACACAAATATGTTTCCTATAAGAACTCCCGTGTACCTTCTATGTGAAATCAGGAATTGCCCCAGGGAAAGATTGGTTCTTTCCTTTTTGGTTTCGGTTGTCTGCTTAACCTCCTTCACGCCTTTAAAGTGGAAGGTTGCTATTGAAAGAGAAAGCAAGGTGAAGGCCACAATTCCTGCCAGAAGAATAACATCTTCATTAAACTTAACCACCAGCACTCCAAGGAGAGAAGATATGGCGGCATAGAACAAAGACCCCATTCCTCTTGCTATTCCTATATTCACTTTAAGGCCCAGGTCTATAAAGAATAATCCTAATGAGTAAGTCAGTGATGTTGCTGCCTGGAGCAGTATAATAAGCATTCCATAGAAGAATACCTTGGATAATCCTGAGTCCGGCGAAACATACAAGCCGATATAGCAGGCAATCATTATTGCAAACATGCTGATGGTCAGCTTATGAAGTATTGGATTCTTACTTCTGTCTGCCCATGCCCCAAGGATTGGCTGGATAATAACCGACAAGCCGGATCCTGCCGCAATAAGATAACCGATTTGTGAGCTGGTAAGCCCCTTTGCCAGGAGATAAACACTGGCATAAGCATATACAATACAAAAACATCCCCAATACAGCCCCTGAATTACGCAAAAATGAATTGTAGGCCTATATTTCATTCGTTCTTTCCTTTAGAATCCGAGATTATCATTCACAAGAATGACATGTATTCTGTCTTTATGTCTGGAAAATCTTGTAATAAGTATCTGACAGCAGATGGTGTCGGGAGATTTACAGTTAAAGCATGCTCCCGTTTTGGAACAGGGTGTATCAAGTCCGAATCTCTGGGCATTGGTGGGAGCTGCCACCTGTCTTGCTCTCTTCATGGCTGCGTCCACATCGCCACAGACCTTGTTCATTCCAACAATGAAGATAACTTTCTTGGGACCCTGAGCAATTGCTGATACTCTGTTGGAGTTTCCATCGATGTTTACAAGGACTCCGTCATCGGTCATGGCGTTGGTGCTTGCAAGATAAACGTCTGCATCATAAGCCATAAGCATTGCTTTTCTTTTGTCCTCTTCCTCATCTCTGTCGATGAAATTGTAGTTTCCCGCTTTTAATTCCTTCACAAGACCGATTTCATGTACACTCATGCCGCCGCCCATGGTGACGCTTGAGCCCTCGGGAATCAGAGAAAGTGCAATCTTAAGTGCTTCCTCCTTATCCTTAGCGTAATATCCGGTCATGTTTCTTGATTCAAGACCCTTAATAGTTTTCTGAGCCAGTAAGTCATTTCTTTTAACAACGTTCTCGTTCATGTTTTCCCTCCTCATAATGATTAGCAGTTGCTTGGCTTTATTATATCAGAATTCAAATAAGGCAAAAGGATTATTTTCCTTTTGCCTTTGCAATTTGTTTCTTCTTGTTATCTTTATATTTAACGTATTTCTCATGAAGAGTTCTGAAGGTTTCCTTGTCGATCTTTTTCATTGTCTTCACGCAATAAAATAAATCGTTACAATCCTTTCGAACCCTGACTTTGGATTTCACATATCCGTGCCTGGGGCAGAAACCCACGTAGTAATAGTTCTTGTGGTTGGGAGAAAACCAGCGAATTCTCTTGAATGTGCTTCGGCCGCACTTGTAACACTTGGTGTTCATTACTCTCTTGTTATAGAGAAGCTCCTGCTTGGTTTCAAATCCCCTGGAAATGAACTTGCTGTATTTATCGAAATCAACCCAGACTTCGTGATCCTCATCCTTCGGTGCCCTGAAGGTATCATAGGATACATGAGAGTTGGCCAGCTTTTCGTCTATTCTTGCAAATACCTTTGCTGTGTAATAAGCATCGGAAAATGCTCTGTGGAAAGGAATATCCTTTTCGATTTTAAGAAAGTCTACCGCATATTCGAGGGACTTTCGGCTTTTACCATCCTCAAAAGCAATGGAAAACAGCTTCTGGACATCAAAAAAGGCTATCGGACCATTCGATAAGGGCTTCATATCATAGTAGCGAAGATTGTTCTGAAGCTCTGACAAATCCAAAGGACCCCAGGTTCCGAACATATAATCCTTGCCGCACCAGTTAAGGAAATCTTCAGCAACTTTGGTGAAGGGTTGACCCTTTTCAAGCTCTTCCATTCTAAGATGGATAAGCTTTCTGGTGATATGATGCATCTTACTGTACACCTGAGGCTTAACAAGACAGGAGAATTCATCTATCATCACCCTGTCCTCATTCAGCTTTACAGCACCTACTTCCACAATTTCAAAAGTCAGATCTTTCACTGACTCTTCGGGAATTCCACTCTGATTCCATTCCAAATCCAAAATGATGTACTTCAAGCTTTACCTACCTCTCGGTATGTCGTGGTCAATAACCTGCATAAATGTTCCCTGGGGGAATCGAACCCTCAACTGCTCCTTAGGAGGGAGCTGTTATATCCATTTAACTAAGAGAACTCATTCCCGATTATAATTCGGGAAAGTTTATCATTCCCTGCATCCAGACGATACCTTTAAATCTTCGTCCGACTTCAGGCTCTCCGAAGAGGTCCTTCTCATTGATACAAACATCAAAGGATACGTCATTGCAGACAACTGTCATTACGTGAAGCTTCTCACCGGTGAGCTTGTTGACCTCTGACTTGCAGGCGGTAATCTCACCCAGCACCGAATACTGATCACACTCTACTCCGTAGGGCATAAAGTACGAATCAACCAGACTGTAGACATCTTCATTCTGAATCCTCTTGGAAATGGATGTGTAGATGTCCATATCTTCAAGAGTCAGTGTCTCCAGCGCATTCTCATCTCCCTGACGGGCCTTTGCAATTAGTGAGCTTCTGTTCTTGGATTCTTTCCGACTTTTCTTCTTTTGATTTTCATCCATAAGAATGGGCAGCATTATCTGCCCGTTAACAGAAAGTCCTGACAAGGTAAGACTGGTTCCCTTCATGGGAAGTCTTTCCTCAGCTTGTATTTTAACATAATCCATCATATTCTGCAGGTAAAAAATCAAAGTGATTCCAAGTTTGGCATCATCACATACTCCTGCATAGGATTCCTTTGCTGCGTGTCGCTCCACAGAAATATCTTCTGTTGAACTGACTCCCATTCCCCTTAAGTAAGGATAGTAGTATTCATATACGAAATGGGAAGAATCATCAAATTCTCCGCACACAGCTATTCCGATGTTTTCGGCGAAATCCTTGCAAAATTCACCAAGCATAACATCTTCCTTGTTGGTGGTATACATGCGAGTTGAGGGATTCATAATACAGTCTGTTATTATTTCCTTAAGCTTTTCACGACTTATCTGATCTGAAAAACCAATGGCTCTCATATATTTATGCACGGATTTCACCTCCTTTACGTTATTTATTGATTAATTGATTTTAGTTCTTGGGAAGAACCTTCTCCATTCCGCCCATGTAAGGACGAAGAGCAACGGGGATATTAACACTTCCGTCTTCGTTTACGTTGTTCTCAAGGAATGCAATAAGTCCTCTGGGTGTAGCAAGAACTGTGTTGTTTAATGTATGAACAAGATATGTTCCGTTCTCGCCCTTGGTTCTGATACCAAGTCTTCTTGCCTGGGCATCTCCAAGTGTTGAACATGAACCTACCTCAAAGTACTTCTTCTGTCTGGGGCTCCATGCCTCAACGTCACAGGACTTAACCTTAAGGTCAGCCAGATCTCCGGAACAGCACTCAAGTGTACGTACGGGAATATCAAGGCTTCTGAAGAATTCAACAGTATAGGACCACATCTTGTTGTACCAGTCCATGGACTCCTCAGGCTTACAAAGAACTACCATCTCCTGTTTCTCAAACTGGTGAACTCTGTATACGCCTCTCTCTTCGATTCCGTGGGAACCAACTTCCTTACGGAAACAGGGAGAATATGAAGTCATGGTTATGGGAAGAGATTTCTCCTCAACAATCTGACCTTTAAACTTACCGATCATTGAATGCTCACTTGTACCGATGAGGAAAAGATCCTCTCCCTCAATCTTGTACATCATGGCTTCCATCTCTGCAAAACTCATTACGCCGTTAACGACGTTGCTTCTAATCATAAAGGGTGGAATACAATATGTAAAGCCCTTGTTTATCATAAAGTCTCTTGCATAGGAAATCATTGCGGAGTGGATTCTTGCTGCATCTCCCATGAGATAGTAGAAACCGTTACCGCTGGTTCTTCCTGCAGCTTCCTTATCAAGACCGTTTAATCTGTCAAGGATATCTGCATGATAGGGAACTTCGAAATCAGGAACAACCGGATCACCGAATTTCTCAATCTCAACATTCTCTGTGTCATCCTTACCGATGGGTACAGATTCATCGATTATGTTGGGAATGGTCATCATAATCTTTGTAATTTCTTCCTGAAGCTTGGTCTCAGATTCCTCAAGCTCTGCAAGTCTCTTGGCGCCTGCAGCAACCTCTGCCTTCTTGGCTTCGGCTTCTTCCTTTTTGCCCTGAGCCATCAATGCACCGATTTCTTTGGAAATCTTGTTTCTGTTGGCACGTAAATCATCAGCTTCCTGCTTAGCACTTCTGTTTTTTGCATCAAGTTCAATGACCTGGTCAACTAAAGGAAGTTTCTCATCCTGAAATTTCTTACGGATATTTTCCTTTACAATCTCAGGGTTCTCTCTTAAAAACTTAATGTCAATCATTGTATATCTATCTCCTAACTTTGATTATTCAATTACTCGCTCGATAAAGATAGTCTGCTCATCAAGAAGATTTCTTATGATTCGCTCCTCATATCTGTTACGGTTCTTGTCTTCAACCATAAGCAGAACGGGACGGTTGGGGAATTCGGCGTTCTGTTTAATAACGATTCCGATTTCTCCCTCGTTTGTAAGTACTCTTGTACCTGCAGGATAAACTGCGGTGAAGGCAAGGAGTGCATCAACTATTCTTGAATCATACTTTTTACCCTTGGCATCCATAAGATACTCAACTGCAACATGGACTTTGCTTCTTACTCTTCCCACGCCGCAAAGCATTTCATCAAGCGTTTCGCAGATGCCGACTATCTGGCATTCAAAAGGAACCACTGCTGTTTTCAGGGGATATCCTGTACCATCCAAAGTTTCATGATGATAGAGGATAACATCCTTGGCGATCTTTGGAAGCCAGGTTTCATTCTCTACGGAGCTGTAACCGTAAACAGGATGCTTCTTATACTCGGACATTTCATTGGTTTCCATGTCCTCCACATTTCTGTTCACATAATCAACCGTGATATACCTGAGTCCCAGATCGTGCAAAAGCGCACCGGCTCCGATTCCTCTTATTATATCCTTGTCCAATTTTAATTTCAGAGCTGTCAAAGTAGCGAGAGTACAAACATTTATTGAATGCTCATACAAATCAGCGCCACGCTCTCTGATATCGAACACGCGTTCTGCAACGTCCTCGTCTGCGATGATTTCATGCATAATTTTCTCAGCAGTATCGCATAATTCCACCAACTCTTCATTATGCTGGTACGTGTGAGTTTCAAGGATCTGTTTTACCTTCTCGGTAAATTTCTCCTCAACTTCTTCTCGAAGAATTCTTCTGGCTTCAATACTTCGGCCTTCTTCTTCGACATATACCATCGCCACGTGAAGTTCCTTAAGTCTCTCAATGTACTCTTTTCTTACGACACTTCCACGTGCCAAAAGGAAAGAATAATCTCTCGAGACTATGTCTTTGGCCAGTATTTCGTTTCCTGTTAGCTGGTCAACTCTACAAATTCTCATACTTTACCCTACCGTTTTCTTTTCCGACTATATTGTTACCAATATATATCGGCTAAGTTATGGCTTTGCCATAGCCATATCCAATGCCATTTTTTCCTCATCGCCGAGAGTAAGGGAACACTGTCCCTGCTTGATTTCCTTTGTATAGGAATAGCATCCCTCTGCGCTGTGAACGGAGTTCATGATAAAACCGTTATCATTCTCATCCAAAACTGCAAGTGAAAAACTTAACTGGCCCCCCATCTGCTGAAAAGCATCATACTTTACCAGACCAACCTTCTGGAATGCTGACTCAAGTCTTTTGTAAATATTCTTGATATCGCTTTTGTTCTTTTCGGCAGTTGTCTTTAAGAATCTGTTGTCTTCATATAATCCGACAATCTCTTTCTCTAAGCTCTTGGCATCTTTGCCTCTCATAAACTTTGCATATTTCTTCTGAAGTTTAGATGTCTTGCTAATCTGCACAATCAAAAGGATGATGACGATTAACAAAACCACCGTCAATCCTAAAATTATATAACCGGGATCGACTCCGTCGATTCCAAGATCTCTAAATAATGTACTATTCATCCCGTCCTCTTATTCTTCCGTCTTTGAAAGCAGTGAAACTAATTTGTCCAGTTCATCAAAATTATAGAACTCTATCTTTACCTCCCCGGCTCCCTCGCCCTTGGAGTTTACAGATACTTTCGTTCCCAGTGATCTTTTTAGTTTCTCTTCTATATCTTTATAGAAGACATCCATTTCATCATTGGATTTCTTCTTCTCTTTAGCCGGTTTGCCAAAATCTTTAACAAGCTTCTCAACATCTCTTACGCTAAGCTTGTCAGAAACGATCTTCTTTGCAGCCGCTACCTGCTTATCATTATCCTCGATTGCAAGCAAAGCTCTTGCGTGACCTGTGGTAAGCTCGCCATCCTCAAGCATTTTCTGAATGGAAGGGTCAAGCTTAAGAAGTCTCATAGAGTTGGTAACTGCAGTTCTGCTCTTTGAAACTCTCTCGGCAACTTCTTCCTGCTTAAGGTTAAACTCTGTAAGAAGTCTCTTATATGCCAGGGCTTCCTCAATAGGATTAAGGTCTTCTCTCTGAAGGTTCTCTATTAAGGAAATCTCCATGATTTCCTGCTCGGTAAGATTCTTGATGATTACAGGAACTTCCTTGAGACCTGCTTTCATGGCAGCTCTCCATCTTCTCTCACCTGCTATTATTTCATAGTAATCTTTTCTGTCCTGAACAAGAATAGGCTGCAGCACACCGAACTGTTTAATTGATTCTGCCAGTTCGTTCAACGCATCCTCATCAAAATTCTTACGAGGCTGCTCTCTGTTGGGCTCTACCTTTGTAATCTTAACAATAGATTTGGGAGAATCGTCATTCTCGTCAACTGTAACCGCCTTTGCCTTTGTGTCGACCTTTCCTGCTTTGGGTGATGCGGAAGGAATCAACGCATCAAGACCTTTACCTAACCCTCTTGCTGCCATAATTTACCTTTCTCCTTCTATGATTTCATCCGCCAGGGCAAGATAACTTTCTGCTCCTGCGGATCTGGGATCGTATATATTTATGGGTTCCCCGTAACTGGGTGCCTCTGCAACCCTTACGTTTCTGGGAATTATGGTGTTAAATACCTTGCCGTCGTAACTGTTCTTAACACTTTCCACAACCTGTACAGAAAGGTTATTCCTGGAATCGTACATTGTGAAAACTACGCCTTCCATATCAAGCTCCGGATTAAGTCTCTCTTTTACAAGATTTACTGTATGAATCAGCTGGCCCACACCTTCAAGGGCATAGTACTCACACTGAATCGGAACCAAAACCGAGTCAGCTGTAGTCATGGCATTTACTGTAAGCATGCTGAGTGAAGGAGGACAGTCAATCATAATATAATCATATGCATCCCTCACATAATCCAATTCGTTCCTTAATATATATTCTTTCCTGTCATACTCGCTGAGCTCAATCTCTGCTGCAGCCAAGTTTACATTGGAAGGAATAACATCTACTTTACTGGGTAATCCTTTGATAGTACAATCACCAACCGCACACTCACCAAGCATAAGTTCATATACGGTATTTTCCATTTCATTCTTGTCTATTCCGAAACCGCTGGTGGTATTACCCTGCGGATCCATGTCCACAACAAGCACTTTTTTTCCTCTGGCAGCTAAAGAAGCCGACAAATTTATGGCGGTAGTTGTTTTCCCAACCCCACCTTTCTGGTTCGCTATTGCAATTACTTTACTCATCCTAAATTCCTTTCATGGACCTTCATGGAAATTATACCAATTTTTCTTTTTTTTATCTATATGAAATTATTACCATCATTTTCCTTTTTTCTTGTCAGTTTTTCTCCCGTCAGCACAAAAATGCCGTGAAACACGTAAAAATGTTTCACAGGCCGTATTTTTAGATGTTTCACGGGGATTTTCTACAAGATTTTGGGTAAAAATGTTTCACGTGAAACATTATCTTGTGGCATACGGTTAAAAAACCACTAGATGTTTCACGTGAAACACTAATGTATCTGTATCAGGTTATTCCTTATAGCAAATATAGCCGCCTGAGTACGATCCGAAACCTTAATCTTCTTAAAGATACTTGCAATATGGTTTTTAACCGTACGTTCTGAAATCTTCAGCTGCATGGCAATCTCTCGATTCATCATTCCGCTGGCAACACTCTTAAGTACTTCAAGCTCTCTTCTTGTAAGCTCCAAAAGAAGTTTGTTGTCCTGCTTGGACTTAAGAAGAACTGAGTTAAGCTTGGGAACCAGCTGAGGCTGATAATAATCATGTCCCTGGGAAAGCTGAAGGATTGCATCCGAAAGCTGCTCAACATATCCGTTCTTAGAAAGATATCCTTTAACATCAATCTTTCTGTACTTCATAACTGCTTCGAAATCATCATTATCGGAAACAAAAAGAATTGCTGTGCTCTTTTTATTCTTTGATAAGAATTCATGAAGCTCTATGCCTGATCCCCCGGGAAGTGCTGTGTCAATGATAACAATCTCAAAGAAACAACCGTTTCTGATAATATCCGTAAGAACCTCAAAGTCGGATGCCATATCAACGACTTCGCCCATTTTCTTTGTTTCTATCAGGCTTTTTAATCCTTCTCGAAACAGGTTTGATTTGTCTGCAATAATAATTCTTGGTAAATAACCGTTCAAAATAAATTCTCCTCGATTAACGAATAGGTTCCTTGGCAGGAAGTCCTGCTTTTCTTGGGTACTTATTCGGTGTTTCTTTAATCTTCTTTATCTGATACATGATTCTGGAGTTGTCAGTTGTGGGAAGAACAAATTCTACTTCTTTAACAATTGATCCTCCAAGAATTTTTATGGCGTTTCCTGCTTCGTCTCGCTCAGCAGATCCCTTTTCTGATTTGTATGCAATAAAGCTTCCGCCTGTCTTTACAAATGGCAGACAGTACTCAGATAAGGTAGAAAGATTTGCTACCGCTCTTGATACACACAAATCATATTGCTCTCGATATTCCTTATTCTTGGCAAAATCTTCTGCTCTGCCATGAACTGCTTCAATTTCCGTAAGTTCAAGTTCCTTAATTACTTCATTCAGAAACTGTACTCTCTTATTTAATGAATCAAGCAAAGCCATTCTAAGTTCCGGAAAAAGAATCTTCAGAGGAAGACCGGGAAATCCGGCTCCACATCCCACATCAATTATCTTCTCTTTCCCCGGAGAAAGAACCTTTACTATGGTTGCGGAATCAACAAAATGCTTGATAAGAACTTCTTCATACTCCGTAATAGCGGTAAGATTCATAAATTCGTTCCACTCAATGAGAAGTTCATAGTAACGAAGAAATCTGTTAACCTGCTCATCTGTCGGGACAATATTCAATTCTCCAAGACCTTCTAAAAGAAGCTTTGTATTGTACTCCTTGTTTAAAGTCATTTGTCTCCTTTTGAATTGTAGTGCTCAAGATAAACCAAAAGCACTGAAACATCCGCAGGTGAAACACCGGATATTCTTGATGCCTGCCCAACGGAAACAGGTTTAAACTTCTTAAGCTTCTGCCTTGCCTCTAGTCTAAGGCTTAACACATCATCATAGTCAATGTCTGAAGGAATGAGTTTCTTCTCAATCTTCTTAAACTGCTCAACCTGATGCCTCTGTCTCTCTATATACCCCTCGTACTTTATTTCTATATTTATCTGATCGATTACATCCTGTTTGAATTCTCCTCTTTCGGGATCAAGAGGAGCAATACTCTCATAGGAAAGTTCCGGTCTGCAAATCAGCTCTGCCAAAGAAACTCCGGTTTTAAGGGGAGTACTTCCCAAGGAAGTAAGCACATCCTGTGTTTCTTTTGCAGCCCCCACGATTATTTCCTTTAGCCTTGCAATCTCGGATTCGATCTGACTTTTCTTAAGTAAAAGAGCGTCATACTGTTCTTTTGAAATAAGGCCGACTTCATATCCCTTTTCTCTGAGACGAAGGTCCGCATTATCCTGGCGAAGCAAAAGTCTATATTCTGCTCTTGAAGTCATCATTCTGTATGGCTCAAAGTTTTCCTTTGTAACCAGGTCATCAATAAGAACTCCAATATATGCTTCCGATCTGTCGAGAATCAAAGGATCTCTTCCCTGCAATTTCATGGAAGCATTTATACCCGCGATTAATCCCTGGGCCGCAGCTTCTTCATATCCGCTGCTGCCATTCATCTGTCCCGCAGAGAAAAGTCCTTCAAAATCTTTAAACTCCAAAGAAGGATTCAGCTGTCCCGGATTAATGCAGTCATACTCAATGGCGTAAGCATTACGAACAATCTTACAATTCTCAAGTCCGGGTACTGTTCTGTACATGGCAAGCTGAACATCTTCGGGCAAAGAAGAAGACATTCCGCCTACGTACATCTCTGTTGTATGTATTCCTTCAGGTTCAATAAATACCTGATGTCTTTCTTTTTCCGCAAACTTAACTACCTTGTCTTCAATTGAAGGGCAGTATCTGGGACCGGTACCTTCAATAATTCCCGCATAAATAGGGGATCGGTCAAGATTTGCTCTTATTATTTCATGAGTTTTCTCATTGGTGTAGGTAAGCCAGCAGCTAACCTGTTCTTTTTGTATAGAATCCGGATCAGTAGAAAATGAAAAAGGAACAATCCTTTCATCTCCAAGCTGTTCTTCCATCTTGGAAAAATCCAGACTCTTTCTTTCCATCCTGGCCGGGGTTCCTGTCTTAAATCTCCTCATCTCAATACCGGCACTTTTAAGTGAATCCGTAAGATGAGTAGCAGCCATAAGACCATTAGGTCCGGTATAGGTGATTGCCTCTCCGCAAAGACATCTTGCATTAAGGTATGTACCGTTACAAAGAATTACGGCCTTACATTCATATATAGCTCCGGTGAAGGTTTTGACACCGGTTACTTTCTTTTTTCCATTAGCAAGATCTTCCCACAAAATCTCACAGACCTCAGCCTGCTTGATAGTAAGATTCTCCTGATTTTCAAGAACCTTTCTCATGGCTCTTGAATACTCTGCCTTATCTGCCTGAGCTCTAAGAGAATGAACTGCAGGGCCTTTGGACAGATTAAGCATCTTTGACTGGATAAAGGTCTTATCGATATTTTTGCCCATTTCTCCACCCAAAGCGTCAAGTTCTCTTACAAGGTGGCCCTTTGAAGAACCTCCAACGTTAGGATTGCAGGGCATGAGAGCAATACTGTCAACGCTGACAGTAAATACAACAGTATTAAAACCAAGTCTGGCACAAGCTAAGGCTGCCTCACATCCGGCATGACCTGCGCCTATGACGCAAACATCAACCATCTCTCTGATTTCCATAAAACCAATCCTTTATTTACCCATACAAAACTTGGAAAAAATTTCATTGACCAAATCATCGTCAACTTCTTCCCCAATAATTCTTCCAAGTGAAGAGTAAGCACTCATCAAATCGATAGACAGAAAATCTTCAGGCATATCATTATTAAGACTGTCCAAAACCATGTTTAAGCTTTTCTTTGCTTCTTCAAGGGCTGCCTTATGTCTTAGTGATGTTATGTAAACCTCTCTGTCAGTCTTAAGTTCTCCTCTAAAGAAGAGATTTTCCAGGGTTTTCTCAAATAAATCCAATCCTTCCTTTAATGTCATGGAAGTTTTGATAATGGGACAGCCTGAAGGAATCTTTCCTTTTAAAGTATCCTCATCAACAATTGTATTTAAGTCGGATTTATTAAGAAGAACTATGGATTTCTTTTTCTTGATTATCTCTATGATTTCTTCATCAGAATCATCCAAAGGTTTTGATGAATCAACAACATAAATTATCAAATCGGCATCCTTAGAAGAATCATATGCTTTTTCAACGCCGATCTTCTCAACCACATCCTCAGTTTTTCTGATTCCTGCGGTATCAATAAGATTTAAAGAAATACCTGAGAGACGAATGTTTTCCTCCAGAGTATCTCTTGTGGTTCCGGCAATATCTGTAACTATTGCTCTTTCCTCTCCAACCAGTGCATTAAGAAGTGATGATTTTCCTGCATTTGGTTTTCCGAGAATTACTGTCTTTATACCTTCCTTGATAAGTCTTCCGTCATCATAGGAATCAATAAGATTCTCTATAACTGAAAGTTCCTCATCAAGAATACTCTTAAGTCTCTTTGGATAACCCTCAAGGGAAATATGTTCAGGATCATCCAAAGCAGACTCAATAAAAGCAATCTCATAAATCAGCTTCTTTCTGATTTCTGAGATACTGTTAAACAAGGAACCGGAAAGCTGCTTCATTCCTATTTCAAGAGCATGCTTGCTTCCGGCACCGATAACGTCCATAACGGCTTCTGCTTCGGTAAGGTCGATTCTTCCGTTTAAGAAAGCTCTCTTGGTAAACTCACCGGGTTCAGCAATTCTTGCACCCTTTGAAAGAACAAGTTCAAGAATTCTGCGCACCATAAGAACACCGCCATGACAATTTATCTCAACGGTGTCCTCCTTGGTGTAAGACTTAGGTCCCTTCATTAAAGAAACCATTACTTCATCAATCTTTGAATCCCCATCCATTATGAAACCATAATGGATAGTGTGGGATTCATAGTTTGAAAAAGATTTATGTCCTGATGAATTAACAAATATTTCATCGGTAATTCTTATAGCTTCGGGACCGCTTAATCTGACAATACCTATACCGGATTCATTTAATGCCGTAGCAATAGCCGCTATCGTATCGTTATACATAGATTAGTTTGCTTTTTTAAGTGAAACGATTACTCTTCTGAAAGGTTCTTCGCCCTCTGAATGAGTTGTAACATACTTATCATTCTGTAATGCAGAGTGAATAATTCTTCTCTCATAAGGATTCATGGGCTCAAGAGAAACTGATCTTTTAGTTCTCTTAACCTTAAATGAAATGTTCTTAGCAAGATTTTCAAGAGTTTCTTTTCTTCTTGCTCTGTAATCTTCAGTGTCAAGCTTAACACGAATGTAATCCTCAACACCTTTATTGATCACAAGAGATACAAGATACTGTAAAGAATCAAGAGTCTGTCCTCTCTTACCGATAAGAACACCCATCTCATCTCCGCTTAAGTCAATATCCATTGTCTTTTCAGCTTCGTCATACTTAACATTGATAACAACAGTCATGTTCATAGCTGCAAAAACATCATTGAGGAATTCCTTTGCAACGTCTGTTAAAGAACCTTTAACTCTTGCTTTGATAACTGAAGGCTTTGAACCGATTCCAAGAAATCCGTTGCTTCCTTCCTCAACAACAATATAGTCAAGCTTATCACTTGTAATGGAAAGCTTCTGACAAGCTTCTGTAATAGCATCTTCCAATGTCTTTGCGCTTATCTCAATATAATCCATACCTAACCTCCGTCCAATTACTTATTGTTTTTCTCGTTGTACTCTCTTACCATATTAGCTTTGGCTGCAATACTTCCTGCCTTGGGAGCACTCTTTGGAGCATTGTTTGAATCTGATTTATTTACGCTGTTTGCAATAGAACTGATATTTTTGGTTTTCATTGTTGCAATATTGTTAACCTTATTGGGATCAATTCCTGCTTTGGCAAGCTTTTTATTTCTCTTCTCAACATTCGTCTTGATAAGCTCATCAAGATCCATCTTATCAATATGCTTGTTGATGATAATCTGCTGAATACTTCTTACAACTGCACCGGCAATCCAGTAGATACCCATACCTGCGGGAAGTGTGTAACAGAAGAATGCAGACATAAGGGGCATCATAATGTTCATTGTCTTCATTGAAGAAGCCATTGAATTTGCCTGAGGATCATTGCTGGGTGCCTGCTGAGGCATAAGCTTTGTGTTAATCCACTGTGTAACTGCAGATAAAATAGGAATAATAAATGCAGCTGCAACCATTAAGTAAGCTTTGGAATCAAGTGCCTCATGAACCATAACAGAAGGTGAGTTGGCAATGTTGATTCCCAAGAAATTATTGAATCTTCCAAGTAATGAAACTGTGTTTTCAACGTGATCCTTTAAAGAAGGATACTGTGTACCTATACTTAAAAGCTCACTTGTTGAAGCCTTGTTCAATACATCAACGTATGTATTCTGTACATATGTTGTAACACCGCTTGTGAAACTCTCATTGGTAAACTGCTTTGCATAATAAGAAGCGTTCTTGAATGTCTGGATGAATTCAGCACTTCCGGGCTGTTTGATAAGTTCATCAACAAGAGGGAAGAATGCTTCTTTGATTTTTGTTACATATGCAGGCATTCTGTAAATAACCTGATAGAGAGCAAAAAGGATAGGCATCTGAATCAAAAGCTGAACACAGCCACCGGTAGGAGAAACTCCGTACTTATTATAAACAGCCTGTGTTTCCTGATTCATGGCAGCCATTGAATCATTGTCTTTTTTACCTTTATACTTTTCTCTGATTGCTGTCAGCTCAGGATTCATCTTTGCTGAAAGCTTTGAGAACTTCTGTTGCTTAATTGTAAGCGGCATCAAAAGTAAGTAGATAACAATGGTGAATATAATAATTGATAAACCAATGTTGGGAATGCCGATAAGATCAAGAACATAGAAGATACCTTCCATGACATATCCCAAAAGTTTCGCAATGAAACCAATGATGAAGGTATCACTCTGAGTTAATACTAAACCGTTCATTTTTATCCTTTCCGTATTTTATTTTTTTACACGAAAAATCAGGGACGGGGTCATACCCTCCCTTGGAAAAAGGATTACATCTTATGATTCTCCATGCAGCCAGGCCGCTTCCTTTTAATGCTCCATACCTCTCAATTGCTTCCAAACCATATTCTGAGCAGGTGGGATAATATGGACATTTAAAATTCTTAGTTGGAGATATATATTTTCTATAAAAATGAATTAGAGCAATTAAAATCTTCTTCATTTCGATTCTGACTTACGGTTATCTTCATTGATAATTCCGTGAAGCCTTCCAAGATGTAAAATTGCGCTTTCAGTTTCTGCATAGGTTACTTCCGAAGCGCCTTTTCTTGCAACGATTACAATATCCAAACCACTATTGAATACCTTTTCGTGTAATCGATAACTTTCGCGGATCAGTCTTGTAATTCTGTGTCTTACTACACTGTTTCCGACTTTCTTACTAACACTTATTCCTATCCGGTTGCCATTTTCCTCATTTTTTAATACGTACATAACGAAAAACTTATTTGCATAAGATTTTCCGTTTTTATATACGGATTGGAACATGTAATTTTTCTTAAGAGACTCTGTAAATATCATAATATTTAAAGAGAGAAAAAAAGGTCACAATACTGTGACCTTAAGCTGATAAAATCTTTCTTCCCTTTGCTCTTCTGGAAGCCAAAACTTTTCTTCCGCCGGGAGTACTCATTCTTGCTCTAAAGCCATGTACTTTACTTCTCTGTCTGTTCTTAGGCTGAAATGTCATTTTCATAATAGCTGCACCTCCTTTTCCTACGGAAAATAGCATACTGATTGTAAATGATTATATTTTAAAAGTCAAGAAAAATAAGTATTTTCCAAGTTTTAAAAAATTATAAAAAAATTTTATCCCCTCTATCCACATAGTTATCAACATAAATCTAATTTACATAATTAGAATAAAATAAATGTGTATAACTTGTGGATATAAATACTTTACTTGTTTATTACATGTGAAAAAGTACCTATAACACTAATAAAATCGTGTTCATTATTCAAAAACATTATCCACCTAACACAGATACATAATAGTAGATATGTAAACTTTTAACCTGGTTTATCCACATGGTGTGGAAAACTTTTAACCCATTTTCACATTTGGTTGATAAATTGAAAAATTAAATCTTTTAGGGTATGATAGATAAGTATATTTCTATTCTATTTATATAAGGAAACATTGAGGTAAAACAGTGGATTTAATTAAGGAAAAGTGGGAAGAAATAAAGGAATCAATGAAGAAAGAATATGATCTTTCTCCTGTTTCATACAGTACATGGATCAGTCCTTTAAAATATGGTTCAACAAAGAACAATATTGTAACAATTTTAATACCTTCAGACCAGGCTCATGCTCTTAATTATATTTCTACAAAGTATAAGAGTTTCTTTCAGGTTACCATTTCTGAAATGTTAAGTGACAATTATGAAGTGACTTTTGAACTTGAAAAAGAATTCAATGAAGAGGAAGAAGCTCATAATTCAAAGAATAATACAACATCAAAGTCTGTAAATAATGAAGATAATTCTAATCTTAATCCCAAATATACATTTGATACATTCATTGTAGGAACCAATAACAGATTTGCACATTCTGCTTCTTTGGCTGTAGCTGAATCTCCCGGAGAAGTTTATAACCCTTTGTTTATATATGGTGGTGCCGGACTTGGCAAAACTCACCTTATGCATTCAATAGGACATTTCATTTTGGAAAACAATCCAAAAATGAAAATTCTTTATGTAACAAGTGAACAGTTTACAAATGAGGTTATTGAATCTATCAGATCCGGTAATGCTCAGGCTATGACCAAACTGAGAGATAAATACAGAACAGTTGATGTTCTTATGATTGACGATGTTCAATTTATAATAGGAAAAGAAAGTACACAGGAAGAATTCTTCCATACTTTTAATGCATTAAGAACAGCCGGTAAACAGATAGTCCTTTCATCTGATAAACCTCCAAAAGAAATGGAAACTCTGGATGAAAGATTCCGTTCAAGATTTGAATGGGGATTAATAGCAGATATTCAGCAGCCTGATTATGAAACACGTGTAGCTATTCTTCTAAAAAATGCTGATAACTATGATAAACAGATTGATCAGTCAATCATTGAATATATAGCTACAAATATTACTTCCAATATAAGAGAACTTGAAGGTGCTTTTAACAGAGTTATTGCTCTTTCCAAATTAAATAAAGTAAATCTTACAATGGAAGTAGCTGAAGAAGCTCTTAAAGATATAGTTAATCCAAATAAACAAAGAGAAATAACACCAAATCTTATTATTGAAGTAGTTGCAGAACATTATGGAGTATCTGCTTCAGATATTACTTCCAAAAGAAGAAACCAGGAGTTTGTTCTTCCCAGACAGATTGTTATGTATCTTTGCAGACAATTAACAGAAGTATCTTTAAATAATGTAGGTAAAATTCTTGGTAAAAAAGATCACACCACAGTTATCCACGGTGTAAATAAGATTGAAGAGGATATCAAGAAAAACGAAGAGTTAAAAAATAATATTGACGCAATTATTAAGAAGATTAATCCTTAATATTTCCACATTTATCGGTATTTCCTGAACATCTTATTAACAAGTTATAAGTATCTTTTTTTACTGAAAAATAGTATAATAGAAAGGGTTTTCCACATATCAACATCTATTAATACTATAAATACTAATAATATTATTATTTATATATTATATGGGTTGCCCACCCATTAGTACGAAGGGAGCTTTACACATGAAAATAGTTGTATCAAAACAAAATCTTTTAAACGGAGTTCAAATAGTTTCAAAGGCAGTTCCTAATAAAACTACCATGACTATTCTTGAATGTATTTTAATTGATACTACTTCTGGCAAGATTAAATTAACAGCAAATGATACAGAGCTTGGTATTGAAACTGTTATTGATGGTGAAATTATAGAAAAGGGAATGATTGCTCTTGATGCAAAGCTGTTATCAGAGATAGTAAGAAAGCTTCCTGACAGTGATGTAACTATTGAAAATGATGAAAGCAGTTTTAAGACGATAATTACATGTGAGAAATCCAATTTTAATATAATTGGAAAATCAGGAGATGAGTTCTCATATCTTCCTGTTATTGAGAGAGAAGATTCAATTGTTATTTCTCAGTTTGCTCTTAAAGAAGTGATTTTACAAACCATATTCTCAATTGCAAACAATGAGAATAATAAACAGATGACAGGTGAACTCTTTGAGATTAAAGATAATGTATTAAAAGTTGTTTCCCTGGATGGTCACAGAATTTCACTTCGTAAGATTGAAATGAAGAACAGTTACGAAGACAAGAAAGTAATTGTTCCCGGAAAGACCTTATCTGAAATAAGCAAGATCATTTCAGGTGATGCTGATAAGGATGTAAATATTTACTTTACACCCAAGCATATTTTATTTGAGTTTGATAATACACTTGTTGTTTCCAGACTTATCGAAGGTGAATACTTCAAGATTGATCAGATGTTATCCTCCGATTATGAAACAAAAGTTAAGATTAATAAAAAAGAATTTCTTGATTGTATAGACAGAGCTACTCTTCTTGTAAAAGAAGGTGATAAGAAACCTATCATTATCCACATTACTGACGGAAAGATGGAATTAAAGATTAATTCAGTTCTCGGAAGTATGAATGAGGATATTGATATCGAGAAGAGCGGTAAAGATATCATGATTGGATTTAATCCAAAATTCCTTATTGATGCTCTTAAAGTAATTGATGATGAATTGATTGATATTTATCTTGTTAATTCAAAAGCTCCCTGCTTTATCAAGAATGAAGAAGAAAGTTATATTTACTTAATTCTTCCCATCAACTTTAATACGGTTGAATAAAGGAACAAAATGGAAGTTATTAAACTTAGAGAAGAATATATTAAATTGGGACAGGCGCTTAAAGCAGCCGGTCTGGTTGAAAATGGTGTAGATGCCAAATATGCAATAACCGATGGACTTGTAAAAGTTAACGGTGAGGTTGAAGTACAAAGAGGCAAGAAGTTATACGCCGGGGACATTGTAGAATTTGAAGGAGAAAAGATTAAGATAGAATGATTATTAAATCTATCGAACTTGCGGATTACAGAAACTATGATTCAATAAAACTTGATTTCTGTAACGGTCGTAATATTCTTTATGGATCCAATGCCCAGGGAAAGACAAATGTGCTTGAATCTATTTACATGATTGCAACCACAAAGTCCCATAAAGGTACCAAAGACAAAGATATTATCAACTTCAACAAGGAAGAAGCTCATATAAGAGCAATAATAGAAAAAGATAACCTTGAAACAAGAATTGATATGCACCTTAGAAAGAATAAATCAAAGGGCATAGCAATTGATGGAAACAGAATAAAAAAGGCATCAGAACTTCTTGGAATTTTAAATGTTGTTTTCTTTTCTCCCGAGGATTTGTCGATAATAAAAAATGGACCGGCTGAACGCCGCCATTTTGCTGATATGGAACTTTGTCAGCTTGATCCTTTTTATCTTTATAATCTCAATAACTACAACAAAATAATTAATCAGAGAAACAAACTCCTTAAGGATATGTACTTTAATCCCTCCTTAAGGGAGACTTTGAATATTTGGGACAGCCAGTTAGTATCTTTCGGAAGCAAGATAATTGAAAGAAGAATAAAATTTGCCGAACAGCTTAATGAAATCATTTACGATATTCATTACAAATTATCCGGCGGCAAAGAAAAAATAAAAGTAATATATGAGCCTGATGTCAATATTTCTGATTACGAGGAGAAATTAAGATTAAGTCAGGAGAAAGATATTAAGTTAAAACAGACAAATGTAGGTCCTCACAGAGATGATTTTTCATTTTTAAACGGGGACATCGATATAAGAAAGTTTGGTTCCCAGGGACAGCAAAGAACTGCCGCTCTCTCACTTAAACTTTCAGAAATAGAAATTATGAAAAAGATAACAAAAGACGATCCTGTTTTACTTCTTGATGATGTTTTATCGGAGCTGGACGGAGAAAGACAGAATTATCTTTTGAACAGTATAGGTAATATACAAACTATTATTACCTGTACGGGATTAGATGAGTTTATTGATCATAGATTCGCAATAGACAGGGTATTCAAAATATCCGAAGGTTCTGTTGTCGCAGGAAATGAGGGAATAAATGAGCAGCAAGAATAAGGTTGAAAACGAATACGGCGCCGATCAAATCCAGATACTGGAAGGATTGGAAGCTGTAAGAAAACGTCCCGGAATGTACATCGGTACCACTTCAAGCCGCGGACTTCATCACCTGGTTTACGAGATTGTTGATAACTCGGTAGATGAAGCATTGGCGGGCTTTTGTGATACCATTGATGTTTATTTGAATGCGGATGGATCGTGTACTGTAATTGATAACGGTAGAGGAATTCCCATCGGAATTAACCAAAAAGCAGGTATTCCCGCAGTTGAGGTAGTATTTACCATTCTTCATGCCGGCGGAAAATTCGGCGGTGGAGGATACAAGGTATCCGGTGGACTTCACGGTGTAGGTGCGTCTGTTGTTAACGCGCTCTCCACCTGGCTTGAAGTTGAGATTTATCATGAAGGAAGAATTTATAAGCAGCGTTACGAAAGAGGTAAAGCCTGCTATTCTCTTCAGGATGAAGGTCCTTGTGATGAAGATAAAACAGGAACAAAGGTAACTTTCCTTCCCGACCCCGAAATTTTCCAGGAAACCACTGTATTTGAGTTTGATATTCTTATGCAGAGACTTAGAGAAATGGCTTTCCTTACAAAGGGAATCAAAATAAGACTTACAGATTTCCGTAAACCTGAAGATCACAATGATGAGACAGACGGTGAGTGGAAACCCAAAACAAGAGAATTCCATTACGAAGGCGGTATTAAGGAATTTGTTACTTATCTCAATAAGAGCAAAGAGCCTTTGTATGAAGATGTAATGTATTTTGAAGGTACAAAGAATGGTGTCTATGTTGAGGTTGCCCTTCAGCATAATCAGTCCTTCAATGAATCAGTTTACAGTTTCGTAAATAATATCAACACTCCCGAAGGCGGTATGCATCTTGTAGGTTTCAGAAATGCAATAACCAAAACCTTCAACGAGTATGCAAGAAATAATAAGTTACTCAAGGACAAAGAGGAAAACCTTACCGGTGATGATATAAGGGAAGGTCTTACTGCTATTGTTTCTGTCAAAATTGAAGACCCTCAGTTTGAAGGACAGACCAAGCAGAAGCTTGGTAACTCTGTTGCAAGAGGTGCAGTTGACAGTATAGTTTCCGAACAGCTTACATATTATCTTGAACAGAATCCCAAGACAGCCAAGGACATCTGTGAAAAATCCATTCTTGCTCAGAGAGCACGAGAGGCTGCAAGACACGCAAGAGATCTTGCAAGAAGAAAAAGTCCCCTTGAGGGAATGGCTCTTCCCGGAAAATTGGCAGACTGTTCAGATAAGGATCCCGCAAACTGTGAGATTTATATAGTCGAGGGAGATTCCGCGGGTGGTTCAGCCAAAACTGCAAGAAGCCGTGCTACCCAGGCCATACTTCCTTTGAGAGGTAAGATTCTTAACGTAGAAAAGGCAAGACCTGACAAGATTTACGCAAATGCAGAAATCAGAGCTATGATTACTGCTTTCGGTACAGGTATCCATGAAGATTTTGATATCAGCAAACTCAGATACAACAAGATTATTATCATGACCGATGCCGATGTCGATGGTGCGCACATCAGTACGCTGCTGTTGACATTCCTCTACAGATTTATGCCTGAGCTTATTAAACAGGGACATGTATTCCTTGCTCAGCCCCCTCTTTATAAGCTTGAGAAGAATAAAAAAGTCTGGTATGCGTACTCAGATGAAGAGCTTGACAGCATCTTAAAGGATGTTGGAAGAGACTCCAGCAACAAGATTCAGCGATACAAAGGTCTTGGTGAGATGGATGCCGAGCAGCTTTGGGAAACCACTATGGATCCCGAGAGAAGAATTCTGTTGAGAGTTGATATCAACCCTGATACAGAAGCTGAGATGGATCTGGTTTTCACAACTCTTATGGGAGATGAAGTAGAGCCTCGAAGAGAGTTTATTGAGAACAACGCTAAATTTGTTAAGAACCTTGATATCTAACTAGAGGTTTCAAAAGAAAGGTATTATATCAAAAATGAGTGATGAAATTTTTGATGTACAGAAAAATGAATACGACAAGATAAATGCCGTAGACTTAAAGAAGACAATGGAGAACTGTTACATCGATTACGCCATGAGCGTTATCGCGGCAAGAGCTCTTCCCGATGTAAGGGACGGACTTAAGCCGGTTCAGCGAAGAGTTCTCTATTCCATGTATGAACTCAATAACTATCCCGACAAGCCTCACCGTAAATCGGCGCGTATCGTCGGTGATACCATGGGTAAATATCACCCTCACGGTGACAGTTCAATCTACGGTTCATTGGTTAACATGGCTCAGGACTGGTCTCTGCGTTATCCTTTGGTTGACGGCCATGGAAACTTTGGTTCCATGGATGGTGACGGTGCCGCTGCAATGCGATACACAGAAGCCAGACTTTCAAAGATTTCCATGGAACTTCTTAATGATATCAACAAAGAGACGGTAGATTTTGTACCTAACTTTGATGATACAGAGAAGGAACCTGTTGTTCTTCCCAGCCGTTTCCCCAACCTTTTGGTTAACGGTACCACAGGTATTGCCGTTGGTATGGCAACAAACATCCCTACTCACAACCTAAAGGATGTTATTGCTGCTGTAGATAGAATTATCGATGATAAGATTGAAGGTCAGGAGACCACAATCGATGAAGTTATTGATATTATCAAAGCCCCTGATTTTCCCACAGGTGCGCTGATTCTTGGTACCAAGGGAGCTGAGGAAGCTTACAGAACAGGAAGAGGTAAAGTAAGGGTACGTGCAGTCACAGATATTGAGACCTTACCTAACGGCAAGACACAGATCATTGCCACCGAACTTCCCTATCTTGTTAATAAGGCAACTCTCATTCAGAAGATTGCAGAACTTGTAAAAGATAAAAAGATTGACGGAATCACAGATCTTCGTGATGAGTCAAACAGAGAAGGTGTCAGAGTCGTAATTGAGTTAAGACGTGATGCCAACGCAAATGTTATTCTTAATCAGCTGTTTAAGCATACGCAGCTTCAGGATACCTTTGGTATCAATATGCTGGCACTGGTTAACAACGAACCCAAGGTATTAAATCTTCTTGAAGTATTAAAATATTACCTTAAGCACCAGGAAGATGTAGTTACAAGAAGAACAAAATTCGACCTTGCCAAGGCAGAAGAAAGAGACCATATTTTACAGGGCTTATTAATAGCTCTTGATAATATTGATGAAGTAATCAAGATTATCAGAAGAAGTGAAAATACACAGGTCGCAAAAGAAGGCTTGATGTCAAGATTCGGTCTTACCGATGCTCAGGCACAGGCTATCGTCGACATGCGTCTGCGTGCTCTCACAGGTTTGGAAAGAACCAAGCTTGAAGACGAACATGCAGAATTGGTTAAAAGGATTGCAGAGTTAAAAGCAATTCTTGCTGATGAAAAGCTTTTACTTGGTGTAATAAAAACAGAAATCACAGAAATCGCCGATAAGTACGGTGATGACAGACGTTCCAAGATTACATATGACGAATATGATATCGATATTGAGGATATGATTCCCAGAGAAAATACCGTCATTGCAATGACAAGTCTTGGCTACGTCAAGAGAATGACTGTAGATAACTTTAAGACCCAGCATCGCGGCGGCCGTGGAATCAAGGGAATGCAGACCATAGAGGATGATTACATTGAAGATCTTCTTATGACCAAGAATCATAACTATGTAATGTTCTTCACAACCCAGGGTCGTGTATACAGACTTAAGGCTTATGAAATTCCCGAGGCATCCAGAACTTCCAGAGGAACGGCTATAATTAATCTTCTTCAGCTTAACCCTGATGAGAAGATTACAGCCATGATTCCTATTGAGGAGTACTCGGAGGACAGAAACCTCTTCATGGTTACCAAGAAGGGTATCGTTAAGAAGACTCCCATTACCGAATACAGCAATATCCGAAAGAACGGACTTATTGCCATCGGAATCAGGGAGGATGACGAACTTATTGAGGTTAAGTCCACTACGCCCGAATCCCTTATTTACATGGTTACCAGGAAAGGTATGTGTATCTGCTTCAAAGAAACAGATGTAAGAAGTACCGGACGTACAGCCATGGGTGTTATGGGTATTTCACTTAACAAAGATGATGAAGTCATCGGAATGCAGCTGGATGAACAGGGCGGAAGCCTCTTCTTCGTAACAGAGAATGGTCGAGGAAAGAGGACCAATCTTTCAGAGTTCAAGATTCAGAAGCGTGCCGGAAAGGGTGTTAAGTGTTACAACTTAAGCGAGAGCACCGGTGATATTGTGGGTGTTAAAGCTGTTGACGATGAACATGAAATCATGATGATTACAACAGAGGGAATAATCATCCAGATTGGAATGAAAGATGTTCGTACCATGGGTAGAATTACTTCGGGTGTAAAGGTTATGAACCTTGACGGCGAAGTTAAGATTGCAAAGATAGCTAAGGTAAGACAGTCGGAGGGGGATGACGAAGTCGAGACCGAAGATTTTGAAGAAACAGAGAACACAGAAGAATGAGCATTAACGAGAAAAATTTTATCACAGTTGTAGGCGCTGTTAACATTGATATCAGTGCCACCCCCAAGAAAAGTTTAAAGATGGCTGACTCCAATCCCGGAAGAATGAAGGTTTCTTTCGGGGGAGTCGGAAGAAATATCGCCGAAAACATGAGAAGACTCGGTTCCAACGTAGAGATGATCACCGTTTTCGGTGATGATTTTTATGGTGACGAGCTTAAGAGAAATATGGCAGATTTAAGAATCGGTACTTCTCTCTCACTTGAGTTAAGAGGCGTCATTACATCAACATATCTTTGTATTAATAACAATGACGGAGACATGGCTGTAGCCATAAGTGATATGGATATCTATAATCAGCTGACTCCTGAATATCTCAAAACAAAGATGGCTTTGATAAATGATAGCAAATATCTTGTTATTGATGCCAATATCACCAAGGAATGTATTGATTATCTTTGTGCGGAAGCCAAGGTTCCCATTATTGCAGAACCTGTTTCAACTGCCAAGGGAATCAGATTCAAAGACAGTTTGGATAAATTATACTTATTTAAACCGAACCGATATGAACTTGAGCTTTTAAGCGGTGTAACCGTGGATGATGAAGAGTCTCTTGAAATGGCCACCGAAATATTATTAAGCAAAGGTGTAAAACATTTAGTTGTATCTTTGGGTAAAGATGGTGTATACTATGCTTTCAAAGATGTGAGAAAGCACTTTGACGCAATGCCCTGCCATGTAGTAAATACTACCGGCTGCGGAGACGCTTTACTCGGAGGTATCACCGCCGGCATTGACGCAGGATTAGATATGGAAAGAGCAATTGAGCTTGGACTTAAGGCTGCTGCGTTATGTGCTGAAGATTACTCAGTGGTTAGTTCAAAGCTGTCCGAGGACTTGCTCGAAGATTCAGAAGGAGGATTATTAAAATGAATCTTGAAAAGTACCTTGTAGTATCGGATGAGGTTAAGAAAGCCATCAAGGAAGGAAAACCTGTTGTGGCTTTGGAGTCCACAATCATTTCTCACGGAATGCCCTATCCGAAGAACGTTGAGACAGCTCTTAACGTTGAAAAGATTGTAAGAGATAACGGAGCAATACCCGCTACCATCGCAATTATTAAAGGTAAAATCACAGTAGGTATCTCAAAGGATGAAATTGAGTACCTGGGCAAGAAGGGACTTAACGTTCCCAAGGCAAGCAGAAGAGACCTTCCCGTAATTCTCGCACAGGGAATGGACGGAGCAACAACAGTTGCAACAACCATGATCGCTGCAGCCATGGCCGGAGTTAAAGTATTCGGTACAGGCGGAATCGGTGGCGTTCACAGAGGAGCGGAAACAACCATGGATATCTCCGCAGATCTTGAGGAGTTGGCAGGAACTCCCGTATGTGTTGTCTGCGCAGGATGTAAATCCATTCTTGATATAGGTCTTACACTTGAATATCTTGAAACTAAGGGTGTTACAGTAGTTGGATACAAGACAGCAGAAATGCCTGCATTCTACACAACCCATTCAGGATTCGGTGTAGACTACAGGTTAGATACACCTAAGGAAATCGCTGAAGCATTCCACGTTAAAGAGGACTGTGGTTTAAGAGGCGGTATGGTAGTCGGAAATCCCATCCCCGATGAGTATGCAATGGATCCCGATTACATCAATGCAAATATTGACGCAGCTATAAAGGAAGCAAACGAAAAAGGAATTAAAGGTAAAGAAATTACACCTTTCCTTCTTGATAAGATTCAGAAGCTTACAGGCGGAGCAAGCCTTGAAGCAAACATCAAGCTTGTTTATAACAACGTTGCTGTTGCAGCTCAGATTGCAAAAGAGTATTCGAACTTATAATAAGTATCAGAGATATGGGACTCACCGAAAGGTGAGTCCTTTTTTTGATTTTTTCAATAGTATAATATATAATAAGTGTAAACTCTCACTAATTTGGAGGTTTTATGCAATTAAGGGTCGCAATTG
Source organism: uncultured Lachnospiraceae bacterium (assembly GCA_947167445.1). Classification (GTDB taxonomy): domain Bacteria; phylum Bacillota; class Clostridia; order Lachnospirales; family Lachnospiraceae; genus G11. The sequence continues at coordinate 102,183 of CAMVID010000006.1, forward strand.
TGGGGAAAAGTAAGATAATTGTCGGGGATGTCTCTAACCGGGTATATCGGGGAGACTATTTTGTGTGCCCTATTTATTTTGATGAAGCAGATTATGTCTCCAAATTGGAAAGACTGTATCCCCACGTAATCATCATCTGCCTGAATGATGAAAATAACGAGGAACTTATTGATTACAACGACCTTCTTCAGTACAGAAAAATAGACGAGGCCGCATTAATCGTAATCGGCCATCCCGAAAAGTATGAAAATTTCAAAGACAACACTCTCTTAAATATATCCGAGTTCGTACCAAGACCACTAAGGATCGAAGCTTTATTTAATGCTCTTGATAAAATAAAAGACAGTATCTCCGTTGCCGATGAAAAGGTATTTAAGGAAAAAATCAAAGATCTCCAAACCGTAGTTGAAAGGCAGAAGTTTGAAGCCTATAAACAACAAAGGGCGCTGGCGGCAGCAGCATCAGAGATAAAAAAGGAAAAGGTTATTACTCCAAAGGAGGATTTGCAGGCTCCGAATCCAAACAGAGTCAAGAAAACAGTCCTTGTTGTAGATACCGATACCATGGTGCTTTCGGCTTTGAAAGATTTTCTGTCGGGAAAATATACCGTTGTCTGCGTTCCAAACGCTCCTCTGGCGATGAAATATTTGGAGAAATACAAACCTGACATTATTATCCTGGATTACACTATCAATCTTTACGGAAGAGCTCTTCCCAAGAATAAGAGAGAAATTGAGGACATTCCAAAGATTGTACTGTGTGCTTCCACGGATAAAGCAGTGATTAAACAGGTTCTTATGGGAATGAAGCCAAGAGGATTTATCAAAAAACCCATAGATAAATTTGGATTAATGACGAAGCTGGACGAGATTTTTGACTCAGAGAAATAGGGAGAAATCTATGGCAAAAAAGAATCCCGTTACATATGAGGAATTCGACATAAATGTGGGCCTCTCCTATGCAGGAAGCGAGGAACAGTATGTAAAATTTCTTCGAAGATACTTTTCCATGATCCAGGGGAAAACCAAAAGAATAAAACAGTGCTGCGAAAGAGAAGATATTGAAGAGTATACTATGGAAGTTCATGCACTGAAAAGTAACTCAAGGTTGATAGGAGCAGTCTCTTTGGCGAATGAAGCCGAATATCTTGAGCAATGCGGTATGTCCGGAAACATTGAGGAAATCAAAAAGAAAACTCCTCAGATGCTTAAGTCTCTCAAGGCGTTAAAGGAACTCTTCTCCTTTATCATTTCAAAAGATGAGCAGGAAAAGGGAGAACTTAAGATTTCTCCTGAGGAAACTAAGGAAATATATAAAGAAATAATAGAGGCTTTGGAAGAATTTGACATTGATACCGCAGACTTCCTTTTAGATTCCATTATGAATTATGATCTTTCGGAGGCGCAGTCAGAATACGTATTCAGAGCAAAGAAGAAAGTAGTGGATTTTGCCTACGATAAGGCAATGGAGGTTATGAAGATAGCAATCTCAACCCTTTAATAAGAAAAGAAAACCAAGGATTAGCCTTGGTTTTCTTTTGCTACTAAGAAGTCGGCTCCATACATCTTACGAAGCTTGGGCTTCTCAATTTTACCTGTTGCATTTCTGGGAATGTCGGCAAAGATAATTTCTTTGGGTCTCTTGTATCTTGCCATGTCCATGCAGAACTCTTCAATTTCTTCTTTGGTGCAGGACATACCCTCTTTTATCTCAATAATAGCCGCGGTCTTCTCACCCAGTCTTCTGTCGGGAAGTCCGATAACCGCAACGTCCTTAACCTTATTGTTCTTTCTGATGAAGTCTTCAATCTGGACAGGATAAATGTTCTCACCACCGGATACGATAACATCTTTCTTTCTATCAACCAAGAAGATGAAACCATCGGAATCCTTCATAGCCATATCGCCGGTGTAGAGCCAACCGTCCTTGAGCACCTCTTTGGTTGATTTCTCATCGTTGTAATAGCAGGTCATTACGCCGGGACCTTTGACACAGAGTTCGCCGACACCGTCGCCGGTAACTTCTTTATCATTTTCATCCACGATCTTGCACTCCCATCTGTAACCGGGAACACCGATGGCACCTACCTTATTTATGTTTTCCATTCCAAGGTGTACACAACCGGGACCTGTGGATTCTGAAAGACCATAGTTTGTATCGTACTGATGCTTAGGGAAATATTCTTTCCAGCGCTTGATGAGTGAAGGAGGAACGGGCTGTGCGCCGATGTGCATTAATCTCCACTGATCAAGTTCGTAATCTTCTAACTTCAAATCGCCTCTGTCAAGGGCATCAAGTATATCCTGTGCCCAGGGAACAAGGAGCCATACAATTGTACAATGTTCTTTGGATACAGCCTGCAAGATGGTTTCGGGCTTTGCTCCCTTAAGGAGAACTGCCTTACTTCCTGCCACAAGACTGCCCATCCAGTGGAACTTGGCACCGGTGTGATAAAGGGGAGGAATACAAAGGAAGTTATCTTCTCTTCCGGTCTCGTGATGCTTCTGCTCCATTTCTGCAGCCTGTGTGAGAGACTGATGTTTATGCAAAATGGCTTTGGGGAAACCTGTGGTTCCTGAGGAGAAATAAATAGCGCCAAAATCATCTTCGGTAATCTCAACCTTAGGAGCTTTACTGGAGCAATCCGCAACCTGCTCTCTATAGCTTTCGGCGAAGCTGGGGCATCCGTCACCAACAAATAAAAGAAGTCGACCCTTGCTTAATTTCTCGGCATTAGCTTCCATACGTCCGATGAACTCGGGACCAAAAACTATCATGTCTACTTCGGCAAGCTCGGCACAGTAGAGAATCTCATCTGCGTCATATCTGAAGTTGAAAGGAACAGCAATGGCGCCGCTCTTTAAAATACCGAAATAAATGGGAAGCCACTCAAGGCAGTTGTACATGATAATGGCAACCTTATCGCCTTTCTTTATTCCTCTTGCAAGGAGAAGATTGGCAAAACGGTTAGCTTTCTCATCAAAAACCTTCCATGTGATCTCTCTTCTGTAAGCTTCGAAACCGGTAGGTCTAATAAGGTCATATTCCTTCCAGGTTGTACGTCTGGTATCAGGCTGCTCCGGATTCAGCTCAACAAGAGCAATTTCATCGGGATACAGTTTGGCATTTCTTTCAAGAAACTCTGTAACAGGCATGTCAATTCCGTCCTTTTAATAATCAATTTTTTGCGTTAAAGCGATAAACTGTCTTTGTATAAGTTAACACTTTGACGCGCAAAAGTCAAGGACCTAGCTCTGTATACAATGATACAATCTGACATAAAGTTTCAAAGAAACTAAAAATTGCTGGATTTTTTTTCGATACAATGTTATTATAGAGCATATGAGAGGGTTATTATGGCAAAGACAATTGTAAATCCTGCAATAAGAAAGCTAAGGAAGATCATAGTAATAACGTTTGCTGCTCTTCTGATGGCAGCAAATATCAATACCTTTGTTGAAGCAGGGGGATTATACCCTGGCGGTGCAACGGGTATCACTGTACTTATCAGACGTGTGGCAGAGCTTTGGTTTAACATAGAGCTTCCCTACACTCTCGTTATCATCATTCTTAATGCAATCCCCATCTATATCGGATTCAGATATATAGGAAAGAAATTTACTATCTACTCGGTATATATGATATTCATGACAGGTATCTTTTCCGATGTACTTCCTACATATGCAATAACCTATGATACTTTGCTTGTAAGTATCTTCGGGGGAATCATTAACGGACTGGCAATCAGTATCTGTCTTATTCAGGGAGCTACATCGGGAGGAACTGATTTCCTGGCAATTTTCTTTTCTGACAGAAAGGGAATGGATTCCTGGAACATGATTCTTGCCATAAATGTAGTAATCCTTGGAAGTGCAGGTTTACTCTTTGGTTGGGATAAGGCCCTTTATTCCATTATTTTCCAGTATGCATCCACCCAGGTTCTCCACACCTTATATACCAGATATCAGAAGGAAACCTTATTTATAGTAACTAACAAACCTGAGGAAATCTGTGTAATCATCAGTGATCTTACAAGCCACGGCGCAACTCTTATAGAGGGCGAAGGTTCTTATGAGCACTGCGAGAGAAATGTGGTTTATTCAGTAGTATCAAGAGAAGAATATAAGAAAGTTGTAAGGGCTATCAAGAAAGTAGATCCCGAAGCTTTTGTCAATACATTAAGAACGGAAGAAATATCAGGTCAGTTCTACAAACGACCGGAGGAGTAATTATGATTAAACTTGGAATAGACAGAATTGGCGAGTATAAGAAGCTTCTTGCCGGAAAGAAAATCGGTCTTATTACCAACTATTCAGGAGTAAGCAGCAAGCTTACAGAGGATATGGATGTCTTTGCGGCAGCAGGTTATGAAGTGGCTAAGCTTTTTACTCCCGAGCATGGACTTTACGGAGCAATGGATGGCGCATCCGTAGATAACAGCATTCATCCAAAGTATAAGACCCCTATCATTTCACTTTATGGAGACAGAAAGGAGCCCACATCAGAAGATCTTGATGGGCTGGATGTTCTTGTTTATGATATCCAGGATGTGGGACTCAGATACTATACATATATTTATACTCTTGCATACTGCATGAAGGCGGCAGCAGGCAAGGGAATAAAGTTTGTTGTTCTTGATCGTCCCAACCCCTTAGGCAAGAAAATTGCCGGAAACAGAATGAAGAAGGAACTTTCAAGCTTTGTGGGGGATTACGAACTTCCCATCAGATACGGCCTTACACCCGGAGAACTTGGTAAATACTTCTTAAGCTACTTAAAGCTTGATTTGGATTACAACGTTATACCCATGGAAGGATATAAGAAAGACATGAAGTGGACCGCCACAGGTCAGCTTTGGAATCTTCCTTCCCCTTCCATCCATACTTTCAATTCCAACCTTTGCTATGTTGGTGGCTGCTTCTTTGAAGCCACCAATATAAGCGAGGGAAGAGGAACGGCAGCTCCCTTCCAGATTTACGGTGCACCCTTTGTAAACATGGACGAGTTCATTCCGGAGCTTCGAAAGAGAATAGACTGCGAGGATGTGGCAATCCGTCCCAGAGCCTTCACACCCTTCTGGTCCAAACATGCCGGGAAAACCTGCTATGGAGTGGAGTTTATTCCTCTTAATGACAGACTGGATTTCCTGTATCCCGCAATCATCACCTTGAAAACCTTCTTTGATTTATATCCGAAGGATGTGGAATTTGTTAAGTACGCGGATGTTGCAAGACTCTCTTCTCTCTCAGGTGATGAAACCGTTACCGATTACATAAACGGAAAGTTAAGCCTTGATAAGCTTAAAGAAATCTGGGCCAAGGAGTCCAAGGAATTCGAAGCTATCGCCGAGAAATGTAGAATATACTCATAATATAAAAATAATCTACGGTGAAAATACGTAAAATAGATGCTGAGGCCTTTCAAAAATTGAGATGGCAGAAAAAGAGGCTGTTGTGACTAATGACAACAAATCTGTGTGCTAGGTCACAGATAATTGATAGAGTGTGTACCTAAACCACAGCACGTATCGCGATTTAGGCACAAAACTTTTACATATTAAGGCAAATAAGAGGCTGAATAACAAAAAAGTCTCAAAAAAGCGTGACTAAGCCTGGCGAAATCAAAATCTAAGTCACAGGAATGATTTAAAAGAAAAAAACAAAAGTGGTTCTAGACGATTGACGTCTAGAACCACTTTGCCTTCTAATTATTGATCGTAGTTTGAATCATTATTTTAATTTTATATGGCACTATTGCCCTCATTGATTGAGCATAAGCAGCGTAATTATTTATTGCAGTAACGACATCGCTACTAGACATATTGTTTTGCCAAGGCTGTTTTTCAAAATTGTAGGTATCTTTAATTGTGACAGTAACTCTCCAACTGCTTCCCTGGCGAACACCAGATATTATATAATCCACATTATGTAAAGCTAAATACAAGTCCTTGTTGTTTGTGAATGAAGTTTTGCTGTATAGTTCATAGCTATTTACATTTTTAAAACGAACGATATTTCTGAAATTGTTTAGTATTTGCCGAAATTCGCTGCTGCCTTTTATCTGCGACGCGCAATAAGAGTTAGTTTCAAATTCCAAATCTCTGGGATAATCTTGAAGTGAATGTGATAAAAGTGAAGAAGCTGTTCTATATCCAGCTTTTTCTCCGCCTATCACCACAACCTTAAACTCTGCTCTTATGATAGCTTTTGTAAGGGCGGCTCTTTGAACGGGATTATTTTCTATTATTTTATTTTCAACGGCGTAATCAACAAAACTGTCTATTTTATCGATAGATGAAACATTTATACTTTTGCCTTTTTTGAGGGATTTACTCTTCGTCTTTATCAAGTATTCTTGATATAATTTTAATGCTTCAGCATCAGACATATTGATTTCATCTTCATAAGTGTCAATCAAGACAGGATTCATATTGCCGGTAATCTTTATTGGCAAATCTGCTGATTGTTTGTTTTCATCATATTTTATACCAGACTCATTTACTGGTTGTGCATGAGCAATTTCCCCATGTAAGAGAGTTGTCATTACAATGACAACAGATAATAAAGTCGTAAAAACTTGCTTTTTCATTGCATACCTCCAAGTTATTTATTGCCCCCATCAACACAAGCAGGATATGCAAATCTATTTATTTACTTACTGGACCAATTCCTAAATAACCTATTATGTAATAGCCTAAAAAAGCTAAAATAAATAAGGCAGTTAGAATGCAAGCAAAAAAAAGAAGAAATCGATAATCTTTCTTTTTAAGAATACGTATTAACACATATGAGAAAAAAAGAATGATTCCGGCTACACCGAAGACATATGGCAAATACGTCATTGTTAAGTAAAGTGAATTCATGGCCTCCCTCCTTTTAGTTTATTTAGGGATTGGACCGCCAAATCTAGGTAGGAAATATAAAAAAGAAAAAATAAGTAAAGGGGATAAAATCGCGATAATTCCTATTATTATCCTTGCCAAAGCTTTTTCTCCATTTTTAATTCTACGCAAACCAGATACTACAGCGAAAATTCCCAAACCCAAGATAACAAAAGGAAGGAGAATCATAACCATTCCTTCGGGTTTAAGGCTATCAAAAAGAAAAATCAATGAAATGAGAATAACAATAATTGCACCGCAAATTGTTTCATTTTTTCTTTCAATCTTTCTCTGATATTCAGCAACATCGATTATTTTTGATAGAGAATCTGAGCAATCATCATACATTGAATCTGAACTTGGATTTTTGCGGGACTGCATAATTTCTACTAAGCTTACATCCAGTGCATCGGCGAGAGGTTCGATTAACTTAATGTCGGGAAAACCAACTCCTCTTTCCCACTTTGATACTGCTTTATCAGTTACATGGATTTTCTCTGCTAATTCCAGTTGGGTCCAACCCTTCTCCTTTCTTAATTCAGAAATAAAACAACCAAACTTAACATTGTCCACTAGATCACCTGCTTCATTGATAGGGATCATCTACAGAATCATACAATTAAGGAGTAAATGCAATCGACGAAAAGTAGAGTCCCGATTTTACGCAATATAACGAGATATTATTAACCCTTAATATGAAAAATAACATACTGTTCCTAACCAAATCAATACAATACGATTGACTTAATGAATAATTAATAATTTATTCTTCTCATACATTTGATGTTCAACCAAGGACTATGATTGTAAATGGAAATACCTACTTTCGGAATGTTGATGTATAATATAAGAAAAAAAGGATAGAACTATTTAAAATGAGCAACAAGAGAATACTTACTTTTCAGGATATCTCATGCGTGGGCCAGTGCTCAATCACCATTGCGCTTCCCGTGCTTTCAGCCATGGGAGTAGAGACCTGCATTTTACCATCCATGATTCTCTCCACTCACACCGGTGGCTTCAAGAACGTGGTTAAGAGAGACTTTGCGGATACTCTTCCTGAAATTTGCAAATCCTGGCAGGATAACAACATAACCTTTGATGCATTGTATACCGGTTATCTTGGAAACAGGAAGCATATAGAGACGGTGGAGTTTATTAAGAATAATCTCCTTAAAGAGGGTGCACCGGTGATAATCGATCCGGTTATGGGAGATCACGGAAAGCTGTACGCTGGTTTTGATGATGACTATGTGAATGCAACCAGAGAACTTTGCTCTCATGCTGACATTATCCTTCCAAACCTCACTGAGGCATGTTTACTGGCCAAGTTCCCCTACAGAGAGGATTTAACGGAACAGGATTATTTCTTCATACTTATGAAATGTGCACATCTGGGACCTAAGACCGTCATATTGACGGGTGTAAGTGATGATCCGGAGTATACAGGCGCTTGCGTATATAAGGACGGCTCCATCTTCTATGCCAGAGCTAAAAGATATCCCGGGTCCTTTGCAGGTACCGGCGACCTCTTTGCTTCGGTGTTTACCGGAACCTATCTCAAAACTGACGAGATATTTAAATCTGCTCAGGCAGCAGCAGATTATGTATCAAATACTATCGGTGAGACAATCAAGAATCCTACAAACGATTACGGAGTAAGATTCGAGCTATTGCTTAAAACATTGGTGGACTAATATGAGAATTGGAGTTATTCAGGCAAGTTCCCAGGCCGGGAAAAATGAACTTCTTTATTCACTCACAAAGAAATATGCCAAAGATGCAGAGGTAATTAACTTTGGCTGCTTTCCTGAAGAGGAAATCAAGTACAGTTACATCGAGATTTCTGTATTGATTGGAATGCTTCTTTCAACCAAGGCAGTTGATTTTGTGGTAACAGGCTGCTCTTCGGGACAGGGAATGATGCTTGCCTGTAACAGCATGCCCGGAGTTATCTGCGGTTATGCCCCCACACCAATGGACGCTTATCTTTTTGCACAGATTAACAACGGAAATGCTGTTTCATTACCCTTAGGTGAGGAATATACTTGGGCCGGAGAAGAGAACTGTGAAGCCACTATAGCCAAACTCTTTTCTGAACCCTTCGGTCAGGGTTATCCAAAAGGAGAAGAGGAAAGAAAGAAGAGAGACACGGAGCTTTTAAAGAGAATCAGACATAACTCCCAGGTTGAATACAGAGATTTGTTCGGAACTCTGGAACCTGAATTAAAGCGTAAGGTCCTTAGCAAGATAAATGTTATAGAGTACATAAACAAAGCTCTTAAGTGATTGTCACTTAAGGGCTTTTCTTATACAGAAAAAGCACCCCTTTTTGGGGGGTGCTTCTCCTACTTGAACTTCTAATAAAGGGAATTATATGTAAAGAAAGACTTCGCAAGTTTTCTTTGAACCGTCGAAGGGAATTACATTTCCTTCAACTTCTTTTCCGTCAACTGTCATGCCGGCTTTGTGAGCTGCATCTGCTCTCTTAACGGTGATGTCATGAAGAACTCCTCTGTAGAGTCTCTTTGCATGATATCCGTCCATGGAGTCGGGAATGTTGGGCTCAACCTTAAGTCCGTCATAGTCGGGAAGGATACCGATGATACCCTGGCTTGCTGCTACGAATGTCCATGCAGCAGTACCTGTGAGCCAGCTGTTCTTAGCTTCTCCAAAGTTTGCGGCATCGCGGCCTGCAATTGTCTGGCTGTAAACATAGGGCTCAGTGCGGTGAATTTCTGACTTATCTTCAATGTATGCGGGAGCGTGTCTTGTGTAGGACTTGAATGCTCCGTTACCATCGTGAAGTTTAGCATAAGCCATAACGATCCATGAGTTGTTGTGACAGAATACTGAACCGTTCTCTTTGTATCCGGGAGGATAGCTGGAGATTTCTCCGAGATAGTCATGATACTCTGTATAACAAGGGTGAAGTAATTCTACACCAAACTCATTTGTTAAGTACTTCTCTACGGAATTAAGAGCTTTGCGTCCGGCCTCTGCTCCACCGATACCTGCCATTGTACACATACCCTGGGGCTCGATGTAAATCTGACCTTCTTCATTCTCCTTACTTCCGATGGGACGCTCGAAAGCATCATATGCTCTCTTGTACCATTCTCCGTCCCAACCGTATTCCATAACGGCTTTCTCGCACTCTTCAACGGCTTTACGAACTTCGGCAGCTTCTTCCTTGCTTCCGTATCTTTCGCAAAGATCTGCGTAATCCTTACCGTAGTTTACAAACATACCTGCGATAAATACGGATTCAGCCTTGCCGCTTTCAAAGTTGGATGCGGTCTGGAAGCTTTCGCCGGGTGTATTTGAGAAGCAGTTAAGGTTAAGGCAATCGTTCCAGTCGGCACGGCCGATGAGGGGAAGATTGTGAGGACCTTTGTGCTCCATAATGTATCTTACACTTCTTCTTAAGTGCTCCATAAGAGGCTTCTCGGAACCTTCAACATTGTTGAAAGGTGTGGGCTCATCAAGGATTGTGGCATCACCGGTCTCCTTGATGTAGGCAGCTGTACAAGCTACAAGCCACAAAGGATCGTCGTTGAATCCTCCACCGATATCTCCGTTACCTCTCTTTGTGAGGGGCTGGTACTGGTGATATGTGGAACCATCTTCAAACTGGATGGAAGCGATATCGATAATTCTCTCTCTTGCTCTCTCAGGGATGAGATGCATGAAACCAAGTAAATCCTGACATGAATCTCTGAAGCCCATTCCACGACCGGTACCTGACTCGTAATAGGAAGCGGAACGTGAGAGGTTGAAAGTAACCATACACTGATACTGGTTCCAGATGTTAATCATTCTGTCTAACTTCTCTTCGGAAGACTTAACATTGAATCTTCCAAGAAGAGTATCCCAGTAAGCGTTAAGATCAGCCAAAGCCTTATCAAACTGCTCTGTAGTCTTAAACTCATCCATAAGAGCATGAGCTTTCTTCTTATTGATAACACCCTTCTTCTCGAACTTCTCTTCCACGGGGTTCTCAATGTAACCAAGCTGATAGATAAAGGTCTTCTCCTCGCCGGCTTTAAGAGTCTCATCGATTCTTAATGCTGCGATGGGAGCCCAACCTGAAGCAACGCTTCCTTTGTTGGTTCCTTCCTTAACGGTATCGGGTGTATCCCATGAATTGAACTGACCAAGGAAAGAGTCTCTGTCAGTATCAAAACCTGCAATGGGAGCATTTACTGTATAGAAAGCGTAGTGATCACGACGCTCTCTGTATTCTGTCTTGTGATAAACAGTGCTGCCTTCAATCTCAACCTCACCGATATTCCAGTTACGCTGGAAGTTGGTGGAGTCATCTACTGCATTCCAAAGACACCATTCAACTGCTGAATAAATCTTAAGGTTCTTGGTCTCGTTGGACTCGTTCTTAACTACAAGTTTCTGAAGCTCACAGTTCTTACCCTGAGGAACGAAGCAGGTTAATGTGGCAGTAACGTTGTTCTTCTTACCCTCGAATACTGAGTAACCCATACCATGACGGCATGTGTAGGAATCGAGAGGAGTCTTTGCGGGAAGAAAAGCGGGAGAGAAAACGGTATCACCGTCCTTGATATAAAAGCATCTTCCGCCTGCATCCGCAGGAACGTTGTTGTAACGGAATCTGGTGATTCTTCTTAATTTAGCATCTTTGTAAAAAGAATAACCGCCGCAGGTGTTGGAAATAAGAGAAAAGAATCCTTCATTTCCAAGGTAGTTAATCCAAGGCAAGGGAGTATCGGGCCTTGTGATTACGTATTCTTTATTAACATCATCAAAAAATCCGTACTTCATATACTTCTCCTATTTAGTGATATAATCGGTTACGAAATCGTTTAAGTTCATGATTTTATTATAGATGCAAGAATACGCAAATGTAAAGATGTTTTTTAGAAATCTACGAAAAAAACCTAAATTCGTGATAAGTAACTAAAAATGCCAGCAAGATTAGGCAAATCAGCTAATTGACTGGATAAATATTCATGTTTATAATAAAAAAAGCGAAAACGATTAAGCAATGAATTCAGAAGGGTTTGAACATGGTTACACTGGCAGATATAGCCAAGAGGTGCAACGTATCAAGAGCATCTGTAAGTAAAGCTATTAACGGACATAGCGATATTGGCAAGGAAACAGCTGAATTTATCAGGAAAACAGCCAGAGAAATGGGTTATTACCCTAATGCTACCGCCAGAACTCTTAAATCCGGTAGAAGCCAGAATGTGGGAGTTTTGTTTGTAGATAAAACTCAGAGCGGTTTGGCTCATGAGTATTTCTCCAAGATTCTTGAGAGTGCCAAGTCCATGGCAGAGAAGCTGGGCTACGACATCACATTTATTTCAAGAGATATAGGAACCACCGGCATGGACTTCTATGAACATGCCAAATACAGACAGTGTGACGGAGTAATAATCGCCTCCGTTGACTTCGAGGATCCTGCAGTAATAAAGCTTGTTAACAGCGAAATTCCCACTGTTACTTTGGACTATGTTTTCAATAACAGAACATCCATTGTTTCAGATAACGTAAAGGGAATGGAGGAACTTGTTAATTACGTCTACAGCAAGGGCCACAGAAAGATAGCCTACATTCATGGTGAGGAGACTTCCGTTACCCAGAGGCGTATGGCAAGCTTTTATAAGACTTGTGCAGACCTTGGAATAGGCATTAAACCTGAATATGTAATAAGGGGTGACTATCATAATCCGAAGGCGGCTGCTATTGCAACCAGGAAGCTTTTGGAGCTTAATGACAGACCCACATGTATTTTCTACCCCGATGATTTCTCTTATATCGGCGGAATGAATGTTTTAGAGAAGGCAGGTCTTTCAATTCCCGATGATATGAGCGTTGTGGGATATGATGGAATCCTTCTTTCACAGATGTTAAGACCCAAGCTTACCACATATCAACAGGATGCCACCTTCATGGGTGAAGAGGCTGCCAGACAGCTGATTGAGAACATAGAACATCCTACACTTTGGCTTCCTAAACAGATTACAGTTCCCGGTAAATTAATAGAAGGAAGCACAGTTAAACAGATATAGAAAAGAGCCCGATATGGGCTCTTTTATTATGCCTGTATTATTTAAAAAGGCTATGGCAAGAAACTTGCCATAGCCTTTAGTTTTAAGATTGATGTTTCAGGAAACTAATTACTTAGTAGCCTTCCATGCATCGTACTGGCTCTGGAACTCAGCGATAACATCGTTAACGCCAGCTTCCTCAAGAGCTGCTTCGTACTCAGCAATCTTATCCTCAACCTGGTCAACAGGGAATGCACCGTTCTCAAGAGCGAAACCGATCTCGTTCATAACGTCACAGCAAGCTGTGTAAGCACCCTCAACAGGTGTCTTATCGAACTGGAATCCGTTAGCACATGAAATCTCAGCGCCGTTGTTGAAGTCAAGGTACATCTGAGCTGTGTAAGGAGATGTAGACTCAGCTGTTACAACTGTTGCGTTTGCTGACTCCCACATTGAGTGGTTGTAAGAAGCATCAGCAACCTTCTCTACGTAACCATCAGCGTCGTAGTTGAAGTCTGTTCCTTCGATACCGTAAGTATACATATCAGCAAGAGTCTTATCTGTGTAAAGGAGACCCATGAACTCGATAGCTGCCTTAGCTGCTTCGTCAGATGCTGTACCAGCGATAGCGTAGCAAGAACCAAGACAAGAATCTGTGTGCATGTAGTTCTTTGTAACCTTAGCCATTACAACTTCTCTGTTGTAACGTCCGTTTGCTTCTGCGTTGTTGGGAATATCTGTCCACCATGAAACGCCCCACTTGTCACCCTGGATGGTGTTGTCGTTTGTGGTCTTTGTAGCGTCATCCTCTGAAAGGTATCCAGCCTCAGCCCACTCAGCCATAAGTGTTGTGAACTCTTTGTACTCGTCAGAAAGAACTGTGTTAACTACTTCATCTGTATCTCTGTCAACAGCAACCCATGAAGAAGCAGAGTCACCTGTGAAGAAATCAAAGCTGTCGATGTAGTAACGATAGAACATAGCTGTTCTCTGTGTAAGGTATGTGTAAGGAAGACCTTCTGCACTGAATGCCTCAAGAGCAGGAGTTAAATCCTTAAGAGTCTTGATGGAAGCAACGTCTACGCCGTACTTGTCAACAAGATCCTTACGAAGCATTACGTTGTAACCTTCAACGTTATCCTTGTAAACAGGGATGTAGTAGTTCTTTCCTGCATACTTGGAAGCTTCCCACTGCTTGGAATCCATTGAATCATAAAGAGTTGTGCCGGGAAGGAGATCTGTGATATCCTTACAAGCGTTTGCAGCAAAGAGCTGCTTTGTTCCGATTGTGTCAAGCCATGAAGCTGTCCAGAAAAGGTCAACTTCGTTGTTAGCGATTGCAAGGTTACCTTTTTCAGCGTACTCGTTTGAGCTGATATCCTGAAGCTCGATCTGTACGTTGATCTTATCAGCGATGTAAGCGTTGATAGCGTCCTGAACCTCTTTGGTTCTAGCTGAATCAGGAACTACGTTGAAGCAGTTTCTCATCATTCTTACAGTAACAACATCACCTGATGCTGTAGACTCGGTTGCTTCTTCTGTTGTTGCAGGAGCAGCTTCCTCTGTCTTTGTTTCTGTGTTGTTTGTTGTTGCGCCTGCGTTTGTGCTACCACAACCTGCAAGCATTGTCATTGTCATGGCTGCAGCCATTAACAGTGAAACGACTTTCTTTTTCATGTTATCCTCCTTTTGGAATAAGAAAAGTTTATCTGAACCTTCAAAAATGAAGGGTTCATTCATGTTATTAACCTTTAACCGAACCGACTGTAAGACCTTTGATAAAGTACTTCTGGAAGAAGGGATATACGATAACGATAGGTCCTACTACTACAAGAACGGTTGCCATTGTTGCTGAGTACTGAGGAATTGTTCCACCCATGGCAGCCTTAACAACTGAAGGAACGTTGGTGTTGTTCAAAAGGAACTCAATACTCTTCTGAATGCTGATAAGTAAAAGCTGTAAAGGCTTCTTGTTATCGGAAGTAATGAAAATCAAAGCGTTCTGCCAATCATTCCAATATGAAGTAGCCATCATGAAACCAACTGCTGCAAGTGAGGGCTTAAGGAGAGGGAACGTAATCTGGAAGAAGGTTCTCCAGTCTCCGGCACCGTCAATCTTGGCTGCTTCCATCAATTCCTTGGGGATACTGTTGGCAATATAGGTTCTCAAAATGATAACGTTCATGGTGGTTACCATCAAAGGAAGAATCAATACTGCAAGAGTGTCCTTCAATCCGTACATGGATGTGAATACAATGTATCCTGAAAGAGTACCTCCGTTGAAAAGCATAGGAATCAACAGGAAGATTGATAAAAACTTTGATAATCTAAAATCGGGACGGCTGATGGCGTAAGCATACATGCTCATTACCAAAAGGCCCAAAGCTGTTCCTGCTACTGTAACGAAAATAGTTACACCGTAGGATACAAAAAGCTGTTTACCATATTTCATTACGGCGTTGAAACCATTCATAGACCATTTAACAGGGATGAACTTAAATCCGTTGTCTGTAATGGACATCTCATCTGCAAAAGCAGAAACCAGAACAATTTCAATAGGTAAAAAACAAAACAGTGTATAAATAAGGAGAACTAAAGCCAATACGTACTGGCCAAATCCTTTTTTCTCATGTCTTGAAGGGGCTAAATCCAAATTCTTGTTTTTCTTACTCATCTTCGTCCCTCCCTTAGAATAATGCGTTCTCGGGAGCTACTTTGCGAACTGTGAAGTTAGCAAGAAGCATTAAGAGAAGACCGATAACTGACTGGAACAAAGATGAAGCGGCGGTGAAACCAAAGTTTGCACTCTTCATGATTGCGTTAAGGATGTAGGAATCCAAAACCTGAGTTGTATCATAAAGCATTCCGCTGTTTCTGGTTACCTGATAGAAAAGACCTGTGTCAGATCTCATAATGTTACCTACTGAAAGAAGTAACATAACGGTAATCATAGGAATCAGACTGGGAATTGAGATATGCCATATGCTCTGCCACTTGTTGGCACCGTCAATCTCTGCTGCTTCGTAAAGTTCAGAGTCTACACCGGCAAGAACTGACATATATAATACTGAACCGTAACCGGTATCTTTCCAAATCTTGATGATCAAAAGAATCCAGGGCCAAAGTGCAGCCGTTGAATAGAATCTGGTGCTTGTACCCAAGGTATTGTTGATGATACCTGTATCGGTACTGATGAATGCGTACGCAATAAAGTTTACAGCTGCGTAAGAAATGAATACGGGAACAATCATGATTGTCTGCATTGTCTTGGCAAGCTTCTTAAAGAAGAGTCTGTCAAGAGCAATGGCAAGAGCAACATTTAAGAATGTTCCTACCGCTGTAAAAAGAAAATAGTAAAGAACAGTGTTCTTTGTAATGCTGTAGAACTTACTCTTGGATGCAACGAGCATCTTAAAGTTGTCCAAACCTACCCAAGGGCTTCCGAAGATTCCTGCCTGGTAGTCAAACTTCTTAAACGCAAGAATAAGACCGCTCATGGGAACATACATTATAAAGAACAAAATCAGAAAAGCAGGAAGTGCCATCAATACATGGTTCCTGTTTTTCCAGGTATTATGTAAAAAACCTTTCATATTTGTCTCCTAAGTCGCTGCTAATGAACTATAATGTTTCTTAATCGATTTCGTACTCATAATATACAACACTTTAACCTTAAAATCAACTTAGAAAAGAGAAGTTTTGTGCATATTTGAAATTTTTGGCCGATTTGAACAAATACGAGAGAAAGATTTTATGAAAAATTACTGTGAAAAACATAAAAAAAGGCGAATATCATAGGATAAACGCCTTTTTGCCTTAATCGTTTAAGAGTCCATTTACTTAACTAATTACTTAACCGACCTCCAAACCTTCCATCTGGGCGGTATAGAGATGATAGTAATCACCTTTTTTGGCCATAAGTTCATCATGACTTCCGCATTCGGTGATTCCGCCATCATTTATGTACATTATCTTGTCACATTTCGTAATTGTTGAGAGCCTGTGAGCAATGATAAAGCTGGTTCTTCCGGAAAGCATTGCGTCCAGACCCTTTTGAAGAGCTTTCTCAGTTTGCACGTCAATACTTGAGGTCGCTTCATCGAGAACAAGAATTGAAGGGTTCGAAAGCAGGGTTCTTGCAAAGGAGATAAGCTGCTTTTGACCCTGTGACAAAAGAGCACCTCTCTCCTTAACCTCTGTGTGGTATCCATTTGACATGTTTCGTATGAAATCATGGGCACAGACTGTTTTGGCTGCCCGCCTTATTTCTGTTTCGGAAGCATCAAGCTTGCCGTATCTTATATTATCTTCAATGGTTCCCGAGAAAATAAAGCTGTCCTGAAGCATTATTCCCATTTGAGAACGAAGGGATTGTAACGTTACTTTCGAAATATCCTGTCCGTCGATAAGAATTCTTCCGCTGTCCACATTGTAGAAACGGGAAATCAGGCTTACTATGGTACTCTTTCCCGCTCCGGTGGGACCGACTAACGCAACACTTTCGCCGGGCTTAACAGTAAAGGAAACATTGTGAAGTATCTCCTTACCGGGTTCGTAAGAGAAAGAAACATTTTCGAAGGTTACTTCGCCGGTTATATCTTTCATCTTTACAGCGTCGGGAGCATCGTCAACTTCAACGGGTTCATCCATTGTTTCGAATATTCTCTCCAGGTAAGCCATGTTGTTTATGAAGTTGTTAAAGATGTTACCGAGATTCATTATGGGCTGCCAGAATCTTGAAGCGTAACTTGATACTGCAACAATGGTACCTAAAGTTTCGTTACCGCCGGAAAAGATTACGAGACCGAAAACGAAAATTGCTGCTCTTACTATAACGGAGATGGTATCGATTCCCGGCCATACAAGAGTTGAGTAGCTTACGGCTTTCATCCAGGTCTTACGACATCTGCCTGATAACTCTTTAAAAATCTCAGCGTTCTCATCTTCTCTTGCAAAAATCTGTGTGATTCTGGCACCTACGATGTTTTCCTGAAGGTATGCATTTAAGTTTGAGTTCTTGTTGGAAACCTGCTGCCATGCCACCCTTTGCCTATTCTTAATCCAGAACATGAAAACTGCAAGAACCGGTACACCTGCAAGTACAACAAGGCTCAACTTAACGTCGATTAAGAACATGAAAACAACGATAAATATAAGGTTGAAGATTTCCAGGATTACATTTATAAGACCGTTACTTAACATGTCCGAAACAGAGTTTACGTAGTTAACAACTCTGACAAGGATTTTTCCGTGGGGCCTGTCATCATAATACTGAAAGGGAAGTTTCTGCAGATGCTTAAAAAGATCTGTACGTATCTGATAAATTATGTCCTGGCTGACGTTAACCATGATTCGGCTTCTTATGGTGGAGAAAATAACGCTGATAACATAAAAAGTCACTGCATATATAACCAGCCTGTATAGCATATGAACATCTTTTGCCGGAATGGCTTCATCCAAGGCCAGCTGAACGAGTTTCGGACCAAAGAGAGCAGCTATTCCTGCTATTCCCGAAAGGAAGAAGGCCAGAATCATCTTGCCGGCGTGCTTCTTAATATATTCGGAAGCCCGAAGGAGATGTCGTATGTCAAATGGTGTTTCTAATATTTCGTCTTCTTTATAGGTATTTCTTCTTGCCATTTAATCTCCCTCCTTTCCTAGGCACCGGTCTGAAGCTTAACCAGCTCGGCGTAGTATCCGCCCTTCTTGATTAACTCTTCATGGGTTCCGCGTTCGGTAATCTCGCCGTGTTCCATAATGAGAATCTGGTCTGCATCCTTGGTGGTGGAGATACGCTGAGCAATTATTATCTTGGTACAAGGGAAGTCCAAATGACGGAGACTTTCCTGAATTTCTTTCTCGGTTTCAAGGTCCACGGCAGATGTTGTGTCATCGAGAATCAGAATGGAGGGTCTTACCGCAAGGGCTCTCGCAAGAGAGATTCTTTGTTTTTGACCGCCGGAGAGACCTACGCCTCTCTCTCCCACTATGGTGTCGTAGCCCTCAGGCATCTTTGCAATGAAATCAGATGCTACAGAGTATTTGGCAAAACGCACCACCTGCTCCTTTGTTATCTCGCTGTCGCCATAAGCAATGTTTCCGTCTATGGTGTCGGAATAAAGAAGCACATCCTGGGTAGCAAGGCCGATATTCTTACGAAGCTGTGAAAGCTTCAGTCTGTTTACATTTATTCCATCCACAAGAACTTCGCCTTCAATGGGTTCGTAGAACCTGGGAATCAAGTGGATAAGGGAGGTTTTACCACAGCCGGTTTCGCCCATAATTGCGATGGTTTCCCCGGGCTTGGCTGTAAATGAAATATGCTCAAGGACAGGAAGCTTTCCGTCGGAGTACATGAAGGAAACATTCCTGAATTCAATTTCGCCTTTGAATCTTTCGGGTTTGTCGATGGCATCGGGGGCATCAACAATGTCGGGGGCAGAGTAATAAATCTCCATAACCTTTGCGGAGGCAGCAGAGAATCTCTGGAATTCATTCATGACGTTTCCAAGCTGTCTCATGGGGTTGGCAATTGCCCAGATAAGACCCGAGAAAGCAACGTACTCACCCATGGACAGTTTTCCTTCTATAAGGAAAAGACCGCCCACAAGAATTAAGATAACCGAAAGTGCGTTGGCGAGGGTCTCAACGTAGGGATAGAATTTCAGCCAGACAAACGCTGTTTTCTTGTTGGTATCCCTGAAGTCTGAGTTGCAATCGTCAAACTTCTCTATTTCATAGTCTTCTCTGGCAAAAGCTTTAACCACTCTGTTGCCGGCTATGTTCTCCTGTGCCACAGTGTTCATGTAAGCAAGCTTTTCACGAAGCAAAGCGTGCAAAGGAGCAACAAGAAGTTTGAACACATATATAATAAAGAAGATAAGTGGAGCTATGATGAGAAGATAAAGGGCAAGCTGCCAGTTCATGGAAAGGAAGTAGATGGCTGTTGCACCAATAAGGGCAAAGGCTTCCACCACCATTCTTACAACCCAGGCAAGCATATGCCGCACCGCATCAAGATCTCCGGTAAGTCTTGTCATCAAATCACCTGTACGATAGGTGCTGTAGAACTTCATGTCCTGTCTTTGTATTTTGTCATAAAGAAAGTTTCTTACTTTAAAAAGCACGTGCTGGGAGACCTTCTCATAGCCCATGCAGTCAAAGTAGACAATGATACATCTTAGGACGGTCAGGCCTACCATTAAAATAAGAAGTCTTACAAATTCATCTCCATGGGAGGAAAGATATTCCTTTGCTCCTTCTCCGGTTAAGAACTTGTCTACAATTTGCCCAGAAAAATAAGGCACAGTCAACTGCATAATATTGTAGACGACCGTGCCAAGTATGGCGAAACCATAGAGCAAGCGATAACCTTCCATGTTGTCCCAAAGCCACTGAAGCCTGGTTCTTGGATAGTTCCACTTTCCGCTTTTGTTTTTCATAATTTACCCCGTTTAGTTAAAGAGAATTAACTTGTTAAAATCGATTCTATTCTACTTATGAGAAAGATACAAGGTGTATTTTTTATATATGGTGCAAAAAAACGGCGGACCAAAAAATCCGCCGTTTAAGATTTCAATATTCAGTTTGTGAGAGGGTTTAAACCGACTCGTGGAATGTTCTTGAAATAACGTCAGCCTGCTGTTCGGGTGTTAACTTAATGAAGTTAACAGCATATCCGGAAACCCTGATTGTAAGCTGAGGATATTTCTCGGGATGCTTTTGTGCATCGTAGAGAGTATCTCTGTTAAGAACGTTTACGTTTAAGTGATGTCCGCCTTTTGCTGCGTATCCATCAAGTAAAGAAACAAGATTGCTAACCTGTGATGCATTTGCTGCTGCCATGTGAATACCTCCTTTTCAAATGACTGTATGTGAGATTGGTTTGATTTCTACCTATATAATAGGAAAAAAATATTAAAGAGTCCGTAACATTCGTTACGAGAATAAATTAACAATTGTTGACGTGACTATCTTAACTAATGTAACATATGTTACAGAAGCACTTGCTTTTATTTGATACTATAGGCAATGGAAAACAACATTATACTGTAAGGAGGGCAAAAGAATGACAATTTATAAGTGCATGCACTGTGGAAACATGGTCATGAGTGTTAAGAGTTCGGGAGTTCCCATGGTTTGCTGTGGAGATCAGATGACTGAGCTTATCCCCGGAACAAGCGACGGTGCCGTTGAGAAACACGTTCCTGTTTACGAGGTAAAGGACGGCAAGGTTACTGTTAACGTAGGAAGCGTAGATCATCCTATGATTGCAGAGCATTATATTGAGTGGGTTGCTATTGAGACCAACTTAGGATGCAGACTCACAAAACTTAAACCCGAGACAGCACCCAAGTGTGTATTTACTCTTGAAGAAGGAGAAACAGTTAAAGAAGTATTGGCTTACTGTAACTTGCACGGACTCTGGAAAGCATGAGGTGAAATATGAGCGAAGTAGCTTTAAATGCAAGTAATTTTGATGAAACAGTATTAAAATCAGATATTCCCGTAGTGGTAGATTTCTGGGCACCCTGGTGTGGACCCTGTAAGATGTTTGCCCCTACTCTCGCAAAGTTTGCGGAAGCAACAGAGGGCAAAGTCCTGGTTGGAAAGGTAAACGTTGACGACGAGCAGGATCTTGCCATGAAATATGGTGTTGCAAGTATTCCTACTATTCTTGTATTTAAGAACGGTGAGATAGCCAACAAGAAAGTCGGCGGCTTAAGTCTCGATCAGTTAAATGAATTTGTGGGTATATAAGCAAACAACTGAATAATTGAATAATCCATTGAAAAGGAGATATAAATAATGAGCAGATACGCAGGTACACAGACCGAGAAGAATCTTCAGGCAGCATTTGCAGGAGAATCTCAGGCAAGAAACAAATATACTTATTTCGCATCAAAGGCTAAAAAGGAAGGTTTTGAGCAGATTGCTGATCTTTTCTTAAAGACAGCCGACAACGAGAAAGAGCACGCTAAGATGTGGTTCAAGGAATTGGAGGGTATCGGTGATACCGCTGCTAACCTTGCTGCTGCAGCTGACGGCGAGAACTACGAGTGGACAGATATGTATGAGGACTTTGCCAAGACCGCAGAGGCTGAGGGCTTCAAGGATCTTGCAGTTAAGTTCAGACTTGTAGCTGCCATCGAGAAGAGACACGAGGAGAGATATCGTGCACTTCTTAAGAACGTGGAAGCTCAGGAAGTATTTGCGAAGAGCGAAGTAAAGGTTTGGGAGTGCCGTAACTGCGGACACATTGTTGTTGGCACAAAGGCTCCTGATGTATGTCCT
This sequence comes from uncultured Lachnospiraceae bacterium, assembly GCA_947167445.1. Lineage (GTDB taxonomy): Bacteria > Bacillota > Clostridia > Lachnospirales > Lachnospiraceae > G11. Next base: position 124,386 of record CAMVID010000006.1, read on the forward strand.
ACATGCGCACATCCTCAGAGCTACTTTGAAGTACACGCAGAGAATTACTAATTATGGTTTGCGAACTGTTTGATTCCATTACCGAAGAAGAACAGAAAAAAATGCTTACCTGCGCGGCAGCAAAGGAGAGATCCTTCGCTGCCGGCGAATATATTTTCAGACAGGGCGATTCGCCAAAGAGCATGTATCTGGTCCTTAAGGGCAGCGTAATGGTGGCCAAGGATTTTGTCACCGGCAAAAGAAGCGTTCTCTTTATAGTTTACGAGAAGGACGTTTTCGGAGAAATGTTCGCTTTTTCCAATGAGAGCCAGTTTTGGTACGACGCCATTGCCAATGAACCGGTAACGGTTCTAGAGATTCCTTTTGGGTTCTTCTTTGGCTTTTGTGAAAACGCATGCAGAAAACACCAGACAATAGTTAAGAACATGCTGGGGATTTTCTCAAAGAAGAGTTTTATGATGACCAAGAAGCTTTATCTTCTGTCAGGGAAAACTCTCAGAGAAAGAATATCCATGTGGGTTCTTGATCTCGCCGGAGAAAAGGATTCCTTCAAATCTGACATGAACAGAGAGGAATTATCCGACTATCTGGGAACAACAAGGCCGTCCCTTTCAAGGGAGTTAATGGCCATGCAGGATGAGGGCCTTATCGAGGTGGAACGTTCATCCTTCAAAATCAAAGATCGGGAAGGTCTTGAGTATTATGCGGAGTAGAGTTTCTACTCCGTTTTTTTGTGACTATTTTATTAATGTTTCTTTAAAAAAACAATGTGCATCTTTCATTTTATAAAAGATATGTTAGAATGATGATGCTATGGAAGAAAAGAAGAAGAGAAACAAAGGAATAATAGCCGTAATCGCTTCCCTCGGTGTAATAACAGCGGGGCTTGTTGGCTATGTTTTATATATTGATGCAACAAAGCCTGTGTTTAATCTGAACACAGACAGTCTGTCCATTGAGGCGGGGGACGGCTTTGATCCCCTGGACTACGTATCTTTCGTCAAGAATGTGGATGAGAAAACCATCGACATCGACAACCCGGTTCAGACAGGAATTCTTGGTGAGTACCAGGTATATTACGGAGCAGGCCAGGAAATCAAGGCTTTAAAGGTTACAGTGGAGGACACTAAAGCTCCCACTTTTACCGTTAAGCCCGGTACCCATGAGTACTATACGGATGAGAAGATTGCACCGGAGGATTTGATTTACACCTTAAGTGATGAAACAGACGTTGAGGTAAGCCTTGATTACGAGGGTCAGAATTTTACTGAGCCGGGAGATTATAAGCTTAAGGTTGTGGCTTCAGATGCCGCCGGAAACGAAACAGTCAGATTTGCCAACATTAAAATAAGCAAGAAGGATACTACCCCTCCTGAAATCTGGGGAGTAATTGATGTTGTAATTGTTGAGGGAGATTCCCTTGATTTGATGAACGGAATCCAGGTTTTCGATGATATCGACGAGAACCCTTCCCTTGAAATAGAGGGTGAATACGATAAGGAAAAGCCCGGCGAATACAGGATTAAATATATAGCAAAGGACGCTTCAGACAACGAGTCCAGCGCCGAAAGACTTATAAGAGTTGAGCCCGAGATTATCGTTCCTGTGGAGAGACCTGCGGGAATCGAACCCTTCACCGGAGATGTTACAAACTTCATTCCTCAGGGAGGAAGCGTTGGCTGGGATGCAACAGGAATTAGAAAGCAGCCTTATCTAGTAGCTGTAAACAGAGCTATGAACACAGTTACCGTATATGGCAAGGATGAAAACGGAAATTACACAATTCCCGTGAAGGCTTTTGCCTGCAGTGTGGGAAGAGAAGGCCATGAGACAATAACCGGCACATATAAGACCACAGACCGTTTCCCCTGGTGTTACATGGTGGACGGAACCTGGGGAAGATACGCCATAAGAATAAGCGGCGGATACATGTTCCACTCCATCGGATACTACGAGAGAAAGGAAGATACTCTTGAGTACGATGAGTTTAATAAGCTTGGAACTCCCGCAAGTCTTGGATGCGTAAGACTCTGCCTTTCGGATATTTACTGGCTTTACGCTTACTGCCCTACAGGCTTTAGAACTGTAATCTATGACGATTACGAATCCGCGGGACCTCTTGGCAAACCTACGCCTCCAATGATTGATACCTCGAATGAATTCACCAGAGGCTGGGATCCCACAGATCCTGAGTATCCATATTAGAAAGCAAATGTGTTAATATATACATATGACTGATGAAGCAACCATTTTAAGTTATGCCGAGAAGGTAATAAATCTCGCAAGAGACACCATAACAGTTCGCTTCAGATTCTTTGATTCCGCATTGGCCAAGGTAAGCTTTGAAAGCCGCGTGGGAATCAAAGGTTATGTTTTTGACGGCACAAAACTGATTTACGATCCATATATGCTTTTAAATGATTATAAGGAGGAGTCCTCATTCGCTTTGAGGCTCCTCCTTCATGTGCTTTTTCACGCAATTTTAATGCACCCCTACAGGTTTGATAAGACGGAGGAAAAGTACTGGAATATAGCCTCAGACATTGCGGTTGAAAATATTATTCTTTCAATGGAGATTCCCGAAGCCACGCTTTTAAGGGATGGTGAGGAAAGAATAATTCTAAGCCGCCTTTCAAAGTGGGTACCAAACCTTACCGCTGATGCACTGTACAGAGAGTTTGTGGTTGGCGGCATCTCCCACGATTCCGAGGAGAAGTATGCTAAGCTCTTTAAGTTTGATACCCACAGGCCAAGAGCCACATACAAGGATGAGCCCAAGGAGATTTTTACCAAGGAAGACTGGGAGAAAATAGCCGAGAGAGTAAAGGCGGAGCTTAAGTCTTTTTCCAAAGATATTACAGGCGGGGAGTCTATATTACAGAACCTTAAGGAAAGCACCAAGAAGCGCTACGATTACGACGAGATTCTTAACCGCTTTGCGGTGATGAGCGAAGAGATTAAGGTTAACCCCGACGAGTTCGACTATATCTACTACACCTACGGTCTTGACACCTACGGAAACATGCCCCTAATCGAACCTCTCGAGTACGCCGAGGAGAAGCGTATAAAGGAATTCGTCATAGCAATCGATACTTCTGCTTCCGTAAGAGGCAAGATGGTTGAAGGGTTCCTAAATAAGACCTATGACATTCTGTCGAAATCCGTAAGCTTTTCGGAGAAACTGAATGTCCACATAGTTCAGTGTGATTCAAAAATTACTGAAGATACGGTGATAGAATCCAAGAACGATTTGAAGAAGGCCGCCGACAACTTCAAAATTAAAGGCTTCGGAGCCACGGACTTCAGACCCGTGTTCGCATATGTGGATCAGTTAATCAGAGATGAAAAGATTAAGAACCTGAAGGGCCTTATTTATTTTACCGACGGATACGGAATTTACCCCGAGTCGCCGCCCCGCTACGACACACTCTTTGTTTTTGACAGGGAGGATGAGTACAGAATGCCGGTGCCGGGTTGGGCAATCAAAGTGATATTGGAGGATGAGGAATGAACATAAGAGAAGCTAAAGATTATATAAAAGATACGGTCCAGTTATACCTGACAAAGGACGAGTTCGGAGACTATAGGATTCCTGTGGTAAGGCAGCGCCCCATTTTCCTATTGGGTGCTCCCGGAATCGGAAAGACAGCGGTTATGAGCCAGATTGCTTCAGAGCTTGATATTGCATTGGTGAGTTATTCCATGACTCATCACACAAGACAGTCGGCCCTCGGCCTTCCCTTCATCGAGAAGAAGGAATATGCAGGTAAAAACTACAGTGTCTCCGAATACACCATGAGTGAAATCATTGCCTCGGTTTATGACACTATGGAGGAAAGCGGGGTAAAGGAAGGAATCCTATTCCTTGATGAGATCAACTGTGTTTCGGAAACCCTCTACCCTTCCATGCTTCAGTTCCTGCAGTATAAGGTTTTTGGAAAGCATGCAGTTCCCGAAGGCTGGGTAATTGTAACGGCCGGAAACCCTCCGGAATTTAATAAGGCCGTAAGGGAATTTGATGTTGTTACTTTAGACAGACTTAAGGTTATTGAGGTTGAGGCTGATTATCCCGCCTGGAAAAAGTACGCCTTCGATGCAGGTCTTCACGGCTCTATTCTCAATTTCTTGGAGTCAAACAGGGATTATTTCTATGGAGTAGAAACCACTGCTTTTGGCAAAAATTATGTTACGGCCAGAGGATGGGAAGATCTTTCCGATATTATCAAGCTCTATGAAGAGTCCGGAAAGAAGGTTACGGAAAGTCTTGTAGGTCAGTACATCAAGAATGAAACTGTGGTAAAAGAATATACAGCTTACTACGACCTCTACAACAAATATAAGAGACAGTATGATGTTGAGGGTGTTTTTGAAGGCAAGGTTGATGAGAAGATGGTGAAGGCCGTCTCTAAGGCAGCAGTCGATGAGAGACTTGCCCTTACCGGACTTCTTTCGGATGTGGTTAAATCAGAGATTAAAGATATTATGAGGAGGCAGCAGGTTTTAAAAGATGTGAGACCCTCCCTTTCAAGAATGACCTCAGGAGAAGAAAAGGATATTGCAGGATATATTAAGACCCTTGTAAAGGCAAGGGAAAAGATAATTGCCGACAAGCAAAGAGCAGGCTCCTTAACGGCAGCAGAAAAGACAGAGGGAAAGAGAATCATTGCGCTCTATAAAGATCTGTCAAAGCAGGCCGGCACACCAGATGAGGTAAAGACGTTTTTTAACGGTGAAATCGGAGTCCTGAAAGAAAGGGTGGCCACGGAGCAAAAGAGGCTAGATAATCTCTTTGCCGCCATGAGTAAGATTTTTGGTGAGGAGTCCAATGAGATGTTAGTGCTTGTAACGGAGCTCACCCTTGGTAAGGATACCGCGGACTTCTTTGCAAGCTTCGGCTCCGATTCCTACGAGAAGTACAATTCCCTTCTCATGGTAGGTGACCGCAAGGAAACCCTCCGCAAGGAAATCCTTAACATACTTTAGGTGCAAAATGGGGACAGGCCCAAATTGCACATACATCCCCCCGGGGGGTTTGTGGAAGATGGTATGCCTCCTATATAATGAAGTCGATATCATTATATGGGAGGTATTTCTTTATGCATATGGCAGATGCCTTACTGGCTCCCGCTGTTGCAGCTACAATGTATGTAGCTTCGGGAACAGGTGCCGGATTTTCAATCAATAGACTGAGAAAGGACGACGAACCTCAGAAATTGCCGGTTATGGCAGTTACTTCTGCTCTTGTTTTCGCAGGACAGATGATTAACTACACGATTCCCGGAACAGGTTCTTCAGGTCATATGTGTGGCGGTATGTTGTTATCCGCTCTTCTTGGACCTCAGGCAGGATTCTTATCAATGATAGTAATCCTTGCAATTCAGTGTTTATTCTTTGCTGACGGAGGACTGATGGCTCTTGGAGCCAATGTCTGGAACATGGCATTTTACGGGTGCTTTATAGGTTATTACCTGATATGGCGTCCCTTTATGAGAAGTAAAATATTCGGTGACAGCAGAAACGGTCAGAGATGGAGAATTATTCTTGCATCCATTATCGGCTGTATTGTGACTCTTCAGATGGGAGCTTTCTCCGTTGTGCTTGAAACAAGCATTTCAGGAATCACAGAGCTTCCCTTTGGCGCATTCGTTGCTTTGATGCAGCCCATACACCTTGCAATCGGTCTTGTGGAAGGACTCATTACCTCAGCGGTACTGATTTTTGTATACGAGACAAGATCAGAACTCTTGCAGGACGTAAATGTTTCTGAGAATGATAAGAAGGGCTCCTTAAAGAGCGTCATCGTTACACTCGGTGTTGCTGCCCTTGTAATCGGCGGAGGCTTAAGCCTTTTTGCAAGCTCCAATCCTGACGGACTTGAATGGGCACTTTTTGGAAACGCCGAGAACATGGGACTTGACGAGGATAACTTCGGCATAGAAAGCAGTGTGGCGGAAAAGGCCGAAGCTATTCAGGAAACCACTTCTTTCCTGCCGGACTACGCATTCCCTGACAGCGAAGCAGCTGTTGGAACCACGGTTTCAGGTATTGTAGGCTCGGCAATCGTAGCAGGTGTTGCCGTTCTTATTTGCTTCGCAGGCGGATTCTTCAGAAAGAGAAAGAAAGCTGAAGCATAAATTTAGTTTAAATTGAGTAGAGATAAGTTATAATTAAGGGGCGTCGTTTGATGCCCCTTATTGATTCTTAAAGGTATTCACATATGAACAAAATGCAAAAGGCCCTTAGAGAGCTCTCTGAAATGGATGAGCTCTCGGCACGAACTTCGCCAATTCACTCATTGCACCCTGCGGCGAAATTCCTTACGACAATTGCATATATCATGGTTGTTCTTTCCTTTGACAAGTACGACTTAAACGGGCTGTTTCCAATGATTCTCTGGCCAATCGTTTTATTCCAGGTCAGCGGAACAAATGTGAGGAGCTGTTTTTACAAGCTAAGAATTGTTCTTCCCCTGGTTATGGCAGTTGGCCTGTTTAATCCCTTCTTCGACAAAGAGATAATGGTCCGTATCGGGGGTGTAGGTATATCCGGAGGAGTAATCTCCATGATTACCTTGATGCTTAAAGGGGTTTACTGCCTGATGGCCTCCTTCCTTCTTATGGCCACTACCAAGATAGACAATCTTTGCGCGGCTTTAAGGAAACTTCACATTCCCTCAATGATAGTGTCACTTCTTCTTCTGACCTACCGTTATGTTGGTGTAATGACTGAGGAACTTGCGGTGATGACGGACGCTTATCACTTAAGGGCACCGAATCAGAAGGGCATACACGTATCTGCCTGGGGCTCATTTCTGGGACAACTTTTGCTCAGAAGTATGGACAAAGCCCAGGAAATCTACCAAGCTATGCTCCTCAGGGGCTATCACGAGCACTTCCATTACTCGGAAAACAGGCGGTTTAATGCCCATGATGCCATATTCTTGGCTATTGCGGTTACAATCTTTGTAATCCTTCGATTATATAATCTGACCGAGGTCCTTGGCGGTCTGGTTGTGAGGTAAATAAATGATTGAGTTTCAGAATGTAAGCTTTGCATTTGAGAATAATAAAGAGGTTCTGAAGGACCTGTCTTTCAAAATAGAAAAAGGTGAGTCTGTGGGCCTTATCGGAGCCAACGGAGCCGGAAAGTCCACCCTCATGAAGCTGATGGTCGGCCTTCTTACAGGTGAGGGAAAGATTACCATAGACGGAACCGAAGTAAGCCGAAAGAAGCTATACGAGATTCGAGGCAAAATCGGATTCGTTCTCCAAAACTCCGACGACCAGATGTTTATGCCTACGGTCCTGGAGGATATGATGTTCGCTCCTCTAAACTACGGGCTTTCAAGGGGGGAGGCGGAGAAAAAAGTCGATGAAGTCCTTGCGCGCCTGAACATTTCGGAGTATAAGGACAAGTATAACCATAAGATTTCCGGTGGCGAAAAGAGAATGGCAGCCATCGCCACTATTCTTGCCATGGACCCTGAGATTATACTTATGGATGAACCAACATCTGCCCTGGATCCTTATAACAGACGCATTGTCATCAACACCATCAAAGAACTTAACCAGACAAAGCTTATTGCGTCCCACGATCTGGATATGATTCTTGATACCTGTGACAGGGTAATCCTTTTGTCAAAGGGCGAAATCGTTGCAGACGGTCCGGTTCGTGAAATCCTAAGTAACAAAGAACTTCTGGAAGCAAATCGTATGGAACTGCCCTTGAGCTTAAAATAACACAGGTAAAATTATGGATACGGATATTAAATCCAGAAAAATTGATATGACCGAAGGTCCCATTATGAGGAATATCCTGTTGTTTGCAATTCCGATGGTAATAGGGAACATTCTTCAGCAGCTCTACACAACAGTGGACACTTTGGTGCTTGGAAACTTTTGTGGACATACGTCCCTGGCGGCAATGGGAACCAGTGCGCAGCCGGTGGAGGTGTTGCTCAGTATATTTCTCGGAATAGGTGGAGGAGCCTCTGTTATAACGAGCCAACATATAGGAGCCGGAGACAGGAGAAGAATCAAGGATACCTGCAAAACAGCTGTCACCATAGTCTACACTGTGGGAATTCCTTTGGGAGTTTTGGGTTGTATTCTTGCTCCCTTTATTCTTAAGTTTATGGGAACTCCCTCAGATGTTTGGGACGAGGCCTTGATATATACCAGGATAGTATTTCTTGGAACACTGGGAAATATAGGATATAACATGAATGCCGGACTCTTAAGAGGCATGGGAGACTCTAAGGCATCCCTATGGTTTCTGGTGATTTCATGCATTACCAATATAATCCTGGATCTGTTATTTGTCGCAGTTTTTTCCATGGGTATTGCGGGGGCAGCCATTGCCACCATCATATCGATGTATTTATCCTGGACAGTAAGCATATATTATATAAGGAAAAAGGACCCGGAGTTAGAATATTCAGGACTGCCGAGGGGCGTTGAGAAAACAGAGCTTAAGGGAATTCTGTCTCTTGGAATTCCTCTTGGAATAAACAATTCTCTGTTTTCCTTCGGCCACATGGCACTTCAGATAATGATAAATTCTCAAGGCTCTGTTTTTATGGCTGCAGCGTCGGTTTCAAGCAGAGTCTATAATATGGCAAACATGGCCATCACAGGAATATCTTCGGCTGCTTCCACTTTTTCCGGACAAAACTATGGGGCAGGCAGGATGGACCGCCTTAAAGAGGGCCATATAAAAATACCGATTATGTCAGGCCTCATAACTTTAGCCTTTGGAATCCTGGTGGTGGGATTCAGAATGCCGATTCTCATGCTGTTTCAAAGGGATGAGGAAGTATTGTTCTACGCAAGCAGATTTGTGGTGGTAATGTTGATGTCCTATTGGATGTATGCCATATATAATGCGATATCCAATATCATAAATGGCACGGGAAAGGTGAAATATACACTGATAACCAATCTGCTGATGCTTTGGGCGGTGAGAATACCTGCAGCATATGTTATAACACAATTTTTTGACGGAACTTATTTGATGTTAAGCTATCCGGCTTCATTTCTTTTTGGAATGATAGCCATGATTCTTTATTATATATTTGCGAAGGAATGGAAGACTCTCCGCGCCGCAAGGGGATAGAAAATGAAAACAAAAATAACGGTAATAGTAGACAACAAACCATCAGAGGAGCTGGGCGGAGAATGGGGACTTTCCATTCTCGCAGAATATGGTGATAAGAAGATTCTTCTTGATGTTGGATCCTCAGACTTGTTCGCAGAGAATATGAAAAAGCTCGGTTTTGATATTGCGGATGTGGATTATGGAGTGCTCAGTCACGCCCACTATGACCATTCCAACGGCTTAAGAAGGTTCTTTAACGATAATAAAAAGGCAAAATTCTACTTCAGAGAAACCACCAGTGAGAACTGCTATCACAAGAAGTTTATTTTCAGATTCTACATTGGTATTCCCAAGCATATTCTTAGGGATTATCCCGACAGGATAGAGATGGTATCCGGTGATTATAAGCTGTGCGACGGAGTTTATCTGATTCCCCATAAGACTCCGGGTCTTGAGAAAATTGGCAAACGGGAATCCATGTACCGCAAGACCAAAAAGGGTATGATTCCCGACAACTTCTCCCACGAGCAGAGTCTTGTGCTTGATACAGACAAGGGCCTTGTAATTCTTAACAGCTGCTCCCATGGCGGAACCATCAATATAATAAACGAGGTTAAGTCCACCTTCCCTGACAAACATGTACATGCTTTGATAGGCGGGTTCCATCTGTTCAATAAGCCTGAGGATGAAATCAGAGCCACCGCCAAAGCCATAAAGGAAACAGGAATTGATTTTGTCTGCACAGGTCATTGCACCAAAGACCGCGCCTATGGCATTATGAAAGAAGAACTTGGCGAAAAGCTTGAACAGCTGAGAGCCGGCCTTGTTATGGAATTCTAGGAAATGAGAAAACGAAAATGGATTTGGATTACGAAATAGTACTTGCCACGGAAGAAGACCGTGAAGAGGTACTTGCGCTATATAAGTCTCAGCTTGGCAGACCCTTCTGTCCCTGGGATGAGGAATACCCCAGTAACGGCACCATAGATTTTGACCTTGAAAGAGACTCATTATTTATCTTAAGATCTGAAGGCAAAATCGTCGGCTGCTTCTCTGTGGAGGACGACGAAGATGTGGACGCCCTTGAGTGCTGGGACAGGAGTATCTTCCCCGGAGGAGAATTGGCGAGACTTGCGGTTTTGCCTGAAATGCAGAATAAGGGAATTGCCAAGATTCTGGTGGAATACGGTCTGGCAGAGCTAAAGCGAAGAGGCTTTAAGAGCATTCACTTTCTGGTGGACAAGCATAATGTCAAAGCACTTAAGGCCTACTCCCACTTTGGATTTAAGACTGTTGGGGAGACATTCATGTACGAACACGAGTATCTATGCTGTGAGAAGGAACTATAGAAGGGAAAGTAAATGATTAACGAGAAGGTTAAAGCATATTTAGAAGGGAAGGGCTTCGGTGACAGAATAACCGAACACAAAGAAACCATCGATACTGTTGAGCATGCCGCAATGCAGATTGGATGCTCTGAGTCGGAGATTGCCAAAACTCTTTCATTTCTTGTGGATGATAAACCTGTGATTGTAGTTATGGCAGGTGATGGCCGAGTAAACAGCTCAAAGTTTAAGGCACTGTTTCACACAAAGCCAAGCATGATTCCCAGAGACAGAGTTGAGGAGATCACAGGATTTCAACCGGGAGGCGTTTGTCCTTTTGCTGTTCCATCGGAAATTCCCGTTTGGCTGGATATTTCCATGAAGAGATTTGAATACATCCATCCTGCCGGAGGAAACGAGTATGTTTCCGTAAAGCTTACGCCTGATGAATTGGAGGCGGCAACAGAGGCTGAAGGATGGTGTGATGTTTGTAAGGGATGGGAGGAAGAATGAAACATTATATAATTGTGAAGTTTAAAGATAAGAATAATACAGAGAAATTGCTTCCCGAAATCAGAGAGCTATATGATAAAGCTCTCAGGATTGAGGGGGTTGAAAATATCGAGATTCATAAAACAAACAGTCAAAGGGATAACAGGTACAGTCTCATGATGGAGATGACCCTCTCACCGGAAGGACTGGAAAGATTTGATGCCTCCGAGGTTCACAGAGACTGGAAAAGCAAGTACGGAGAGTTGCTTGAAAGCAAGGCGATATTTGACTGCGAATAGGATAATGAAATGCCCCTGTCAATGACAGGGGCATAATTTGATTAGGCTAATGGTTGCTTCCCCAGCGGAACAACTGCAAGTGTCTTTCCCAAAGGAGCCAATAATTTTAATAAAGTATTTATCTGGGGATTTGTATGGCCTTTTTCAATTCTGGAGATAACCGGTCTTTGAACACCACTCAATTCCTCAAGTTCCTTTTGGCTGATATTTTTATCTTCCCTGGCCTTGATTAGCTCGCAAATAATATTAGCTTTAAGTGTGCTTTCGGCAATTTCCTCTGGAGTATAGATTTGGCTTTCTATATCATCCCATGTTGTAAATTCATGTCCGTTAAGAACTATGCTCATACAATACCGCTCCTTTCTTTAAAATCTTCCCATTCTCTTTTTGCTTTTTCTACTTCCCTTCGGGGTGTTTTTTGTGTCTTTTTAAAGTAATGATGAAGAAGGACATATTTCCCGCCCTTAATTCCGGCAAAGAAGATCCTGTCTCTTAATGGTCTGAGCTCCCATATGTCGCCCTCCAAGTGCTTTATGTATTCTTCACCTGCTCTGGTTCCGACATTAAGCAAAATTTTTATATATAGTAACAATTTATTTAGACGAATTTTACTATCTTTTCCTTTGGACTTTTTAAGTCTATTAATAAATTCCAAGACAGGTTTATTCCCTCTTGAATCCTCGTAAAAAATAATTCTACTCATGATACTCCTTACGATTAATTTAAATGTAACTTATAAGTTACACAATGTCAATACGTTTAGTTCGTGTACATTGTTATTCCTATTATTTCACGGGATTATGAAATCGAAATGATTTCATTAGAAAGTAATTCAAATTAGCTATATAAGAATATCATAGTCTGAAAATCAATTCCATATAAATCTATAAAAAATAGACACAATAAGTATCAAACTATTTTTTTTCTCATTGTGGCAAATTCTTCTTCAACTGTAAAGCCCACTTTTTTGTATATCTCCAGAGCTTTGTTTTCTTTGCCTGTAAAAAGCGTCACGTACTCCACTCCGGCATTTCTAAAGCCTTCACAAAGTTTATGAAACAGAAGGGTTCCTATACCCATTCCCCTATAGGCTTCATCCACCGCAACTCCAAGGAAATACCCTCGTCCCGAAGGCTCCTTTATGGTAGGCCCCGTAAAACCTGCTGCCTTCCCATTATCCGAAACAAATATAAGGGGCTCCTTCTTATTAAGGCTGTCGGGAATCTGAATGCTCCAAAGGGGATTGTTAAGTCTCTCTAAAAACTCTTCGATTCCTGTAACGCTATCTTCTGTGTAATAGTCTATGGTGATTCCTTTGGCTTTCAGGTCCTCTTCCCGCTTCTTCATTTCCTCAGGCATTTCAAAAGATCTGATGTCCATATGCATGGAGCACTCGTGACTTTTTATCTCATAACCTCTTCTTTTCAGGATTTCATAAAGCTTTGAACCAATTAAAACTCCCGGGCGATTGTTATGCTCATGGCCATTCTGCTTCGCCATGCACCAGGAAAGTCTCATGGGATTATAGAAACTGAATTCCGCACGCTCCCTCCCGCCGTCTCTAAATTTTCTCTCAAAATAATCCAGAGCTTCACCAACATGCTTGTCATCTTCATATTCATCATCAAAAATACAGCAAGTGATATAACCGGCTTTATCAGCAAAGGGTATGGTTTCGTCATCACCCATTGCACCCAGGGCAAAACCTTTAATTTCTCCGTTTACTTCAAAGCGGTAATCAAGATCAGGATTATAATATCTGTTCTCCGTAAGGGCCGCTTTTAATTCTGCTTCAGATAAAGGCTTATATCCCTTTGCGGTTGCTGTTGTATTCCAAAAGTCTAAGAGTGATTTTATATTGGTCATGGTTTTATTCTATCATAGTATGGTAGAATTATCCTGTGGGGAAGTTAATCGATTAAGTAAGATCGGAGAAATGGTATGAAAAAGAAATATCTTGCTCTGCTGTTGGCTTCTGTAATGGCTGTATCGGTTATGGGATGTGCCCCAAATGAAGAAGCTGCGGTAGAGGCTGCTGGATCTGAAACAGAAGAAAACATTGAAGCAAAGGAAGAGGAGACAGTGATGAGAAACGCGTCAGGAAATGTTAATTTAAATCAGGTTGGCTTTATGCCTAAAGCAAGAAAGACTGTGGTTGTAAGGGGTGAGAATCTCGATCCGGAATTTAGAATTTTGGATGCGAAGACTGACGAGGAAGTTTTCAAGGGAACTCTCACAGGTCCTGTTGAAGCCAAGGAAGCTGCAGAGACGGTCTATCAGGGAGATTTCTCTGATTTTACCACTCCCGGAAATTATGTGGTAAAGGTTTCAAACGATGAGGAGTCCTATCCTTTTGAGATAAAAGATGGCGTGTATGATGAGGCATTAAAGGAGATATTCCTGTTTTTCTATAAGCAGCGCTGCGGTTGTGAGGTAGAGGAATCAATTGTTGGAAAGATTGCTCACGGCCCCTGTCATACCTCTGATGCTCAGATTTACGGAACAAAGGAATATAAGGAAGTTAATGGCGGATGGCACGATGCAGGTGACTACGGAAGATACGTGGTTGCAGGAGCCACAAGCATTGCAGATATGTTTATGGCTTATGAGGATTTCCCTGAGATTTGGAAAACTGATTCAGTGGGAATTCCCGAAAGCGGAAACGGAATCCCCGATATTCTTGATGAAGCAAGATATGAGCTTGACTGGATGCTTAAGATGCAGGATGAGGCAACCGGCGGGGTTTACCACAAGGTTACCTGCATAGACTTCCCCGGATATGTAATGCCCGAGGCAGAAACAAAGAAGCTGGTACTTGCTCCCATTTCTCCCACCGCAACAGGAGATTTTGCAGCTGTTATGGCTATGGCATCAAGAATCTACAGACCCTTCGATGAAGAATTTGCTAACAAGGCTCTTGAAGTTGCAAAGAAAGCATGGGACTTCCTTGAAGCAAATCCTGGCATGGAAGGCTTTAAAAATCCTCCCGAAATTCATACAGGCGAATACGGTGACGGTGACAGTTCGGATGAGAGATACTGGGCTGCAGTTGAGCTTTTAAAGGTTACAGGCGAATCAAAGTATAAAGATTATGTAGCAAAAGCTCTTTCAGGCAACGTTCCCTTCGGCTTTGGCTGGGACACAATGGGAACCTATGGAAACGCTGCTTATCTTTCACTTGATGAGAGCTTACAGGATGCAGCACTTAAGGACAAAGTTCTAGAAGCATGTAAGAATCAGGCAAGTGTGTACCTTAACAATGTGAAGACAGATGGTTATATGTGCGACCTGGGATCAAACTATATCTGGGGTTCCAACTTAAGCGTTTGTTCCTTTGCGAGACTGATGCTTCTTGTTAACAAATACTGCCCCGATATGAAGGAAATGTACACCGCTGCATATGATCAGATTTCATACCTGTTTGGTCAGAATGCAGTCTCCTATTCATTCATTTCCGGATTCGGAACAAACTATACTCAGAACTCTCACCACAGACCCAGTCTTGCAACAAGCTCCCTTGTAAAGGGAATGGTTGCAGGCGGACCTAACGGCGGCAAGCAGGATCCCTGCGCAGGCAAAGCCCTTAAGGATGCGCCTCCCGCTAAGTCCTACATTGACCACAGTGAGAGTTACTCAACCAATGAGGTTGCCATTTACTGGAACTCACCGGTGCTTTACCTTTTATCAGCAATCATCAGCGGAGAATAATAGATGGAACTAAGAACAGAAGCCTTTGTACTTAAATATGACGAAAATGAAAAGTCCATTGTCGGATATGAAGACATGGGCTCTGTTCTTGATATCTCTGATAAAACAGACATTGAGGCAGTTGGGAAGAAAGCTTTCCTTGGATGTAAGTCTATAAAAAAAGTATTTCTGCCGGATAGTATTGAAAGCTTATCCGACTGGTGCTTTTCAAAGTGTAACAATCTGAAAACGGTAAAGTTTGAAGGAGCAATTAAAGCCAACATCTTCGGCCGTGGAGTCTTTGAGGGCTGCGAACATTTAAAAGAAATATCCTTTAAGGGCGCCCACAAAGATTTATCAGTTCTTCTTGCGGCAAATGTAAACAGACTACCAAATGAGCATTTGTTAAGAAGTGAAGATCTGGGACAGCAGGGCTGGTATGAAAAATGGGATATCGCCCTTATGGCTCTTCTTAATACCGATGATGCCGAGGGAAGCATCAATACCCTGGTCTGCGGAGAAGAGGATATATCAACAGACGGCATCGGATCTGTGGACGGAGAGATGCCGGGAGAAACAGACGATTTTGTCAAAAGGGCTGCAAAGAATAAGTGCTTTCTTTGCTTCTTAAGACTTATGCACGACAGTTTTCTTAAGGAAGATAAGAGGGCTTTGTTTGAAAACTATATTAAGAACAGGGCATATGGCATGGAAAAAGACTTTGCCTGGGTTACCTTAAAGGAAGACTGCGAGGGAGAGGTTGATTACTACAAGCTTTACCTTTCAATCGTCAAGCCAACAAAAGACGACATCAAAGGAATGGTGGCTGATTTAAGTGCCACTCAGGTTCAGGCCAAGGCCTTTCTAATTAATGAGGCAGCAGGAAATACTAATGAATCATCGGCTTTAGATGATTTAATGTTATAGAGGATATATGGAAACAAGAGAAGAAGCTTTAGAATACGGACTTAGTTTTCCAAATACATACAAGGACACACCCTTTCGCGATCAGAACTGGCAGCTTGTCAGAGTGAAGGGTAACAAGAAAGCCTTTCTTTGGACATATGAACTGAATGGCTATGTTAATCTGAACGTGAAGGTCCATCCGGATAATGCCTATTTCTGGCGACAGATGTACAAGTCTGTAATTCCCGGTTACCATCAGAATAAAGAACATTGGAATACTATCATTCTTGACGGAAGTATTCCCGATGAAGATATAAAAAGAATGATTGGGGAGAGCTATGATCTGGTGACGGACTCGCCCGCCAAAAGAATATACGAAGCCGTTAAGAAAATCCCTAAAGGATGTGTGGCCACATATGGCCAGATAGCGGAACTTGCCGGGGATAAGAAGATGGCCAGAGCTGTAGGCAACGCTCTTCACAAAAACCCGGATCACGATTCAATACCCTGCCACCGTGTGGTAAATTCCCAGGGACAACTGGCTGAAGCCTTTGTCTTCGGCGGTGTTAATTACCAGGCCAAATACCTTGAGGAAGAAGGGGTTGAGGTTGTGGATAATAAGGTTGATTTAAAGAAATATCAGTGGAAAACAGCTGTAAAATAAACTATGGACTACAGAAGAGACTGGACATACACAAAAGAAAAACTTGTTACCGCCATAAAAGAGCTTGGCTTTCCCCCGGAGCTTGGAGAGCAGATAGCCAAGCAGCTTGGAAGCCCCAAAGCCATGGAGCGGATGATGGCTTATTTATATAACGTAAGACCAAGAAGCGCTGAGCTGGTGGTGGATGAGATGTTGGCCATCTGCAGCGACATTGATGCCTGGAGAAACAAGAAAGCATCCGAGGCAGCCAATGCGAGATATAATGAGATTCTGAATGGGAGTCTCAATGATTACGAAGATGATGAGGACTGGGATTTATGACAGATTATGAATTGATGAAAGAGCAGCTTAAGAGTCTGGCGGAGGATGAACCATATTTCATCCCCGTTCTTTCAAACGCTTCGGCTCTTATTTTTGAAAACCTTGAAGAACTTAACTGGGCGGGCTTCTATCTTATGAATAAGGGCTCTCTTCTTTTGGGCCCCTTCCAGGGCAAAACCGCCTGCATCCGCATCCCCCTGGGAAAAGGAGTATGCGGCACAGCGGCAGAAAAGGATGAAACCTTGGTTGTCAAAGACGTTCACGAGTTCCCGGGCCATATCGCCTGCGACAGTGCATCCAACTCAGAGATTGTGGTTCCCATCCACAGCGAAGGGAAGGTTGTAGGAGTTTTGGATTTGGACAGTACTAAGTTTGACCGCTTTAACGATGCCGATAAACAGGGCCTGGAAGCTTTTGTAAAAACGCTTGAAAGTGTTATAGAGTGGTAAGGGTTTCCAATATTCCCCCGTCTTTTATGTGGGAGAAATCATAATAAACATTGCCGATATTGTTTTCTTTGAACAGGTTAAGAAGGAATCTTGCCTGTTCTTTTTGTGCCTCACTGGCGTTTGGGTAGCAGCCCCATTCACCAATAAGTGCAGGGATATTCATTTTCTTGGCCCCCTCAAGAAGGCTTCCAAAAATGAAGGCAACTCTCTCACATCCGCCGGTTTCATAGGCTTCGGTGTCAACCAGAATGTCGTATCCGTGGGGCGCATAGGCCTGGTTTTCAACGATTCTGTCATCCTCATACACGGCAGGACCTATCATTGTGGGTACACCGGCATTGGCAAAATAATTGCTCTCAAACATTATGATGGTATCCACGTCCACTCTTCTGATGGCCCTTGCCACATCATCGTAGAAGGGATTCAGAATTCTCATTTCAAATTCTGCGGCAATGGGAGCAATCTCTCCTATCATTTCCCCAATCTTATCGAAATCCTCGAGGGCCGACATATCCCCATCCGGCATGTATTTATTCATTATTTCCGCAACTTTTACGCCGGGAGTTCCGGGGAAAGGCTCGTTCATTATGTCATATCCGATAACATAAGGATTCTCGGAATAGCGGGAGGCAATGTATTTCCAGAGGTTAATGTAGCGGGTTCTGATTCCCACACCGTCATCAAGAGCCGTATCCTTCCAGAAATTATCGAAAGCATGCTGAACCGCAGGGCTTATAAGATATGCATCGCTCCAAAGCTCGGTTTTAATGTGCTCTTCCCCATCTGTAAGGGTAGCCCATAAAGGCGCCCCGTCTCCGAAAGCCACACCGTATAAGTCCTGATGCATATCAAGAAAAACCGGAATGTCCTCCTTTGCAGCCATATCAATGATTCTGTCAATTCCCTTAAAGTACTCTTCGTTGTATACACCGGGCTTAGGCTCACATCCGTCCCAGATTAGGCCAAGCCTTATTAAGTTAAAGCCCTTTTCCTTTAGAAATCTGAAATCCTCAGGCTTGTAATCCCCGATATATCCTCTCTCGGGTTCTTTGCAGACCATGTTTATTCCCCTGGGAATAAAGGGCTTATCCAAATCGGAAACAAATTTGTTTCCATTTACTTTAACCTTCTTCATGCTCATTTTTATTTCCCTCTCTTGCTGCTACGTTAAAATCAGAAATTTCTCTTTCAAGCTTTCTTCCGATGGGGAAGAACAGCATTGGAATGAATCCAACCACGCACATGATTATGGGTACAAGTCCCGCACCCACACGGATTCCCCATACAGCTCTCTCCGACTGAGCCGCAAGTGTACCGTCATAGCCGTAGCGGCTTAGTATACCGGAGAAGATGGTGGCCTGAAGACTTGTAAGCGATGTAGTCAGAAGGGCAAAAAGGCCACCATAAAGTCCGGTTTTTCTTGTGCCGGTCTGCATTTCATCGTAGTCAATGAGTTCACCGTTTAAAACTACGCCGGCAGTCTGAATAACATTCAGAGCAAAAACAATGAGGGTATAGCTGATGACAGCCTGCCACCCCTTTGTAATAAACATAAGGCTTGAGAAACCTGCCACTGCAGGAATGAAAGCAAGAAGTGTAATCAGCTTGCTTCCGTATACCTTAATCTTCTTTCCTGCCCAGGGAAGAAGAATCAGCATTATGACTCCGGGTATTACATCAGCCAGGGTCGCAACCGTTCCACTGGTTTTCACCACGGAATCCATAAAGTAAAGGAAGGGCGTAAAGTAGAAGCCTATGGCGCCTCTTGCAATAATATAGAAAAGAAGGTATGTGAGGAATGGTTTAGAAATAACTATCCTCTTAACATCTCTAAGTACTTCGGAAATATTGTGATGCTCCGGCGGTGTGGCTGTCTCATACAAAGAGGCCTTGTCCTTGAGAGTCCTTAAGGCCACAAAATACATGCCGGCATTCACAAGAATCACCACTGAGAATACAGGAATAACCAACGCCCTGTTTCCGCCGCCAACCAAAAGCAGAGTGGGGATTATGGTTGTGATGGCTCCAAGCACATTTCCTATGTAGGTTCTTATAATGTCCACATCAACCCTCTCCTCCTTATCCGGCGCTGCCAAAAGGAAATAAGAGTTGTAGGCCACGGAATATACCGTATAGGCTGTATCAAATATGAACAGTTCCGCCAAAAGTACCCAGAATACTACCCAGTCGCTCCAGGATGGGGAGGACAAAAGCATAAAGAATATGGAAATAAGCATGGTAGGTGCCGTTACCTTCATGAGGTAGACATACTTGCCCCGCTTTTTGCTAAAGGGAAGCTTATCTATATAGGCTCCCAGAAGCGGATCGTTTATGGCATTCCAAATACTGTAAATGAGATAAATCCAGCCATAGAATTTGGCATCGAGACCGATGATATCCGTATAGAATTTCATCAGCGTGTTATGAATAATGATAGGTCCGATAACGGATGCAGGCCCCGGAAGAGCAAGTGTCAACTTTTCTCTAAAGGTCAGCTTTCCGCCTTCTGAACCAAATTTCTCGTGAAAAAAGGTTGCTAATTTCCCCATGTGTAACCTCCTTTAAAGTCATAACCCTACTTTGAATGTACACCTTAAAGTTACTTTAATGTCAACAGAAATAATGATATATTTTTTATATAGTAAAAACCGCGGGGGTATACATTATGAAAGAGTTCTATACTATCGGGGAAGTCAGCAGAATCTTTAATATTCCTGCGCCCACACTGCGTTACTACGACAGCATCAAACTTCTGAGTCCCTGGAAGAAGGGTGAGAACAGTTACAGGTACTACTCGAAGGCTCAGTTTGAGATTATTTCCATGATTATCTTTATGCGCTCCATAGGAACTCCCATAAAGCGCCTTACGGAAATTCTGAATGACGATAATGCCGGTGGAGTTCAGAAGGAGCTTAAGCGTTGCAGAGAAGAAATAAACAACAGGATTGCCGAACTTGAGCTTCTGAAAACCAAGGTCAGGGTCTTCGATGATAACATCAAGGATACCTGCTATGAATCGGACATTGCTCTGGTAACTTTGCCTGAAATGTATATGATGAGTAAACCTTTCGGCGAGGCGGATGAGCTTGATATCGATGAGATAATCAACGTCACCTCCGGCGCCACAGGGTGGGCAAACACCGCAGGCCTTATCTCAACCATAACCCCCGAGAACCTTCTTGCAGGAAGATTTCACGACTATGAAAAGTACGGTTATATAAGCGAGATTCCCTTTGCAACCTCAAACAGCTACACCGAGGTAATTGAAAGCGGAAAGTATGTAGTTGGAAACATGAAGATCAAAACTGTCGAGCATTACGAGGCAGATGAAACCTACAAGGCCATGCTTGATTACATAAAGAAAAAGGGCCTTAAGATTAAAGGCCCAGCCATAGAACGCAATATTCTTGATCTTTATTGCGGCAATCGCTTTAACCCCACCATGTTCTTTAAAATCTACATTCTGGTGGGCTAAACAGTTGTTAGTGCCGTTATCGCGGATAATACTAATAGATTAATAGATGCTAGCATTTGTTAGTGCTGTTATCGCGGATAATACTAACAGATTAATAGATGTTAGCATTTGTTAGTGCCGTTATCGCGGATAATACTAACAGATTAATAGATGTTAGCATATGTTAGTGCTGTTATCGCGGAGAATACTAACAGATTAATAGAAGCTAGCATTTGTTAGTGGAATGCCCGTATGCATGTACTAACAAATGATTATGCTTGCTGTTTCATTAGTGACTTGGCGGGTTGAGTCGCTAACGAGATACTAACAAGAGGACAAAAAGACAAATTTGTTAGTCATACAAGCAAAAAATACCTTATCCCCATGATCAAACCCATACCAGCAAAGCTTTCCGAAAGAAATAAAGGCTTTGTTGAGGGGGTTGGTAAAACTAAAAACATATGACCTTGAAAACGTTTCAAAGTGTTGTTATACTTTTTGGAGAAATGGGTTCCAAATAGGAGGATAAATTATGGCTAATTGGAAAAATCTTGATACATTAAAAAGCTTCTCAGATCTTAAGAACGTTAAGAAGGTTAACCTTAAATCCGTAATGAGCGGTGATGAGGGCGCAAAGAGAGTAGCGAAATATTCAGTAAAAATGGCAGCAGGCCTTAACTACAACTACGCAGCAAAGGCTGTTGATGATGACGTTTTGAAGGCACTTGAAGCCCTTGCCAAGGAGGCAGAGCTTGCTGACAAGTTCAAAGAACTCTACAACGGTGCTGTAATCAACACAGGTGAGAAGAGACTTGTTCTTCACCAGTTGACAAGAGGACAGCTCGGTGACGACGTTGTATGTGACGGAGTTAATAAGAGAGAGTTCTACCTTAACGAGCAGAAGAAAATTGCTGATTTTGCCAATAAGGTACATAACGGCGAGATCGTAAACGGCGCAGGCGAGAAGTTCACAACCGTTGTTCAGATCGGTATCGGCGGAAGTGACCTTGGTCCCAGAGCTATGTACATCGGCCTTGAGAACTGGGCTAAGAAAACCGGAAACTTCAAAATGGAAGCAAAGTTCATCAGTAACGTTGATCCTGATGATGCAGCTGCTGTTCTTAACAGCGTTGATGTTGCACATTCAATCTTTGTGCTTGTTTCCAAATCAGGTACAACACTTGAGACACTTACAAACGAATCCTTCGTAAAGGATGCTCTTAAGAAGGCAGGCCTTGATGCATCCAAGCACATGGTAGCCGTAACAAGTGAGACATCACCTCTTGCTAAGAGCAGCGATTATCTTGCAGCATTCTTTATGGACGACTATATCGGCGGACGTTTTTCATCCACATCAGGTGTAGGCGGAGCAGTTCTCTCACTTGCATTCGGCCCTGAAGTATTCGCAAGATTCTTAAAGGGTGCAGCTGAGGAAGACAAGCTTGCAACAAACGCTAATCTCCTTGAGAACCCTGCAATGCTTGATGCACTTATCGGTGTATATGAGAGAAACGTACTTGGAATGGCTACAACAGCAGTCCTTCCTTATTCACAGGCTCTCAGCCGCTTCCCTGCACACCTTCAGCAGGCTGACATGGAATCAAACGGTAAAAGCGTAAACCGCTTCGGTGAACCTGTAAATTACGTAACCGGACCTGTTATCTACGGTGAGCCCGGAACCAACGGACAGCACTCATTCTACCAGCTTCTTCACCAGGGAACTGACATTATTCCTCTTCAGTTCATCGGCTTCAAGAACAGCCAGATCGGAACAGATGTTGTGATCCAGGGAAGCACAAGCCAGCAGAAGTTATGCGCTAACGTGGCAGCACAGATTGTTGCTTTTGCCTGCGGTAAGGATGATGAGAACAATAACAAGAAGTTTGAAGGTAACAGACCTTCATCAATCATTATCGGTGAGCAGTTAACTCCCGAAGCTTTGGGAGCACTTCTCTCCCACTTTGAGAACAAGATCATGTTTCAGGGCTTCACATGGAACCTCAACAGCTTCGACCAGGAAGGCGTACAGCTGGGTAAGGTTCTTGCCAAGAAAGTTCTTGCACATGAGACTGATGGAGCTCTTAAAGCTTACAGCGATTTACTTAATATCTAAAATACCAAGAGAGCCCGTTATATGGGCTCTTTTTTTGTGAGAAAGATTATTGATAAAGGTTTGATAAAATGATACGCTCTCAATATGAGCAAAAAAACTATCACCGACAATATTACATTTATACCTGCATCAGATAACCCCTTGTCTGCGGATGTATATTTTATTAAGGGAAAAGAGCGCACCTATGTAATTGATGTGGGCAGCAATGACGAGGCTTTAAGCCTTGTTGAGGAAACAGATAATAAAACTGTAATTATCACCCACTTCCATGAGGACCACGCATCAAATCTTAAACGTATTGAAATTGATGACGAAGATTTACTGGTTGGTGACTACACCAAAAAGGTTTATGACAAGGGAAGGGTAATAAAAGAGCCCTTTGAGATAAAGGACGGAGTGGATTTAAAAGTATTTCCCATAGCAAGCAGCCACGCCAAGGGCTCATTGTGTATTACAGTGAATGACGAGTATCTGTTATTGGGGGATTCTTATTACTGCTCTGCCAAAGGATATAACGTTTCTCTTCTTCATGACGAAATTGAGTTTCTGAGAAATCTGGTTTTTACCAAAGCAATATTCAGTCATGACGAAAAGATTCATACGAAGGAAGAAATATTAAGTGAACTGGAGGAATGCTACTCTAAAAGGGAAGCAGGAAATCCGTACATTAAACTCTGGTAACAGACAGGCAAACAACTTGGAGGGATATTGAATGAAGAATATTACAATGGGAAGCACAGGAATCACGGTACCTCAGAACGGATTCGGAGCACTTCCGATTCAGAGAGTCTCTCTTGATGAGGCGGTGAAGATTCTTAGAAGAGCTTATGAAGGCGGAATGAGATTCTTTGATACTGCCAGAGCTTATTCCGACAGTGAGGAGAAGCTTGGGGCAGCCTTCGGCGATGGATGGCTTGATCGCGAGGATATCATAATTACCACCAAGACTGCGGCTAAGACTCCCGAAGCTTTTTGGAAGGATTTGGAGACTTCCCTTAAAAATTTAAAGACCGACTACATCGATGTGTATCAGTTCCACCTTATGGGACAGTGCTGGAAGCCCGGGGACGGAACCGGAATGTACGAGTGCATGCTTGAAGCCAAGAAGCAGGGCAAAATTCGCCACATCGGCGGAACGGCCCACAAGATCGGCATTGCGGAAGAACTTGCTGAGTCAGGTCTATACGAGACTATTCAGTACCCCATGAGCTATCTTGCAGAGGATAGAGAAATTGAGTTGATTAAAACCTGTAACAGGAATAATATAGGATTCATATGTATGAAGGGCCTTGCAGGCGGACTTATTACAAACTCTAAAGCTGCCATGGCTTTTGCCGCGCAGTTTGACGGACTTGTTCCCATTTGGGGCATTCAGAAAATGAGCGAGCTTGAAGAGTGGCTTTCATACATGAAGGACACTCCCACAATGGATGAAGAGATTACTGCCTTCATTGAGAAAGAAAGAGAAGAACTTAAGGGCGAGTTCTGCAGAGGCTGCGGATACTGTATGCCCTGCACAGTGGGAATTCAGATTAATAACTGTAACAGAATGTCTCTGATGCTAAGACGCGCTCCCTCTGCGGGATGGCTTAGCGAGCAGTGGCAGAAAGAGATGGAGAAGATTGAGGAATGTATCAACTGCGGCGCTTGTCTTAAGAAATGCCCTTATGAGCTGGATATTCCTAAACTTCTTAAGAAGAATCTTGAAGACTACAGAAATGTTCTTGCGGGAAAGGTTTCTGTTAAATAAAAGGAAAAGGTAAAAATGGATCGGATTTATATATCGGATGAAATAAAGGAACTGGCTAAGGCAGCCGAGAGGGATTGCAAGCCCTATTTTGATGCAGTTGATGAGGTGGCGCTGTTTAATTCGGAGAAGGTTCTGAATGCTTTTCTTGAGAATGAGATTTCTTATCAGGATTTTGCAGAGATTAACGGCTACGCTTTCTTTGACGAAGCCAGAGACAAAATAGAGAGAGTTTTTGCGGAAGTTCTCGGAGCGGAGGATGCCCTTGTTAGAGCGCAGATCATGTCGGGAACCAACGCAATCTACCTTACCCTGTCGGGACTCCTCCACCCCGGTGACACCATGATGTGTATTGCGGGAACCCCCTATGACCCTTTGCAGGAGATTATGGGCATAAGAGGAGAAAGCCCCCTTGCACTTAACAGAAACGGTGTGAGCTATGAAGAGATAGATCTGATCGGTGATGATTTCGATTATGACGCCATCGAAGCAAGGATCAAAAAGGGTGGCGTAAGACTTGTGGAGATTCAGCGCTCCTGCGGATACTCCCACAGAAGAGGCCTTTCAATCGCAAAGATTGAAAAAGTGTGCTCTCTCATTAAGAGCATCGACCCCGATGTTATCATCATGTGCGATAACTGCTATGGCGAGCTGGCTGAGAAGAAGGAGCCTACGGAAGTAGGTGTCGATATTATGGCCGGATCCCTTATGCATAACTTGGGTGGCGGAATTGCCACATCAGGCGGATACGTAGCAGGAAAGACGGAACTTATTGAGCAGGTTGCCGACAGACTTACTTCCCCGGGAATGGGCAAGTATCTGGGAGCAAACTACAATCAGAACATTAAATTTCTTAAGGGTATTTTTATGGCACCGAGAACCGTTGCCAATGCTATAAAAACAGCCATTTTGACCAGTTATATGGTTGAGAAACTGGGACTTCCCAAGGTAGTACCCAAATATGATGAGTACAGAAGCGACATTATCCAGACCTTTGACTTCGGAAACGAGAAAGATCAGATAGCATTCTGCCAGGCGCTTCAGTCCTATTCTGCAGTTGATGCACACTTTACCGCTGTTCCCTGTGAAATGCCGGGCTACCCCCATGACGAGATCATGTCTGCGGGCACATTTGCTCAGGGCGCAACCATCGAGTTAACCTGCGACGGACCTGTTGTAGATCCTTACACAGTATTTATGCAGGGAAGCTTAACTTACGAGACAGGCAAGCTTTCAGTATTGGCTGCCTTAACCAAAATGCAAAAAGAAAGAGAGAATTAAAATAATTGGATACGGAATTATATATAGAACCCAAAAGAAGAAAGAATCTATGGGAATGGCTTAAAGGTTACTTTACTACTTACGAGAAATTCTGGATGCTTTCAATGGTCGCGCTTACCATTGCGCTTGCAGTTATTTTCCCCGAGGATGACACCAACGGAGTAAGCGGTTTAGTAATCACAATCCTTTATGTTTTTGACGTTTTAATCGGTTTATTATGTGAGCTTTTATTTTCAAAGCAGAACAAATGGGGATTCCTCATTTACAACATTGTAGAGGTTATCGAAATAGTAACAATGATAATCCTGCGCACCAGATTTGCTTCCATGGCGGTTGCCATGTTTTACTGGATTCCCGCACACACATTGGGCTTCTTCCAGTGGAGAAGATTCCGGGATAAGAAAGACAGCAATAAGACTGTGGTAAGAAAGCTTAAGGTCTGGCAGACGGTACTTATCTTCGCCCTTACCATTATCTGGACGCTGGGTATAGGTTACCTTGTGGCTAAATACAGCCCCGAGACAGATTTTTATTCTAACGATATACTTATTAAAGTTATTGCATATATGGATGCATGCTTAAGTATCATGAGCATCATTGACGGAATACTTATGTTCTTCAGATCCAGAGAATCATGGTGGACATGGTATCTTTACATTGCGGTGGAAACTGCCATCAACATTATTTCGGGACAGTGGATACTGCTTGTATACAAACTTGGATATTTGACAAATACCACTTACGGACTTATTAAGTGGACTAAATATATTAAAGAAAACGAGGCGTCTGACGCCACATAAACAGGAGAGTTACATGAGCTTTGACAAACTGACGGATTATCTTGATTCATTGGAGGAAACCTACGGAATGCCTGTAGGTGACCTTCTTGTTATGAAGGACCATAAGGAGGTATACAGACACAGCTTTGGATATTCGGATTATGAGAAAAAAACTCCGGTTTCTCCGAACAACCTGTATAAACTCTACTCAGCCTCAAAGGTAATTACAATGACGGCTGTTCTCCAGCTTATTGAGCAGGGGAAACTTAAATTACACGACAGATTAAGTGACTATTTGCCCGAATACGATCATGTTCTTGTAAAAAGTCGACTCCCCGAAAATGAGGAAGTCTGTCATGTCGCTCATAATGATATAAGAATAATTGATTTGATGACCATGAGCGCAGGGTTTTCCTATGATTTATATGCCCCTGCACTTCAGGAAAAGATCAAGGAAAGTGCAGACAGTGCAAGTACAAGGGAAATGATAGCCGCTCTTTCCAAGGTTCCTCTTTTATTTGAGCCGGGAACCGGATGGAACTACAGCCTCTCTCATGATGTTTTGGCAGCGGTAATTGAGGTTGTCAGCGGAATGAAATTCTCAGAGTACTTAAAGAAATTCATATTTGAACCCTTGGGAGCCAAAGACTTCTATTTCCAGAGACAGATTGACGAAGCCACTAAGAAAAGACTTTGTGCGATTTATACGGCTGACAATGACAAGCCGCCCTTCTATGGAATAAGTGATGAGAAGGCAGACGAATTCACTTTTACAAAGAATTATGAAAGCGGTGGAGCGGGATTAATCGGAAGTGTTGATTCCTATATCCTTGTTGTTGATGCCCTGGCCTGCGGCGGTGTAGGCAAAACAGGAAAAAGAATTCTTAAACCTGAAACCATTGAATTATTCACACATCCCTATACAACCTTCGGTCAGCTTAAGAAGGATTTTGATTCCCTTAACAGAATCGGATATGAGTATGGTCTTGGAGTAAGAGTGCTCGTGGATGGAAGCAAATCAAAGAGTCCTGTGGGAGAATTTGGCTGGGATGGTGCAGCAGGCGCATACGCTTTGGTTGACACAAAGAATAACATTTCTGTTTTCTATGCTGAGCATGTCACTTGCTTTAATGACAATTACCATGTAATTCATCCGAAGATCAGAGATCTGATTTATGAAGGAATGGAAGAATAATAAAGAAATTCATTATTAAAGGCAGGAGCTTTTTGGCTCCTGCCTTTGTTGCTTTATGCTAAGCGGTGATGGGCTGTGTCTTATATAACTTTACTGTGAAGAAAAGGATTATTGCCAGAACAACCACGCCTGTAACTCCAAGCTTCCAGTCAGATGCGGTAATAATGTCTTCGATGAAAAACCCAATCTTGGCAATTGCAGAATCCGGTCTGTCACTCATGGCTGTAAGCGCTCTGGGAATTCCAAGGCTTCCAAGCATCCAAATACCCCATACTGCCCAGAAAAACTTTCTGTCAAATCTCACGTAGAGCATTCCCATGAACATTGAAAAGACAGGGAAGATGATGCAAACTACTATCACTGTGACAGGGCTGATATCTACGAGATTAAACATACTTCCATGCTCAGCGCCGGGGAACATGAGCTTATCAATTCCTATCATTAATGCCATTGCTGCAAGAGTAAGAATAATCTGTAAAAGCAATACTATATATCTTGAAAGGAAGTAGTTCTTTCTTGTAACACCCATGGTAATTGCAAGGGTGAAGCTGTTTCTCTCACTGAAAGCTACGCCAAACAGCAGGCAGAAAACTCCAACAATCATTACCATAAATGAGGAAAGTTCCATGTAGAATTCTCTTCCGCTGGCGAAATAGATGATTGTTGAGATAACCATTCCAAAGAGTCCGCCGGCAAAGGGGATTGCAATGAATGCAAAAATGTCTTTAAGTTCAACTAATAAATTTTTCTTTATCATATTAAGTGTGTTCATAATAACATCCTCTTATTAAATCTCTAAATTCTTGTTGCGAACAATTGCATAAAGCAGCAGGAAAAACAGCGCATCCAATACCAGGGGAGCGAAAAGAATGACAACCATCAATCCCGGGTTTATATTGAGTGCAATGTCAGTAGATGTAGATCCATCAAGTATAAATCTTGAAAGGAAGAATACACCCAGTGTGGTTACTCCGATAATTGAAACAAGGTATAAAATCATTCCAAGAATCTTTCCAAATTTTGCTGAAAGAACCGCTATCAAACCGCCGAAGGCGTGGCATGTGAACAATACGGCGAGAACCAGGGGCCAGAAAGTGATAAGTAAACTTGACATGTCAGGCTTTGCAATAATGAAAAAAATGATAGCTACGGCAAATCCGATCAGTGATACAAGATGCTGTCCGATGGTCATACCCAAAAGGCTTGGCATTCTGGTGCTTCCAAGTGAAACTGTCATGGGATAAACAACGGCTATGTTGTTGAAAGCATTTACCATAATCAGGATAAATGTGGAAAAAGCTATATAACCTGCGGAACGTCCAAGGATGGTTGATATGCTTAATGGATCTGCATCCATAAATGCCGTTACGGTAACAATACCTACCATCATGGCTGTAACCATTAAAAAGGCTTTTAAACTGTAGTTAAACCAATAATTGATATTTCTCCCTAATCCTTTCATATTGATTATGCCTCCCTGCCACACATAGCTACGAAGATCTGCTGAAGGTTCATGGGCTGAACGGATATGTCGTATCCCTTGGTGTCGAGTTCCTCCTCGCCATCTTTAAGAGCGATGGTGGCACCTTTGCTTCTTCCGATTTTCTCTGTATTGTATACTTTTCTGTCAGCGATGACAGAATCAATTTCTTCTTCCTTACCGCTGATGTGAACTACACTCTCGATAAGGTCATTGGTATTCTTTGTAAGAAGAATGTTACCCTGATCGATGATGATTACTTCTTCGAATACGTCTGCAGCTTCCTCAATAATGTGAGTTGAGATTACGAAGGTTCTTCCGGTTGCTGCGAACTCGTCAAGAAGAATCTTGTAGAATTTCTCTCTTGCTACGATATCAAGACCTGCAACGGGTTCATCAAGGAAGGTGAATTCTGCCTTACTTGCAAGAGCAACAATGATTGTTACCATTGACATCATACCTTTTGAGAGCTTGCTGATTCTCTTCTTTGTATCAAGGCCGAAGGACTGAACAAGCTCATCTGCGTAAGCCTTGTCAAAAGCAGGCATGTATGTGGCAGCAGCTTTAAGATAATCTTTAACCTTTGTGGTGTTTGCACCGTTACCGTTCATGGGGCTTAACTCTCTTGAGAAACAGATACGGTCTCTTGCATCCTGATTCTCCCAGACAGGCATTCCGTCTACTGTAATTGTTCCGCTTGTTGCGGGATTCTGACCTGATGCTACTGAAAGAAGAGTTGTTTTGCCGGCGCCGTTACGTCCGATGAAACCGTAAATCTTACCTCTTTCAAGTTCAAGATTAACACTGTGAAGTACTTCCTTGTTTCCGTATGCTTTAACTAAATCTTTGCAAACCAATTTGCTATCGCTCATTTCTATAATCTCCTTTTATTTTGCTTCCTTAATCATTGTTAAAAGATCTTCTTTTGAAATTCCAAGGCCCTTGGCCTCTTCCACGAGGGTTCGAACGTAGTTATCGTAAAACTCTTCTTTCCTTCGCTTTCTTATTGCTTCTTTGGCTCCGCTAGATACGAACATCCCGATACCTCGTTTCTTATATAAGGTTCCGTTCTCCACAAGGATGTTGACTCCCTTGGCTGCGGTGGCCGGATTGATAGTGTAGAGCTTTGCCAGCTCGTTTGTGCTTGGGACTCGTTCTTCTTCCAGAATTATGTCCCTTAGGATATCGTTCTCAATCATCTCGCTTATTTGGAGATATATCGATTTTTCCTGAGTCAGAATTTCATTCATTTCATCATCTTCCTTTCCTCCCGCTTTCATTATTCATTTATACACGTCCTCGTCTTTCTTAATTGGTCTGTTGGTTATGTGGTTCATTACTTCTGTAACTAACCATACCACTACATAACAAACGTGTCAACACTTGTTTATAAAGAATTTATAAAGAAATAAAAAAGCCCG
The DNA here is from genome assembly GCA_947167445.1 of uncultured Lachnospiraceae bacterium. Taxonomy (GTDB): domain Bacteria; phylum Bacillota; class Clostridia; order Lachnospirales; family Lachnospiraceae; genus G11. The sequence continues at coordinate 155,095 of CAMVID010000006.1, forward strand.
AAAAATCGGGCTTTAAAGGCGTTGGTACTTATGAGATATTGTTATTTTGCATATAAAGCAATGAGCTCTAAGGTGTTGGCTACACCGTCAATATGGCTTCTTTCATATCCGTGGGAAGCGTAAACACCCGCACCGATAAGACCATGTTTGACATCGAAGCCTGCTCTTACGGCGATGTCCACATCTGAGCCATAGTGGGGATAAATATCCACTGCAAAATCAAGCTTAGCCTTCTTTGCAATGGCGATGAGGTTACTTACTATATCATAGTTGTAGGGTCCTCTTGAGGACTTGGCACAGATGGAAACCTGTTTCTCTGTACAGTTAAGTCCCTCGCCGACACATCCCATATCTACGGAAATGGCTTCGGTGACGCCCTCAGGAATTGAGGAACCGCATCCGTGGCCCTCTTCCTCATATACGGTAATGTAATGATACTGCTTTCTGTCTAATTTCTTGTTCTCTTCCTTAAGATACTTTGCGTAAGCAAGAAGAATACCAACGCTTAACTTATCATCAAGGAAACGACTCTTAATATATCCGCTTTTTGTAACAATGGTGCGGGGATTGAAACAAACGAAGTCACCGGGCATGATTCCGAGCTTTTCGGTTTCTTCTTTGGACTTAGTATCCTGATCCAGAACAACTTCCATGTTCTCCCAGGTTCTTTTTGTATCATCAAACTCTCCGTTAACATGGATGGATGCGTTGGTAAGCTGATAGGTTCCTTCGTAGATTCCGTTTGCCTTTGTAACTACTTTCACCGTTTCAGTTTCTGTATTGTTGGGGCTTAAGCCACCGATGGGGTCAAGTCTTAAGCGACCGTTATCTTTTATGGTCTGGACCATGGCGCCAAGGGTATCAACGTGAGCAGCCAGGAGAAGGGCGTTGTCTTTATCCTTACCTCCGATATCAACAATAACACTTCCTTTGGTTGTCACCTGAGGCTTGTAACCCATCTTCTCGTATTCTTTAACCACAAAGTCCACTGCCTTTTTGGTATAGCCGGAAGGGCTGTCAATGGCAAGGAGCTTCTTGGTCATTTCTACTGCGTAATAAACGTACTTTGAAGTTTTCATATCACACCTCCGATACTTCATTATATAATTTCACATCAAAAAAATAAAGGTCGTGGACCTTAAGTCCGCGACCTTTAAAATCTTGATTAAGTATATGAATTGTAGAGATTTCCTGCGGCGGTAGCGGTGTCATAATTGCCTTTCGCTGTGTATGTTCCGCCTGCCTTGTTAACGGCTCTGTCTGCCGAAAGCTTAATGAGTGAAGCCTGTGAAGAAATCTTGTCTCCATAGGAACCTGCACCCTTGAAGAGAGAATCAACAGTGAGCTTGTTAGCCTTTTCGAAAGTATCCTTGTCAACGGAAAGAGTACTGTCTTCGTTAATTGTAATGCCAACACTTCTCAACAGTTTATTGTTTGCGAGGGTGTCTCCCACAAGTCTTGTGGTTCTGTTGACAGTTGAGCTGTCAGAAATCTTGTTGGCTGCAGAAATAACGGAATTGTAATCATCTACGAAGCCCTTGATGTCATCGTATCCGATGGTCTCCTTGTTGGTAATGGCATCAGCAGAGCTCTTAAGATTATCCGTAGCAGTCTGAACCTTGTTAAGACTCTTTACAACGGGATCCTCTTTAGCACTTCCTGACTTATCGGTTGATGTCTTGGAAGCATTGGTTCCCTTGGATTCGTTAGCGCCATAATATGCCTTCATGAGTTTGCCATAGCTGCCGTTCTTAATGCTGGCATAATCACTTAAAAGGGAAGATGCCTGATTAATACCGGACGCCTGGCTGGTTAATCCTTTGAACAGATAACTGTAATCATTATTTGAAAAATTAATAGCCATGCAGTCACCTCCATGTTGGGCGCGGTCACATCCTTTTGGCCGCTATTAAGGGTTATCTATTATTATATTACCTATATCGTGCGATTTCAAGCCATTCTTTAGGGATTGAGGGGTCCTGGAACAAAAAAATCGGGATTTTTTGCAAAAAAGTACTTGCGAGGGGGTTATAATTGTGGTAATATACCCTAGTCGGTAACGATACGCGGGTGTAGTTCAATGGTAGAACACCAGCCTTCCAAGCTGGACACGTGGGTTCGATTCCCATCACCCGCTTTCTACAACTTAAATTGATTATGCGCGAGTGGCTCAGTTGGTGGAGCGCGACCTTGCCAAGGTCGAGGCCGCGGGTTCGAGTCCCGTCTCGCGCTCTTGCAAAGCGAAAGGACATCCGAATGGATGTCCTTTTTGCTTTGCAAATGCGAGAGACGGATTCTCACAATTTTGCAGGGTGCGTACCCAGTGCGGAGCTCGGAAGCAAGTTTTAGGTACAAAACTGTATCGCATAATTGATTATAATCATTCTTGAGGTTGAAATTATACTTCAGGGAATTTATACTACGGGTAGTTTTAATATTTTGAAAGGAGCATTTTTATATGAAAAAAAGATATGTTATCGCTCAGTAGTCTGAGCTTAAAATAAATGAATCGTAAGCTCAGATGAATCCTAAAGAAATATTGATTAGGAGGAGCATTATGAGCTATATCAAGGCAGAGGATATTCTGCCCAGAGAATTATTAGAGACGATTCAGCAATATGTAGACGGTCAGTTAATCTATATACCATGTAAGGAAAAGCAGGAATGGGGAAGCGGCACAAATGCCAAGGCCTTCTTCAGGGAGAGGAACGAAAGAATCTATAAGTCCTTTCAATCCGGGTCCAGTACCGGAGAGTTAGCCTTGACCTTTTCTTTGTCTGAGAAAAGCATTCAAAGGATACTGCACGATCAAAAACTAGCCACATCCTTAGATGTTGAATCCCACTGAAACCACAGGCATCAGAGTCTTTCATCGATGCGGTGGCTGTGGAAAGAAACAGGAGTTTATTAACTCAGGCAAATTCAGAGTTAACGCAAACGGAAAAGCCGTAGATGTTTGGCTCATTTACCGATGCAGAAAGTGCAAGCACACATGGAATCTTACGGTTTACGAGAGGGTAAAACCGAGCAAGATTCCCGCAGATCTTTTTGAGGCTTTTGAGACAAATGACGTGGAGACTGCCATGAGGTATGGCAGGGATATTGATTTTTTGAAAAAGAATAATGCTGAATTAAAGTAAATTCGGGTCGGTTAAGATAAACCGGCCCTTTTTATTTACTTTCTCGAGTAGGTGAAAATACAGAGGATGTGTTATGATTAAAGAAATCATCTACAAAAAAGAGGAAAAACATGAACAAGAAAGTATATTTTGCAGGGTCAATAAGGGGCGGTCGTGTTGATGCCGCTTTATATCAGAGAATTATAGAATATATTAAGAAAACAGATGACGTGCTTACGGAACATATCGGAGACCTGTCCTTAAGCATTCTTGAGCAGGGCCGGGATAAGGATGCTCTTATATACGAGCAGGACACAGCGTGGCTGAGGGAATGTGATGTCCTTATTGCTGAGTGCACCTGTCCGTCTTTGGGTGTGGGCTATGAGCTTGCCTACGCAGAGAAAAACGGAAAGCCCTGCCACATTTTCTATGATAAGAATAAGGCCGAACTTTCCGCTATGCTTACGGGCGATTCATATTTCAATATCCATCCCTACGAGAAGGAAGAGGATATCTACCCAATTCTTGATTCTATTCTAAAGTAGTTAAACAGGAGATAACACATGGGTGTTTGGATAATTATATTAATAGTCAGTCTCTTATCATGTCTGGTGGGAGTTATATATCTGACAGCAACGGTAACAAAGTTTCCCTTTATCAACAGAATATCTAAGGGTAAAAAATGGCTGAGGAATCTCATTTCTCTGCTTCTTGTTATAGTCACCTTCCTTATACTGATGCAGATCTGGTCCCTCACCAATGCAATAGTCGTGTTCCTGGGAGCGTTTGTTATAAGACTTGTCCTTGGAATCCTGGGAGCCATTATTAAAAAGATTCGTGGCAGGGAGTTTAAATTCTATTGGCAGGGCTGGGGTGCCATAATCCTGACGGTGGCATATTTTGCGGCAGGCTATTACCTGAATTTCAATGTTTGGACAACTGAGTATAAGCTTCAGACAGATAAACTGGACGGGGGCTTAAGAATAGCCATGTTTGCAGATTCTCACATAGGAACCACCTTTGATGGCGACGGATTTGCCGAGAAAATGGATGAAATCATGAAGTACAACCCGGATATTCTACTCATTGTGGGAGACTATGTGGATGATGGCACCACAAAAGAGGACATGATAAAAGCCAGCGAGGCTCTCGGAGAACTTAAGGTTCCTTATGGTGTGTGGTATGCCATTGGAAATCATGACAGAGGATACAACAGAGCCGAAGATAAGTCTTTTGACGAACGAGAACTTGTGAAGGCTTTAATGGACAATGGCGTGGGAATTCTTGTGGACGAAAGTGTTCTGATAGATGACAGATTCTATCTTGTGGGACGGGAAGACGCCTACTATGCAGACAGAGCAAGCATTGAAGAACTTACTAAGGATTTGGATAAGAATATATACACCATAGTAATGGACCATCAGCCCACAGATTATGCCAACGAGGCGGCAGCAGGGGTGGATCTGGTGCTTTCGGGACATACCCATGGGGGGCAGCTGTTCCCTGTTAATCATGTAGGTGACTGGTTTGGAATCAATGACCGAACCTATGGATATGAAAAAAGAAACAACACGGATTTCATCGTTACCTCCGGCATTTCCTGCTGGGAAATAAAGTTCAAAACCGGGACGAAATCCGAGTTTGTTATAATCGATCTTGAATAGCTTTGAGGCTTCGCTTGTTCTCATACATAAGATTGTCGGCGCGCTCGAAAATGTCAGAAACAGAAACATCTGATTCAGGGCGATAGGTAGACATTCCTATGGCAACAACGGGGCCTTTTTTTGCTTCGGCATTATTAGTGATTTCTTTCTTAAACCGTTCTACCAAAGCTTCTTTTATTGAAAAATCGTTTCCTCTCAGAAAAACAACAAATTCATCTCCGCCGATTCTGAATACCGGGCTATGGGCAAATATTCCGCAAATGAAATTGCAGCATTCTTTTATATACTCATCTCCTGCCCGGTGACCTTCCAGATCATTAACTTCCTTAAGGTTGTTTATATCGCAAACCACAAGGGAAAAAGTAAGATAATCCAATCCGTTATCAATATTGCCCTGTACGGAACTGACCAATTCCATGTAAGCAGTTTTGTTCTTAACTCCCGTAAGTTCGTCACGTCTTGCCAGTTCTTTCTCGGTCTTAAGAGCCTTAAGACTGTCTTTCTGCTTCTTTAGACGGGCAGATTCTGCAGTAATTTCATCATGTACATCTTTATCGCAAACCACAATATGCTGATTGTCACCGGCACGAAAAACGGTGAAGCTGAAATATCTTGGTTTCCCTTTAATCATTAATCGATATTTAAAGGAATAGGAACTTTTATCTTCAAGATTTTTAAGCATGGTTTCCTTGTCAAACAAAGACTCTGCGAATTCCTGATCATCGGGATGTACGAATTTCTTGATGTTTTCCTTGGTTTCAGAAAAGAAATCGTTGAGAGTTGTAGGCACGTTCAGGGAGGCATATTGCTCACTGGTGGAGAACTCCTGATACTTTCCTGTTTCTATGTTTATGTAGTAGATTGCCTCAAATTCCTCCGCAAGGGAAGCGGCAATATGGTTGTAGATTTCCTTCTCCTTGTTGAATATCTTCCTCTGATCTTCCTCAATAAAAACGTGTATCAAGGTGGTGGCAATCAGACATCCGATGGTATAAAAAGGGAAATGAGTGTATAAGTTTTGGAAAAACATAAGAATAGTAAGGGCAAAACCGGAGAATGCCACGGTTCTGTTGTGTATTTTTGCTTTTCCGGTGGTTTTGGCTGAAATGATATATGCGTGAACTGATATGGAAAGGAACATCAAAAACAAAACCCCAAAGGTGAAATATCTGGCTACACCCGGAATATATTTAAAATCATCATCATAGAAGAAAAGAACAGGGGTAAAGAAATTGACGATAAGAATCAGTAATTCCAGTGCAAAGAGTATGTTTGCAGCGTAGACCAGAGTGCGTCCGAATCGATTTGTTTCATCCAGATATGAAACCACGTAATGAACCCACAAAAGGACAGAGAATGTCATAATTACAAAATAAAAAATGGTGTCAATATAAAGAAGCAGCGTTGCGTTAAAGCTGCTTAGAATCCCCCACAGAATATCGATTACGATAAACCCGGTCACGCTGAAAAGATAATTCTTGTAACGAAGATAAGCTTTGGAAGCAGAACTGTCGTCAGAATTAACAAAGAATTTGTGGTTAAGTATTAAAAGAAGTGATAAAGCAACAACCCCAAAACTTGAATAATACATCCCGAGTCTCCTTATAAACGCAAAAGGGCAGAGATTATTCATCCCCGCCCAATAAAATCATAACTCTAAATGTATTTAATTTCAAATTCTGGTTATTTTTAATTCGCCGAAGGAAACGGAACCGTCAATAATACACTGCACGGCATCGTCTGCAGGGTTAACTCCCAAACCTCTGTCGTCGCAGTCACCTAAAGTTGCGGTAACCTTGTTGATAACATTCCATTCCTTGGGAACGAAAATCTGCATCTCACCAAATGAAACATGACAGTCAATGTTAACCTTGCCGCCGGGAACTTCAGCTCCGTCAAAGAATACGCTCATTTCTCCGAACTGGCTGCTCAAATCTGCAGCCCTAAGGTTTTTGCAGCGCACATATTTGGTTGATGAGCCGAATCTCATTGAGTAATTAACTATACCGTTCTCATCATCAATACTACTGTCTGACTGTGTGAAGCTGCTATTATATGAACCTTCGTCTCCGTCCTTATTGTAAGAAACATGAATGTGCTTTGAGTGTCTGGGGAACAGCTTCTCGAAAGCGATTGTAAGAAGAATTGCTACAATAATTACAATCCAGGGAGTGATTGCTGTGATCCCCAAAGGGTCATCAAAGATTATGGCAAGTATGGCTAAGGGAACGAAGATTCCGCCAAAGTTTAAATCTATAACGCTATGGAAAATAATAACCAGCATGAAGATGGAAATAATAATTCCCCAGGTACCGACTCCCGCAAAAGAAAGGGGCAAGTTAAATACGTTAAGCTTCCAAAGAATAAGGCATACTGCCAGGGCAATTAACAAAATTGCTGAAATCACATTTTTTGTTCTTCTGTTCATTGTTTCTCTCCTCTGTATAGTTATGGTGTCAGGCTGTCCTTTAAGGATTTGTAGTAGCTTCTGGAGCAGTACACAACCTTGTAGGTGCCTTGGAACTCAACCTTGCTGGCGCCCGTCAGGTTCCTTGTAATGGAATAAACCTTGTGAGTGTTAAGTATGGTAGACTTGGAAACCCTTGTAAAATATGAGGGAAGCTTCTCCTCCAACTCGTACAGCTTGTATTTTGCTTCGAATTCATCGTTTGTAGTGTGGGCCCTGATTACACCGTCATCGGTTTCGAAAAACAAAATCTTGCTAACGGGAAGGAAATACTCCGCATCATCCTTAAAGAAACTTATCTGCCCGGCAGAAGAATTAGTGTCAGACAAGAGCTTCTGGATTCCTGCAACCGTACTGTCCACTTCGGCGCATTTAATTGTCACTTCGTATCCCGTAACCTCGGGATCGATTTCGATTTTGACCTTCAAGTTGTTCATGATTGTATTATACAAAAGAAACGGCGCAATAAAAGGGTTTTGGGGTAACAGGTAAAAAATTAAGGGTAACAGGTAAGAAAATACCCGTTACCCTGTTTATTAGAGTTTCTCAATATAGTTCAAAAGTGAATCAAGAGCTTCAAAATAGTCCGGAAAGGTTTTGTTTACACATTCGGGATTATCGATGATAATGCCCTCCTGCCTTAATCCCATGAGAGAAAAGGCCATGGCCATTCTGTGATCCTCATATGTATCAACAACTCCGGGTGTTGGAACTCCAGGGTATATGCTTATGGATTCGTCGGTGTGCTCGGTCTTTATTCCCCGCTTTGTAAGCTCTGTAACAATGGCATTCAGTCTGTCAGATTCCTTATATTTTAGTGATGACAAACCGGTAATCATAGTGGGACGGTTGGCGAAGCACGCAAGAACAGCCATTGTCATGGCCTGATCCGGGCAATCGTCCATGTCGATTACCACCCCTTTAATCTCTCCGTCAACAGGAGGGTAAAGGGTTAAGGTCCCACCTTCCGTATCCACTTCACAGCCCGTCTGGTATAACGCATTGATAAAACCAAAGTCGCTCTGAATGGAAGACTCTCCCACGCCCTTGACGCTTGCGGGAACTCCCAGAAGAGGACACATGGAATAAATGTAAGCCGCCGATGACATATCAGGCTCAATATTATAATCAAGTCCTTTGTAATCTCCGCCCTTGATGGTTACGCAATCCTCTGAGTAGTCAGGCCCCAAACCAAAGGTTTTCATCAGCTCCACAGACATGTCAACGTAGCTTAAACTGTGCTTGCCCGCCATCTTCACCTTAAATCCGTCAGGCAGAAGCGGAGCCGCAAGAATCAATCCGGAAAGGAACTGGCTGCTCTTTGTTATGTCAACCACAGCTTCTTTGGCAGTTATCCTGCCCGCTCCCTTTACGGTATAGGGGAGAGAATTCTCTTTTTCATCGAAAGAAAAAGTTGCCCCCAGAGGTTTAAGGGCATTAATCAGATCCCCCATGGGGCGCTTCTTCATCTGCTCGGAGGCATCAATGTGATACTCTCCGTCGGAAAGAGCAAGGAGGGTAGTTAAGAATCGTGCTGCCGTCCCTGCGCTGTTAACGTTTATGGAAGCTTTCTTTAGAGGAATCTGACCTCCCGAGCCCACAACCTTTACATTTTTCTTCTTTTCATCAAGAGTCAGGGAAAAACCAAGATCTCTCAGACATGAGATAAAGGCATCCACGTCGTCGCCCTTGGCCAAACCGTACAGGTTACTTTCACCTTCAGCCAATGCGGCAATAAGAAGTGCTCTGTTGGTGATGCTTTTGGAACCCGGCACTGAGATGTTTATACTCAAGGGGTACTCATCCGCATCTTTATATTTCTTTAATATGTTGTAAACGGGTCTTACTTTGTATTGACTCATTATAGGTCTCCAATGAAATTAGTAGGGATTTCTTAGGAAATCGCTGTGAGGTCCTGCCTCGGAAAGATTCTCCAGCATGGCCTCCTTCATTATAGAATTAAGGTTTCCTGCAAGAAGTTCCAGCTCTGTAATTCTGTCAGGTTCGCCTCTTTTCTCATAGATGTCAGCAAGAAGGTAGTAGGACTGACTCACATCGGTGCCTGCCTCTACCGCAAAGGCCAGGTATTTTTCAGCCAGATTAAGGTTGCCTGATTTGAAAAGAGTAACCGCTATTTTTTGCAATGTCTGGACCATTGTGGAATAGTTTGTATCCCACTCCGTAAGAAGGGGAAGGTTGGGAGCTCCGTATTTTAGTTTAAGTTCCGTGTTGGTATACTCGGAAAGCTTAACTATTTTGCTCTCTGCCAGGTTTTCAAGAAGGGAAAAGCTTTCCTTTAATTCTTCATCCGAGTCCTCCGGGAGAGCCAGTTCACTGAGAGGAATGGTAATATAGTTTAAATCCGCCAGACTCTTTCTTCTGGTGGAGTCAGCTTCTCTTTCTCTTTCCCAAAAATCCGCCATGAACTTATCGTCTTTCTTGCGGGCTTTATGTATTTCGTAGGCAATCCACACCACAAATACCAGTAAACTTGCCAAAAGGGGGAATTTCATATATAATTCCTTTCAGTTACTTAGTTAAATGTAACAGTTTATGGGAGCGAAAAATGTTCAATTTTCACAATCAGAAAACTAAAAGAATTATTTCAGGAATCATCATCGCAGTAGTTGTTCTTGCAATGGTTGTTCCAATGCTTCTTTATTACGTATAGTTCGGTAATAATTCCATACCATACTATCATAAAAAATAAGACACGGAAAGTAGAAGGAACCATGAGAATCGGGAAAATCTCAGAGAATACGCTGAAGCGATCCGTTTTGAAAAATACATATACAACAGGTAACAGATTGGTGCACGGTGCAAGCCTTAGGGATAATTGCGCCGTTTTTTCATATGGTGAGGAATTTGCTCTTGCAAGCACCCACCAGGTCCTCCTTACAAATCCGGAGGATTCCTTAAGATTCTCCATAATAAGGGGCGTGAACAACATTTATGCCCAGGGAGGAAAGCCTGAAGCTGTGCAGCTGGCTCTTCTTTTACCCGAGGACATGGAGGAACCGGAACTTGCGGGTCTTATGAAGACTGCCGCGAAGACAGCCAGGGAATTGAAGATTTCAGTGTCCGGCGGAAGCACCAAAACAGATAAAAGAATCAAGGAACCCGTAATTTCCGTTACTGCAATCGGAAGCAGAAAGGAAAAGGACCTTCCTGAGGTGAAGGCGGGCTGGGATATTCTTCTTACAAGACCCATCGCCCTTTCCGGTACTGCTATTCTTGCCAAAGAGAAGGAAGAGGAATTAAAGAAAAGATACCCTTCGCGTTATATTGAGGAAGCGAAAGTTTTTGACAGGGATCTGATACTTCTTCCTGAGGCCGCCACCGCCATGAAGTCCTTCCCTTGCAGAATGTTCAGCGTTACTGAGGGCGGAATCTTCGGATGCCTTTGGGAGGCAGCAAGAATTGCCGGGGTAGGACTTGAAATTGAATTAAAGAAGATACCAATTCGCCAGGAAAGTGTGGAAATCTGCGACTTTCTTGGGATTAATCCCTATGAACTGATGTCCGATGGCACCATGCTTGTAATGACTCCCGATGGAGAAGGATACAAGGATGCCTTGACGGAAGAGGGAGTTGAAGCAGTTTTAATTGGCACAACAAAGGCGAATAATGATAAGATAATAGTGAATGACGATGAGGTTCGCTACATTGATAAACCTGCGGCGGACTCCATATACATATTATTTGAATAAAAAGGAGAAAAAGCATGAGAGAAGAATTATTGGCTGTAATCGAGAAGAACAGCAGAATAGATTTAAAAGAACTCGCAGTAATCCTTGGAGTTGAAGAAATAGATGTTGTAAATGAAATGGCAAAACTTGAAAGCGAAGGGGTTATTTGCGGTTACCACACAATGATTAACTGGGAGAAAACAAGCCTTGAAAAGGTTGGCGCTCTTATCGAGGTGAAGGTTACACCTCAGAGAGGCCAGGGCTTTGACTCCATGGCTGAAAGAATTTACAAGTACCCCGAAGTGGATGCTGTTTATCTTTTGTCCGGCGGATATGACCTTCTTATTATCATTGAGGGTAAGACCATCAAGGAGGTTGCTTCTTTTGTATCCGACAAGCTTTCAACCCTTGATAACGTTCTTAGTACAGCTACACATTTCATTCTTAAGAAGTACAAGGAACACGGAACCATATTCAAAAAAGAACATGCTGACGAGAGAGAGAGGATAACATTATGAGAAATATGCTGTCCGACCAGGTTGTCGGCCTGAAGCCTTCGGGTATTCGTAAATTTTTTGATATTGTCAGCGAGATGAAAGATGCCATCTCTTTGGGCGTAGGTGAGCCGGATTTTGACACACCCTGGCATATAAGAGATGAGGGTATTTATTCCCTTGAGAAGGGTAAAACCTTCTATACCTCAAATGCGGGTCTTAAGGAACTTCGAGAAGAAATCTGTAATTACCAGGAGCGCAGGAACAAAATTAAGTATGACCCTCTAAAGGAAGTACTTATTACCGTTGGTGGCTCCGAAGCAATTGATATGGGGCTTCGTGCAGTTATCAATCCCGGAGATGAGGTTCTTATACCTCAGCCCAGTTACGTTTCCTATGAGCCCTGTGCAATCCTTGCAGGAGCAAAGCCTGTGATAATCGACCTTAAGGCAGAGAATGAATTCAGGCTTACCGCAAAGGAAATTGAGGACGCCTGCACTGACAAAACAAAGGTGCTGATTCTTCCTTTCCCCAACAACCCTACCGGGGCAATTATGGAGAGAAAGGATTTAGAGGCTATTGCAAAGGTTATCATCGAGAAGGATTTACTTGTTATGTCCGATGAAATCTATGCAGAGCTTACATATAAAGGAGAGCATGTTTCCATAGCAAGTCTTCCCGGAATGCAGGAGAGAACCATTCTCATCAACGGTTTCTCCAAGGCATATGCCATGACGGGATGGAGACTTGGTTATGCCTGCGGACCTGCAGACATCATTGCTCAGATGACCAAGATTCACCAGTTCGCCATCATGTGCGCCCCTACCACCAGCCAGTATGCAGCTATTGAGGCACTAAAGAATGGTGATAATGACGTGGCAGAGATGAGAACCGCATATAACCAGAGACGTCGTTTCCTTATGAACGCTTTTAAGGAGATGGGTCTTGAGTGCTTTGAGCCCTTCGGTGCATTCTATGTATTTCCCTGTATCAAGGAGTTTGGAATGACAAGCGAAGAGTTTGCCACAAGATTTCTTGAGGAAGAAAAGGTTGCTGCTGTCCCCGGAACTGCATTCGGAAACAGCGGAGAAGGTTTCCTTCGAATATCCTATGCATATTCAATTGATAATTTAAGGGAAGCAATCGGAAGACTTGACAGGTTCGTTAAGAAATTAAGAGCCGAGAAGAAATAAGAAAACAAATAATTAAGGCGGATACCTTGAGGTACCCGCCTTTTGATTTATGCAACTTCTTCAATTGCTACAGGTTCTTTCCTGTAGGCCTTTACTATGAAGACTGCCATAACAGCAACCATTGCAAAGAGAATAATCTCAAGGACAGCTGCGGATGTTACGGAAGCCAATAAAACCGTAACGGCATCGAAAAATGCATGTATTGCAATTGCCAGGAAGAACAGTTTAATATTTTTATCCTTAACTGCTCTGTAAACTATGTATGACAGACACAGATGAATACCGATTGCTGAGATTCTCTCAACTCCACCCAGGTAAAATGCAAGGGGAGGCGTGGTAAGAAGTGCCTCAACACCTGCCTTTGTAGCTGACAAGGTGGGCTCGGTAAGGGCAGAATAAAGGGATTCGATGTTTCCGCTGTTAATCATGGCTGCAGTAGACAGGTTTGAAATACTTACAGCTCCCAAAAGAATAATGGCCTCGATTCCGCCGTGACCAATGCCGTACATGATGCTGTTTTCTTTGGTGAGGTGCCTTTTCATAACCGTTTTGAAAGCCACAAGACGACCTGTTTCCTCAAAGATACCGGCAGCAAGTCCGCCGTATATTGCTTTGAACCATGTATTGGTTGTAATCAGGTCTCCGGTGGCACGAAATACCACGTTGTGAAGAAGGCTCTCAAGAACAAGGGCAAATGCTATAAATGTACCGGCTCCCACAAGAACTGAAAGGAGCCAGGGTTTAAGCTTAATCTTTGCGATAATCATAAGCGCGATGGGAAGCAGAATTGCTATACATAATGAAAAAATCATTCCGCCCATTGCTGCGCTTGATACTGTCTGATTCATTACTATTCTCTCTCCTCTAAATATTTAATTGGATGGAACTATTTGAATTTAACTGCAGTACCGTAGGCAATAACTTCAGCAGCGCCCTGCATAACAGCAGAGGAACCGAAACGAATGCCCACAATGGCATCTGCTCCCATGGACTCAGCTTCGTCAACCATACGCTTTGTGGCAATCTGGCGAGCCTCAATTAACATTTCGGTGTAGCTCTTAATTTCGCCGCCAACAAGGGTTTTCATTCCTGCCATGAAGTCCTTACCAAAGTTCTTGGACTGTACAACAGTACCTTTTACGAGACCAATGGCCTCAAATTCTGTTCCGGGAATTGTTTCAATACTTACTAGCTTCATCTTCTTCTCCTCCTTCAATTTCCTTGAATCTTTGAATTAATGCAACGATGCAACCGATAATAACGATGGCACCGATACTTCCGATAAGTATCATCATTGAGATGGGCATTCCGTCGGGTATTCCGGCTATTCCAACCAACAAAAGATAACTGATTATCAGAAGTGAGAACACTATGGCAGCTATAAGAGCGCCGTTCTTTTTCTTTTTTACGTCGGTATTTGACACATCCATAAATGTCTTACCTCCTTTTTCGAGATTTCTTATCTCTTCCAGATACTCTTCAGCTTTGAAATCCGAATACTCAAGATTCTTTTCCTTAATGGAATCACACAGTTCATAGGCTGCCTCAAGGGAGTGTATTTCCTTTTTTAAATTAGAACTTTGTTTCTCGAAGCACTGACTTAATGTGATTTCCTTTTTTTGTACCTGGCGGATATCCTCCAGAGGAACCGCAAGCTTTCTTAGGAATTTGATTTTGTAAAGCTCGTCTACATCTTTTAAGGAATATTCTCTGTATCCGTTCTCCGGATTTCTGGAAGGATTTAAAAGTCCCTGATCTTCATAGAAGCGAATATTCTTCTTTGAGATATCCACCAGCTCTTCAACCTGATTAATCTTCATTCAAAACCTCGTTAATTATCTCGATTGGCCTTTCGATAAACCGAATTTACACCTTCCACAAGATGGAAGGTCAACACTTTTTTTAAAAATTTTTAAAAAAGTTCGAAACAGCCCTTTCTATCAATTATAATAGATACAGTTATATTTACAATTGAAATTAATGGAGAAAAAAGAAATGCATATAGTTCTACATCAGCCGGAAATCCCCGCAAATACGGGCAATATCGGAAGAACCTGTGTGGCAACAGGCACATCCTTACACCTTATAGAACCTTTGGGATTCAGACTGGACGAGAAGAGTATCAAGAGATCCGGAATGGATTACTGGGAACATTTAAATGTTACAAGGTACATAAACTACAACGAATTTCTTGAGAAAAATCCCGGAGCCAAAATCTGGTATGCCACCACGAAAGCAAGACGTTCTTACACGGAAGTGAGCTTCGGGGAGAATGACTATATTATGTTTGGCAAAGAAAGCGCAGGTATTCCCGAGGAAATTCTGGTGGATAATGAGGAAACCTGTATAAGAATTCCAATGTTACCTGAAATACGTTCTCTAAATCTGTCTAACTCAGTGGCAATTGTTCTTTATGAAGCTCTCAGACAGAACGATTTTAAGTCCATGGAAAGAACAGGGAAACTCCACAGACTGGAGTGGAAGGACTGAGGAAATATGGTAAAATGGAAGGAAGGAGGCAATCATGGCAGATAACGAACAAAAGATACAGGACTCCGAGTTTCTACGTGAAAAAATTAAGGAACGTCCTTTAAATAAAAAGAGACTTTTGAGAAGAACCCTGATTACAGCTGGTCTGGGAGTTGTTTTTGCGCTTATAGCAAGTGTAACCTTCCTTATAATGGAACCTCTTATCAGCAAGAGACTGGCTCCCGAGGAAGCACCTAAGCAGGTAGATTTCCCCGAGGAGATAGATATCAATGATGAGATTGCGCCGGAGGACATGCTGGTGGATGAGAAACCTGAGGAGACTCCGCCTGAGGTTCAGGAAATTCCCGAGGAGAAAATCGAGGAGATTGTTGCTACTATCCCAAAGACTCTGGACGACTACAATCAGCTGGGAGATGCCAGCGTTGAATATGTAAGAGAACAGCAAAAGGCAATGGTTACCGTAACAGGGGCTGTATCCAATACGGACTGGTTTAACGAAACCTATGAGAGCAAAGGCGCCACTGCCGGATTCATCTTTTTTAATAATGATGTAGATCTGCTCATTCTTGTGGACAGAACAAATATAGCCAAAGCTGAGAAGATAACGGTTACGTTTTTCGACGGAACGAATGTGGAAGGCTATGAGAAGATGCATGATGGCGAAACCAATCTGGCTGTTGTCGGAGTTCCGCTTGATTCGATTCCCGGTTATCTGATGGATGATATTAAGATAGCATCATTAGGGTCCTCCAATCCCGTTGCAGGATTGGCAGGTCTTCAGGTTGTTGCCATCGGAAGCCCTGTTGGCCAGGACAGAAGCGTTTGCTTCGGCCGTGTCACTTCAGACTCTGCAACTCTTAATAAAGCAGATTCCAATTACAAACTTATCACCACAGACATATATGGCTCACCTAACGGTTCCGGCGTCCTTATGGACATGAAGGGCCAGATTATCGGAATTATTGCCATGAAGGAGAACACCTCCGACATGGGAAATGCTCTTTGCGCCATCGGAATAAGTGAGCTTAAGAAGATAATCACTAAAATGGGTAACGGGATTGAGATTCCATATGCTGGAATTGTGGGAACCGACGTAACCATTGAGATTCATAACACCCAGAACATTCCATACGGAGCATTTATTAAGGAGATTTATATGGATTCTCCCGCTATGCTGGCAGGAATTCAGAGAGGTGACGTAATAGTTTCAGTCAATGATAAGAATGTTGACAGATTTGCCACCTACACAAATGCCATAATGAATGCACATCCCGGAGAGGTTGTTTCCATAACGGTAAAAAGGCCGTCCCAGGATGAATATAAAGAAATGACTTTCAAAGTTGAGGTAAAAGCGAACTAAATAGATGAAAAAGACACTCTACCTTAAGTTTATAATTGCATATATTATTTTCGGTGTCTTTGGATTTTTCCTTATAGGACTTTTGGTACCCATGATTGCGCAGGACACATTAAAGAAGGAGAGAGCCGAGGACTTGTACACTGAAGCAGTGCTTATTGCAGACACCTATGCCTCAGGATTGTATACAAACGACACTTCCCTCGGGGCTGTTAAGAACCAGCTGGATGTATTGAGCGTATTTATAAACGCCACAATCCGGGTTATTAACCCTTCCGGAAGAGTGGTTCTTAGCTCAGACACTCCCCTTGATGTGGAAAATGTGGAGATAATCGATAATTTTGATCCCACGGCAGCAGGCACTTCCTATTATATGATAGACGATTTCTACGGCTACTATGATACGGATGTGCTTACAGTCTATGCGCCTATCACCGCAACCTATAAGGTAAGAGGATATGTGGTAATCAATTCATCTCTTACCCAGATAACCCAGGCGTCGGATAAGTATCTGAGTATTGCCTATATCACTCTTTTAATAGCTTTTTTGCTTTCACTGATCGTCCTTATCTTCTTTACGGAGCTGGTCTATTCTCCCCTTAAGAAGATTACTTATGCTACAGAGCAGTATGCATCCGGAAATATGCATTATGAATTCCAGGTTGAATCCAGCGATGAGATGGGATACCTGGCAGCAGCTCTTGGATATATGGCCAGTGAGATTGCAAGGGCAGAAGACGACCAAAAGAAGTTTGTAGCCAACGTTTCTCACGACTTCCGCTCACCCCTTACGTCAATAAGAGGTTATCTTGAGGCAATGATAGATGGAACCATTCCCCCTGAGATGCACGAGAAATATCTGACCATCGTTTTGAATGAGACAGAGAGACTTACCAAGTTAACCAACTCTCTGCTTACATTAAATAACCTTAACACCAAGGGACTGATGCTTAACAGAACCAACTTTGACATCAACGCGGTAATCAGAAATGTTGCGGCAACCTTTGAGGGAACCTGTAAGAACAAGAAGCTTGCCATTGAGCTTATCCTTACCGGAGAGGAATTGTATGTCAACGCAGACATGGAGAAAATACAGCAGGTTCTCTATAACCTGACTGATAATGCCATTAAGTTCAGTCATCACGATTCCCTTATCAAAATCGAAACTACGGAAAAGAAAAATAAAGTATTTGTATCCGTCAAGGATTATGGAATCGGTATTCCCAAGGAAGACCAGAAATATGTATTCGACCGTTTCTACAAGTCCGATGCCTCAAGAGGCAAGGATAAGAAGGGAACCGGTCTTGGACTGTCCATAACAAAGGAAATTATCCACTCCCATGACGAGCACATCGACGTAATCAGCACCGAGGGAGTCGGAAGCGAGTTCGTCTTCTCCCTTCCTTTGGCGGATGAAAAGGAACAAAAGGTAATTGAATAATGAATGATAAAGTTTTACATACTCTTGAGTATGACAAGATAATAAAACTCCTTACGGACAAGGCTACTTCAGAGCCCGGAAGGAAGTTATGCAGAGAACTTCTCCCCATGAGCGATCCAGAGGAGATTGAGAAGGCCCAGACAGAGACAGCTGATGCCTTTGGATATATTCTCAAAAAAGGAAGCATCTCCTTTGGAAATAACAAGGACATTGGCTATTCCGTCAAGTCTCTTGAGATAGGAAGTACCTTATCAACAGCAGAGCTTTTATCAATAGCAGGGCTTTTGGAGAATGTTGAGAGAGTTAAGAAGTACGGAGAAAAGGACAGGGAAGAAACACCCGATGACTCCCTTACAGAGTATTTCGAGGGGCTGTCACCTCTTTCCAACCTTTCCAAGGAGATCAGAAGATGCATTATTTCGGAAGAAGAAATAGCCGATGATGCAAGTCCCAATCTCAAATCCATAAGAAGAAACAAAATACAGGCCGGGGAGAAGATTCACTCTCAGCTGAACTCCCTGGTTAACGGAAGTGCCAGGACATATCTTCAGGACGCAGTTATCACAATGCGCAACAACAGATACTGCCTTCCTGTTAAAGCTGAATACAAGTCAAACGTGCCCGGAATGGTTCATGACCAGTCATCCACCGGATCGACGGTTTTCATTGAGCCCGCCTCCGTTGTTGAATTAAATAACAGAATAAGGGAGCTGGAGCTTCAGGAAAAGGAAGAAATAGGGATTATCTTAAGGGATTTAAGTGCAATTGCAGGTTCCCATACAGAGGAGTTGGTTGCAAACCATAAGATAATGTCCAAGCTGGATTTCGTCTTTGCAAAAGCCGGCCTGGCAGCAGACGAGAATGCGTCACGACCCGTATTTAATAATGATAAGATA
Organism: uncultured Lachnospiraceae bacterium; assembly: GCA_947167445.1. GTDB lineage: Bacteria > Bacillota > Clostridia > Lachnospirales > Lachnospiraceae > G11. Next base: position 173,905 of record CAMVID010000006.1, read on the forward strand.
ATCAGAATCAGAAAGGGAAGACATCCCCTTTTGGATAAAAAGAAAGTGGTCCCCATAGACATACATCTGGGAGATGACTTTGATTTATTGGTAATCACAGGACCTAACACAGGTGGTAAAACCGTATCTCTCAAAACCGTGGGTCTCTTTACACTAATGGGGCAGGCGGGATTGCATATTCCTGCGGCAGACAGATCATCCCTTTCCGTATTTACCGAGGTTTATGCGGATATCGGTGACGAGCAGAGCATTGAGCAGAGCCTGTCCACTTTTTCGTCCCACATGACGAGTATAGTAAAGATACTGGAGCATGCAGACGAGAACTCACTTTGCCTTTTCGATGAATTGGGTGCCGGAACAGACCCTACAGAAGGTGCTGCTCTTGCCATAGCTATTCTTAATTATCTCCATGACAGGGGGATAAGAACCATGGCTACCACCCACTACAGTGAGCTTAAGGTTTATGCTCTTTCAACCAAATTTGTGGAGAATGCCTGCTGCGAGTTTGATGTGGAGTCTTTACGTCCCACTTACAGACTTTTAATCGGTATTCCCGGTAAGAGTAATGCCTTTGCAATATCCAAGAAACTTGGACTTTCAGATGAGATTATAGAAGCAGCCAAGGAGCAGATTACCGAGGAGAAGGAAAGCTTTGAGGATCTGATAGCAACTCTTGAAAACAACCGAATCACCCTGGAGAAGGACAGAGAAGAGGTTGATGCAGCAAAGGCAAGAATTGAGGGCCTGGAAAGAGACTTAAGGAACAGGCTCGATAAAGTAACGGAATCCAAGGAGAAAATAATCCGCGAGGCCAATGAGGAGGCAAGGCTGATTCTTCAAGAGGCCAAGGATTATGCCGATGAAACTATTCGAATTATGAATAAAACCGGCGGCGGAATCTCCATGAAGGAACTTGAGGCCAAGAGAAGCGAAGTTCGAGGTAAGATAAGCCAGAAGAACGAGAAACTGTCAGTTAAGCAGAAGAAAGTATCGGGAGGGATTGACCCGGATAAGCTTAAGAAAGGCGATTCCGTAAGAGTATTGTCCATGGGCGTAAAGGGAATAGTAAACACCTTGCCCGACGCAAAGGGCAATCTTTACGTACAGTGTGGTATACTTAGGTCTCAGGTAAATATCAAAGATCTGGAACTGGTTGACGAGGCAGAGGTGTTCACCGAAGGCAGTAAGTTTAAGGGTGGAAACACATCGAAGATTCGAATGTCCAAGTCTTTTGCGGTTCCCACAGAGATTAATCTTCTTGGAAAGAGAGTGGATGAAGCTATTGCAGAACTTGACAAGTACCTGGATGACGCATATCTGGCACATCTTCCTTCCGTAAGGATTGTTCACGGAAAGGGAACCGGGGCACTTCGAAGTGCTGTTCAGAACTTACTTAAGAAGAATAAAAGCGTTAAGTCCTACAGACTTGGCGAACACGGTGAAGGTGACGCAGGAGTTACCATTGCTGAATTCAAATAAGATAAGGGGTTAGTATGGCGGTAAACAAACAGAAAATACTTATAGTGGATGACGATAACAACATAGCAGAACTTATTTCTCTGTACCTTACCAAGGAATGCTATGAGACCATGATCGTAAATGACGGAGAATCTGCCGTTGCGGCAGTGGATACTTTTGCTCCCAATCTGATTCTCTTGGATCTTATGCTTCCCGGAATCGACGGATATCAGGTTTGCAGAGAAGTGAGAACCAAGTCACAGATTCCAATTATCATGCTCTCAGCCAAGGGAGAAATCTTCGACAAGGTTTTGGGACTTGAGATGGGTGCTGACGATTACATGGAGAAGCCCTTTGACACAAAGGAGCTTGTTGCCAGAGTCAAGGCTGTACTCAGAAGATATAAACCTGCGGTTACGGCACCTGTTCCGGAAGGAGAGCAGAAGGTTGAATATCCGGATCTCTCGATTAACAGAACCAACTATTCCGTAATCTATATGGGAGAGCCTGTGGACATGCCTCCGAAGGAGCTGGAGTTACTGTACTTCCTTGCTTCTTCACCCAACCATGTATTTACAAGAGAGCAGTTACTGGATCAGATCTGGGGATATGAGTACATCGGCGATACAAGGACGGTAGACGTTCACATCAAGAGACTCAGAGAGAAGCTTGGTGACCACGAGGCCTGGCAGATTGCCACAATCTGGGGTATCGGCTATAAGTTTGAAACAAAGAATTAAGATTTAGAAATGAGGATTTGAATGAAGTACATCAAGGATTTTCACGAGGGAGACAGAATTAACGATATCTACCTTTGCAAGCATAAGCAGTCAGCGGTGACCAAGACCGGAAAGCCTTACGATAATGTAATCTTGCAGGACAAGACCGGTGCCATCGATGCCAAGATCTGGGAGCCTAACAGTGCGGGAATAGAAGATTTCGATGCTCTTGATTATGTGGACATTACCGGAGAGGTATCTGTTTTTAACGGAGCACTGCAGTTAAGCATTAAGAGGGTCAGAAAATGTCGCGAGGGAGAGTATGACCCAAGAGAATATCTGCCTGTAAGTAAATATCCCATTGACGAGATGTACAGCCAGCTTTTGGCCCTTGTGGATTCCATTGAGAACGAGCATCTTAAGAAACTCCTTAACATGTTTTTCAGAGAGGATGAAGATTTTATAAAGAAGTTCAAGAATTCATCGGCCGCCAAGTCAGTTCATCACGGTTTCGTGGGGGGACTTCTTGAACATACATTAAGTGTTACAAAGCTTTGCAACTACTATTGCAAGCACTACCCAATTCTTAAGAGAGATTTGCTCCTTTCGGCTGCGATGCTTCATGATATTGCCAAAACCAGAGAACTCTCCGCTTTTCCCGTAAATGATTATACGGACGAGGGAAATTTCCTGGGACACATTGTTATGGGCGTTGAGATGGTAGGGGAGAAAATAAGACAGATTGACGGTTTCCCCTCTCTTCTTGAGGCCGAAATCAAACACTGTATTGTGTCACATCATGGTGAGTATGAGTATGGCTCACCCAAGAAACCTGCAATCATTGAGGCAGTGGCCCTTAACTACGCGGACGATATTGACGCCAAGATGGAAACTTTTAAGGAGATGCTTGAGGGAACAACCGAAACAGGCTGGCTCGGCTTCAACAGATTATTTGATTCTAACGTAAGAGGAACAGTCATTTAGGTAGGAAAATGGATTATAAGAAGAATGACCTGGCGGAAGTTACCATTACCGATATAGGCAATGACGGAGAGGGAATCGGCAAGATAGACGGATATACTCTCTTTATTAAAGATGCGGTAATAGGTGATACAGTTTCTGCCAAGATAATGAAAGCCAAAAAGAATTATGCCTATGCACACTTGGAGAAGGTTTTGAAACCTTCTCCTTTTCGTGTTGATGCGCCCTGTCCTGTGGCAAGACAGTGCGGTGGGTGTCAGATACAGAATCTTGCCTATGAGAAGCAGCTTGAGTATAAGTTTAACAAGGTTAAGAACGATTTACTGAGAATTGGTGGTTTTTCACAGGAGGAAGTGGCAGCAGTCATGGAGCCCATCGTGGGTATGGACGAGCCCTTCAGGTACAGAAATAAGGCTCAGTTTCCGGTGGGATGCGACAGGGAGGGGAATCTGATTTCCGGTTTCTATGCGGGAAGAACCCACAGTATTATTCCTGTTAAAGATTGTCTTTTGGGCGTTGAGGAGAACAAGGAAATACTTGAAGCTGTCCTTTCCTATATGAGAGAGTGCAAGGTCTCTCCATATGATGAGGTTACCGGTAAGGGAATCGTAAGGCACGTTCTTATCAGGAAGGGCTTTAGCTCTGAGGAACTGATGGTTTGCCTTATCATTAATGCTGATAAGCTTCCACATCAGGAAACGCTTGTGGAGAAGCTTCAGAATATAAAGAACATAGTCAGCGTTTCCGTGAACATAAATAAAGAGAAAACCAATGTAATCCTTGGCAAAGAAACCAAGACTATTTTCGGCTTAAAGACAATTGAGGATACTTTGTGGGAAGTGGATCCCTCCACATTTAAGGAAACCGAGGAGGGAGTTACTTACAGTATTTCTCCAAAATCTTTCTACCAGGTTAACCCTGTTCAGACCCAAAAGTTGTACTCCCTGGCCCTTTCATACGCGGGGCTTAGCGGTAAGGAATCAGTTTGGGATTTGTACTGCGGAATCGGAACCATTTCCCTTTTCATGGCTCCTCATGCCAGAAAGGTATACGGAGTTGAGATAGTACCAGAAGCCATAGCCGATGCCAAGAAGAATGCCGAGATAAACGGTTTCGATAACACTGAGTTCGATGTCGGGAAAGCGGAAGAAGTACTTCCCAAATTCTATGAGAATCCTACGGATAAAGATATGACCCATCCTGACGTAATTGTGGTGGACCCTCCGAGAAAGGGCTGCGATGAAGTATGCCTTAATACAATGCTTCAGATGAAACCTGAGCGAATTGTCTATGTAAGCTGCGATCCTGCCACCCTTGCCAGGGACCTTCGAATCCTTGTGGATGGCGGCTATGAATTGAAGAAAGTTCGCCCGGTGGACCAGTTTCCACATACAATTCATACGGAGACGGTCGCACTTTTGTCCAAACTTTCTGAGGCAAAGCATCACATCGAGGTTAAGGTGGATATGGATGAGTTGGATTTGACCAGCGCAGAGGCGAAAGCAACTTACGAAGAAATCCGGGAATGGGTGCAGGAAGAATATGGTTTTAATGTGACAAGATTGAATATTGCTCAGGTTAAGCAGAAGTATGGGCTTATTGAGAGAGAGAATTATAATAAGCCCAAATCCTCGGACAGTCGTCAGCCCGGATGCCCGGAAGAAAAGGTTAAGGCAATAGAAGAAGCCATGAGGCATTTTCAGATGATATGACAAATACGGTGGTAGAAATGTATAAAGTATATCTTGTGGATGATGACAGTATCATATTGGAG
>CAMVID010000007.1:0-114805 GCA_947167445.1 uncultured Lachnospiraceae bacterium
TGGATCTGGTCTGATGTCTTCTTACAGTTTCTTCAAAAGGAATATCGAAATAATACGCATATATATCTGCGCCATACAATCCAATTGCATCTTCAAACAGCTCTTGATACCAGTCTGCAATAAATATTCCCTCCAAAATGACCACTTTGCAGTTTTCGCTTCCGTACTCTAGCATCTGCTTTATCAGAGGCAGTGCCGGCGGATCTATTCCATCCCTTTCTTTAAGCACTTCTCTTCGAATCATATCTTGCGAAAGAACCATAGTCCCTCGTCCGAAAAGTTCCTGCAATCCCTTAGCCACCGTAGTTTTGCCGCTCCCGGAGTTTCCGCGAAGCATGATTAATTTATGCATATCTGTACCTTACATACTCCTTTATTCAAAACTTCAGAGATAACTTACTATCGCTTCATCTCGACAAATCCGAATTTATCTTCTAACACCATTTTCATCAAAAGTTTTCTTAAGAGCTCTTTCCACAAACACAATTGAACCCAACATAGCCACAAGCTGTATACCTTCAACAATAAGTGTCATATATCCAATTGCGTTTTCACTCGAATGTGAAAAAGGTATCTGAATAATAATTGTCAGTATTAATAACAACAATCCGAGTCTAAGCCACAGCTTACCGCAATAATCATGTGCAAACTTCCATGTATCCATATTTTTTCTGGACATAGTTGTTCTGTATCCAATAATTCCATTAATCTCTTTTGGCGGATATTTGGACATAAAGAATCCACATATCAACATGACAATCGGAATTAATAAGTTACAGATAAACATCATAATATAAAACCACATAGTTGGTCTCCTTATAGTTCTTTTACCATATATCCGCTACGATAAAGCAACAGCAAGGTCATCAATCTGCTCATGCGGCCATTACCATCATTAAACGGATGAATGCACAAGAAATCAAGTAAAAAACCTCCCAATTATATTATTCTTTCTCCCAAATCACAATCAATTTTGGGATTTATTAATAGCGTAACACCTCTCTTTATCCTTGTTTATAATCTGCAGATACATCCAAAAACGATCGATTTCCTTTAATGTAGTCGTCAAAAGCATTCTCCGGATCTTTTCCATGGAATACCTTGCATAAACCGCACATGTCGCAGTCGGAAAGGCATGGAAATCTGTTCTTTATATATTCTCTCCGTTCTTTTTCTGTTGATTCTTCAATGATTGGCGCCGTGTTCACTATTACCCCTTTATCTGCCTGTTTTGGCGGTGCTCTTCCATGTACCCCATATTAATCTCGCGGATCTCACGCTTTCCGTCTATATAATCCTGATATATATCAAACGGATTTCCGCCACCAAGCCAGCAGGAAGAACAATTCTCGCAGCCTCCTCCACAATCAAGCGAGGAACGTATTATTTCTTCTCTTTCTTCTTTTGTAGTATCTTTAATCAGAATCGATTTCATAAATAATCACCCCGTTCTTTCCTATTATTCTAGCATCATCTCCCACAAATGTCCCTACAAACAAAGCAGTTCTTCAAGCATTCTTTTAATTCCCTTAATGTCCAGCGGATTGGTTGCAGTCTCATATGTGAAAATCAGATTCTTCCCGGTATAGATCCCACTGTTTCTGTATTCGTCAAGTTTATAAAAACAATCTCTCCTGTATTCCTCATCATCAAGAAGGCCAAAGTGTTCAAGGTAGATTTCTTCTCTTGTTTTTACCTTAAGGAGAGTAAAATCCGGGTATCTTGTATTTCCATTCCGCAGTTTGATTGGCTTCTCGTAATGGTAAGGAATCCCCAGCTCATAGAACATATCAGCAAGAATTGCTTCCGATTTTGAGCGAACCTTTTCGCCTCGTCTTGTATCGTATATCTTGTTTTCAGGTCTGTAGGGATTTGATTTGAAACTTCTTGATTGCCATTCTTTGGCAAATAGATTGTCTGTTGAGATGTAAGGAGTAACGAGATTCTGTCGATTAGCGGACAGATTTTGGAATACCATATCTGCATTTCCTTTGGAAAGATGTTCAATGGTCTGCTCCAGTCTTGAGAGCTCCTGTTTTGCTTCCCTGAGGAATTTGGTGTTGTAATCCTTTTGAGCAAGTCGATATGCAAGCCGGTGGTTCTCCTTTTTGATGTATTCGCCCTCCCTGTCCCCCGGGTCAGTCAGGTGGTAGTAACGAAGTCTGTTGGCGCTTGGATTGATTCTGAGCCAGCCGTCCGGAAATGTCCCGACGTCCTTTTCAGCCTTGGCTATGCCCTTTCTCAGGGTCTCTGCCCTTTCTTTCATTAATTTGATGATTTCATCCATTATATTTCTCCCTTCTATTTTGTAGTTTTATGGATTATGTACCCAGTGCGGAAATATTCCCCGTGTTTAGGTACCAATTTCTTGCTTATTACAACTTGACTTTCCGGGATTTGTACCCAGGGACGGGCATCTTGGCTCGATTTAGGTACTCTTTGAAGCTTCATGAGAACTTGGCGCGGCGGGTTTGTGTACCCAGGGGCAGGTATCTTGGCTCGATTTAGGTACTCTTTGAAGCTTCAATGGGAATCCGGCGCGGCGGGTTTGTGTACCCAGGGGCAGGTATCTTGGCTCGATTTAGGTACAAACACGCCAAAACGGCAGGGCAAAACGGGGCAAAACAGTACAAAAGCAAGCAAAAAGCGTTTCTTCAATGGGAATAATCGGGGAAAACCCCGGAAACAGCCCGGGGAAATCCCCGGAACAGGACCCGAAAATAGCGGGATCCGGTGAATCAAGAGAATCAAGGGCGCCGAAGAATCGGCGCCCGAATCTAACACATCAAATAACACATCAAATAACAATCAATCAGCCCCAAACGGGCTGCAAGTCCTACTTATCCAACGACTTCATTGTCGGGAAGAGCAGAACATCACGTATAGCGGGAGAATTGGTCAACAACATGGTCAATCTGTCGATGCCATATCCAATGCCGCCGGTGGGAGCCATACCAAGCTCCAGTGCGTTAAGGAAGTCCTCATCGGTGTGGTTGGCTTCCTCGTCGCCCAAGTCTGCCAAAGCATCCTGAGCTTTGAAACGCTCTCTCTGATCGATGGGATCGTTAAGCTCTGAGTAAGCGTTACACATTTCCCAGCCGTTGATGAAGAGCTCGAAACGCTCAACATAGTCGGGCTTGTCGGGTTTACGCTTTGTGAGAGGGCTGATCTCAACGGGGTGATCCATAACGAAGGTGGGCTGAACCATCTTCTCCTCACAGAACTCTTCGAAGAAGAGATTGAGGATGTCACCCTTCTTGTGGTGAGGCTCGAATTCAACATGCTTCTCCTTAGCAATTGCCTTCGCTTCCTCATCGGTAGCTATAGAATCAAAGTCTACGCCTGCATATTCCTTAACGGCATCAAGCATTGTGATACGCTCGAAGGGCTTACCGAAATCAAGCTCTACGTCACCGTACATGAACTTGGTGGTTCCAAGAACCTCCTGAGCCACGTGACGGAACATGTTCTCTGTAAGATCCATCATGCCGTGATAATCCGTGTATGCCTGATATAACTCCATGAGAGTGAACTCGGGGTTATGTCTGGTATCAAGACCCTCGTTACGGAAAACTCGGCCGATTTCGAAAACTCTTTCAAGTCCGCCTACGATAAGTCTCTTTAAGTATAATTCAAGTGAGATACGAAGTTTTAAGTCCTCATCAAGAGCGTTAAAGTGTGTCTCAAAGGGACGGGCTGCCGCACCGCCTGCGTTAGATACAAGCATGGGAGTCTCAACTTCCATGAAGCCCTGTCCGTCAAGGTAACGACGGATGGATGAAATGATCTTGGAACGCTTGATGAAGGTGTCCTTGGACTCCTCATTCATGATAAGGTCAACGTATCTCTGACGATATCTCATATCGGTATTTGTAAGTCCATGATACTTCTCGGGAAGAATCTGAAGAGACTTGGAAAGAAGGGTAAGGGACTCAGCATGAACTGAAATCTCTCCCATCTTTGTACGGAAAGCATAGCCCTTGACACCGATAATGTCACCCATATCAAGCTTCTTGAATTCCGCATAGGGCTCCTCGCCTAAAGCATCTCTTGAAACATAAACCTGGATGTTTCCCAGTTTATCCTGAACATTACAAAAGGAAGCCTTACCCATAACACGCTTGCTCATCATACGGCCTGCAATTGAGACCTGGATAGGTGAAGCGTCCATGATAGCACGTCTCTCGTTGTAATCGTTGTTGACTGCTTCCTTGGCTTCCTCTTCTGAGAGTCCCTCGGTGGAAACAGGTTTTCGGCCGGCCAAAAGTTCCTCTTCGTGCTTGACGTAGAGTGATTTCACCTCTTCTGTATGGTGAGTCTGATCATATTTGGTAATCTTGAAGGGGTCCTTGCCTGCTGCCTGTAAAGCTGCAAGCTTTTCTCTTCTAACCTTGAGCAATTGATGAATGTCCTGCTCGGGGGCCTGGTTCTTAACCTGCTCTTCTGCCACTTTGGTTTCTCCTTTATATTAATTAATTTGATCTCTGAATCTCTAAAATCTTGTACTTAATAACACCGGCCTGGGTCTCGATCTTAACGGTCTCGCCTGCCTTGTGTCCAAGCAAAGCCTTTCCTACGGGGCTCTCGTTTGAAATCTTGCCCTTAAGGCTGTCTGCCTCAGAAGAACCTACAATCTTGTATTCAAGCTCTTCCTTGTACTCTGCGTCGTAAAGTTTAACCTTACAACCGAAGCTGATAACGTTAAGGTCAACCTCAGCCTCGTCTACAACTTCTACATTCTTAAGAAGCTTCTCGATTTCCTCGATACGTGCTTCAATGTCTCTCTGCTCATCCTTTGCTGCATCATACTCAGCATTCTCGGACAAATCTCCCTGTGCACGGGCTTCTTTAAGCTTCTGTGCAACTTCCTGACGTCTGTTTACCTTCAGTTCCTGGAGTTCATCCTGGTATTTCTTTAAACCTTCGTAAGTGAGCATCACTGTCTTTTCTGCTACTTTGTCCATGTGTTCCCGGCACCTCTCAACTAAATTCTTTATTGGGGTATAGTCCCCCATATATCTTAGGTATTATAACTATTTTAGATAGCACTGTCAATGTCAAAAACCAAATATTTCATCTATGGCTTTCATCATATCTTCAGCAGTTTCCACAAGGTTAATGCTGTTGCGAAAAGCCGCCGAATGGGGCATTCCCGTGGTGTACCAGGCAAGGTGCTTTCGCATCTCACGAACCCCCGTGTATTCCCCCTTAAACTCAAGTTGGAGATTTGCATGCTGTTTTACCACATCTCGCATCTCTTCATAAGATGGTCTTGGTAAAATCTCCCCCTTCTCCAGATACGCATTTATTTCCCGAAAAATCCAAGGGTTCCCCTGAGCAGCACGACCAACCATTATGCCGTCGCAGGAGGTTTCCTTAAACATTCTTAAAGCGCTCTCCCCGTCCACAACGTCGCCGTTTCCGATGACAGGTATTTTGACCGCATCCTTTACCGCAGCGATAATGTCCCAGTCTGCCTTGCCTGAGTAGTACTGCTGCCTGGTTCTGCCGTGTACCGCCACAGCTGCCGCACCACTTTCTTCCGCAACATGAGCCATCTCCACGGCGTTTACATGCTCATCGTCAAAGCCCTTTCTTATCTTTACGGTTACAGGCTTCTTGATTGCCTTGGCAACCGCCTCAATTATCTTTCCCGCCAGAACCGGGTTCTTCATAAGGGCACTGCCTTCGCCGTTGCCCACAACCTTTGGTACAGGGCAGCCCATGTTTATATCAAGGATCTGAAAGGGCCTCTCCTCAATCCTCTTGGCCTGGGACGCCATAATCTCGGGATCAGAGCCAAAAAGCTGCAGTGACACGATTCCCTCGTCGGGGTGAATGGTCAAAAGGTCTTCCGTGTTCTTATTATTGTAGTAAATGGCCTTGGCGCTTACCATCTCCATGCAGACCATGCCGGCCCCCATCCTGGAGCATAACAAGCGAAATGGCAGGTCGCTTACTCCTGCCATAGGTGCCAATATAATATTTGATTGTAATGCAACGTTACCAATCTGTAATCCGCTCATTAATTCCTACTTTTTGTTCTTCTCGTAAATAATGCGAAGGCCGTCAAGAGTAAGGTCGGGATCGTAAACGTCGATCATGTCGGTTTCCGCTGAAATGATTCTGCCCAGGCCCCCTGTGGCAACCACCTTCATGTCGGCAACTCCCGTCTCTTCCTTAACCTTCTTAATTATATATTCTGTCTGTCCGATCTGACCGTAAACAAGACCTGCCTGCATTGAGGAAATGGTCTCCTGAGCCAGAATTGACTTGGGTTTCTTGATCTCTATCTCCGGAAGCTTTGCGGTATCTTCCCAAAGAGCTTTGGCAGCTGTTCTGATTCCGGGGGCTGTGATACCTGCCGCAAAGGAGCCGTCAGCTGTAATGTAGTCATAGGTCGTGGCTGTACCGAAGTCCATGACAAGAATAGGTCCGCCGTACTTCTCGTATGCACCAACCGCATCCACGATTCTGTCGGGGCCGATTTCTCTGGGGTTCTCGGTGACAATCTTAATGCCTGTCTTGACGCCGGGTCCCACAATCACAGGTGTGGTCTTAATATATTTAATAACCGCGCTTGTGAGGGCGTGCATAACATTGGGAACTACTGTTACGATGATAGTTCCGTCGATGTCGTCAGCCGAAACCTTGTTGTTATGAAGCATTCCAAGAATCATGACGCCGTACTCGTCTGAGGTTCTTGGCATCTTGCTCATCATACGAAAGCTTGCAACCAGCTTCTCGCCGTCGTATACACCATAGTTAATGTTGGTATTGCCCACATCTATAACAAAAAGCATTACTCTTCACCCAACTCCTTCAAAAGGTCTGAAGGATTCTCTTTCAATATAATCATTCTGTAATAGAGGCTTAATGACTCAAGAAGCTCCTGTCTGGTTCTTCTGATCTTTCCAACCAAAAGGCCGCTTCCGATTTCGTCATAATAAATGTCGTCTTCCTCGGCCCTTGTCTCAAGGGAGAGGCTTCCGTCTTTTTCAAAGACTATGGTAAAAATCCCCCCTACCTCCTCTGTGAAAAGGACGCAGATTACGTGAAGCTCGTCCTTGATGGACTGGGGGATCTTGTCAAAAGTCTCGTTAAAATAATATTTCTGCTCGTAGGCGTTGGCGCCGCAGAGCACAACTCTGTCGTCTTCCATTGCTTCTCTTTCTTATAATGTGGCAGCGATGACTGCCTTGATGGTGTGGAATCTGTTCTCTGCTTCCTGGAACACAATAGAAGCCTCGGACTCGAAAACTTCGTTGGTAACTTCGATTTCCTTAAGTCCGAACTTCTTCTCCACACTTCTGCCCACCTCGGTGTTAAGGTCGTGATAAGCGGGAAGGCAGTGCATAAATACCGCTCCCTCTCCTGCATTCTTCATGACTTTACCGGTAACCTGGTAAGGTAAAAGGGCGTCGATTCTCTCCTTCCACGCCTCCACGGGCTCTCCCATGGAAACCCACACATCGGTGTAGATTACATCCACATCCTTTGTTCCTGCGTCAACATCCTCAGTAAGAGTTATGCTTCCGCCGGTTTCCTTTGCAATGTCCTCGCAGGTCTTAACAAGGTCCGCAGAAGGGAAATAGTCCTTTGAGGTGCAGGCTGTAAAATGCATGCCCATCTTGGCACAGACAACCATAAGTGAGTTGCCCATGTTATATCTTGCGTCGCCCATGTAGGTAAGCTTAATGCCCTTAAGGCGACCGAAATGTTCTCTTATAGTAAGAAGATCCGCAAGCATCTGGGTGGGATGGAATTCGTTGGTCAGGCCGTTCCAGACGGGAACCTTTGAATACTTTGCAAGTTCCTCAACCTTCTCCTGCTCGAAGCCCCTGTACTCGATTCCGTCGTACATGCTTGAAAGGACTCTTGCAGTATCCGCCATGCTTTCTTTCTTGCCTATCTGTGAGCTCTCGGGATCAAGGTAGGTGGTAAAAACTCCCAGATCCTGGCAGGCGCGTTCAAAAGAACAGCGGGTTCTTGTGCTGGTCTTCTCAAAAATCAAAGCCACTGCTTTGCCTTTATGCATATTGGAAACGTCGATACCCTTTTTCTTCTTATCCTTAAGATCTGCTGCCAGATCCACAAGGTAAAGTATCTCTTCCGGTGTAAAATCCAGTAATTTGAGGAAATCCCTGCCCTTTAAATCCATTGTTTCTACCCTTTCCGATTATATTTCTACTCCCAAAAATATCTTAGAAGAATACGTGATGTCCGATAACAACACCGTCTCTTGTTCCGTTGTCTCTTCTGAAGTGGCATGCGGCTCCAACGTTGGTGTTGCCGGCAATGGCCTCTTCCGCTGCCTTAATGCAGCTTTCTCTGATTCGTCCTGACAGGTAAACCTGGTCAACCTTTCCTGCTGCCGCAGGGGTAAACTGACCGGAAGCGTAGATTACGCCGTATACGTTGTCGGGATACGCTGCGGAACGAACACGGTTCATAACAACCGCGCCTACCGCCAGCTGGCCTTCGTAGCTCTCACCGCCGGCCTCACACTGAATGAGGGCTGCAAGAAGCATTGTATCGTCTGCTCCCACAGTTGCTGCTCCGTAGTTGGTGATTAGGGCCTTCTTGGCTTCTCTCTCGGCCTTCTCTCTGGCCTTTATTTCATCCATGGTTTCGCCATGGTCAATTACAAATCTTATGGAAACTGCCTCTGCAGGAACGTATCCGTTCTCACCTTCGTAGTCAACGCATACCCAGTTATCCTCGGATATACCTACTACTTCAAGTTCTTCACCCTTGGCCACAAAACCAAGAATCTCAGCCTCGTCGGTGGGCTCTCTTCTTAATCTGCAGGCACCGCTCTTACAGCTTGCAAGAGTTGTTCCCACTTCGTTGGCCACCTGATTGGCCTCTTCACCAAAGAACAGGTAATCGTTGCTGCACCAGCCGATAAGGTTACCGGTCTTAATCTTGGTCCAGCCGTCACCTCTCTCAACAATGGTTCCACCACAGTCTTTATATAAAAGTCCCAGCTTGTTGCTTTCAACGTTGGGGGCTTCTCTTACGTTAAGAACGCTTTGCACGTTAGCCATTACAAGGTTCGATTCCTCTTCGGGAGCCACATCTGTAATCTTAACCGATTCAAGAGTTTCTGTGGCTTCTTCATTGGCCTGCAAAACGCTGGGGTCGATAAAAGAAGCTACACCGCCGTTAAAAGGGTCCAGGTGAAGTCTGCTATATTCGGCCTTGGCGGTTATCTTTGGGCAAGCAAGAATTAATAAGCATAAAAAAGCCCAAAAGGCAAACCGTTTATTGCCTTTTGTTAACATAGTCAATCTCCTCTAGGAAAAAAGTTACAAAATTGTTACAAGTGTAATATAGCAATTGCGCCAAGTTATGTCAAGTTGCGCCCTATGCTCCAAGCTCTCTGTTGCGCTTTACGCAGGCGTCCATAGCATCCTCGATGGCTCCTCTGAAACCTTTTTCTTCAAGGACCTTCACTGCCTCGATGGTGGTTCCTCCGGGTGAGCAAACCATATCCTTAAGCTCTGCGGGGTGCTTGCCTGTCTCCAGTACCATTTTGGCCGAGCCAAGTACTGTCTGGGCTGCAAAGGCGTAGGCCTTGTCTCTGGGAAGACCGGCTTTCACCGCACCGTCTGCCATGGCTTCAATAAACATGAAAACATAGGCAGGTGAGCTTCCGCTTACGGCAACAACGGCATCCATCATGGATTCGGATACCAGTTCCGCTTTACCGAAGCAGTTTAAAATGTTCATAACCGTCTTTACATCATCGGCGTTAACATCATCATTTAAGCTTACGCCGGTGCAGCCCTCGCCTACCAATGCGGGAGTGTTTGGCATGCAGCGAACAATCTTTGTTCCGGGCTTAAAAGCCTTTTCGAGATAATCGATGCTTTTACCTGCTGCGATGCTTACGATTATGGCATTTTCTTTAACTGAATCCCTTATGTCGGGAAGAACTGTGTCAAACATCTGGGGTTTGATTGCAAGGAATAAAACATCGCTCTCCTCTGCAACCTCCGTGTTGTCTATGGCAATCTTTATGTCAAAGGTAAGGCTGGCTCTCTGTCTTGACTCCTCGGTTCTTGCGTATCCGATTATGTCCTGAGGTTCGCAGATCTGCTCCTTTAACATTCCTCCGATGATGGCCGTAGCCATATTTCCAAGTCCGATAAATCCAATAGTCATTTCATTACCTCCTTATGGTCTTTGTAATGTATCGTATAAACATTTAAGCGTTGTTCTTTGTCTGTGGGCCTCGTACATGAGAACCGCGGATGCAATGGCTGCGTTTAGGCTCTCCACCTCACCCTCCATGGGAATTCGAAGGAAAACCTTAGCGGCTTCTGTTATCTCATCGCTTAAGCCATTGCCTTCATTTCCTATAAGAAAGGCCGTAGGCTTCCTGTAATCAAAAGCGTGGTAGGGTTCCTCCCCCTTAAGGTGGGCTGCGTAGGTAGTGATGTTTTTGCCATTTAAATCCTTAACCACCTTAACCACGTCCGGAACGTAAACAAAGGGCATGCGATAGATGGAGCCCATGGTGGAACGTATGGTTTTGGGGTTAAAAATGTCAACGCACCCCTCGCTCATAATGATTCCCGTAACTCCGGCGCCCTCGGCGGTACGTACGATGGTGCCAAGGTTTCCTGGGTCCTGAATGTCCTCCAGAACCATGATAAAAGGCGCCTTCACATCGGTGATTGATGAAAGGTCGTGAGCGGGTCTTTTTAAAACGCAAAGAACCCCCTGAGGGGTTCTGGTGTCAGACATTTTGGTAAAAACTTCATCAGTCACACTCTCGGTCAGGAATTCTTTAAGTCGTTCACCCACCGGATTTCCCTCGTTTTCTTTCATGAAGGTTTCCGATGCGTAAACTGCCTTAATCCAGTCCTTCGGGGCTTCCATAAACATCTTGCGCCCCTCCGCTATGAAGACTTGATCGCTCTTTCTGTCCTTTGCGGACTTTATCCAGTTGCAGATCTGTTTAACCTGTTTGTTTGCTGTACTTGTTATCATTAGATTGCCAAAGCTTTACTGATTTCGTACTGATAAGGAGGAATGTCCTTCTGCATCTGCAGAGCTTCCTCGATGTCGAAATCAGTGAACTCTCCGTGCTTGTAGCCTACAACTCTGTTGGTCTTGCCTTCGAAGAGAATGTCTGCCGCATAGGAGCCCATAATGGATGCGTAGTAACGGTCCTTACATGTGGGACTTCCGCCACGCTGCATGTATCCTAAGATGGTTGCTCTTGTCTCTATTCCTGTTGCAGCTTCAATTCTTCTTGCCATGGAAGTTGAGTGGCCGATTCCCTCAGCGTTGATGATGAGGTGGTGAGTCTTGCCCTTCTTACGGTTGGCGATAATGTTGTTGATTATCTGCTGCTCATTGTAATCATATTTCTCAGGTAAAAGGATATCGTCTCCGCCTGTGGCAACACCGCACCAGAGTGCAATATATCCGGCATTTCTGCCCATTACTTCGATGATACTGCATCTTTCGTGGGATGAAGATGTATCTCTTACTTTATCGATAGCCTGCATTGCAGTGTTTACAGCTGTATCAAAGCCGATGGTGTAATCGGTGCAGGCGATATCAAGGTCGATGGTTCCGGGGATTCCGATGGTGTTGATTCCGTGTCTTGAGAGAGCCTGTGCTCCTCTGTAGGAACCGTCTCCGCCGATGACAACAAGGCCGTCAATTCCATGCTTTCTGCAGATTTCGTAGCCCTTCTGCTGTCCTTCCTCCGTCATAAAATCCATACAACGGGCAGTTCCAAGAATGGTGCCGCCTCGCTGTATGATATCGGAAACGCTTCTGGCTTCCATATCTATAATCTCTTCGTTAAGAAGTCCCTGATAACCCTTTTTGATTCCTTTGACCTTCAATCCATTGTCGATGGATTTACGAACCACGGCACGTATTGCCGCGTTCATTCCCGGTGCATCGCCTCCGCTGGTCAAAACCCCTATCGTTTTAATCTCTTTAGCCATATAGTATGCCTCCTTGAGCACGTGGGTTTAAGTTTGTGATTATTTTATATCAAAAACAGCGTAATTTCAATCCCTACACCAGTTTAACGCTATCCTCACCAAAGGCGCCTCTAAGGCACTCCAAAAGCTCCTCGTCGGCTCGTACGTCCTGGCTTCTTGAGAGAGACCGCATCTGTTTTTCCTCATCAAGATAAATGTTTACCTTGTCGATACCCTCAGAATCCTTAAGAATATCGCTTAATGTGTTCATCTTCTCTTCGTAGTCCGCCTTGTTCTTAAAGCGAATCCAGAGATTCCTGGGGATTTTCTCAAAGGGGGTAAGCTTCTCAAGAATGAGTCTTCCGTCCTTTTCATCCTCCAAAGATACCCTTCCCGTGATGAATACCTTCGCATCCTCGTTTAAGTACTGTCCAAAGATATCATACTGCTTGGGAAAAACGATAACTTCTACTGTTCCCAGAATATCCTCTATTGTAAGGAAAGCCATAATCTTGTCGTTCTTGGTGTACTTCACTGTTTTGGACGCAATGATTCCGCCGATGGTTTTGTTTTCATTTTCCATAAGAGATGTGGCACCGGTTTCCTCATCCAAAAGGAAATCTGCGCTGGAAGCGGTCTTGTACTTGTTCCAGATGCCCATGTATTCCTCCATGGGGTGGCCGGAAATGTAGATGCCAAGCACCTCTTTTTCAAAGGCAAGCATCATTTCCTTGGGGTATTCACCAACCTCAGGCATGCGAATTTCAAAGTCCTTCTTGGCATCGTCATCCACCACGTCAAAGAGGCTGATCTGGCCGGTTAAGGTGTTCTTTCCGGTCTGGGCAATGTCGTCCATGAATCTGGCGTAAACCGTCATGAACTGCTTCCTTGTGCCCTCTAAGCTATCCAAAGCTCCGGCTTTAATGAAGTTCTCCACGTTCCTCTTGTTTAATTCCGTGTCCTTCATTCTGGTGAGGAAATCTCTTATGGTGGTAAATCTGCCCCTCTGCTTTCTCTCCTCAACCACAGCGTCTATGATATTTCGACCAACGCCTTTGATGGCGGTAAGGGCATATCTTATGGCGCCGTTTTGAACCGAGAATCCGCTCTCACCTTCGTTAATATCCGGAGGCAGAATCTGAATTCCCATGTTTCGACATACAAGAATATACTCGGATACCTTCTTTGCATTATCTATTACAGATGTAATAAGGGCTGCCATAAATTCAACGGGGTAGTAATACTTTAAGTAAGCTGTCTGGTAAGCCACCACCGCATAGCAGGCCGCATGGGATTTGTTGAATGCGTACTTGGCAAAATCCATCATCTCATCGTAGATTTCGCTGGCGATTTTCTCATCTATTCCCTTGGAAACACAGCCCGGAACCTTTTCTTCTGCGTTACCGTGGATGAAGTTCTCCCTCTCGACCTCCATGACGTGCTGTTTCTTTTTACTCATGGCACGGCGAACCAGATCGCTTCGGCCAAGGGTATATCCGCCAAGGTCTCTTACGATCTGCATAACCTGCTCCTGGTAAACGATACAGCCGTAGGTAGGAGAAAGGATGGGCTCCAATTCAGGGCAGAGATAAGTAATGTCCTCATGGTTGTTCTTGCCCTTGATGTATTTGGGAATGAAGTCCATGGGGCCGGGACGGTACAGGGAAATACCCGCAATAACGTCCTCCAAAGATTCAGGTTTAAGCTCCTTCATGAAGCTCTTCATCCCCGCCGATTCAAGCTGGAAGATACCTTCGGTTTTGCCTGAACCGATGTATTCATAAATCTTCTTATCGTCGTAGTTAATCTTGTCTACGTCAATTTCTGTGCCGCTGTCCTTCTTGATAAGGTCCACTGCGTTCTTTATAACCGTAAGGGTTCTAAGACCCAGGAAATCCATCTTAAGTAAGCCCAGTTCCTCGATGGTGGTCATGGTGAACTGAGTTGTTATGGAGCCGTCGGAACCCCTTGATAAGGGCACAAATTCATCTGCAGGCTTCTGGCAGATAACAACGCCGGCTGCGTGCATGGATGTGTGTCTGGGAAGTCCCTCAAGTCTTCTTCCCATGTCGATTAAGGTCTTGCACTGTGGGTCGGATTCGTAGGCCTTGCGAAGCTCGGGATTCATCTGAAGAGCCTTGTCGATGGTGATGTTTAACTCGTTGGGAATCATCTTGGCCACGGAATCACAGAAGGCATAAGGCAGATCCAGGGCACGTCCCACGTCCCTGATTACACCCTTGGCCGCCATGGTACCGAAAGTAACAATCTGAACCACCTTGTCCTTGCCATATTTTCTTCCAACATAATCGATAACTTCCTGCCTTCTTTCGAAGCAGAAGTCAATATCGATATCGGGCATGGATACTCGCTCAGGATTAAGGAAACGCTCAAAAAGGAGGCTGTAGCGAATGGGGTCAATGTTTGTTATATGCAGGGTATATGAAACGATACTTCCCGCAGCACTGCCTCGTCCCGGGCCAACGGGAATTCCGTTCTCTCTGGCGTAGTTGATGAAGTCCCATACAATAAGGAAGTAGTCTACGTAGCCCATCTTCTGAATTACTGAAAGCTCGTAGTCAAGCCTTTCCTTAAGGGTCATTCCTGTGGTTCCCGCAGGTTTATTCGGATCACCGTATCTTTCAATCAGGCCGTCATTGCAAAGCTTGTTAAGATAGGTCCAGGAATCGTAGCCCTCCGGAACATCGAATTTAGGGAGCTTTGTAACGCCAAACTCAATTTCCACGTTACATCTGTCGGCAATCTTCTGAGTGTTCTCAATAGCTTCTTTAGCATAAGGGAAGAGCTTACGCATCTCCTCTTCGCTCTTTATATAGTACTGTCCGCCTTCGTAGCGAAGTCGGTCTTCGTCGGTAACTTTCTTTCCGGTCTGGATACAAAGCAGGATATCGTGTGAATCCACATCGGAGGCGTTGGTGTAGTGAACATCGTTGGTGGCAACAAGAGGAATGCCCAATTTCTCGGACATCTTCATTAGTTCCATGTTCACAAGCTGCTGCTCGGGAATTCCGTGATCCTGTAATTCAAGGAAATAGTTTCCCTCACCGAAGCAATCAAGATATTTAAGGGCAGCTTTCTCCGCTTCATCCTTAAGTCCCTTGACAATATTTCTCTGAACCTCACCCTGAAGGCAGGCAGAGCAACAAATGATTCCCTCGTGGAATTCACGAAGGACATCCATGTCAACTCTAGGTCTGTAATAAAAGCCCTCGGTAAAACCGCGGCTTACAATCTTCATAAGATTGGAGTAGCCCGTGTTGTTCTCCGCAAGCAAAATAAGGTGGTAATATCTGTCCTCACCACCGGTTAATTCCTTGTCGAATCGGGAGTTAGGGGCAACATAAACTTCACAGCCAAGGATGGGCTTGATGCCTTCTTCCCTCGCCGCTTTATAGAAGTCTATTACACCGTACATTACACCGTGGTCCGTAATGGCCGCAGCGGTCATGCCCAGCTCTTTGACTCTTTTCACATATTCTTTTATCTTGTTGGAGCCGTCCAAAAGACTGTATTCCGTATGGACGTGAAGATGAGTGAAAGCCATTTATAACCTCCCTTGTTCGCTCCTTATTATTCTATCATAATTTCACTCTCAGGCGTAAAAAAAACGGAGCCAAAAGGCTCCGTTTTAAAAATCATTTTAGAGGTACTTCTTAAGGTCGTCAACCTTGTTGAGCTGCTCCCAAGGGAGGTTAAGGTCATTACGGCCGAAGTGACCATAAGCTGCTGTCTGCTTGTAGATGGGACGACGAAGGTCGAGCATCTTGATGATTCCTGCAGGACGAAGATCGAAGTTCTCACGGATGATATCAACAAGCTTCTCATCGGAAAGTTTGCCTGTTCCGAAGGTATCAACCATGATGGATGTGGGCTGAGCTACGCCGATAGCGTAGGAAAGCTGAATCTCGCACTTGTCTGCAAGGCCTGCTGCAACAATATTCTTTGCAACGTATCTTGCTGCGTAAGCTGCGGAACGGTCAACCTTGGTGCAGTCCTTACCTGAGAAAGCTCCGCCGCCGTGACGAGCGTATCCGCCGTAGGTGTCAACGATGATCTTACGACCTGTAAGACCTGCATCACCGTGAGGGCCACCGATTACGAAACGGCCTGTGGGGTTGATGAAGAACTTGGTCTTGTCGTCGATTAATTCCTTGGGAAGCACGGGATCAAATACGTACTTCTTGATGTCCTCATGGATCTGCTCTTGCGTAACATCCTCGTCGTGCTGAGTTGAAAGAACAACTGCCTCAAGTCTTACGGGCTTGTCATTCTCATCGTACTCAACTGAAACCTGGCTCTTACCATCGGGACGAAGGTACTTAAGTGTACCGTTCTTACGAACCTCTGTAAGCTTAAGAGCAAGTTTGTGAGCAAGGGAGATGGGATAAGGCATGTACTCATCTGTCTCGTTTGTAGCGAAACCGAACATCATACCCTGGTCGCCGGCACCTGTGTCAAGGTCATCTGTAAGTTCACCTTCCTTAGCCTCGAGAGCCTTGTCAACACCCATAGCGATGTCTGCTGACTGCTCATCGATTGCTGTTAATACTGCACATGTATTTCCGTCGAAACCATACTCTGACTTGTCATAGCCGATCTCTTTGATTGTTTCTCTGGCAATTCTGGGGATATCAACATAAGCATTTGTTGTAATCTCACCTGTGATAAGAACGAAACCTGTACAAGCTGCTGTCTCACAAGCAACACGGCTCATGGGATCCTGCTCCATCAATGCATCGAGGATGGCATCTGAAACAGCATCGCAGAGTTTGTCGGGATGTCCTTCTGTAACTGATTCTGAAGTAAATAATCTTTTCTCCATTTTTTCTCCTTTCATGGATGCATTCTTATTCCCTGTTAATACGAAAGCTATAGAATGTAAAAAAACCGCTTACGAACAATCGTAAGCGGTTTAAATCTCTCTAAGCCATCTTCTTATTGTTCGATATACCTTTCGGTATCGCTCAGGTTGGCACCTTCCTTGAAAAGGGGTTGCCGTGGCTTCATAGATCCTCTGTATCTCCACCACTCTGAATAAGAAATGATATAATGTTTGCTTGTTAACTCTAACACCTATGTGTCTTGTTGTCAACCAATCTTTAATTTAAATTTCTTGAAATCTCTCTCGGTCTCAACCTTCTCAATCTGTGCACCAAGGGCCTGAAGCTTCTTATGGAAATCTTCATAACCTCTCTCAATGTACTGAATGTTATCAACAGTGGTAAAACCTGTTGCGGAAAGACCTGCGATAACAAGTGCGGCACCTGCACGTAAGTCGGGAGCTGTGATGCTGGCACCGGTATACTGGTCAACACCTGTGATAATTGCAGTGTTGCCTTCAACCTTAATGTCTGCACCCATTCTTGCCAACTCATCCACATAGCGGAATCTGTTCTCAAAAATGCTCTCTGTTACAATGCTGATTCCCTTTGCAAGTCCTAAAGATGCTGCCATAACCGCCTGCATATCCGTAGGGAAACCGGGATAGGGAAGCGTCTTTACGTGGGTTGTGCGAAGGGGCTTTGAAGCCACTACTCTAACCGAATCATCAAATTCCTCAACCTCGCAGCCCATCTCGATAAGCTTTGCTGTAATGGACTCCAAGTGCTTGGGAATTACATTCTTAACTGTGATATCACCCTTGGTAGCTGCTGCTGCAAACATAAATGTTCCGGCCTCAATCTGGTCAGGGATGATTGTGTACTCTGTTCCGTGAAGAGCGGGTACGCCCTTGATACGGATTACATCGGTACCGGCGCCCTTAATGTTGGCACCCATGCTGTTTAAGAAGTTGGCAAGGTCAACCACGTGGGGCTCCTTGGCCGAGTTCTCTATGATGGTCTGTCCCTCTGCAAGTACTGCTGCCATCATAACGTTGATGGTTGCACCTACAGAGACCACGTCCATATATATGTGTGCGCCTACAAGCTTCTCAGCTTTGGCAATTACTGAACCATGTTCAATCTTGATTGTGGCACCGAGAGCTTTGAAGCCCTTGATGTGCTGGTCAATACCACGAGAGCCGATGTCGCATCCACCGGGGAGTGCCACTGTAGCCTCTTTGTATTTTCCAAGGAGAGCTCCGATGAGATAGTAGGATCCTCTGATTTTTCTTAAATCTTCCTGATCGGCTACAAGGCTGAAGATCTGAGAGCCGTTAATAGCTACGGAGTGCTTGTCTTTCTTCTTCTCGTTAACGCCCAACTTCTTCATGCCGTCGAGAAGAGTTCTGATATCGCTTACGTCAGGTATATTGTCAATATATACGGTATCATCCGTCATAACTGAAGCCGCAATAATAGGTAGTGCAGCGTTCTTGGCGCCGCCGATCTCTACCTCTCCCACAAGGGGATTGCCGCCCTTCATTGCATATTCTTCCATTTCCAACCTCTGAAATAATCTTTATACCCCGAGTATGGCATAGCCGATAGAAAAAATACTCTCGTCAAATTATATCATAAAACGAATATTTGTAAATCGAATACTAGTTCAGATAATCAAGAGGGTTTACAGCCCTGCCACCGATTCGAATTTCGAAGTGGAGGTGAGGTCCTGTTGAAATACCTGTATTACCTGAAGAAGCAATCCTTTCATTCTGAGTAACAGACTGACCCACAGAAACAAGAACCTTGCTAAGGTGAGCATATCTTGTCTGTCTTCCGTCGGGATGATCGATGAATACGCAGTATCCGTATCCACTACCCCAACCTGCCTTGGAAACGACACCGGTACTTGACGCATATACGGGTGTTCCCACAGGGGTTGACCAGTCGACGCCTTCGTGGTAGGAGCTTGCACCTCTTGTAGGTGAATTACGTCTTCCGAAACGTGAACTTAAGGTACCGCCGGCGATGGGCTTTATATATGTAGGAGGAATCTTGGTTCCCTGCTTCATAATCTTGGGAATGGATTCGATAACCGTCTCCTCCTTGATAACCTCCCTGGTATCCTCGTTCTCGTTGGTGTAGCTGATAACCGCAACTGCTTTTCTGAAGCCTGCGGAAGGCTGCTGCAAAACTTCGGTCTGTGTGGTGTACCAGTCGTCCACGGGGATAATCTCTATGGGCGCATCATAGGACTCTTCCACATATTCCTGAACCAGACGTCTTACAGAAATCTCAGGCTCCGGTACAGTTATCTTAAGTTCATCTCCGATATGGAGAATGGAATATTCATTATCAAGTGTCTTGTTAAGTTCAATAATACGGTCTACAGGAATTCCGGTGGTAAGTGAAATTCCGGACAAGGTATCCCCGGGCTGGACCTCATAGATGGTATCCTTCTCCTGCTCCTTGGTAACCTCAACAATGGCGTCCTCCAAAGGAGTGAACTGGGATGCAGGAAGGTAGGATTCCACCACCTCAACCTTCTCGGCAAAGCCCATGTCTACAAGGCCGTACTCGAACTCGTTCCAGGTCTTCTCTCTGGCAGGCTCAATGTTTTCAAACATTGTGTCGATTACTTCGCATATTCCGCCGTCTCTTCTGCCCTTGGCATCCACATCGTAGGTGATCTCTCTATCAACCTTGCCCTTGTTAACAATGCTGGTCAAAACATTGAACTCTCGTCCCGAGTCGTGTACCAGCTCAACGTTGAAGTCCTTCTTATCCTGGTACTTGTCAAGGCAGGCCTGAAGCATATCCTGTACTTCATCAATGGAGGTAAGGTTTACGGAGTACTCATTAACCTTGACGGTATAGCCGTGGGCCATGGTGGTCTTTATGCTTCCGCGTAAAACCTTCTCAATGTTCTCCATCATTGTTTCTTTGGAGGTTACTTCACCCCAAAGTACTTCACTGCCCTCTGTGGTAATGTCCGAATCCATGAAAACAAGGTCATCGGTCTCTGAAGCAATCTTCTTTCTTGCACTGCGAACGTATCCGTCCAGGTCATCAAGACCTCCGACGGTACCTACATACTCACCGTTAACCGAAACTGCAAAGTAGTTGTCACCCTTGCTTTCAAAGGGGGTATAGCTCGGCAAAAAAAATGCGGCTACAGTAGCCGCAAACAACGATATCTTTATGAATCTGATTCTAATATGTCTGCTATATTTTGTCTTCATACTGCTAAATACTTAACTTACTTATAAAAATGCTCAATTATAATATATGAAAATAAACCAATAAGTCAAATGCAAGATCTGCTGCGGCACAGGTGAATGCAAGAATTGCAAAAACCAAGCCCACTACGAACTTGCCGTTAACTGACTTTCTCACAGTCTTAACTTCATCCTTAACAGCTGCGCTCTCCTCCTGAACAACAGCCTGAACGTTACGGTATACCTTGACGTTCTCCTTGTGAACAACCTCATACGCATCCGCATTAACGTTCTTAATCTGCTCCATCAAAGATTCTCTTGATGTCTCAAGGTTATCAATCAATTCCTTAAGCTTGTCGGCAGCCTCAGTATTGGAAAGACTAAGCTTGCGCATGTCCTGTAAGCAGGTGTCGTACTGCTCCATCTGCTTCTTCATTCTATCAAGTTCTGCTGCCTCTGCCTGAGCGTTGGCTTTAATAATCTCTGAAGAATTAAACTTCTGAGCCAGCTTGTCCATAAAACTATCCATATATTTACAGCCCCCTTGTAGGAATTTATATAACCTTCTAAATTTTATCATTTTACTATCTCATTTTCAATGGCATATCTTTTGTGCACATTGTATAGTTTTTGCTATCGATTTTTTAACCCTTTGTCAATATTCACTACAGTTTAACATTTTGTTCATACTTTGTTCATACTTAATGGATATAATCAAAACATAGATTTTGAATGGTTCTTGCATATGCCATGCAGATATTTTTTTCATAATAGCCCCGACATCGTAAGGTGCCGGGGCACTCCTCATTTTATACCCTAGTATTCTTCGTTTTCGTATCCGGATTCCAGACCCTGGATCTGCTCGTTAAGCTGCTCCATTCTGTTATCCAGGTCAGATACCATCTTGGCACAATCCACCAGTTCCTTCTTAAGGTTCTCAGGCGCGTTACCTTCGAACTTATAGTGAATCTTATGCTCAAGACTTGCCCAGAAGTCCATGGCTACAGTTCTGATCTGTATCTCCACCTTGGCGTCGATGGTACGATCGGAAAGGTAAACAGGAACAGTTACTATCATGTGATAGCTCTTGTAGCCACTGGCTTTAGGGTAGGTAATATAGTCTTTTTCCGAAATAACCGTAATGTCCTTCTGGTTCCTTAATATCTCCGCGATGCGGTAGATATCTGAGGTGAAGGAACAGATGATACGTATGCCGGCAATATCGTTGACATACTGAATCATGTTATCAATGGTAGATTCTCTTCCGTTCTTTTTAAGCTTCTTGACAATGCTCTCAGGAGTTTTGATTCTGCCCTTGATATGCTCAATGGGATTGTAGCGATGCACATGCTGAAACTCGTCGTTGAGAATTTCCAACTTGGTCTGAACCTGATGAAGGGCTGATGTGTAGACAAGTATTACCTCTCTCCAGCTGTCAACACTTCCGTTCATGGCCTCGCGTTCTTCTTTGTGCTTATCTTCAGCATAATCCATGGTCTAATCCACCTTTCTGTTACTGGCAAAGGTTACTTCGCAGGGAAAGGATTAGAGTACAATACCGTTCTTCTTGCAAAGCTCCCTTGCACTTTCTACTGAATCCACACCCGTCTTGTTCTTAATGGGTGCGAACTCTTTCTCTCTCACTACCTCGTAAGGAAGGCATGAGCCCATCTCATAGATGTGATCGAGAATAAGTGATTCGAATTTATATCCGTTGGGTGTCTCGGGCTTAAAGAAATTGCCTTCGGCATCCAGGCAGGGAATCTTCTTCTCAACAACGTGGAGAGGAAGTTTTTTCTCCATAACTTCTAAGGACTTCTTGATGTTAAAGAGGTAATTGAGGATAACTCCGAAGTTGTAAGCGGGGTCTCCCTTCTCGTTCTTTGCATCCATCATTTCATCTGTAAGCTCGTAGTATTCAACAATTGAAGGATGTCCGTCCTCAAGGCAGACAACGCCGACCTTCTCATCTCTTGCAGCCTTCTTAACAACCTTTGCTCCTACTGCACATCCGCTTAGAAGTGTCGCTCCTACGAAAGTGGGATCTGCGATTCTCTGGAGAACGTTGTCTACTGCGAAGGTGTTGAGCCATTCAACTCCGAACTCCTCAGCCTTCTTAAGAAGACCGGCTCTTACAAAGGATGAGAACCATCCGCCGTTACCGTTGGGAGATGTTGCCATACGGCACTTGCTCTCCATGTAAATCTTTCCCTGGTAATCTGATGCGGGAGCCATGTCCTGTTTGAAGAAGGAAACATAGTCCTTGTTGTATCCAAAGAAGTTCTTCTCATTAAGGAACTTAATGGTGGCATCGTTGTTCTTCTCACTGGTCATAATAAAGAGAGGAATCCACGCTCCGTCTGCTGCCTTAACAACATCCATAAGGTTCTCAATCAGTCTCTGGAAAATGAAAACATCCTTTGTGATACCGATGTTGTACATTCCCTTGGGGTCATCGGAGCCAAGTCTTGTTCCCATTCCGCCGGCAAGAAGAACTGCTCCCACCTTGCAGGCCTTGATGGCTTCGATTCCCTTTGCATAGAACTTGTCTTTGTTTGCTTCGATCTCTGAGAGCTCCATTGCTGCAAGGGGCTCGTATTTGCCCTTCTTTGCAGGTGCTTTCTTGGCCTCAAGGGCTTCAAGAATACTGAAATCGGTCTCGTCAATCTGATTAAGGAGCTCAGCTTTCTCCCCTTCGCTAAGCTCATCAAAATACTTAAGTACGTGCTCCTGGCCGTACTTCTTCAGTTTGGTTAATGCTTCATTGTAATTCATTTTGTTTCCTCCGGATAGAATTCATTTATCTTTTAAAGGCATTAAAGAATTTCGCCATTGGTTCAACGGTATCGTGCAAATCGCTGATGGCTTTATTTAATGTCTCTATGTCAATTTTGTTGATCTCCGTAAGGGCATCGCTTAATCCCTGTGCGTTGTCCTCCAGCACCTTGTTCATGCTGGCGGAGGTGTTAATAAGTTCTGTGGAAAGCTTATCAATATTCCCCAGGCTTTCTTCAGCCTTCACTATGGTTGTTTCCGCTTCGGTGAGAACCGACGCAGCCTTAGGTATAAGAATGCAGCCTGCCACCACAAAAACCAGGCATATGATAACCGCAGCTATTCCCGTTATCCTCGCATAGAAAGTTCTCTTGTTGTTGCTTTCCAAAAGCCTTCTTAAACTCTCCTGCTCCGACATTACGTTATCAACTGTGATTACTTTCTCTTCGCTCATTTCTTACCCCTTAAAAATTTAGTTTAATCTGTTCACCCATCATTTCGTCGTAGTCGTCACAGGCGGTTATGGGTCCACTGTTTTCTTCTTCACACCGGCAATCAAAACCCTGATGCTGGCATGTGGTACAGATACATCCCGCGCATCCGACCTGCTTACATTCCTGTTTCTCTTCTGCCGGCATTCTATCTCCTTCATCTGTTACAGGGCCTTTTGAATCTTATCCAAAAGCTCCTTGTAATCCTTCATTATATTATCGTGATTTTCCTTCACAAAAGCATAATCCCCGGATTTCACCGCCATCTCAAGGCTCTTGGCCTTCTCGAACATGTCGGTGGCTCCGATCATATTGGATGAGCTCTTGATTGAGTGGGCAACACGCTGATAGGTTGGCCAGTCTTCAGCTTCATAGGCCTCCTGCAGGGCGGTATCAAACCTGTCTCTTAAATAGACATTAACAGTCTCCGCATAAAGCTCTTTCATGTTGCCGAAATAAATAAGGGCCGCTTTGGTGTCCAAAAAGCTTAAATTATCCAGTGTTTCGCTGACATTAGCCACTTCTTTTTACCTCCTATCCCATTTAAAAGTTTACCCCTCATAAAGGTCAAAAGTCAAGCATGGCAGAAGCCTTCCAATGTTCCGTCTTCTCGGCATTTCTGAAGGAATTTTACGAAACTTTTGACCCCCTGATCCACGGAATTGGGAAGGGCTATTCCAAGGGTCCTGAAGCTCCTTGGCTCCAGGTCGTAAACCGATACGTTATCAGGCAGGTTTCTTATGGATAATCTTGGCATTGCCGTGGCGCCAAGGCCCTGGGAAACCATTGACAAAAGCGCAAAGTCATCGTCGCAGGATACGGTGAGGGCATTCTTTGGAAGATCGATAAGATGACTCTTTAATGCATTTTCAGGTGCCATAATAAAAGGATATTCTCCAAAGTCTCCTATACTTATGGATTTCTTCTTCTCATCCACAACCCCCTTGGGATAAACCGCGCAGTAGGGGTCCTTCATAAGCTCCATGAACCTGAAACCCTTAAGTCTGTCTGTATCCCCGAGGGCCAGATCTATCTTATGTGATAAAAGCAAATCCGAAAGGTTCTCCGTTCCTATCTTTATACTGAAGACTGCCGCAGGATTGTCCTTCTGATAGGTCTTAATGGCATGAGGAAGCCAGGAGGTGGCGATACTTGAAAAGCAGCCTATCCTAATAGGGCTTTCCTTACCCTCGGAAAGTCTCCCGGCAAGATTCACAATTCTGTCGATACTGTCCTTTGCTTCTATAATGAGAGGCAAAAGTTTTTCCCCGGCAGGAGTTAAAACAACGCCCTTGTGGCTTCTGTCCAAAAGTGCGATTCCAAGTTCTCCCTCTAAGTTATTCATTGTCTGGGTCACCGCCGACTGGGTACAGTTAAGTTCTGCGGCGGCTTTGGAGAAACTTCCGGTTTGAATTGTCTTTAGAAAAACTTCCAGTTTTCTGTCATCCATAATAATTCCTCATCTATTATAAGAAAAGCTTATACCCATATTATATATCTGATATTCCCAAATGGCAATTTCGGTACTAAAGTGTTCTTTGGAACAAAAAGCGACATCCTTACTCGTTTTTTGAAACTTTATTTTTTATCTTTCTGAAAGGTGCAAAGATGACCAGGCTTTTAAACAGTAAAAATGAACATCTGGGATACGGTTTGGTATTTTTCTCCGGAATACTCTGGGGGCTCTCAGGCTTCTTCGTAAAAAGACTGCAGGGTCTCGGAGCTGACTCTTCATTGATTTCATTCATGAGAGTTTCAATTGCCTTTGTGGCCATGCTCGTATTCTGTGTAGCGAAATTCGGTTTTAAGAGCCTTATCATTAGTCAAAAGCAGATTTTTGTGTGCGCTGCTCTTGGTCTGATATGCCATGGGGTTTACAACCTCTTTTATAATTTCGCCATTACAACCCTTGGCATATCCTTCAGCACCGTTATCCTTTATTTATCACCGGCTATGACATTGATTTTCTCGGCAATTGTTTACAAAGAGAAAATCAATATGATCAAAATACTGGCTATACTTGTCAATATCCTCGGATGTGGGTTTACCATAACAAACGGCCGCTTAAACATTTCCGGTTTTGTGGTTTCCGGACTTGTTGCGGCCGTTGGTGCCTGTATCTGTTATTCAATGAATTCCATTATCGGCAAGATGTCCGATAAGGGAACCAATCCCTTCGTAATGAGTATGTACAGCTTCTTTTTCGCTGCCATCGTACTCCTTGTTATTGTTAAGCCCTGGGAATACAGGGTTACATTGCAAACTACCGGCGTTGTGGAATGGGGTGTCCTCTACGCTTTAATTCCCACAGCCATAACATACGCCATTTACTACATCGGAATACAGAAGGTAAAGGATTGTAGTAAAGTTCCCGTCCTTGCTTCCGTCGAAGTAGTTGTGGCTTCCGTGGTTGGAGTTACACTCTTCGGGGAGCATATGGGTTCCGTAAGCATAATGGGTATCGTCATGGTTATCGCTTCAATCGTTATGATGAATACTCACTTCTACAAGGATATAATTTCTCTGAACGCCGCAAAGTAAGTTTCGATTCGGCCTTCCCCTGTAATATATTCCAAATGACTCTGAAGCCCGGTGTTGTCATTGATCAGTTTGACAATGCCGGGATGATATCTTGTTCCGGCTCTTTCCGTCAGTTCCTGAAGGAGTTCCTGGAAGGATTTACCCCTTGCATAATTTCTGCAGTAAACATCGGTTGCGGCGTCGATTGAATCCGCAATGGTGATTATATCGATGATGATCTTAATGGGAGACTTGGTGTTGTCGAAGGCAACAGGATAGCCACCCTTTCCGTCGTAGTATTTGTGGTGTCCCACTATTACATCAAAGTATGGCGCAAACTGAGGGTCCTCATTCACCAGCATAAGTCCCTTTTCGGGATGGAGTCTTATGAGATCATGCTCCTCGCCGCAAAGTCTTCTCCACTGCTGATTGATGACATCGGTAATAAGGCATTTGCCTATGTCGTGAAGCATTCCGCAATCACAGACATACTTCTTGATTTCCTCAGACTTCTTCTTGACCTCGTCAACATCCTTACAGCCAAGGATTCCGATAAACTCCTCAGGATTGGTCCAAAGATAAACATTGGTGATGGCCTGAGCAATCTGAACCACCATAAGGGAGTGCAGATAGGTAATGGGCTGTCTTGAGATGATAATCTTTGACAGATAGTTCCTCTTCTCCTCAAGGCTTTCCATAAAGGGCTCCACAGCCTTAAACCACTCGGCACTTGCTGAGTTTAAGCGGGATGTGAAGAAGTGGTAGGGCGCAGTCTGATGTACGTGGGTAACCTTGTTAAAGAAGCGCTCCAGATACTCCCTTCTCTCTGCGGGAGTAAATTCGCTGTCCTTTAAATATTTAAGTATGCTTATGCCTGTATCATGGTAATTGAAAAAGATATCAAGCTCTTTGTCTTCGTTGTCGGTGTCGGAATAATTGGGGAACCTTAATTCATCGGCTATTAAGGAAATCTGTTCCTCAACAACCTCCCTTACTTTCATTCTTCCGGACAGGATTCTTGCCTTGTGGTAAGCCCTCATAACGGCGCCGCTGGTGTCCTCTCTCTTTCCGAGATCAAGTTCTCTCTTGGCCTGCTCCGCTATCTTTATAAACTGTCCCCTCTGCCTCTCCTTTAAGTTATCCACATAAGCTTCGGAATAAAGGATATCCTCGTTTATTTTGGCCATTACAAGAGGAAGGAAAGGCTTGTCGCCATCCAAAGTCTGTACCGCAGGGTTGTTGAAAAGTTCCATAACCGCATAGTAATAGTCATAAACTGAATCCTGAAGGAAGGGACATATTTCAGTTAAAGGCGCAATAAGGTTGGAATAGGCCGTAAAGAAGCAGCGGCGGATTCTGGGATCACTGACTTCAACGTAGTGAGCCCGAAGTGAAATCACTCTCTGATAATAATCTATGGCAACGCCGAGTCCCGCGTCACCCATGGTTCTTGAGTAGAACTCAGTAGTCTCAAATCCCATGAGATGGTAAAGGAAGACCCTGTGGTCAAGGTCATTCCTCATCTCATAGTACGATATAAGCTTATTGGCTATGGTTGACATAACTTCAAAGTCATCATAACCGCAATAGTAAAGGTCCATGATGACATCAAAAAACATCTCGGCGTCGTTATCCGTAAGGATCTCGTCGAGATAATCCCTGATGGTCGCTAACATCTCCTCTGTTTCGCCGTAGATAAATCTCATTTTCAGAGAGCGCTCCTTAAGGAGACCGGTCCATTCAGCAAGATTGTTTTTTTCAAGAAGTTTCTCGTGCAAGCTATCGTTCAGATCACGATGATCCTTGTAGGTCTGAAGAAAATCATGGAGAAAATCCTTTTTTTCCATAAGCCCCTCCGGAAAGTTACATTAACCTGAATAAATCCTCGTATGTTTCTCTTTTCCTGATAGTCTTAATGCTTCCGTCCTTGCAAACCAGCACCTCTGCCGGGCGGGGACGGGAATTGTATGTGGAACACATTGAATATCCGTAAGCTCCCGCGTCAAGAACACAGGCCAGATCGCCCTTCTTGATCTCGGGAAGCATTCTGTCTTTTGCAAGCAGATCTCCGGATTCGCAAATATTACCGCAAACATTAATCGGTGAGAGACTGTCCCTCGATACCGCCTTCCCGTCCCTAAGCACCTCTACGTCGTGCCAGGAGTCATACATGGAAGGGCGAAGGAGTACATTCATTCCGATATCTGTACCCGCATACACGTGTCCGTTATTCTGTTTAACGGCGTGAACACGTCCAAGGATAACACATCCCTCTGCAACGCAGAAACGGCCCGGTTCCGACTTAAATAAGGGCGCATAGCCGTATTCAGCCACGAACTTGTCAAGAATGGCCTCAAGAGCCTTCTTAAAGCCTTCCATGTCAAAGGGCTTCTCATCATCAAGCTTGTGATAAGGGATTCCGTATCCGCCACCAAAGTCTACAAACTCAAGGTTCTTAAACTTCAGAGCAATTCGAAGGAAGTTTTCGGCTGCAGCAAGGAAAGGCTCGTAGTCCATAAACAATGAGCCTATGTGCTGGTTGATTCCTGCTATTGTAAGGTTATATTTATCTGCGATTTCAAAAATCTTATCGATATCTTCTTCGGCAACGCCAAACTTGGTCTTCTTACCTGCTGTAACAACCTTCTCGTGATGGCCTGCTCCTACGCCGGGATTAATTCGAACGGCGCATTTTCCGCCGGGGTTAATCTCACCGAAGGTCTCAAGCTGAGACAGGGAATCAAGGCTTGTCATAATGCCCCTGTCGATGGCGTAGCGCATCTCTTCTGCGCTTACGTTATTGGGCACGAAGAAGATTCTCTCTTTGGGAAAACCTGCAGCCTCTAACATTCTGATCTCACCTTCACTCATGGCGTCACAGTTAATTCCCTCCTCGAGAGCCAGCTTAAGAATATGAATGTTGGTGTTGGCTTTCACAGAGTAGTTGGCTGTGTAAGGATATTTGGTGATAACCTGAGAAACGGCGTGCATACGATTACGAATAATCTCCTCGTTGTACACGTAGAGAGGAGTCTTGTATTCCTCTGCAATCTTCTCGGGATTATTTCCTTTGAAAAAATCCACTGATTCTATATATGAGTTCATGTTACTATAATAAACCTTTCTTGCAAATTAGAGAAGATGTGCTCTGATTTCTTCGCCGCTTAAGGGTGAAAGATATGCGGGAGCAATGTCGAATACGGTCTTGCAGCCTGTAACGCCCTCTTTCTTAAGGCGATGGATTGCTCTTGCATAAGCCACAAGAACAAGTGATGTGAACTCAGGGTTGGAGTCAAGCTTTAAGCTGTACTCGATAATAGCATTGTTCTCATTGTCCCATCCAAGCTTACCGGAACGGAATACAAATCCGCCGTGAGGAATGCCTGCGTGGTCTCTCTTAAGCTCTTCCTCGGAGATGAAATGAACGGTGGTATCATACTCATCAAAGTAGTTGGGCATGGTCTTGATTTCGTTCTCAATAGCCTTAAGATCAGCGCCTTCCTCAGCCACAACGAAGCACTCTCTTGTGTGTTTCTGTCTTGTGGTAAGTGTGGGGTTCTCGCAGTTTCTTACCTTCTCCAAAGCCTCGGGAACAGGGATTGTGTACTGCTTGCCGTCCTTGACGCCCTTGATACGTCTGATGGCGTCTGAGTGACCCTGGCTTACTCCCTTGCCCCAGAAGGTGTAGTCGTTACCAACGGGAAGAATGCTGTTGGCATAGAGGCGGTTAAGGGAGAACATTCCGGGATCCCATCCTGCGGAAATAAGAGCAATGTGTCCTGTCTCCTTTGCTGCCTTGTCCACGTTTGCAAAGTGCTCGGGAATCTTTGCATGAGTATCAAAGCTGTCAATTACGTTAAAGTTCTTAACATACTCGGGGGTCATCTTAGGAAGGTCTGTTGCACTTCCGCCGCAGATGATAAGAACGTCAATTTTATCCTTATAATCGTTAATGTTATCAACCTTCACAACCGGAACATTTGGTGTGAGGATCTTAACAGTCTCGGGAGCTCTTCTTGTAAAAACAGCAACAAGCTCAGCATCTTTATTCTGCTTGATTGCGCATTCAACTCCACGTCCTAAATTACCGTAACCTAAAATACCAATCTTCATTTCTGCACCTCTCTTAGTTAAGCTTCTTTATTATACCATATAAAAAGGCGTAGTAATACCTTGGTATTACTACGCCGTAATATGCATATAAACTATATTTACTTATTCTTACTTGATTACCAGGTCGCCCCATGAATCATCGGGAACAATTGTAATGTATGTATTACCTGTGTTGAGCTTGATGTGTCCGCCCTCAACAATGTTATCAAAGTAAGTAATGTTGTACTGAACTCCATTGGAGCCGTCCTTGTACCAGTTGATGGGGATTGCCTTACCGTTTGTAAGGTAGTAACCCTTATCGCCTGCACCTACAACGTTGTAGATAAGATATCCGTTCTCATCAAGCTGTGAGAAAGAGCAGCCCTGAATGATTACATTCTTAAAGCTTGTAATCTTGTTGCCGTCGCCCTCATCAACGTGAGCCTGATTGTATACATAGTAGTCATAGGTCTTGGTTGACTCGTTGTAAACAAGCTTAGATGATGTGTGCTTGAAGGGGAGCTGTATGGTTGTAGCAGGAATAGCATAATCCTGTGTAAGCTCTGTATCCTTGGTGTTGAACTCAAAGTGCTGTCCGGGATAGAAAGAATTGTACTGGGTATCATAACCTGCCTGAGCAATTCTGTCCTTAAGTCCTGCATAGGAGTTTCCGGTTGTAGGGTTGGTATATCCATCATATGTGATATACTCTGTAAACTCAGTAGCCTTACCGTTTGAGAAACGCGCAAAACCACCGTTTAAGTTGTCAACGTAGTCCATAGCGATGTAGTCATTAATATAGAAGGGACCACCATCGTGGCAAAGGATTGCGTTGTACTCTCCCATAAGGAAGAAGTTTGTGGGACGTGTTGAACGAATTGAACCGATTCTGTCTACTGATGCGTAATCCTTGAAGATACACATAAGACGGGTTACTCTGTCGTTCTTGGTGCTGTTCATGATCTCGTATACGATATCAGCGCTGTTAACACCAAAGTGGTTAAGTGCTGTGATTTCGTTATCAATCATAACTGCGATGGGACGCTGTGTCTTAAGATCCTCTGAGATGATCTCGTTTGTGAGCTCTGAACGATACATTCCTTCGGGAATAACTTCAGGCTCTTCTTCAGGTTCCTCAGCTGTCTCTGTTACTTCGGGTGTTTCTTC
This sequence comes from uncultured Lachnospiraceae bacterium, assembly GCA_947167445.1. GTDB lineage: Bacteria > Bacillota > Clostridia > Lachnospirales > Lachnospiraceae > G11. The sequence continues at coordinate 31,062 of CAMVID010000007.1, forward strand.
TACTGTCTCCCAGGTGATTCCCTCCTCTTCACTTGCGGGAGCTGTAGTCTCTTCATCTTTGTTGCCGCAACCTGCCAAAAGGCAAAGGCTAAGACCCATGGCTGCAAGCAGATAAAACTTCTTACTCAAATCTCTTACCTCTCTCTTTACGCTTCGTCGCGTTTTATCTCAACTATGAGCACTGTATCCTGCTCATAAGTCCTTCCTGTTTCGCTTCTTATCATATCCACGTTGGAAATCTCTACTCGGTAGAGCTCCAGAAGCTTTCCGCTGTCATCAAGAATGGATGCCAGTCCGTGGAATCCGTATGCCTTCCCGTCATGCATGCCAAGATAAAGCATAACATGACCCGGGCACAGTAAAAGTGAACCGGGCTGAACGCTATTATAATCTATACCGCCAGTCGGGTCAATAGAATGTTTCTTAATTTTTCGCATATCAATGGTATCTCGGGGCAGGGTAAAACCGAAGCAATTGTACACTGCATTCACTATTCCCGAGCAGTCACTGTGACCGTATTTTCCGCCCCAGCTGAACTGGTCACCAAGAAGTTTAAAGGCCTGGGTAACTACATTCTTTGTGGTGTAGGGCAGGAAACCCTGATGCAAATCTATATCCAGTTTGGTATTTACAAATCTCAGTCCCCCGTCAATGGTTCTGGTGGGAATACGAAGATTTCCGTCCATATCCATGGAAATCTTGGTGCCCACATAGAGTTTCATCTTAACTCCCAAAACATCGCAGGATTTATGTTCAGTTACTATTGCAAATCTGGGAGAAAGAAGATAGTCCTCCCAAATACTTCTCTGGCATGTGGCAATACAGATTCTCTTAACCCATCCCTTGTAGTTCTTGGAATGGACAAATAGCCATTTCTTATCCTCGGAAGTGTGATAGATGAGTACCGGCTCCGCCAGGGTTAACTGAGTTCCCTGAAGCTGATCGATACATTTCTCACTGATGAAGCTTCCATCCTCGGTTCCCGCCTTGGTGGTGGGGAAATATCGAAGATCCGCAGGACACGCTGCAAGGCCGCAGGAAACCGTCACTTGATCGGGTATCGATTCAAGTGCCTGTGAGTCCTCTAGGTCTTTGATGTCTGCTGGAGTAACCTTCTCATCGGCAAGATAAACCAGATCATCAAGATTCTGTCCCCTGGTAATCATATCAACCAGCTCCGCCTTTGAGATACTGTGGGGAGCAGTCAGAAGATTCATAAGTCCAAGATCCTTCTGTTCTTCAAGATACTGATTATACTTTTCGATTTCGTCGATATTCATCAGAATCGAGTCATTCAGATTCCAGAAGTCGACTGAGGTCATTTCCTGTGTCGCCGATCCGGATATCGGCGCGATAGGATTTCTTCCGGGATATTCTGTAATATTCATATGAGTATTTTATCGTTCTTCTCTGAAGTACGCAAGTCCGAGGGAAGCAGGGGGCTGGTTTTCTCTCTTACTTCTTATTGAAGTAATAACCAGAACCACCAGTGTTACCACGTAAGGAATCATCTTATATAATTCCTTGATTTCCATATGATCCATTCCTGTGGGAATGAACAGATAAAGAATATATAAGCCACCAAATAATATGGAGGCAAAAATGCCGATACTGGGTCTCCAGATTGTAAAAATAACAAGTGCTATTGCAAGCCATCCTCTGTCGCCGAAGGCATCGTTGGACCATACTCCACAGGCGTAGTCCATTACATAGTAAAGTCCGCCCAAACCTGCAATCATACATCCGATACAGGTTGCAAAATACTTATATCTTGTAACGTTGATTCCGGCTGCATCTGCAGTGGTGGGGCTCTCACCCACAGCTCTCAAATGAAGGCCCACTCTTGTGTGTCTTATTACTCTTGATGTAACAAGAGCAATGGCTATTGAGGCATATGCGAGGAATCCGTAGGATAAGAAGATTTTGCCAAACCATCCAAGCTTATCCGCGAAGGGCAGTGCATGTGAAAAGTATGCACTGGTCTTGGAAAGGGCGATGGAAGGAACATCACTTCCCGCAAGCTTTATAAGGGAGCCGCCGAAGAAGTTTCCGAAGCCTATGCCGAAGGTTGTCATTGCAAGACCGGTAACGTTCTGGTTGGCCCTTAGGGTAACGGTCAGGAAGCAATAAATGAGGCCCATAATAAGGGAGCCCAAAAGGGAGCAAAGAAGTGGAATTGCAATGGCGAAGAAACCGTTGATTTCACCTGACTGCTCATAGAAAAAGGAACCGATAACGCCACTTATGGCACCAACGTACATGACGCCGGGGATACCAAGGTTAAGGTTACCTGCCTTCTCCGTCAGAGTTTCGCCTGTGCTTCCGTACAAAAGCGGAATGCCCTGAACAACTGCTCTTGGTATGAAAGAAACCAGATCAATCATTTATTTTGCCTCCTTTCCTGCAGTTTTCTTACGAAAGTTTATTTTATAAGTAATGAAGAATTCACATCCGATTACAAAGAAGAGAATGATACCGGTTAAGATATCAGAGAAGGAGTGATTCAGGCTGAATGCTGTGGAAATCTCTCCCGCTCCTCTTCCGAGGAATACTATCAAAAGGCTTGTGAGAATCATTCCCAGAGGATTAAACTTTGCAAGCCAGGAAACCATTACCGCGGTGAAGCCCTGTCCGCCTGCGATTGTGGTTGTAACCGTGTGGTTGATGCTGCCCACCAGAAGAAGGCCCGCAAGTCCGCAAACGGCACCGGAAAGAATCATGGTTCTCACAATTACCTTCTCAACCTTGATACCTACATATCTTGCAGTGTGCTCACTCTCGCCCACAACCGAAATTTCATAGCCGTGTTTGGAGTAATTAAGGTAGATATACATAAGCACTGTGGAAACCACTGCGATTATTATGCAAAGCAGATATTTGTTTCCCACCTCGGGAAGCCAGCCGGCATTGGTGTTCTGATTGATGATACCAATCTTACCTGAGCCCTTGGGAACCTCCCAAAGAATGGTGTAGTAGGCTACCAGCTGAGTTGCAATGTAGTTCATCATCAGGGTGCAGAGGGTTTCGTTGGTGTTCCATTTGGCCTTGAAGAAGGCGGGAACGAATCCCCAAAGTCCTCCTGCCAGTATGGAGGAAATCACCATGCAAAGGATTACCACGCCGCCAGGAAGCTTATCTCCCAGGCAAATCATGCAGGCTGCGGCAGCAAGAGCTCCCGCCAGAACCTGTCCTTCGCCTCCTACGTTCCAGAATCTCATTCTGAAGGCAGGGGTTACTGCCAGGGATATTATTAACAAAATACTGATGTCCTGAACTGTAATCCAGGATTTTCTGGCGGTACCGAAGGCACCTGTAACTATTGTTTTGTAAACGTCCAAAGGATTTAATCCCGTAAGGGCCGTTGTGAGAATTCCGCTTACGATAAGGGCGAGGACGATGGCTGCCAGTCTGATTGCCCAGGCCACATACCACTTCACGTCACCGCGCTTGACAATATGAAGAAGCGGTTCTTTTATCTTACTGTTCATCGAATCCCTCTCCTCCTATTCTTGTCATCATCATACCTACTTTATTCTTTGTGGCGGTGCGTCCGTCGATTATTCCGCTGACCTTTCCGCCGCACATTACCAATATTCTGTCGGATATCTCAAGAAGGACATCCAGATCCTCGCCGACATAGATTACGGCAACGCCGGCTTTCTTCTGGCGATTGATTAAATCATATATTGTATAGGAAGAGTTAATATCAAGGCCTCTTACCGCATAGGCTGTAAGAAGAACCTTGGGTGCCGATGCGATTTCTCTTCCTACAAGAACTTTCTGAACGTTACCGCCGGAAAGTCTTCTTACGGGAGTTGAAATTCCCGGTGTTACCACATCAAGATCCTTAACGACCTTCTTGGCAAGCTTTCTGGGAGCTTTTCTGTCGGTGAAGGGTGTGTGACCTTTTCTGAAGGAACGAAGCATCATGTTGTCAGACATATCCATGTTTCCCACAAGGCCCATACCAAGTCTGTCCTCGGGTACGAAGGAAAGGGTAACTCCCATTTCCTGAATCTGTCTGGGATCCTTCTTAAGGAGTTCATCCTTGCTGCCGTCGTCCTCTATGTAGCAAACGGAACCGCTCTCAGCAGGCTGAAGACCTGCGATTGCCTCAAGGAGCTCCTTTTGTCCGCATCCGGAGATTCCTGCGATTCCAAGAATCTCACCGGAGTTGGCTGTGAAGGAAACATCTTCCAGTTTAAGTATTCCTTCCTCATTTCTTACCGTAAGATTCTTAACCTCTATTCTGGGCTTAGGATCTACGGGGTCCGGTCTTTCTATATTTAACTCAACCGCATGTCCAACCATCATTTCGGTCATTTCCTGTGCGGTTGTTTCTTTCGTCTTCAAATCACCCACGTAAGTGCCTTTTCTAAGGACTGCAACTCTGTCTGAGATTGACAGAACTTCGTGCATCTTGTGAGTGATGATTATAATGGATTTTCCGTCTTCCTTCATGTTTCGAAGAATGGCGAAAAGTCTGTCTGTTTCCTGGGGTGTAAGAACCGCTGTGGGCTCATCCAGAATAAGAATATCTGCGCCTCTGTAGAGAACCTTTACGATTTCAACCGTCTGCTTCTCAGAAACGGACATGTCATAGACCTTCTGATCAGGGTCCACGTCAAAACCGTATTTACGGCAAATCTCTCTGATCTTTGCTGAAGCCTTCTTTAAATCAAGCTTTCCGTCAAGTCCGAGAACAATATTCTCTGTGGCTGTCAAAACATCAACCAGCTTAAAGTGCTGATGAACCATTCCGATTCCCAGCTCAAAGGCGTCTCTGGGAGATGCTATGATTTTTTCTTCATTATTAATAAAAATCTGACCCTCATCCGGATAGTAGATTCCGGAGAGCATGTTCATGAGCGTAGTCTTACCGCTTCCGTTCTCACCAAGCAGTGCGAGAATCTCCCCCTTGTAAATATCAAGATTCACACCGTCGTTGGCAACAATTTCTCCAAAGCGTTTGGTAATATTTTTCATGGATACCGTTACGACTTTGTTTTCCACCTTAAATCTCCTTTTCAACCAATAAAAAGCAAATACCTTATTAGACACAAATTGGGCGGCGCGAGGATTCGCACCGCCCCTGCAACTATTCTAATTCTATCACAAAACCAACTTATTAGCCGAAGTTTGTGTTAAGAAGTGTGATGCCATCAATCTGAACATCGAAGTAAGGAGCGGAACGGAATCCGTCACCTGACTCAGCGAAGTAACCGTCAACGATAACTTCGTGATCACCTTCGTAGTTTGCATCTGTATCAACGTCAGCCATGTAAGAATCAAGCTGTGCACCGTTTACTGTGAAGGTTGTTACATCGTAAACGTGAAGCTTGCCTGCGATCATGTCAGCCTTAGCTGCATCGATTGCTTCCTGTGTTCCCTCTGCTGCAGCTGTTCCAAGCTCTGTAAGAAGAACTGAATCTGTAGCAATTGTACCTGTCCAGTCAGCAGGAATCTCTGTACCTTCCATAGCGCTCTTGATAGCGAACTCGAAGTAAGGAGCCCAGTTGATTCTGGATGAAACGATGTATGTGTTGGGGCAGGCAGCTGCTGTTGAACCGTTGTAAGAAACATCGGGAACATTTGCTGTCTCACAAGCTGTGGGAGCACCCATTGAATCTGCGTGCTGAGAAATAAGTACGCATCCGTCAGCGATAAGGTTGTTAGCGCCTTCCTTCTCTGCTGTCTCATCGTACCATGAACCTGTGAAGGTAACTTCCATTGTAGCTGAAGGGCAAACGCTTCTTGCGCCAAGGAAGAATGATGTGTAACCGGAAATAACCTCAGCGTATGTGAATGCGCCTACGTAACCGATCTTAGCCTGATCCTCTGTGATATCGCCGTTAGCAATCATCTCGTTGAGCTTTAAGCCTGCTGCGATACCTGCAAGGTAACGACCTTCGTAAATTGAAGCGAAAGCGTTGTGGTAGTTTGAAAGGCCTTCTGTATGAGCCTTAGTACCTGTTGCGTGGCAGAACTGAACTTCAGGGAATTCCTTAGCTGCCTCAATCATGTAATCCTCGTGACCGAAGGAGTCTGCAAATACTGCGATACAACCTGCATCTGCAAGTTCACAGGCTGCGTCCTGACACTCCTGACCCTCGGGAATGTTTGTCTTAAATACACCGGTAACTCCAAGCTTGTCGCAAGCTTCCTTAGCTGCGTTGATGAAGTTTAAGTCGTAGGTTGAGTTCTCATCATGAAGGAAGATGAAACCAACTTTTACGTCTGCAGCAGCTGTATCAGCTGTAGCTTCGCTTGTCTCAGCAGCTTCTGTTGTTTCAGTTGTCTCTGCTGTCTCAGTTGTGGTGTTTGCTGTTGCAGTGTTGTCTGCTCCACACGCACAAAGAGAAAATACCATGGTTGCTGCAAGTAACAATGCTGTTAACTTTTTCATTATTTTTCTCCTCTTATATATTATTGGATGTTATTTATCTGATCCCTTATGGGAAGAGATTGCTGAAATAAAAAATGCACTGAACCGGCTCAAAGTTTCAATCGGATCAATGCATGAATGCAAAAACAGCGTTATCTCCAAAGGAGATAATCGCCTTTCCGATAGTCCGGTCATTTACGGTGCCGGGTAGAAACTTCAAATCCATATCATTTGAGATATATCGAAAGACTATATAGTGTTGTGTTCGTCCCAGAGGGATTTCTTACGAAACAAGAATATCAAATTACGTAAACAAAAACAATAGTGCAAAATGATGAATTATTGGGGTCTAAACGTAACAGTTCCCGTCGTTGCGTCCATTCCATCGATAATTGCCAGGGACTCAAGCTGATATCCAAGATTTCTGATGGTTCTTCCTCCCACCTGGAAACCCTTCTCAATGGCAATTCCGATGCCCTCAACCTCTGCTCCGGCTTCCATTGCAATCTGGATAAGTCCCTGAAGGGCACAGCCGTTGGCAAGGAAATCATCTATAATAAGGAGTTTGTCCTCGGAAGAAAGGAATTTCTTTGAGACAATTACGTTGTTAATATTCTTATGGGTAAAGGACTCAACCTCTGCCATGTACATGTCACCGTCAAGATTGATACTTCTGGTTTTCTTTGCAAAAACAACAGGGCAGTTGTTAAAATGTCTTGCCACGGCAACGGCAATTCCGATGCCCGATGCTTCGATTGTGAGAATCTTGTTAATCTCCTTACCTGCAAAACGTCTTGCAAACTCCTCGCCCATTCTGTCAAAGAGCTCCACGTCAAGCTGATGGTTTAAGAAACTGTCAACCTTTAATACATTCCCTTCTTTTACAACGCCGTCTTTAAGTATTCTTTCCTCTAAAAAATTCATACTTCCTCCGATTACTGTCTGCTTTTTGATTCCACGAAATCAAGAAAACGTTCCATGTACATTCTTTTGGGGATAACCACGTTAATATCCAGTCCCTCGTGGTCAGCCACAAAGGCAACTAACTTTTCCCTAAGATTATCTGCAGAAAGAACATAATTGTCAACAATTACTTCTCTGTCGTACCCGGCTCTCTTTAAAAGCATGGCTGAAACCACGCCTGTTCTGTCCTTCCCGGCATTGCAAAAGTATAAAACTCCGGTGGGGCATTTTTCAATGAAATCAAGAATTTTATAAAGATTGTCATCCACCATCATTGAATAGGCTATGGGTACATCATCGGGAGTAGGCGGAACCTGCATTCCAACCGTCACAGGCATGTGATGATAGTCAAAGCCCTCCTCATTTTCAAGCCTGCAGACTTTCTTCTCACAGGATTCGGGATCTCTTAAATCCACCACTGTGGTAACATTGTTTGCCTTAAGCCATGCCACATCCTTATCCGTAAGAATTTCCGGAAATTCGCTTCTTATATAACGAAAGCTTCCCGGAATTACTGTTCGTGTGTTAAGTGTTTTTTCAAATAAACTGCTCATTATAATACCTAGTTAAAAATCCAGTTTCTATATGGAATGATTCTTATATCAACGCTGTCGGCGCCCTTTAAGAAGAATGCAAAATATCCCGCAAAGGCAAGCATAATGGCAACGGTGAAAAAGATTTTGGCCTTCCTGTTCTCTATCTTTTTAAGGACATTGGGAATAAGGAAAACCAGAGATACATTCAGGTAGTAACCGATTCTGGAAACCTCGGGAATAAAGGAACCGAAGCAATAAAGCATAAGGGCTCCGATCTGAAGGTTTAGGTAGAATCTGTCAGCCTCCGAATCTTTAATATACTTTCTATAGTAGAAAAGCGCAAATCCAACTATGGCTGCACCCTTTAAAATGTTCACAACGGAAACGCTTCCGTCGTCGAACATGGAATTCTCATAATAGGGGTAAACCAGGAACAAAAACTTTCTGTACAGATCCTTAAATACCACAAGGCTTGCACAAATGGCAATGGCGCCCCCCATAACCCATCTGTTCCATTTAAGTCTTGCCAGAGGGTAAAGCACCAATATTATAAGGAGGGATTTGTGGAAGCAGGCTCCCACAAGAACCATCAATACAAACTTAATCCACTCGCCCTTAATAACCTGCCTCATGGCAACAAGAGCAATGGCCACGGCAAAATAATATCTAACAGAGTTAAGGCTTAAGAAATAGTATCCCCCCGTTAAAAGAAGGTACACGGACATTCCAAACCAGAGACTCTGCTCATACATTGCCTTCACAAACAGATAAACCGTAGCAAGAGAGAAGATTCCAAGGACCAATAAATAACACTCGTCATTTTGTGTCAGGAACTGACAGAGTTTAACCAGATAATTAAACCCGAATTCTGTTGCCACATGTCTTCCTGCGGCGATTTTTAAAATGTAATCTCTGTATACCCAGTAGTCGTTTCCTACCGCTATTCTGCAGACACTCACGCCGAACAAAAACATGAAGACCATGAATACAAATCCAAGGTTGAAAGCCTTCTGCTTTGTAAAAACACATGTCTCTCCATGATTGTCCAAAAGAGCAGTTCTTCCGGATGTGGCTACAAAGAATCCGAGAAGGGTTACGATTATGGTTAAGGAAATATATACAACCATTAACTTACCCTCTCTTTCTCTATCCTGCCCTGTTTGATTCCGGACTTCATTATTCTGTATGCTTCTTTATAACTCATTTCAGCAAGAAGAGTATTTGAATGGGCTTTAAGAAATCTTATTGCAAATGGCTTTGCCATTATTCCGTAGAGGAAAGCATAAAGCACTCCTCTGTCAAAAAAGTATTTCTCATTATATCCCTTAAACCATGTGGACTCAGAGGAATCCTCTTTCCCCAGATATCCAATGGCCTTATAAATCTTTACGCCCTTTTTCAAAAGTTCGAAAATAAATAAGCTGTCCTCACCTGCAGAGTACTTTGCTCCGCCTCCGAAAAGCAGCGAAAACTTAATTCCAGATTTAATTAATGCATCTTTTTTAATTGCAAACGATACTGCTCCATATCGGCCGCTGTTAAAGAAATGCACTCTGTTTCTGTCGGTATTCTCAAAGGTTTTCCGGGATTCATCTATTCCGACGTTAAAAACCAGCATATCAGCACCCGGATTCAGATTAAACTCCTCCTCTATTACAGACTCATAGTCATCGTTGTAGACTATATCCTGATCCGAGAAGAGAAGTATGTCTCCCTTTGAATTATCAATGGCAGCGTTCCTGCTTATTCCAACCCCACGGTCAGTCATTGATAAAACACGAACAGTGTGACCGTTTCGGCTGAATTCATCAAAGCCGTTTTTGTCACACTGATTAACGATTAAGCAATCGGTTCTGATATTCATTTTTTCAGCAAGTTCTTCAGGGTTTTTCTCGAGAGCTGCCACCAGAACTTCTATCTTCATTTCTGTTTCCTCTTTGAGGCTGTAGCATAATAAGCCTTGTAGAGTTTCTCATCCACACCAAAAAGTATCATCTCTTTGACGTTTTTATTTTCATATTTAAGGTCTGAAAGGATCTTTTCAATAACAGTTGTATTTTTATCCTTGCTTTTTACAAATAAGGTCTCGGATGATTCTTCGTAGTAAACGCTGTCATCCTTATTTGACTCACCCTTATCTGCATGAATTCCGAATCTCCTTGTAAGCTCTATGGGGAGATATATGGATTTGTCAAGGATAGCGAAAATATACATTACAAATATTGTTACAAAGAAGGCCACAACAGCACCGAGGATTGCTGCAGGAACGGTTCTGTTATCAAGAACCTTTTCGTCAGCCGCTTCCGCGCTTGTAATCTGTCTGATTTCATCTATTTCTCTCTGGGCTTCACCAAATTTTGCGAAGGCTTCCGGTAAAGCATTGGTTATCTTCATGCACTCTTTGTCGTCTGTGCTCGCTACCGTTGCATGAACAATTCTTACATCCGTAAGAAGAGTTGTCTTAAGAGCAGCATTTATCTCATCTGTCGTAAGTTCATATCCGGTGGAAGCAGCCTTTTCCTTTATTGTGTCCACGAAAAGATCCGTCTTTGACAGGCTCTCCCAGGTGTTCTGATTATAGAAGGTATACTGCTGTTCGTAGGTTATGGCATCCTTATACTCCACATAGTATTCAGTCTCTGTCACAAAGGTGATCGGGGCGAAAGCTATCTGAGTCAAATAATAAATGCCCGCAAAAAGGGCAGCTCCCGCCAGAATACAGGTCGGGAGTATCCACCATTTGCGAAGCATTCTCAATACACATAATCTTAAATCCAAAGGTTCTTTGCCGTACTTAATTTCCATTGTTTTCCTCAATTACATTTTTCTCGGCAGTGATTTGTTCAGCTTCCACGCCTTCTGTACTATCAGGCGTAAGAAGAATTTTTAATGTCAAAAGCATCAGTCTTAAGTCAAGCCAAATGCTGTAATTATTGATATAAAATAAATCCAGTTTTAATTTATCATAGGGTGTGGTGTTGTATTTACCATATACCTGAGCGTATCCTGCAAGGCCTGCTCTTACCCTTGTGCGGAAAACAAACTCCGGCATTGTCTCCAGATACTGAGCGATAATCTCGGGTCTTTCAGGCCTGGGACCAATGAAACTCATATCGCCCTTAATAATGTTAATAAGCTGTGGAAGCTCATCGATTCTCACCGCTCTTATGAACTTGCCTATGGGAGTAATCCTGCTGTCCCCTTTACTTGCAAGTCTTGCAACGCCGTCCTTCTCCGCATCGATTCTCATGCTTCTGAATTTGAGAATCTTAAACTCCTTCATGTCCCTTGTACATCTTATCTGCTTATAAAGGATGGGACCTCCGTCATAAAGCTTAACAACAATGGCAGTTATAATCATTATCGGAGAAGTAATTACAAATAAGAGAATGGCAAAAATCAGATCAATCATTCTCTTAAAGAAACGTTCCTCCATTGTAAGGTCGTATTCTCTTGTAAGAAGTATGGGCGTATCGAAAAGATGGAGCTGTTCCGAGCCTCTTAAGATAACGTCTGATATTTTAGGCATGGTATAAACTCTTATTTTCTTTCCGTAGCAGTACTTCAAAAGAGAATTCCTCTGTGAAGCGGGAATATCCCAGATGATTATTCCGTCATATACCGGATTATCGGAAATCTCTTCCATGGCCTTCTCAAGGCCCTCTGAGATATTCATGGTCTTTATAATCTCGTACTTGTCCTGTCTTGTGGAGAACTTCTTTATTATATCCTCAGTAGGTCTCTCTGCACTTAGAAGCAGAAGCTTTCTGGGAGGGAATATCTTTGCCAGGACAAACTGAGCTATCACAACCCAAAGGGCAGCGCAGATAACCTGATATATGCTCATCTTTATAAACATATATCCCGGCAAAATTTTCAGGCACATAATACAGGCCTGTACGTAAGTTATGGCATTGGCCCAGAAGGTGGCAAACACCAGCGAGAAAATTATATCCGATGTCTTGCTGTAATTAAACTTTGTAGCTCCATAGGTATACATGAAAGCCAGCAAAATAATTGCATATACCGCCAGTACAGGAATATGACCCATTCTGTAAATGGGCAATCTTTCTCTTACCCAACGGGGGAACAATTCACCGAACCAGTAGTAGAAATACCATTGCCACTCGATATACGCACTTATACCTGCAATTATCAGAGTGAGCAGTCTTTTAAAAGACGACAGTTTCTTCATTCTTTCTCTCCCTAAACCCTGCGTGCAACCGCGTTATATCCCCAGAACACAAAATAATAACAGCTCTTTATTACCGACAGCCCTTCAACTTTTCTGTACAAATTCCAGATTCTCCTGACGGCCTCCAGCTTGTTGGATGAAAGAGATTTCCCCGCTCTCCTGTAAACAACAAGATTCTCGTCAAGGCCATAGGCTGTGACACCGCCTCTTAATATTTTCCACCAAAGTGCGGTGTCCTCGCTTTTGACTTTCGGCATCATAAGCTCTTCTTTGGTAAGTTTATTAAGATCAAAGAGCACCGTGGATGTAAAAATCGTGGTGTTCTTCAACGCTTCCTTATAAGTTAATGTTTTGGGCGGATGAACAACCTTGCCGTTTCCGACTCCATATTCATCTGCAAATTCATATCCCGTAAAGGCAAAAGCCCCATCATTTTCAGTTAAATAAAATAACTCGTGTTCCAGTTTCTCAGGTGCCCAAAGGTCGTCCGCATCCAAAAATGCAAGAAATCTTCCATCAGCATGGGCGGTTCCCAGGTTTCTTGCCTCTGCAGCCCCTACTCCGGAGGTGTGAAATGCAAGAATTCTGTCATTATCCCCGGCAAGGTCATCTATAACAGAGCCGCTGTTATCTTTTGAGCCGTCATCCACCAGAATAAGCTGCCAGTTGGTATAGGTTTGATTTCGTATACTGTCCACTGCAGGGATTATGAACTTTTCGGCATTGTGAACCGGAATCACAATGCTTACCATGCCAAAATCTTTTTCCATAAGGTGTTATGCCTCTTATCCCAGGTGATAAATTACATAGTGTCTGGTTTCGCTGAAACGGCTGTATTTATACTTTCTGCTTGAAAACTCGGCAGGATACTGCATGTCCTCACCGTAGCTTAAATTCTCTTTGTCAAAAACAAGATAGGTAGCCCCAACCTTAAGAAGGTTCTTAATAAGGCCTGAGGGATAGCCCGGCAAAGGCTCCTCCATTTTCTCAGCTATATCCCTTGCCTCCTCGGTTATTGGCTCGTAGAATGCGTAATCAAGATCTACTTCCCAAAGGTCTCTTCCATAGGCCAGGCCGATTCGTCCGTCGTAGATTCTGGCTCTCTCCATGATTTCTCTGGGAGCTGCCATGACAATCTTTCTTGAATTCTCTGCTCCTGCAGGGCCTGCATCCTCTATTATTATATCGTAAACTTCATTAAATTCAGTGTCATATTCCGTGGCATCATCAATTTCGCAAAGATAGGTCTGGCCATCCTTATCAAAAGACATCCATCCGCAAAGGAAAATAATAATGCAGATAATGGGCATAAGGAAGCGCTTCCTTGAATCCGCCGGAATAACATCCTTTATCTCCGCAACGGCATAGGCGGGAACCACCAGCATTGGAAGAAGCCACATGGTCTCATCATAGCCATAAAAGCCCTGGAACAGCACAACAATCAGCATGCTTGTAACAGGGAAAAGAACAAAGCCTGCGCTGACAATTCCATACTCCAAAAGATCCTTTCCGGAATGCCTTATGGTATACAAATATAAAATTGTAACAAGTAATATTGCCAGATACATAGATTATACCTTACCGGGCTGTTCTTTTCCTCGCCCGGGTGTTTTTCTGATAACTTTTCTGAGTAACAAAGCGATGACGAAGAATGCCACTACCAGCACTCCGAATCCGATTCCATAGGTGGTCCATATGGTAAAGGCCTCACAGGCTATGCACACTGCCGCAATTCCCCACTTTCTTCTAAGACATGCAGAGAAAAGGTAGGGAAGGCATACACATGACAGAAAGGCATATCCGGTAAAGCCCTGATATATCAAAAGGAAAGAGGGAGCCTTAAGTGAAATGTCTCCCACAAGAATCATAAATGAGAAAATTCCTGTAAAGGTAATTCTCTTTTCTGTGTTGTCGGGATAAATATGGCTTCCTATCCTGTGAAGGGTAAGGAAGTAAAGGAAGGCCACAAAACATGGGAATACCTTAAGGACAAAGGTTGTGGCATTCAGTCCAAAAGTCTTTATAAAGAATCCCAGAAGAACAGGCAGGGTAAGAATCTGCTGTCTGATGGGCATTCCGTTCTCGATATATTCACCTGTCAGAGAATTATATTTATAGATAGTGTCTGTGGAAAGACAGGTGTTAATGGTCTCCAAAGTGAAGTCTCCCTCAAGGATTGAAGAAGACAGCAATATTCTTGTGAGGACCCCTATAAAAACAAAAGCAATAATCATAAGACCCAGAACGTTTCCGCCTCTGGAAATGCCTTTGATATGATCTCTGTAATTCTTCTTCTGCTGTTTAAGGCTGAATCTGTTAAGGGCCACTGATATTACAATGCCCGCCATGGACATGGCAAGTGATGCCACTAACAAAGTGCTGCAATACCAGGTAAAGGAATAGTTTAAAAGAATAGCCGCCAGCTGTGTAAATCCGGACATGACAATAAGGGTCAAAAATCCGCAGATATAATAATCTGCCAGGTTCTGTCCCTCAGTATCCAATATGGTTCTTACAAACATGCCCAAGCAAAAGGGCACCAAGGCAATAAATAAAACAAATAATGCTACCATTTATTTCCGCCTATTTATTCTTCTTAAGAATGATGTAATCCTCATTCTCATATACCTGTTTATAGTTGTTATCTATCAAATCGGAATTGGCTTCGTATATTTCATTCTTTCTTTTCTCAAGCCAATCGCCTCTTAAATTATCTTCATGTTTGGTGAAGAGCAAATACTCTGCTTCCTCGGGTATCGTATCGTCCTGAAGCATCATATTTACGCCCATTCCGGCCTTTATGGCCATCAGAACCCTGGGCTCTAACGTGAAAGTAACCACTGTGGAATCCCATGGGTTACCGGAATCGGAAAGCTCCATAACCTTATCAAAGTCAGATGCCAGGTTATCCCACTGAATTCTCGTTTCCTCATCCAAATATCTTTCAGGTCCCACATAGTCGCCAATGTTTGCGGGAACAAATGCCATTCCAAGAGCAACAATCACCGCAGTTCCCATAAACAGCGGTTTATTATCGGTCATAACAATAAGGTAAATCACAAAGAGAACAACAATGCAGTTGCTTCTGAAAAATGTGTTGGGGTCCAGGGAATACATGGTGATGAATGCTCCCGTAAAAATCAGAAGGGAAGCAAGTCCTCCCATGAAGGCTGCCTTGTCATAGCCGCCCTTTTCAGACTTAATTATTCCGATAATACAAACTGCCAAAAGGCCTGCAAAAAGCAGGGTAAACCAGGTCAGAAGGCCGTGGCATGCGCCATATCTTGCAAGGTTAAACCAGTCAAAAAGTCCTTCTTTGACAAGGCTTATAGCTGCCTTAATCATTCCGGGAAAATCCCCGGCTCTTAATGCATTCAAAAGCCTCTCGGGTTTATAGGTATTGTAGTTGCTTGATATAAGGTGAAGCAGGAAATAACTTCCTCCGCCGATTACTGCAGTGGCAAGAAATGCGGCTATGGTTCTTATGAGAACCTTCTGTTTTTTCAAGACAGCGAAAATGTAAAGAGGCACCACGAAAACATAAAATATATAAATCTGTACCAGGAAAATCAGATACAGGGGAACGACAACATATGTAAAAATCGGGCCGGGCTTTCCGGCTTTTTCGGAAAACAGTCTGTAGATGCAGGCTGCCAGCACCATGGCAAGAGCGTATCTTAAGGGCTCTGACATCTGAGTTCCCGCATAAAGAATCACGGGGACCGAAAAGGCTTCGAGAATAAGAAGTCTTATTTTGGCCTTTAAATCGGGTTTTGCAATAAGGACAAACAAGGCGGTCCCAAGGGTCATGAACACAATGTTTGCCACCCAGATAGTGTGGTAGTTTAAGCCAAACATCTTCGCAAAAACCGCATAGGGGAATATTATGGCAGGGCTCCAGCCGCTACCGGTTCCAAGGATGGCGTGGCCTCCGTTAAAGCCGTAATAGCCAATGGGATTGCCGAAGGCTCCATGGGCACCGGGAGTGATCCAGGTCTTAATGAGAGCATAATAAACCGCCTCATCATTCCACATGGGCACAGAAAGTCCGCTTTTATACTTGCAAAAACTAAATAAAGCTATCGCTCCTGCCTGAATTGCAGGCAGGAGGATAACCAATATGGCAATTATAATTCCTGATTTGGATTTTCTGTCGATGGAATTCTCCATAGATTACAGTTCTTCCTTTATGATGTAGATGGGGCGGTTTTTGACCTCAAGATAGGTCCTTGAAAGGTACTGCCCCATAATTCCCAGGCAAAGAAGCTGCACGCCGCTTATAAGGGAAATAATGCAGACCAGAGACGGCCAGCCGCTGGTGGGGTCTCCGAATATGACTTTCCTGATAATGGTGAAGATTATTAAGAGGAAGGCCAGAATACAGAAGATTACGCCCATGATGGATGCGAAGTTAAGGGGTGCGGTGGAGAAGGCGGTGATGCCTTCGATGGAGTACTTAAACAGTCCCCAAAAGCTCCACTTGGTCTCGCCCTTTACTCTCTCAACATTCTCGAATTCAACCCACTTGGTCTCGAATCCGACCCAGCCGAAAATTCCTTTGGTGAAACGATTGTATTCAGTCAGCTCCAAAACGGCGTCAACCATGACTCTGGACATAAGTCTGAAGTCCCTGGCTCCGTCAACTATTTCAGTCTTGGAAACTCTCTTCATAAACTTGTAGAAACGTCTTGCGAAGAATGAACGGATCAGGGGCTCGCCCTTTCTGCTTACTCTTCTTGTGGCAACAGAATCATAGCCTTCCTTGATATATCCGAACATTTCGGGAATCAGTGAAGGGGGATCCTGAAGATCGGCATCCATAATTGCTACGTAGTCACCCTTGGATTTCCTAAGGCCTGCGTACATTGCAGCCTCTTTTCCAAAGTTTCTTGAGAAAGATAAGAGGCGAACCCTCTCGTCCTTTTCCCGGAGCTCTTTGACCTTTGAAGCCGTGTTGTCCTTGGAGCCGTCATCCACATATATAATTTCAAAATCTATTCCCTCTTTGTCGAAGAAATCCTTGTTCTTAAGAAACTCCTCGTAGAAATAGGGAACATTCTCTTCCTCGTTATAGCAAGGTACTATTACGCTCAGTAAGCTCATTTTTCCTCCGAATCAGAGATACTTTTCCATTCCGTCCGCCTCAAGCTTCTCAACTATCTTTCGGACATCCTGAACTCTATCCTTGGGGCAAACCAGAACCGCATCGTCGGTTTCCACCATAACAAGCCCTTCCACTCCGATGGCCGCAATAAGGCGCTTATCGGAATATGTTACACAGTTCTTTGAATCAATGAGAACGCTGTTTCCCCTGCTTACATTGCCGTTCTCATCGCTTTCAAGAAGAATCGGCAGAGTATCGAAGCTTCCGATATCGTTCCAGCCAAAATCTCCCTCAAGCATATATACATTGTCCGCCCTCTCCATGATTCCATAGTCAATAGAAATCTTGGGGATAACGGGATAAACCTCTTGAATTACATCCTTCTCCCGGGGAGTATTCATTGCATCCCCGATCTTACAAAGGCATTCATAAATGTCGGGAAGGAGCTTCTTAAAGTAATCGAGAATTACCGATGCCTTCCACACAAACATTCCGCTGTTCCAGGCAAAACCGCCGTCTCTCAGATACTCCTTTGCGGTTTCCAGATCCGGCTTCTCAACAAACTCGGAAACCTTTCGGTAAACCTGTCCCGAAATCTCTTCGCTCTTAATGTAACCGTATCCCGTTGAAGGGAAGGTAGGGCGAAGTCCTATGGTAACAAGACCACCGGTCTTCTCTGCGGTTTCAATGGCATTTAAAAGCACCTTCCTGTATGCATCCACGTCCTTAATGAAATGGTCCGATGCAAGGATGCACATGATGCCGTCGCCATATTTTCTCATGATTTCCATGGCTGCGTAGCCGATGCAGGCTGCGGTATTTCTGGCTGCGGGCTCCGCAAGAATATGGGTCCCGTCAACTCTGCCCTTCATGAAATCATGGGTTATTTCTGCATGTCTCTCACCTGTTACAACAAAGACATCTCCGGGATTTACTATACCTTTTAGTCTGTCAAAGGTTTCGTTTACCATGATGTCATTGCCACTTAAGTTAAGGAACTGTTTGGGTAATTGTCTGCGGCTTAAGGGCCAGAATCTGGTTCCTCCTCCGCCGGCCATAATCACGCCGTATGTTTTCATAGTCTGGCATTCTCCACGTTTTCTTTGAACCACTCGTAAGCCAGCTTAACACCCTCTTCAAGGTCTACTTTATGTTTGAAACCAAGGTTATGAAGTTTGGTTACATCACAAAGTTTTCTGGGAGTTCCGTCAGGCATTTCCCTGTTCCAAACTATTTCACCGGTGTATCCGACAGTCTTCTTAACCAGTTCTGCAAGCTCTTTTATTGTCACTTCCACACCTGTACCGATATTTACATGCTGCTCCCCGTCGTAATTCTCAAGAAGGAATACGCAGGCATCAGCCATATCATCAACATATAAGAATTCTCTCAAGGGAGAACCTGTTCCCCAAAGCTCCACGGTGGGTGCATTGTTAATCTTTGCATCATGGAACTTTCTGATCATTGCAGGCATTACATGGGAGCCTGAAAGATCGTAGTTGTCATGAGGTCCGTAAAGGTTTGTGGGCATGCAGCTTATAAAGTCATCGCCGTACTGTCTCTTAAAGTACTTGCACATCTGCATTCCTGAAATCTTCGCGATGGCATAAGCCTCGTTGGTCTGCTCAAGGGGACCTGTAAGAAGAGCGTCCTCGGTTATGGGCTGAGGAGCCATTCTGGGATATATGCATGTGCTTCCAAGGAAAAGAAGCTTCTTAACCTTATAGTCATGTGCACATTTGATTACGTTACACTGAATCTGCATGTTCTCATAAGCGAACTCTGCAGGGGTTGTGTTGTTGGCGTTGATTCCGCCAACCTTTGCTGCGGCAAGGACAACCACGTCAGGCTTCTCGGCCTCAAAGAAGTCTCTCACTGCCTGCTGGTTGGTAAGATCCAGTTCCTTATGGGTTCTTCCGATTACGTTGGAGTAGCCCTTTCTCTCCAGGGAGCGCACAATGGCACTTCCCACAAGTCCTCTGTGGCCTGCCACATATATTTTGTCATCTTTAGAAATCTTCGACATAGTTATTACCTTCGATTAATCGTTATTCTTCTTGTATTCCTCACAGGACATTCCTGCAATGGCTCTCATATCCGCATCCATCATCATGGCTACAAGACCCTTGAAATCTGTGTCTCTCTTCCAGCCAAGCTCTGTCTCAGCCTTTGTGGGATCACCCCAAAGGAACTCAACCTCTGCGGGACGGTAGAACTCGGGGTTAACATCCACAAGGAGCTTTCCTGTGCGGGCATCATATCCCTTCTCGTTTACGCCTTCGCCTTCCCAGCGAATTTCGATTCCAAGCTCGCCGAAAGCGGCCTCAACGAATTCACGAACGGTGTGAGTCTCGTTTGTAGCGAGAACATAATCACCGGGAGTATCCTTCTGAAGCATGAGCCACATACCCTTTACATAGTCGCCGGCGAAGCCCCAATCTCTCTTGGCATTCATGTTTCCGAGGGAAAGCTTCTCCTGCTTGCCTGAAAGGATATTTGCAATAGCAAGTGTTATTTTACGTGTTACAAAGTTCTCTCCTCTTCTGGGAGATTCATGGTTAAAGAGAATACCGTTGCATGTGAAAAGATTGTAGGATTCTCTGTAGTTTACGGTAATCCAGTATGAGTAAAGCTTAGCTACACCGTAAGGGCTCTTGGGATAGAAGGGTGTCTTCTCGGACTGGGGAGCAGTCTCGGGAATTCCACCGAAGAGTTCTGAGGTGGATGCCTGGTAAAATCTGCAGTTTCCTCCGTTAACCCTTATTGCCTCAAGAAGCTTAAGGGTGCTGATTCCTGTAGCATCTGCCGTATACTCGGGAACCTCAAAAGAAATTCCTACGTGGGACTGAGCCGCAAGGTTATATACCTCCGTGGGTTTAATCTCCGCAATCAGTCTCATAAGACAGCTTGAGTCTGTTGTGTCCGCATAGTGCAGGAAGAATTTAACATTGTTGTAATTGGAAGCAATGATGTGATCTATTCTTGCAGTATTGGATATACTGTGACGTCTTACCAGTCCGTGTACCTCATATCCCTTGGAAAGCAGAAATTCTGCGAGATATGAACCGTCCTGACCTGTAATTCCTGTAATTAAAGCTACGTTATTCATAAATACCTCCGATTGGGGATTATAGTAATCCCATACGACATAAGTATACTTGTTTTTCCTTAACATTTCCACTATAATAACTAAGGTTAAAGAAACGGTGCATCATTTTAGAAAGTGTGATTTTACATGAAAGTATGGCAAGCATTGCTGGATAACCGAATCCTTTTGGCTGCCGTTATCGGCTGGACCGTAGCCCAGGTTGCCAAGACGATCATTCACATCATTACCAGCAGATCCTTCACGCCGGAGCGCCTTGTGGGAGGCGGCGGAATGCCCAGCTCCCATTCAGCCACAGTTTGCGCGCTCTCAACCGCAACTTTCATCAAATGCGGGTTTGCCAGCACAGAGTTCGCCCTGGCCTTCATCTTCAGCTTCATCGTAATGTACGATGCAATGGGTGTCAGAAGAGAGACCGGTAATCAGGCAAAGGTTATCAACGAGTTGAGAGACCTTTTCCTTGAGATGAAGAACATTGCAGACATTCCTCCGGAAGACAGACTTAAAGAGTTGATCGGGCACACACCTCTTCAGGTTCTTGTAGGAGCGGCACTCGGCGTCGGAATCGGAATCGCAGTTATGTACGCGATCTAATTTCAAGCATTACAAAAGGGACATCATAAGATGTCCCTTTTTGTTTATCATTTATTCGAACTTGGGCTCTGTGCCCTCCTGGATAACGGCTATGTAAGTCTTACCCGTATTGATTTCTATCTCGTTACCCTTTAAGTCGTAGAACTTTGTGGGGCCGTAGTCACTTGTCTTCTCCCAGCGAACGGGGATGTATTTTCCTTCGGTTACATAGTAACCAAACCTTGTGACATCATGCATCTGGAAAGCAAGATACTTGTCGTCTCTCTTCTCCCAGTAGCAGGTCTGAATGAGGACATTCTTGAAGGTGAGCTGCTCACCTGTTGCCGCATCAATCTGCTTCTCTCCGTGAAGGAACTTGTAGTAAAGTCCGTCGGACTCGTTGTACTCAAGATATGATTTGGAAGCGGGGTAACAATCCGAAAGGTCCACAGACTTTGCGCTCTTGGCATTATCTGCACCCGACAGATCATTGACACCTTTGGCAAATACAAAGTGGTCGGGCTCATACTTATCAACACGATGAGTCTTGGGATAGTTAAGGTCCTTCATGGCACTTAAGATTGACTCGCCGCTTACATATGCGTTGTGAGGTGAAGCCTTGTCCTTGGAGCGGAAGAAGGCTCCCGAACCGGGTGCTGTTGTCTCGGCAGTTCCGTCTGAGTAGGTACCGGAAATGTTCTGGATATCACCCTGTTTGATTCGGTCTCTCATGTAGAAAACGCCGCCGAAATGAACCACAATGGCATCCCACTCTGTGGAGATGTAAAGATAATAGTCACGACAGCTTCTGACGTTACCTATTCTCTCCAATTCGTTCCAATCGTTGATTATCGCCATCTGTCTGGAGACACCGCCCTCCTCCATGCACTCATAGAGAATCTCGGCATTTCCGATTCCATACTGGGGCTGAGCCGCAGCATCTGTAGGCATCATAACAGCAATTGGTCTTGCGTCTGCAAGTTCTTCGCTGATCCACTCGTTGGTAAGTTTACTTCTGACCATTCCCTCTGCAGGAGGAACATCCACATACTCCTCTTCAGGCTCAGTCTTCTCTTCTGTAACTGTTTCACCTGTATTATTCTCACCGTCAGCGTTGGTAATAACAGGCGTCTCATATGTTTCATTGCCGCATCCGGCAAACAGTCCCATTACAAGGACTACTGCCAATAGCAGAGGCAATATACGCTTCATTGGTACCATTCCTCGCTTTCAAATATAAAACAAACTTTGCTCACGCCAATACAGTATATCACACTTTATACCGTTTTAGTAGTTTTCTTTCATATATACGGCGATTGCGTCTCTCCAGTCTGCAAAAGTGTATCCGCTTGTATTCCTGAACATCATGTTGTCGAGGACTGAGTAAGCCGGTCTTGCAGCTGCGGCACCATATTCAGCGGTAGAAATTTTATTCACTCTGGTCCTGACTCCTGCCAGGCGGAAGAACTCTTCGGTGAAGTCTGCCCAGTTGGTCTGTCCTTCACATGTGGCATGGAATAGGCCGTAATTATCTGTAAGAAGAAGAGAATCAATGGCTTTGGCAAGCTCTGCTGCACTGGTGGGGGAGCCGAACTGATCGTTTACGACTCTTACCTCATCGTTCTTCTCAGCAACATTCATAAGAGTTCTTACGAAGTTCTTGCCATCTCCGTAAAGCCAGGCTGTTCTTAAGATGAACCATCTGTCGGCAAAGCTCTTTGTGTATTCCTCTCCGGCAAGTTTGGTTCGGCCGTAAGCACTTACAGGACCTGTGGGAGCCATTTCATTAAGGGGCTCCGGTGAGGTTCCGGGGAAAACATAGTCCGTGGAAATCTGAATCATCTTGGCCTTGTTCTCAGTTGCTGCGATACTTAAGTTTCTGGGGCCTATGGCATTGATTCGAAATGCCAGTTCCTCCTGGGTCTCGCAGGCATCTACCGCAGTGTGTGCAGCGCAGTTAACAATTGCGTAAGGCTTAACCTCTGAGGCGAACTTGAGAACATTTTCGATTTTGGTAATGTCAAGTTCGGCAACGTCGGTATTGACAAGTTCCAGATCGCTACGATCCGCCCATAGTGTATTCAGTGCTTTGCCCAGCTGTCCGTTACAGCCTGTAATCAAAATCTTCTTCATTAAAAGGTCTCCTTATTTTTCTCCCAGATGTAAGCGGTTGATGGCTGAGAATATAGCTCTTACGGAAGCTCTTGTAATGTTGGAGCTTACGCCTACGCCGTATGTAACCGCTCCGTTCTCCACATCCAAAAGGTGGATGTAAGCGGCAGCCTGAGAGTTAGATCCACTCTGAAGAGCATGCTCTTCGTAGTCAAGAATCTTGATATCCACATCAAGGGCTTCCTTAAGTCCTCTCTTAACAGCATCTACAGGACCGTTGCCCACTGCGGTGAACTCCTTCTCCACATCGTGGTCTGTGTAAATAACAGTAACCTGTGTATCGAAGCTTGTCTCTTTCTCTCCGCCAAGATCCACAACATTGAGTTTTCTGAAGTGGATAGGCTCTTTCTTATCAAGATACTCTTCTCTGAAAGCATCCATGATCTGATCGGGAGAAACCTCGCCCTGCTTCTCGGAAATCTTCTGGATAACATTTGCGAATTCCTTGTGCATTCCCTTGGGCAGCTTGAAGCCGAAGTAAGTGTCCATAACAAAGGCTACGCCGCCCTTTCCGGACTGGGAATTGATACGTACGATGGGCTCGTACTCTCTTCCGATATCGGCGGGATCGATGGGAAGGTATGGAACCTGCCAGATATCTCCGCCTCTCTCCTTCATAGCCTTGACACCCTTGTTGATAGCATCCTGGTGTGAACCTGAGAATGCAGTGAATACAAGCTTTCCTGCGTAAGGATGTCTGGGATGGATGGGTATCTTAACACATCTTTCGTATATCTCGATAATGTCATTGATATGCTCAATTTCAAGTTCAGGGTTGATTCCCTGAGAGAACATGTTGTAAGCGATGTTCAAAACATCAACGTTACCTGTACGCTCTCCGTTTCCGAAAAGGGTTCCCTCAACACGGTCAGCTCCGGCAAGCAGTGCAAGCTCGGCGCTGGCAACGCCTGTACCTCTGTCATTATGAGGGTGAACGCTTAAGATGATGGACTCACGATTCTCGAAGTGGTTGCTCATCCATTCAATCTCATCGGCATAAACATTGGGAGTGTTGGTCTCAACTGTGGAAGGAAGGTTGATGATCATGGGATTCTCCTTGGTGGGACCCCATTCCTTCTGTACAGCTGTACAAATCTCCAAAGCAAAATCGAGTTCAGTT
Organism: uncultured Lachnospiraceae bacterium; assembly: GCA_947167445.1. Lineage (GTDB taxonomy): Bacteria > Bacillota > Clostridia > Lachnospirales > Lachnospiraceae > G11. The sequence goes on from CAMVID010000007.1 coordinate 55,216, forward strand.
CCGGTAAAGCTCTCGGGAGAATACTCTAAGATAATCTTTCCGGGGAACTTTGCTGCTCTCTCCTTGACCATCTTTGTGCCTTTGATGGCAATGTCGATAATTTCAGGTTTGTCCATATTAAATACAACATCTCTCTGAAGAGTGGATGTGGAATTGTAAATGTGAACTATTGCCTGCTTGCAGCCTTCAATGGCCTCGAATGTTCTCTCCACCTGCTCCTCTCTGCACTGGGTGAGAACCTGTACACATACATCATCGGGAATCAGCTTTCTGTCCACAAGCTGTCTTAAGAAATCATACTCAATCTGGCTTGCTGCAGGGAAACCAATCTCGATCTCCTTGAATCCAAGCTTAATTAAGAACTGGAAAAACTCTATTTTCTCCTCAACAACCATAGGGTCGATTAGGGCCTGATTGCCGTCTCTTAAGTCGACGCTGCACCAGATGGGTGCTTTCTCAATCTCTTTGTTAGGCCACTGTCTCTGCGGATAATCAACCACAGGGTTCTTACGATACCTCTTGTAATTCAACATAATACTGTCCCTCTCTTCATAAAATGTAAAAAGACCTGTCCCAATAATCGAGACAGGTCCAACAATCGTTATATTATTCGCCGAGACCGCTCTCGATTGCTTCGATAAGGGTCTTTAAGGCTTCCTCTTCATCCTCACCGTCGCAACAGAATTCAACTTCGTCTCCGCATTTAACACAAGCTCCAAGTACGCTCAAAACGCTTTTGGCATTAGCCGTATTGTCTCTGAAAGTAAATGTAATTAAAGACTTGAACTGCATAGCCTCCTTGCATAGGATGCCGGCGGGTCTTAGGTGTAGGCCTGTAGGGTTCTTAATAACTACTTTCTGAGTTACCATTGTAATTCCTCCGCGTATAGTAAAGCGTCCTGTTCGGCACGCATATTAAATATAGCATCAATTATTATAAATAACAAGTACTAATTACTCGGTTTTCTTAAGAGTAATTGTGGCTTTCGGCTGCTCTGAGTCAGATGAAAGAGTAACTCCTTCGGGGAGGTCAAGTGACACAGGAACTTCATATGTGCCTTCGCTCCACTCGCTCATTTCAAGGCTCTTTAAAGCCGCATCGGGATCAATCATTCCGGTCAGTGTTGCAGCATTTATGGCGCTTACATTTTCATCAAGTCCGGAAAGCTTAATCTGATCTGCATTCACGATCTTATCAATGACTACGTTGTATCCCTTTATATCCTTGGATAAGGTAACGTTGTCTCTGTAGAGAAGAACGTTCTTTACAGTGGCAGGCTCAATGTGAACAATCACTGAAACCTTACCGTTAAAGTCTTCTTCAGCCAGGGAAACTCCGGCGGGCAGGTAATCTTCCACGTCAATGGAAATGTTCATATCTCCACGCTGTCCCGTAACGTTAATCTCCTCGGCAGGGATATCGATTCTTGAAAGATTCTTAAGCACAGAAGCACTTCCGGCAACCGTAATGAGAGACGGATTGCTCTCTATGGTTTCGCTAAGTGCATATCCGTCCGCAGGGGTTCCGGATGTATTAAAGCTTAGAGGAACTCTCTTTGTTGTAAGCACTTCCACGCTTACTCGTACGGATGTAACCTTCTGTGTTATGGAATCGGATACAATCTCATTTCCTTCGGAATCCAAAAGCATAACATCCGCATAGGTTGCGATGTTTGCAGTGGCATCCGTTACATCAACTTCGGCAACAGCCTTGCTGATTCTGTTAACCACGGACTCGGCACCTGTAATGATGATCTGGTTCTGATCCGGAGTCATGTTTCCGAGAATATATCCTTCAGCCACATCGCCCACAGCGCTGACCTTAAGAACAAGCCTTATGGTCTTCTCCTTCTCGATTGAGAGCTTGACTGTGTTGATGCTGCCTTTCATCTTGGTTATCTTGTCAGAAAATCTGCTTACGTTGAAGTCCACCGGAATGGTGTTGGCGGCTGTCAGATTGTTAAAATCCGCTGTCGCTACAACATCCGATGAAGATAGCTGTTCAACCACGGACCTGGGTCCGTATACCGTAATGGTTCTCACCACTCCGGTTCCCTCCTGAACCTCATATACCAATCCCTGATCTGTCAGTACGGAGGGGTTTGAGAAAGTAACCGGGATGTTGCTGAAGCTCTGGCTGCTTACCGGGTCCTCAATGTTGATAACCACAAGCCACAGACCTATTGCCACAAGGAGAGAAAGGATTTTCAGACCGATATTATTTGTCAGCTTCTTTTTCACGTCTGCTCCTTCCCGGCCATACGAAGCGTTTCTTCTCCGTATCCTCTATATTTTTGTGACAGAATGTACGCAATCTGTCGGTTAAGGCCTCTGCGTTAAGGCTTCTCTCAAGGTTGCCCTCCAAAGCCACGCTGACCTTACCTGTCTCCTCGGAGACGATAATTGTAAAGGAATCCGTTACCTCCGAAACACCTACGCCTGCTCTGTGTCTTGTTCCCAGATCCTTACTAAGTTCCTTGTTATCGGAAAGGGGCAGATAGCAGGTTGCGGATGTAACACGGTTTCCGCTTACTACAACAGCACCGTCGTGAAGAGGTGTGTTGTGCTCGAAAATATTAATAAGGAGCTGACTTGATACAACCGCATCAAGGTCAATTCCCGTACTTTCAAACTCGCTTAAGTTCTGTTCTCCTTCAATGACAATCAAAGCACCCGTCTTGGCTCTTGCCATTTCCATGCAGGCCTTGACGATCTCTGTGATGGTCTTATCGGAGGTTACTCCTCCGTCTCTTCTTATTGAATCAAAAAGGAAAACCGAACTCAAAAGGCTCTTACGTCCAAGTTCTTCCAGAGCTTTACGCAGTTCAGGCTGCAATACGACGATTAAAGCTGTGATGGCAAAGCCGAGAACATTGCTGACAATCCACAGGATGGTCTGCATGTTGAAGACAACCGCAAGCAACATAAAGGCAAGAATAACCGCAAGGCCCTTCATAAGAATCCAAGCCCTGGTATTCTTGATCCAAATCATTATGTGGTACACCAAGTAGGAGATAATCAATATCTCTACTATATCCGTAATCTCAAAGGAAAGAGGTAAACGGATGCTACCGATAAATTCTGTCACCTGACCGGCTAATTGTTCCATGTTCTATACTCACATCCTGTGTGTATTTATCGAGGATCGGAATCTGTGTAATCCTCTACCTCGTTCTCCCCGAAGTAGTCGTAATTCTCCTCTTCGGGATAATAATCCTGTACTCTCTGTCTTGATGAGCCTCCTCTGCCTGAACTGTGTCTTGTGTTGATTCTCTTAACAGTTCTTGCGGGAGTTGAAACGGTAATCTTGGGAACGGCCTTCACATAGTAGTAATATTCGTCGTCCTCAAACTGAACCTTCTCGGTTCTTGAATAATCAAGGTTAAATGCGAAGAACTCTACCACCTTGGCCAGCAGAACGGAAACGATGGTTCCCAGGATAACTCCGATAATGGAGATATCAATGTCGGCTGCCAGATCTCCCACCAGAAGCACAACCGCGTTCACGATACCACCTGCAATTGCTGCAATAGTCCATGCCTTCACGATTGCCAGACGTCTGATGATGTAAACAACGATAACCGTAACGGAGAAGGCAACAATTGTAACCACCATCTCCTTATTGTTAAGAAGGTTATCGATAACAAGTCTGATTCTTGCCATTATTTCGGCTGCTTCCATTGAGCCTATGCTTGTGGAGCTTTCCTTCACAACGTGAACAATGAAGTAGACCACTGTTCCGCAGGCTACTGATGCAATAGATGCGGGTGTAAGCAAAAGTCCTACAGCAATGGGGATGATGTAAGGTATCTTAAGCACAAAGCAGATGGGCAATAAGACAACCACCAAAGCATCCTTGGGGCTGAATGAAAAATACAAAAGAAGCAGGATTAAGAAAACGCATCCCACTACAATGGCAGCTTCCATGGCCAGTGCATACATATGTCCCAGGATGTAGAGAGCGCCAAACACAATCATAAATCCTGTGGGCAGGAAGGAGCACATAAGTGCAACAATGAGGACCAGCGCGAAGTTGTTAAGTCTCGACATGAAACCAAGGCTTCCGTTGATCATCATCAGCATGACAAGAGCCATGATAGTCTTAAGTGCGGGTGTAACATACACCTCGTACTTGCTGTAAAAGCGTTTAATGTATTCTTTCAATTCCAATAATGTCGTCATTTCTGAGATTGTACCCTTTCGTTAATCGTAAATCTTTATCTTCCCTCTGAATACATCGACGATAGTTTCTTCAGATTGCCATAGTAAGTCTTCAGATTCTTGCGTGCATTACGATAACGAAATGCATATACAATGTAGGTTATCAACCCATAAACGACCACTAATACTATGTAGCCTGTGAGCATTTTCTTGCCCAGGGCCAAAAGATCAATCTTATAGACATTTTCGAGTAAAAAATCGAAATTATAAAGGACATACAAAACCAAGCCGATGACAAAAGAAATCGTTGAAAAAATCAGTGATTTCAAAAGCTGCTTGGACAAATAATCCGCACGAAAATAATCGCCGATTTTGATGTTCTTCTTTCCTTCTCCGGCTTCGTATGATGCCATTCTCGTCATTAAGATGACGCGTTCTTCATTTACCATGTAACCAGTAAAACCTTTCCTCTATTACAGGAATCTCATCTTGTTCTTACCGTCTTCAACCTTAATCTTAGGCTGTTCGGCGGGCCTCTCGACTCTGCTGGCAGCTCTCATGTCATTCATCATGGTCTTCTTGCACTTGTCGCAAAGTCTTCCGCTGGTTATAGATGCTCCACAGTTCTCACACTCGAGTGAAATAACGGAACCTTCTCCAAGCTGTAAGCGCTCTTCTCTAAGCCACTGATAAATCTGGCTTGTCTCTACATCGCATTCCCTCGCAACCTCAGGAACACCCACGCCGGGATTCTCCCTGATATAAGTCTTGACGGTCTGGAACTTAGCTTCCTGAGCTTCAGCACATGCGGGGCATATAATGGGGCCCATCACATAGTTGAAAATTTTTCCGCACTTCCTACAGTTTCTAACATCCATAGAGCCACCTCCAATAGTTTATACGATACGGGCTTATCACCCGTTACCGGCGGTAATAGTAACAAAATAGACACTTCTAACACCGTACTCTTTCAATAGGCGAGCCACGGTGTCAATTGTAGATCCTGTCGTGTAGATATCATCGACTAATATAATTTTCTTTAATTTTACATCATCTACAGTCAATTTAAAAGAGTTTTTCAAACAATTTTGGCGTTCTGCAGGATTCAGATCCTTCAATTTGGGGGTGTCAATCACCCTCTTTACGAGAGTTGTCACCACAGGTATCTTAGCGTGCTTACCTATTGATTTTGCTAGGATTTCGGCCTGATTGTACCCTCTGGTTTTCTTCCTGTTTTTGTGTATGGGAATGGGTATAATTGCGTCCGCATTCCAAAGTCTTAATTCTTTCTTAAGAGCCTTTGCCGTCATCATTCCGAGGCACTCACCGTACTCCGGTTTATGGGAATATTTGAACTTATACATAGCTCCCGAAAGGGCAGAATACTCAAAGGCCACCCTGCCTTCGTCAAAGTAGCGCTCTTTTCCCTCGCAGTCTGTGCAGTATTCCTTCTCGCCATCCTTAATGGGTCGTCCGCATTTAAGGCAGTAGTTCCTTGTTATGGGAACCATCTTTTTTTCACATTCGGGATGAATAAGCTTTCCGGGTCTCAAAGGCTCGTTACAGATGGGACATCTTCTTGGAAAAACCAGATCAATCGCCAAATCCGCAACAAATCCTATAGCCTCACCAATTATCTCTATCAGGGTTTCCGTCACGGCATTACCTCCCTTATTCTGTCCTTAAGGGCTGTGTAGCGCTTATTCTCGGTTTCGTTATCAATCATGTTTCTGACAGTTTCGCTGCTTCCAAGGATGGTAACACAGTTCTTTGCTCTTGTGATTGCCGTGTATAAAAGATTTCTGTTAAACAGCATTCTGGGACCTGTCAAAAGTGGCAGAATAACAGCGGGGTACTCGCTTCCCTGGGATTTATGAATTGTTATGGCATAGGACAGATCCAGTTCGTCCAGGCCGGAGAAGGGATAGGTTACGATTTTACCCTCATCAAATTCCACCTCCATGGTTGAGGCATACTCATTTATCTCTTTGATGGTTCCGATATCGCCGTTAAAGACGCCCATACCGCTGTCTATGGGGATGTTGTATTTGCTTCTGACTTCCCACTCGATTTTGTAGTTATTCTTTATCTGCATGACCTTGTCACCTTCTCTGAAGAGGCGGTCACCGGTTCTATGTTCCTTCTTGCTCTCGTCAGCAGGATTCAGATACTCCTGGAGAATTCCGTTTAAGGTCTCAACTCCGAGGGCTCCCTTTCGCATGGGGGTAAGAACCTGGATGTCAAAGGGTGTGGCTCCCACATATCCGGGAAGCTTATCCCGGATTAGCTGAATCATGTGTTTATAAATGACATTTGTGTCATTTCTTTCCAGGAAGAAAAAGTCCTTACTCTTGTTGTCCAAGGCTATGGCTTCGCCCCTGTTTATCTTGTGGGCGTTTACAACGATGTCGCTGACCTCGGCCTGTCTGAAAATCTTTTGAAGAATGACCACAGGGAATCTTTCACTCTCTATAAGGTCCCTTAGGATCTGTCCGGGTCCCACACTGGGAAGCTGATTCACATCCCCCACCATAATCAATCTGGTTCCGGGGGTTATGGCTCTTAGAAGCGCCCTGAAAAGGGGCAGATCCACCATGGACATTTCATCGATTATTATTACGTCGGCCTCCAGAGGATTGTCTTCATTTCTCTCAAATCTTGCCAGATTCCTGTCTCCCTCCTCGGGGGCGCCGTTTAATTCCAGCATTCTGTGGATGGTCTTGGCCTCAAATCCCGTGGCTTCTGTCATTCTCTTGGCCGCTCTTCCGGTGGGTGCTGCCAGGAAAATATCAAGGCCCTCCTCCATGAAGAGTTTAATTATTGTATTTATGGTTGTGGTTTTGCCGGTTCCGGGACCTCCGGAGAGGATGAACACACCGTTTCGTACGCTCTCAAAAACAGCTTCCTCCTGGAGTTCATCAAACTCAAGATTCTCTGATTCCGCCAGCTGCCTTATTTTGGCTCTGACCTTTTCCTCATCCCTCTTAAGCATGGCCTCGCCGGACGAAACGTAGCTGTTGATGTCGCTTAGCATTCTGGCGCAGCTCAGTTCCGCATAATAGTTATTTGCCGCAAAAATCTGATCTTTGTTCTTCACCACAACCTTCTTGTCCATAACCAGGTTGTCGATGACGGGAATGATGGCTTCTTCGGTCAAATCCAAAAGTTCAGCGCACTGTGAAATCACCATGTCCCTTGGGAGATACACGTGTCCCTCGGTGGTGGCGGTGAAAAGAATATACATGATACCGCTTCTGATTCGAAACTCCGAGTCTGTGTTTATTCCGATTCTCGAAGCTATTTCATCTGCGGTTTTGAATCCGATTCCGTTTATGTCTTCGGCAAGTCTGTAGGGGTTCTCCCTGAGAATCATATACAGACTCATCCCGTAAGTATCGTAAATTTTGTAAGCCATGGCAGGACTTATGCCATAGCCCGAAAGGAAGAGAATGGCGTCTCTTTGCTCTTTTCTGTTCTCAATCTGATTGCCGATATCCCTTGCTTTGGCAGGGCTGATTCCCTTGATTTCAGAAAGTCGCTCCGGTTCCTCCTCAAGGATTCTTAAGGTATCGTCACCGAATTTCCTTAGGATTCGCGAAGCAAGTGCGGCACCTACGCCCTTGACAGCTCCGCTTCTTAAATACCTTTCCATGCTTTCCCTGTCCGTGGGAAGGATTGTCTCATAGGAGGATACCTTGAACTGTTCGCCGTAGGTCGGATGGGAAATATACTCGCCGTTTAATGAAAGGTTTTCTCCCTCTGCCAGATCCGGGAAAGTTCCCACGCAAACAACTTCATCGCCGGAGCTGATGAAGTTCATAACGGTATAGCCGTTGTCGCTGTTGTGAAAAATAATGTGATCTACGTAACCCTTAATTGTTTCCATACACTGCCTTAAAAATGTAACACCATGCTCACTAAAGCTCGTCTTCGCTTCGCTCTGACTCTCTAAGTGTGCAGGTATTGTTCGCACGTAAGCGACCATAATACGGTCGCTAAGTGCTCTACAAAAAGGACTGCCTTAAGGCAGTCCCTGTGTTCTCTTCATCTGGTCGTACATCTGTTGTGCAAGACCGATACTGTTGGTCTCCGTAGTCTGTTTGGCAAGCTTCTTGTAAAGCTCATCCTTGTAGAAATCTACCACTGTGCTTGTTGAGGAGGAGGAGTTGTCTGCCTTTACTACTGTCTTCTCCATCCCTTTAAAAACCTGCTCAATGAAATAGGCCTCAAACTCCTTGCAGGCAGCCATCAGTTCTTCGTCAGACTGTGCTGCACCGTTTGTAAGCTTGCCCTTAAGTTCATTGGCCTTCGCTGTGTTATACTGCGAAGTCAGTATATTTGAATAAGCGGAAATTCCTGAATAATCCATACCTTAACCTCCCAAATTATCTACGAAGGTTGTTTGCCTGCTGCATCATCTCATCAGATGCCTGAATAGCCTTTGAGTTCATCTCATAAGCACGCTGCGTAATAATCATGCTTACCATCTCATCTGCAACCTGTACGTTTGACTGCTCCAGATAGCCCTGTAAAAGCTTACTTCTCTGAAGGGCTCCGTTTGTTGCCTCGTTAAGAGCGGGGCCGCTGGCGTCGGTTACACCGTAGATTGTGCTGTCTTCCTTGTTGAGGCCTGCAGGGTTATTAAACTGATAAAGACCGATTGCAAATCCCATGGACTGAGGAACATTGTTCTCATCGGGGTAGCAAACTGTACCATCAGCAGTAACCGTTATTCTTGAAGTAACGTACTGATCTCTGGGAAGAGTTATCAAAGCTCCCGTGGTGCTGAGTACAGGAAGTCCTTCTGTGGTGGTAAGAATAAGGGTGTTGTTGTTACCCAATGTCCAGGTAAAATCACCGTTTCTGGTGTAATAAGTCTGGGCATCGTTTCCTCTTACCGCAAAGAAGCCTTCACCTTCAATACAGAAAGCGGTATCACTCTCTGTAGCGTTGGCTGCACCCTGTTTAAAAATTGATATCATGGAAGCATTCCTGACACCCAGGCCCACCTGAGCACCTACGGGTTTGGTATCACCGTTGGCTGATGTGGTTCTGGTCTGAATATTCTGATATAAAAGAGATTTGAATTCATTAACCGTGGTCTTGAAACCTACGGTATTGACATTGGCAAGGTTATTGGCAATTGTATCCAGATTAACCTGCTGTGCGTTCATGCCGGAAGCGGCACTCCACAAACTTCTTACCATACAGTCATCCTCCTGTTTTCTTAATCCTTAAGGATTAGAGCCTTCCGGTCTGGTTTGCTGCCTGCTCAAGAGTCTCATCGTAAGCCTGCATAATCTTCTGATTACTCTCATAGGCTCTGGTAATGGAAATCATATTAACCATTTCCGTTACCACCGAAACATTGGCGGTCTCCAAATAACCGGAATAAACTTCAGCATCTGCAGCCTTGGTTGTGTAGCCTTCAACGGGAACAAAATATGTCTCGCCGTAGTGCTCAAGATAATCATAATCCTCGAAATCTGTGAGTCTTAACTGAGCTACAGTCACACCATTTTGCATGATGCTTCCGTCCTTGCCCACCGTTGCGTCCGCGAGGGTATCAAGTCTGATACGACCGTTGGTACCCAGCACGTAGTCCCCGTCCTTGGTAACAAGATATCCGTCCTTGGTAAGTGTAAAATCACCGGCGCGAGTATACATTGTAGTTGTTTCTCCCGCCTTATTGGTGAATTCAATCGTGAAGAATCCGTTCCCTCCCAGTGCCAGGTCATAGGTATTATTGGTGGCCTGGAAAGGACCCTGATCATAATATGTGTAGGTCTCGCCAATCTTAACACCGGGGGTATTGTACCCGATTCTCTTGGCGAGGTTTCCTACGTCTGTTGTATCCTTAAGTCGGTATGCCAGAATTTCGTCAAAGGACTGGCTGGTAGAACCTTCTTTCTTGAAGCCTACCGTGGTGGAATTGGCCAGGTTGTTGGTCATAATATCCATACGGTGCTGTTCATGGCGCAAGCCTGTATAAGCTGTGTACAGTCCTTTTAACATTAAGCTGCCTCCTTAGGGAATCTTAGTCTTCTCTGTAACCTGCCTGGAACTCTACATACTTACCGGTACCAATGGCAACTGCGGTCATGGGATCCTCAGCTGTCATGGTGTTGATGCCGGTTCTGTCGTAGATAAGGTCCTCAAGTCCGTTAAGTAAGCTTCCGCCACCTGTGAGTACGATTCCTCTGTCGGCAATATCGGCTGCAAGTTCAGGGGGAGTCTTCTCCAGCACGCTGTGGATTACTTCGATAATCTGCTGGGTGGGCTCTCTCAAAGCCTCTTCTGTCTCTTCTGAGGAAACGCGGACTGTCTTGGGAAGACCTGTTACGAGGTTACGTCCTCTGACATCCATATAATCTACTTCGGCACGTCTGAATGCTGTACCGATCTTAATCTTAATGTCCTCTGCGGTTCTTTCACCGATGAGGAGATTATGCTTCTTACGCATGTAACGAACGATAGCTTCATCGAAGTCATCGCCGGCCACCTTAACGGATGCACTTACAACGGCGCCGCCAAGGGAGATAACTGCAATATCGGAAGTACCACCACCGATATCAACAATCATGTTGCCGCAGGGCTTAGAGATGTCGATACCTGCACCGATAGCTGCTGCAATGGGCTCCTCGATAATGGAAACCTCTCTTGCACCTGCCTGGTAGGTAGCATCCTCAACTGCCTTCTTCTCAACCTCTGTAACACCTGAAGGAACGCACACTGCGATTCTGGGCTTACGGAAGGTTCTCTTACCGAGTGCTTTCTGGATGAAGTACTTCATCATCTTCTCGGTTACGGTATAGTCAGAGATAACACCCTGACGTAAAGGTCTTACTGCAACTATGTTGCCGGGAGTACGTCCAAGCATTAAGCGGGCGTCTTCACCGATTGCTTTAATCTTATCTGTGTCTCTGTCAAAAGCTACAACCGAGGGCTCTTTCAAAACAACGCCCTTACCTCTGATGTAAACGAGGATGCTGGCTGTACCTAAATCGATTCCTATATCTGCGTATTGCATATGATCAATACCCCTTTCTGTGGTAAAAGATTCGTTTGGAAAAAACTCCATAAAAAACTAAACGTGCGTAAACACACACAGTAATTATATCGCATCTTTTGCCATTTTCATAGGGGCAAGATATTAATTTTCTATAAAACTATATCGGCAGAACCCTCAATAAACTTAAGGGTTCTGCCGACTAAAATTTCCTCTATAACATCTTTGCCAGGAACTGTCCTGTATAAGAATTCTTCACCTTGGCAACTGCCTCAGGGGTACCCTTGGCAATAACGGTTCCACCCTTGTCGCCGCCCTCGGGTCCCATATCTATGATGTAATCTGCAGTCTTAATTACATCAAGGTTATGTTCGATGACAACAACCGTGTTGCCCGCATCGGTAAGTCTCTGAAGAATGTCCACCAGCTTGTGAACATCCGCAAAGTGAAGTCCCGTTGTGGGCTCATCCAGGACATATATGGTCTTGCCGGTACTCTTCTTGCTGAGTTCCGTTGCAAGCTTGATCCTCTGGGCCTCACCTCCCGAAAGAGTGGTTGAAGGCTGGCCAAGCTTGATGTAGCAAAGTCCCACATCGTAAAGGGTCTGTATCTTTCTCTTTATGGTGGGCACATTCTCAAAGAAGGGCAAAGCCTCTTCCACAGTCATATCAAGGACATCAAAGATGCTCTTTCCCTTGTACTTCACTTCCAGAGTTTCTCTGTTGTACCTCTTTCCGTCACAGACTTCACAGGGAACGTACACATCGGGAAGGAAATGCATCTCTATCTTTATGATACCGTCACCTGAGCATGCCTCGCATCGTCCGCCCTTAACGTTGAAGCTGAATCTTCCCTTGCTGTAACCCTTGGCCTTGGCATCGGTAGTTGATGCAAACAGGTCTCTTATCATGTCAAAGACACCTGTATAGGTGGCAGGGTTGGAACGGGGCGTACGTCCGATGGGAGACTGGTCAATGTTGATTATCTTATCAAGCTGATCCACACCGGTGATTTCTTTATGTTTACCGGGTATGGTCCTTGCTCTGTTTAAAGTCTTTGACAGGCTCTTCTGAAGAATCTCGTTAATGAGAGAACTCTTTCCTGAACCTGAAACTCCGGTAACGCAGGTAAATACTCCAAGGGGAATATCAACGTTTATATTCTTAAGGTTATTCTGTTCGGCACCTTTGATTGTTATCTTCCCTGTAGGCTTTCTTCTGATCTTCGGAACAGGTATTGAAAGCTTGCCTGATAGATACTGACCGGTTATGGATTCGGGAGTGTTAATGATATCATCCACAGTTCCGATGGCAACAACTTCTCCACCTTCGCTTCCCGCACCGGGACCGATATCCACAATACAGTCCGCTTCTCGCATGGTTTCCTCATCATGTTCAACCACAATAAGCGTGTTGCCCAGGTCTCTCAGTCTCTTAAGGGCCTGGAGAAGCTTTCCGTTATCTCTCTGGTGAAGTCCGATACTGGGCTCGTCAAGGATGTAGCAAACCCCCACAAGACCTGAACCGATCTGGGTGGCAAGTCTGATTCTCTGAGCCTCGCCGCCTGACAAAGATGCGGTTGCTCTTGACAGTGTCAGATAATCAAGACCCACATTTATAAGGAATCCAACTCTCGCCTTAATCTCCTTGAGAAGAAGGTGCCCGATGGCCTCCTGGGTCTTTGTAAGTTTCATGTTGTTTAAGAACTCGGAAAGCGCCTCTATTGAAAGAGATGTGATTTCGTAAATGTTCTTCTTGCATACGGTAACGGCAAGAGACTCCTTCTTAAGTCTCATGCCCTTACATTCGGTACAGGGAGTGATCTGCATGAATTCCTCATACTCCGCCTTCGTTGTCTCGGAGGCAGTCTCTCTGTATCGTCTCTCCGTATTCTTAATAAGTCCTTCAAAGGCAATGGGATAAACTCCTTTACCTCTCTGTCCCTCATAATATACATCCACTTCCTTATGGGTACCGTAGACGATTATATCCTTCACCTTCCGGGGCAAATCTTTATAGGGAACGTCAAGGGAGAACCCCCATTCTTTTGCCAAAGCTACAAGGAGGGCGTTGGTAAAGCTTCCCTTCTGCTTGGATGACTGCCAGCCCATTACCTGGATGGCTCCCTCATTTATGGAAAGATTCTCATCGGGAATCATAAGCTCAGGGTCAAACTCCATCTTGTATCCCAGACCTGCGCAGACAGGGCAGGCTCCGAAGGGATTGTTGAAGGAGAAGCTTCTGGGCTCGATTTCACTGATGCTTATTCCGCAGTCGGGGCAGGCGAAGTTCTCGGAGAATCTCAAGGTCTCGCCACCTATTACTTCCACGTCAAGAAGCCCTTCCGCTATGGAAAGGATTGTCTCTATTGAATCCGTCATTCTCTTCTCGATGCCGGGTTTAACCACCAGTCGATCGACGATTATGGAAATGGTGTGCTTAATGTTCTTATCTAACTTGATCTCTTCGGAAAGCTCATACATGTTTCCGTCTACGATTACTCTTACGTATCCGGCCTTGGAGGCTCTCTCGAATACCTTGGCATGCTCACCCTTCTTGCCCTGTACTACGGGAGCAAGAAGCTGAATCTTGCTGCCCTCGGGAAGAGTCATAATCTGGTCAACCATTTGGTCGACGGTCTGTCTCTTAATCTCCTTGCCGCAGTTGGGGCAGTGAGGAATACCGATTCTGGCGTAGAGAAGTCGGAAGTAGTCATAAATCTCCGTTACAGTTCCCACAGTGGATCTGGGGTTCTTGTTGGTGGATTTCTGGTCTATGGAGATGGCGGGAGAAAGTCCCTCGATTCTCTCAACATCAGGCTTCTCCATCTGTCCCAAGAACTGTCTTGCGTAGGATGAGAGAGACTCCATGTAACGTCTCTGTCCCTCCGCATAGATTGTATCGAAGGCAAGAGAGCTCTTACCGGAACCTGATAATCCGGTAAAAACCACCAGCTCATCTCTGGGAATTTCCAGGTTAATATTTTTCAAATTGTGTTCTGCAGCGCCGGTTATGGAAATGATATTCCGGCGGGGCTGCATCTTAATAGGCTGTTCCATTATTCTGCACTTTCTATTTGTAATTTCTGTCAAGCTGTATCTTCTTGAGTTCCATCATCTTGTCACGAAGTTCTGCCGCAGCCTCGAAGTTAAGATCTGCTGCCGCTCTCTTCATCTTCTTCTCAACTTCATCAACAAGCTTCTTAAGCTGCGCCTCCGACATGGATTCGGGATCCTTCTCGAAGCGCACCTCCTCCTTGGCAATCTCCTTGGAAATACTTATGAGGTCTCTGACCGCCTTCTTGATGGTGGTGGGAGTTATGCCGTTCTCCTCATTGTATTTCATCTGAATCTCACGACGCCTGTTGGTCTCGTCGATGGCTATCTTCATGGAGTCTGTCATGTTGTCCGCATACATTACAACGTGACCCTCGCTGTTTCTGGCCGCACGTCCTATGGTCTGAATCAGTGAAGTTGCCGAACGAAGGAAGCCCTCCTTATCGGCATCAAGTATTGCCACAAGGGCAATTTCGGGTATATCAAGTCCCTCTCTTAAGAGGTTGATTCCCACAAGTACATCAAAGACGTCAAGGCGCATATCCCTTATTATCTGGGCACGCTCTAAGGTGTCAATATCGGAGTGGAGATACTTGACCCTGATACCCACCTCATGAAGGTAATCCGTTAAGTCTTCGGCCATGTGCTTGGTTAAGGTTGTAATAAGAACCTTGTTGCCCGCCTTGGTGGTCTTTCTGATCTCACCGATAAGGTCATCAATCTGTCCTTCGATGGGACGAACATCTATCTCGGGATCAAGAAGACCCGTAGGTCTTATAATCTGCTCGGTCCTAAGAAGCTCATGCTGCTCCTCGTAGGTGTTGGGAGTAGCTGAAACAAATAACATCTGGTCAATCCTCGACTCAAACTCCTCAAAGCTAAGAGGTCTGTTATCAAGGGCTGAAGGCAGTCTGAAACCATAGTCCACCAGAGTGTTCTTTCTTGATCTGTCTCCCGCAAACATTCCGCCTATCTGGGGAATGGTGATATGGGACTCGTCAACGATAATAAGGTAATCATCCTTAAAGTAATCCATAAGAGTATGGGGCGGAGCACCGGGAGCTGAGCCTACCAGGTGTCTGGAGTAGTTCTCAATACCGGAGCAGAAGCCGGTTTCTCTAAGCATCTCTATGTCAAAGTTGGTACGCTCTGATATTCTCTGGGCCTCAAGGAGTTTATCCTCACCCTTAAAGAATCTTACCCTGTCCTTAAGTTCCTCTTCGATGGCTTCGCAGGCTTTATTCATCTTGTCCGCCGCCACAACATAGTGGCTGGCAGGGAAAATTGCCACGTGGGAAAGTTCTGCGTGAACCTGTCCCGTAAGAGGGTCCACCTCTGTGATTCTGTCTATTTCATCTCCGAAGAATTCCACTCTGATGGCGTAGTCTCCGCCAATGGCGGGATAGATTTCGAGAACATCTCCCCTTACTCTGAAGGTACTTCTGGCTACATCATTATCATTCCTGGTGTACTGAATTGCAATCAACTCTCGGATGACATCATCCCTGTCCTTCATCATTCCCGGTCTTAGGGAAATGATTAATTCCTCATAATCCTCCGGGCTTCCAAGGCCATAGATACAGGAAACAGAAGCCACAACAATAACATCTCTTCTCTCTGTCAGAGATGCGGTGGCCGAGAGCCTCAGCTTATCAATCTCCTCGTTGATGGAAGAGTCCTTGGCAATATATGTGTCAGTCTGGGGAACATAGGCCTCAGGCTGGTAATAATCATAGTAGGACACGAAATACTCAACGGCGTTCTCAGGGAAAAACTCCTTCATCTCCCCGTATAGCTGTCCGGCCAGAGTCTTGTTATGGCTGATGATAAGGGTTGGCTTGTTGAGCGCAGCAATAACATTGGCCATGGTAAAGGTCTTACCGGAACCGGTAACGCCTAAAAGTGTTTGAAATTGGTTTCCTTTCTTGAAGCCCTTCACCAGTTCCTCAATGGCTTGAGGCTGGTCACCTGTGGGCTTATAAGGAGAATGCAATTTGAATTCCATTTTCCATCTTCCTATCAAAAAAATCTGCCATACTCTAAAAAGTATAGCAGATTATTTGCGGAATGTATATAGTTTTTTCGAACTTTTGTTCTAGTTCTTAATCCAAGGCATTGATTGTAACATTTCCTGAGGTGGTATCGATGTCCATGGTGTTGGTGCCATTGCCCAAAATATAGACATCACCGCTTGTGGTGCATGAAATATTACTTCTGACATCACCGCTTGTAGTTGTAATGCTTGCGGTAGCATCAGCATCTTCGGGAAGATAGAGATCAACATCTCCTGAAGTTGCATTGATTACGAGTGAACCCGGAACCTTTTCAAAAGCCAAGGTTTTGCTGCCGCTTGATGAATCGGCGTCAAAATATTCAACCGACTCTGCCTCAACATTTACATTTCCCGATGTTGTGTGCAGAATCAGACTCTTCACTTCCTCAAGCTTCAGATCATAGCTCCCGGAGGTGGCATCAATGGAGATTCCTTCGCTTTTGCCAAACTGGGTAAGGTCAATATCTCCGGAGGTGGAGTTAATTGTAATTCTGTCGGCTTCGCAGCCTATGGTATGGTTTCCTGAGGTTGAATCAAGGTCGAACTTATCTGCCTTAATGCTTCCTGCAGTTAAATCTCCGGATGTGAGATTAATGTTTACCTCGGAGTATGTTACATCTTCAGGAATTGTTATTTCCAGTCTCTTATCCAGATTATTGAGGTCAAGTCTCTTGTCTGATGCGCAATACCTTACGTGAAGGGTTGAGCCCTCAACCCAGGTGTGCACCTGTCTGTCCTCATCAAGATCGATTCGGGCCGTTTCCTCGATGGTTACTGTGTCTGTATCTTCTGCCAAAAACGTAATATCTCCGGAAATGTAATCGATATCAATTGTGTCAATCTTTTCAGTTATTTCCTGATTTCCGGCAACATATTTGTCGGCATTTAAATAGTGAATGAATGTTGTATATCCAAATGAGCATCCTGTAAGGAGCATGGCTGCCGCAACAGCTCCCGTCAGTAATAATCCTTTAATTATTTTCATTGTTCTTATCTCCTTTACTTCCTGCAATCAATCCGATAATGGCAAGTGCTGCGCCGATTACAACTCCCACAATGGCATAGCCCATTGTCCACATGGAATACATGGCGGGTACTGCATTTGCTACTCTTATAAGCAATCCTATGATGAGTTCAACGCCCCAGTATGAAAATGCACTGATTAAAGCCGTGCATACACCTATTTTGACAAGTGAGTTGGAGCCGATGTATCTGATTACAACAAAGATTGCCCATGCAAGCATAACAAGAGGAATTGAAATGCAAAGCGCAATAGGGAAGAAGCTTGCTGTTTTTACCGTAAAACCAATGCACACGATCATAAGGAAAAATGTAACTGTGGAGGCAGCCATTACCGCAAGGCCTTTGCTGTTCTTAAGAAGAGCATTCACAGGCTTTCTGCAGGCAATGAAGGGGCCAAAGCATAAGGTGAGGCCAAACAATACAGCCGAGGCTGCAATGAAGAACCAGCTTGCTTTGGTGTAAATGCTTATGACACCAAGAAGCACAAGGAGGCTGGCGGTGAAGGATGTCATGGTGTAGAACATCCGGTTTTCCCTGACCATTAAAGGCACAACGATTAATGATGTGGGGATGAGCATTGCTGCAAGTACGATAAAGAACCAGGTAAGGGCGTGGCCGGTTGCAAGGTTTACAATGAGGCATACCAGAATCGGAATGGCAAAAATTGCCGCAAAGACGCCACCCACCGTAGCACTTTTTCTTTTGAAAAATCTGGACTGGGAATCGATGACGCTGTCCTTTTCCTTGACGATCATTTCATCGATTGCCGTGTCGCTTAACTCTTCAAGCATCTTTTGGCACTTTGGGCATTCTTTAAGATGCTCTTCAACTGCCTTTTTGCTTGCCTCACTGCAGGCACCGTCCTTATATAAAGGCAGAAGGTCTTCTATCATATCACATTCGTATTTCATGATTTCTCCATCCTTTCTTTAATCAAAATTCTTGCTCGATGGTAGGTAACCCGGGCCCAGGTTTCCGTTTTGCCAAAGACCGAACCAATTTCCTTAAATGACAGTTCGCCGAAGACCCGAAGCTGGAAGACTTCCTTGTAGGGTTCCTCCATGGCATGCAGGATTCGATGAATCTGTATGGAAGTGTCGGCGTCCATAAGCTTCTTCTCGATGCTCTTTCCGGTGTCGGGCTGAGTTTCAAGAGGAACGTCTTCAAACCTTGCATGCCTTCTTTTTTCATCGATGAAAAGGTTCTTGGCTATGGCGCACAGCCATGTGAAGCTTTCGCTTTCACCTCTGAAGGTCTGCTTGGTGGATATGGCCCTGAAAAATGTTTCCTGGGCTATTTCCATGGCGTCGTTTTGATTGTCCGTTAGCGTCATAACATATGAAAACAGTTTCATATAGAACGCTTCATAAAGTTTTTCTGCTGTGGTATTGTCCATGTCTTTTCGAGCTTTCCTTTTTTTGATCTCATTGGTTAGACGGAGCAATCCGAAATTCGTTACAAACTTTTTAAAAATTTTTTTAAAAAAATTATATGATATACTTTTCAGGATGTCACCTTTTGCTTTTATCAAACATTTATAGAGTGAAAAGGTATTCGCGAAGACCTATCGTATTCAATAATCCGGGAGGACATAAAATGAATCGAGCAGATAGGAACGCAGATCTGGAACTGGTCATTGAAAAATACAGCAACATTCTCTACAAAATATGCTTCGTTATCCTGAAAAACGAGCAGGATACCAAGGATGTTTTACAGGAGACATTCATTACTTACATGACCAAGAAGCCTGATTTTGCTTCCGAAGAGCACAAGAAAGCTTGGCTTATAAAAGTATCACAGAATAAATGTAAGGAATTCCTCAGATTTCATAAGAAGCATGCCGGAATCCCTCTTGAAGAGGTGGAAGAAAGCCTTGAAATCACCAGAGGAATGAGTGTAGAAGACAAAGATAAGCTCAGACTGATATGGAACCTGAATTACAAACTTAAAAGTGTGGTGATCCTATATTATGTAGAAGGTTATTCAGTCAAAGAGACTGCCCAAATCCTTCACATATCAGAGGTTGCCGTCAAAAAGCGTCTGCAAAGGGCAAGAGAAACACTTGCAAAGCTTGGCAGAGCATATGAAGGAGGTATCATCTGTGAGCAGATATGACATCGATAAGGATCTCTTTGAAAATATTGAGATCCCCAATTACATAAAGAGAGAATTATACAAGGATTGTAAACGTGGTAAAAGAGCAGCGGATCTCTGCTTCCGCTATGCGGGACCTTTAACGGCCCTTATAGTTATGGCCGCCGTTGGACTTACAGGCTTTGGCGTTAAGGCAGGCTATGATAACTGGGTTAAGCGTGTAGAGTCAATGCCCGAAACCGAGAAGACGGAGCTTTTTGAAGAGATTAAAAATGATGAGGGAGTTACTATAGATGAGGCCTGGAGCAGAAAGCTTACAAACGTTGAGATTATCAAAATCTCCGACCTCGAGAAGAAGTACTATAATTCGGCACTTTTCCCGGAAGGGGAGGTTCAAAGGCTTGAAAAATTAAGCGATTGGGACGGCAAAAGCCTTTGCTATATCGAAGAAGATCATCTTCTTCACCTTCCCGAAACCGAAATGACTGAGGAACAGATGCTTCAGTTTATCGATTACAATGCCAAGAAGGACTACCTGATTGAAAACAATGCAGATGAGATCCAGGCAGAGGATTCCGAGGATGAATGGTCCGATGAAGAATATGAAGATGTGCCCAGTCCTTACGTTGATGTAGACAGCGCAACTGAGGAGGATATCATCAAAGTCGCAACTCCTCACCTCACCAAATTCCTGGGATGGGAACTTGGCAGCGAATGGAAACCCCGTGTTGAAGCCTTTAAACCCTCAAATGGCAATCCTGAATACAAGGACCACGACATGTACACCATTTACTGGGAGGAAGGTGGCGCTACTCCAAACAACACCGACTATGTGGTTTGCCTGGGAATGTATGATTTGCACTTTGAGGCTGTGGCAATTCGCGGAAGAGAGCACTGGGCTACTCTTAAAAGTTATACCGATACAGCAGCTTTAGATAAGGGTGAGAAGGATAAGGAAAAGATTTACAAAGTCCTTAAGGATATGTACGGATTGCCTGCAAAGCCTGATTCCGAAAGAATGGAAGTAGTGGATGATTACGGCAGCAAGGACGACATAAGACAATTGAGATTCGTATTTGACTACGGAAATCTGGAGGTAGACGTTGAATGGGATCTCGGCGGAGAAAGACTTGATTCCATCGAGATCTTCCCTGAAGGATACTAATCCGGTATAAAAGAACCGCGGGTGTTTAGCCCGCGGTTCTTTGTATCTTTTTATCTTGATAAGAATGTAAGAATCATCATAAGGCAGAAGAACAATGCAAAGGAAAGGGTTCCCTTGTCCGAATGTCTTCCTGTACACATGGAAGGGATATGTTCTTCTATAACAAGGAAGGCTATTGCGCCTCCCGTAAGAGCCATTACAAACAAAAGAATTCCGGGGAGGGCACTTACAAGGATTATCATGGCAATACCAAGAAGGGGCTCCACAATACCCGATATAACACCCATGAGAAAGGCTTTGTTTTTACCTTCACCCTCTACTCTTATGGGGGTGGACACCAAAGCTCCCTCAGGAATGTTCTGAATGGCTATTCCGATAATAAGAGCAA
Organism: uncultured Lachnospiraceae bacterium; assembly: GCA_947167445.1. Taxonomy (GTDB): domain Bacteria; phylum Bacillota; class Clostridia; order Lachnospirales; family Lachnospiraceae; genus G11. The sequence goes on from CAMVID010000007.1 coordinate 76,164, forward strand.
TGGTGGCTGTCATGGAAACTTCCTCTGCCCCGTTAAGCGCCCCGGCCAGCATAACACCAATGGCCATGCCTTCGGGAACGTGGTGAATCACTTCCGACATCATTACTCTGAATGTGTACTTAAGGGTGCTGGAGGGTCCCTCTTCCGCCCTGGTAAATGCATGGGCGTGGGGCACAACCTTGTCAAGGAAATACTGGAATCCGATACCGATGATGAATCCAATGGCTACAGTTATCACCTTGCCCTTAAGAATTGAGGGATAAAGCAGGGTCCACATGGAACATGCCATCATGATACCACCGGCCATTCCCGTCATTATGTTCTTGAAATCATCCTTCATATCTTTATCCCAAACGAACACAAGGGCCGAGCCAAGAATGGTTCCGATGAAGGGAATCAGAAGTTCAAAGAGCACGTCTCCGTTGTCCATAAACTCCAGGACTCCCATGTGCTCCAAAAGAATTTTCAGGCCTATAAAAACAAGGACAAATCCGCCGGCTGCTTCCGCACCGGATTTATATCTTGTTCCGAATACGTTTCCTATTCGGACTCCCACCGAAGAAATAACAAATGTAGTTGCCGCAATAATAAGGCAGGCGATTACGGTGTTAACAAAGGGTGATGCATTAATCAGAGTAACGGGAACTGCTACGAATGTTATACCAACCGCAAGGGCATCTATGGATGTGGCGACGGCCAGTATGAACATGGATTTCACATCAAATCCCGCCCTGGTTTCCTCTTCCTCTGAAGAGAAGGCTTCTCTTATCATATTTACTCCTATGATAAGAAGCAGTATAAAGGCCAGCCAGGGAGCTACCTTGTTGATTATGAATTCTAACCTGCTTCCAAGGACATATCCAATAAAGGGCATTAATCCCTGGAAACATCCAAACCATATGCCGCAAAGCAGTATTTGCCTGACAGTTGCTTTCTTTGTTTCAATTCCCTTGCAGATCGATACGGCAAAGGCATCCATGGAAAGACCTATTGCAAGAAGCAATAACTCAATTATTCCCATTAATAATTCTCCTGAATGGTGCTGATTTAGGGCAGCAAGTCTGCCATTTTCGAAAGGCGCTTTAAGGCCTCCTCAAGTGTGGACTGCTGTCTTGCAAAATGAAGACGAATCAGATTGTTCACCGGCTCTCTGAAGAAGCTGGAGCCCGGAACGGCAGCCACTCCTATATTCTGTATCATCCACTCGCAAAATTCAAGGTCTGTATATCCTTTAAACTGAGGAAGTTCCATAAACTCCGCAATATCAATCATAACGAAGTATGTACCCTGAGGAACGTTATGCTTAAGCCCGATTCGATCAAGACCCGCAAGGAAAAAGTCCCTCTTTTCGGTATAGGTTCTTAGTAAATCCTCGTAGTAGGATTCCGGAAGGGTAAGACCCGCCACCGCTGCTTCCTGAAGAGGCGCTGCTGCCCCAACCGTAAGAAAGTCGTGAACCTTTCTTGCTGCTTCGATTACCTTGGCAGGTCCGCAAATATAGCCCAGTCTCCATCCCGTAATGGAATAGGTCTTGGACAGAGAGTTACAGGTGATGGTATGCTCGAACATTCCGGGGAGTGATGCCATTGATGTATGGGCATTTGGGGCATAAACCATATGCTCGTATACCTCGTCCGTAACTACGAAGGCATCATAGGTTATGGCCAGGTTTCCAATTGCCGTAAGTTCATCTCTTGTGAACACCTTTCCGCAGGGATTGGATGGGTTACAGATTATTATTGCTTTAGCTCCTTTTTTGAAGCCCTCTTCTATAAGTTTAATATCGAAGTTATATTCAGGTGGAACCAGAGGAATGTAAATCGGATCTGCTCCCGACAAAATCGCATCCGCTCCATAGTTCTCATAGAACGGAGAGAACACCATAACTTTATCTCCCGGGTTACAGATAGTCATCATAGCCGTCATCATGGCTTCTGTGCTTCCGCAGGTGACGCAAAGCTCGGTCTCGGGGTCCACTTCTCTCTTAAATGTTTTGGAAGCTTTTGCTGCCAAAGCATCCCTGAAGTTCTTGGCTCCAAAGGTTATAGAGTACTGGTGAGGTCCCTGGTGGGCCGCCTTCTCAAGCGCATCCGTAATTTCCTTTGGCGGATCGAAATCCGGGAAGCCCTGGGACAAATTAATAGCTCCATATTTATTGCTTATTCGAGTCATTCTCCTGATTACAGAATCGGTGAATGTCTCTACTCGTTTACTAAGTTCCGGCATTATCCCTCCTTAGCCCTGGCAAGAGGAAAAGGTATAACATTATCGGGCTCATTCATCCTGGCATTCCATAAAGTAAGCTTCTGCTGCATGTTCATCCAGCTCTCAACAGATGTATTGGTAGCCTTACTTATTCTTATTGCCATTTCGGGGCTTAATGAAGCCTTCTCATTTACAAATTCTGATAAAGCTTTTCTGCTTACGCCAAGCATACGTGCCGCATCAGTAACTGAAAGATTTAAAGGTTTCATAACATCTTCCAAAAATACTGCCCCGGGATGAGTAGGTCGTCTAGTCATAACAATATTCCTCCTTTCCTAGTGATAGTCCCTATAATCTACGAGATATGCATCCTCGCCTTCAAAGTAAAAAGTCATTCTCCAATTTCCATTAACTGCCACAGACCAGCAATTATGTTCGTCACCTTTAAGTTCATGAAGTCTGTACCCGGGCAAGTTCATATCCAGTGGTGAAATGCTTGCGTCCAACCTGTCAAGCATTCTTCCTAGCCTTGGTGCATGTTCAGGTTGTATTCCTCTTTTGGAACCCGTTTCAAAAAAATCTTTAAGTCCTTTATGAGCAAATGACTTTATCATATCAATATTGTAACCCGTAACGTTACACGTGTCAACGTCTCCCCTCTACTATTTTTGTATCGTACATTTGTTCGATGCATTCTCAGTATAGCAGATTATATCTTCGTTGTATATAGTTGTTTTTCTATAAGATAAGCCCTTGACATATCCACCTAAAATGACGATTATTACTATGAAAGGAAGGTACAAGCTATGGTAGAGAAAAACCTTAAAAAGCTTAAAGCCAAGAAACGGCGAGTCGTAAACGGTTTCAACACCGGAACACGCGACATGAAACTTAAAACTGCATACCAGCGCAAAAAAAGATGGTCGGCAGATGATGCCGACCATTCGGTTTTTATAATATCTTTATTCTAGTTTCTCAAATACAAAACAACATTGTCTAAATTATCAATAACGGCTTCTGCCATTTCCCTCATCTCCCGGTTAGCCGGCAATAGATCCGGAACCATTATCGGCCTAAGTCCTCCCCTAAAGGCAGCTCTTATTCCATTGTATGAGTCTTCTATAGCATATGCTCGGTTCGGTTCTACCCCTATCTTCTCGCACGCCAGAAGGAAAATATCCGGCTCAGGTTTACTCTTCGTCACCATATCACCGGTAATTACTTCATCAAAATAGTCTAGTATCTTAGCATCTCTTAGCTGATTAATGACCGTCTCTTTTCTTGTGGATGATGCCAGGGCAATCTTTTTCCCATTGCTTTTAAGAAAATCAAGGATCTCTACTACTCCGCTTTTCATGGGTAGTCTGCCGCCGTCATATTTCTCGTGATACATGCGGGAGGCCTCTTTGGCATATTCATCATATGGGAAGTCGTCACCATATGCTTCCAACATAATCTGCTTTGTCTTCTGGACGGTGGTTCCGGTACATGCGAGGTACGGCTTTTCAATATTCTTAATTCCATATTTGTCGGCCAGCGAAAGCCAGCACTGCATCGTGGCTCGTTCGGAATCAAAGATAACTCCGTCCATATCGAAAACCACCGCATCGAAATCTTTTCCCATTATTTCAAATCCCTTATCAGATTTGCCACTTCGCCGACCTTATCATAACCAAGCACTCCCGAGATTTCACTCACCACAGAAGAAATGCTCTTTACGTCCAGGTCGCCTTCTCTGACTGTTTCCACTACTTCCTTGCCTGAAAGAGCGGTATCGATGACCTTTGAAACATACGGAATCCCCAGGGCATCCGAAACACTTCCGATAAGCCCCAAAGCATTCTCACCATTTAATTCAGGTTTATATAAAGGAAGAATTAATTTAATAAGCTTGATTTCATTGCTTAAAGCGCTGCCAACGTATGAGACGATTCTCTTTTCTTTCTTCAGGGTTTCAAGTTTGTTTTTGCCCTTTGTCAAAACAGAATCATCTACGAGAAGAGCAAATTTGTCATCTCCTTCGTAATTTGAAAGTAACTCATCAAATGCGGTCAACTCATCATCCGAATCGATATGAACTATTATCTCATCTGATTTATTATCAGAGATAATCTCCTTTAATTTCTCTACGGAATCATATTCCTTGGATTCGCTGTTAAGAAAAAGTTTTCCATCAAGGAACTTCTTAAAGTCATCAATATTGGCTCCGTCAGCCTGGCAAAGCAGAATCGCCTTCTTCTCAAGTTCTATTTTAGGACGCTCAGGACCTGCATTGCCGATTCCGTTAGACTTCGTTTTAGGCTTGATAGCCTTTTTGCCAACGAAAAATGCTCCCGAAAGGGCTACCAACGCACCTCCGATGATAAGGAGGATTGTAGATAAATTGGATTTTTCCTCAACAGCATTTATATCCTCTGCAGGTTCCGAGGTATCTACTGTTTCAGGTTCGGGCTCCTTGGGAGAAGGGGTGGGCTCTTCTGTAGGAATCGGAGTAATCACCTCAGTGTTAACACGTATAACAGGGCGAACACCACAGCTTGCCGTCACTTCGAAGCTGTCGTGATCTTCGTTTCCGCCATCACCGAAGAAGCCATCGTCCCAGACAACATTGGCTGCATATGGGCTGTATCCCGGCGTTCTCTCCCACCAGATGGTTCCGGACATATTAAGGAAGTCCGATGTATAACCATAGGTTTCATAGATAAAAAACAGGTCTCCGTCCGGGCTATAGTTATCTGAGCCACGGCTCCTTGCATATTTTGTGGCTTCAGTAATCAAATCCATGCCAAAGCCATACATTCCCTCATCTCTGTAGTAATTATAGTTGAAGTATTTCTTAATCTCACCGGCGTCCAGAATGTACACTTTATCATCCGTATCATTTCCGCCGGAAACTCCAAAGTATGCGTTATCGGCGTTTGTTACGTGGCTGGTCAGCACCCTTTCCTGTTCTGCTTCGTTAAATGCCGAATTGAAGAATTCTGTATTAATCCACTCTCGAAGCGCGCTGGTTTCCCATGTGGTGGGTGCATCCTCTTTGTTATAGACCATACTGTCAAGTATGTATCTGGAAACAAGGAGCTTCTCATCTCCATTCTCTTCCAGTACTATCCACTCAATGGGTTCCGCGCCATTTGAAGTATCGCCGTCCTGCTCGTAGCTTCCAAACAGCAGATATCCATCATCTGTTTCTGAAAACAGCTGCTCTTCTGTGGTGTCTGCGGTGGTTGAATCCGCTGCCGCCCCGGTTGTAATCAGGCTTGCGCCCATCAGAACTGCAATTGCTAAAGCAATTCCGGGAATGTTTGATCTTTTCATAATTTCTCCTCTAATACATATTTTCCAACCATTACTCCATGGTGTACTGCATCATTTCGTATTTAAGTCTGCTGCCTTCTACAATCTCAGGCGGAAGCAACGCCCTGGCAACCAGCTTTAAATCATCTGATTCTATATCTGTTCTGCGGAGGTTCGCATAATCTCCATCTATGCTTACTACTTCATAAAACCATGTTTCCATATGTTTCCTCCTTCCGGTTTTACACCTTTAAAACATCTATAAATTAATAATATGATGCAAATGGGAAAAGGTCAAAGATATGAAACATCACTCACTAACCGTTTCAGGTACATCTTCTCCGGTATATGCGGAATCATTTGTATATAGCTTGTCGCAAGTGCCATAGACCTTAAGCTTCAAATATATCTTTCCGTCATCCATAAGCACAGCAGTATACTCCGTACCATAGGTCGGAACAAGGCAATCTACAAATCTGCATTTCTCACCGGATTTAGTCTCGGTATCCTTATAACCGACCGCCCCGATTTCCGTTCCAAACTTGAAGTGATTCTCATACAACTCGTCTCCAATAAGCTTTTTGATCTCAGATAATTGCGACTCTGTATAAGCTTTATTCAATATGTCATCATTTATAAATGCTTTCTTCTCTCGTGTATAATCCCTGCCGGCCCACACGTTCATCCCCAGGCCGAGTAATCCCTCCTGCTTGACATGCATGGTATCACCGTCCATTTCAAAGCTCAGATATTCATCTTCCGATTCGGTAGACTTGTAGACCGCAACATTGTCTTTTACAAAAAGCGCGTCTCCTTCTATCTCCCCTGTGTGAAGGTAATAATAAAAGAAACCCGAAAAGTGAAATCCTTTCTCGCTCTGATCTGTTATTGTAATCTCCCCGCTATAAGACGAGTGCTCTCCGCCATACCATTCTCCTTCAAAATTAGCAGCATTGGGGCATTCTTTTGCCTCACTATAAAGCTTAGACCAATAATCTTCTGAACCTGAGCTTTCCTCATCGGACTCGATATTTATATCACTCTTTCCACACCCGGTTGCAGAAGCCATGAGCAAAACAATCATCAGCGCCAAAATTCTTCTCTTATTCATCAGTACTCCAATCTCTAGTTCGTTAAACCGGTTGTGTATATTGAAGAATAATCTAATACTAAAAAGCCTTTTATTTCTTTTTTAGTTTCAAGATCAACATCAGTTCTTTTTATAGCCTCTTCCATAACACCTATATATTTTTCCCTGCCAATCAAATTGACATCATTTAATACTCTGTTAAGCATCCATACCGTACGTTGAGTAGGTTTTCTTTTCACAGATTTTAGCAATTCATCTTCATATCCCTTTTTATAGTAAGATTCCATAAAATGAACAATTGGTCCCGGCATACCATAATCAATATTCGGATTATTCTCCATAAACATAAATAAATCCTCAAAATAATCCATAGGATTTTCTTCATTTTTAATCTTATCTAATCGGTTTATATTTCTTCTCCAACAGTGCAACCGCTTCATTTCATTAAAACGGCATCCAATTAATCCGAATATAATTATCCAAAACCGAAGTAACAACGAATCCCACTATTACAGCCAAAATGGATATTAACGTAAAAATCTTCCTGTACTCAATTTTCTTCTTCTCAGATATTCTTACTGTAAGAACAAGACATGCAACTGTAATTGCCCAGGAAACAAAAGCAGGTACGTACAGCCATATATTACTGCCTGTTGACTTAACCAATAGCTCCCCCGTCTGATACTCGTCCTCCACATGGATATTTCCGGTGACGAGGGGAGTAAACAAAACCATGCTGCAGGGAATAGCCCTTAGCAATCCGTTATCAATTGCCAATGCCGCACCCAAATACTGTATCTTGGAATTAGCGGCTTTTGCATAAAGGATTGTTCCAATAATTGCCAATATAATTGTACATGGAACACCGAAGTCTAAAAGTACAGAATCTGCAGTACTGTAGAACTCTCTAAAGCCTGCATCCGAAGGATACTTATAAATATCACCTACGCGATTAAAACCTGTGCTGCAAGGTGTCCCTGCAATAGCATTTGCAAGTCCATGTCCGCATTCATGGGCAAAAACACTTACTATGTAAACTACCAAACATATGACCAACCATTTTATATATCTTTTTGTATTATTCATTCTTCGAGTCCCTTAAACTCCCCATGCCTTTAAGAATATCGCTAAATCTCTTATGAGCTCTGCTTTTTCCGTCTCCTGCACAGTAGCCTCCCACCGTGTAGGAGCCTTCATCTGTTTCAACTTTTATATATCTGCTTACTCCATCATATACTCCGTCGAATTCGAGGTCTTCAGGTAAGTCCATAAACTTCTTCTCGCTAAGCAACTTTACAAACTCGTTCCAGGCTTCCTGTGAGATTACATCTTCCTTCAGATCGTATTCGTTTTCCGGCGGAAGTTCCCCGGCAAGGAGGTCGGGATTGTTATCGGATTCAGGATAGATCTCATAGAACTTGATTGTAAGGTCATCTGACACAGTTGTCATATATATGCGTCTTGGATCAAATATATAGCTGACACAGGTCACCTTTTTTACGTTTAATGGTTCGGTTTCTCCGCAGCCTAACAGAGTGAAAGCAAGAATTAATGTAGCAAATATTGATATAACTATCTTTCTCATATAAATATCCTTAATGCGTTTAAATGGATTTCAGCACCTCGTTGATTGTGCTTTCATAATCATCTTCTATAAGTACAACCTTTTCACCGACCTTGGTAAATCCTTCAATAATAATTCTGTTATCGGTCTTAATCCAATCGACTGTACAATATGAATCATCAAGTCTTGATTCAACATCTGAGGCGTGGCTCTTTATATCACCAAAGTGATTGTCTATATACCTATCTGTCATGGCGAGGCAGATAAACTTAATTTCCGAAAGATACTCTTCTGTGAAGCTCTTTCTCCAATCGAAAGGTATATAGCATCCTTCCACAACGAGATTCTGTTTATTCTCGATTGCGGTCTTAATCATCTCTCTTACAATTGGCCAAAGATAATCTGTCAGTTCATCATCGTCGCAAGGTGTAAGGGATGTGTTGCCGCTGCGAATGAGTCCCATCTTCAAGTGATCGATGGAAAAGTAGGGGTATTGGTTTTTGCCAAGAATTCGCTGTGCAAGTACTGTTTTCCCGGTGTGGGATGCTCCTGCAATAATTATTATCATATTATTGTCTCCAAAGATTCATGCCATGGCCTTCGTTTTCATTGGGACGAAGTTTAAAGCCAAGTTTCTCGTAGAAGCCTTCTTTGCCTTTCGCGGATACCATTTCTATTTTAACTCTCCAGCCTTCTTTAAGCTGACTGTCGATGAAGCTTATACATTCGTTGACAAGCTTTCTTCCGATACCCTGTCCCTGATACTCCGGCTTGACCATTACGTCGGCAAGGTAAGCTATGTATCCTCTGTCCCAAATCATTCGGGCACAGCCCACTATTTTATCATCCTCAGAGCAGGCAACTACGAAAGCTGAGTTGTCGATGCCTGACTGAGCCTGGTCCTTCACAAGGGGTGCCCAGTCTACGGCCGCGCGCAATTCCAGGTAGTCTTCTGCTGAGATGGTGTTGGTGTAATTAATCATTTGTACTCCTCATTCACCTCATCCAGAAGGTGAATTGTTTTAAATATCTTATCGCAGTTTTTACACTGCCAATCGCAATTGCTCTTCTTTGCTTTCGTGTGAAGAAGCTCCAGCTTGTTTCATATTTGAACTTCTCCATCTTCAGGGATGTTATCTGATATGTTCTCCGATTTGCAGCATCTCTTCAAGGTTGCTGAAAAATTGGGCAATATGAATCCCATCAACCAACGCATGATGAGCCAAGACAGAAACCGGCATAATAATTCTACCGGATTCTGTCTCCTCAAATTTGCCCCAGGTTATTCTTGGGTTTGATTCGTCGCCTCCTGCAACAGGCTGAATTAAAGATGTGTAATGAATCCCGGGAAGAGTTGAAATAAAATACATGCTTTCGACATCTTCGCTCTCGGTGATGCCATTTTCGGCGCAGGTATTTCTTGCGGCTTTCGCTGCCTCATAGTATTCCGAAAAACTCATATGGTGATGGAGTGTACAATAACAATACCCATCCCCTTTTGTCTGTTCTATGTGTGATGTCGGGCACTCAGGATACTCTATGATTCCGTCCCCGCTTATCCTTTGTCTAAACTGCGGAACCCTATCTGCTGCCAGTGCTGCTACATGTAAAAATGTCAGGTAGAAGGAGCAATTGTTCTTCTTACAGAATCGATAAATATCCGTTACATCCTGATTTACGGTCACTCCGACATAAGGGTATTGTAATGATCTGAAATAATCGAAATGTGCCTTTCTCTCATAAGTGCTCATATCAATTCGACGAATTAGCATCTCTTTGACTTTTTTCTCAATGAAGGGGGTCCACCATTCTCTATAACCTTCCAAAGTAGGATGAATGGGGTCGCTCATATATTTCTTGTAGTCTTCTTCACTTACTGAATTAAATGCAGGCTCATCCCATAGATTTATGATTCGTATGTTCCACTTTGAAGTTATCTCTTTTAACAAGGAAACCATTCCAGCATAGGCTTTTGAATCATACTTTGTACCCGTATAGAAGGCTATCGGACAATTCCATTTCTCCGTCACATAGGCAATTATGTATTCGACGGCACCGGCAATTGTTTTAACATCAAAACTATTTATGTCCTTGCTTTCCGTCACCACTCCCAAAGGCTTATTCTGTGAAGCATCATTGGTGGAAAGCTGACAGATAAATAAGTCTGCGGAGTCTGCCTCTATTCTTTTAAGCCTGCTTACGTAGGATTGGTCATCATCATCTACAAGGGTGGTTCCTGAAACCGCCACTTTTATCATTTCGTAACCATTCTTCTCACATAGAATATCAGCGAAAGATACGCCTCCTGCCGCTGAGCCATATGTTACGGATGACCCCAGAAATATTATTTTCATCTACAATTTTCTCCTGAATTCAAAATGGTGACAGTCGAATTCACAAAGCCCGTAGGCTCACTTATTGTGAATTCATAATGTCACCATAATCTTTCATCTATCTTCCCTCAAATAATGCTCTCCGTGGTGGTAAAAATGGAGGCATGTGTAATAAATCCGTAAATTTGAGCATTTATTATGCCTATTGGTTTACATAATATTCCCGTTTCCGGGCATGCGGCGGAGAAATCTTCGTTTTTCATGGATTTATCCGCTTATTTTAGTGATTTTTGGCTGTTATGTAAACTATATGGTGTAATAAATCCTCGAAAAGCTTGCTTTATTATGTCTGGTGGTTTACATAACGCCAATTTGGGCGGATAAACAAGAGAAAAAACATGAATTATCCGCCGTAGAGGCTTCCGTAGAAGTTTCCGTAGTGGTGCATATGGGGACAGTCATGCACCTAGTTTATCTGTGCGCTGATGACCTCGATGGCCTTGTCCAGCTGGGTGTCGATGGCGCCTTCGGATTCATAGTAGGCGTCGGTGTCCAGGTCCACGTCCACGTCAGGCTTGATGCCGACGCCGTGGAGGCTGCGGCCCTTGGGTGTGTAGTAGGCCTCGGTGGTGAGCTTGACTGCTGAGCCGTCGGTAAGGCTGATGGTATCCTGCACGATGCCCTTGCCGTAGGTGGTCTTGCCCACAACGGTAGCCTTCTCATAGTCCTGCAAAGCACCTGTCAGAACTTCTGAGGCGCTGGCGGAATACTCGTTAACAAGTACAACAAGGGGAAGCATGAACTCATGCTTGCCGTCGCTGTCATAGGAACTTCCGTTTCCGTCCCTGTCCTCGGTTCTGATGATTAAGCCCTTGGGAAGGAACTGGTTTGCAATCTCAACAACAGTTGAAAGATTTCCTCCGGGATTGCCTCTAAGGTCAAGGATAAGTCCCTTCATTCCCTGGGCTTCAAGATCTGCCTTGGCATCCTTAAACTGCTGCTCACTTATGGTTTCAAATGCTGTTAACTGAAGATATCCTATATCTCCCTCAAGCATTTTGTATTTGACAGTCTTGCTCTCGATGGCTCTTCTTTCCACATCGAGATTAACTTCCTCAGATTCGTTTCTGATGAAGGTAATGTTGACGGTGGTTCCCTCAGGTCCCTTGATTCTTCTTACAATTTCGTCAAGGTCCAGATCGTATGCGGACTCGCCGTCTATCTCGTAGATTATGTCATCGGTTCTTACACCGGCTTCCAGAGCAGGAGAGTCATCCATTACACCACTGATAACCGCATAACCGATGTCTGTATTCATGGTTACGTAGGCACCGATTCCGTAGTAGGTTCCCTCTCGGTCCTCGGTGGCTTTCTTGTACTCCTCTGCGGAGTAATATGTGGAATACTTGTCTCCCATGGAATTAACCATGGAATGATAGATGTCCTCGGGAAGTTCACTCTTATCAAGGTCTTCCTCAAGATAATACCTGTCAAAGATTTCCTCAATGAGCTTCATCTTCCTGACAACGGCTTCATCAACAGCGCTGGTTCCGTCGGCACTTTCAGAAACTCCTGCCACCTTTGTGGGGTCGGCGCTTGTAATCATTCGTCCCGAAAAAAGTACATACGCTAGGGTTGCGGATGCGCCAAGCAAAAGTCCCACAATGGCTCCGATAAGAATTCCTATTCCAATTTTGCTTTTTTTCTTCTCTTCCAAATCGATCACCTGCTTTAAAGCTTAGTTTGATATATAAGCCATAGGGTCAACATACTCACCGTTCTTTCTGACACTGAAGTGAAGGTGAGGACCGGTGGAACGTCCGGTTGAACCCACGGCTGCTATGTTCTCGCCCTTGATAACCACATCTCCCTTGGAAACATACAGGGCTGAAGCATGCATGTAGACTGTGTAAAGTCCGTCTCCATGATCAACCATAATATAATTTCCCATAACAGATGTATAATCCGCCGCTACAACTATTCCGTCATAAGCACAAAGGATTTTGGATCCGCTGGGGGAAGCCAGGTCAACTCCGTTATGGAAAAGCTGAACTCCCAGGGTGGGATGAGTTCTGTATCCGAATGGGCTGGATATTCTCGTATATGAAGGTGCAGGCCAGCAGAAAGCTCCTCCATCGTATGAAAGGTTAACCCCATTGGCTGCCGCTATGGCACGTTTCTCCTCAAGAACCTGCTGTTCCAGCTGGGAGATTACGGTGGCCATTGCGTTTAACTCATCCTCGTAATCTTTGATTGCAGCTTCTTTATTGCTAATGTCGTAGGATACGGCATTGATCTGCTGTTCCTTCTCACCAATGAGAATTTCAAGGTTATTCTGCTCCTGTTCCTGCTGGGCCATGGCCTCATCAAGAGTAGCTTTCTTAGCCTCGATTTCCTGCTTGCAGACTTCAACCATCTGACGGTTCAAAACGTACTCGTCAAGTTTCTTTCTGTCGTAAGACGCCAGTTCCTCAAAGTAGTTTGCCCGATTAAGAATATCCGAAAAACTCTCTGCACCGAAGATTGCGTCAAGAAAGAAATTGTCGCCCTTCTCGTACATAAACTGGATACGAACCTTCATGGCTTCGTACTGCTCCGTCTCAACACGAACAGCCTCGTTCAGATCCTCGGTGGCCTCATCCAAAGCCTCCTGGGTTTCATCAATAACTGCCTGAAGTTCATTTATTCGTTGGTTAACAACGTCAAGGTCGCCGTCAAGCTGGGTAATGTAATCCTCCAGGTTACTTTTGGATTTCTCCAGCTCCTGCTTCATCTTCTTAACGTCGGACAATCCCTTTTGAAGTTTTTTCTGTTCATCCTGTGCCTGGCTGATTTGCTGCTGCTTTTCTTTGATACTGTCAGATGTAATCTCCGCCCTGGATATGAAAGTAGCGTTTGATGAGAAAAACACCGACATGGCCAGCACAAAGGTCAGGCCAAAAATGATTCTTCTTTTCCTCATAAAATATTCCGTTTCATAGAAAAGATTAGATAAAAGTAATACATCCCGTCATACAGACTCGCGCCTATAGGACGGGACTATTATCGATTGTTTCAAAATTATACTCTTAAATGTTTTCTTACCGTTGTAATACTTCCAAGGAAACCGATGCCGACGCCGATGCCGAGAGAAACAGGAACCAGGTCCTTAAAGATTTCCTGTGTGGACAGGAAATTAAGCAATCCTGAGATTGCCGCAAATCTTTCAGCAATGTATGCAATGAGGTATTCATAAAGGAACTTTATGATACCAAGGGGAATCAGCGCCCCGACAAGACCGATCAGCATACCTTCAATGACGAAGGGGGAACGAACAAAGAAGTCGGTGGCACCCACATATTTCATAATGCTTATCTCCTCCTTACGAACCGAGATGCCGATTGTTACGGTATTGCTGATAAGAAAGATGGATACCGCAAGAAGGATACCGATGATACCGATGGAAACGTAACCGATAAGGACATTGACACCTGTAAGGGTTGTGGCTGTAACCTCAGACCTTCTTACCGTTCTTACATCAGGTATTGATTCAAGGTAGGTAACCAGTGAACTCTGTAATGATACATCAGATAAGTAAATTTCAATGTTGGCTGAGTTTGGAATAGGGTTCTCGGTAAAACCGTCTTCATAACCTTCCAGATAAATACCTCTGAAGCTCTCCCAGGCTTCATCAGCCGATACGAAGTTAGTCTCTCTTACTTCATCTCGCTCATTGATGATTGACTCTATTTCTCTCATTCTCTCTTCAGATGTCCCCTCATTAAAGAAAACTGTAACGGAAACACCCTCTTCAGCAGTCTTAACGATATGCTGGAAGTTCATTACTATTGAGTAGAACAAACCGAAAAGAAAAAGGCAGGCTGCAATGGTTGCTATGGAAGCAAGAGAAAACAGCTTGTTTCTGAATATACTCTTTATGCCCTGCCCTATGCAGTAAAAAAACGTATTAATCTTCTTCATCGATATAAACACCCATCTCTTCGTCGCTTACCACAACGCCTTTCTTCATGGTTATAACGCGCTTCTGCATGGCGTTGACTATCTCTCTGTTGTGGGTAACGACAACAACTGTTGTACCCATGTCATTAATCTCCTCAAGAAGCTTCATGATTTCCCATGAGTTCTTGGGGTCAAGGTTACCTGTAGGCTCATCCGCCAACAAAATAGTAGGGTTGTTAACCAAAGCACGCGCCAAAGCAACCCTCTGCTGTTCACCACCGGAGAGCTGTTTGGGTTTAGCCTTATATTTGCCCGCAAGACCTACTGTAGCCAGGATAGAGGGTACATTTTTCTTAATTTCATAGTTAGGAGTCTCAACGATTCGCTGAGCGAAAGCAACGTTCTCATAAACGTTACGATCTTTGAGAAGACGGAAATCCTGGAATACTACTCCGAGATTTCTTCTGAATTTGGGGATCTTACGGTGACGAAGTCTGGCAAGGTCGGTACCCATTACTCTTACAGTTCCGCTGGTGGCGGTAAGCTCTCTTAAAAGGAGTTTAATAAGGGTTGATTTACCGGAACCACTGTCACCTACTATGAAAACGAATTCTCCTCTTTCGATGCTGATAGAAACACCATTAAGTGCGGGAGAACCTGTCTGATATACCTTTGTAACGTTATCTAGCTCGATAATGGCGGTAGTTTCGGGTAATTGTTTCTTACGTCTTGCCATGATAAACCTCTGTCTTACTCGTATTTTTCCATGTATTTCATGTATTTAACGACCATAAGGGCAATCTTGAAGGTGATAGCATCTTCAAACACCCTAAGGTCCAGACCGGTAGTCTTCTGAAGCTTATCCAGTCTGTATACAAGAGTATTTCTGTGAATGTATAACTGTCTTGATGTCTCGGAGACATTAAGGTTGTTCTCAAAGAACTTGTAAATTGTGGTTAATGATTCCTCGTCAAAATCATCGGGACTCTTGGTTCCGAAGATCTCCTTGATAAACATCTTGCAAAGAGGAATGGGAAGCTGATAAATAATACGTCCGATTCCCAGCTCGGAATAAGCAATAACCTGTCTGTCATCAAAGAAAATCTTTCCTACATCCAAAGCCATCTTGGCTTCCTTGTAGGAACGGCTGACTTCCTTAAGCTCATTAACAATATTACCATAGGATACACGTGCATCGTCAATGCCTTCCTTGGCAAGCACACCCTCAATCTCCTTGGCTGTCTTGTTGATATCCTTGTTAACATCGGCATCTGAGAGATCCTTAACAACGATAACATTATTCTCGTCAACTGCCGTAACAAAATCTCTGGTGCTTCCGGTAAAGGCCGCCCTTACAACCTCAAGCACATTGTTATCCTTAATATTGCCGGTCTCCACAAGCATAACAACACGGGGAACATCGGAGCGGATATGAAGCTTCTTGGCTCTGCTGTAAATGTCCACCAAAAGAAGGTTATCAAGAAGAAGGTTCTTGATAAAGTTATCCTTGTCAAAACGCTCCTTGTAGGCCACAAGAAGTCCCTGAATCTGGAAGGCAATCATCTTGCCGATGGTATAGGTGTCCTCACCTGCGCCTGCAGCCACAACGATATACTCAAGCTGCTGCTCATCATACACCTTAAAATACTGATATCCCTGAATTTCCTGGGAATCAGCGGAGGACTTAATGAAATCTCCGGGAGGAGTTATGTTATTTGACATATCCGATGTGGCGGCTACTTCCTTGCCGTCCGCATCAAGAACGCAAATCTCAACTCTGGCGATTGTCTTAATTCCGTCAACTGTGTTTTGAAGTATTTGATTGGAAATCATGTATTGCCCCTCCTAGGCATTTCTACGCCCCACTTAGTACATTTTAATATATTTACACAAAAAAATCTATATTTCAACCCCTATTTTTTGTGAAAAAGTCCCGAATGGTTACCATAACAAATATTTTTGCAAACAAAAAAACGCACCCCCACATGGTGCGTTTTCTTATTGAAAACATTAAGGAATTAGGCTTTTACATCAAAGTTGCTGCCTACGGAAGGATTAACGGATCTCTCCATTGCAGCGGAATCAATCATCTTAACAACTCCCTGACCGAGGGCTTCATTGGAATCCATAGCCTTGGCCAAAACAGCTGTGCTTATATCATTGGTTGCCTGAATATTTGTTAATGCTCCGGATAAAGCCGTAATATTCATAGTTACCCTCCTTTCGGTGCTGTGTACTCATTATATTTCAGCATTTTCCCATTTACAACTATGTAACGGGAGCCAGTATGCTACTTTTGGTTTACTTTAATTTAATTGAATTCTCAAGAATTTCAATCTTTCCCGACTTAAGAAGATTACCCACGGCGCGCTTAAACTGATTCTTGCTCATGCCGGTTTCCTCCTTTATAAGTTCAGGAGCCGCATTGTCGCTGAAATCAAGCTTTCCGCCGTTTGCCTTCATCATCTTAACAAGGGTGTCCGCGTCTAGGGAAATCTGGATGGGGGCCTTCTCTCTGAGGCTTAAGTCAAGCTTGCCGTCCTCCTTAACGGAGATCACTCTGGCTTTTACCCTGTCACCTACCTTAAGATTGACGGTAAGTTCCTTCTTGGCTACAAGACCCGAATACTTGTTATCCACCGCGACGAAGGCCCCGAAGTTATCGCTTAACTCGTAAACCAGGCCGTCAACGTGGTCCTCCTTCTTATAGGAGCTGTCCTGCTTTAAGTACTTATATACCTTCATGGTTGCCGCAAGTCTGTCGCTCTTATCTGTGTAAAGTGCCACAAGAACCTTGTCTCCGGCTTTAACCCTGACGGTCTGCTCCGCAAAGGGAAGGAGAAGATCCTTCTCTAAGCCCCAATCGAGAAAGGCGCCGATTTTGCCCACTTCCTTGACGGTAAGAACCGCGGTCTCGTGAAGAGTGAGAAGGGGAGTGTTTGTGGTGGCAATAAGTCTGTCCTTGGAGTCCTTATAGAGGAATACCTCTATCTCGTCTCCAATCTTAGCATTTGCAGGTACCTGTTTGGCAGGTAAAAGCACCCTCTCCTCATCATTTCCTTTTTCGGTGAGGTATATGCCAAACTCTTCTTTTCTTTTATAAACTAACTTCTGTCTCTTTCCTAATTCCATATAGGCCTCTTTTTAGCTTGTGAACTCAAGGTTAACATACACATCGCCCTCGGTGTCCTGAAGGCTTACGGTGTACACATTGTTAAGCCTCCTGACCACCGGAACAATGGTGGCGTTAAGGAAGGCGGGCTTTCTGTACTCGACACGAACCACCTTGTAATTCATGTCTCTCGGTACACATCCCATTCCCATTCTTATGTATTGAACATTGTTTACGTGATTGTTGGTATCAAGGTGATAGGCTCTGACAATGAGGTTATCCGCCCCAATTACCTCCACTTCCTCACCTTCGGGGAGTCTGATCTTTCCTGTGGGAGCTGTCATTGGAAGCTTAGGCTCTATCACATATTTATCCATCATACCTTTTGGTGCGGGGGTGGGCTTCATCTCCTTAAGATTAACCAGCGTCCATAGGGAATTGGCCTTGGCAATCATGTTGCCCTCAGCATCCTTCATGTAGAAGTTTCTCTCTCCAAGGAATGAATGGAACTTATGAGGGAAGGTACCTGTGGTAACCTCCTCCATAAGCCTTGGAAATCTTTCTATCTCAATCTGCCATGATGCAACCACCCAGGCAAGTCCCAGTTCATACAAAGGTTTCAGTCCAATCCCAAGTTCTTCGGACTGAAATGTAGAAGCATCCTGAAAGTAATTCATCAGCGCTTCAAGTGACAGGTTTCCGTTTGTGTCGGTTTCGCTGTAGCGAATCCTGCTTGTAAATTCATAGCCCATATACTTACCCCTTGTATGCGTATTTTTTGTTAAAAAAAACCTCAGTACCAACGACTGAGGTTTATTAGCAGGGCTACAAGGATTCGAACCTTGAAATGACGGAGTCAGAGTCCGTTGCCTTACCGTTTGGCGATAGCCCTTCAATGACTACATTTGAGTATTATACACGAGTCATTGGTAATATGCAAGTACTTTTTTTAATGCTGTCAATTAAATTTCAAAAAGCAGCTCTTCATAGGTGGGAACAGGCCATACAGCCTTGTCTACCATGGTCTCCAATTTGTCGATGGGAGCACGAAGTTCCCTCATTGCAGGGAAAACCTTGTCGTGATAGAAGAATGCCTGCTCTTTGCCGGGAGCCATGGCCTTTGCCTTGTTTGTAAGCTCGGTCAGCTCATCAAGGGCAACCTTGGCATTTCTAAGTTCTCCCGAAATCTTTGTGATATAATCCTGCATTACTGATGTATCAAGGCCTGCTGCCTTGGTATTGTTAATGTCACTTGCAAGTCCGCCTACGTATCCCATAACAGCAGGCATGTAAAGCTTGTTAGCCATGTCAATCATGGTAACAGCCTCGATATTGATGGACTTAGCATATCTCTCGTAGAGAATCTCGGCTCTTGATTCAAGCTCTGTTCTTGTGAAAATCCCAAACTTCTCAAACAGCTTAACACTGTCCTCGCTTACAAGGGCGTCAACAGCCTCTACCATTGACTTAATATTGGGAAGTCCGCGCCTTGCTGCTTCCTCTTCCCACTCCTTGGCATAGCCGTCACCGTTAAAGAGGATGCGGTAATGCTTGGTCATGTACTCCTTAATAAGGTCGTGAGCGGCAAGCTGGAAGTCATCAGCCTTTTCAAGTATATCTGCAGCTTCACAGAAAGCCTCTGCCACAATGGTGTTAAGGACTGTGTTGGGATCACCGATGGAATCCGAACTTCCTACTGAACGGAACTCAAATTTGTTACCGGTGAAAGCAAAGGGTGATGTACGGTTTCTGTCTGTAACATCGGTATTGAAAGCAGGTATTGTGGAAACACCTGTCTTAAACTTCTTCTCTCTCATGCAGGTTGCAGCTTCACCTGTCTCCACAAGCTGGCTTACAACGTCGAAAAGCTGATCACCCAGGAAGATGGAAATAATTGCCGGAGGTGCCTCGTCGGCTCCAAGACGGTGGTCGTTTCCTACATCAGCTGCGCTCTGTCTTAAAAGTGCCGCATGAGTATCTACAGCCTTCATGATACAAGCAATAACAAGAAGGAACTGAATGTTTTCGTTAGGAGTATCACCGGGCTCGAAAAGGTTAACACCGTTGTCGGTGCAAAGAGACCAGTTATCATGCTTACCTGAACCGTTAACTCCCGCAAAAGGTTTCTCATGAAGGAGGCAGGCAAGACCATGATAGTAGCCCATCTTCTTCATTGTCTCCATAACAAGCTGGTTATGGTCTGTAGCTATATTTGCGGTTTCATAAATGGGTGCAAGCTCGTGCTGAGCGGGAGCCGCCTCATTGTGCTGAGTCTTGGCTGTAACGCCCATTTTCCAAAGTTCAAGGTTTAAGTCATGCATGAACGCTCCCACGCTTTCGGGAATGGTTCCGAAGTAGTGATCGTCCATTTCCTGTCCCTTAGGGGCAGGTGCGCCAAAGAGAGTACGTCCGGTAAAAATCAGATCCTCTCTCTCCATATATTTAGCTCTGTCCACAAGGAAGTATTCCTGCTCGGCTCCAACGTAGGGAGTAACCTTTGTGGCCTTGTCATTTCCGAACAATCTTACAATACGAAGTCCCTGGGTGCTTATGGCTTCCATGGAACGAAGAAGGGGTGTCTTTTTATCAAGTGCCTCTCCCTTATATGAACAGAAGGCAGTGGGGATACAGAGGGTTTTGCCTGCTCCGCTTTCCTTAATGAAGGCAGGGGAAGTAATATCCCAAGCGGTATATCCTCTTGCCTCGAATGTGGACCTTAATCCGCCCGAAGGGAAGGATGAAGCATCGGGCTCACCTTTAATAAGCTCCTTTCCTGAAAACTCAAGGAGCATCTTTCCTTCTTTGTCGGGATGAGTTACGAAAGCATCATGCTTCTCGGCTGTGGTTCCGTTAAGGGGCTGGAACCAGTGTGTAAAGTGGGTAGCGCCCTTCGATACCGCCCAATCCTTCATAGCCTTGGCTATGATGTTTGCCGATTCCTTGGAAAGCTCGCCGCCCTTATCCATAATGTGCACGATCTCATCATACACATCCTGAGGCAGTCTCTCATGCATGGTTCCCAAGGTAAAAACATTTGATGCAAATACTTCTTCGATGTTTAGCTCATCTGTGTCCACTACTTTATACATTCTTCGCCCTCTTTATTTGGTATTCGTGTTCTCCACACGTAAAATATCAAAAACCTCAGGTTTAACCGATAACTCAAGATGAATTTTCTCCAAAGGATGGGGACAGGATTCAACCTGCTCGCCTTCGTCGTTATACATCTTTTCAACAGTTACCGAAATATTCTCCCCATTCGGTTTCATAATCTCTATCTTGTCTCCCTGAAGGAACTTGTTCCTCTGGGAGATTACAGCCAGACCTTTTTCATCGAAATACTCGATGAATCCCAAATAAATATATTCGCTGACATAGGTATTGCTGTCATAAATCTGACTGTTCTCATCAGGCTTTCCAAAGTAGAATCCCGTGGAGAACTGTCTGTAGGTACACTTGGCAATCTCTGCTCTGTACCAGTCCATGTTCTTTCTGTATAACTCCTCGGACTCGAAGAAATCGTCGATGGCTTTTCTGTAAGTTCTGGCCACCGTAGCAACGTAAAGAGCGGTTTTCATTCGTCCCTCAATCTTAAAGGAATCGATTCCCGCATCAATCATCTCCGGTATGTACTCAATCATACAAAGATCTTTGGAGTTAAAAATATAGGTACCCCGCTCATTTTCGTAAACGGGAAGATATTCATTTGGTCTTGTTTCCTCTGAGATGTAATACTTCCATCTGCAGGGATGTGTGCAGGCGCCCCGGTTGGAATCTCTTCCGGTAAAGTAGTTACTGAGGAGACATCTGCCGGAATAGGAGATACACATTGCTCCGTGAATGAAGCTTTCAATCTCCATCTCCTCGGGGATATTATCCCTTATCTGCTTTGTCTCTGCAAGAGAAAGTTCTCTGGCAGTAACAACTCTTTTGGCTCCCTGCTCCCACCAGAAGTTGTAGGTGAGATAGTTTGTATTGTTTGCCTGGGTAGAAATATGAATCTCTATCTCGGGGCAAATCTTTCTTGCAAGGCTGAACATGCCCGGGTCCGAAATAATAAGGGCGTCAGGCTTTATCTCCTTTAATTCAGCGAAATATTTCTCTGCCGCATTAAGATCATAGTTATGAGCGAATATATTGGCGGTTACGTATACCTTTACCCCTCTCTCATGGGCAAAAGCGATACCCTCCTCCATTTCTTCACGGGAGAAATTCTTGGCTTTTGCACGCAAAGAAAAGGCGTCTCCTCCGATGTAAACCGCATCGGCGCCGTAAATAACCGCTGTCTTTAATACTTCAAGGCTTCCCGCAGGAATTAGTAATTCAGGTTTTTCTCTTCTCATCTTATCTCTTAACGCTGATTGTGACCCCGTCACCCACAGGCAAAATTGTGGATGTCAGGGAATCGTTATGGGTCAGTTCATATAGGTAATCACGCATTCTGGCGTGGATTGTTCTGTTTCTTCTGGTGACCGAATATCTTGATTCAAGGACTTCTCCGTCCTGCAGTACATTGTCGGATATGAGGAGACCGCCGTTTTTCAAAAGTCTCAGGCAATCCGGGAGGAAGTTTAGGTACTGCCCCTTGGCTGCATCCATAAAAATCAGGTCATACTCATCATTTAAGCCTGCCAGAATTTCTGTGGCATCCCCTTCAAGCAAGGTTATTGCACCTTCCTTGTCGAGGTCCTCGAAATTCTTCTTAGCCTCAATGATTCTTGGCTCAAATTTCTCAATGGTGGTGATCTTACAGCCCTTCGGAGAATATTCCTTCATCAGTAACGCAGAAAAGCCCACTGCGCAACCCACCTCCAGAATCTTCATAGGCTTGTGGGCTGTCATTATGAGCTTTAACAATGCAATCGTATCAGTTCTGACTATGGGAACCTGATCCTTTATAGCTTTAGCTTCAAGGTCTTCAAGATACCCCGGAAGACCTGTGTCAAAGGAGTTAAGGAAGGAGGCCATGCGCTCGTCAATTATCATGCATCCACTCCTGCTGCCTCAGCCAGTTCTTCCTCTGTGGGCTCTTCAACACCGGCCAGTTCTTTCATGATTTCTTCTGCACTCATGGAAGAATTGAGGGTATAGGTCCCTGCTTTAAGTTCATCTTTGTAGGAGGAAAGGAGATTCTGAATCCAGAATAATGTGGGGTCTCCAATCACACCCTTGTCATGCAAAATCTTGCCAATCTCCTTTGGACCGCTGCCCTCGGGAATTGTAACCTGAATATCCCTTCCGGGTGCAGACTCAAAGGGCTTATCCTCAAAGACACTGTAACCGTAGTTATATGTCTTAACCGCACCCTTTGCTATATAGGTTACCGCAACAACGACAATTACTATTTTTACCACGAGACTAAGCATGGTAATAATGAAATTCTTGACCTTCATCTTATTAACTCACCTTCAGTTATTCTATATCCAGCGAAGCATAGATTGCCAGGGTGATATCCTGCATCATCCTGCAAAATGTCATCTCCGCATCAAGAAACCTGGCCGCAACGGGTTCTTTCTCCAGCTCTTCGTACATCCTCTCCAGCTCTTCGGTCTTTTGTTCAACCATGCCGGGGTCCATTTCCTGCTGAAGATTGTAGTTCATGAGTCGATACTCGGACAGTTTCTCCTTTAGCGCCTCATGGTTTTCGACCTCTTCGGCTGCCTCCCTGTACTCCAAATATTCTCTTGAATTCTTCAGGGCATCCGTAAAAACCTTCAAATCCTCCCGAATGTTCTCAGAAACCTGAATATTGTCCATTTAGACCTCCATAATAATAGGCAGGATCATGGGTTGACGCTTGGTTTTCTTCCAAACATATTCCGATAAAGAATCACGGATTGCGCTCTTAATTTTGCCCCTGTCGGACACTCTCTTGTCAAGAAGGGCATTCAAAGCGTCATCCACTACATTTTTCTCTTCTTCAATAAGCTCATCGGATTCCTTTTCATATACGAATCCTCTTGATAAAACATCGGGGCCTGACACTATATAATTGTTCTCACGGTCCATAACAACGGTAACCACAATGATACCGTCCTGGGCAAGGCGCTGTCTGTCTCTTAATACAACGTTTCCGACATCGCCGACACCGAGACCGTCAACAAGGATGCTTCCCACAGGAACCTTGCCTGTGACCTTTGCTGAATCGTTGCCGAGCTCCAGTACATCACCGGATGAAAGAATGAAAATGTTCTCCTTTGACATTCCGATGCTTTCGGCTAACTTAGCCTGAGCCTTAAGGTGCTTATATTCTCCGTGAACAGGAATTGCATACTTGGGCTGGACCAGTGTGTAGATAAGCTTAATCTCCTCCTGGCAAGCGTGACCGGATACATGGGTATCCTGGAAAATAACATCGGCGCCCTTCATGAGAAGCTCATTGATAACCTTGGTAACCGCCTTCTCGTTTCCCGGAATGGGGCTTGATGAAAAGATGACCACATCTCCGGGCTTAATGGAAATCTTACGGTGAGTATTCTCAGCCATTCTGCTTAAGGCTGCCATACTCTCGCCCTGGCTTCCCGTGGTGATTATTACGGTTTTCTCATCGGGGTAGTTCTTAAGGTTGTCAATATCTATAAGGGTGTTGTCGGGAACATTGAGTCGTCCCAGCTCCGTGGCCGTATTGATGATGTTAACCATGCTTCGGCCTTCCACCACAACCTTACGGTCGTATTTGTCGGCTGAGTTAATAATCTGTCGAACTCTGTCTACATTGGACGCAAAGGTTGCTACGATAATTCTCTTGTTCCTGTGCTCATTAAAGAGTGTATCGAAAGTTGCTCCCACAGTTCTCTCGGAAGGAGTGAAACCGGGGCGCTCTGCGTTTGTGGAGTCACATAAAAGGGCGAGGACACCCTTCTTTCCGATTTCTCCGAAGCGCTGCAGATCAATGGTATCTCCGAAAACAGGTGAGTAGTCAACCTTAAAGTCTCCGGTGTGGATTACGATTCCGACGGGTGAGTAGATAGCAAGAGCCGCCGCATCGACGATACTGTGATTGGTTCTGATAAACTCTACGTTGAAATATCCAAGGTTAATGGAATCTCCGAACTTCACCACTTTTCTCTTGGTGTTTTCCAGCATTCCATGCTCCGTCAGTTTATGTTCGATGATTCCCATTGTAAGCTTTGTGGCGTAAATGGGAACGTTAATCTGTCTCAATACATAGGGAAGAGATCCTATGTGATCCTCGTGACCGTGGGTAATAACAAAACCCTTAACCTTATCAATATTATCCTGTAAATATGTTACATCCGGGATTACAAGGTCGATTCCAAGCATGTCATCTGCAGGGAAACTCAGACCGCAATCCACCACAATTATACTGTCTTCATACTCGAAGGCAGTAATGTTCATTCCTATTTGCTCCAGGCCGCCCAAAGGAATAATCTTCAGCTTGCCTGTAGCGTTCTTTCTATTTGTTTTCAAAAAATTACCTCCGTATTAAAAATCAAAAGACGAAAGCACTTAACACTATTCCAGGTCCACGTCCTCCAAAAGGCTTCCGAAAACCTGGCCTACTGCTTGCAGTTCCTCGTCATCTTCGACAATGTCGTATACATTCTCCGAATCATCGGATGAAGGATTCTCTTTCAAAATGAAAGCCTCTCCGTCTCCCTCTTCCGTGTCGGTAACAAGGATGTAGTTAACACCGCCTATAGTTGTCTGTTCAAGAACATATAAATCCACTGTTCCCTCCTCAGGGGAACAGAAAGAAATCTTCTCCATAGATTACCTCTCTACTCTGTCTTGCCTGTGTTACTTCTGTAATCCAAATACCCTTGAAGTATGAAGCACGCCGCAATTCTGTCCACATGGTCCTTGCGGTCTTCTCTGCGGATACCCGCTTCCATCATGAAGCGATCCGCCATAACGGTGGTGAGTCTCTCGTCCCACATATGTACCGGCAGGGCTGTTCTCCTTTCAAGCTTCTCCTTGAATTCTCTGGAGATTTCGGCTCGGACGCCCTCGGTATTATTCATGTTCTTGGGAAGTCCAAGAACGATTTCCTTCACATCATATTCGACGATAAGCTCCTCAAGTCTGGCCATGGTCTGCCTTAACTTGTTCTCGTCCTTACGTCTGATAATCTCGATTCCCTGGGCTGTAATAAGCAACTCATCGCTTATGGCTACACCGCATGTCTTGGACCCTAAGTCCAGTCCCATAATTCTCATTCTACTTCCAGCCCTTATGCTTTATGTATGTGTTCAAAAGCTCCTCGACTATCTCGTCTCTTTCCACCTTCATAATAAGGCTTCTGGCATTATTATGGCTTGTTATATAGGTGGGATCACCACTCATAATATATCCCACTATCTGATTTACAGGATTATATCCTTTCTCGGAAAGCGCATCATATACCGTAGACAGAATCATTGCAGCCCCTGTTTCCGGTTCAACATCTACTTTAAAAAACTGTGTATGTCCTAATTCCTGCATATAACCCAAGCCTTTCTGCTCCCTAAAGAAGCGCACAAAAACTCTATTATTTTACTAATTCTACTCCTTTTGGGCAAAATTGGCAATGTTACGCCTCTTCACCCGCCATAATACCATCGGCCAGAAAGCCGGAAAGTTTAACTTCTTTTATGATATTTTTCAGGTCTTCGTCACTCTTAAGTGCCACCGTAAGGTATCTGTCGGTGTGACCTATCATATAGCTTTGCCCCTTGATTTCTCTGGGCTCCTCAAAAAGCACTGACACCTTTTCGCCTATGAAGGACTCCTCATAAGCTCTTGTCATTTCCCTCTCAATCTCGGAAAGCTTCTTAACCCTGTCGGTTTTCTCTTTTCTGGTTAGCTGGCCTTCCATCTTATCAGCTACGGTTCCATGTCTTCTGGAGTAAGGGAAGAGATGGATCTCATAGAAGCCGATCTTTCTGATAAAATCAGCTGTCTCTTCGAATTCCGCCTCTGTTTCTCCGGGGAATCCTGCTATAACATCTGTGGTGATTGCCGGCCTGTCAAAAGCCTTCCTCAAATTCTCCACAGAGGCCGTAAAATCAGCTGTTTTATACTTTCGATTCATACGTTTTAATACAGAATCGCATCCACTTTGCAACGAAAGATGAAAATGCGGGCATATTTTCTTAAGATTCTTTAATCTTTCTATGAAATCTTTCGTCATGGTGCCGGGTTCCAGGGAACTGATGCGCACTCTCTCGATTCCGGGAACTTTATCAATTTCTTCAAGAAGGGACATAAGGTCGCTTCCGTCCTTAAAATCCATTCCGTAGGATCCGATGTGAATGCCGGTCAAAACCACTTCCTTATAACCGTTTGAAGAAAGGGTTCTTACCTCATCAAGGATTTCTTCCTGTTTCCTGCTTCTTACCCTTCCTCTTGCATAGGGGATTATGCAGTAGGTGCAAAACTGGTTGCAGCCATCCTGAATCTTAATGTAAGCCCTGCTGTGCTCAATGGTTTTCTCGATGGACATGGATTCGTAGGGACAGGGGTTTTTCACATCATTAATGTCTATGATGCAGTCCACCTTCTCGCCCTTTTTGCTTGCAAGATATTCCTCAATAATTTCAATGGCCTTGGACTTATTGTTGTTTCCGATGGCAATATCAATGTCCGGATCCCCTATTACCCCCTTGGAATCGGTCTGGACGTAACAGCCAAGGGCCACAACAACGGCTTTAGGGTTTAACTGCTTGCAGCGGTGGAGCATCTGTCGGCTTTTTCTGTCCGCAATATTCGTCACTGTGCAGGTATTTACGATATAAATATCCGCATATTCATCAAAAGGTACAACGTTATACCCTTTTTTTAGTAAATTTTGTTGAATAAAATCCATTTCGTAGGCGTTAACCTTGCAGCCAAGGTTATGTAATGCGACATTTTTCATATAAATAGACCTTTATTTTGTACTCTTTAATTATTGACTTTTATCTATCAAACCTATAAGATTAAGGCAGAAGTTTTATTTGACAATAAGGAGGAGTTACCAATGAAAACTGTTCAGATTTCACTTAATTCTATTGACAAGGTAAAATCTTTCGTTAACGATATTACCAAGTTCGATTACGATTTTGATTTGGTTTCCGGCAGATATGTCATTGATGCTAAGTCCATCATGGGAATCTTCAGCTTAGACCTTTCTAAGCCCATCGATCTCAACATCCATGCAGAAGACAACATCGATGATGTAATGGCAATCTTAAAGAACTACACTGTTTAATAGGATATATTTAAGCAAGGTCCGAGGACCTTGCTTTTTTATTTGCTTTCTACCAGAGGCTTATTACTTCGTCTGATTCTATTGCTTTCCTGTAAAGTTCGTCGATATTTTCGCTTAAATTTTCCTCGTGCCTTTTGATAATTTCAAGATTGGGCTTGGTAACAGGGTGCTTGGCCACAAAAATCGTACAGCAGTCCTCGAAAGGAAGGATTGATGTTTCAAATGTGCCAATTTTCTCCGAGATATCAATGATGTCCTGCTTGTCAAAGCCGATTAAGGGGCGGAAAACAGGAAGGGTACAAACCTCGTTGGTAACACCCAGGGCATGAATGGTCTGGGATGCAACCTGCCCAAGACTTTCGCCTGTAACAAGGGCCTGGCAGTCGTTTGCCTTTGCTATATCCTCAGCAATCTTCATCATGTATCGACGCATAATGATTGTAAGTTCCTCGTGGGGGCATTTCTCATAAATAGCAAGCTGAATGTCGGTAAAGTTAATTACATGAAGTCTGATGGGGCCGGTGTACTTGGAAATAAGCCTTGCAAGATCCACAACCTTCTGCTTTGCTCTCTCTGAGGTATAGGGCGGCGCATGGAAATAAACTGCGTCTATAACAACACCTCTCTTGGCAATCATATATCCCGCAACAGGAGAATCGATTCCGCCGGAAAGAAGGAGCATTGCCTTTCCGTTGGTTCCCAGGGGCATGCCTCCGGGTCCCGGAAGTATCTCGGAATAAATATATATTACATTTCTTACTTCAACCGTAATCTGAATCTCGGGGTGATGAACATCTACTGTAAGCTCAGGGAAGGCTTCAAGGATATCATGTCCCAGTTCCTTATTAAGCTCCATGGAATCCATCTCGTAATCCTTGTGGGCACGTCTTGCAAAGACCTTGAAGGTCTTGTTCTTGTCGGGATAAACCTCGTCAAAGTACTTAACGACTTCCTTTGAAAGCTCGGCGTAGGGCACCTTGTCCACAACTACCACAGGACATATTCCGGTGATACCGAAAACTGTCTGCAAAGCAGCTATGGTTTCGTCAAAATCATAATCATCGCTTGTAACGTCAATGGTTACTCTGCCTTCCGTTCTCTTGACTTCAAAGTTTCCTTCGCAGTGCTTCAGGGCTCTGTTAATCTGCTTAACCAACGCATCCTCAAAGACATATCTGTTCTTGCCCTTAAGTCCAATCTCTGCGTATTTAATCAAAAAAGTTCTGTAATTCATTCTAAACCTTTCACTGCTATCTTCTGGCGTACTTTCGAAGCATCGGTACGATGTCGTTAAGCGCCTTCACTGTTTCGTCTATCTCTTCCCTCGTGGTAAAAACGGAAAAGCTGAATCTTATGGTGGAATCCAAAAGATCCTTATCAAGGTCAATGGCCTTTAAGGTCTTTGAAATCTCAGGATGGTTCGTGGCACATGCGCTTCCCGAGGAAACGTATATCCCCTTATCCTCCAAAGCATGCAGCAAAACCTCGGCTCTGACTCCTCTGAAAGAAAGGCTCACAATGTGTGGAGCTCCTTCTCTGCCCTTAGGTCCGTTCAGCGTTACATCGGGAATTTTGGTGGCTTCTTCTATAAAACGTTCCTTAAGAGAATACAGGTTCTCGCACTCTTCGTCAAGTTTGGCGTAAATCATCTTTGCCGCAAGGGCCATTCCTGCGATTCCCGGAACGTTCTCTGTGCCGGATCGCATATTACCCTGTTGGCCGCCGCCAAAGGAGATATTGTGGATTTTGGTTTTGTCAGCTATATAAAGAACTCCCACTCCCTTGGGGCCGTGAATCTTGTGGGATGATATGGAAAGCATATCAATATTCATCTTCTTTGGTAAAATCTTAGCTTTCCCAAATCCCTGGACAGCGTCCACATGGAAGAGAGTGTTGGGGTTATGGTCTTTAATTATGACACCGATGTCACTTATCTTTTGGAGAGAACCGATCTCATTGTTTGTGTGCATTATGGAGACAAGGATCGTGTCGTCTCTTAATGCTTTCTTTAATTCTTCAGGCTCAACCACACCTTCTTTATTTGTTCCAAGATAGGTAACCTCAAAGCCCAGGGATTCCAGATACTTCATGGACTCCAGTACCGCAGGGTGCTCAATGCTTGAAGTAATGATGTGCTTACCGGCTCTTTGGTTGGCAAGGGCTGAACCGATTATTGCCAGGTTGTCGGACTCTGTTCCTCCTGAGGTAAAGAAAATTTCCTTCTCATTTACCTTGAGGATTCCCGCAAAAATCGACTTGGCTTCCTTTATATATTTCTCGGCATCCACACCCTTCATGTGCATTGAAGAGGGATTGCCGTAATCTTCTGTCATAACCTTGGCAACCTTCTCAGCCACCTCAGGGAAAGCCCTTGTTGTGGCGGAGTTATCCAAATATATTTCCATTAATCGTCTGCCTCCATTTGGTACATAATCCAGGACATAACCGTAAAACCTGCGGTCTCGGTTCTAAGGATTCTCTTTCCGAGAGTAATGATTTCAAAGCCCGCTTCCTTGGCAAGCTCTATTTCGCTCTCATCAAATCCTCCTTCAGGTCCGATAAAGACTGCAACTTTATCTCCCGAAGTAATTCCTTCTATAAGTTTTCTGGTGCGCCCCATGCCCTCAGACATTTCATAGGGCACCAGCTTCACATTCATATCCTTACAATAGGCTATGGCTTCCTTAAAGCTCATGGGTCTTGTGACCTCAGGAATGATCCGACGCTTGCTCTGCTTTGCGGCAGCCTCGGAAATACCGTTCCACCTCTGAACCCTTGAATCAATCTTCTTGTCTTCAAGTTTCATGACGCAGCGTTTCATCGTCACAGGAACTATTCTCGACACGCCCAGTTCCACGTTCTTCTGGATAATGAGCTCCATCTTGTCTGCTTTGGGAAGGCCCTGGAATATGGTTACTTCGCATGGCAGCTCCAGACCGTCCTCCTTTATGAAAAGAAGGTCGCAAATGACAGATGTGTCAGAAATTGTGTTGATTGCACAGCGGTATTCCTTTGAATCAATACCGTTGCTGACAGCAATTTCCTCTCCCTGTTTCATGCGAAGAACATGTCCGATGTGATTTACGTCATCGCCGGTAATAACAACCTTTTTCGTCTCTATATTTATTTGACCGGGTTCTACAAAAAACTGATACATTTTACTTTCTGGCGGTTACGCTTACCCACTCGCCCTGGTGGGTTACCTCTAAAACTTCAAGACCTGCTGCCTTCACTGCATTAACAACTGTCTCTTCCTTGTCATCTATAATTCCGGAAGTAATGTAGATACCGCCTTTTTTCAAATGATTAACCACTATGGGTGTAAGGGGTACCAGAACTTCCGCAAGGATGTTGGCCACAACAATGTCATATTTCTCATAACCGACTTTATCCTGAACTTCCTTTTCGGTTATGATGTTTCCGATTATCATCTGGAACTTCTCAGGCGCAATGCCGTTACGCTCCATGTTTTCCTTTACCGCTTCCACACAGCAGGGATCCAAATCCGTTCCGAACACATGCTTTACTCCAAACATCAGAGAAAGGATGGCAAGGATTCCTGAACCGGTTCCCACGTCAAGCATCTCAGTCTCGGGAGTAATGTGCTTTTTGAGCTGTCTGATACAAAGCTGGGTAGTCTCGTGCATTCCTGTTCCGAAGGCCGTGGAGGGGTCCATGTGGAGAATCATTCGATCCTTATCCTCAGGCTTAACCTCCTCCCAGGAAGGAGTTACCAGTATATCATCAATATAGAACTGATGGAAGTACTGCTTCCAGTTATTTACCCAGTCGATGTCCTCGGTCTCGGTGATTTCCACCTTGCCTTCACCTATATCCATGAAGTCTCTTATTCCGTCAAGGACTTCCGTAACATTCTTTAAAAGTTGGTCCTTATCTGCGTCCTCATCAACGTAGAAGCTTAAGTAGGCAACTCCGTCATCATCCGGCATATCAGGCAGAATGTCCACAAACATCTGCTCTTTCTCAAGGGCCGTAAGAGGAACCTTGTCCTCAATCTGAGCTCCCTCGATTCCTATATCGTAAAGCTCACTTATGATTATATCCTCCGCCTCGGTGACGGTTTTGATTCGAATTTTAGTCCATTTCATAACAAAAATCCTCCCTGTGCTACTAAACATAATAGCACGGGAGGATATCTTTTGCACCTATGTTTTCGGGGCTATGCCTTCTGTCTCTTCTTCATAAAGAATAAGAAGCAAACCGTAAGGACAGCACCCAAAGGAATTGAAACCCAAGTGAGGGATACCTTGTCGAGAAGTCCTGCAATCACGTATGTCACGAAGGAAATAGCTGCAACTGAGATAGCGTAAGGAAGCTGGGTTTCAACGTGGTCTATATGGTTACAATGTGCACCTGCCGATGACATGATAGTTGTATCTGAAATGGGTGAGCAGTGATCACCGCAAACAGCACCTGCAAGACAAGCGGAGATTCCCACGAAGAAAAGTGAACTTGTCTCAGGGAATACAACGGATACGATGGGAATAAGAATTCCGAAGGTACCCCAGCTTGTACCTGTTGCAAAAGCGATAAGGCATGCAACGATGAATACGATTGCGGGAAGAGCCCACTGGAGTCCCTGAGCGTTAAGCATTACATCGTGAACGAAGGTCTTTACTTCAAGGGCGCCGGTAATGTTCTTAAGTCCTGTTGCAAGGGTAAGAATAAGGATTGCGGGTACCATGGAAATGAAGCCCTTGGGGATACAATCCATAGCTTCCTCGAAGGAAACAATCTTTCTTGCAATAAGGTAGATAACAACAAGAATAAGTGCGAGGATACTTCCCCAGGGAAGTCCCACATATGCATCTGTCTCTGAGAAAGCATCGATAACGCTTCCTTCACCGATTGCCTGATAGCCATTGTGAAGAAGTCCCCAAACGCTGCATACGATCAAGATAACAATGGGGATAATAAGGTCGATAAGCTTGCCTCTTGCAGGGCTTTCGGGACCTTCCTCTTCAAGCTTTCTCTCCTGTTTCTCATCAAGTAAAGCTACATCGAGAATGGAAAGATCACCGGTCTTCTGAGCCTTGATTTCAAACTCTGACATCTTGCCATAATCAAAGCCCATAAGGACAATCGCAATTATGAATATAAATGTAAAGATTGAGTAGAAGTTATAGGGAATAGCTCTTATGAAAAGGTCAATTCCCGAATAGGTTTCACTCTCTACACAGCCGGAAACCGCTGCAGCCCAGGATGAAACGGGAGCAATCATACAAACGGGCGCTGCCGTAGCATCAATAAGGTATGCCAGTTTAACACGGCTTACCTTCTTTGAATCGGTTACAGGTGCCATTACAGAACCTACTGTAAGGCAGTTGAAATAGTCATCTATAAAGATGAGAACTCCCAAAAGGAAGGTGGCCATCAGGGCGCCGACTTTGGTCTTAATATTCTTCTGGGCCCAGTTACCGAAGGCTCTTGAAGCACCTGACTTGTTAACCAAAGCAACAATGGTTCCAAGAATTACAAGGAACACAAGAATTCCGGCATTATCGGCAACTGCCGTGCTGATGGAATCAACGGTAACCATGTCTAAGGTTGCCTTGAAATCACAGCCTGCCGCCATAACTGCACCAAGAACAATTCCTATGAAAAGAGAGGAATATGCTTCCTTGGTTACAAGAGCCAGAACTATGGCTACAAGGGGCGGAAGGAGTGCCCATGCCGATGCGACGAAACCGACTCCGCATGCATTGAGAACTGCAATGAGTACCAGCATCACAATAAATATAGCTGATGCGATCAGAACTTTGTTTTTCTTCATGATAGTGTGTCTCCTTTTTAGAATTCCCTGCATAAATATGCAAAATCACCTAACATTTATGATAGCTTTACAGAATCCTTATGTCAAGAACACATTATCTGGCTGTTCTCACACAGTAATCAATGCATTTTGTTTCAATGAAGCTTAGGTATGGTCCATAGGCGGGAATGGTACAGGAAAGCACCTTTATACCTGCAGGTACAAGGATTTGATAGCCCTTACTCGACATAATAAGAGTAGATGCTTCCGATTTTACATTAGAAACATATTTACTTGTCAGTGTAAGGTCTTCCCAGGTGCCTCCGGGGCCTGCTGCCTTAAGGCTTTCCTTCTTGGACCAGTCAAAGTACTCCCACCATATATCCGCACCTGTGTGGCACTGTCTTGTGGTGTCGGTTTTCTCGGAAAGGAAAGTCACTCCGTTTACTGTATCGAAACTTACAGCCCCCGTTCTTTTATTAACCCTTACAGTGAGCTTCGCCATTCTAATGGTTACTTCCTCCCTGTTTTCCACACAGTTCCATTTGGTGGGCTTTATCTGCACTCCTTCGGGAAGGGGCGAATAAATATCCCCTGCCTGTTTTGAAAACAAAACTCTTACGGTCTCATCCGAAATTGGAGCTATGGTGAGTACTCCGTAGGTTGTTGTTATGTCAACCTTTCTCCTGTCTGCGTTTATCCACTTTACAGAGGTATCTATCTTCCCGTGACCGATGGGCTTTAGACTGGTGCTTTCAGGCATTGTGCCAAATTCTGACACTTCCTTCTTGGTCGCTTCTTCTTTAAGATCAGGTTTGGAGATGGGCTTTTTTACCTTAAGAAGCGGTGACGTGGCGGGAGTTTTTATGGCTGTTGCTCCAATCTTCTTAGGGCCATACGCATCTCTCAGTTTTCTTTCCTTATCGCCTTCAAGGGCCTGCTCTTTTGCAATCTGGGCATGGCTCTTAAATTCTTTCTTGAAGACCACGGGCTTAACATGGAAGTCATCCTCCACAAAGGTTATGTTCTTCCGATCCTCCGGAATAGGATCCGCAACAAGACCTGTCAATTCATTAAGATAGAAAACTCCCAGATCGTGGAGGGCTCTTGTGGCTGCCACATATAAAAGCTTTGCGTAGCCGTCTTCCTTTGGATAGGCTTCCTTTGATGCGTCATAGATTATAACCCCATCGAACTCCAGACCCTTTGAATACTCTATTGGAATTACGTAGATGCCTGAGGCAAATTCCGCATCATCGGTAAAAAGCTTAATCTCCTCCGTCTTTGAAAGGGCCTTATAGACTTTATCCGCCTCTTCAGTATCTTTACAGATGACAGCTATGGTTTCGTTTCCCTCTGCTTTCATCTTCTTAGCTCTTTCAAGAACTTTTTTATTAAGTTCATCCACGGATGAACACTTCTCGCATTCCACCTTGTCTCCGTGCCTTATGATCGGTTCCACGGGATAAATGGGGAAGGTTCCGTGCCTTAAAATGTCAGTGGCAAACTCGGATATTTCCACCGTGTTTCGGTAGCTTTTCCGAAGGAGTCCGAAGTAATCGAACTTGTTTGGAAGCATCAGTTTCTTTAATCCTTCCCAGTCTGCCAGTCCGCTTTCGAATCTGATATTCTGGGACACATCACCCATTATGGTAAAAGTGCATTTGCTCATACAGTACTTAAGGGCGTGATATACCGAAATTCCAAAGTCCTGAGCTTCATCGATTACCACATGGCTTGCTTCCTGAATGACTTCAGTCTCTTTTATTCTCTTGTAAATGTATGCGAGAGAAGCCAGGTCGTACAGGTCCGGGCGATTGGTTTCATAGGTAATAAGGGGATTAACCATGCGTTCATTAGCTATGAACTCCTCATAAAGTTCAAACACGCTTCCTTTATAAAAAAACTTTGTAAACCACTTCTTATATTTTCTTATGAGTTTCTTTTGTACTTCAGGGCTGTAGG
The DNA here is from genome assembly GCA_947167445.1 of uncultured Lachnospiraceae bacterium. Classification (GTDB taxonomy): domain Bacteria; phylum Bacillota; class Clostridia; order Lachnospirales; family Lachnospiraceae; genus G11. Next base: position 111,634 of record CAMVID010000007.1, read on the forward strand.
TGTGGTACCTTCCATACATCTCGGTTTCCAGCTTACTTAAGAGGATATCGTCAAGCTTTTCTACCTTATCAGCCAGTGACTTGCTGCCACAGCTTTTTATGGCGGCTTCGATGTCGGACTTACTCATGATTTGGCGTCCGCTTTCCTCAAGGATAATGTCCTCTCGGGGAATCATACGTTTTTCCAAAGCGTTGCAAAATCTCATTAAAGATTTAAACCAGGCTTCGCTTCCTTTGATTCCCGCACCCTTGTCACCTTTACTGAGGGTCTTTATCTCCATGGTGTTCTTATCCCAGTCTTCATAGAGAAGCCTTACGAAAAGCTCTTCCATGGTCATCTGCCTTACGCCGTAAACATCAAGATCCGGCAGAACTCCCGTTATGTAGTTTAAAAGCACCTTGTTGCTTCCCACGATGTAGAAGCCGTCGGGTTTAAACTCAGTGTCGTAGTTATACAGAATATAAGAAATTCTGTGCATGGCAACGGTGGTCTTACCGGAGCCGGCGCTTCCCTGAACCAGTACATTATGGCGGGGATTCTTTCTTATAATCTCGTTTTGTTCCTGTTGAATTGTTGCTATGATTTCGCTTAAGACATTTCGTTTGCTTTTGGAGAGATATTTTGTCAGAAGCTCATCATTGGCTACCACATCGGAATCGTAGAAATCTTTGATTTCACCGTCTTCGATTTCATAGGTTCTCTTCCTCTTAAGATCAACATCATAGATTCCTTCTTTTGGAACCTCGTAGTTACATCTTCCGAGGCTGTGGTCATAATACACGGAAGAAATGGGTGCTCGCCAGTCGATCACATAGGGCTCTGCGGGGTTTCTGGCTATTACACTTTTACCGATGTAAAGGCTCTCCCTCTTGCCGTGCTCTAAATCGTCGATGTCGATTCTCCCGAAAAAGGGTTTCTTACCGGCTCTCTCAGCTCTCTTTAGGTCGTTTCTTACCTCATTGAATCTGGCGTCGGTATTAAACCACTGTGCAAGACCTTCCTTGTCTTCCACATCGTAGACCTCTCTCAAGGACTTTAGTTCCTCCTGGAGGTCACTGGCGGATTGCCTGATTTTGCCAAGCCTTTCTTCCACCATTTCCTTTGCAATATTCAGTTTTTTCTCTTCGTCTTCCCGGGTTGTTCCGTAGAAAGTTCCGGTTAACATTTGTTGGTTCATCTTGCTCTCCTTTTTGAACTGTTCCTAAATATTATCAAAGATTTGCAAAAAGGTATAGACTTGTTTTTCAAGATGTGCTAGCATGGATACTGAAGTGTGACCTGTCGAATCGGCAGGTTATTTTTTTGCAAAAAATTAAGGCAGGTCAATTGACCTGCCCTCTTTTCTATGGAATTACTTCCAGAATTTCTTTTTCTTGTCTTTTGCGTCCTTGGACTCATCCTTTGATGCGGCGGAAACTCTTGCCGCCTCATTTAAGGTATCGCCGCTTTGCTCATCGAACTGCTTAAGGAGCTCCTTAGCCTCATGAGAAAGCTTGTCGGGAACCTGAACCACAAGGGTTACGTAGTGGTCGCCTCGGATGTCCTTGTTACGAAGTGTGGGAACACCCTTGCCCTTAAGTCTGATTCTTGTATCGGTGGCTGTTCCGGGTTTAACCTCGTAAACTACCTTACCGTCAACAGTATCGATTATGATGTCGCCGCCCAATGCTGCCACAGCAAATGACATGGGAACGGTTGAGTAAATATCGTAGTCCTGTCTCTGGAAAATGGGATGTCTTGCAACAATAACCTCCACAAGCACATCGCCTCTGGGGCCGCCGTTAAGGCCGGGCTCGCCAAGGCCTGTCATACGCTTGCACTGACCATTGTCGATACCTGCGGGAATGTCCACAGCATATTTCTTACGCATGGGAACATATCCGGTTCCGTGACAGTCTGCACATTTCTCCTTAATGACTTTACCTGTTCCGTTACAGTCGGGACATGTCTGAACGTTTCTGACTGTACCGAAGAAGGACTGCTGGGTGAATACAACCTGACCTTTACCGCCACACTTGGAACATGTTACTGCGCTGGTTCCGGGTTTTGCGCCGGTGCCTTTACAGGTCTTACACTCTTCCTTAACGTTTAACTCTATCTCTTTCTCACAGCCAAAAACCGCTTCCTCGAAGCTTATGCGTATGCTTGTACGGAGGTTGGCACCCTTCTGGGGACCGTTACCTCTTCCTCTGCTTCTTCCGCCTCCGAAGAAATCTCCGAAAATGTCACCGAAGATGTCGCTGAAGTCCATTCCGGAGAAGTCAAATCCGCCGGCACCGCCTGCTCCGCCTTCGAACGCAGCATGTCCAAACTGGTCATACTGTCTTCTCTTCTCAGGATCGGAAAGCACTGCATATGCTTCACTGGCTTCCTTAAACTTCTTCTCTGCTTCCGCATCACCGGGGTTCATATCCGGGTGATATTTCTTAGCAAGAACACGATATGCTTTTTTAATGGCCGCATCGTCTGCGTTTTTCTCTACGCCAAGGACCTCATAGTAGTCCCTTTTCTGTTCTGCCATACGTTACTCCTCTTTAAACGTGAAGCTAAGGCCCCCAAAAGGACCTTAGCCTACGGATTTATTTTAATCTAAAGCTTTAGACTTCTCTGAAGTCTCCGTCGATAACATCATCATTGTTATCGTTTGAAGCACCTGCGTCAGCGCCTGCAGCGCCACCCATGTTCATGTCAGGACCTGCCTGAGCGCCGCCTGCCTGCTGCTGCATGTTCTCATACATCTTTGTGAATAAGGACTGAGCAGAGTTTGTAAGTTTCTCCTTGGCAGCCTTTAACTCATCGATATCAGAATCTGACATCTCCTGATCTTTGGTTCTCTCAAGGATAGCCTTAACTGCATCGAGGTCAGCCTGAACGCCTGCCTTCTCATCTGCAGAAATCTTATCACCAACTTCGTTAAGAGCCTTCTCGGTCTGGAATACGAAGGAGTCAGCATCGTTTCTTGTGTCGATTGCTTCCTTACGCTTCTTATCCTGAGCCTCATACTCCTGAGCTTCCTTAACAGCCTTATCGATTTCATCATCAGACATGGATGAACCTGCTGTGATTGTGATGTGCTGTTCCTTACCTGTTCCAAGATCCTTAGCGGATACGTTAACAATACCGTTTGCATCGATATCGAATGTAACCTCGATCTGAGGAACACCTCTCATTG